>NZ_CP084260.1:0-1419616 GCF_022879575.1 Caballeronia sp. SL2Y3
ATGAACGATTTCTGGGAACACTGTTCCGCACTGCTGGAGCGCGAGCTCACGCCTCAGCAGTACGTCACGTGGATCAAGCCGCTGACCCCGGTCGACTTCGATGCCGACGCGAGCACGCTGCGCATCGCCGCGCCGAACCGCTTCAAGCTCGACTGGGTGAAGAGCCAGTTTTCCGGACGCATCGCCGACGTGGCGCGCGAGTTTTTCAGCGCGCCCATCGACGTGCAATTCGTTCTCGATCCGAAAGCGACCGCCCGCAGCGCTGTCGGCGGCGCGCCGAACGCCGCGCCGCGCGTGAGCGTGACGCCGCCGCGTCCGCCCGCGCCGGCCGCCGCGCCCGCCGCGCCTTCGGTGGTGGCGCACGCGAACGCGACGGCGCACGTCAACGCGCTCGCGGCCGAAGCCGCGCAGCAGGCGCAGGCCACGCAGGAAGAACAGGTCGACCTCGACCTTCCGAGCCTCGACGCCAACGAAGCCGCCGCTGGGCGGCGCACGTGGCGGCCGGGCGGCCCGCCCTCGGCGGGCGGTGAAACCGATTCCGCCTACGAACGTTCGAAGCTGAATCCGGTGCTCACGTTCGACAACTTCGTGACCGGTAAGGCGAATCAGCTTGCCCGCGCGGCGGCCATTCAGGTCGCGGACAATCCGGGCATCTCGTACAACCCGCTCTTTCTGTATGGCGGCGTGGGCCTCGGCAAGACGCACCTGATTCACGCCATCGGCAATCAACTGCTGATGGACAAGGCCGGCGCGCGCATCCGCTACATTCATGCGGAACAGTACGTGTCCGACGTGGTGAAGGCCTACCAGCGCAAGGCGTTCGACGACTTCAAGCGTTATTACCACTCGCTCGACCTGCTGCTGATCGACGATATTCAGTTCTTCTCCGGCAAGTCGCGCACGCAGGAAGAATTCTTCTATGCGTTCGAGGCGCTCGTCGCCAACAAGGCACAGGTCATCATCACGAGCGACACGTATCCGAAGGAAATCTCCGGCATCGACGATCGCCTGATCTCGCGCTTCGACTCCGGTTTGACGGTCGCCATCGAGCCGCCGGAACTGGAGATGCGCGTCGCCATTCTGATGCGCAAGGCGATTTCCGAAGGCGTGAGCCTGTCGGAAGACGTGGCGTTCTTCGTCGCGAAGCATTTGCGCTCGAACGTGCGCGAACTCGAAGGCGCGCTGCGCAAGATTCTGGCGTACTCGAAATTCCATGGCCGCGACATCACCATCGAGCTGACCAAAGAGGCGCTCAAAGACCTGTTGACGGTGCAGAACCGGCAAATCTCGGTCGAGAACATCCAGAAGACGGTCGCGGATTTCTACAACATCAAGGTCGCCGACATGTATTCGAAAAAGCGGCCGGCCAATATCGCGCGCCCGCGTCAGATCGCCATGTATCTGGCGAAGGAACTGACGCAGAAAAGCCTGCCGGAAATCGGCGAACTGTTCGGCGGCCGCGACCACACGACCGTGCTGCACGCAGTGCGCAAGATTGCCGCCGAGCGCGGCAACGACGCGCAGCTGAACCACGAACTGCACGTGCTGGAACAGACGCTGAAGGGCTGACGAGAGCCGCCGGGCGGCGCGCGGCGGCAGGCGTCGATTGTTGCGCGTGCGGGCCTGTTTATTGGCGAAAACGCCCCCAATTTCTAGGGAGCCGTGCTGTTTTCAGGCACAATACAGGTTTGCCGTCCGCTGGCCTGGACGGTTCTGAAGCGCAAGCTTTCGCGAGTGACCGGCGGGGGGCCGGCAACGCGTGTTACGAGGTTGTCCGGCGGGCGAACGGTGGCGCTACGGTGGCGAACCGCCCGGACAGGCCGTCACATCAATGAAGGAACTCTATGCAACTGGTCAAGACCGAACGAGATAATCTTCTAAGGCCGCTGCAAACCGTGAGCGGTATCGTAGAACGCCGCCATACGTTGCCGATCCTCGCCAATCTGCTCATCACCAAGAACGGCGCGGACGTGTCGTTCCTTTCGACGGACCTCGAACTCCAGATCACCACCCGCGCCGATTTCGGCGTCGGCGGCGATCAGGTCGCCACCACCGTCGCCGCGCGCAAGCTGCTCGACATCCTGCGCGCCATGCCCGCCGGCGAAGTCGCGCTCGACCTCTCCGACAAGCGCCTCACCGTGCGCTCGGGCAAGAGCCGCTTCAACTTGCAGACGCTCGCCGCGGACGAGTTCCCCACGGTCAACCAGGCTACTGACTTCGGCGCGAGCCTGTCGGTTCCCCAAAAGACGTTCCGCCAGCTGCTCGGCATGGTGTATTTCGCGATGGCCCAGCAGGACATCCGCTACTACCTGAACGGCATGCTGCTGGTAGTGGACGGCGATCAGCTGATGGCAGTCGCCACTGACGGCCACCGCCTCGCGTTCTCGTCCATGAAGATCGAAGGCGCGTTCCCGCGTCAGGAAGTCATCATTCCGCGCAAGACCATTCTCGAATTGCAGCGCCTGCTGGAAGACATCGACGACACGCTGAAGATCGACATCGCCGCGACGCAGGTGAAGTTCACGTTCGGTCAGGTGGAACTGGTGTCGAAGCTGGTCGAAGGCAAGTTCCCCGACTTCCAGCGCGTGATTCCGAAGTCGCACAAGAACACGTTCGAGATCGGCCGCGAAGAATTGCAGCGGTCCCTCCAGCGCGCGGCCATTCTCACGTCCGATAAATTCAAGGGCGTGCGCTGCCTCGTCGAACCGGGCCAGCTCAAGATCATGTCCACGAACGCGGACCAGGAAGAAGCGCAGGAAGAACTCGAAATCGCGTATCAGGGCGATACCGTCGATATCGGATTCAACGTCACGTATCTGCTCGACGTGCTCGCGAATCTGAAGGTCGATACGCTCCAGGTGGCGCTCGGCGACGCGAATTCCAGCGCGCTGATCACCATTCCGGAGAACGAGGAATTCAAATACGTGGTGATGCCGATGCGCATCTGACGCGTACGACACCGATCACACTCCAAGGGGCGGCGCGCCCCTTTGGCGTTTTTAAGGTGTTTTGAAAAGTTCGAGCATTTACGAGCAGTTATCGAAGTAGTGTCGAAGCAGTGACGCAGAACCGGAAGAAATCCATGACTGAAAACACACATTCGCAACCCGACAACAGCTACGGCGCATCCTCCATTCAGATCCTCGAAGGGCTGGAGGCGGTGCGCAAGCGTCCGGGCATGTATATCGGCGATACGTCGGATGGCACCGGTCTGCATCACCTCGTGTTCGAAGTGCTGGACAACTCCATCGACGAGGCGCTGGCCGGCTACTGCGACGACATCCACGTGACGATTCACGCGGACAACTCCATCTCCGTGACGGACAACGGCCGCGGCGTGCCCACGGGCCTGAAGCGCGACGACAAGCACGACCCGAAGCGCAGCGCCGCGGAGATCGTGATGACGGAACTGCACGCGGGCGGCAAGTTCGACCAGAACAGCTACAAGGTGTCGGGCGGCCTGCACGGCGTGGGCGTCTCGTGCGTGAACGCGCTGTCGGAATGGCTGCGCCTCACGGTGCGCCGCGACGGCAAGAAGCACTTCATGGAATTCGCGCGCGGCGTGGTGCAGAACCGCGAGATCGTCGAGGAAGACGGCGTGCAGTATTCGCCGATGCCTGTGGTCGGCGACACCGAAAAGCGCGGCACGGAAGTCCACTTCCTTGCGGATGCGACGATCTTCGGCAATGTCGAATTCCACTACGACATTCTCGCCAAGCGCATGCGCGAGCTGTCCTTCCTGAACAACGGCGTGCGCATCCGCCTGACGGACCTGCGCACCGGCAAGGAAGACGACTTCGCGTTCGCGGGCGGCGTGAAGGGCTTCGTCGAATACATCAACAAGCAGAAGCAGGTGCTGCATCCGACCGTGTTTCACGCGACCGGCGAGCGCGAGAACGTGACCGTCGAAGTGGCCATGCAGTGGAACGACAGCTTCAACGAAAGCGTGCTCTGCTTCACGAACAACATTCCGCAGCGCGACGGCGGCACGCACCTGACCGGCCTGCGCGCCGCGATGACGCGCGTCATCAACAAGTACATTACGGACAACGACATCGCGAAGAAGGCGAAGGTGGAGACCACCGGCGACGACATGCGCGAAGGCTTGTCGTGCGTGCTGTCGGTGAAAGTGCCGGAGCCGAAGTTCAGTTCGCAGACGAAGGACAAGCTGGTGTCGTCCGAAGTGCGCGCGCCGGTCGAGGAAATCGTCGCGAAGGCGCTGGAAGATTATCTGCAGGAAACGCCGAACGACGCGAAGATCATCACGAGCAAGATCGTCGATGCCGCGCGCGCGCGCGATGCGGCCCGCAAGGCGCGCGAGATGACGCGGCGCAAGGGCGTGCTCGATGGCATCGGCCTGCCGGGCAAGCTCGCAGACTGTCAGGAGAAGGACCCGTCGAAGTCGGAGATCTATATCGTCGAGGGCGACTCGGCGGGCGGGTCGGCCAAGCAGGGACGCGACCGCAAGTTCCAGGCAATTCTTCCGCTGCGCGGCAAGGTGCTGAACGTGGAGAAGGCGCGCTTCGACAAGCTGATCTCGTCGGAGCAGATCGTGACGCTCGTGACGGCGCTTGGCTGCGGCATCGGCAAGGACGATTACAACCTCGACAAGCTGCGCTATCACCGCATCATCATCATGACCGATGCGGACGTGGACGGCGCGCACATCCGCACGCTCTTGCTGACGTTCTTCTACCGGCAGATGCCGGAGATCGTCGAGCGCGGGTATATCTACATCGCGCAGCCGCCGCTCTACAAGATCAAGGCGGGCAAGGACGAACGGTATATGAAGGACGCGCACGAGCTTAACCAGCACATGCTGAAGCTCGCGCTACAGGGTTCCGAACTGATTCCGAGCGAAGGCGCGGACCCGATTTCGGGCGATGCGCTCGGCGAACTGGCGCGTGCGTATCTGCTGGCGCAGGCGGTGGTGGATCGCATCAGCCGCATCTACGACGCGGCCGCGCTCGAAGCCGTGATGGATGGTGTCGTGATCGACCTGACGACGGAAGAAGCGGCGACTGCATCGGCGAAGGCGCTTGAGGCGCGGCTGCGTGCCGATCCGCTGAAGCCGGAAGTGACGGTGGAGACGGCCTACGATCAGGTGCGCGAAGTGCGCTCGCTGCACATCAAGCGGCGCCATCACGGCAACGTGAAGGTATCGGTGTTCGACGAGGACCTGCAATTGACCGCTGACTATAAGCAACTGGTTTCGACGGCGGATACGTTCAAGGGCTTGATCGGCGAAGGCGCGTTGATCAAGCGCGGCGAACGGTCGATGGCCGTGTCGGACTTCAAGAGCGCGATGAAGTGGCTGATCGCGGACGCGGAGCGCAACGTGTCGAAGCAGCGCTATAAGGGGCTCGGGGAGATGAATCCCGAGCAGCTTTGGGAAACGACGATGGATCCGAACGTGCGGCGTCTGCTGCGCGTGCAGATCGAAGACGCGATCGCGGCGGATGGCATCTTTACGACGCTCATGGGCGATGATGTGGAGCCGCGTCGGGCGTTTATCGAGAGCAATGCGTTGCGGGCGGGGAATATTGATGTTTGAGGGGGGCGGGGCCAGCCCCGTCGCCCGCGTCTGAATCAAGCAGCATGCAGCGCCGTCACCCGCCCGACATCCTTCAACGCTTCGAGGCGTTGAAGGTCTGGCAACGCGGTGACGAGCGCGCGCCTCACAAGCCATTACTGGCATTGCTTGCGCTCGGCTTGTACAGCCGCGGAGTCCGCGAGGTGCCATTCAATCAGTGCGAAAGCAAGCTGAACGAACTGTTGCGCGAGTTCGGCCCTTGGCGGCGCACGCTGTATCCGGAGATGCCGTTTCTTCGTCTACAAAGCGACGACGTCTGGCGGGTCGCCGCGCACGGCTCGGCGGGTGCGCTTGCGTCCAACGCGGTATTGACAAAGACGCAGCTGCGCAGCATCGAGGCGACCGGCCGCTTCTCCGATGACGTTCAACGTGCCTTCGACAGCGATCCGCAAGCAATCAGCGACGTCGCCCGTGCATTGCTCGACGCGCATTTCCCCGACAGCATGCACGACGACATTCTCGCCGCCGTCGGCCTCACGCTCCACGCGCCGCTGACAGCCAAAGCGCGTCGCAGTCCCGACTTTCGCGACGACGTGCTCAGGGCGTATCAATACCGCTGCGCGCTGTGCAACTTCGACATGCGCATCAGCAACCGCACGATCGGCCTCGAAGCCGCGCACATCAAATGGTTTCAGTTCGAAGGCCCAGATGTGGTCGAAAACGGTATCGCGCTGTGTTGCCTGCATCACAAGCTCTTCGATATCGGCGCTTTCACGCTCGGCGATGAACGGCGCGTGCTGGTCTCCGAAGAAGCGCACGGCACCGAGCAGTTCGAACACACGCTGCTGCGGCATCACGGCAGTCGGCTGAACGCGCCGGTCAGAGCGGAACATCACCCGTCGAGCCAGTTCGTCGCCTGGCATCGCACCCAAGTCTTCCGCGGACAACCGCGCCCCCTCTAATCCCCGAAGGCCCCGCCCCAACCCGCGTACACTTCGCCTTCGAGCCAATCCATCTTCCGCGGGCGCACCCCGCGCGGATCGCAATCAAGAGAACTTCCCCCATGTTCACCTGCCGAAACCAGTCCTGCCAAGCAGAATGGCAGCCCTCGGACGTCGTCATCAAAAACGAAGGCCAAGGTCTGCTGTTCCGCTGCCCGATGTGCGGCGCGCGCAACTACGTGACGCGCCACGAGTCGCCCGAGGGCGCCGTCTCCTACGAACAAGTCAGCGACATCCCGCCGCGAGGCTCGCATTAACGCCATGACTACCGACACCTCCTTCGCCAACCTGCCGCTTTCCCCGGCGATGCAGGCGAACCTGCAACAACTCGGCTACACGTCGATGACGCCGATTCAGGCCGCCAGCCTGCCGCATGCGCTCGCCGGGCACGACCTCATCGCGCAGGCAAAAACCGGCAGCGGCAAGACCGCCGCCTTCACTTTGCCGCTGCTCGCGCGGCTCGACGCGAAGCAGTTCGCCGTGCAGGCGCTCGTGCTCTGTCCGACGCGCGAGCTCGCCGATCAAGTCACGCAGGAAATCCGCCGCCTCGCGCGCGCGGAAGAAAACGTGAAGGTGCTGACGCTGTGCGGCGGAACGCCCATGCGTCCGCAGATCGCGAGTCTCGAGCACGGCGCGCATATCGTCGTGGGAACGCCGGGGCGCATCATGGATCATCTGCAGCGCGAAACGCTTTCGCTCGCCGGGGTCCACACGCTCGTTCTCGATGAAGCCGATCGCATGCTCGACATGGGCTTCTTCGACGATATCGCGTCCGTCGCGCGGCAGTGCCCGAAGGACCGGCAGACGCTGCTCTTTTCCGCGACGTATCCCGAAGGCATCGCAAAACTGAGCCAGCAGTTTCTGCGCAATCCGCGCGAAATCAAGCTCACCGAGCAGCACAGCAATGCCAAGATCAAGCAGCGGTTCTATCAGGTGGAAGACCACGAGCGGCTGCACGCTGTCGGGCTGTTGCTGGATCACTATCGTCCGGTGAGCACGCTCGCGTTCTGCAATACCAAGCAGCAATGCCGCGACTTGCTCGACGTGCTGCGCGCGCAAGGCTTCGAGGCGCTCACGCTGCATGGTGAGCTGGAACAGCGCGAACGCGATCAGGTGCTCGTGCAGTTCGCCAATCGCAGTTGCTCCGTGCTCGTCGCGACCGACGTGGCGGCGCGCGGGCTCGACATCGCACAACTGGAAGCGGTCATCAACGTCGACGTGACGCCGGACCCGGAAGTGCATGTGCATCGCATCGGCCGCACGGGGCGCGCGGGCGAGGAGGGCTGGGCGCTGTCGCTCGCGAGCATGGACGAAATGGGGCGCGTGGGCGCAATCGAAGAAGCGCAGCGCGCGGAAGTGGAGTGGCATCCGCTGTCGGAACTGACGTCGGCGGAACCGGGGCATCTGAAGCCGCCGATGGCCACGTTGCAAATTCTCGGCGGACGCAAGGACAAGATCCGCCCGGGCGACGTGCTCGGGGCGCTGACCGGCGAAGCGGGGTTCGACGGCGCGCAGATCGGCAAGATCAACGTGATGGATATGGTGACTTACGTGGCGGTGGAGCGCGGCATCGCCGATGACGCCATCCGCAGGCTCGGCGCCGGGAAGCTGAAGGGGCGCAAGGTGAAGGTGCGGCGGATTTGAGCGTCGAGGTTTGACTCACTGCTGTCTGCCCGCCGACTCGCGCCCCGGTGTTGTGCGTCGCGAGGGGCGAATGCGAGCGTCGTCGATTCATTTTCGCGCCATGGCCCGTCGCGAAGCGCCTTCGAATCACTCCCGCGCCATCCCCGCCGCCGAGCCGGCATCACGCGTCACCAGCCTTAACCCACTCGCGACGCTCGCCGCCCCTGCAAACCCCGCGCCCAGCGAAAGCGCGAGCGCCGGACCGTGCTTTCCCGCAATGCCGAAGCACAGTGCCACGAGCGCCGCGCCCGTCGCCTGCCCGACGAGCCGCGCCGTTGCCACGACGCCGCTCGCGCCGCCGCTTCGCTCGCGCGGCGCGCTGGCCATGAACGCCTTCAGATTCGGCGACTGAAAGAAGCCGAAGCCCGCACCGCAAATCGACATGCGGATGCAAATATCCAGCGCATGCGGATTGGCGGGCAGCGCTGCGAGCGACACCATGCCCGCGCACAGAATGGCGAGCCCGATGCCGCCGAGCAGACCCGGCGGATAGCGGTCGGACAAACGCCCCGCGATGGGCGCCATCAACGCGACGAGCACCGACCACGGCGTCATCAGAAAGCCGGTTTCCACCTGCGTGCGGCCGAGCACCGTCTCGAAGTAAAACGGCAGCGACACGAACGCGAGTCCTTGCGCGGCGAACGAGCAGACGGCGGTCATCGTCGAAAGCGCGAACATCGGGCGTCGGAAGAGATCGACGGGCAGCATCGGCGCGGGATGTCCGTGCTCACGCCGAAGCATCAGCGCGCCCGCGACGAGCGCAACGGCCAGCGCCGCGAGCACCGTGCGCGACGGCGCGCGCTGCGCCGCTTCGCCGAGCGCGAAGATGAGCGACGCGAACGTGACGACGTTGAGCGCCGCCGCCACGCGATCGAAGCCGTGCGCGCTGCGCTTCGTCTGCGGCAGCGCGGGCCACGCGATGAGAAGCGCGAGCACGCCGACCGGCAGATTCACCGCGAAGAGCCACGGCCACGTTCCGAGCGACAGCACGATGGACGCGACTGTCGGCCCGATGGCGAACGACATGCCGACGATCAGCGCGTTCAGTCCGACGCCGCGCCCGAGCCGGTGCAGCGGAAACAGCGCGCTGATGAGCGCCGTATTGACGCTCATGATGGCGCTCGCGCCGAGCCCTTGCAGCAGGCGCGCGGCGACGAGCGTCGGCAGCGACCACGAGAACGCGCATATCGCGGATGCAATCGTGAACACGACGAGGCCGCCCAGATAAACGCGCCGATGCCCGACGATGCCCCCAAGCGCCGCGAACGGCAGCAGCGTGGCGACCATCGCGAGCTGGTACGCGTTGATGATCCACACGGAGGCCGCGGGCGTCGAGCCGAGGTCGGCGGCGATCGCGGGCAGCGCGGTATTCGCGATGGCGGTATCGAGTGTCGCCAGCGCGACGGCGAGCAGAATGGCGGCCATGCCGCGTCGCTCGCGAGGAGTCATCGGTGCATCGGGGTCGCGGGGTGCGGATTGGGCGGGATCGGCGGGCACGTCGTGTTCCGGAAGTAAGCGGACGAAGAATAATCCGAAACGATACGGGAACGCGGCGGATCGCGCTCGAACGCGTCGGCGGCGATTATGCTGTGACGACCACAACAAGGAGACGGAGTATGGCGATTCGAATCGTGCGGCTCGGCTCACCGCGCGCCGACAACGAGGGCTTGCGCATCGGCACCGTTCGCCGGCCGCCGCGCGGCGTGCCGAAGGCCGAGTTCGCGAGCCGCAATTTCTATGATGTGTGGTACCCGAATCTGGCGCCATCGGCGGAACGGGTGGCTGAGGCGCTGAGCGCGCAGACGGAGAAGGAGTGGAGCGCCTTCGTGCGGAAATACAAAGCGGAGATGGCGACGCCGGAGGCGAGCAGGTCGCTCGATCTGCTCGCGGCGCTGTCGCATACGACGAATTTGTCGGTCGGGTGCTACTGCGAGGATGAGGCGCGGTGTCACCGGTCGGTGCTGCGGGAGCTTTTGGTGAAGCGGGGCGCGGAGGTGGTCTGATACGAAGCAAAAAGCCCGGTCAGCTTTCGCTGACCGGGCCTCGGAATTCCTTGGTGGGGCGTGAGTGACTCGAACACTCGACCTACGGATTAAGAGTCCGCTGCTCTACCAACTGAGCTAACGCCCCAACAGAAGCGAAATTATAGCGGCAATATTTCGAAAAGCGCAAGCCCTCTGCGCGAAAATCCGACGCCGCAACGGCCCACGCGCCGAACAGCGCGCGACCCAACAGCCGTTATCATGCTGCATCGCCGAACCATCGTTCGATTCGTCAACTCATCACGGAACAGGAAGACATGGACGAAGCCGCCATCCGCGCGTTGCTGGACAGCATCCTCGCGCCGTGGGTCCGCGAACTGTCGCTCGCGCCCGAAGCCATCGGGACCGACTCCGTCACGCTGCGTCTGCCGTACTCCGATCATCTGCGTCACGCGGGCGGCGTCATCTGCGGTCAGGTGTTCATGGCCGCCGCGGATACCGCGATGGTCGTCGCCATATCGCACGTCATGGGCGCTTTCTCGCCGATGACCACCGTCTCGCTCAACACCACGTTCATGCGACCGGTGAAGTCTGGCGACGTGCTTGTCACGGCCCGCGTGATGCGGCGTGGACGCAATCTCGTCTTCGGCGAAATCGACATGCACGACGACAAAGGCGAACTCGCCGCCCACGCCACAACCACCTACGCGCTCATCAACAAAGACCAGTAAGCAATGTTCGATCAAGTCGTATTCGCCGGCGGGGGCAACCGCTGCTGGTGGCAAGCCGGGTTCTGGAACGTCGTGCAGCCGGAGCTGGACCTGCGGCCGCGGATCATCGCGGGCATTTCGGCGGGCGCGGCCACCGCCTGCATGCTCTACACCAACGATGCGCGCTGGGTCATGCACTATTACGCGGACGTTTTGCGCGACAACACGCGAAACGCCTACTGGGGCAATCTGCTGCGCGGCCAGTCCGTGTTTCCGCACTACCGCATCTACCGCCAGGCGCTGCTCGATATCTTCGCAGATCGTTTCGACGAACTGGCATCGGCGCCAGAGATTCGCATCGGCGTGTCGCATCTGCCGCGCTGGCTCGGCGCGCGCAGCGCCGTGGCGGCGGGCCTGATCGCCTATAACATCGAAAAATACGTGCGCAAGACGCTGCATCCGACGCTCGGTCAGGCGCTCGGCTTCCATCCCGAGTTCGTGACGGCGCAGGAATGCGCGACGATCGAAGACCTGGCCGACCTCATTCTGCAATCGTCGAGCACGCCGCCTTTCACGCCGATTTTGCGACGCAACGGGCGTCCGGTGCTCGACGGCGGCATGGTCGACAACGTGCCTGTTTCCGCGCTCGACGCGTCGCCGGGCATGGTGCTCGTGATGGTCACGCGGCTGTATCCGCGCGAGCGCATGTTCGTCGTGCCGTACGGCGAGCAGCGGCGTCTTTACGTGCAGCCGTCGCGCAAGGTGCCGATTTCGAGCTGGGACTATACGAGCCCGTCGCAGATGGAGCATGCTTACGACCTGGGCCGCGCGGACGGCGAAGACTTCCTCGAACGCCTGCCGCGTCTTCTGGAAACCGCGTCGCATCTCGCCTGAGTCTCTTTGGAGGCATGCCGTGTCGAAGCTGCATCGCTATGAACTGACCGTCGCGTGGACCGGCGATCTAGGCTCCGGCACGTCCGCCTACGACGCGTACTCGCGCGATCATCTCGTGCGCGTCGGCAAGAAGCCCGCGATCGAGGCATCGAGCGATCCGGCGTTTCGCGGCGACGCCGCGCGTCACAATCCGGAGGAGTTGTTCGTGGCGTCGCTCTCGTCGTGCCACATGCTCTGGTATCTGCACCTTTGCGCGACGAACAAGGTCGTCGTCACGGGCTATGTCGATGAAGCCATCGGCACGATGCAGGAAGAGCGCGGCGGAAGCGGGCGCTTCGTCGATGTGCTGCTGCGCCCGAAGGTGACCATCGGCGCGGGCGGCGACGCGGCGCTCGCCGCGCGGCTGCATGAAGAGGCGCACCGGTACTGTTTCATCGCGAACTCGGTCAATTTCCCGGTGCGCTGCGAGCCCGCTATCGACGTGTCGACGCTCTGAACGTCAACGGCGGCGCGCGTGCTGAAGCGCCTCCGGATTCGCCACGCTCGACATATCGCCGGCATCGAACGCGAGAATGTTCTTGAACGCCGCGCTGAAATAAAGCTCGTAGCTTTCGCGCTCCACGTAGCCGATGTGCGGCGTGCAGATCACGTTTTCCATGCGCAAGAGGCCGTAGCCTTGCAGGATCGGCTCGCTTTCGTAGACGTCCACCGCGACCATGCCCGGCCGGTTGTGATGCAGCGAATTCAAGAGCGCGTTCTCTTCGAGCAGTTCGGCGCGGCTCGTGTTGACGAAAAGCGCGGTGGGTTTCATGCGCATGAGATCGTCCGTTTTGACGATGGCGCGCGTTTCGTCGTTCAGACGCAGATGCACGGTCAGCACGTCGCTCTGCTCGAACAGCATCTCACGGCTTTCCGCGATCGCCACGCCGTCTTCGCGCGCCGCCTCCTGCGAGTGCTCGCGGCCGTAGACGAGCACGTTCATGCCGAACGCCTTGCCGTAGCCGGCCACGAGCCTGCCGATCTTTCCGTAGCCCCAGATGCCGAGCGTCTGGCCGCGCAGCACTTGCCCGAGCCCGAAATTCGGCGGCAGCGCGGACGTCTTCAATCCCGACTGCTGCCACGCGCCCTGCTTGAGGTTCGCGACGTACTGCGGAATGCGCCGCTGCGCCGCCATGATGAGCGCCCACGTCAGTTCGGCCGGCGCGACGGGTGAACCGGTTCCTTCCAGTACCGCGATTCCGCGCTCCGTACACGCGTCGATGTCGATATGGCCGCCGCCCGCGCGGCCGGTCTGGCTGATCATGCGCAATTTCGGGCACTTATCGAGCAGCTGCGAACTGATGCGGGTGCGTTCACGAATGAGCACCAGCGCGTCCACCTCCGACAGTCTGCTAGCCAACTGTCCGAGCCCGCGCACCGTGTTATTGAAGACCTTCACCTCATGGTCATCGAGCAGATGGAAGCATTCGAGCTTCCGGACGGCGTCCTGGTAGTCGTCGAGAATGGCGATTTTCATGGAGTGTGATTGCGTATTGTTGGGCATTAAACCTGCTGCGTCGTCTAACCGGCGATTGAGAGAAGCGCGGATTAACTTCGGGTAATTACCGATAAATCCGTGCTATTCCGCCGAAACCTGTGCTTTATGCGCAGCGTCAATGTCTCGCTGCCATGCGGTGTTATGCTTGATTCCCGCTTGATTCCTCTCAATCGGCGGCGGATAAAGGTCCGCGCCGAAAAGCGAAAATCGCGGCACCCATTGCGGAAAACACGGTAATCAGCAAGGGGACAGGCCGCTTAGTATCTCTTTTTAACAGTTTGTTCCTTCGCGGCGCAAGCCACTGCAAGAAGCGCCGGGAGGTCAGCAAGAGTCACGCCCCGAGGACGCCGCACTCGGCCGGTCGACCGCGTTCGCGTGAGCACTGTCACGTGAAGCGCCTGCGGTCCCGTCGAAACGCCTCTCGCACGCAGCGTCCGGGCGCACGGTTTTTCATTGCAGAAGAACGGAGACAGCTCGATGAACCAGCCCGCAGTAGTCGAACAAAACAATAACAATGCCATCGACGTCGAAGCGCCGGCCTATGTCCGGCACGCAAGACTGATCGAATGGGTTCAACGCGTCGCGGCGCTCACCAAGCCGGAACGCATCGTCTGGTGCGACGGCTCGCAAGAGGAATACGACCGGCTCTGCGCACAGATGGTCGCCGCCGGCACCATGAAGAAGCTCAATCCCGAGAAACGCCCGAATTCGTATCTCGCGTGCTCCGATCCGTCGGACGTGGCGCGCGTCGAGGATCGCACGTTCATCTGCTCGCAGCGTCGCGAAGACGCCGGCCCGACGAACAACTGGATCGACCCGCAGGAAATGCGCACGACGCTCGACGGCCTCTTCGACGGCGCGATGCGCGGCCGCACGATGTACGTCGTGCCGTTTTCGATGGGCCCGCTCGGCTCGCCTATCGCGCATATCGGCGTGGAGCTGTCGGATAGTCCGTACGTCGTGACGAACATGCGGATCATGACGCGCATGGGCCGCGGGGTGTACGACGTGCTCGGCGCCGACGGCGAGTTCGTGCCGTGCGTTCACTCGGTCGGCGCGCCGCTTGCGGACGGCCGCAAGGACGTGCCGTGGCCCTGCAACGACACGAAGTACATCGTGCATTTCCCCGAATCGCGCGAGATCTGGAGCTTCGGCTCCGGCTACGGCGGCAACGCGCTGCTCGGCAAGAAGTGTTTCGCGCTGCGCATTGCATCGACCATGGGCCGCGACGAGGGCTGGCTCGCCGAGCACATGCTGATTCTCGGCGTCACGTCGCCGCAAGGGCGCAAGTACCACGTCGCGGCGGCGTTCCCGTCCGCGTGCGGGAAGACCAACTTCGCGATGCTGATTCCGCCTTCCGACCTTAACGGCTGGAAAGTGACGACCATCGGCGACGATATCGCGTGGATCAAGCCGGGCCGCGACGGCCGTCTCTACGCGATCAACCCCGAAGCGGGCTATTTCGGCGTCGCGCCGGGCACGAGCGAAAAGACCAACTTCAACGCGATGGCAACGCTCAAGGAGAACGTGATCTTCACGAACGTCGCGCTGACCGACGACGGCGACGTCTGGTGGGAAGGCATGACGGATACGCCGCCCGCGCATCTGATCGACTGGCAAGGCCGCGACTGGACGCCGCAGATCGCGAAGGAAACTGGCGCGAAGGCCGCGCATCCGAACGCGCGCTTCACGGCGCCGGCGTCGCAGTGTCCGTCGATCGATCCGGACTGGGAGAACCCGGCCGGCGTGCCGATCGACGCGTTCGTCTTCGGCGGACGACGCTCGAACACGGTGCCGCTCGTGACCGAGGCGCGCGACTGGAACGAAGGCGTCTACATGGCCGCGACGATGGGCTCGGAAACCACGGCGGCCGCTGCGGGCCAGCAGGGCGTCGTGCGCCGCGATCCGTTCGCGATGCTGCCGTTCTGCGGCTACAACATGAGCGACTACTTCGGCCATTGGCTGAAGATGGGCGGGCGCCTGCAGGCGCAGAACGCGAAGCCGCCGAAGTTCTTCTGCGTCAATTGGTTCCGCAAGGGTGAGGACGGCAAGTTCGTGTGGCCGGGCTTCGGCGAGAACATGCGCGTGCTGAACTGGATGGTCGGACGCATCGAGGGTACGGCGAGCGGCGAGGAGCACGCGTTCGGCATCTCGCCGCGCTATGAAGACATCGACTGGGGCGCGCTCGATTTCACGCGCGAGCAGTTCCAGCAGGTCATCTCGGTCAACGACGCCGCGTGGCGCGACGAACTCACCCTGCACGACGAGTTATTCGCAAAGCTCCAGCAAGGGCTGCCCGACGCACTGCCTGAAGCCAAGGCAGACATGGAAAAGCGTCTTGCTGCCTGATCTTCTCTGCGTTGCATCGCCCGGTGGCTGACACTGCCGGGCGCGCCTTCCTCCTTCGAAAAGATGACCGAACGGTCATCTTTCTCCGTCCCACGCATTTATCAAAGATTTTTTCCAAAAACGACGGCGCGTCCGCAACTTCTGCACGAATCTTCGAGTCCTAGGATAATTCTGAATTGCCTTGCAGCACGATTTATAGCCGCGTGGCGGCAGGAGTTGTCCCATGGATCATTTGCAGTCGATGAAGGTGTTCGTTCGCGTGGCCGATCTCGGCAGTTTTGCCCGGGCCGCAAGCGCGATGGACATCTCGAACGCGGTGGCGACGCGCCACGTCGCCGATCTCGAAAGTCGTCTCGGCACGCGTCTGCTCAACCGCACGACGCGCAGCCTTTCGCTCACGGAATCCGGTCAGGTGTATCTGGAGCGGGCGCGCCAGATTCTCGATGAGCTCGAAGATGTCGAACAGATGGTGGTCGCGCGCAATCACGAGCCGCTGGGGTCGCTGCGCATTGTCGCGCCGGTCGTGTTCGGCCTGCACAATCTCGCGCCCGTGTTGCAGACGTACGCGCAGCGCTATCCGAAAGTCGTGCCCGACGTGACGCTGGTGGACCGCCAGGTCGATCTCGTGGAAGAAGGGTTCGATGTCGGCATCGTCATTGCGCGGCAGGTCAAGAGCGCGAGCGTCGTGACGCGACGCCTGACGACGGGCTGCATGACGGTGTGCGCGACGCCCGAATATCTCGAAAAGCACGGCACGCCGACGCGGCCTGAACATTTGCTGGAGCATCCGTGCCTGAGCCTGCCGTCCGAGTATTGGGGCGACGAGCGCGTGTTCACGGGTCCGGACGGCGAAGTGCGCGTGCGCCCGCAAAACGTGATCATCGCGAACAATACCGAAATGCTGCGGCAGTTCGCGTTGCTCGGCATGGGCATCGCGATCTTGCCGAGCTATCTGATCGGCAACGACATGAACCGCAATCAACTGGTGCGCCTGCTCGGCGACTATCAGTTGCCGCAAGTGGAAATCAACGTCGCGTATCCTAGCCGGCGGCACTTGCCCGCGAAGGTGCGCACGTTCATCGATCATCTCGTCGAGCACTTCAGCCAGACGCCGAATCATCAGCTCGGCGAGCAGTGGATTCGCGATGGCATCGGCAAGCCGGCGGCCGCGAGCAGCGCGGAAGCCCACTACGCTCACGCCGATGAAGCCAAAGCGCCGCCGCCCGCG
Source organism: Caballeronia sp. SL2Y3 (assembly GCF_022879575.1). Classification (NCBI taxonomy): domain Bacteria; kingdom Pseudomonadati; phylum Pseudomonadota; class Betaproteobacteria; order Burkholderiales; family Burkholderiaceae; genus Caballeronia; species Caballeronia sp. SL2Y3. The sequence goes on from NZ_CP084260.1 coordinate 16,918, forward strand.
CCGCGTTCCCGCTCGATGGACGGCGAACTCGGCCCGAAGCTGGCGAAACCTTCGCGAACGCGAGGGCGCGTGCCGGCGGCGTCGCCGTTCTGATCGCTGCGCGCCTTCGAGCGCGCACCGGACGAAAAAAAGCCCGCGAATCGCTTCGCGGGCTTTCTTGCTTTTAGGCCGGCGCGGGGGATTAACTCGCTTTACGCGCCGCCGTCTTTTTCGCTGCCGCTTTCTTTGCCGGGGCTTTCTTGGCCGCGACCGTCTTCGTGGCCGTTTTCCGCGTCGTCTTCGCGGCTACGGCGACGTCGCTATCGCCTTCGTCCGCGTTGTCGGTCTGCGCATCGGCGGTCGTGCCGCGCTTCGCCGCCGCTGTCTTCGCGCCCGGCTTCGCCTCTTTCTTCTCGAACTCGAAGCCGATCTTGCCGTCCGGTTGCTTGACGAGATACGCCTTGAAGTTGCGCCCCGTCCGCGACGATTTGAAGTTCGTCAGCAGATCGGTGCGGCCTTCGTTCAGCAGCTTTTCCATCTGCTCGCGCGCGATCTCTTGCTGAAGGATCACTTTGCCCGAGCGGAAATCGCAAGTCTTCGGATTCGCGACCGAGTTTTCGCACACGAAACTCATGCCGTGCTCGAACACGCGCGACTGGCACTTCGGACACGCGCCGACCGGCGTCTGCTCTGAGAAATCGGGCGGTTCGCCGTCCTCGCCGCCGGTGTCCTGGCCGAAATCGAACTCCAGTTTGAAGTTCTTGATCTCGTCGTCGAACGCGAGCTTGAGGATGGCCGAGAACGGACGACCCATCTTGCTGCGGAAACCCGACAGCGGACCGATGGTCTTCTCGCGCAGCAGCTCCTCGACTTCCGGGATCTCGAACTGACGCCCGCCCGGAATTTTCGAAATCGAGAACTCGCACTTCGTGCAGGCAAAGCGCCGGTAGTTCTCCTTCACCTGTGCGCCGCAATTGGGGCACGGCGTCTCCAGCGTCGCGTAATCGCCGGGGATCGTGTCGGAGTCGTACTCCTTCGCGCGCTTCACGATGGTCTGCGTCATGCGCGCGATTTCCTGCATGAACGCATCGCGATGCAGGTTGCCGCGCTCCATCTGCGAGAGCTTGTGCTCCCATTCGCCGGTCAACTCGGGCGCGGTCAGCTCCTCGACGCCGAGCCCGCGCAAGAGCGTCATCAACTGGAACGCCTTGGCGGTCGGAATCAGCTCGCGGCCCTCGCGCACCATGTACTTCTCGCCGAGCAGTCCTTCGATGATGGCGGCGCGCGTGGCCGGCGTGCCCAGGCCCTTGGCGGCCATCGCCTCGCGCAATTCTTCGTCTTCGACGAGCTTGCCCGCGCCTTCCATCGCCGACAACAGCGACGCCTCGTTGTAGCGCGCGGGCGGCTTGGTCACGAGCCCATGCGCCTCGACCTTTTCGACATCGACCGTTTCGCCCTTCTGCACCGGCACGAGATTGCCTTCCTCGCCCGCGGCTTCGCGGCCGTAGACCTGCAACCAGCCCGGCTCGACGAGCACCTTGCCTTCGGTCTTGAAGTGATGCCCCGAGACTTCGGTGATGCGCGTGGTGACCAGATACTCCGCCGCCGGGAAGAACACGGACAGGAACCGCTTCACGACGAGGTCATACAGCTTCTGCTCGGGCTCGGACAGCGCCTTGGGCGCTTGCAGCGTCGGAATGATGGCGAAGTGGTCGCTGATCTTCGAATTGTCGAAGATGCGCTTGTTCGGCTTCACCCAGCCCTTGTCAAGCACTTGCTTGGCAAACGGCAAGTAGTTGTTGCTCTCCTTGAGCATGGTCAGCGTTTCCTTGACCGTGCCCAGATAGTCTTCCGGCAGCGCGCGCGAATCCGTACGCGGATAGGTCAGGACCTTGTGCTTTTCATACAGCGCCTGCGCGAGCCCGAGCGTGTTCTTCGCCGAGAAGCCGAAGCGGCTGTTGGCTTCGCGCTGAAGGCTCGTCAGATCGAACAAGAGCGGCGACATTTGCGTGGACGGCTTGGATTCTTCCGTCACCGTGCCGGTCTTGCCGCGGCACGCCGCGACGACCGATTCAGCCGCCGCGAGACTCCACAGACGCGAGTCGCGCTGCTCGGGATCGTTCTCGACGCGCTTGAACTTCGGGTCGAACCAGCGGCCTTCGTAAAGACCCTTCGCCGCGATGAATTCCGCGCGCACTTCCCAATAGTCGCGCGGCACGAACCGGCGAATCTTCTCTTCACGTTCGACGACGATAGACAATGTTGGCGTCTGAACGCGGCCGACGGTCGTCAGAAAGAAACCGCCGCCCTTGCTGTTGAACGCGGTCATCGCCCGCGTGCCGTTGATGCCGACGAGCCAGTCCGCCTCCGAGCGGCAGCGCGCGGCGTCCGCGAGCGGCTGCATGTCGGCGTCGCTGCGCAGATTCGCGAAGCCTTCGCGGATGGCGGCGGGCGTCATCGACTGAAGCCAGAGGCGCTGGATAGGCTGCTTCGCTTTGGCGTGCTGCGCGATGAGGCGGAAAATCAGCTCGCCCTCGCGCCCCGCGTCGCATGCGTTGATGAGCCGGTCGATATCCTTGCGCTTCAAGAGCTTGGTCAGGACCTTCAGCCGCGATTCGCTCTTCGCGATGGGATTCAGATCGAAATGCGGCGGAATCACCGGCAGGTTCGCGAAGCTCCATTTGCCGCGCTTGACGTCGTATTCCTCCGGCGCGGCAATTTCCAGCAGGTGGCCGACCGCGGACGAGAGCACGTAGTCGTCGCTCTCGTAGTACTCGTCATGCTTGGTGAAGCCGCCCAGCGCCCGCGCGATGTCGTTCGCGACGGAGGGCTTCTCAGCGATGATCAGGGCTTTGGACATGACTCAATATGGTTGGGAACTGGCAGCGGCCCCGTTTGGACCGCTTTAACGACCGCTTTATAGCACACGGTTTGCGCCGTGCGCGTCGCGGTTTCGATAACGACGCCCTGCGAAGCGGCGCCCGAGCGCGTTTCGGAAGCCGCAATCGGACCGCGCCGGTTCGTTTTGTCTACGCCGTAGCAAGCGCCGGGCGCAGCTTGGGCGCGCCGGTCATGTCGGGCAAGGCGGTGAGGTCCGTGAGCATGCGCTCGACGATCGAGACCTGCGGCAGCACCGTGCCGAAAAATCGGGTCGTGACGGAGTCTTCGATCAGAATGGTCGGGAAATTCTCAACGTCCAGGTCATCGAAGCGGTCCGCCTGATTCTCGATGTCGATCCACGCGAAGCAGATGTCCGGATGCGCGTCAGCCAGCTTATTGAAGCCCTCGCGATAATCCCGGCACGTTCCGCACCACTCCGCGCACAGGCAGGCGACGAACAGCGTGCCCGGCACGGCGAGGCGTTCGGCGATTTGTTCGGCGTCGGTATCGAGATTGAACGCGGACATGGGGTGGAGACAATCCTTTCTTATGGCGAAGCCGTGCGGCGCAATTTCTCGCGAATGTAGCACGAGGCGCGCTCAGGAGCGTTCGAGCGCCCCGTACCGGCCGCCCGGCAGCGCCGCCGCCAGCCCGGCGAGTTCGAGCTGAAGCAGCGCGCCTTGAAGCGCCGCGCCGTCGAGATCGGTGCGCTCGGCCAGAATTTCAAGCGTCGCCGGTGCGTGACCGAGTGCGGCGAGCACGCGTTCGGCGTCGTCCGTCGGGGCGTCGGCAGGCAGGCGGGCGGACGCCCACGACGCGCTCGGCGCTCGCGGCTTGCCGCGCCGGCCCGATGCGGGCGCTTGGGCGGCCGGGAAGCCGAACTCTTCGAGCACGTCCTCCGGCGTTTCGACGAGCTTCGCGCCCTGTTTGATGAGCCGATGACAGCCTTGGGACAGCGGCGCGTGAATCGATCCGGGAATCGCGAAAACGTCGCGTCCGATCTCGGCGGCCAGGCGCGCGGTGATGAGCGAGCCCGAGCGCATCGCGGCTTCGACGATCAGGACGCCGCTAGACAATCCCGCGATTAGCCGGTTGCGCTGAGGGAAGTTCGCGGACCGCGCAGGCGTGCCGAGCGGCCACTCCGACAGAATCGCGCCGTCGCCGGCGATTTCGTGCGCGAGCGTGTGGTTGTGAGCCGGATACACGAGATCCGCGCCCGTGCCGATGACGGCGATGGTTCCCGCGCGGCCGTCGAGCGCGCCGCGATGCGCGGCGGCGTCGATGCCGAGCGCGAGGCCCGATACCACGGCGAGCCCCGCATCCGAAAGCGCCCGGGCGAAGCGCCGCGCGTCTTCCGCGCCTTGCGGCGTCGCGTTCCGGCTGCCGACGATCGCCACCGCCCGCGACTGCAGCACGTCGAGCCGTCCTTTCGAGTAGAGCACGGGCGGCGGGTCGGGCAGGGTCAAGAGCGCCTGCGGATAGTCGGCGTCCGCCAACGTGAGCAGATGATTGCCGGGCTCGGACGCCCAGTCGCGCACGCATTCAATATAGTCATCGAAGGGGACGCCTTCGATGTCCGCTGGCGGCGCGGTCACGGCTTTCGCCGCGCTTTCGTCGGTGGCGCGGGCGAGGGCGGCGAAGCTTTCCGACAGCACTTCGAGCGGCCCGCCGAACGCGCCGAGCAGCGTGCGCAGCGCGAGCGGGCGCAAGCCCTTCGCGTGCGCGAGCCGCAGCCAGGCGCGAAATTCGTCGGATTCGGGGGCCGGCGCGGCGCTTTCAGCAAGGGGCGCCGGGTCGGTCGGCAGGGTGTCGGTCGTCATGTTAAGATTTTTGATCCCGTACAAATAATGAACCGTCGCCCGGCCGCGCTGCCGGTCCGTAGCGACGCTGTCTGCCGCTTGCCGGCGGCGTTGAATCCCGTGGATTCGCCCGCATATCTTCGGCAAGCCGCAAGGCCCCCGCAACCTGGCCGAATGGCCGACTTCACCGCGTCGCGGCGCGTGTAGATAATCCGAATCATGGCTCTGCTCAAGATACTCAACTACCCGGACAAGCGGCTGAACAAGGTGGCGAAACCGGTCGCCGTGGTGGACGACCGCATCCGCAAGCTCGTCGCCGACATGGCCGAGACGATGTACGCCGCGCCCGGCGTCGGCCTCGCGGCCACCCAGGTGGACGTGCACGAGCGCGTGATCGTCATCGACGTTTCGGACGCGCACGACGAACTGATGGTCTTCATCAATCCGGAAATCGTCTGGGCGAGCGAGGTCAAGAAGGACTGGGAAGAAGGCTGTCTGTCCGTGCCGGGTATTTACGACGTCGTCGAGCGGCCGGACCGGGTTCGCGTGAGGGCGTTGAATGAGAAGGGCGAGACGTTCGAGCTCGATTGCGAAGGGCTGCTCGCCGTGTGCGTGCAGCACGAAATCGATCACCTGGACGGGCATGTATTCGTGGAGTATCTGTCGCAACTCAAGCAGACGCGCATCCGCGGGAAGATGAAAAAGCTCGAAAAGGCGCTGTGACCGGCGGTACGATTCACGTTTTTGCAGGCGCGCCGAACGGCGCTTTCTCCGATGACTCAATCGCTGCGTGTCGTTTTCGCCGGTACGCCTGAATTTGCCGCCGCCGCGCTCGCGGCCATTCACGCGGCAGGCTTTCCCGTTCCTCTCGTTCTCACGCAGCCCGACCGTCCTGCCGGCCGCGGCATGAAGCTGACCGCCGGTCCGGTCAAGCGTTTCGCGGTCGAGCACGGTCTGCCGGTCGCCCAGCCGACCTCGCTCAGGCGCGCGGGCAAATATCCCGAGGAGGCGGCGCAAGCCATCGATTTGTTGCGCGCCACGCCGCACGATGTAATGGTCGTGGCGGCTTACGGCCTGATCCTGCCGCAGGAAGTGCTCGATATTCCGCCGCGCGGCGCGATCAATATCCACGCGTCGCTGCTGCCGCGCTGGCGCGGGGCCGCGCCGATCCATCGCGCGATCGAAGCGGGCGACGCGCAAACGGGCATCACGCTCATGCAGATGGACGCCGGTCTGGACACCGGCGCGATGATCCGCGAAATCCGCACGCCCATCCTTCCGGACGACACCACGGCCACGCTGCACGACCGGCTCGCGCAGATGGGGGCCGAACTGATCGTCGCGGCCCTGCGCGACCTCGAACGTGACGGCACGCTTGCCGCCACGCCCCAGCCGGAAGACGGCACCACCTACGCCGAAAAGATCGCGAAACACGAGGCGGCGCTCGACTGGCGTCGCCCGGCGGACGAACTCGCGCGACAGGTCCGCGCGTTCGATCCGTTTCCGGGCGCGGTAGGCACGCTGGACGACACGGCGATCAAGATCTGGTCGGCGCAGCCGCTCAACGATGCCCACGCGCAGCAGCCGGGCGTCATTCTGGACGTCTCTGCGGAAGGAATCGTCGTGGCTTGCGGCTATGGCGCGCTCAAGCTGACGCAGCTGCAAAAGCCGGGCGGCAAGCGGCTCGCGGCGCGCGAATTCCTGGCGGGAACGCCTCTGTCGAAGGGACAACGTTTCGCCGTTCACGACGACGCGCGCAGCATAGAATAAAAAGTCGCTCACGTTTTTCGGGGTCGCCATGCTCGGCATCACAGGTTTCGCCTTCTTTGTCGTCGCCGTGTTCCTGCTGAACGTCACGCCGGGGCCAGACACCGCGTACATCGTCGGGCGCAGCGTCGCGCAGGGACGCGGGGCCGGCATCGTCTCGGCGCTCGGCATTTCGGCCGGCTGCGTCGTGCACACGCTTGCCTGCGCGTTCGGCCTGACGGCGATTCTCGCGGCATCCGCGACGGCGTTCACCGTCGTCAAGATCGCGGGCGCGATCTATCTGATCTACCTCGGCGTGCGGCTCATCTTCACGAAACACGAGGCCGCGAGCGACGTGGCATCCGCCAAAGCCAGCGCCAGGAGCGCGCCCAAGTCGCTGCGTCAGCTTTTCACGCAGGGCTTTGTCACCAACGTGCTCAACCCGAAGGTCGTGCTTTTCTTCGTCTCGTTTTTCCCGCAGTTCGTCGCAGCCGACAGCCAGCACAAGACGCTCGCGTTTCTCACGCTCGGCCTTGTGTTCATCGCGATGAGCACTGTCTGGAACAGCTTCGTCGCGTGGATCGCGGGCAGCGTCACCGAACGCTTCTCCGGCAAGCCGGGCGTGAAGAAGTGGCTGGATCGCGGCGTGGGCGGCGCGTTCGTCGGTCTCGGCATCAAACTGGCCACCTCGCACCGATAGTTGAATTTTTTGCGGATGCCCCTATCTAACGTTTTGCTTACAATGAGCGTCCCGTCCGGCGTGGCCGGGACCACCGCGCGAATGGCGCACCGTGTTTAGGGAGAAGGAGCTCCGCATATGTTCAACTGGGTCAAAACCGCGATGCTGATGGCAGCGATCACGGCCCTTTTCGTCGTGATCGGCGGCATGATCGGCGGGTCGAAGGGCATGATGCTCGCGCTCGTCGTGGCGCTCGGCATGAATTTCTTCTCGTACTGGTTCTCGGACAAGATGGTCCTGCGCATGTACAACGCGCAGGAAGTCGACGAAACCACCGCGCCGCAGTTCTATCGCATGGTGCGCGATCTGGCCACGCGCGCGCAGTTGCCGATGCCGCGTGTCTATCTCATCAACGAAGACGCGCCGAACGCGTTCGCTACCGGCCGCAATCCGGAGCACGCGGCGGTCGCGGCGACGACCGGCATCCTGCGCGTGCTGTCCGAGCGCGAAATGCGCGGCGTGATGGCGCACGAACTCGCGCACGTGAAGCATCGCGACATTCTCATCTCGACCATCTCGGCGACGATGGCCGGTGCGATTTCCGCGCTCGCGAACTTCGCGATGTTCTTCGGCGGCCGCGACGAGGAAGGCCGTCCGGCCAATCCTATCGCGAGCATTGCCGTGGCGATTCTCGCGCCTATCGCGGGCGCGATGATCCAGATGGCGATTTCCCGTGCGCGCGAATTCGAGGCGGACCGCGGCGGCGCGCAGATTTCGGGCGATCCGCACGCGCTCGCGAGCGCGCTGGAGAAGATTCACGCCTACGCGTCCGGCGTGCCGTTCCCGGCGGCGGAAGCGCACCCTGCCACCGCGCAGATGATGATCATGAATCCGCTGTCGGGTGGCAGCATCGCCAATCTGTTCTCGACGCACCCGGCCACCGAAGAGCGCGTCGCGCGTCTCATGGAAATGGCGCGGACCGGGCGCATGTAAGCGCGTCGCGTCGGTAGTCGCAAATAGGGCCGCTCCGGCATGTCCGGGCGGCCTTTTTCTTTGCTCCCGGCCCATCGGTTGCCTTTGTGGCGCACGTTACAATCGTCGTTTGATATGCGCGCGCCAGCCGCAAGACTCCATTCCGACATGACAGACAAGCCTCCCCGGCGATCCGCCGCCGCGCACCCGCCGCACGCGCACGCTCGCATGAGCGCGCTGCATCTCGCGCCCGATTCGCTCGCGTTCGCGCTCGACGGCGCGGCGCAAGCCGTCGGCGCGGTGCGGGCCGGTTCGGCATTGCCGGCGGCCATCCAGACGGTCGCGGCGTCGGGCAAGCAGGCAGCGGCGCGTGGCGCGATTCAGGACATCGCGTATCGCACGATGCGAAGGCTCGCGCTTGCCGATGCGCTCTTGCACAAGCTCGTGCGCAAGGCGCCGCCGCCGCACGTGAGCAACGTGCTCGCGTGCGCATTCGCTTTGCTCGCGGACGACGAAGCGCACGCGGCGTATGCGCCGTTCACCGTGGTCGATCAGGCGGTGAGTTCCATCGCGGCGCGGCGCGAGTTTTCCTTCGCGAAGGGGCTCGTGAACGCGGTGCTGCGCAACTTCCTGCGCGAACGCGACGCGCTCATCGCCGAAGCGATGCAAAGCCCGGTCGCGCCCTGGAACTATCCGCAATGGTGGATCGACGCTGTGAAGCGCGCCCAGCCCGACGCATGGGAGCGCATTCTCGCGGCGGGCAACGTGCAGGGGCCGCTCACGTTGCGCGTCAATGCGCGGCACATGAGCGTGAGCGCCTATTTGGACGTGCTGAAGTCCGAAGGCATCGAAGCGCGCGCAGCGGGCCAACACGCGGTTCGGCTGAACACGCCGATGCCGGTCGATCGCATTCCCGGCTTCGCGGACGGCGTCGTGTCCGTGCAGGACGCGGGCGCGCAGCTCGCCGCGCAATGGCTCGATGTTCGCGACGGCATGCGCGTGCTCGACGCGTGCGCCGCGCCCGGCGGCAAGACCGGCCACATTCTGGAACTGGCGAACGTCGAACTCGTCGCGCTGGAAAGCGATGCGGCGCGCGCAGGCCGCATCGCGCAGAATCTGGAGCGCCTGAAGCTGCACGCGGACATTCGCGTGGGCGATGCAGGCGATCCGTCGCAGTGGTTCGACGGCGCGCCGTTCGATCGCATCCTGGCGGACGTGCCGTGTTCCGCGTCGGGCATCGTGCGCCGGCATCCGGACATTCGCTGGCTGCGGCGGGCATCGGACATCGCCGCGCTCGTCGCTGAACAACGGCGCATTCTCGCGGCGCTCTGGCCGCTCGTCGCGAAAGGCGGCGAACTGCTCTACGTGACGTGCTCCATCTTCCCGGAGGAGGGCGAAGAACAGGCCCGCTGGTTTGGAGCGTCGCATGAAGATGCGGTACGATTGGACGCGCCGGGGCAACTGTTGCCGACAGCGGCGCGCGCAAGCGCGGGTGCGGTTCAAGCGTCACCGGATGGTACACATGCCGAACGCGCCGGTTCCGGCGAGGCAGAGAACGCAGGTCCGCCGTCGAGTTTGAACGCGGAAACCTTCGCGGATCACGACGGATTCTTCTACGCGCGCTTTCAGAAACGGTGACGATCAAACGCTTTTTTCCGCTTCGGCTCGCGGCCGTCATCTGGACTGCGCTGGCGCTCTGGCTGAGTTTCACGCCGGCCGCGCCCGCCTTCGCCGAGACCATCTCGGTGCAGCGCGCGTCCTTGCAGGCGGACAACAACGGCTGGAGCCTCGATGCGCACTTCGACTTCGATCTCAACAGCAGTCTCGAAGAAGCCGTGAATCGCAGCGTGCCGCTCTATTTCACCATCGACTTCACGCTTTCACGGCCGCGCTGGTACTGGTTCGACGAAGAGCCGGTCACCGTATCGCAAAGCATTCGGCTCTCCTTTCAGCCGCTCACGAACGAATACCGCGTCTCGACGGGCGGCTTGCAATTGCGCTTTGCATCGCTCAATGAGGCGCTCGCGGTCATCAAGCATGTGGCGTCGTGGCACGTGATCGACCGTAATCAGGTGCATGGCGGGGAAACGTACACCGCATCGGTGCGCATGCAGTTGGATATCGCGCTGATGCCCAAGCCGTTCCAGATCGACGCGGTCAACAACCGCGACTGGAACCTGTCCTCGGATTGGAAGCGGTTCACTTTTACGGCGGCGGAACGTGCGAAATAGATTTCGACGCGGCCGCACGGACATGAAAAGTTTCGTGGTTCGGTTGCTGGTCACCACAGTCGCGCTCACGGCGGTTCTGCTGCTCGTGATGCTCGCGCTCGCGAGTGCGAATACCGAGTTCTTCGACCGCTATTACGGCTGGCTCTACGCGGCGAACGTGGCGGTGGCGCTCATCTTCATGCTGATCGTCATCAGCCTGACGCTGATTATCGTGTCGCGCGTGCGGCAGGGGCGCTTCGGCACGCGGCTCCTTGCGAAGCTCGCGTTGATCTTCGCGCTCGTGGGCGTGCTGCCGGGCGCGATCATCTACGTGGTGTCGTATCAGTTCGTGTCCCGAAGCATCGAGTCGTGGTTCGATGTGAACGTGGAAACCGCGCTCACCTCGGGCTTGACGCTCGGGCGCGGCATGCTCGAAACGTCGCTCGCGGATTTCAAGAACCGCAGCCGGCAAATGAGCGATCAACTCGCGAGCGCCGATCCGTCGAGCCTCACGCTGACGCTCTTGCGTCTGCGCGATCAGTTCGGTGTGCAGGACGCCGTCGTGTTCGAGCGTCCGCGCGATCAGTACAACCGCGAAGACCTGAACGCGGGCGGGCCGTTGCAGCGCGTGGCGGGCCTGCGGACCATCGCGCAGGCGTCGGGGAATTACTATTCGCTCTTGCCCACGAACGAGCCGACCAGCGCCATGCTGAAGGAAGCGCAGGATCGTCCGTTCGGCGCGATAGAAGGCGAAATCGACGGCGATCCGAAGTCGAACGGGCCGAAGGGCGCGCTGCGGCTGCGCGTCATCACGAAGATTCCGGACCCGACGACGACCACCGAATTCCAGCACGTCGACCGCTTCTTGCAGATCGAGCAGCCGGTGAGTCAGGAACTCGCGCGCAACGCCGACGCCGTGCAGCGCGCGTATCGCGAGTATCAGGAAAAGCGGCTCGGGCGCACGGGCTTGCGCAAGATGTATATCGGCACGCTGACGCTCGCGCTCTTTCTCGCCACGTTCATCGCGATGATGCTCGCGCTCGCGCTCGGCAATCAGCTTGCGCGGCCGCTCTTCCTGCTCGCGCAAGGCACGAAGGAAGTGGCCGAGGGCGACTACACGCCCAAACGCGAGATCAATTCGCGCGACGAACTCGGCTTCCTCACGCAATCCTTCAATGCGATGACTCGCCAGCTTTCGGAAGCGCGGGCGGCGGTCGAGAACAACCGCATCGCGCTCGAACATTCGAAGGCGTATCTCGAGAGCATTCTCGCGAACCTCACGGCGGGCGTGTTCGTGTTCGACCGGCAGTTCCGGCTCACCACCGCGAATCGCGGCGCCGAGCGCATCTTCCGGCAGCCGTTTCGCGCGTTGCAGGGCCATTCGCTCGATCAGATCGACGTGCTCGCCGAATTCGGCGCAATGGTCAAGAAGGCGTTCGCCGAGCGCGATGCGGCGGCCGTCGGCAGCGGGCATCCGACGGGGGATCGCGGACACTGGCAGCAGCAGGTCGCCGTGACCGTGCCCGGCGAGAACGATCCGCTGACGCTGCTCGTGCGCGGCACGCAATTGCTGAGCGCCACCGAGAGCGACACCGAAGACGCGGAGACCACCGGCTATGTCGTCGTGTTCGACGACATCTCCGACGTCATTTCCGCGCAGCGTTCCGTGGCGTGGGGCGAAGTCGCGCGGCGTCTCGCGCATGAGATCAAGAATCCGCTGACGCCCATTCAGCTTTCGGCCGAGCGTCTGCAAATGAAGCTCGCCGACAAGCTCGCGCCGCAGGACGCCGAAGTGCTCAAGCGCGCATCGACGACCATCGTGAATCAGGTGCAGGCGATGAAGCACATGGTCGACGACTTCCGCGAATACGCGCGCACGCCGCCCGCGGTGCTCGGCAATCTGCAACTGAACGATCTCGTCGGCGAAGTGCTGGCGCTTTACGGCATCGAAGAAGGCAAGAGTCCGATCAAGGTGGACCTCGCGAAGCTGCCCGTGATCCGGGGCGACGCGACGCAGATCCGCCAGGTCATCCACAACCTGCTGCAGAACGCGCAGGACGCCGTCGCCGATGTGCCGGAGCCGCGCGTGCTGCTCGAAACGAGGACAGTAGAATATGGCGAGCCCGATGCCTCGGGTCATGCGCGCGTCGCGGTTCGTCTGAGCGTATCGGATAACGGCGCGGGCTTTCCCGCGCGCATCCTGTCGCGGGCGTTCGAGCCTTACGTGACCACGAAGGCGAAGGGCACGGGTCTGGGACTTGCAACGGTGAAGAAGATCGTCGACGAGCATGGCGCGCGCATCGACATTCGCAATCGGTCGAAAACAGGCGACGTGGTGGAAGGCGCGCAAATCTCGATTCTGTTTCTTCAACTCGCGGACGAGACCGCCGCCGATGGCGCAGCGCCTTCGACTCCGGCGGCCGCGAAACACGGAACGACAAAAGCAACAGTGCAGACAAGGGCAGCTTAAATGGCAACCATCCTGGTGGTAGACGATGAAATGGGGATCCGGGAACTGCTCTCCGAGATCCTGAGCGACGAGGGGCACGTGGTGGACGTGGCGGAGAACGCGCAGCATGCGCGCGAATACCGCTTGCAGCAGACACCCGATCTCGTCCTGCTCGACATCTGGATGCCCGATACCGATGGCGTCACGCTTCTTAAGGAATGGGCCGCGCAGGGCAAGCTCACGATGCCGGTCATCATGATGTCGGGCCACGCGACTATCGACACGGCGGTCGAAGCGACGAAGATCGGCGCGCTCAACTTCCTGGAAAAGCCCATCGCCCTGCAGAAGCTCTTGAAGGCGGTCGAGCAGGGACTCGCGCACGGCACGGCCGCGCCGGCTGCGGTGGCGGCGGCCAAGCCCGCGCTCAACGCGGGCTCGTCGGGCGTGCCGATCGCGGCGGCGTTGCCGACGGCTTCGGCGCTGACCGCATCGACGGGCGATGCAGGCGCGGGCGGCGCGGGGCAGAGTCAGGCGGGGCAGACGGCGTCGATTTCCTTCGACATTCCTCTGCGCGATGCCCGCGACGCGTTCGAGCGCGCGTACTTCGAATATCACCTCGCGCGCGAGAACGGCAGCATGACGCGCGTCGCGGAAAAGACGGGGCTGGAGCGCACGCACCTGTACCGGAAACTGAAGCAGCTCGGCGTCGATCTCGGAAAGAACAAGAGCGAAGTTTGAGCGGCAAGGGCCAAGCCGATCCGGACGAAAGCGTGAAAAATTCGGTGAAAGGCTTGAGCACCGTGCCTGCCTCTGATATAGTCTCACTTCTTCGTTGGCCCGGTAGCTCAGTTGGTAGAGCAGCGGATTGAAAATCCGCGTGTCGGTGGTTCGATTCCGCCCCAGGCCACCAGAATGCAAGAAGCCCGAGAGTGTTTTCGCTCTCGGGCTTTTTCGTTTGCGGCGTCGGGCGGTGCGCTCATGCGCCCAAAGCGCCTGACGGCAGCCCCGGCGAACAATCGTTCAGCGTGATAAAATCCGCGTCGAATTAAGGACTTGCCTCGTCCTCGGACCGCAAGTCCTTTTCTTTTCGATGCCCGAAAAGCATCGGCGAATGGCCTCGCAGCTTGCTATCGGAGGCATAAAGGCCGCCTGCGTCCGCCAAAACGCCACCGGCCTATACTGGATTCGCAGATCGCCGCAGCGCGCGTGTTCAACGCGACGCCGGTTAATCGACCGGCCATGCGACCGGCCATGCGGCGCACAACGCCAATCTCATACACGGAGTTTTCACGGTGACTCGGATAGACGCGAAGGACAGCGCTCTCGTGCTGTTTTCCGGCGGGCAGGACTCGGCCACGTGCCTTGCATGGGCGCTCGAACGCTATAAGACCGTCGAGACGCTCGGCTTCGATTATGGCCAGCGGCATCGCGTCGAACTGGAATGCCGCGACGCGTTCCGCGCAGCGGTCGCGCGTGAGTTTCCGCACTGGGCGGAACGGCTAGGCGAAGACCACATGATCGACTTGTCGGTGCTCGGCGCGATCAGCGATACGGCCATGACCCGCGAGATCGAGATTCAGTCGACCGCCAACGGCCTGCCGAATACCTTCGTTCCGGGCCGCAACTTGCTATTCATGACCATCGCGGCGGCGCTCGCGTATCGGCGCGGGCTGAAGGTGCTTGTCGGCGGCATGTGCGAGACGGATTTCTCCGGGTATCCCGATTGCCGCGACGACACCATGAAGGCGTTGCAGGTCGCGCTGAATCTCGGGATGGAAACGCGCTACGCGCTCGAAACGCCGCTCATGTGGCTCGACAAGGCCGACACCTGGCGTCTCGCGGAAACGCTCGGCGGCGAAGCGCTCGTCGAACTGGTTCGCGTGGAGACGCACACGTGTTATGTCGGCGAGCGTTCCGAACTGCACGAATGGGGCTTCGGCTGCGGCCAGTGCCCGGCGTGCAAGCTGCGCAAGCGCGGCTACGAGGCATATCGCGCGGGCGAGCAGGTCACCATCGAACCGGTCTGATTTCGAAACCAGACCACAGCCAGATCACACGGACTACAGAGCAGTCATGACGTACGCGGTAAAGGAAATCTTCTACACGTTGCAGGGCGAGGGCGCGAACGCCGGGCGTCCGGCCGTGTTCTGCCGCTTCGCCGGCTGCAATCTGTGGTCGGGCCGCGAGGAAGATCGCGCGGACGCGGTGTGCCGCTTCTGCGACACGGATTTCGTCGGCACCGACGGCGAAAACGGCGGCAAGTACCGGACGCCGGCGGAACTGGTCGCGATGATCGCGTCGCTTTGGCCCGAGGGCGCGGCGCACAAGTTCGTCGTGTGCACGGGCGGCGAGCCGATGTTGCAGATCGACCAGCCGTTCGTCGACGCGCTTCACGCGGCGGGCTTCGAAATCGCGATCGAAACGAATGGCTCGATGGCCGTGCTCGACAGCATCGACTGGATTTGCGTGAGCCCGAAAGCCGACGCGCCGCTCGTCGTGACAAAGGGCAACGAACTGAAGGTCGTGATGCCGCAGGACAATCAACGGCTCGCGGAGTACGAGAAGCTCGACTTCGAGTACTTCCTCGTGCAGCCGATGGACGGCCCGTCGCGCGACATCAATACGAAGCTCGCGATCGACTGGTGCAAGCGGCATCCGAAATGGCGGCTGTCGATGCAGACGCACAAATATCTGAACATCCCCTGAAAGACGATCGAGCCGACGTGCAGACGATTACCCGAAAACTCGAATTCGATGCGGGCCACCGCATTCCCGATCACCGCAGCCAGTGCCGCAATCTGCACGGGCATCGCTACGTGCTCGAAATCACGCTGCAAGGCGAACTCGTCGATACGGAAGGCGCGCCGGATCGCGGCATGGTGATGGACTTCGCCGACGTGAAGTCGCTCGCGATGGAGCATCTCGTCAACAAGTGGGATCACGCGTTCATCGTCTATGAAGGCGACGTGAAATTGCGCGAATTCCTGCAATCGATGGCGGATCACAAGACCGTCGTGTTCGACCGCATTCCGACCGTCGAGAACATGGCGGCGGTCGCGTTCCGCATCCTCGCGGATGTCTATGACGCCCACTATGGCGTCGATCTCAAGCTCAAGCGCGTGCGGCTCTACGAAACGCCGAACTGCTGGGCGGACGTGGAGCGCGCGTAAGCGCTCATAAGCGTTCATGGTGCGGCGAACGCCCGCGCCGTTGTCACGGTATGATCGCTCGGTGAGTCGGCCAACTCTGGCCGACGCCACGCAGTGCATGTCGATCATCCGGAGCGCAACATGCCGTCACTCTTTGAGTCGTGCCTATTCCTCGCATCGCGACAATCGCGCTCCCACGGAGCCGCGCGATGAGCACCTTCACCAATCCCCTCAAGCAACGTCTCGCCGATTCTGGTCCGCTCTTCGGCCTGTGGCTGTCGCTGTGCAGCGCCGATGCCGCCGAAGCGCTCGCGCACGCCGGCTTCGACTGGCTGTGCATCGACATGGAACACTCGCCGAACGATAGCCGCGATGTCGTCGAGCAGCTTCGCGCGATCGCCGCCGCGCACCTGCCGACCGAGCCGGTCGTGCGCGTGCCGTTTGCCGAGGGCTGGCTGGTCAAGCGCGTGCTCGATGCCGGCGCGCGCACGCTCATGTTCCCCAACGTGCAGTCGGCGGAAGACGCAGCGCGCATCGTGCGGCTCACGCGCTATCCGACCGAGGCGCAACTCGAAGGGCTGCGCGGCGTCGCGGGCGCGGTGCGCGCGGCGGCATACGGCATGCGGCGCGACTACGTGTCGGGCGCGAACGAGCAGATCGCGACGATCGTGCAGATCGAATCGGTGGCGGCGCTTGCCGCCGTCGATGAGATCGCCGCGACGCCGGGCGTCGATTGCCTGTTCATCGGCCCGGCGGATCTCGCCGCGAGCCTCGGCCATCTCGGCGATAGCAAGCATCCGGACGTGCACGCGGCCATCACGAAAATCGCGGACGCCGCGAAGCGCGCGGGCAAGTGCAGCGGGATTTTCGCGCTCGATGTCGCGAGCGCGCGGCAGTACGCGGAAGCGGGCATCAAGCTCATTTCGATTGCCGCCGACGTGATGTGGCTCTTGAAGGCGACGCGGCAGGCGTTGCAGGAGGCCAGAGCATGAAGGGCGCTTGGCGTGGCGGCGTGGCGGCGGCATCGGCTGCGCTCGTCTTGATGACGTCGGGCGGCGCGCACGCGCAAGGGATGCCGAAGCCGACCGACCTGGCGACGCAGAACGCCGTCGCCGATTACAACGCGGGCAATCTCGTCGCCGCGCGCTCGGAGTTTCGTCGCGCGGCGGAGAAGGGCAGCCGTCTCGCGCAGTTCAATTACGCGATGATGCTGCTCAACGGCGAAGGCGGCGCCGCCAATGTTCCCGAGGGCAAGAAGTGGCTGCGCCGCGCCGCCGACGCGAACATGACGCACGCGCAGTACGTCTACGGCAAGATGTACGACGACGGCGAGTTCGTAGAGAAAGACCCGGCGGAAGCGCACCGATGGTTCCTGCGCGCCGCGAATCAGGGGCACGTGCAGGCGGAACTGGCGCTCGCGAATCAGTTTCTGGACGGCCGCGGCACCGCTCGCGACAACACGCAGGCGTTCACCTGGTACAAGAAGGCCGCGCAAGGCGGCGACATGACGGCGCAGTATGTCGCGGGATCGTTCTACGAGCGCGGCGGCGATGGCGTCGAGCGCAATCTCAACGTCGCGCGCGCGTATTACGCGGCGGCTGCGGCGCAGGGTGACCCGGCAGCCAAGCTCAAATACCTGCAGTTGAGCGCCGAATTGGAGCACCAAAAGCCGCCGCCGCAGGCGCAGCCGCAGTAATCGCTCGCGGCGTTAGCTTTGCATCAGCCGTTTCTGTCGCGCGACGCTCATGATGAGCCCGACCGCGACGCCCAGCGTCGTCAACGCCGTGCCGCCGTAGCTCATGAACGGCAACGGCACGCCCACGACCGGCAGAATCCCGCTCACCATGCCGATATTGACGAACGCGTAAGTGAAGAACGCGAGCGTGAGCGATCCGGCCAATAATCGCCCGAAGAAGGTCGCGCCGTTCGCCGCGATGTACAGCCCGCGCGCGATCAGCGCCATGTAGAGGAAGAGCAGCACGAGCCCGCCCGCCAGCCCGAATTCTTCCGAGAACACCGCGAAGATGAAGTCCGTGTGCTTCTCAGGAATAAACTCGAGGTGCGCCTGCGTGCCCTTGAGCCATCCCTTGCCGAGCGTGCCGCCCGAGCCGATTGCAATCACCGCCTGGATGGTGTGAAAGCCCTTGCCGAGCGGATCGGATGTCGGATCGAGCAGCGTGCAGATGCGGTGCTTTTGATAGTCGTGCATCAGCGGCCAGTTGACTTCCGGCTGGCAGATGCGGTCCTGAAACACCGCGACACTCGCCACCACGATCACCGCCGCCGCGAGCACCGGCACGATCAGCTTGAAACTGAGCCCGGCGAAATAGATGACGAACACGCCCGCCGCGAACACGAGCACCGCCGTGCCGAGGTCCGGCGGCTTCGCGATCAGGCCGACCGGCAGCATCAGAATCAGAAAGCCGACGATGTAATCCCACCAGCGAATATTGCTCTCGCGGCGCTGGTAGTACCACGCGAGCATCAGCGGCATCGCGATCTTCATGATCTCGGACGGCTGAATGACGACGCCGACGTTCAGCCAGCGTTTCGCGCCCTTGCGCGTGAGCCCGAACGCGGCCACGGCGACGAGCAGCGCCACGCCCACCGTATAAAGCGGCACGGCGAAGCGCATGAGCGTCTGTGGCGGAATGTTCGCGAGAACCCACATCAGGCCGAACGTCAGCATGATGTTGCGCAGCTGGTCCTCCACGCGGCCCGGCACGTCCAGACTGGCGCTGTAGAGCGTCACGATCCCGACGCACAGCAGCAGAAACACGATCAGCGCGAGCGGCCGGTCGAAGCCCGCGAACATGCGCTTCGCGCGCTCGATCCACACGTGCTTGTCGAATTGCAGATGCACTTGCATGCCGATTTCCTTATTCGTCGATGCCGCCGGTCGGCGCGAACGTGCGCACGCCGTTCTCGGCGTTGCCGCGCACCATCGTGGGCGTCGGCTCGGGCGGCGCGCTCTTCTTGCCGCGCTTGCGGCCCGGCGCGGCCGACGCGGCCGACGCGGGCAGCGCGGGCAGCGCGGCTGCGGGCGCGGACGCGGGGCGGCCAGCCGGCAGAGCGGGCGCGGAAGCCGCCTTCGCCACATCGGGATTAGACGCAGCCGACGGCGAGAACGCCGGCGACTGATTCGCCACCGATGCAGGAAGCGCCGCCGCCGCCGGCGGTTGCGTCCCGCCGATCACGGGCAGGCCGGCATCTTCCGTCGCGGAAGCCGCGGCGGCCACGGCAGCCGCTTCGGCGCCCGGCTTCATTCGATCCACCAGGTAATAGTCGAGCACCTTCCGCGCGATCGGGCCGGCCGCTTCCGCGCCCCAGCCGCCGTTTTCGACGATCAGCGCCAGCGCGATCTTCGGATTCTCAGCCGGCGCAAACGCGATGAAGAGCGCGTGGTCGCGCAGATGCTCGGCTGTCGCGTGACCATGATAGTTCGCGCCTTGCAGCGAATAGACCTGCGCCGTGCCCGTCTTGCCGGCCGCGAGATACGACGCGCCCGCGAACACCTTCGCCGCCGTGCCGTTTGTCACCACGCCTTCCATCGCGCGCTTGATCACGTCGATGTCTTGCTGACGCACGGCGATCTTGTCGCTCGGGTCGCGCACGACCGGGCGTATCGCCTTGCTGATCGGGTTCTCGACATCGCGCACGAGGTGCGGCTTCATCACGACGCCGTTGTTCGCGAGCGTCGCCGTCGCGTGCGCGAGTTGCAGGATGGTGAACGAGTTGTAGCCCTGACCGATGCCGAGACTGATGGTCTCGCCTTCGTACCAGCGCTGCTGCTCCGGCTTGCGATACGCCTTGCGCTTCCACTCCGTCGACGGAAGAATGCCGCGCGCCTCGCCCGCGATATCGATGCCCGTAATCTGCCCGAAGCCCCAGGGTTTCATGAAGCCGGCCATCGCGTTCACGCCGAGGTCGCGCGCCAGCATGTAGAAATACGTGTCGTTGGACACGACGATCGCGCGATTCATGTCCACCCAGCCCTGACCCGAACGCACGTCGTTGCGGAACGTGTGGCCGCCGAACGTGAAGTAGCCGGGGTCCTGGAAGCCCCAGCCGGGCGTGCGCTTGTGCAGCGTGAGCGCGGCGAGCGCCATGAACGGCTTGTACGTCGATCCCGGCGGATACGTGCCGTGCAGCGGACGGTTCAGGAGCGGATGGTCCGGCGAATTGTTGAGCGCGTCCCACGTCTGCTGGTCGATGCCATCGACGAAGGAATTCGGATCGAAGCTCGGCGCGGAGACGAACGCGAGCACGTCGCCCGTGGATGGCTCGATGGCGACCAGCGCGCCGCGCTTGCCCGCGAACGCCTGCTCGGCGACCTGCTGCAAGCCGATATCCAGCGACAGCACGAGGTTGTTGCCCGGCGTCGCCTGCGTGCGCGACATGGTGCGGACCGGGCGGCCGCCCGCCGTGACTTCCACTTCTTCGAAACCGGTCAGGCCGTGCAGCTCGGTTTCGTAACTCTGCTCGACGCCGATCTTGCCGACGTAATCCGTGCCCTTGTAGTTATTCGCGTCGAGACGCGGATCGTAGTGATCCGAGTTCGCGTCGTTCGCGTCGCTTGCATCGTCGATGCGTTCCTGATCGCGCTGCGAAATGCGGCCGATATAGCCGATCACATGCGCCGCCGTCGTACCGAGCGGGTATTGCCGGAACAGCCGCGCGCGCACTTCCACGCCGGGAAAGCGGAAGCGTTGCGCGGTGAACTTGGCGACTTCCTCGTCGGTGAGGCGCGTGCGGATGGGAAGGCTTTCGAAATTCTTCGAGTCCTCCAGCAGCTTCTTGAAACGCCGACGGTCGCGCGAATCGATCGGGATGACTTGCGAAAGCGCGTCGATGACTTCGTCGAGCGTGCCGTTGATCTTCGACGGCGTGATTTCCAGCGTGTAGGCGGAGTAGTTCTTCGCCAGCACGATGCCGTTGCGGTCCGTGATGATGCCGCGGTTCGGCACGATCGGCGCGACCGAGATGCGGTTCTCGTTGGCCTGCAATGAGTATTTGCTGAAGTGCCACACCTGCAGATACAGAAAGCGCAGGCCGATCAACCCGAAGCAGACGAACACGAACAGTCCCGCCGCCGCGACGCGCAGGCGGAACTTCGACAACTGTTGCTCGGTGTTCTTGATTTCGGTCATGCGGGTTTCGCGAGTGGTTCGCGAGTCTTTCGCGATTCAAGTGTAGTCGGCGCGCGGGCGTTTATCGGCGCCGTGTCGCGCGCGGCGCTCAGATCGGGCGCGTGTCGTCGGGATCGGCTGCGCGCCGTTGCGGCATCAGGAGCAGGAAGCTCGCGATCGGCCAAAGCAGCGCCTCGACGAATCCGTTGACGAGATAGCTCCAGCCGGGAAACGCGGCGCCCGTCATCAGACGGATGATGAACGGCACGAGATGCGCGCCCACAAGCAGCGGAGCGACGACGAACGTCTGCACCGGCAGCGACATCCACAGCACGCGCCGGTGAATGGTGATCGCGCCGTAGGACAACAGCGTGTACGCCAGCGCGTGCTCGCCGAGCAGGTTCGCGCTATGGACGTCCATCAACAGCCCGAGCAGGAACGCGATGCCCATGCCCACCTTGCGCGGCTGCTGCACGTTCCAGAAGAGCAGCACGAGCGCGACGAAATCCGGCACGCCGACGAGCCGGCCCCAGGGCACGAGATTCAGCAGAAACGCGGCGGCCAGGCTGAACGTGATGAAGTACGGGTTGACCGGCTGGAGAATGTATTGCGGACGGTTCATCGCGCGGCTCCCGACGATGCGGGTTTTGGCGCGTGCGCCTTCTTGCCTGATTTGGCCGCTGCGCTCGACGCCGCTTTCGGCGCGGTCGCCTTCGCTGCGGAATTCGCGGCAGGCGCCGACGCAGCCGCCGCCGACGCGCTCGCCGGCGCCGACGCGGCAGCCGGAGCGCTCGCGCCCGCCGCTGCTTTGGCTGCGGGCTTCTTCTTGCCCTTGTTTTCCTTCGCTTCCTTCGCGGCTGCGGCGGCTTCCACTTCGACCGGATTGGGCGGCACATTGACGTTGTAATGCAGCACGAGCAGCTGGCGCGCGCCGCGCACCGCCGCGACCGGCACGCAGACGACGCGGGCGAATGCCGTATCCGCCTGCTTGTCGACGCGCAGCACCTTGGCGACCGCGAGCCCCGGCGGATACACGCCGTCGAGACCGCTCGTCACGAGCTGGTCGCCGACTTGCACGTCCGCGCTGATCGGCACGAAGCGCAAGTCGAGCGTGTCGCCCTTCGGCGTGCCGTAGATGACGCTGCGCAGCCCCGTGCGCGCGATCTGCACCGGCACCGCCTGGTCCTTGTCGGTGAGCAGCGTGACTTCCGACTGCATCGGAAAAACGCGCGTCACTTGCCCGATCACGCCTTCTTCGTCCACGACAGGCGCGCCGTCCTGAATGCCTTGCTGCGAACCTTTGCCGATCACGACCTTCTGCGTGAATGGATCGCGCGTGTCGTACTGGATTTCGGCGGGCGTGGTTTGCGTGGTCGCGCGCGACTGGAGGTTCAAGAGCGCCCGCAGATGCGCGTTCTCGATGTTCAGCTGCGCGGCATCGCCGGCCTTGATGGACAGTTCGAGATTCTTGTCGGCGAGCTTGCGGTTTTCGCTGCGTAGCGTGGCGCTCGTCACGGCGAGATCGGCTGCGCCCATGAAGATGTCGCGCGGAACCAGCGCCGCGCGCTGCAACGGATAGAGCCCGGCGCCGAGAATGCCGCGCACGATTTCGAGTGTGTTGAAGCGGACGTCCGACACCAGCAGCGCGATGGCTAGCACCACGAAGAAAATGAGGCGCGCGAGCGCCGAAGGGCCTTGCTTGAAAAGTGGCGGCGGACTGTATTCCATGGTCAGCGCCGAGGGCGTGAGCGGGTGGATGATGCGGCAGGCTGTTTCGCTTGTGGCGGGACCTGCCCTACGCTGTTTCGACAAAAGCCCGGACTGATGCCGGGCCGTGCGCGCGTCGCGTTACGCGGGATGCTCGAGTGTCTGCTTCGACAATGCGTTCGATACGAACCGCGCGCACGCCGAAGCCGGCGATCACTCGTAAGAGAAGATGCTGCCGAGCTTGTCCATGCGTTCGAGCGCCATGCCCGAACCGCGCACCACGCAGGTCAGCGGATCTTCGGCGACGAGCACCGGCAAGCCGGTTTCTTCCGCGAGCAGGCGGTCGAGGTCGCGCAGGAGCGCGCCGCCGCCCGTCAGCATCATGCCGCGCTCGGCGATGTCCGCGCCGAGTTCCGGCGGCGTCTGTTCCAGCGCGATCTTCACCGACGAGACGATCTGGTTCAGCGGATCGGTGAGGGCTTCGAGGATTTCGTTGCTCGAAATGGTGAAGCTGCGCGGAATGCCTTCGGACAGGTTGCGGCCCTTGACTTCCATTTCCTTCACTTCCGAGCCGGGGAACGCCGAGCCGATTTCCTTCTTGATGGCTTCAGCGGTTTGCTCGCCGATCAGCATGCCGTAGTTGCGACGGATGTAATTGACGATGGCTTCGTCGAACTTGTCGCCGCCCACGCGCACCGAGCCTTTGTACACGATGCCGCCGAGCGAGATGACGCCGACTTCCGTCGTGCCGCCGCCGATGTCCACGACCATGGAGCCCGTGGCTTCCGAGACCGGCAGGCCCGCGCCGATTGCCGCGGCCATCGGTTCCTCGATGAGATACACCTGCGATGCGCCCGCGCCGTGAGCCGCTTCCTTAATGGCGCGGCGCTCGACTTGCGTGGAGCCGCACGGCACGCAAATGATGATGCGCGGCGACGGCGAGAACATGCGGGATTCGTGTGCAGTCTTGATGAACTGCTTGATCATCTGCTCGGTGACGGTGAAGTCGGCGATCACGCCGTCTTTCATCGGACGAATGGCTTCGATGTTGCCCGGCACTTTGCCGAGCATTTGCTTCGCTTCCTTGCCGACAGCCTGAATGGTCTTCTTGCCGTTCGGGCCGCCTTCTTGACGGATGGAGACGACTGACGGCTCGTCTAGGACGATGCCCTTGCCGCGCATGTAGATCAGCGTGTTGGCGGTGCCGAGATCAATCGCCAGGTCGTTGGAAAAATAGCTGCGCAAAAAGCCGAACATTCAAAAATCCTGTCTCGCTGGTAGCCGTGCCTCGCTAAGAGCGCCGGGGACGGCAGCGGAAAAAATAACGGTTTGCCGGGACGGCGAAACGAGCCGCCGTGAATGCAAATCCGAGCAGAAATCTACCGCGGAATTGAACAT
Organism: Caballeronia sp. SL2Y3; assembly: GCF_022879575.1. Lineage (NCBI taxonomy): Bacteria > Pseudomonadati > Pseudomonadota > Betaproteobacteria > Burkholderiales > Burkholderiaceae > Caballeronia > Caballeronia sp. SL2Y3. Next base: position 41,015 of record NZ_CP084260.1, read on the forward strand.
GCCACGCAAACGTTTCTCGACGAGGGATGATCCAGGGAGAAAGCCGCTGACAGGTCGATCCGGATGTGGGTCGAACGTGTAATGATACCTTATAATTTGGGGGTTTCTATAGGAAAAGGACGGCACTTTTTGCCATCCTCGGCCCCGCTTCGACGGCTTTCCGCCAGGTTCGTAACTGACTGTTGCAGCGAACGTTTCTGGTGCGGGAGTTGTTCATGTTTTTCTCCGGTGATCCCATGTCATTGACCCTGACCGACGTTAAACGCATCGCGCATCTCGCGCGGCTGGAACTGCCCGACCACGAGGCCGAACCGACGCTTGCGCGGCTCAACGACTTCTTCGGTCTCGTCGAGCAGATGCAGGCGGTCGATACCGCAGGCATCGAGCCGCTCGCGCATCCTATCGACGCCATCGAGGAAGTCGCCCTGCGACTGCGCGACGACGCAGTCTCAGAGCGGATCGAGCGCCAAGAGTTCCAGCGTTGCGCGCCGGCCGTGCAGGACGGGCTTTATCTCGTGCCGAAGGTGATCGAGTGAGCGTGGCGCATCGACTTATCGGAACAACGATCTCGCGCGCGGCGTGACGCGCCGCGCTCATCAGGGAACTGCAATGCATCAGAAAAGCTTGACCGAACTGCGCGCCGCGCTCGACTCGAAGGCGATCTCCGCCGTCGAGCTGGCGCAGTCGTACCTGCAACGCATCGAAGCCGCGAAGGAGCTGAACGCGTTCATCGGCGTGAATCCGGAGCTCACGCTGGAACAGGCGAAAGCCGCCGACGCGCTCATCGCGCAGGGCAATGCCGGTGCGCTCGCCGGCCTGCCCGTCGCGCATAAGGACGTGTTCGTCACGCGCGGCTGGGGCTCGACGGCGGGTTCCCACATGCTGGAGAACTACGCGAGCCCGTTCGATGCCACCGTTGTCGAGCGCCTGAACCGCGCCGGCATGGTGTGTCTCGGCAAGACGAACATGGACGAGTTCGCCATGGGCTCGTCCAACGAGAACTCGTACTTCGGCGCGGTGAAGAACCCGTGGGACCTGAAGGCCGTGCCGGGCGGATCGTCGGGCGGGTCGGCAGCGGCCGTCGCCGCGCGCCTCGCGCCCGCCGCGACCGGCACCGACACGGGCGGGTCCATCCGCCAGCCCGCGTCGTTTACCGGCATCACCGGCATCAAGCCGACGTACGGCCGCGTGTCGCGCTACGGGATGATCGCGTTCGCGTCGTCGCTCGATCAGGGCGGACCGATGGCGCAGACCGCCGCCGACTGCGCGCTGCTTCTGAACGCGATGGGCGGCTTCGACGAGCGCGACTCCACGAGCCTGCAACGCGAGAACGAGGATTACACGCGCTATCTCGGCAAGAACTGGAGCGAGGACGCCGACAAGCCTTTGAAAGGCTTGCGCATCGGCATGCCGAAGGAGTACTTCGGCGCGGGACTCGCCGACGACGTGCGCGCCGCCATCGACGCTGCGCTCAAGCAGTACGAAGCCCTTGGCGCGACGCTCGTCGAAGTCTCGCTGCCGAAGACCGAGCTTTCGATTCCCGTGTACTACATCATCGCGCCGGCGGAAGCGTCGTCCAACCTGTCGCGCTTCGACGGCGTGCGCTACGGGCATCGCGCGGCCGAATACCGCGACCTGCTCGACATGTACAAGAAGTCGCGCGCCGAAGGCTTCGGGCCGGAAGTGAAGCGCCGGATTCTGGTCGGCACGTACGTGTTGTCGCACGGCTATTACGACGCGTACTACCTGCAGGCGCAGAAGATTCGCCGCATCATCGCGCGGGATTTCCAGGAAGCGTTCAAGCAGTGCGACGTCATCATGGGACCGGTCGCGCCGTCGGTGGCTTGGAATCTCGGCGAGAAGACCGACGATCCCGTGCAGATGTACCTCGCCGACATCTACACGCTCTCCGTGAGCCTCGCGGGCCTGCCGGGCATGAGCGTGCCGTGCGGCTTCGGCGCGGGCGCGAATGCGAATCGGCCGGTCGGTCTGCAGATCGTCGGCAACTATTTCAACGAAGCCCGGATGCTCCAGGTCGCCGACGCGTTTCAGCGCGCGACCGACTGGCACCGCAAGGCACCATCGGCATCGGGAGTGTGAACATGCAGTGGGAAGTCGTCATCGGTCTGGAAACGCACGCGCAGCTTTCCACCGTCTCCAAGATTTTCTCGGGCGCGCCCACGCAGTTCGGCGCCGCGCCGAACACGCAGGCAAGTCCCGTGGATCTCGCGTTGCCGGGCGTGCTGCCGGTCATGAACCGCGGCGCAGTCGAGCGCGCGATCCGCTTCGGGCTCGCCATCGGCGCGCACATTGCGCCGCGCAGCATCTTCGCGCGCAAGAACTACTTCTACCCGGATCTGCCGAAGGGCTATCAGATCAGCCAGTACGAGATTCCGGTCGTGCAGGGCGGACAGATCACCATCCACGTGCCGGCCAATGAAAAGGCCGGCAAGGAAGCCTACGAAAAGACCGTCAACCTGACGCGCGCGCATCTGGAAGAAGACGCCGGCAAGTCGCTGCACGAAGACTTCGCGGGCATGACCGGCATCGACCTGAACCGTGCGGGCACGCCGCTGCTCGAAATCGTCACGGAGCCGGAAATGCGCAGCGCCGCCGAAGCGGTCGCGTATGCGAAGGCGCTGCACGGTCTCGTCGTGTGGCTCGGCATCTGCGACGGCAACATGCAGGAAGGCTCGTTCCGCTGCGATGCGAATGTGTCCGTGCGTCCGGTCGGCCAGAAGGAATTCGGCACGCGCGCCGAGATCAAGAACCTGAACTCGTTCCGCTTCCTCGAAGAAGCCATTCAGTACGAAGTGCGCCGTCAGATCGAACTGATCGAAGATGGCGGCACCGTCGTGCAGGAAACGCGTCTGTACGATCCGGACAAGCGCGAAACGCGCTCCATGCGCAGCAAGGAAGACGCGCACGACTACCGCTATTTCCCCGATCCCGATCTGATGCCCCTCGTGATCGAGGAAAGCTGGGTGGCGCGCGTGCGTGACGAGATGCCGGAGCTGCCGGCGGACATGCAGAAGCGCTTCGTCGATACGTACGGCCTGACGTCCTATGACGCCGGCGTGCTCACGTCGTCGAAGGCGATGGCCGCGTACTTCGAAGCGGTCGTCGAGAAGGCGGGCGCGGCGCAGGCGAAGATCGCCGCGAACTGGCTCATGGGCGACGTCTCCGCGCAGCTCAATCGCGAATCGCTGGACATCGCTCAGTCGCCGGTGTCGGCGGCGCAGCTTGCGCTGGTGCTGCAACGCATCGCGGACGGCACCATCTCGAACAAGATCGCGAAGGACATCTTCCAGTCGATCTGGGAAGAGAAGGCCACCGATGAAGCCGCGGCCGACCGCATCATCGAGGCGAAAGGGCTGAAGCAGATTTCGGACACCGGCGCGCTGGAAGCGATCATCGACGAAGTGCTCGCCGCGAATCAGAAGTCCGTCGACGAATTCCGCGCGGGCAAGGAGAAGGCGTTCAACGCGCTGATCGGCCAGGCCATGAAGGCGACGAAGGGCAAGGCCAATCCGCAGCAGGTCAATGAATTGCTGAAGAAAAAGCTGGGCTGAGTCGGCGGCGCATGTCGCGCATGGTCTGCTGATTCAGGAGCGTAAGACTCACGGGCTGTTGCCGGTTGATCTGTGCAGCGGCCCGTTTTTCATTGCTGACGCGGAAAAAACATGGCCAAGAAATCCGACCTGGACGACTATCGCGTTCCGTTCTTCGACGGCGGAAAAAAGCTCAAGGCGTTCGACATCGGTTCAGTCGATCCGTCTCAGAAGCCGTTCTCGACAGGCGCGAAAGACGACGACCGCGCGCGCCTCGCTGAAATCGGCGCGCAGCTGAACGAGTTGCAGGAGAAGCTGCACGCCCAGCGCCGCGAGCGCGTGCTGCTCGTGCTGCAAGGCATGGACACGAGCGGCAAGGACGGCACGGTGCGCGGCGTGTTTCAGGACGTCGATCCGCTCGGCCTGCGCATCGTGCCGTTTCGCGCGCCGACCGAGCGCGAGCTGGCGCACGACTTCCTGTGGCGCGTTCACGCGCAAGCGCCGATGGCGGGCGAACTCGCGATCTTCAACCGCAGCCACTACGAAGACGTGCTCGTGCCGCGCGTGCTGAAGCAAATCGACGACGACGAATGCGAGCGCCGCTATCGCCATATCCGCGAGTTCGAGGCGCTGCTCGCGGATGCGGGCACGACCATCGTCAAATGCTTCCTGCATATCTCGAAGGACGAGCAACGCAAGCGGCTGCAGGCGCGTATCGATGATCCGACGAAGCACTGGAAGTTCGACGTCTCGGACCTCGAGGCCCGCAAGCTGTGGGACGACTATCAGCAGGCGTATTCGGTGGCGCTCGGCGCGACCTCGACGGACTACGCGCCGTGGTACATCATTCCGGGCGATTCGAAGACGCATCGGAACGTGATGGTCGCCGAGCTCGTCTTGCGCACGTTGCAGGGCATGAAGCTCGAATTCCCGCCGGCGAAGGAATCGCTTACGGGCGTGAAGGTCGAGTAACTCAAATCAAGAAGAAAGGAAGCGTATGTTTCGCGTGATCACCGCCAATCTGAACGGCATTCGTTCGGCTGCCAAGAAAGGCTTTTTCGACTGGTTCGGCGAGCAGGCAGCCGACGTGGTCTGCGTGCAGGAAATCAAGTGCTCGCAGGACGACCTGACGCCCGAGTTCCTCGCGCCGCACGGCTTTCAGGGATACTTTCAGCACGCGGTCAAGAAGGGCTACAGCGGCGCGGGCGTCTATGCGCGCCACGAACCGGACGACGTGATCATCGGTTTCGGCAGCGAGGAGTTCGACGCCGAAGGGCGCTACGTGGAAGCGCGCTTCGGCAGGCTTTCGGTGGTGTCGGTGTATGTGCCGTCGGGATCGAGCGGCGATGAGCGTCAGCAGGCGAAGTACCGCTTCATGGACGAATTCATGCCGCATCTCGCCGAGCTTTCGAAAAAGCGCGAAGTCATTCTCTGCGGCGACGTGAACATCGTGCACAAAGAGATCGACATCAAGAACTGGAAGAGCAATCAGAAGAATTCCGGCTGCCTGCCGGAGGAACGCGCGTGGCTCACGAAGCTGTTCGATGAAGTCGGCTATGTGGACGTGTTCCGCACGCTCGACCAGCGGCCCGAGCAGTACACGTGGTGGAGTAATCGCGGTCAGGCGTACGCGAAGAACGTCGGGTGGCGCATCGACTATCATATCGCGACCAAAGAGGTCGCCGCGACCGCGAAAAGTACGTCGATTTTCCGCGACATCAAGTTCAGCGATCACGCGCCGCTGACGATCGACTACGACTGGAAGGTCGGCCGGAAGTGATCACCGCCCGCTCTTCTTGAACCGCCCCATGCCCGCGTAGTTCGGCAACGCATCGATACTCTTGCCGATGGCTTTCGCATAAAGCGGCATCATGTCGGGCATGCGTTTCTCCAGGTCCTGCTTGCGGTCCGGCCCGTACGGATGCATCCAGACGAAACCATTGTCCTCGCGGCGCGTGGCGGTATCGATCTTGTTCCACAGCGTGACGGCGGCGCGCGGATCGTAGCCCGCGCGAGAGGCGATCTCGCTGCCGATCACGTCGGCTTCGGTCTCGTCGGCGGGCGAATAGCGCATGGCGAGCAGTTGATCGCCGATGCCGAGCGGCGTCGAGCCGACATCCGCGAAGCCGAAGAGCTGCGGCATCGTTCCGGCGGTCAGTTGCTCGGCCTGCTGCCGGCCGAGCCGCTCGCGGGCGTGTTCGCGCAGCGCGTGCGCGATCTCGTGGCCCATCATCATGCCGATCTCGTTGTCGTTCAGGTGCAGCTTCTCGATCAAGCCGCTATACACGACGATCTTCCCACCCGGCAGACAGTACATGCGGACCTCGTTCGACCGCACGACGTTGATTTCCCACTTCCAGTTCTTCGAGCGGTCGTTCCACTTGAGCGCGAACGGAATCTCGTGATTCGCGATATCGCGCACGCGTTTCACCAGCGCGTTGTCGTTCGGCAGCAGCCGCTTGTTGCGCTCCGCCTCGTGGATGATGGCGGCGTACGCGTCGGCGGATTGCTGCTCCAGCGCCGCGGGCGGAATGAGATTGCGAAAAAGCGCGGTGTTGCCGAAGCGGATCTGGTTGTCCGGCGCGGTATAAGGCGGGGGAACGCGCTCTTCGTCCTGCGCATGGGCGCACGTCGATGCGAGCGAGGCGCAAGCGAGCGCGCAGACAAGCGTCCGCGCGAGCACGCGGCCCGCACGGTGAGTCGATATGCGCACCGTCATCGTTTTGGTCTCCAGGGCGCGATGATCGGCAACAGTAACATGCCCGGAATCGAGAGCGCGATGCAGACGAGGAAGTATTCGAACCAGCCCGTCCGCGCGACGATAAAGCCGCTCAGCGCGGACACGACCGTGCGCGGCACCGCCGCCAGGCTCGTGAAAAGCGCGAATTGCGTCGCGGTATAGCGCGGGTCAGTGGTGCTCGCGATGTACGCGGTGAACGTGGCGAGCGTGAGCCCTGTGGCGAACGTCTCGAAGCCGTACAGCACCGCGAGCGCGACCGGCGACGGCCCGATCTTCGCGAGCCACGCGAAGCCGAATGTCGCGACGATCTGCAACACGCCGAAAATCCACAGCCCGCGCGCAATGCCGATCTTCACCAGAAACACGCCGCCGATGATGCCGCCCGCGAGGCTCGTCCAGAACGCGACCGTCTTCGCGATCACGCCGAGCTGCATTGTGGTGAAGCCGAGGTCGAGGAAGAACTTGGTGGCGAGCGCGGTCGCCATGGTGTCGCCGAGCTTGTAGAGAAAGATGAAGCCGAGCACGAGAAGCGCGGAGCGCCAGCCGTCGCGTGTGACGAATTCGTGGAACGGCTCGATGACCGCATCGCGCAGACTTTTCGGCGGCGTGCCGTGAACGGCCGGTTCCTTCACGACGAACGTGGTGACGATGCCCGGCAGCATGAACAAGGCCGTCACGATGAAGACCGTCTTCCACGGCAGGAAGCCGGCAAGAATCAGCGCGAGCGATCCCGGCACGAGCCCCGCCACTTTGTATGCATTGACGTGGACCGCGTTGCCGAGCCCCTGTTCGGTGTCCGCGAGCAGTTCGCGCCGGTAAGCGTCGATGGCGATATCCTGGCTCGCGCTGAACAACGCGAGCAGACCGGCGATGGCGGCCACCGTCCAGATGTCCTCACGCGGCGAAACGAAGCCGAATGCGCCGATGGCCAGCGTCACGAGCACTTGCGTGACCAGCATCCAGCCGCGCCGCCGCCCCGGCCGCCAGAACGGCAGGCGCGGCACGTAGCGGTCCATCAGCGGCGCCCAGACGAATTTCCACGTATAAGGCAGCCCGAGCAACGCGAACAGACCGATTTGCTTGACGTCGATGTGCTCTTTCGTGAGCCACGCCTGCAACAGACTCAGCAGCGTGAAAAGCGGCAATCCCGACGTGAAGCCGAGAAACACGCAAATCAGAATGCGCGCGTTGAGAAACGCGTGCCAGCGGGGATGTTCTTCGTGAGCAGTTAGAGCGGGCGCCTCGTGTGGCGTGTCGGGCATGTCGATGTTGGAAAAGCGTTGTCGATGCTTGATGCGCCGGGTCGCATCACCGGCGCTTCACGCGATAGACCGCAAGACTACCACGCCAGTTCGCGCCCCAACGGATGGACTGCCCGCCGTGAAGCACCACGCGGTCCAGAATCTCGATCCCCACTTCCGGCGCGAGCGCCTCGAAGTCCTTGATGGTCAGCACGCGCACGTTCGGCGTGTTATGCCATTGATACGGCAGCGACTTAGACACCGGCATGCGCCCTTGAATGACCGAAAGCCGGTGCGGCCAATAGCCGAAGTTCGGAAACGACACGATGCATTCGCGCCCCACGCGCACTGTCTCGCGCAGGATCGCGGCGGTCTGATGAATGGTCTGCAGCGTCTGCGAGAGGATCGCGAAGTCGAAGCTGTCGTCTTCGAAGAGGCGCAGGCCGTCTTCGAGATTCTGCTGGATCACGTTCACGCCCTTCTGCGCGCAGGCGAGCACGCCGGCGTCGTTGATCTCGATGCCGTAGCCGTTCACTTCCAGCTCTTCCGCGAGCAGCGAGAGCAGCGACCCGTCGCCGCAGCCGAGATCGAGCACGGTCGAGCGCGGTTCCACCCAGCGAGCGATCGCCCGGAAGTCCGAGCGCAGCGCGAGCGAATCAAGCGTGTTCTGGTTCATGCGCCGATCTCCGTGGCAATGCGTTCGTAGTAGGCGCGCATCAGGTTGTGATAGCGCGCGTCGTCGAGCAGGAAGGCGTCGTGGCCGTGCGGGGCGTCGATTTCGGCGTAGCTCACCGTGCGCTTGTTGTCGAGCAGCGCCTTCACGATCTCGCGGGAACGCACCGGCGCAAAACGCCAGTCCGTCGTGAAGCTCGCGATCAGATACTTCGCCTTCGTGCGGGCGAGCGCCTGCGTGAGGTCGCCGTCGTAGGTCTTGGCGGGATCGAAATAATCGAGCGCGCGCGTGATGAGCAGGTACGTGTTGGCGTCGAAGTATTCGGCGAACTTGTCCGCCTGATAGCGCAGATACGACTCCACCTCGAACTCCACGTCGAAGTTGAAGTTGTACGCGTCGAGCGCGCCTTCGGCCCGGCGCAGCGCGCGGCCGAATTTCACGGCCATGTCGTCGTCCGAAAGATACGTGATATGGCCGATCATGCGCGCGACGCGCAGGCCCCGGCGCGGCTTCACGCCGTGCGCGTAGTAGTCGCCGCCGTGGAAGTCGGGATCGGAGAGAATCGCGGAGCGCGCGGTTTCGTTGAACGCGATGTTCTGCGCCGAGAGCTTCGGCGTCGACGCGATCACGATGCAATGCCCGAGCCGCTCCGGGTACATGAGGCTCCACGCGAGCGCCTGCATGCCGCCGAGACTGCCGCCCATCACGGCCGCGAATCGCTCGATGCCGAAGCGGTCCGCCACGCGCGCCTGCGCATGCACCCAGTCTTCCACCGTGACGACGGGAAAGCGCGCGCCGTACGGCTTGCCGGTCGCGCGGTCGATGCTCATCGGCCCCGTCGAGCCGAAGCACGAGCCGAAATTGTTCACGCCGATCACGAAGAAGCGATTGGTATCGAGCGGCTTGCCCGGTCCGACCATGTTGTCCCACCAGCCGACGTCCTTCGGATTGTCGGCGTACACGCCCGCGACGTGATGCGACGCGTTGAGCGCATGGCAGACGAGCACCGCATTCGAGCGCGCGGCGTTGAGTTCACCGTACGTTTCGACGACGAGTTCGTAGTCGCCGAGCGAGCTGCCGCTCTGAAGCACGAGCGGCTCGGAAAAACGCAGAGTTTGGGGAGTGACGATGCCGATGGATTCCATTCATTCCGCCTTTACTGGGCGGCTAAACGGTGTCGGCTGGGCGCGAAGAAGCGGAAGATAGGCGCGGCTGACGACCTCTTTAGCCGCATTTATAGTGAACCGGAGCAATGCCGATGCCCTGGTTCGCGCGCCCGCAATCGAGTCAGCAAATCGGCGCGTGTTCAATTCTGTCAAGCGGTGAAGTATAGCGGAAAACGTAATAAAGCCGCTAATCGTGACGGCGGTCGCCGGCTTGGGTGGCGCGTCGTTTTCTGTCTATATTGTCTAGGCATCGCGCCTTGCCGGGAATCGACATGAAACCGAGTCGCGTCAGACCGCTGAGTCATTTGAAGAGCCGCGCAGCCGAGATGATCCGCAACGTCGTGGAGAGCCGCGAGCCGATGCTGATTACGCAGAACGGCGAAGCGAAGGTTGTCGTGCAGGACGTTCAGTCCTACGAGGACCTGCATCAGACCGTCGCGCTGCTCAAGATTCTGGCGATGGGGCAGAAGTATATCGAGGCGGGACATTGCATCAGCGCGGGCGATTTTTTCGCCGAGATCGAGCGGCTCGACAAGGAAGAGGGCCTCAAATGAAGACCGTCTTTCTCGATCCCGTTCGACAAGACCTGCAGGACTTCCGGCGTTACGTGATCAACAAGTTCGGCGGCACCGCATGGAAAGCGACGCGCGACAAAATAGCGGATGCCGTCGCGGACATCGAGGCTTCGCCGCGCAAGGGCGCGACGCCGCCGGAACTCGTCGACTTTCGCATGACGGGGTATTACGAAGTCGTTAGCGGGACGAACCGAATCATCTACAAGGTCGACGACGACACGATCTACGTGCATCTCGTCGTCGATATGCGTTCGGACCTCGAAGATATTCTCGCGCGGCGTCTGTTCAGGATCTAGCCGGTGGCCGCCCGAGCGCGCCGCCGCGCAGGCCGAGCGTCAGCGCGCGCAACGACTGCACGGTGCGATCCACATAATGCGGCCTGCCCGCGCCCGGCAAGCGCACAGACACCGCGCCCGCCGACGTGCGCGCGGCCGGCAGATGCCCGACTATCCACACGGTCCGAATGCCCAGCCGCCGATAGCTTTTCAGATGCCCGCGCGTGTCTTCGACGAGAATCGCATCGGCGAGACGCACGCGCGCGCGCCGCATCGCACGGCGAAGCATCGGCGCATCGGGCTTCGAGCGCCAGCGATCGCCTTCGCGCATGTCCTCGATGGCGATCACGCGCTCGAATAGCCGCTCGATGCCGAGTTCCGCGAGCACGGCCCGCGCATAGACGGACGGCGCGTTGGTCAGCACGATCTTGCGGCCCGGCAGCGCACGCAGCATGCGGCCGATGCCGCGCTCGGCGCGCAGCATCGACGGAAGATCGGCGAACGTGTGGACGACGTGCAGAAAGTCGGCCGGATCGACGCCGTGATGCTTCACGAGCCCGACGAGCGTCGCGCCGTATCGCACCGTATAGCCGACGCGCAGCCGGTTCGCCTCGTCCACATCGACGCCGAGCCGGTCCATGATGTACTGCGTCATCGCGCGATTGATGGCCGGGAAAATCTGATGCGACGCGTGATGCAGCGTGTTGTCGAGATCGAAGAGCCAGACCGGGACGCGCGGCTCGACGCGGCGGCGGCGGGAAGTGGGATGCGAATTCATTGCGCGAAAAGAAACGCCCGCGCGGAGGCGGGCGTCGTCATGAAATGAGCGGGGCTCAATCAAAGCTCAATGCGAGCGGATCATCGTGCCGAACGGCTGTTCGGTCAGAATTTCGAGCAGCACCGAATGCTCGATGCGCCCGTCGATGATATGCACCGAGCGCACGCCGCTCTTCGCGGCATCCAGCGCCGACGAGATTTTCGGCAGCATGCCGCCCGAGATGGTCCCGTCGGCGAACAGGGCGTCGATCTCGCGCGCCGAAAGGTCCGTGAGCAGATTGCCTTCCTTGTCCATCACGCCGGGAATGTTGGTCATCATGACGAGCTTTTCGGCGTTCAGCACGACCGCCAGCTTGCCCGCGACCAGATCCGCGTTGATGTTGTACGAGAGGCCGTCCTCGCCGAAGCCGATGGGCGAAATGACGGGAATGAATGCGTCGTCCTGCAGCGCCTTCACGACAGCCGGGTTGATGGCTTCGACTTCGCCCACTTGACCGATGTCGATGAACTGCCCGGGATTGTCGCGGTCCGGCATCATCAGCTTGCGCGCGTGGATGAGGCCGCCGTCCTTGCCGGTGAGACCGACCGCGTGGCCGCCGAAGTGATTGATGAGCGTGACGATGTCCTGCTGCACTTCGCCGCCGAGCACCCATTCGACGACTTCCATCGTCTCTTCGTCGGTGACGCGCATGCCTTGGATGAACGTGCCCTGCTTGCCAATTTTCTTCAGCGCCTGGTCGATCTGCGGGCCGCCGCCGTGGACGATCACCGGGTTGATGCCGACGAGCTTCAGCAGAATGACGTCGCGCGCGAAGCCTTGCTTCAGGCGCTCTTCGGTCATGGCATTGCCGCCGTATTTGATCACGACCGTCTTGCCGTGATATTGACGGATATAGGGCAGCGCCTCGGCCAGGATTTCAGCTTTCAGGGTAGGCGCGATCTGCGTGAGGTCGGGAAGGTCGGACATGGCGGCAGTCGAGGCGAAGAGCGTTAAACAGGCGGAATTGTACAGGACCGATGCGAGGCGATATGACGTTTTGCCGCGACGCCGCCCGCGTTTTCCGGCGCCGCCGGCAACGTGCGATCATCGTTCATCGCTCGATGTCACGAATGCGTCACCATGACGAAGCCACCGCTTGCACCGCCCGCGCCGGGCGCCGTCTGCACCCGCTGCGGCGCGACGTTCCGATGCGGCTCGCTTTCGGGCGATGCCGCCTGCTGGTGCGCGTCGCTGCCCGCGTTGCCGGCCGAGCGCCTGCGCGCGGGCGAAGCGTGTCTGTGCCGGGCGTGCCTGCTGGCGGAAATGAAAAAGGCCGGCATTTCGGGTTAGCAGAGCACATGCCGCGCGGGGTGCGACAAATCGCGCCATCGGCGGTTCGGCGGCGCGCGCAAGCGGGATAATGCCGCATGAACCACGACTTGCCGGCGCGCACTTTCGCTGCCGGCGCGCACTCGAAGGCACATGCATCGCATAACGAATACCGGTCGCGTCAACCTCGGCCATCTGTTCTGGCTTCGTTCGCTCGCGATCATCGGCCAGTTGACGACCATCGCCGTCGTGCAGATTTGGCTCGGCGCGAATCTGCCGCTGCCGGCCATGCTGCTCGTGATCGCGCTGGAGATGGTCTTCAACGGGCTGACGTGGCTGCGCGTCGCGCGGGCGCGGCCCGAGACGAATCTCGAACTCTTCGGGCAGATGTGCGTCGATCTCGGCGCGCTGTCGGCCCTGCTCTTCTTGTCGGGCGGCGCGACCAATCCGTTCGTCACGCTGTATCTGCCGTCGCTTGCCATTGCCGCCGCCATTCTCCCGTGGCACATGATGGCGTGCCTCGCGCTCTTCGCCGTCGCGTGTTACGCGCTTCTCAGCTACAACTACGTGCCGCTCAATATCGAGAATCCGGCGAATCTCTTCGACTATTTCCGCCTCGGCCTGTGGGTCAACTTCATGGTGAGCGTGGGCTTGATCGGCTGGTTCGTCGCGCGCATGTCGCGGGCGCTGCGCCTGCGCGACGCCGCGCTCGCCGACGCCCAGCAGCGTCATCTGCGCGATGAACGCGCCGTCGCGCTCGGCGTGCAGGCGGCGACCGTCGCGCACGAAATGGGCACGCCGCTGTCCACCATTGCGATGCTCTCCGAAGAATTGCGCGATGCCGCCGCGCACGACCGCAACCTCGCGCCGTACGCGGACGACTTCGAACTGCTCGAGCAGCAGATGGCGCTCTGCACGTCGGCGCTCGCGCGGCTGCGCAGCCGGGCGAGCGGGCCGTCCAACCGGCAGCCGCTCGACGAATGGCTCGCGAGTTTCATCGAGCAATGGCGGCTGCGGCATCCGCAGGTGAAGTTCGAGCAAGTCGGCGAAGCGCCGGCGACCGCGTCCATCGACGACGCGGTGGCCGTCGGCCAGATTCTCACGATCCTGCTCGACAACGCCGCGCGCGCGAGCAGCGAGTTCGTGACGCTGCAAGCCGTGGCGGAAACGGAAGAGAGTGCGCGGTACGTGCGCTTCGAAGTGTGCGATCGCGGCCCGGGCATTCCGCCCGCGCTGCGCGCGTCGCTCGGCGCGGGTCCTGTCGACAGCACGCAGGGCGGCCACGGCGTCGGGCTCTATCTGGCGTTCGCGGCGGCGGCGCGGCTCAACGGCTCCATCGAACTGTTGGAGGCCGAGCCGCACGGCACGCGTGCCGTGCTCAGGGTGCCGAACCGGGGCGCGGCGGCGGCGCCGGTCGCGGCGGCGCGAACGGAATCGAGCGGCGCGGCGTGAACGCGCTCGGCAAAGAGATACAAGGAGAAATGAACCATGAGCGATAACAACTTCCTGATCATCGACGACGACGAAGTCTTCTCGGGCATTCTGGCGCGCGGGCTGGCGCGTCGCGGCTACACGGCGCATCAGGCGCACAACGCGGAAGAAGCCGTGAAGCTCGCCAATCAGCACAAGTTCGGTCAGATCACAGTGGACTTGCATCTCGGCAACGATTCCGGGCTGCGCCTCGTCGCCCCGTTGCGCGACCTGCAACCGGATGCGCGCATTCTCGTGCTGACCGGCTACGCGAGCATCGCGACGGCCGTGCAAGCGGTGAAAGACGGCGCGGACAACTATCTGGCGAAGCCCGCGAACGTCGAATCGATTCTGCTGGCGCTTCAGGAAGAGGCGAGCGAGCAGACGGCCGAGGAAGCGATCGAGCACCCGACGCTGCTTTCGGTGGCGCGGCTGGAGTGGGAGCATATCCAGCGGGCGCTCGCGGAGAACAACGGCAATATCTCGGCGACGGCGCGCGCGCTCAACATGCACCGGCGCACGTTGCAGCGCAAGCTGGCGAAGAAGCCGGTGCGCCAGTAAGCGGCCGCTGCCATGCAAGAAAACGGCGAACCAAAAAAGAACCGCCCAAGCCGGGGAACGAGGGCGGTAATCGGAGAGTTGCAACGACTTCGTGCATATACATGGGGATATGCACGAACGCAGCATACGTGGCGGCATCGCGCCCTTATATACGATAAATCCGAAAAGTAGGAAGTCTCCTAATCGCCTGCTTGTTAGCAACAAGAAAGGCGTCTTCCATGCCGGCATGCGCGGCGACGTTTCCGTCATATAGCCGGTATCCCGCACTCAAGAACGCGTCGCGAACGCCGTAAAGCCTGCTTGTGCGTGACATGTATCGCGCAACGCCGGCATTGCAGCGGCGAGAAGCGTTGTCCGCGGGCGTCGTCTGCGGGGCGCGGAAGGGAGCCGGCCACCGAATGCGAGCGCGTCCGCTGCGTTCGACGTGTCCGCTCGCGACATACGGAGACATCGATGAAAGGGTTTGACCGCCTGTCGGTCTTGAGCAAGCTGTTGTTGTCGTTCGCGGTCGTGATTCTGTTCACGGCGTGCGTGGGCGGAACCGGCGTGGTGTCGCTTGCCAAGATGCATAGCCTGGTCGAGGAAATCGGCGACCGTCACATGGACGGCCTCTACCGGGCCGAGGAAATCAACAAGCACAAGGTCAACACGGACCTCGACGCCGCCAACCTCACCTTCGCCGACGACGCCGGCAAGCAGAAGCTCAAACACGATATGGGCGAATCGCTCGCCGCGATGCATCGCGCGTTCGAGCGCATGCGCCCGACGCTCTCCACGCCGCAAGGCTCGGCGCTCTACGACGCCGCGAGCCAGTCGGTCGCCGCGTGGGAAGAGATCGTGCAGATGCAGATGGGCGTGAAGCCCATGCCCATCGACGTCGATCAGATGGGGCTGATCGCACGCGCGATTGCGGCGAGCGAAAAGGCGCGCGACGTGCTGGAGCGGCTCGTCGAGTACAAGCGTGCGCGTGCGACGGCGGCGCGCGCGAGCGCGGCCGCGGAGTACGAAACCATGCGCGTCGTGTTGCTCGCGCTCGTTCTGGGCGCGATGGCGGCGGGCGCGGTGCTCGCGGTGGTCATCGGCCGGCGTCTTGCCGCGCAGCTCGGCGGCGAGCCGGCGTATGCGGCGCAGATCGCCAATCGCATCGCGCAGGGCGACCTGACCGCGCGCGTCGAGACGCGTCCCGGCGACGAAAGCAGCATGCTGCACAGCCTCGGCAACATGAGCAGCAAGCTCGCGGAAATCGTCGGCGGCATTCGCCACGCGAGCGAGTCGATTCTGTTCGCATCGCGCGAGATCGCGCAGGGCAACACCGACCTCTCGCAGCGCACCGAGGAACAGGCGGCGTCGCTGGAAGAAACCGCGTCGAGCATGGAGCAGCTCACCGCCACCGTGCGCCAGAACGCGGGCAATGCCGACGAAGCCACCACGCTCGCGCGCGGCGCGTCGGACGTGTCGGCGCGCGGCAGCGAACTGGTCGGCGAAGTGGTCGACAACATGCGCGAACTGGCGGCAGGCAGCAAGCGCATGACGGACATCATCGCGGTGATCGAAGGCATCGCTTTCCAGACGAACATTCTCGCGTTGAACGCAGCCGTCGAAGCGGCGCGGGCGGGCGAGGAAGGGCGCGGTTTCGCGGTCGTGGCGGGCGAAGTGCGCTCGCTCGCGCAGCGCAGCGCGATGTCGGCGAAGGAGATCAAGGAACTAATCGAAGCCTCCACGGCGCGCGTGGGCAGCGGCGCGGCGATCGCCGAGCGCGCCGGCGCGACCATGGCGGAAGTCACGGAAGCGGTGCAGCGCGTGACGGGCATCATGGCGCAGATTTCGGCGGCGTCGCACGAGCAGAGCGCGGGCATCGAGCAGGTGAATCGCGCGGTCGCGCAGATGGATCAGGTGACGCAGCAGAACGCGGCGCTCGTCGAGCAGGCCGCGGCGGCGGCTGGGGCGATGGCGGATCAGGCCGAGCATTTGAAGGGCGCGGTGGCGGTGTTCGAGCTGGAAGGGCGCGCGTAAGCGGACGGCGGCGGGCGCACTGACGGCCCGCGGGCCGGTCCTGGTTCGCGCGTCGTCGCATCACGGGAACGCCGCTTGAAACAGCGTTCGCAGATCACGCACGCAACGTCGCCTGTAGGCGCGCGGAAAGATCCGCATTCGCCCACAGGCTGATGCCGGTGCGCGCGTCGTCGCATTGAGCGAACGCCGCTTGAAACGGCGTTCGCAGGCCGCTGCCGGTTCGCGCAAATCCCGGTCGGAATCACATCCGGCGACCACGCCCGCAACACCACGCGACAACGCCACGCAAGCCCAACCTCCGCGAAACCGCGCCCAACATCGCATAAGCAACACCGATTTTCGGCTCGCTTGCCTCGGTCCAGCCCACTCCGTACACTCGCGCCTGTCCGAAGAATCAAGCGCGCCGCGTGGCCGGCGCATCATCGCCGAGAAGGAGAGCTGCCCATGTCCGATTCCTATTTCCCGCGCTGGCCCGAGCAGCCGAATGCCGAAGGCGGGCGCGTCGTCGGGCCTGACGAGCGCCTGCCCTGGCCGCAAATGATCGCGATGGGCGTCCAGCACGTCGTCGCGATGTTCGGCTCCACCGTGCTCGCGCCGCTCCTCATGGGCTTCGATCCGAATCTCTGCATCTTCATGTCGGGCATCGGCACGCTGCTGTTCTTCGTGCTCGTGGGCGGACGCGTGCCGAGCTATCTCGGCTCCAGCTTCGCGTTCATCGGGCTCGTGATCGCGGTCACGGGCTACTCCGGACACGGCGCGAACCCCAACATTCCGGTCGCGCTCGGCGGCATCATCGCGTGCGGCGTGGCGTATGCGGTCATCGGCGCGATCGTCGCGGCAGTCGGCACGCGCTGGATCGAAGCGCTGATGCCGCCCGTCGTCACCGGCTCGATCGTCTGCGTGATCGGGCTGAACCTCGCGCCTATCGCCGTGAAAGGCGTGAGCGGCAGCAACTTCGATTCGTGGATGGCGCTCGTCACCGTGCTGTGCGTCGGCGGCGTCGCGGTGTTCGCGCGCGGCATGGCGCAGCGCCTGTTGATTCTGATCGGCCTCGCGATTGCGTACATCATCTACGCGGTGCTGACCAACGGCATGGGCATGGGCAAGCCGATCGACTTCGGCATCGTCTCGAACGCCGCGTGGTTCGGCCTGCCGCACTTCACCGCGCCGGTCTTCCAGCCTCAGGCGATGACGCTGCTCGCGCCCATCGCGATCATTCTCGTCGCGGAAAATCTCGGCCACATCAAGGCGGTCGGCGCGATGACGGGACGCAGCCTCGACAAGTACATCGGCCGCGCGTTCATCGGCGACGGGCTCGCCACCATCGTCTCGGGCTTTGCAGGCGGCACGGGCGTGACGACCTACGCGGAGAACATCGGCGTCATGGCGGTCACCAAGATCTACTCGACGCTCGTGTTCGTGATCGCCGCGCTGTTCGCCATCGTGCTCGGCTTCTCGCCGAAGTTCGGCGCGCTGATCCAGACGATTCCTGGCCCGGTGCTCGGCGGCGTGTCGATCGTCGTGTTCGGGCTCATCGCGGTGACGGGCGCGCGCATCTGGGTCGTCAACAAGGTGGACTTCTCCGATAACCGCAATCTGATCGTCGCGGCGGTGACGCTCGTGCTCGGCGCAGGCGATTTCACGCTGAAGCTCGGCGGTTTCGCGCTCGGCGGCATCGGCACGGCGACGTTCGGCGCGATCATTTTCTATGCGATCCTGCGGCGGCGCGGGGCGGGTGTCGTTTGATGTGTGGTTGGCTTCCGCCCGGTGCGGCGCGAAGTCGACGCTCAAGGCGCTGATTCGCGCGTGTCATGGCGTTCGACGCTAATCTCGACGACCATGCTCAAGCGTTGGCTGCGAACTGCGTTGCGCCCGCGCCGAGGCCCAAGCGCCAATACGCTAGCGGCGTCACTCTTCACGCAATTCGAAGGTCTGACGCGTCGTTGGCGCTCGCGGCGCGAACGGTGGCTCGACGCATGAGACACCGTACGCGCGATCATCACAGCAACTTCTGCTTGCGCGTGATTAACGTGTCGTTGGTGCCGATCAGAAACGTCCACGCGCCACTTCCCGCCCGCGCCGAGTCACGAATCACTTTGGCGCGGTTCCGTGCTGCCGCCTGGTCTGACGCGTCGTCGAAGCCAGTAGGCATCACCTTCTGCGATGCGATGGGCGTGCCCCCGCCACGCCGCCCCCTTCAAGCCGTCGTCCCCCGCTTCCGATTCACAATCGCCGTCTCCGAAAGGTCGATCTCCCGCATCAGCTTGTTCAGCGTCTCATCGTTGATCGCCTGATCGGTTCTCAGCCGTAGCAGTTCCGCGCGCTCCGCCCGCAGCGCCGCCATTCTGAGCCGCGTTTCCACGATCTCGCTTCGTCTCGCCGCCACGCGCGGCGCTTCCTCGTCGCCGAGCGATTCCAGCCGCAGCCGGTACGTGTCCATCACGCGGGCCGTCGAATCCGCGCAGCGGGCGGACGCGGCTTCGTCCATGTCGTCGGTGAGCAGCGCGTGCGTTTCGTCGATGGCGCGGATCGCCGCCTGCGCCGCGCGCCGACGCGCGAGCCGCTCCTCGGCCGCATGCGGATTGCGCTCGCGCTTCGCGCCGCGCAGCACCACCGGCAAGCCGACGACCGCAATCAAGAGCGACGCGAGAATCACCGCCGACGCGATGAAAATCGCCAGATCGCGCCCCGCGAGCGCCGCGCCGTTATCGAGCGTGACTGGCAGCGAGAGCACGCCCGCGAGCGTCACCGCGCCGCGCACGCCGCCGATCGTCGTCAGCGCGAGCGTCCGCAAGCCGGGCGCGGCGCTTTCGATGCCGACCTTCGCCGCGCTGCGGCTCGCGACCCAGCGCAGGCAATACACCCACGCGAAGCGCAGCGCATAGAGCGCGAGCACCGTCGCGATCACATAGCCGATCAGAAGACCGACTTGCGCGTTGCCGTCCTGATGCGCCTCGATCAACGCGCGCCCGATGATGTGCGGCAACTGCAAGCCGAGCAGGATGAACACCATGCCGTTGAACACGAACTCGATCATCGTCCACGTGCTCGTCATCCGCACGCGCACGGCGCTCGGAATGGTCGCGCGCAGGCTCTGGATGTTCATCATCATTCCGGCGGAAACGGCCGCGAGGATGCCCGAGCAGCCCGCGCGCTCCGAGATCACATAGGCGGCGAACGGAATCAGCACGGTCAGGATCACGCCCGCGGCGGGGTCGTCGTCTTCGGAAAACTTGAGCACGCGCGCCGGAATCTCGGTCACGATCCAGCTGATCGCCGCGCCGATCGCAAGCCCGCCCACCGAGATCACGACGAAGCTGATGGCCGCCTCGTGCAGCGAAAACACGCCGGTCAGCGCGGCCGCGATGGCGAACTTCAGCGCGACGAGGCCCGAGGCGTCGTTCATCAACGCTTCGCCTTCCAGAATATGCATGAGGTTTGCCGGAATGCGGTTGCGCCCGGCGATGCCCGTGAGCGCGACGGCATCGGTCGGCGAAAGCACGGCCGCGAGCGCGAAGGCGACGGGAAGCGGCATCGCGGGAATCATCCAGTGCAGGAAGTAGCCGAGCGCGCCCACGGTGATGAACACGAGCCCGAGCGCCAGCATGAGAACGGCGCGGCGCGCGAGATACAGCTCGCGTTTCGGAATGCGCCAGCCGTCCGCGAACAGCAGCGGTGGGATGAACAGCAGCATGAACAGTTCGGGATCGAACGTGACATGCAGCCGGAAGCCGGGCCACGCGAGCATCGCGCCGATGGCGATCTGAATGAGCGGCAGCGGCAGCTTGACCGGCAGCAGGCTGAGACCGACGCCGGATAGCGCCACGATCATCAGCAGGATGAGAACGGTGAAGACGATTTCCATGCCGGATGCGGACGCGCGGGCGTCCGTTCATTTTCGAGACGACGCGAGAGTGTAGCCCGACGCTTGGTCCACGGCATGTTTTGCGCGACGCACTTGCGCGGTGCGCGTGCATGCGTTCGCCGCCCGCTCGCGGTGCACGAAGCCTGCGAACGCCCGACAAACACGGCGGCTTCCCGCGCATGGACCTTGCTTTATCGACTGCCACGGGACGCGAGACTCCCGACGAGATCATCGAGGGCTGTTCTTATGAAAACGGTATCGGGCGGGACCGGCGCGGGGCCGGAGCAGGAAGCGCGCGGCACGCGCGCGAGGGCATCCACATGGTGATCGCCAATCCCGAAAAGACGACACTCTCCGCGCGCAGCTTCGAACTCGGCGTGATGTCGGGTTTGGACCGCTATTCGGTCGAGCATGGCGAGTGGACGCTCTCGAGCGTCTTCCAGCCGGTGTTCAGCCTTTCGCACATGCGCGCGGTCGGCTACGAAGGACTGCTGCGCGCGCACGACGCGCTCGATCGCCCGGTGCCGCCGGTCGATGTGTTCGCGCAGGCGTCGCGCGTCGGCGAAGCCTTGCAGATCGACCGCCTCGCGCAGGCGCTGCATCTCGAAAACTTCAAGATGCTCGGCGCGCAGAACGAATGGCTGTTCCTCAACGTGCATCCCGGCGCGCTGACCGAGCCGTATCACGCGGCCGCGCTGCTCGCCAATCTGAAGCGGCTGCATATCGAGCCGCGCCGCGTCGTGCTCGAAGTGCTGGAGCAGAGCGCCGGGGACATCGAGCGTCTCGCGCAGGCGGTGCAGCAGTTCCGCGAGCACGGCTTTTTGATCGCGCTCGACGACTTCGGCGCGGGACACACGAACATCGAACGGATCTGGCAACTCGATCCGGATATCGTCAAGCTCGACCGCGTGATGCTGTCGCACGCCGGCCACAACGTGCATGCGCCGCTGTCGGAGCGCACGCGCAAGCAGCGGCGCAACATGGAAGCGGTGCTGTCGGGCATCGTCTCGCTGCTGCACGAGGCGGGCAAGCTCGTGCTGATCGAGGGCGTCGAAACCGAGCACGAGGCGCAGCTTGCGCTCGCGAGCGGCGCGGACTTCGTGCAGGGCTTTTTCTTCGCGCGGCCGCATCCGGGACTCGCGGACGGCGTGCATGCGCAGAACATCATCGGCGAATTGACGGAGCGGTATCGCTTGCAGACGGAAGCGCGCGAGCGGCGTGTCGCGACGCGGCTTCAGCCCTACGTGCGGGCGTTCGAGCGCGCGGCGGAACGGCTCGCGGCGGGCGAACCGCTCGACGAAGTGTGCTGGAACTTCCTCGCGCTCGATCACGCCGCGCGCTGCTTCCTGCTCGACCAGAACGGCCGGCAGTCGGGCCGCAATGTCGTGTTGCGCGCCGACCGCGCCGCGCACGAAGCGCGCTTTCTGCCGCTCGTCGATGCGCAGGGCGCGAACTGGCTGCGTCGTCCGTACTTTCGCGCGGCGCTCGGCGACCCCGAGCGCGTGCACGTGACGAAGCCGTATCTTTCGATCAACGAGGCGATGCCGTGCGTCACGCTTTCGGTCGAGACGCGCTCCGGCGGCAAGCGCTGCGTGCTGTGCGGCGACATCGACTGGCTGCCGGACGACGACGCCGACTGACTTCGCTCACTTCGCGACGACCACCGGAATGCCCTTCAGCGACGACGCGCCTTTCATCGCTTCGATGGACGCGCGCACGGCATCGCCCGTCGCCGCCTCGATGCCGAGCCGCGCGACGAGTTCGCGCTCGCTGCGTTTGACCATCGCGAGATTCGCGAGCTTCACGTGACCGTAGCCGCGCACGCGCTCGAAGAGCGCGGCGAGCGCCGCGACATCCTTGGCGTTGGCGGCGTCGAGTTTGGCGAGCGCGCGCTGCATCGTGATTTCGTAGTCCTTGGCGAGTTGGCGTTCCATGCGGCGTTCGAGCGTTCTGCCGAACGGATCGAGAGCCGTGCCGCGCAGCGCGCGCAGCTTCGACAGGCCGCCGAGCACCGGCCACATCCACTGGCCGAAGGTTTTCTTCTTCGGCGCGCCGTGCGACAACGCGGGCGGCGCGAGGTTGAACTTCACGGTGTAGGCGTCGCCGGGCGCGCCTTCGAACTGCGCGGCGAGCGCCGCGCGGAACGCCGGGTCCGCGTGCAGGCGCGCGACTTCGTATTCGTCCTTCACCGCGAGCAGCTTGTAGAACGTGATCGCCACGGCGCGCTTCACGTCTTCATTGACCGACGCCTGCGCGATCAGCGAACGATATCGCTCGACGTGTTTCGCGCCGCCGTACGCGCGAAGCCGTTGCTCGCGGTCACGGATCAGATCCGCAAGCGGCATGTCCGCCATCGCGACGCGCTTCTGCTGCGCTGAGGACGCGAGCGCATCGAGCGCATTCATATCCGCCGCCGCGAGCCGGCCGATCGCGAAGGCCAGCTTGTTCGCGGCGACCGCCACGTTGTTCAGTTCGAGCGCGCGCATCAACGCGCCGTGCGACACGGGCACGAGCCCGAGTTGCCACGCGAAGCCGAGCATCACGATATTCGCGCCGATGGTGTCGCCGAGAAAGCGCGTCGCGAGCGCTTGCGCGTCGCAGGTTTGCAGGGCATCGGCGGCATCCGCGCCGGCCGCGTGGCGCATCTTGTCGAGCAGCGCGTCGGCGTGCAGATTGGCGTCCGGGTTCTGCACGAAGCTCGCGTTCGGAATGGCGTGCGTGTTGACGACGATCTTCGTCCGGTCATGCCGCACCGTTTGCAACGCTTCGGGACTCGCGCCGACGACCATATCGCAGGCGAGCAGCAAGTCGGCCTGCTGGGTGTCGATGCGCACTTGGTTAAGCAGCGGGTCCTCGCTCGCCACGCGCACGAACGACAGCACCGAGCCGCCTTTCTGCGCGAAGCCCATGAAATCGAGCACCGACGCGCTCTTGCCCTCCAGATGCGCCGCCATGCTGATGAGCGCGCCGACCGTGACGACGCCCGTGCCGCCCACGCCCGTCACCAGCATGTCGTACGGCGCGTGATCGAGATGCGCGCGCGGCGGCGGCAGCGCATCGACGCGGCGCGCAAGTTCGGCGGGATCGAACGCGTGGCCGTCCGCTTTCTTCAGCTTCGCGCCTTCCAGCGTGACGAAGCTCGGGCAGAAGCCGTTCACGCACGAATAGTCCTTGTTGCACGACGACTGATCGATGCGGCGCTTGCGTCCCAGTTCCGTTTCGACCGGCTCGACGGAAAGACAATTGGACTGCACGCCGCAATCGCCGCAGCCTTCGCACACAGCTTCGTTGATGAAAAGGCGCTTGTCCGGATCGGGGAACTCGCCCTTCTTGCGGCGGCGGCGCTTTTCGGCGGCGCACGTCTGGTCGTAGATCAGCACGGTCACGCCGGGCGTTTCGCGCAGGCGGCGCTGCACGGCATCCAGTTCGCTGCGGTGATGAAAGGTCGTGCCGCGCGGGAACTGGTCTTCGTGGCCTTCGTACTTCTCGGGCTCGTCGCTGACCACGACCAGCAGCGCGATGCCTTCCGCCTCCACTTGCCGCGCGATCTGCGGCACGGAAATGCTGCCGTCGACCGGCTGGCCGCCCGTCATCGCGACGGCATCGTTATAGAGAATCTTGTACGTGATGTTGGCTTTCGCGGCCACGGCCTGACGGATAGCGAGAATGCCCGAGTGAAAGTACGTGCCGTCGCCGAGATTCTGGAAGACGTGCGGCGTCTTTGTGAACATCGCGTGCGAAGCCCAGTCGACGCCTTCGCCGCCCATCTGAATGAGGCCGGTCGTGTCGCGCTCCATCCACGACGCCATGAAGTGACAGCCGATGCCCGCCTGCGCGACCGAGCCTTCCGGCACATTCGTCGACGTGTTGTGCGGGCAGCCCGAGCAGAAGTAGGGCGTGCGCTTCACGGCATCGGCGATATTGGACAGAATCTGCGGCGCGACGAGATCGACCACTTTGTCGCGGCGGTCGAGCGCCGGCTTGTGGCGCGCGAGCCATTGCGCGAACACCGGCAGCACGCGCGAGGGCCGCAATTCGCCGAGCGCGGAGAGCAGCGGCGCGCCGTCCTGCGTCGTCTTGCCGATCACGACCGGCCGCGCGCCTTGCGCGCGGTTGTACAGATGATCCTTGATCTGCTGCTCGACGACCGGCCCCTTCTCCTCGATCACGAGCACTTCCGCGAGCCCTTCGACGAACGCATCGAGGCGCGTGGTTTCGAGCGGAAACGACAGCCCGACTTTGTAGATGCGCACGCCGGCGGCGTCCAGATCGTCCACGGTCAGGTCGAGACGGCGCAGCGCCTCCATCAGATCGAGATGCGCCTTGCCGCACGTCACGATGCCGACGTTCGCAAGCGGACTCGGCGCGATCCACTTGTCGATGCTGTTGGTCCGCGCGAAGTGGCGCACGGCGTCGAGCTTCGCGTGCAGGCGCGCTTCGATCGTGAGGCTCGGCAAATCCGGCCAGCGGTTATGCAGGCCGCCCGGCGGCGGCGTGAAGCCATCGGGCGCGGTCCAGTCGGTCTTCAGCGCATCGAGATCGACGGTCGAGCCGGATTCGACCGTCTCGGAAATGGCCTTGAAGCCGACCCACGCGCCCGAAAAGCGCGAGAGCGCCCAGCCGTACAGCCCGAATTCGAGCATGTCCGCCACGTTCGACGGATTCACCACCGGCATGTGCCACGCGATCATCGCCTGATCGCTTTGATGCGGCATCGACGACGAGACGCAGCCGTGGTCGTCGCCCGCCACGACGAGCACGCCGCCGTGCGGAGACGAGCCGTACGCGTTGCCGTGCTTGAGCGCGTCGCCCGCGCGGTCCACGCCCGGACCCTTGCCGTACCACATCGCGAAGACGCCATCGACGGTGCGCTCCGGATCGCTCTCGACGCGCTGCGTGCCGAGCACGGCGGTGCCGCCGAGTTCTTCGTTGATCGCGGGCAGAAAGCGCACGTCATGCGACGCGAGCAGCTTTTTCGCCTTCCACAGTTGCTGATCGACCATGCCGAGCGGCGAGCCGCGATAGCCGCTAATGAACCCGGCCGTGTTCAGATGCGCGGCGCGGTCGAGCGCGCGCTGCATCAACACGAGACGCACCAGCGCCTGCGTGCCCGTCAGAAAGATTCGGCCGCCCGTGGCGCTCAGGTTGTCGGCGAGTTGATAGTCGGACAGCGCGGGTTCGTTGAGGCGAGGCGACAGGGCATCGGCGGGGACGCGTGCGTTCATGGTTGTCTCGTTCTTTGAATGTGAGGCGGGTCTGTGAGGCGATACATCATTCTTTGTCACCGAAAGCGGAATGTTTTTTCGCACTCGCTTCAATTCGGCAGGTGTTGAGAAACGACGCAGGCTTTTTCGATATAAACGGGAGAAATCTGCTCGATCTGGGCGCGCGTCGGCGTAAACCCGCAGCCGTGCCGCTCACGTGGCGGCGCTGATTGGGACTAACCTGGTCGCTTTCGAAAATGAGAGAAGGCCGACGCCGATGAAACTTTTCTACTGGCCGAAGACGCGCGCATTTCGCGCGCTGTGGATGCTCGAAGAACTGCGCGAGCCGTATGAACTGGCGTTCGTGAACATACGCGCGGGCGCGCAGAACGAAGCCGCGTTCAGCCGCGTGAACCCGATGTCGAAGCTCCCCGCGCTCGACGACGGCGGCGTGCGCGTGGCCGAATCCGGCGCGGTGCTGCTCTATCTGGCCGACCGCTTTCCGGACGCGCGTCTGGGCGCGCCGCTTTCGGACCCGGCGCGCGGCCGGTTCCTGCAATGGATGTTCTTCACCGGCTCATGCCTGGAACCGGCGATGGCCGAGCGCATGACCGGCGCGCAGGGCAACACCTTCAGCTTCGGCTGGGGCGATCTCGCGCGGGTGGAGCACGCGATCGAAAGCGCGCTCGAAGAAGGGCCGTGGCTGCTCGGCGAGCCGTTCACCGCCGCCGACATCCTGCTCGCGAGCACGCTGCAGATTGCGTTCGTCGCGAGGCTGATCGAGCCGCAAGGCGTGCTCTTCGATTATGTCGAACGGGCGGTAGCGCGCGAAGGCTACGAGCGCGCGGCCGCGATCGATCATCGCGAGGCGGAGCGCCTCGGACTCAGGCCGCACCCGAAAATGCCGGTGGATTGAGCGCAGAGTCAGGGAAACGCGCGGGGCTTCGGAATGCCCGCGCCGGCGTCGATGTCCGCGACCGCGCGCAGGTGCGCGAGCTGAATGGCTTCGTGGGACGTCGGCAACCCGTCGTCGCCGCCGACTGTCTTCCAGTCCTGCACGGCTTTGTCCAGATGGCGAATCTCGTACTCGGCGTCCCAGCGCGGGCCCTGAAGCTCGATCGGCCGCACGTGGATGGAATAGACGCCATATAGGAAGACCTGGTCCGGCATGTCGCCCTCCGATGCAGTGGACGGCGCTGGCGCCGTCTTTCCCCCAGCTACAGTTCGATTTCCCCGAGGATGCGGTGCGCGAGCGCCCGCGCTTCGTCGAGTGCTTCGTGCTCGTTCTCCGATGCCGCTTCCACTTCGTAGAGCGTCGCGTCGGGCTGCTCGCCGTCGTCGCGCGAGAGCGAGACGAGCCCCTGGAACTTGCCGCCGTCGATGGCCCGCACGCCGATCGTCGCGGTGTAGATGCCTTTCGTGTAGGTCGTGTCTTCCATGATGGATTCGCCTCTGGCCCAAGGACTCAAGCATGAAAATTCATGCTAGCACGCGGTCATGCGCCGCGTGTGACTGCGGCGCGCCCGAATCCGCGCTTGAGTCTAGCCGAGCAATTCCTCGACCTCGTCGAGCGACGGCGAATGCGCGCCCGAATGACGGCACGCCGCCGCGCCCGCCGCGAGAGCGAACTTCAGATGGTCCGGCCAGCCGCCGTGACGCGCCATCAGGCTATAGAGCAGCCCGCCGATGGACGCGTCGCCTGCGCCGACCGTATCCGCCACCTCGATGACCGGCGGACGCGCGCTGAACGCTTCATCGCCGGCATAGAGCGTCGCTTCCGACGAGCCCCGCGTGACGAGCACGGTGGCTTGCGCATTCATCGCGCGCAGTTGCGCGAGCGCGTCTTCTTCGGGAATGCCGCGAAACAGCATGTGCAGGTCTTCGTCCGACACCTTGATGAGATCGGCGAGGCTCGCCATGTTGCGCAGGATCGGCTCGTAGCCGTGCTCCATCAGGTTGCGGTAGTTCGGATCGAAACTGATCTTCACGCCGTGTTCGCGCAGTTTCGCGGCCAGCGCGGCGAGCGTCGCGCCGAGCGGCTGGCGCACGAGGCTGATGCAGCCGAAGTGCGCCCACTTCACGCGCTCCATCCAGCCTTGCGGCAGCTTCTCG
The DNA here is from genome assembly GCF_022879575.1 of Caballeronia sp. SL2Y3. Classification (NCBI taxonomy): domain Bacteria; kingdom Pseudomonadati; phylum Pseudomonadota; class Betaproteobacteria; order Burkholderiales; family Burkholderiaceae; genus Caballeronia; species Caballeronia sp. SL2Y3. The sequence goes on from NZ_CP084260.1 coordinate 68,547, forward strand.
GGATCGAAGGCGAGATCCGCGCCGTTTTCGCCCATGAAGTAGTACGTCGGCGGCTGCGTCTTGTGGACGATGGCGAGCAGCGGCGGACGCTCGACGCGCTGCATGAAGCGCATGTCGAGGCCCGCGGCGACGCTCGCCTGCCAGAGGTCGTCGGAGAAATTGTCGGTGCCGAGCGAGCCGGCGCACGCGGTCGGCAGGCCGAGCCGGGCGACGGCGCGCGCGACGTTCCAGCCCGCGCCGCCCGGACGCGACAGCCAGCTGGACTCGCCGGTGCGGATGAGGTCAGTGAGAATGTCGCCGGCCGAGACGAACTGCGGAAAAGTGGTGTGATCGGTTGCCATCGTGCTTACCGTGAGTTGTGCGGCGAGGCGAGCGCGTTCAGCACTTCGTAGCACGCGCCCATGGTGTGGTAGTCGGTCTTGCCGGCGGGACTCTTTTCGTCGCCGTACTTGCGGTTGTCGCAGGTCAGTATGCGATACCACGCGCCGTAGCGGTGATCGACGAAATGCGCCCAGCTATAGCGCCACAGTTCGTCATAGCAGTCCCAGAAGCGTTCGCTGCCGGTTCGCGCGCCGAGCAGCGCCGCCGCCGCGAAGCTCTCGGCCTGCACCCAGAAGTACTTGTCGTGGTCGCAGATGCTGTCGTCGGGGCCGAAGCCGTAGTACAGGCCGCCGTGCTGGTCGTCCCACGCGCGCGAGAAGCCCGCGTCGAACAGTTCGATGGCGCGCGGCGCGAGCCACGGCAGCGCCCGATGCCGTTCCAGAATCAGCAGCAGCTTCGCCCATTCGGTCTGATGCCCCGCCTGAAAGCCCCACGGCCGGAAGATGTTGGAGCTGTCCGATTCGTTGTAATGCCAGTCCACCGACCAGTCGCGATGAAAATGCTCCCACACGAGGCCGTTCGACAGCCGAGCCTGCCGCAGCGTGATGTTGCCCGCGATCTTCTCGGCGCGGTCGAGGTACAGCAGGTGGCCGGTCGCCTCGTAGGCCGCGAGCAGCGCTTCGGTCGCGTGCATGTTCGCGTTCTGCCCGCGGTAGTCCGAAAGCTGCCAGTCGGGCGTGGCTTCGTCGGCGTATAGACCCGCTTCCGCGTCCCAGAAGCGGCGTTCCATCAGCGCGAACGTTTCGTCGATCAAGGGCCGCGCTTCGTCGATGCCCGCCATGGCCGCATGCGCGCACGCGAGCAGCACGAACGCCATGCCGTAGCAATGGCGCGTGCCGTCGAGCGTGCGTTTCTGGCCGTCGCGCCACTCGATTTCCCAGTCGTAGCCTTCGTGTGCGGCGTCCCAATGCGCGTCGCGCAGGAAACGGAACGCGTGGCGGGCGTCGTCGAGGAATTGCGCATCGCCGAAGTGCCGATACGCCATCGCGTAGTTGAAGACGAAGCGCGTGCTGCTGACGAGATGGCGCCTCGTGCGGTCGTAGACGGTGCCGTCGTCCTTGAAGAAGTGGAAGAAGCCGCCGGACGGATCGCGGCCGGTCGGCGCGTAGAAGGCGAGCGTGTCGCGGACGTGCGAAAGCAGGAAGTCGCGGCTGCGGAAGTCGATTCCGCCTTCCGGCGCTTCCCCCGGGACGACGGCGGCGACGGCGGCCGAAGCGGTCATGTTCATGGCGTGCGGATCTCCTCTTTCGCGCCCGAACTCGCGCGGGCGATGAATTCCACGCTCATCAGCGAGTCGGCCTGATCCGGCGGGGTCGAAGGGTCGTCGAGCAGCATTTCGACGCCTCGCCGCCCGAGTGCTTCCTTGTCCACGGCGACCGTCGAGAGCGGCGGCGCGCTGTGAGCGGCGGCGGGAATGTCGTCGAAGCCGACAAACGCGATGTCCTCCGGCACGCGCAAACCCTGCGCGAGACAGACGCGCATGGCCGCGAGGGCCGCTGCATCGTTATAGGCGAAAACCGCGTCGGGCAACGGACTCGATTGTGCGCGCGTCTCTGCAATCAGGCGCTCCATCGCGTCGGCGGCGGCGACGTCGGCAGGCACGCCGGCCTGCGCGGTGATCTCCAGCGTCGGATCGAAGAGCAGGCCCGCGTCGAAATACGCCTTGCGATAACCGAGCGCCCGCTGCGCGATACTGTGATGCGCGAGCGATCCGCCGATGAACGCGACGCGCCGCCGTCCGAGCGCGAACAAATGCTGCATGGCGAGCGCCGTGCCCTTTGCGTTGTCGATGTCGACTGAGCGAAAACCCGGCGCGCGCAAGTCGATGAGCACGATGGGACGCGAGAGCGACTGCAAATGCGCGAGCAGTTCCGGTTCGACGAAGCCCGCGACCGCGATGGCGTCCGGCGCGTGCAGCCGCAGTTGCTGCGCGAGGTCCTGCGTCGGTCCGGCGGTGAGCACGGACGGCACGAGACGACGCTCGCGGCATGCTTCTTCGAAGCCGTGCAGCACTTGCGAGAAGAACGGGCTGACGGCGAAATTGTTGTGCTGCCGATGCAGCAGAAAGGTCACGCGACGGATGCGCGTGCGCAGTTGCGCGGAATCGTAGCCGAGGCGTTGCGCGACTTCGACGACGCGCACGCGCGTGGCCTCGGAAAGACCCGGCTGGTTCTTGAGCGCACGCGAAACCGTCCCGATGGAGACGCTCGCCGCGCGTGCGACATCGCGGATGGTAGTGGCCATCGTGTTGTTCTCTAGGATGAGGCGAGAGCGCGCGGCACTCCGGCGCTGTTGGGGGCGGATTGTATAGTAAAAGTGCAGCGGGACGCGTGCGGGAGCGCCTAGAGAAAACCACTAAGGCTTGCGGGCAGGAGGGTTCGAGGTTTGGGGCGTTGTTTAGTAAAAGGGTGGACGTGGTCGGTGAGCCACCTGCGCCTTTGTGCGTTGGCTTCGTTGCCCGGTCCGGTCGGTATGCACGCGCTCGGCCGCCTCGCCCTCCAGTTCAGGCGGACGCGACAGCGGATGCGCCTTTGGTCCCTATAAGCCCTTGGAGAGCGACTGCTTCTGGAACGAGAACACGCGTTGGCCGTTTTCCGCATGCACGGTCGGCAGCGCGCTCAGTCGAGCGAGCGCGTGAAGCTGCCGTACGCCTTTGTAGAGCGAAGAGACGCAATCTGGCGCTCGCTGCCGCTACGCAGCATCGGGGCGTGCTTTGCCCCCTGGCGTTCGCGCGCACGTTCAGATCAGCACCACCTCATAAGGCCGCGTCAGCCGCGCAAGCACGTGCTCCGGCAGCACCGCCACCTGTCCTGTCGCCGGGTCCGGTTCCAGTTGACTGCGGAAAGCCTGCACCGCCCGCAGCTTGCGTGCGAGCGCTTTGCCGTCGAGCACGATCTTGCGGGCGCGGCTCCAGGGTACGCGAATATCGTCGGGCGACGCCCAGTCCCAGGTGCAAAGCGGCACTTCCACGAATGGCAAGCCGAGCGCAGTGGCGGCCGAGAACGCGGCGCGCCCCACGGCCTCGTGATCCGGATGGCCGTCGTGACGCCAGGTCGCAAAGACGATGTCGTCCGGGCGCAAGTGGCTGGCAAGATAACCCGACAAGTCGGGCTCCATGTCTTGCGCGCTGCCATCTTGCAGGCCGAGCCTCGCTACCTGAACGTTTCGCAGATGCAGCCGCTGCAACGCCGCGCGCGTTTCCATCGGGCGAACGGCGGCGAGCCGCTCCGGCGTCCATTCGGTGGAATTCGGGTGGCTTGCCGTCCCGTCCGTGACCGCGACGATCAAAAGGTGCCTGCTCGTCTCCGATAGCTGCGCGAGCAATCCACCCATGCCCAAGACTTCCGCGTCAGGATGCGGCGCGACGACTACCGCGCGTGCGCTGGGCGGAACGAGATCGCTCGGATGCACTTCCGGCAATGCGTCCAGGCGTCCCCAGCTTTGCCATGTGGATTCCGGCGTGCCTTGGGTGGAAGGCTTCTCCTGCTGCGACGGCGAAACGCGGGCTTTCAGCGTAGCCATGCAATGTTCTTCCTGTCCATCGCGGGGGTAGCTTCACCGAAGCCGCGGCATGCGACGCGCGGCTCCTTGCAGCAGAAGTTCTTGGATAAGTGATGTGCTGTTCATGGCTTTCCCCGTGCTCGCCTATGCGAGTTATGACCGCAGTGTGGCAAGTCATGTACCCGATTGACACTCGGCCGAATGGCATAGGCAAGAGCGCCGGACTTCGGACATTCGACTGTCGCGTGACGCTGCCGATGAGCAGGTTGTTTGGCCTATGCCGTTTGGCCGAGTCGACGTCGAAAGACGCTTCGGCTCAAATGACAAAAAGGCCGCACGAGGCGGCCTGTTTGCGAAGCGGAGAAAGACGATGCAGCGGTCAACGGCGGGCGGGTGCCCCTACGGTTTTGCCTTCCCGCGGCGGCTCGGCGGCGGTCCTGCGCGAGCCCCAGCGCTGCGCCAGTACGGCGCAGACCATCAGCTGGATCTGATGGAAGAGCATCAACGGCAGTACCACCGCACCCACCGCGTGCGAGGCGAATATGACCTTCGCCATCGGAATGCCGGACGCGAGACTCTTCTTCGAGCCGCAGAAGATGATCGTGATCTGATCCGCGCGGCTGAAGCCCAGCCGTTTCGCGCTGAACGCGGTGATGAAGAGAGCAGCCGCCAGCAGAAGAATGTTCACGACAAGCAGGCCCGCGAGCGCCGAGACAGGAATCGAATGCCAGATGCCTTCGTTCACCGCTTCGCTGAAAGCCACGTAGACGACCAGCAGAATGGAGCCCTGATCGACGAACTTCAGCACCGGCTTGTGGCGGTCCACCCACTTGCCGATAGCCGGACGCAGCAATTGGCCCGCCACGAACGGCACGAGCAGTTGCAGCACGATATTGCCGACGGTGTGCCAGGGCGAGCCGGTGGTCGCGCCGTGATTGCTCACCAGCAGCCCGACGAGCGCGGGCGTGATGAAAATGCCGAGCAGGCTGGAGGCCGACGCGCTGCACACGGCGGCCGGCACGTTGCCTTTGGCCATGGACGTGAACGCGATGGAAGACTGGACCGTGGACGGCAACGTGCAGAGAAACAGGATGCCGGTGTAAAGCGCCGGGGTGACGAGCGGACTCAGCAGAGGCTTCAGCGCAACGGCGAGCAGCGGAAACATCACGAAGGTACTGAGCAGCACGAGCAAGTGCAGACGCCAGTGCGTCGCCCCGGCGACGATCGCCTCGCGGGAGAGCTTCGCGCCGTGCAGGAAGAACAGCAGCCCGATGGCGATGTCGGTGACCCAGTTGAAAGCGACCGCCGCACTGCCGCGGCACGGCAGCAAACTGGCGATGGTGACGGTGCCGATCAACGCAAGCGTGAAGTTGTCAGGAAGGAGTTTGGGCCGTGCCATCTAGGAGTCTCGCACTCGGGCGCGCCGGGCCGTCCGGTCCGGATAGCGTCGCGTCAGGGAAAACCATGATTTTCGCCTGCGGTCGATTAAATTGGCAAATTCATTTCTTAGATCGATTGATTCCGCTTTCGCATGAAAGCGGGCGGAGCCGTGGCGACGTGCAGCAACTTCCAGGCCGCGCTTGCTCGTGAAAGTCGGGGTTATCGTCCTATGAATCGGCCTGCAAATAAGGACCTCGAAGCGAAAAAACTCTGACGTAACATGGTGTTACAACCATCGCGCGGGCCTAACACTTTTTGGCTCGACGGCTTGCGCGAAGGTTAATAAATTATCGGATGCGCTGGTCGGGCGGTGCGCTCATCGTTCGAGTCGATAGCGGTTTGCAGGCATCGATGACGGCTCGCGCCTCCGTATCGCGGCTCCGGCTGCGGTTGACCGGATGAATTTCGTGCTGAATGCAGGCAGTTCTGACATGGCGCCCACAGGCTTTCGCAAGACGACTCGGTTTCTCGTTTCCACCGCGCTGATCGGGGTCGCGGCGGCGGGATCGCTCGCGCTCGCGGGGCCGCGCGTCGAATGGGTGTCGTCGGCCGTATTCGAGGATTCGTCTGCGAGCCGCCAGTCTCTGCATGCCACGCCGATCGCCGCCAAGGAAGGGCTGACCCCCGTGAGCGCCGAAATGCGCCCGACGCCGCGCGGCGAACAGGCCGCGTCGTTTCGCGGCACAGGCTCCATCCGCGCCGACATCACGCGCTATAACGAAGAACGCAATGTGCCCCGTCCGCAGGGCCGCCCGTCGGACGACGGCCGCGCGCCTGCCGCGTCGAACTTCCGCAACTGAAGCGGCCCGTCCGCCACCGCGCGTCTCTCTCGCATGCGCGGTCTGTTGTTTCGTCCTAGTTAACGAAAAACAATTGGCGCGTCCAGCCCGCATGTCACGGTGACGTAATCTCGCCACAATAACGCGTCACTTTTCCTGTCAGACGTTCCCCTCTTTTTTCCGCGCAAGGACAATGCGGCCTTCGGCTCATTGCGCGCTTCCCTTTGTTTCGAAACTCCTTTCATCGCGTCGAAAGGCGCGCCGCGCCTGCTTTGTGGTGGGCCGCATCGCGTGGCTCGCCACTGCGCGAAGCGGGCGGCGTGCGCAAAACGTTGCGTCCTCATCGACGCTCGCATGACGGAGTACTCGAAACGCTATACCCGCAATAACGATAAAGATTTTTGACCGGAGAAATGGTCCGTAAAGATGGTGCCGCTCCACACGCGATGCGTCTCGTCAGAAGCCCATTAGCCGGTCAAGACGAGGCGAGCGCCACGTTTCTCGCCCGCCACGCTTTTAATTTTCGACAAAGACAGGAGAGTTCAAGATGCCAACCGTCAACCGTGCGCCGCGCAACACGCTGAAAGCAGCGGTCAGGGCCACCGCAGTCGCAGCGATGATCGGCTTTTTCGCCGCCGGCGCCGCTCACGCGCAATCGAGCGTGTCGCTGTATGGCCAGGTCGACGAATGGGTCGGCGCCACCAAGTTTCCCGGCGGCCAGCGCGCGTGGAACGTCAGCGGCGGCGGCATGTCGACGTCGTACTGGGGCATGAAGGGCGCCGAAGATCTCGGCAACGGCTACAAGGCGATCTTCACGCTCGAGAGCTTCTTCCGTGCGCAGAACGGTCGATACGGCCGCTTCGACGGCGACACCTTCTTCGCCCGCAACTCGTATGTCGGCATTCAAGGTCCGATCGGTACGTTCACCGCTGGCCGCCTGACCACGCAACTCTTCGTCTCGACGATTCTGTTCAACCCGTTCGTCGACTCGTACGTGTTCTCGCCGATGGTCGCTCACGTGTTCCTCGGTCAGGGCACGTTCCCGACGTACACGACGGATCAGGGCGTGACGGGCGACTCCGGCTGGAACAACGCCGTGCAGTACACGACGCCTGACTTCAACGGGCTCTCGGGCAGCGCGATGTACGCGTTCGGCAACAGCGCCGGCGACAACCGCTCGAAGAAGTACAGCGCGCAGTTCCTGTACTTCCACGGCCCGTTCGCGGCGACCGGCGTTTATCAGTACGTGAACTTCAACAACACGCCGGGCGATCTGCCGACGTCCAATGCCTTCACGATCCCCGGCTTCAAGAGCCAGAGCGTCGGGCAACTGGGCGCGTCGTTCGACATGAAATACGTTAAGTTCTTCGCGCAGTACATGTACACGAAGAACGACATCGAACCGACCTCGTTCCACGTCAACACGGGTCAGGGCGGCGTGACGGTGCCGGTCGGCCCCGGCACGGTGATGGCGTCGTACGCGTATTCGCGCAGCAACGGCGGTCTCGATCAGACGCACAAGAGCTGGGCGGTCGGCTACGACTATCCGCTCTCGAAGCGCACCGACGTGTACGCCGCGTACCTGAACGACAAGTACACCGGCATGTCCTCGGGCGATACGTTCGGCGTCGGCATCCGCGCGAAGTTCTAAGCGCAGCGCCAGGGCCGCAAAAGAAAACACCGCGCCGAGGGCGCGGTGTTTTTTTGCAGGCCAAGTCAAACGCGGCGGATCAACGAATCGCCAGCCGCCTCTTCGCCTCCTCATACTCTTCTTTCAGCCGTGCGACCAGTTCGGCGACGCTCGGCGTGTCGTGCATCAGGCCGACGCCCTGACCCGCGCCCCAGATGTCCTTCCACGCCTTGGCCTTGCTCGACCCGTCGCCGAAATTCATCGCGGTCTTGTCGGATTCGGGCAGCGCGTCCGGATCGAGCCCCGCGTTCACGATGCTCCGGCGAATGTAGTTGCCGTGCACGCCCGTGAAAAGATTCGTGTAGATGATGTCCGCCGCGGACGAATCGACGATCGCCTGCTTGTAGCTGTCGAGCGCATGCGCCTCGCGCGTGGCGATGAAGCGCGTGCCCATGTACGCGAGGTCCGCGCCCATTGCCTGCGCGGCGAGGATCGAGCCGCCGTTGGCGATGGATCCCGACAGCACGATCGGCCCGTCGAAAATGCGCCGCACTTCGCCGACGAGCGCGAATGGTGACGTGGTGCCTGCGTGCCCGCCCGCGCCCGCCGCGACGAGAATCAGCCCGTCGACGCCCGCTTCCAGCGCCTTTTGCGCGTGCCGCAGATTGATGACGTCGTGCAGCACGATGCCGCCATACGAATGCACGGCGTCGATCATCTCCTTGACCGGCGCGCGCAGGCTCGTGATGAAGATCGGCACCTTGTGCTCGACGCACACGCGCACGTCGTGTTCGAGCCGCGCGTTGGACTGATGCACGATCTGATTCACCGCGATCGGTCCCACGACCGCATCCGGATTCGCCGCCTTATGCTCGGCGAGCGACGCCTGAATCTGCGTGAGCCATTCGTCGAGCAATTCGGCCGGCCGCGCGTTCAGCGCGGGAAACGAGCCGACGATACCCGCCTTGCATTGCGCGAGCACGAGCTCGGGGTAACTGACGATGAACATCGGCGAGCCGATGACGGGAAGCGCGAGATTCTGCAGGACGGCGGGAAGGGCCATGAGACGAGTCTCCTGATGTGTCATCTCGTTCGACGCTAGCGTAAGCATGCCCCGAAGCGATGATTAGGAACGATCGTTCGATTATAGGCAGCGGGACCTTGCTGTGGATCGGGGCAAATCCGAGTGAATCCTCGGTTTTCAGGCAATTCGGGCGGTGCAGGAGTGAGCATTCGAGGCGCCACGCCTACAATTACCTGCACTCCGACAACAAGAACGCACCATGTCTTTCGCAGCTTACGAGCCGTTTAGCGTCGACGCCTCGGGCGTCGCAATCGCGGGCGTGAAGGGCGGCAACGGTCCGCCGCTTCTGCTCCTGCACGGCCATCCGCAGACGCACGAGATCTGGCACAAGTGCGCCGACGTTCTCGCGCGCCACTTCACGGTGATCGCGACGGATCTGCGCGGCTACGGCGCGTCGGCGAAACCCGAGAGCGACGACCAGCACACGCCGTATTCGAAGCGCGCGATGGCGGCCGATCAGGTCGCCGTCATGCGGCACTTCGGCTACGAGCGTTTTCTCGTATGCGCGCACGATCGCGGCGCGCGCGTCGCGCATCGCATGGCGATGGACTTTCCCGATGCCGTCGATCGCCTGATGCTGCTCGACATCGCGCCGACGCTCGCCATGTACGAAGCGACCGACCGCGAGTTCGCGACCGCGTATTTCCACTGGTTCCTGTTGATTCAGCCGTCGCCGCTGCCGGAACTGCTGATCGGCGGCAATCCGAACGCGTATATCGACCGCGTGATGGGCAATCGTCATGCGGGCCTCGCGCCGTTTGCGCCGCATGCGTTGCAGGCGTACCGCGATGCGCTCGCGCAGCCGGGCGCGGTCTACGCGATGTGCGAGGACTATCGCGCGTCCGCGAGCATCGACCTCGAACACGATCGCGCCGATCGCGAGCGCGGGCTCAAGATCGCGTGTCCGTTGCGCGTGCTGTGGGGAGCGGAGGGCGTGATCGAGCGATGCTTCGACGCGCTCGCCGAATGGCGGCGCGTGGCCCGCGACGTCAGCGGTCGCGCGCTGCCGTGCGGGCATTACATTCCGGAGGAGCAGCCGGATGCGTTGATCGAAGAGATGCTGGCCTTCTTCGACACCACGGCTTGACGACGAAGCGTCAAGCATCTGTAGGGAAAGCACCGATGCACGGGGTATATCGTCGGGTTACGATCAATTCGACGTTGATCACGTCTATGTTCGCCGCTTGCCGTAGCTGACAAGCGGCTTTCTTTTTGCCCGCACATTTTCACGCGACGGCCACCACGCCCGCGTTGACCTTCACCGCGCCCGCCTGCGCGAGTTCCCCGACGATTCTCTCCAGCAACGCGCGGCGCTCGCCCGGCGCGGCAAGCGCATTCGCGGCGGCGCGCATGGCGCGCGCCGTTGCGGTGGTCGCGAAGAGCGCGTCGAAGCTCATCGCGCGCACTTCCATCAGCTTGAAGACGATCAGCACCTTCAGCGCGTTCTTCGCGTTGCGGGCGGGATCGGCCTGCAAGTAGTCGAGCCGCGACGAGGCGACATCGAGTGCGCGCGCCACGTCCGTGAAGGGCGCGCCGTGGCCGGGAATCACGAGACCGACGTCGAGCCGCGCGATGAGATCGAGCACCGCGCGTTCTTCGGCGAAACCGCTTGCGCCTTCGAGCTCAGGAAAGATCACGCCGAAGCCGTTCTCCCACAGCGCGTCCGCGCTGATCAGCACGCGCGCGTCGGCGCAATAGAGCATCAGCGAGTGCGGGTCGTGTCCCGGCGCGCCGAGCACGGACCATGCGAGTCCGCCGAGCGTGAGCGTCGCGCCCATCGCGATGGTGCCCGTGAAGCCGAAGCGGTCGCATCGCTGGCCGGTGGCGTTGAAGGTGAGCGCGTGCTCGTCCCATTCGCGCACGGCGTCGGCTTCGCCGGCGGGAATCAGCGTGTCGCACGCATATGTTTGCTGAAGCAGCGCGTTGCCGCCGCAATGGTCCGAATGCAGGTGCGTATTGACGATGAGATCGAGCTGGCGGCGCGGACCGAGCTTTTGCCTGACGAGCGCTAACGTTTGCGGCGCATGCGAAACGTAGCCGGTATCGACGAGCGCCGCGCCTTCGTCGCCAACGAACAGCACATTGTTCGACGAGAGCCAGCCGCGCTCGAACACGGTCATGGAGTCGGGTAGCGTGTTCACGGCGCGGTCTCCTTCGGCATGACGACGATGGTCGCCGTCGCCTTCATCACGTTTTCGCCGAGTTGATTCTGAGCGCCGCCTTCGAGCTTCGTCAGGTCGCCGCCGAGGCTCGCTTTCCACTTCGCTTCGATCACTTGCCAGCGCATGGTGAGCACGTCGCCGGCTTTCACGGCGCGCGTCAGTTTGATGCCGAACTCCAGGCCGAGCGGCTGCGCGTATCGCGCGAAGTGGTCGGCGATCATCGCCATGAGATGCGCGGTCGGCTGCGTGCCGGACGCGATCAGCTCGCCGAAGCGGCTTGCGCGCGCGTAGATCTCGTCGTGATGCAGCGGGTTCGTATCGTTGACGAGCGTCGCGAATTCGCGGATGGAATCGGCCGGCAGCGCGAGCGTCGCCTCGAACGATTCGCCGAGCATCACGACGCGCGCGCCTTGCCTGCGGCTCGGAATGCGCGCGAGCACGCTGCGTTTCGCAGCGTCCTCATAGGCGCTCCATTCGGCGATCTCGTCGATCGTGCGAAAGCAGCCATCGCAGAAGCCCGTTTGCGCGTTCATGCGGCAGACGTCGACGCACGGCGACGGCACGCCGTTCATTGGGCCGCCGTCTCGCGCAGCGCGACATCGGCGACCGGCGCGCCCGTCAGATCGATCAACTCTCGCGGCGACAGATTGAAGACCGCATGCGGATGCCCGGCCGCGGCCCACAGGCTGTCGAGCGCGAGCAGGTCTTCGTCGATCAGCGTGACCGGTTCGACCGCATGCCCGATCGGGCACACGCCGCCGATCGCGTAGCCGGTCTTCTCGCGCACGAACTTGGCATCGGCGCGGGCGAGCGCGCCTACGCGCGCCGCGACTTTCGCTTCGTCCACGCGATTCGCGCCGCTCGCGATCACGAGCACGGGCGCGTCGTCTTCGCGGCGGCGAAAAAGAATCGACTTGGCGATCTGCGCGATCGAGCAGTCGAGCCCGGCCGCCGCTTCCGCCGATGTCTTGCCGGTCTCCGGCAGCATCACGACCGGATGCGGATGACCGCGCTCCTGCAACAGCAACGCGACACGGCGCGCGGAATCGGGCAGGGCTTCGATAGGAGTCGGTTCGATCATGGAGTTTCTCTTCGTGGCACGCTTAGACGCAGACTTCGCCGCTCTTTTTCTTCGCGAGCAACGCGCGGCCGGCGCGCGAGGCGCTCGGCTTGCCGATTGCGCGCGAAATGAAGTCGCCGATCTCGACGAGTTCATCGAGATTCACGCCGGTCTCGATGCCGAGCCCGTTCATCAGATACACGACGTCTTCCGTCGCGACATTGCCCGTCGCGCCCTTCGCGTACGGACAGCCGCCCAGTCCCGCGACCGACGCATGAAAGATCTCGATGCCTTCGAGCAGCGCCGCATAGATGTTGCCGATGGCCTGGCCGTACGTATCGTGAAAGTGGCCGGACAGACGCTCGCGAGGAAACACCTTCGATGCCGCCGCGACCACTTCGCGCGTGCGCTTCGGCGTGGCGACGCCGATGGTATCGGCGATATCGATCTCGTCGCAGCCGAGCGCCTTCATGCGCTCGACGACGTCCACGACCGACGCCACGCTCACTTCGCCCTGATACGGACAGCCGAGCGCGCACGAAATGCTCGCGCGCAGCCGCATGCCGGCTTCCTTCGCGGCTTTCGCGACCGGCTCGAAACGCGCGATGCTCTCCGCGATGCTGCAATTGATGTTCTTCTGCGAGAACGCCTCGCTTGCCGCGCCGAAGATCACGACCTCGTCGGCCTTCGCTTCGAGCGCGCCTTCGAAGCCGCGCATGTTCGGCGTGAGCACGGAGTAGATCGTGCCCGGCCGACGCTCGATGCGGGCCATGACGGCGGCGGCGTCGGCCATTTGCGGCACCCACTTCGCCGATACGAACGACGTGGCCTCGACATTCACGACGCCCGCGCGCGCGAGCCGGTTCACGAGCTCGATCTTCGTTTCGGTCGAGACGAATTCCTTCTCGTTCTGCAGACCGTCGCGCGGTCCGACTTCGACGATTTTCACTTTCGTGGGAAGCATGGCTGTCTCCGTTATAAGCACCACGCGATTCAGTAACCGCGCTTGAAATCCACGATGCCGCTGATCGCTTCGCCACGCGCGAGCGCCCGGATCTTCGCGGCGATCTGCACGACGCTTTCCTCGCGCAACGTTTCCGCCGATATGTGCGGCGTGACGCTGACGCGCGGATGCCGCCAGAACGGATGATCGGCGGGCAGCGGCTCCGCATGGAACACGTCGAGCATTGCGCGGGACAACTGCCCGCTGTCGAGCGCGGCGAGCAGGTCGGCATCGACGACATGCGGGCCGCGCGCCACGTTCACCAGATACGCGCCGCGCGCGAGCTTGCCGAACACGCGAGCATTCAGGATGCCTTCGGTATCCGGCGTGTGCGGCAGCAGGTTGATGAGCACTTTCGCGCCGTCGAGGAACGCGTCGAATTGCGCGGGACCGGCGAAAACCTCGACGCCTGCGATGTCTTTCGGCGTGCGGCTAAAGCCGCGCACCGGCACCCCAAGAGCGACGAGCGAACGCGCCACTTCCGCGCCGAGCACGCCCAAGCCCAGCACGCCGACCGTGAAACCCTCGCGCGCATGCTGCGGAAGTTTCTGCCAGCGGCCTTCGCGTTGCTGCGCGTCGTATTCGTCGAAGCGGCGCATGAAGCGCAGCACCGCATAGGTCGCGTATTCGACCATCTGCTGCGCCATGCCGGTGTCTTCCAGACGCACGAGCATGGCGTTGGGCGGCAGCGTGCCCGGCTCCTTGCGCTCGACATCCAGAATGGCATCGACGCCCGCGCCGAGATTGAACACGGCCTTCAGGTCGGGACGATCGGCGAACAGCTCGCGCGGCGCGCGCCACACGACCGCATAGTCGGCGTGCGCATTGTCGCCCGGTTGCCAGACGCGCACGTCCGCTTCGGGCAGTTCGCGCGCGAAGTCGCGCAGCCACGCGTCGGTGTCGGTGTGTTGCTCGTAGAAGATGATTTTCATGCGGCTCACTTGGCGAACAACTGGCCGATGTCGTTGAACGCCTTGAATTCAAGCGCGTTGCCGCACGGGTCGAGGAAGAACATCGTCGCCTGCTCGCCCACTTCGCCCTTGAAGCGGATGTGCGGCTCGATGATGAACTGCGTCCCCACGCCCTTCAGACGCTCGGCGAGCGCATGCCAGTCGCTCATCGAGAGCACGACGCCGAAGTGGCGCACCGGCACGGCGTCGCCATCGACGGCGTTCTTCGCGGCGGGGCGCGCCTCGTCCGGCGAAAGATGCGCGACCAGTTGATGCCCGAAGAAATCGAAATCCACCCACTCGGGCGAACTGCGTCCTTCGAGACAGCCGAGCAACTCGCCGTAGAACGCGCGGGCGTTCTCGAGACTGGTGACCGGAAAGGCGAGATGGAACGGCTGCAGCGTGCGTTGCGTCCTCGAATGGTCCGCGTGCTCGAAGCGGCCGGCGGATTCATCGGGTAGATCGGACATACGGCCTCCCTGTGGCGACGATGCGGCGATTCGGGACATTTTACGGTGACGGAGCGCCCGGCGTGCGGCTGCGAATAACCAAATGACGATTGAATCGTTCGCGCCCGCGCTGCATCACGCGAGAATGAAGCCTGAACCGAATGCAGCGCGAGGCATGCATGAACATGAACGACGAACCTTTCCGGCGGCCGGTGCTCGTGACCGTGCCCGGACTGCACGGCAGCGAAGGCGCGCACTGGCAGAGCTGGCTGGAGCGGCAGTACGCGGAGGCATCGCGCGTCGAGCAGGCCGACTGGGACGCGCCGCATCTCGACGAATGGGCGAGCGCCGTCGAAGCGCGGCTCGACGCCTTGCAGCGGCCCGCCGTGCTCGCCGCGCACAGCTTCGGCTGTCTCGCGGTCGCGCATGCGTTCAGGCGTGCGCGCAGCCGTGCGCTCGCGCGCGTGACCGGCGTGTTGCTGGTCGCGCCGGCGAGCCCCGACAAATTCCGGCTCGCGGGCCGGTTCGAGCCCGAGCGACTTGCCGTGCCGTCGATCGTGGTCGGCAGCGAGACGGACCCGTGGATGCCGGTCGACCGTGCGCGCGATCTCGCGCAGCAGCTGGGCAGCGCGTTCGTCAATTTCGGCGATGCCGGGCACATCAACACGGCGGCGGGCTTCGGGCCGTGGCCGCACGCGAAGTATCTCGTCGATACGCTCGCGCACTACGCGCATTACGCGCCGCCCGAGGCGAACGCCGAGCGCGAGCGGTTGCAGCGTGAACATGCGTATGGCTGATGCTGTTTCGCGCATTCGATAACATAGATGGCCGCCTGCGAGCGGCCTTTCGCTTTTTTGATTACGGGGAACTCATGGCGGCATTCAGGCAAGTCGCGCTCGCGACATTGATCATGGCGACGGGCGTCGCGCACGCGGACACCACGCTGCTCAACGTCTCCTACGACGTGACGCGCGAGCTATACAAGGACATCGACGCGGCCTTCGTCGCGGACTACAAGAAGCGCACCGGCGAGACCGTTTCGGTGAGGCAGTCGCATGGGGCGTCGAGCGCGCAGGCGTTGTCGGTGATGCAGGGCTTGCAGGCGGACGTGGTGACGATGAACCAGCCGAACGACATCGACCTGCTCGCCGAGCGCGGGCAACTCGTGCCGGCCAACTGGCGCACGCGGCTGCCGAACGGCAGCGCGCCGTACACCACGACGATGGTCTTCCTCGTGCGCCACGGCAACCCGAAGCACATCAAGGACTGGAGCGATCTGGCGCGGCCCGGCGTGCAGGCGGTCATCGCGAATCCGAAGACATCGGGCAACGGACGCTACACGTATCTCGCGGCGTGGGGCTACAAGAAGCAGCAGGGCGCGACCGACGCGCAGGCGCAGGACTTCGAGAAGGCGATCTTCGCGAACGTGCCGGTGCTCGACACGGGCGGCCGCGGCGCGACGACGACGTTCACGCAGCGCGGCATCGGCGATGTGCTCGTGACGTTCGAGAACGAAGTGGGGCTGATCGAAGCGGGTGCGGGCGCGAAGGACTTCGACGCGGTGTATCCGTCGTCGAGCTTGCTGGCCGAGCCGCCGGTTTCGATCGTCGATAAGGTGGTGGACAAGCGCGGCACGCGCAAGGAGGCGCAGGCGTACCTAGACTTCTTGTACACGCCGCAAGCGCAGGAGATCATCGCGCAGCATCATCTGCGGCCGCGCAACGCGGACGTGCTCGCGAAGCATGCGAGCGAGTTCAAGCCGCTGAAGACGTTTACGGTGGAGCAGGTGTTCGGGAGCTGGCAGAAGGCGCAGCAGACGCATTTTGCGGACGGCGGGACGTTTGATCAAATCGTCGCCGACAAAAAATAAAACCCTCACGGGACTCGCGACCACCGACGCGAGCCCCGCGCTTAACGCTCAATCCCCGCAGTGCCGCGCCGCCGTTTCGTGCGCCGCTTCCGCCCGCATTCCCAGCCGCTCGATGAGCTTCCGGTCCGCTTCCGCCTGCGGATTGCTCGTCGTCAACAGTTGATCGCCGTAGAAGATCGAATTCGCGCCCGCCGCGAAGCACAGCGCCTGCAACGCCTCGTCCATCTGCTCGCGACCCGCCGACAGACGCACCATCGCCTTCGGCATCGTGATGCGCGCCACCGCGATCGTGCGCACGAACTCGAACGGATCGAGCGCCTCGGTGCCGGTCAGCGGCGTGCCCGCCACCTGCACGAGATTGTTGATCGGCACCGACTCCGGATACGGCTCCATGTTCGCGAGCTGCGAGATCAGCCCCGCACGTTCGCGACGCGATTCGCCCATGCCCACGATCCCGCCGCAACACACGTTAATGCCCGCATCGCGCACGTGCTCCAGCGTATCGAGGCGATCCTGATACGTGCGCGTCGAGATGATCTGGCCGTAGAACTCCGGCGACGTGTCGAGGTTGTGGTTGTAGTAGTCGAGGCCCGCATCGCGCAGCGCCTGCGCCTGATGCGACTCCAGCATGCCGAGCGTCACGCACGTTTCGAGGCCCATCGCCTTCACGCCGCGAATCATTTCCTTGATCGGCTCCAGATGGCGGTCCTTCGGATTGCGCCATGCCGCGCCCATGCAAAAGCGCGTCGCGCCGTTGGCCTTCGCGGCTTCGGCGGCCTTCAGCACGGCATCCACTTCCATCAGCTTGTCGGCCTTCACGCCCGTGTCGTGATGCACGGACTGCGGGCAGTACGCGCAATCTTCCTCGCAGCCGCCCGTCTTGATCGACAACAGCGTGGAAAGCTGCACGGCGTTCGGATCGAAATGCTCGCGATGCACCGTCTGCGCGCGATACAGCAAATCGTTGAACGGCAGTTCGTACAGCGCGACGACATCCGCGACGCGCCAGCGCGCGGGCGCTTGCGTCGGCGTGTGCAGTTGAACCGGTTGAGCGGTGCCGGCAGTGAGAGTCTGCGTCATGTGAGTTCAGTCCTTGAGATGAAGCGTGTCGAGCAGCGTGCGCACGTCGAGATGATCGGCGGCGCGCGCGGCATCGCGCGACGTGAGATGCGGAATCACGCCCAGAAGCGGCGCGGCGATGCGTTGCTTGAGCGTAGCGATGTTTTCGTCGGGATACAGCATATTCGGATCGACGCGATTGGCCACCCAGCCCGCGAGCGTCAGCCCGCGCGATGCAATCGCTTCGGCGGTCAGAAGCGCATGGCTGATGCAGCCGAGCCGCATGCCGACGACGAGCACCACCGGCACGTTCAGCGCGACGGCGAGATCGGCGGTGTCGTGCGTTTCGTCGAGCGGCACGCGAAAGCCGCCGACGCCTTCCACCACGACGATATCCGCGAGCGTCGAAGCCTCGCGGTGCGCATCCACGATTCGCCCGATATCCAGCGCGATGCCTTCGCGCGCCGCCGCGATATGCGGCGCGATCGGCTCGCGCATCATGAACGGCGTGCGCATGTCGGGCGGCAGCGCGACGGTCGCGGCGGCGTCCAGTTGATCGGCGTCTTCGTTGTGCAGCATGCCGTCGCGCATGACGGCGCCCGAGGCGATCGGCTTCATCGCGGCGGCGCGAAGGCCCGTGCGCGCGAAGCCGTGAAGCAGCGCGCAGGAGACGAAGGTCTTGCCGATCTCCGTATCGGTGCCGGCGACGAAAAGGGATAAAGCGCTCATAGCGTATTCAATGCGTGGTCGAGACGGTCGAGGTCTTCGCGGCTGTGCGCGGCGGAAAGCGAAATGCGCAGCCGCGACGTGCCGGACGGAACCGTCGGCGGTCGAATGGCGGGCACCCAAAGGCCATGCGCGTCGAGCGCGGCTGCAATGGCGAGCGTCTCGTCGTTGCCGCCGATCACGAGCGGCTGCACCGCCGTTTGCGAATCCACCGGAAGCCAGCGCGTGCGCTTGAGCATGGCGCGCGTGGTGTCGATGAGCGCAGCGAGATGCGCGCGTCGCGCGTCGCCTTCATCGCCCGCAATGAGCGCGATGCTCGCCGACACGGCATGCGCGACCGCAGGCGGCGCGGCCGTCGTGAAGATATACGGACGCGCGCGCTGAACGAGCCATTCGATGACGGTGGCATGCGCCGCGACGAACGCGCCCGCGACGCCCGCCGCCTTGCCGAGCGTGCCGACATAGACGAGATGCGGCGAGCGCAGCGCGAAGTGCGCGAGCGCGCCGCGACCTTGCGGGCCGAGCACGCCGAAGCCGTGCGCATCGTCGACGACGAGCCACGCGCCGTACCTTTCCGCCAGTTCGACGAGACCCGCGAGCGGCGCAACGTCGCCGTCCATGCTGAAGACCGTGTCCGTGACGATGAGTCTGGTCGCGGTTTCGTCGCGTGAGGCATCGAGCATGGCGTCGAGCGCGGCAAGGTCCGCATGCGGATAGATCTGCGTCTGCGCGCGGGAAAGCCGCACGCCGTCGATGAGCGAAGCGTGATTCAGCGCGTCGGAGAAAACGAGCGTGCCGCGCCCGGCCAGCGTCGTAAGCACGGCGAGATTCGCCATGTAACCGGTGCTGAAGTAGAGCGCGCGTGGATCGTCGACGAAGCCGCCCGAGAACGCGGCCAGATCGTCTTCGAGTCGAGCATGAGCGCGCGAATGGCCCCCGAGCAGATGCGAACCGCCGCTGCCCGCGCCGTAAAGCGCGGCGCCTTCGGCGAGCGCCGCGCGGATCGCTTCGTGCGCGGCGAGGCCGAGATAGTCGTTGCTCGCGAAGCCGATCATCGCGCGGCCATCGACGGTCATATGCGCGGAATTCGCCCCGTCGATGATCCTGCGACGGCGGCGCAAGCCGCGTGCGTCGATATCGGCGAGACCCTCATTCAGCGTCTCATAGAGCGCCTGCGTGGTGTCGTTCATGCGGCGGACTCCGCGAGCGTGGCGTCGAGCGTATCGAGCGTGCGCTGCGCGAGCAACGCGAGTTCGTCGTCGGAGAGAATGTACGGCGGCATCATGTACACCGTCTTGCCGATGGGCCGCATCAGCAGTTCGCGCTGCAACGCGTTTGCGAAGAAGCGGCGCGAGAACGCGGCATCTTCGGTATCGGCGTCGAACGCGAAGATCGTGCCGCGCTCGCGGAAGCTGCGCGTGCGCGCGTGCTTCGCGAGCGGCTGCAACGCTTCGCGCAGCAGCGCCGACTTGCGCCGGTTCTCTGCGAGCACGTTCGCGCTTTCGAACAAGTCGAGCGTCGCGAGCGCCGCGCGGCACGCGAGCGGATTGCCCGTGTACGAATGGGAATGCAGAAAGCCGCGCGTGATGTCGTCGTCGTAGAAGGCGGCGTAGATTTCATCGCGCGTGAGCACGAGCGAAAGCGGCAGATAGCCGCCGCTGATGCCCTTCGACAGACACACGAAGTCCGGCCACACGCCCGCCTGCTCGCACGCGAAGAAGGTGCCGGTGCGCCCGCAGCCGACCGCGATTTCATCGGCGATCAGATGCACGCCGAACTCGTCGCAGAGCGCGCGCAGGCGCGTGAGATACGACGCGTCGTACATCGCCATGCCGGCCGCGCACTGCACGAGCGGCTCGACGATCACCGCGGCAAGATGCGCCGCGCGTTCGGTTAAAAGCGCGCGGATTGCGTCGATCGCTGCATCCACGCCCGCCGACGCCGGCGATGCGACCACATGCGCGTGGCGAGTCAGCGGATCGTACGCATCTTTGAATAGCGCGACATCCGTCACGCCGAGCGCGCCGATGGTCTCGCCGTGATAGCTGTTCGCGAGACACGCGAATTCGCGCTTCTCGCTCTGGCCGCGATTGCGCCAGAAGTGAAAGCTCATCTTCAACGCGATTTCGACCGCCGAAGCGCCATCGGAGGCGAAGAACGCGAGGCCGAGCGTCTTCTGCGTGAGCGCGGAAAGACGCTCCGCGAGTTCGACGGCGCTCGCGTGCGTGCAGCCGGCGAGCATCGCGTGTTCGAGCGTGTCGAGTTGGTCCTTCAGCGCGCGGTTGATGTCGGGATTCGCGTGGCCGAAGAGATTGACCCACCACGAACTGATGGCGTCGAGATAGCGGTTGCCCGCCGGATCGTAGAGCCACGCGCCCTTGCCGCGTGCGATCGGCACGAGCGGCATGCGCTCGTGATGCTTCATCTGGGTACACGGGTGCCACACGGCGGCGAGCGAACGCGCGACCCAGTCTTGATTGGCTTCTGTGTTCAAAACGGCTCCCAGGCCCGCGCGAACGCGAGCCGGTACATCGGGCAGGCGCGGCGGCCTGCGCTTTTCGAGGAAACTGCGCGAGACTTTCGCGCGCTCCAATTATCCCCAAAATGCGCGCGGCCTTCGCTTTTCGCCCACGTTTTGGACAATGCAGCCGCGCGCATCCGAAATGCGAAAACGCGCTTTCGCCGGCAACGTCGCTGAACGCGACGCCTAATCGTAGGATCGCCGCCGCAAGATGCAAAAACGCCGGCCCAGCGGCCGGCGTCGTTCGAGGCGTGAACCGCGCGTTCAGCGCGAGGCCGTCTGCGTGTCCGCGCTGTTGTTCTTCCAGACCACCGCGTTATCGACCGCGTAGAGCCTGCACGGATCGCTGCTCTGCTTCTGGCAGCCGGCAATGGCCACGGCCATCGGATCGTCGCCGCCTTCCGCCCACGACCACGCGCCCGAGTCCGAGACCGCGAACGCGCGGCTCGAATACTGGCTCAGGAAATTGCGATACCCGGCGCGGCCGTTTTCATCGATGAACGGAACGGACTGCACGGCGTCGAGGCTCGCGAAATCCGTGGCGTTCGGCGCGTGCGGCTCCGCGACCTGATACTGCACGGTGGTCGGCATGCCGATTTGCGCGAGAAACGCCTTCACGCGCGGCCACCAGACCTGCACGCCGTCGCGATCGCCCACCAGACGGTGCGCGTCGTTCTTGTAATGGCCGAAGTCGATCATGTTCGACCGCGCGCCGTGCGAGACGAAAGCCGTGTACATCTGCGACGCGAGATCGCCCGGCCAGACCGAATCGTTATCGCCGTACAGCCACAGCGACGGCAGGCGGACATTCTCGCCGTACGCGCCGAAGGCATCGACGAGATTCTTCTGCCAGCCCGCGCATTCGTCCTGCCGCAAGCCGCCCGAGAAATTGATGAGACCGCGCACGCCCGGCGCGGACAGCGCATCGCGCGCGCCGTAGGCGATGGTCGTCAGCCCGCCGTGCGACGTGCCCGCGACGACGATATGCGTCTTGTCGACGTAGG
The DNA here is from genome assembly GCF_022879575.1 of Caballeronia sp. SL2Y3. Classification (NCBI taxonomy): domain Bacteria; kingdom Pseudomonadati; phylum Pseudomonadota; class Betaproteobacteria; order Burkholderiales; family Burkholderiaceae; genus Caballeronia; species Caballeronia sp. SL2Y3. The sequence goes on from NZ_CP084260.1 coordinate 90,166, forward strand.
GCTGCGCGCTCATGTACTCGACGGTCGCGGCGACATCGCGCGCCTGCGCGAAACCGTTGGCTTCGACATTGCAGCCGTGGCCCGAATAGTCGCCGCCGGAGCCCGCGAAGCCGCGGCGGTTCGGCACCACGACGACATAGCCGTGACGCACGAACTCGCGCGCGAGCGCGACCGGCCGGTTGCGCGGCTGCGCGTGCGAATCGCCAGGGAGCTTGCCGTGGTTGAAGACGATCATCGGGAACGGGCCCGCGCCGTCCGGTTTGAAGACGGTGGTTTCGAGCGCGATGTCGTCTTCCGGCACCTCGATGACCGTTTCGTTCAGGCCATTCGCGACGACCGGCAGCCGCGCGTCGAGCGCATCCGGAATCTGGCTGAAGACGGGTGCCGTGAGCCCTTCGGACTGGCGGATGCCGCCGATCGGTTCGGCGTGGACGACGGACGCGACGAGCGACGCCGCGAGCGAGCATGCCATGCTGCATCCGACCAACCAGGTTCTGATCGCCATCCGTGAACTCCGACCGCACTCGAATCAATGTGTTGATATGACGCGGACCCGAATCGCCGGTTGAAGTCACAAGCTGGCCGCGCTGCTGATGATGAGCAGTATCGAATGCCGGGCGTTGGAGTCATGCGTTGAAAAGGCATGACAAATGGCTTCAGACTGGAAAAAACGGGTTGCCGCATGTGGCCGGGCGCAAGAATGGCAGCGCCCTGACGCAAACACAGAGTACCCGTTCAAAATTGCACTGCACAATAAAGGAAACCCCGTAACGGCTTAATCTGAAAGGAGAAGTTCAGGAAATTAGTACCGTCTTCTTTTTAAGCGAAGATTTACTTTTGGATCGTGTCGCCGTCGATATAAATCCAATGGCTCTCGGCATTGCGTATGAAACGGCTCGCTTCGTGCAGCCGATGCGCGCGCCCGCCGACTTTATATCGCGCGACGAATTCGACTTCTTCGTGGTCGCCGTCGATGACCGTGTGCCGTCTGATCTGCAAGCCGAGCCAGCGTGTGCCGTCGCCGGAAGCGTCGAGATCGGGCGGACAGGTTTTCGCGTCCCATGTCGCGCGCAGATAGGCCGTGTCGCCGAGCACATAGGCGGTGTAGCGCGAGCGCATGAGTTTCATGGCGTTCGCCGGAAAAGCGCCGCCGTCGATGAAGCGGCCGCAGCAGTCTTCATAGCGCGGCGCGCGCGCGTTCGGGCGCTGCGACGGTGACGCGCCGCCGCAAGGACAATCCACGGGCTTCATGCATCGACTCCCGGCATCTCGACATGGCCGGGCTGATTGCGCACGCGGCCCAGCCACGCGCGAATGGCCGGATAGCGCGAAAGATCGAGACCCGCTTCGTCAGCCACATGCGTGTAGGCGTAGAGCGCGATGTCGGCCACCGTATAGCGCTCGCCGACGAAGAACGTGCGCGACGCGAGATGCTGCTCCATCACGTCGAGCGCGCGATACGAACCGGCGGTTTTCTCCGGCAGACGCGGATCGTCCGGCTGCTTCAGAAACTCGCGAATGAAGCGCGCCACCGCGACATACGGCTCGTGGCTGTACTGCTCGAAGAACATCCATTGCAGCACTTGCGCGCGTTCGAGGCGCTCGTCGGGAAGCAGCGCGGAGCCGTCGGCGAGATAGCAGAGAATGGCGTCGGATTCGGAGAGCGTCGTCGTTTCGTCGATGACGAGCACCGGCACCTTGCCGTTCGGGTTCAGCTTGCGGAAGGCGTCGGTGCGCGTCGCGCCGTGCATCATGTCCACTTCGTGCCAGACATACGGCACGTTCAGTTGTTCGAGCGCGAGCCGCACCTTGTAGCAGTTGCCGGACGCTGAAACGCCGTGCACGTGATATGTCATTCCCCGATTCTCCTTGTCATGGCGCGGCTCACCAGTCGAGCCGCGTGCCGTCGTACTGAATGAAGCGGCCGTTGTAGTCGTCGCGCAGCGCGTAAGCTTCCGCGATGACGGCGCGCATGCCGGTAACGCTGCGCGCCACGTCGATGGCCGCGGACGGCCCGCCCATCTCCGTGCGCACCCAGCCCGGGTGCAGCGCGAGGCACGCGGAATGCCGCGACTGTACCGATGCGACCTTCAGCGCCGAATTGAGCGCCGCCTTGCTCGCGCGATACAGCCAGCCGGTCGTGCCGCTCGTCTCGCCGATACTGCCCATCTTGCTCGATACGACAGCGAGCACGCCGTGCGCGGCATCGACGAGCGGCAGCAGCACGGGCATCAGTTGCATCGGGCCGCGCACGTTAGTGTGCATCACATGATCGAAGTCTTCGGCGCTGATCGTCTCGACGCCTTCAGTGCGCGGGCCATAGACGCCGGACACGATGATCGCCGCATCGAGCCGCTCCTCGTCGAGCTGCCACGCGAGCGCGGCGATCTGCTCCGGCTGCGTGACGTCGAGCGAGAAGGTCTGCGCGCCCAGCGCATCGAGCGCGGAGAGGGCGGCTTTGTCGCGGGCGGTGGCGAGCACGCGCCAGCCGTCGCGCGCGTATTGACGCACGAATTCGTGGCCGATGCCGCGCGACGCGCCGAGAATCAGAGCGGTTTTCATCAGTCGTCCTTTGTTGTCTGCGTCAAACGAGTTCGATGCCCATTGCCGTCGCTTCGCCGCCGCCGATGCACAGCGTCGCCACGCCGCGCTTCCCGCCGCGCGCGCGCAATGCGCCGATCAACGTCACGAGAATACGCGCACCCGACGCGCCGATAGGATGCCCGAGCGCGCACGCGCCGCCGTTCACGTTGACCTTGTCATGCGGCAGATCGTGCTCGCGCATTGCGGCCATCGTCACCACGGCGAAGGCTTCGTTGATCTCGTACAGATCGACATCGTTCGCGCGCCAGCCGTTCTTCTCGAAGAGTTTGCGGATTGCGCCGACGGGCGCGGTCGTGAAGAGCGCGGGCTGCTGCGCGAACGTGCTGTGTCCGACGACACGCGCAATCGGCGTTGCGCCGAGGCGCTTCGCGGTCGATTCGCGCATCATCACGAGCGCGGCCGCGCCATCCGATATCGACGACGAATTCGCCGCCGTCACCGTGCCGTCTTTCGCGAACGCCGGTTTCAGCGACGGAATTTTCTCGATGTTCGCCTTGAACGGCTGCTCGTCGCGCTCGATGACGGTATCGCCCTTCCTGCCCGCCACCGTCACCGGCGCGATCTCCCACGCGAACGAACCGTCCTCGTTCGCGCGTTGCGCGCGGCGCAGCGATTCCACGGCGAACGCATCCTGCGATTCGCGCGAGAACGCATACGACGACGCGCACTGCTCCGCGAACGTGCCCATCAGACGGCCTTTTTCGTACGCGTCTTCGAGGCCGTCGAGGAACATGTGGTCGAGCACTTGGCCGTGTCCCATGCGCATGCCGCCGCGCGCTTTCGGCAGCAGATACGGCGCGTTCGTCATGCTCTCCATGCCGCCCGCGACCATCACATCCGCCGAGCCGGCGAGCAGCATGTCGTGCGCGAACATGGCGGCGCGCATGCCGGAACCGCACATCTTGTTGATGGTCGTGCAACCGGTCGAGAGCGGCAAGCCTGCGCCGAGCGCCGCCTGTCGCGCGGGCGCCTGGCCCTGTCCCGCAGGCAGCACGCAGCCCATGATCGCTTCGTCGATCTGCTCGGGGTTAAGCCCCGCGCGTTCCACTGCCGCACGAATGGCGGCCGCGCCCAGTTGCGGCGCCGTCAGCGCGGCGAAGTCGCCCTGAAAGGCGGCCATCGGCGTGCGCGCGGCCGAAACGATGACTACCGGATTCTCTTGTGTCTCACTCATGTTTTAGCTCCTGAATGACGCCTGGATGACCGAGGGCACATCGCCGAGACGCGCCGCGTCGGACGCGATCACGTCGTTTTCCGCTGCGTGCGCGCCGTCGCGCTTCAACGCGGCGAGGCACGATTGATACGTCGAATCGACTTTCTCCTGCGCGCTGATCATCATGCCCAGATTGCGCAGACGGCCGTCGTGAACGCCGTAGGTCCAGCCATGCACGGTGAGCGGCTGCCCGCGCGACCAGGCGTCGTTGACGACCGTGGTGCGGCATACGTTGAGCGTCTGCTCGATGGTATTCAGCTCGACGAACCTGCGATGCCGCGCTTCGCCCATCGGCCATTCGTCGAGCAACGCGGCGTGTTTCTCGCGCACGTCTTCGACATGGCGCAGCCAGTTGTCCGCGAGGCCCACGCGCCGGCCGACCAGCGCCGCGCCCACGCCCGAGCAGCCGTAATGACCGACGACCATGATGTGCTTGACCTTCAGCATGTCGACGGCGAACTGGATCACCGAGAGACAGTTGAGGTCCGAATGCACGACCACGTTCGCGATGTTCCGATGCACGAACACCTCGCCCGGCGGCAAGCCGATGATCTGGTTCGCGGGCACGCGCGAATCGGAGCAGCCGATCCACAGATACTCCGGCGCTTGCTGATGCGCGAGCCGTTCGAAGAACTCGGCGTCTTCCGCGAGCTTGCGCGTGACCCAGTTCTGATTGTTCTCGAACAGATGAACGAGGGGATGGGTGGCTTCGTTGTTGCGGTCAGTCATGTTCGTGTTTCGTGTTTCGTGTTTAAAGGGCGCGCATTACGCGGCGCGCGCCGCTGCCTTCTCGAATCGCTCCGGATAACGGATGCGAAACCGGATGGCGGGGTCATAGGGAAAGAAATCGGCGATTTCGCCTTGCAGCAGTTGCTCCTTGTGACGCTGCCACAGCGCAGGGTCGAGGAGATCCGCGTGATGCCGCATGAACGCTTCGCGCACGCGCGGATCGCCGAGCAGAAACGTGCCGTACGTCTCCGGAAAGATATCGTGCGGCCCGATGCCATACCACGGCTCGCCGGACATCTCGTCTTCCTCGGTGCGCGGCGGCGGCACGCGGCGCACGTTGCAGTCCGTCAGATATTCGATCTCGTCGTAATCGTAGAACACCACGCGTCCGTGCCGCGTGACGCCGAAGTTCTTGTACAGCATGTCGCCGGGAAAGATGTTGGCCTGCATCAACTGTTTGATGGCGTCGCCGTATTCGCGGATGCCGTGGTCGACGTCGTCGGCGTGGCCGTTCTTCAGGAACAGATTCAGCGGCACCATGCGCCGTTCGATATACACGTGGCGGATCACCAGCTTGTCGCCTTCGTATTCGATCATCGAGGGCGCTTCTTTCTCCAGTTCGCGGATGAGCGCGTGATCGAGGCGCGCGAGCGGCAGCGCGACGCTCGAATATTCGAGCGTATCGGCCATGCGTCCCAGCCGGTCGTGCCGCTTCACGAGCTGATACTTGTCCTGAATCTTCTCGCGCGTGGTTTCCTTCGGCGGCGGGAAGGCGTCCTTGATGAGCTTGAACACATACGGAAACGACGGCAGCGTGAACACGATCATCACGAGTCCCTTGATGCCGGGCGCGATGATGAACTGATCGCTCGAATGCTTCAGGTGATGCAGCAAGTCGCGGTAGAACAGATTCTTGCCCTGCTTTTGCAGGCCCAGCGACGTATAGATTTCCGCGTTCGGCTTGGCCGGCATGATGGTACGCAGGAAGTGGACGTACGCGGACGGCACTTCCATATCGACCAGAAAATACGAGTGCGCGAAGCTGAAGATAATGAGCAGTTGCTGGCGCTCGGTCAGCACCGTATCGAGCGCGAGAAGCCCGCGCTGCGTATGGCGAATGGCGATGGCGAACGGCAGCAGCGAATCGCCATGAATGATGCGCCCGATGATATACGCGGCCTTGTTGCGAAAGAACAGCGACGAAAGCACGTGAATCTGGAAGTTCGGCGCGGGCGCGAAGTCGCCGAACGCATCGCGCAAGGAATGCATCACGCACTGCACGTCGCGCGTCAAGTCTTCGAACGGCGGCTCAAGCTGAAAGTTCGTGACGATACGTTCGAGGGTCGCGGGGAGGCCGTCGGTGTCCGGGTAATATGCGCGATACGTCGGCTTCGCAGCGGGCTCGTCGTTCTCGATGTATTCGGTCGACATAGCGGGGCGCACGAAGATGAAATCGTTGTTGAAGTACGAGCGATGCAGAATCTTGCAGCACACCGAATTGAAGAACGTCTCCGCGCATTCCGGCTGACGATGCGTCGTCAACAGGCCGATGTAATGCAGCTTGATCTGCTGCCAGACGTCGTCGTCGATATGCTCGGCGTCGTATTCGTCTTCGAGACGCGCCACGCATTCCGCCACGCGATCGTCATATGACGCAATGCGCTCGCGAGCCAGCCGCGCCAGCGCATGCCAGTCGCCGCGCTCGAAGAGCGCCTTCGCTTCGATGGCGGCATCGCGAAACACGCGGTAATGGCGATCGAACCCTTCGAGCAGCGTCTCTGCGACATCGAAGCCGATTTGCGACGAAAGCAGTTTGGGGAAGTGATTCATGTCGGCATGCGCGGGTCGTGGGTCGCGGGTTGAGCTCACATCATGCGGCTTTCGCTCGGCGGGCGCGCTTGTCCATGCCTGCTGCGAGCAACGCGCGGCCTTCCTTTTCGTACGCGGCGAGTTCCGCGAGCGTCGTGTTGATGTCCTCCAGTTGCCGTTCGAGCACTTGCCGGTGCGCCGCGATGGTATCCACGAAGCCGCGCAATTGCGCGGTCGTGCCGGTCGGCGAATCGTAAAGGTCGAGCAGCGTGCGAATCTCCGACAGCGTGAAGCCGAGCCGCTTGCCGCGCAGAGTCAGCTTCAACCGCGTGCGATCCCGCGACGAATACACGCGCCGCAGGCCGTTCGCGCCTTCGCGGCGCGGGGCGAGCAGACCCTGATCTTCGTAGAAGCGTATGGCGCGAGGCGTAATGTCGAATTCGCGCGCCAGTTCGGTGATCGAGAAATGCGTGGGCTGAGTCATCGGAAACCGCTGCGCGCCGGAGCGCGTCCAACGTTAGAATGACGTTTACGTTATCGTCAACTTCGCCGGATTGCAACGCGGCGCAAACCCTCAGAGCACCGACCGATGAACGCACTCGAACATCAGCTCGACTACGTCTTTGCCGACGACTTGCCCGCGCCCGGCGGCGCGAAAGAAGTGGCGCCCGGCGTCTACTGGCTGCGCATGCCGCTGCCGTTCGCGCTGGACCACATCAACCTGTGGCTGTTACGCGATGAAATAGACGGCGTGAAAGGCTGGACCGTGATCGATTGCGGCATCTCGAACGAGAGCATTCGCGCGAACTGGGAACGCGTGTTCGATGGCGTGCTCGACGGCCAGCCGGTGCTGCGCGTGATCGTCACGCATTGCCATCCGGACCATCTGGGACTCGCGGACTGGATCTGTCAGGGCGGAGACAAGAAACGCTGGAACGTGCGGCTCTGGATCTCGCTCGGCGAATATGCGATGGGGCGCGTGATGGCCGCGGGCGACGGCTCGAACGCGGGCGGCGAGCGCGCGGCGCAGCACTTCGCGGCGCACGGCCTGACAGACCCGGCATCGCTCGATGCGCTCAGGAAGCGCGACAGCTATTACCCGACGCTCGTGCCTTCGATGCCGCGCGAATTCCGCCGCATTCGCGACGGCGACCGGCTGCGAATCGGTGCGCGCGAGTGGGAGGTGGTGACGGGCTACGGTCATTCGCCGGAGCATGTTGCGCTTTATTGCGCGGCCGACGAACTGCTCATCTCGGGCGACATGGTGCTGCCGCGCATCTCGACCAACGTGTCGGTGTTCGCCATCGAGCCGGAGGGCAATCCGCTCGCGCTGTATCTGGAATCGCTCGCGCGCTATGAAGCGATGTCCGCCGATGTGCTCGCTTTGCCCTCGCACGGCAAGCCGTTTCGCGGCGTGAAGACGCGCATCGCGCAGCTTCGCGAGCATCATCGGGCGCGGCTTGCGGAAGTGCGGGAGGCGTGCGCGGCGAAACCGTGCAGCGCCGCCGACATCGTGCCGATCATGTTCAAGCGCGCGCTCGACATCCATCAGATGACGTTCGCGCTCGGCGAGGCGCTCGCGCATCTGAACTTGCTGTGGCTCGACGGCACGCTCGCGCGACGGACCGGCGATGACGGGGTGATCCGCTTCTCGCCGGCCTGAGCCTTCGCGCTTAACGCCTTACTGCACCGACACCGCCCCGAAGTTCTGCCGCCCGAACGGACTCACGTTATAGCCGCTGACGTTCGTGCGCGTGAGCGCGGCGGCGGTCGGGTACACGAGCGGAATCCACAGCGCCTGATCGTGGATGATCTTCTGCGCATCGCCATACGCCTTCGTGCGCTTGGCGATATCCGGCGTCGCCTTGCCGTCCGCGATCAGCTTGTCCAGTTGCGGGTCGCAATAGCGCGCGAAGTTGATGCCCGACTTCACCGCGTTGCAACTGAATAGCGGCGACAGATAGTTGTCCGGATCGCCATTGTCGCCGGCCCAGCCCATGAACAGCATGTCGTGCTGGCCCTGCTTCGCTTCCTTGATCAGCTCACCCCATTCGATCACCTTCACCTGCGCCTTCACGCCGATTTTCGCGAGGTCGGCTTGCAGCAGTTCCGCGCCCGCCTTCGGGTTCGGATTCAGCACGCTGCCGTTCGGACGCACCCAGATGGTCGTATCGAAGCCGCTCGGAAAGCCCGCATCGGCCAGGAGCTTCTTCGCGCGATCCGCGGAATACGGATACGCCTGCACGTTCTTGTCGTAGCTCCAGGTATTCGGCGGATACGGATTCACGGCGGGCGTCGCCGTGTTGTCGAAGACGGTCTTCATGTACGTCGTGCGATCGAACGCCATGTTCAGCGCCTGACGCACCTTCGGGTTGTCGAGCGGCTTCTTCTGCGTATTGAGCGCGACGAACGCGGTCATGAATGCAGGCGTTTCGCTGACCTTGAGCGAGCGGTCCTTCTTCGCGTCGAGCACGTCCTGCGGCTTAGGCGAAAGCGCGATCTGGCATTCGCCCGCCTTGATCTTCTGCGCGCGCACGGTAGCGTCCGGCGTGATCGCGTAGATGAGGCGGTCGATCTTCGGCTTCGGCCCCCAGTACGACGGGTTCACGTCGTAGCGTATGACGGCATCCTTGGTATAGCTCTTCAGCACGAACGGACCCGTGCCGATGGGCTTGCTGTTCAACTCCACCTGCTTGTTCGCCTTGAGCAACTGGTCCGCGTATTGCGCCGAATAGATGGATGCGAAGCCCATCGTGAGAATCGGCACGAAGGTCGCGTTCGGCTCGTTGAGGTCGAACTTCACGGTGTGGTCATCCACCTTGCTCACGCTCTTGATGAGCTTGACGAGGCCCATCGACTGTGCGTGCGGAAAGCCGCTCGCGCCCGCCACCTTGTGCCACGGATTGCTCTCCGACAGCATGCGGTCGAACGTGAAGACGACGTCGTCGGCATTGAGCGGGCGCGTCGGCTTGAAGTAATCGGTGCTCTGGAACTGCACGTTCGGCCGCAGATGAAACGTGTAGCTCAGACCATCGCTCGATACGTCCCATTTCTCCGCGAGCGACGGCGCGACTTTCTTCGCCGCTTCATCGTAGGAGACGAGCGTGTTGAAGATCACGTCTGCCGATGCGTTCGTCGTCACCAGCGAATTGAACTGCACGACATCGAAGCCGTCCGGGCTCGATTCCGTGCAGACGGTAAGCGGCTTGGACTGCGCGAGCATGGGCGCGGTCACGGCGAGGGCGGCGAGAAGGGCAGGCAAGCGTTTGATGCGCATGGGTTCTCCGGTCGGCGCGAGCGCGCTTTCGCGCGCTGCGTGAATCACACAGCGTTTGTTCTTTTTGCTCGATGAATCCGGTCGCGCGATGCCGAGCAAGCACCGCGCCCGCGCGCGTAGATTAGCGAACGCGCGGGCTCGCGACAACGATCGGTTGCGCATACCGATATGCGGCGCTGTCTGCGTCGGCTTGCCGAACGCGACGCGTCACGCTACACTGCCCCCGTCTTTGGGGAGTAGCCTTCCTTCCGTTGCGAAGGAGAACGCGTCAACATCCTCGGCTCTAATGCCGTGGCGCGTTCGACCGGTCCGGTTTGGCGAGACCACTGATGTGCCACGTCGTTCTTGGTCGGACGTCGCGTGGCGCATCATGGTTCGCTGACGTCCGACCGTGGAATCATCGTGTCCCCACAACTCCAACATCTTCTTGTCGCGCGCCCGGGCCTTCGCGTGGTCCGCGCGCTGTCGCTGCATCGTGTCGTGCGAGGTGCCGCATGACGATGCTTTTCCTCGAACTCGCGTTGATGCTCGCGATCATTCTGATTGCCTCCGAGCTTTTCACCAACGCGCTCGAACATCTCGGCGAACGCCTCGGCATTTCGGAAGGCGTGACCGGATCGCTTTTCGCGGCAGTCGGCACGGCGTTGCCGGAAACGACAGTGCCGATCATCGCGCTCTTGGGCGGCACGGCGAGCCGCGCGGTCAACGAAGAGATCGGCGTCGGCGCGATTCTCGGCGCGCCGCTCATGCTCGCGACGCTTTCGACGTTCCTGATGACGCTCGCCATCGTGAAATCGCGCGGCTTGCGCGGCGTGATCGAGCCGGAGCGCAGCGGCTTCACGCGCGACCTCAACTTCTTTCTGATCGCGTTCCTGATCGCGGCCGGCGCGATGTTCGTGCCGCATCACGCATGGCAAGTGCGTGCGCTGTTCGCGGCGGGGCTCGTCGGTCTGTACGTGATCTATGTGATCTCGACGTTCAGGGCATCGGCCAATCTCGTCGAAAGCGGACACGGCACCGAAGCGCCCGAAACGCTCTTCATCTCGCGCGTCGGATTGAAGACGAACCTCGGCTCGATCATGCTGCAATTCCTGATCGGCATCGTGTTGCTGGTGGGCGGCGCGAAGGGCTTCATTCACGGCGTCGAAGGCGTCTCGCAGGTGCTCGGCGTCTCGGCGCTGCTGCTGTCGCTCATCATCATCCCGATTGCGACCGAACTGCCCGAGAAGGTGAACAGCATTCTGTGGGCGCGGCGCGGCAAGGACACGCTCGCGTTCGGCAACATTACCGGCGCCATGGTGTTTCAGGGCACGTTGCTGCCGTCCATCGGCATCATGCTGACGCCGTGGGAGCCGCGCGTCGAAGTGCTGACGGGCGTGCTCATCACGCTCGCGGCGGCGGCGTGGCTGCGTTTTCATGCAAGAGGGAAGGGCGTCGCGTTGTGGGCGCTGCTCGGCAACGGCGTGCTGTACGCGGCGTATCTGACGTTGACGCTCGGCCGGTGATACCTCGTCGCGCGCCAATAAAAATGCCCGCACGAGGCGGGCATCGAGAGCGAAGCTGCGTCATCACATCGACGCTTGGTTGTTGTTGTTAGTCTATATAACGGCGCGGGACAGCGAAACTTTAGAGCCGCGCCGTTTGTTGATAACGGCTTGCCGCGTCGATGCGCGCGGTCGCCTCGCGAAAGTTCTTGCCGAGCGACATGCGCGCGGCTTGCGCCGTCTGCATCAGCGCGGCATCGAGCGTCTGAATGTCGCTCGCCGCCTGCAACGTCGCCGGATCGAGGTCGTTCTGCAAGCGCATGATGATCGGCGAACGCAGTTCGGACAGGCGCGCGGCTTCGATCCAGTCGCCTGCGGCTGCGGCTGCGGCCATGGCGCGCGTGAGCGATACCGCGTTGGTCAGCATGTCTTGTTGGCTCACATCTTTCTCCGTGCGAATCGGCTGACGCCTGCGTTACTTGTTGGTCGCGAGCGCGCCGGCGCTGTTCGTGCCGCCGAAAAGCTGCGTCAGGTACGTCGTGTTGCTTTGCATCGTCGCCATCAGCGTGTTCAACGCCGTGAACTGCGCGTTGTATTGCGACGTGAGGCTGTCCGCGTAGGTCTGCAGCTTCGCCGTCTGATCGGTCAGGCTCTTCAGGTCCGCATTGATCGCGGTCGTGCGCGTATCGATGATGCCGCCCGACTGCAGGAACGACGTGATCTTCGAATTGAGCTGCGTGCCGATGCCGTTCGTCTGGTTGAAGAGCTGACCCACGCGCGTCGCGCTGTTCGAGAGCGCCGTGGAGAGCGTCGAATCGTCGATGGACAGCGTGCCGTCGTCCTGAAGATCGATGCCGATCGACGCGAGGTTCGTCGATGTCGACGTCGAACCGGAGCCGGAATTCACGCCGCTCGTGATGATGTTGGACAGCGTGCTCTGAATGCTCTGAAGCATGGCGTCGCCGAGCAGCGCGCCGCCCTGCGAGCCGGCTTTTTTCGTGGAGTCGAACGACGACAGCGCCGCAGCCTGGCTCACGAACGAGTTGTACGCGTCGACGAATGCCTTGATCGTGCTCTTTTCCGTGGTCGTGTCGGACGAGACGGTCAACGTCTGCGTCGATCCGGCCGCAGCCGATGCCAGATTCAGCGTCACGCCGCCGATCGCGGTCGTGAGCGTGTTGGTCGAGCTGGTGACGGCCGTGCCGTCGACCGTGAGCGACGCGTCCTGCGCCGCCGACGTCTGCGTGTAGTTGCTGCTGCCCGCGCTGTACGAAAGCGACGAGTCGACGCCTGCGCCGGCCGTGACCGAAATGGTGTTGGCGGCGCCCGTCGTCTTCGACGCGAGCACGAGATGCTGACCGTCGTTGCCCGTGACGATGGTCGCGCTGATGCCGGGGTTGTCGCTCGCCGAATTGATCGACGAGGCGATGCTCGCAAGCGTGTCGGTGCCGTCGAGCGTCACGTTCATCGAACTCGATCCGAGCGAGAGCGACAGCGTGCCTGTGCCGAAGGTGTCGGTGGCGGCGTGCGCAGTCGACGAAATCTTTTGCGCGCTTGCGATGTTATTCACCGTCACCGCATACGAACCGGCCACCGCGCTCGTGCCTGCCGTCGCCGTGAGTCCGCTGCCGCTCGCCGTCGCCGTGTACGCGGCGAGTCCGGTGCCGTCGGAAAGACTCTTCAGCGAGGTTTGCAGCGACGACAGCGCGGACTTGATCTGCGAGACGGCGGACAAGAGCGTGTTGTCGCTCGCCGTCTTGTTGGCGATGTGCGTGGCCTGAGCGGTGGTTTTCGCGGTGACGAGCGAGGAGACCAGCGAGGAAACATCGAGCGTGGAACTCGTCGCGCCGCTGATGATGGACTGCGCGGCAGCGGCCAGTGTGGCGCTGACGTCGGTACTCGAGGTGGTGGTGGTCATCGGATGCTCCGGACGGACTGCCGTTTCTGTTTGCGAGCTTTCGTGAGCACAGCGCGGGTGATGACTGTCGCTGCGCTAACGAAAGCTGGGAGGCGGGCCTCCCAGTGAACTGCTGAACCCCGCCCATGTTGCGGCGGGGTAGGTCACATGCGCTTAGCCGAGGAGCTTCAGCACTTGCTGCGGCATCGAGTTCGCTTGCGCGAGAACCGAGATACCCGCTTGTTGCAGCACTTGAGCCTTCGACAGGTTCGCCGTTTCTTGCGCGAAGTCCGCGTCGGTGATGGCCGACTGTGCAGCGTTCAGGTTGGTCGACTGCGATTGCAGGCTGGTAACGGCCGACGTGAAGCGGTTCTGTTCAGCGCCGAGCGTCGATTGCAGCGTGTTGACGGTGTCGAGCGCCGTGTCGACCAGGCCGATCACGGACTGCGCGCCGCTTGCCGTGGAGATGTCGACCGATGCCGAGCCGAACAGGCCGGTCTGGCTCATCGCGGTGCTGCCGAAGTCGACGCTCAGCGTCTGGTTCGCCACTGCGCCGATCTGGAAGGCCACCGTCGAGACCGAGCCGGACAGCATGGCTTGGCCGTTGAACGTCGTCTGGCTCGACACGCGGTCCAGTTCGCCGAGACGCTGGGTCACTTCCGTCTGGAGGTAGCCGCGCTGCGTGTCGGAGAGCGAACCGTCGGCTGCCTGAACGGCCAGCTGGCGAATACGCTGCAGGTTGTCCGTCGTGGAGCTGAGGCCGCCCGACGCCGTTTGAATCATCGAGATCGCGTTGTTCGCGTTCGACACGCCCTGGTTCAGCGCGTTGACATACGACGTCATGTTCGTCGAGATCGCGAGACCAGCTGCATCGTCAGCTGCGCTGTTGATGCGCTTGCCCGACGAGAGGCGGTTAATAGCCGACGACAGCGCGCTTTGCGAACCTTGCAGGTTCTTTTGCGTCGTTTGCGACAGGGTGTTGGTGTTGATGTTCAACATTTCAAATTACCTCGTTGGTAAAGGCGCTACTAGTCTGAGTCTGAATGCGGCGTCGCGATGTTTAATGTGTTTCGCTGACTGCCTTACCTAAGGATTTCGGCCCACGGGAAAGAAACTTTAGGCCGAAGATCGAATGCGATTCGAATTTTCACGGAGTCTGCCGGCGCCTTGGCCGGCAGGGCTTAAAAGCAATTACGGCCGGGCCGGCTACACCTTTACAGGCAGCCGGCCCGCTACATCTTCATGAAGCCAGTGCGACCTCGGCCTTCTGAACCCAGGAAAGCGGGCGAAACGTCAGGCGCATCAATTGCCGAGTCTTTCCGGCCATTGCAGGCACATAGATGAGTCCGTTCGGCGACATCTCGAACATGCCGGGTTCGCGCTCGGTCATGCCGTCGTAAATGATCTCGCTCCCAGGCGAGAGCGCGCGCTGACGATCGAACTCAATACGCGTATCCAGCGTATCGGCGGGGAAGGTTGTCGCCGACGCGATCTGCATCCAGCTCATCTCCTTGCCCAGCATGAGCGCGACGTCGAAGTCGGAAATGGGCACGACGAGCGAATAGAAGCCGTCGTAAGTCGCGCGCGCGGTCAGCGTCTCGGTCGCGGTTTCGTTGCCGCGCACGAAAAGCGCGGGAATTCGCGTCTCGCGGTACGTCGTATCGTCGACGGTGAAGTCCAGACGGTGACGGCGCACGGCCATTAGAAAAATCGCCTGGTCGATGCCTGCGTGGCGCATTTCGTACGGATAACCCGGACGAAATCCCTTGCCGATGCTGCGCATATAGAACGGTCCGCGCTGACGAAGCCCTTCGATGCCCGCGTCGTTATCCGCGACGTTGAATGCGTGAATGGACGCCCCGTTGATCTCGAACACCGTCTCGTTGCCGCCGGCCACTTCGTCGCGGTCCGGGAGATACAGTAGGCGAGCGAGGCAGATGGCCGCATCGAGGCGTAGTCGTTCAGGCGTCAGGCGGGGAAAGCTGGTGGCCGGCATCGCGGCCATATCCCGGACAAAGCGCACGCAAGCATCCTGGATTTCGCCGCTTTGCGCGATTTGCTTCTCGCTTTTCGCGGATTGGTTGAGAAGCGGCGTGCCGTCGTCCTTGAAGTCATACACGCTGCCGGTTTTGAGCGAGCACATCTGCTCGAAATGGCCAATATGCGCGATCAACATCTCCATCACGTTTTCATCGGCCCAGCGGCTGTCGACGACGCCCGCGCGATCCGCACGCCAGCCGGGTGTATCCAGAGAAACGAGATAGCGCCCGACGATCTCCACGTCGTAATACTTCTTGAACAGCTTGGCGAGCGAGCGCTGGATGGAACCGTAGTAACCCAGGTCCACGATCACGAGCGTGTCGCCGCGCTCCAGTCCGACGGTGCGCTGCAGATGGCGAAAGAGCCGCTGACGAAGCGCCGCGCTGCGTTCGATGATGAGCTTCACCATGCGCGGTTCCAGCACGAGACGCCGGAACGTCTGCAGCGGATTGGCGGACGCGTTTGCCTCGGCGAGCAGTTTGCCGGTTTCCTTGGGCGGCAGTTGCAGTTGGTCGGCGCCGAACTTCATCATCTGCGGGTTGATGACCTCTGTGCTCAGATAACGCTCGATGGCCTCGCGGCTGTCGAAGGTCGAACCGGCGGCGACGAACCGCCCGACGTACGCTTCGTTGCCGATGGGGCCGCCGTGCAGCGCTTCGCATGCCCGATGAATCAGATGCCCGTCGCGCAGCAGAAACGCGAGCTTGTGCGGTCGGCCACGCGCTTTCAGATCCTCATGCGTGTCCAGCACGAAGCGCGCGAATGCGTGCATGATCGGGCCGACCGACCAGTAGCCGATGCGCTCGTTCGTGCTCAAGTCGCGGCCCTGTTGCAGGGAGCGCAGCGCGTGATGCAAGCTCGGCGCGGGCTTCGTCGCGCGGATCGACGGAAACAGCACCCGCGCTGCCATCAGTCGCTGTCGGTCCGCTTTGTGCATCTCATCGTCGCGCTGCTGGAAGTGCAGTACGCCGATGCCCATCTGCTGTGGAACGGCCCAGTCCGCGTACGGGTTGTCGCCGGTATGGAGAATGTCCGACGGCGCGACGCCCAGCCGTTCCGTCACGACATTCCAGAGTCCCGTGGATTTCGAGACACCGAATTCGGACGAACAGAACACGACGTCGATGAGCGATTCGAGCTCCGGTGCGGTTGAAAAGAGAATGCGGCGCAATTGCGCCTCTGAGTAATAGGTATCGCTGACGATCGCCGTGCGCAGGCCGCGAGTTTTCGCCTCCCGCAGGAGCCCGAGCACCGGCTCGAAGATGAAGCCGATCTCGATCTCTTTCTCGACCTCGCGCTCGGCGAGCGCACTCACGGTTGCCTCGTCGGCGTGAGGCGCGGCTTCGGCATAGATCTGTTCGAGCGTCGCCTCGCTCTTGCGGGTTGCAAAGTAGTTGTTCTTACGCGCTTCGGATTCGGCCATCGTGCGCACGCGGGCGCTCACGCCTTGTTCGACGAAGAGCGGGTCTTCGGCCAGCGCGTAGTAAACGTCGACCGGTTCCTGTACGGCGCGCCAGAAGAGCGTGTCGAAACAGTCGAAGGTCGCGACCGTATGCGACGGCGCGCGCGCCGACCACGTTTCGGCCAGCTGATCCGGAAGGACGTTCTTGTCTGCTTGCATGTGATGGACTCCGCAGCCCGCGACGGCGGGCCTGCTTTGATGGTTTTGGTGCGTCGGGCGTCTGCAGCGGGTCGTTCCTGTCCGCTCGGCATCAGCCTCTGTGATGTGTCGACGATGTTAGATGCTTGCGCCAGAACGAAAGCGCGGAACAAGCCCAGCTTTGGGCTCCATTTCGGCGCATGAGCGATGCGCGCGGCAGCGTCGCGCAATGTTGCGTATCCTTGCCGAACGTCCTCTACTCCCGCGGAGTACCCCATGCAAACTCGCAGCATCGGCACATCGGATCTGAAAGTCGCGCCGCTCGTCTTCGGCGGCAACGTGTTCGGCTGGACGGCGGACGAACGCACGTCGTTCTCCATCCTCGACGCGTTCGTCGATCACGGCCTCGATTTCATCGACACGGCGGACGTCTATTCCGCGTGGGTCGAAGGACACCACGGCGGCGAATCGGAAACGATCATCGGCAAGTGGTTCAAAGAGAGCGGCAAGCGCCACAAGGTCGTGCTCGCGACGAAAGTCGGCATGCTCGGCACGCGCGCCGGGCTTTCGGCGGCGAACATCGCGGCGGCCGTGGACGATTCGCTGCGGCGTCTGAAGACCGATTACATCGACGTCTACTTCTCGCATCTCGACGACGACAAGACGCCGCTCGACGAAACGCTCGGCGCCTATCAGAAGCTCATTCAGGCGGGCAAGGTGCGGGTGATCGGCGCGTCGAACTACACCGGCGCGCGGCTGGAAGAAGCGCTGAAAGTGGCGAAGGAGTCGTCGCTGCCGGCCTATCAAATCCTGCAGCCGGAGTACAACCTCTACGACCGCGAAGGCTACGAGACGGACCTCGAACCCGTCGCCGAGGCGCACAAGATCGCGGTCGTCACGTATTTCAGCCTGGCAAGCGGCTTTCTGTCCGGCAAGTACCGCTCCAAGGAAGACATGCAGGGCAAGGCGCGCGGCTCGCGCGTCGAGAAGTATCTGAACGAGCGCGGCCTTAGGATTCTCGATGCGCTCGACGAAGCCGCGAAGCGCCACGACACCACGCCGGCGACCATCGCGCTCGCGTGGATCATCGCGCGGCCGAGCGTGACCGCGCCGATTGCGAGCGCCACGTCCGTGCAGCAACTGGAGAGCCTCGCGGCGGCCACGCGCCTCAAGCTCGATCCGGAGGAAGTGGCGGAACTGGACGAAGCCAGCGCCTGGCAGAAATAAATCTGTTGCATCAACGAGTTGCCGTGCTTCGAAGAGTTGGCACAGGCGCGGTGTTCTGGTAACATCGCGCCCGAATCGAGAAATGTGCCCGATTTTTCGGCCGATTTTTGCGCCGCTCCGCTGAAAATGACAACGTCAAAACGTTAATCGCCAGCGGAGAACGGCGCCGAAAGTGTGCGTTCAGGCGGTCCTTTCGTGCGCACATGCCGCTTTGCGGCTGAATCCCAACTCTCTCTTTTCCGGCCTCCGTGGCCGCTTTGCTCGTGTCCGCTGCGCCTTTTTGCGCCTTCTTACGCCCGGCGGACGATCGGAGTGCCGGCGCGCGGCGGGTTTTTCCGTTGCGCACTTAGAAATACGTTTAGCAAATCAGGATTGTCATGACCACTATTGTCCTCAAAGAAAACGAGCCGTTCGATGTCGCGATTCGGCGTTTCCGCCGCACCATCGAAAAGAATGGCCTGATCGCAGAACTGCGCGAGCGCCAGTCCTACGAAAAGCCGACCACCGAGCGCAAGCGCAAGAAGGCCGCGGCCGTTGCCCGCCTGCGCAAGCGCCTGCGTAGCCAGATGCTGCCGAAGAAGATGCACTAAAGCGTCTTTACGCCGGGCCGGTTTCTTTTCGGTCCGCGAAGGCAAAACGGCGGTGCGACCCGTGAGGGCGCACCGCCGTTTTTTATTGCGGATTTTTCTTGCGGTTTCTGCTCAGGCGAACGCGTGCCGCTTAGCGAGTGCGCCCAGCAAGTGCGGCCACTCGTCGACGCTGGCGTCGTCGTGAATCTGCTCCAGTTCGATCAGAAGGTCGATGATGACCGGATCGTAGGCATTCACATTCGACGCATACAGCGCGCGCAGCAGCTTGCCGTCGTGCGCGTGCCGGTAGTACGAGATACCGACGCCTTCGAGCTCCGCTTCGTAGACATCGTCACGCACCAGCGATCCGATCGCGCACTTGCGGCCGTACGCGCCTCTCAGGCGGCACGACCCGTTGTCATCTTCCGAGACGGCGCGCTGCGCCAGCAAATGCGCGCTCACGCGATGAAAGATCTCGTTCGAACTCAACATCGTGACAGGGCTCAATACCGCACCCGCACCGTTACGCAGCCGTTTTCAGAAGCTCGGCCGACAGACCGAACTGCCGCGCGATCGACGTGAGACGCTCGCGCCATTCCCATTTGCCGAACACGTCGTGCACGTTCTGCAGGCAAGAGAGCAGTTCGACAGTGGTCGGATCGAAGACGTTGATGCGCGCGCGCAGCAGAGCGCGTTTGAGCGCCGCGACGCCGACATCCATGTACGCCGGCACCGACTCGGGCGATTTCCCGATATAGCGGATCGGCACGCCTTCCATTGCCGTCACGTAGTCGCGCGGCTTGATGAGACTGCCGACCGGGCAGCCGCCGCAGTAACCGCGATAAGCGCCGCCCCCATGAGGCAGCAAAGCGGCTTGTCCCTGCGAGAAGAGATGCTGCACCGCGTTGTCAAAAATCTCCTGATGCGTCAGGAAGTTCAGGCTTTTCATGATCTTTCTCCCCTGCGCCCCTGCGCAGCGGCCATGCGTTGAGTTTCGAGCAACCTGCACTGCGGCGTCGGACGGCGCGCACGCCGACCGGCTACTGCTTCGAGCACGTTGTTTTTCCCGGCCTAGGGACACGCGTTTTCCCGTGTCCGTGTACTCGCGGCGGATCTCTCCACTCAGTGAACGATCCGCACACCGTCAGTTATAACGGCACGGCTCGGTAAAAAGGTGCGGTAGCGCACGCGAGAACGCCATTTTTACACGACACGGACGTTCGTGCAGTGCGGCAGAATCATGGCCCGCGCTTGTCGCGGCGCGGCTTGCGGCATGCTTCACCGCAAAAAAACGCGTGCGATGAGGACTTTCCCTAATGAGCGCTCTTTTGCGGGAAGAACGTTGCCAAAAAGCAAAAAGCGCCTTCATCGGATCAAGCTGAAGGTGTCGTTTTTTCCGGCGATTTGCGCTTTGTCTTAGGCTTGACGCGCGAGATACAGCCCACGGCGTGATCGTTCACCATGCCCGTCGCCTGCATGAAGGCGTAGCAGATGGTCGTGCCGACGAACTTGCAGCCGTACTGCTTCAGCGCTCGGCTCAGGGCATCGGACTCGGCGGTCGAGGCGGGCGTCGGATTGTTCGCGTCGCGCGGCGTGTCGATAGGCGCACCGTTCACGAACGACCACGCGAAGTCCGCGAAGGAGCCATGCTCGGCCTGGATGCGCTGAACCGCTTGCGCATTGATGACGGCGGACGCGATCTTCGCCCGGTTGCGAACCACGCGCGCATCGCCGACGATCCGCTCGATGTCCGCGTCCGTGAAGCGCGCGACCTTATCGATGTCGAACCCCGCGAACAACGCGCGATAACCCTCGCGCTTGTTGAGAATCGTCGACCACGAAAGACCGGCCTGCGCGCCTTCGAGCACCAGCATTTCGAAGAGATGACGGTCGTCGCGGGACGGGACGCCCCATTCGGTGTCGTGGTAATGCGCCATGGCGTCGGTGGTGGCCCAGGCGCAGCGTGTCGGTTCGGTGGCTGCCATTGCAAATCCTCGTTTCGGTCGCGCCAGCATAGCCGAACGCGATTGCCGCGCCACTCTGCCATTCGGCTAATTGGCGCGCGCCGCTCTCGCCGCTATGCTTGCGGCCATGAACACTTCCACGAATTCCGGATTCAACGGCTTCCTGCTCGGCATCGACGGCGGCGGAAGCGGCACGCGCGTGATTCTCGCCAACGCGCATGGCGTCGAACTCGCGCGCGCGAACGGCGGTCCTTCGGGTCTCGCGCTGGGCGTCGGAGAGGCGTGGCGTTCCATCGGCGATGCGTGCAAACGTGCTTTCGATGCAGCCGGCCTCGCCTTCGACTGGCGCGCCTGTTCGCTCGGCTGCGGCCTCGCGGGCGTCAACAACGCGGACTGGCTCGCGGCTTTTTTGAGCATGGCGCCGCCGGTCCTCGCGTTGAGCGTGGAAAGCGACGCGTACACGACAGTCCTCGGCGCGCACGGCGGCGGACCGGGCGTGATCGTGGCGCTCGGCACGGGCAGCATCGCGGCGTCGCTGGACGAGGAGGGCGTCTGCCGCATTGCGGGCGGATACGGCTTTCCGAGCGGCGACGAAGCGAGCGGCGCGTGGCTCGGCCTGCGCGCGGTGGTTCACCTTCAGCGCGTGCTGGACGGGCGAGTCCCGGCCGATGACTGGTCCCGCGCGCTCTTGCAGCTCACTGGCGCGACGGATCGCGACAGCCTCGTCGTGTGGCTGTGCGCATCGAACCAGACCGCGTACGCCACGCTCGCGCCGAGCGTGTTCGAATACCGCGAGCATCCGTCGGCGGCGCAGTTGCTGGAGCAGGCGGGGCGCGAGATCGAGTTGCTCGTCGCGGCGCTGGATCGGGATGGCGAACTGCCTGTCGCGCTGTGCGGCGGACTGGCCGCGCCATATGAGCCTTTCGTGCCGATATCGTTGCGCGAGCGCCTGCGCCGACCCCGCGCGGATTCGGTCGCGGGCGCCCTCGAACTGGCGCGGCGCGCGGTGGCGCCGGGCGGCGCGGCGGGGCGGCCCGGGAAAGAGCCGCGATAGAATAGTCAGCTTCGCGGGCGTTTTTCCGCTCAAACAGGGCAGCCATGTATTCGGTCATCGCAACTGATCTCGACGGGACGCTTCTCAACAGCGATCACCAGCTCGACCCGTTCACCGCAGAGACGCTGCGCGCGCTGGCATCGCGCGGCGTGCCGGTCATCATCGCCACGGGGCGGCATTATCGCGATGTGGCCGGCATCCGCGATCTGCTGGGCATCGACGCGTACCTGATCACGTCCAACGGCGCGCGCGTGCATGCGCCCGGCGACGAGCGCATCTACTCGCGGGATCTCGCGCCTGCTGCTGTGCGACGCCTCGTGCAGGCGGATGTCGCGGGCGCGCATGGCCGCGTGATCGTCAACCTGTTCGCCGACGATGCGTGGCTCATCGACCGTCACGCGCCCGAACTGCTCGTCTTTCATCAGGACTCCGGCTTCAAGTACGAAGTCATGGACTTGCGCGAGCATGACGGCGAGAACATCGCGAAGGTGCTGTACATCGGCGAGCCGGCGGACCTGAAGCACGTCGCCGCTAATCTGGAGAGCGAATTCGGCGATGCCTTGTATGTCACGTATTCGCTGCCGGACTGCCTGGAAGTGATGACGTCCGATGTGTCGAAGGGCCGCGCGCTGCGTTACGTGCTGGAGCGGCTGGATATGGATCCCGCGCAATGCGTCGCGTTCGGCGACAACATGAACGACATCGACTTGCTGGAAACGGCCGGCCATCCGTTCATGGTGAACAACGCGAATCCGGACCTGATCACGCGTCTGCCGCATGTGCCGCGCATCGGCAACAACTTCGAGGCGGGCGTCGCGCATCATCTGCGGAAGCTGTTCGATCTGCGCGACGACATCGCGTCGCCGCGCTGACTCTCTCACGCGCTTAACCAACGCGCCCGGCGTTCTGGTTAGCCGCGGCGGCCCCAGTCGTGCGAACGGTCGTGGTCCCAACCGGCGCGATTCCAGCGCCCGTTGTCGTGACCGTAGTCACGATGCCAGCGCGGTTCGTCATGACGCCAGTACGGCGCGCGATAGTGCGGCGCGGCAGGCCTCGCATACACGGGCGCCGGAGCGGCATAAGCAGGCGCGCCGAGCGACACGCCGACGTGAAGATCGGTATGGGCCTGAGCCGCTCCCACTGCACCGATGACAAGGCCGGTCGCGACGAGCAATTGAGTGACGATGCGCTTCATTGTGTTTCTCCTGGAAGGCGACGTGTGTCGCATGAGTCCAATGTAAGCGCCGGCCGTCTTACACGCTTCGACGACTTGTTACCGGGTGCAAGCGGGGCGTAAGCGCTCTTGCATGTCAGTGAGATACGCGCGAGCCTTATCCGGCGGGGCTTTGGGCTTCGAAGCGCACACTCGCCGACAAAATCATAAGCATGCTGCGTAATTCGCGATTACAACTGTCGCGCGGTTTTAATCCGCACGCGCGAAGCGCAAAACAAAACGGGCGCCGAAGCGCCCGTTTCACATGACCGACCCCGCGACTTACTGCGCGACAGCGCCGACTTTGCGTGCTTCCGAATTCGAAGCCAGCAGCGGATACAACACGCCCGCGACGATAGCGCCCGCGATAGGCGCGATCCAGAACAGCCACAACTGATCCAGCGCCCAGCCGCCGACGAAGAACGCCGGGCCGGTGGAACGCGCCGGGTTCACGGACGTGTTCGTGACCGGAATCGAAATCAGATGGATGAGCGTCAGGCACAGGCCGATGGCGATCGGCGCGAAGCCCTTCGGCGCGCGATCGTCGGTTGCGCCGAGAATCACGAACAGGAAGAAGAACGTCATCAGGAATTCGCAGACGAGCGCCGCGAACAGGGCGTAGTGCCCCGGCGAGTGCTCGCCGAAGCCGTTCGCGGCGAAACCGCTGCCGACCAGATCGAAGTTGGGCATGCCGGTGGCGATCAGCTTGAGCGCCAATGCGCCGAGCGTTGCGCCGACCACCTGCGCCACGATGTACGGCCCGAGGTCGCGCACGGGAAAGCGTCCCGCGACGGCCAGTCCGACGCTCACCGCCGGGTTCAGATGGCAACCGGACACGTGGCCGATGGCGTAGGCCATGGTGAGCACGGTCAGTCCGAATGCGAGCGAAACGCCCACGAACCCGATGCCCGTATGCGGGAAGCCTGCGGCCAACACGGCGCTTCCGCAGCCGCCCAGCACAAGCCAGAAAGTACCGAAAACTTCAGCGCCGAGACGCTTCGACAAATGCATGATCTTGCCTTCGTGAAATGTGAGAGACCTTTGATTTGACGCAAGAAAGCCTATTGCCCTTGCCGAGCGCAGTTTAAGGGCGGCTCTTTTTACGGACTGTCAAAATTGGTCGATTCACGGGCAATTCACGCTCGACGCAGAGATCTTCGGATTCCTCCTTGTTCGAAGCAGACCGCGTCAGCGGCCAGGCGAAAAAAATGCCGCCCAAAGGGCGGCATTCGAGAGCGGCAAGCTGCGCGCAATCAGCCAACGGCGACCTGACGCAGCACCGGACGCTTCGCGGCCTGCAGCATGGCCGTGTACGTGTCGACATAATTCTGCGCCATCGTCTTCGCGCTGAAGCGGCGTTCGAACTGCGCGCGAATTTCGGTGCGCGAGAGTTCGTCGATGCGATGCAGCGCGCCGACCGCGCCCGGCACGTCCTCGCAGATGAAGCCGGTCACGCCGTGATCGATGACTTCCGGCACCGAACCGCGGTTGAAGGCAATCACCGGCGTCCCGCACGCCATGGCTTCGATCATCACGAGGCCGAACGGCTCGTTCCAGTCGATCGGGAAGAGCAGCGCCTTTGCGCCCGACAGGAATTCGGGCTTCTGCGCCTCGTTGATCTCGCCGATGAACTCGACGTGTGCCTGCGACAGCAGCGGTTCGATGGTCGACTTGAAATAGTCTTGATCGACCTTGTCCACCTTCGCCGCAATCTTCAGCGGCAAACCGCTTTGCGCCGCGATCTTGATGGCGAGATCCGCGCGCTTCTCTGGGCAGATCCGGCCGAGAAACGCCAGATATTCCGGCTTCTTGTGCGTCTGCGGCGTCAGCAGATCGTCCGGCAGGCCGTGATACACCGTGTTCAGCCAGTTCGCCTGCGGCAGCGGTCCGCGCTGGTTGTCCGAGATCGACACGACGTTCGCCTTCGTGAACGTGTTGAAGATCGGCTGCAGTTCGGGCAGGTCGAGACGGCCGTGCAGCGTCGTCACGAACGGCGTGTCGAGCTGCGTGAACAGCGGAAACGGCATGTAGTCGAGGTGAAAGTGCAGCACGTCGAACTCGTGCGCGCGGCGGCGGACCGTTTCGAGCAGCAGCATGTGCGGCGCAAGCGGATCGCGGATCGTCGGATCGAGTCGCAGGGCGCGCGGCCAGGCCGCGTCGAGCGTCGCCCGAGTTTGCGAATCGCCGCTTGCGAACAAGGTTACATCGTGGCCGAGGTCGACGAGCGCATCCGTCAGATAAGACACCACGCGCTCAGTGCCGCCGTAAAACTTCGGAGGAACTGCTTCGTGCAACGGTGCAATTTGTGCGATTCGCATAACGTGACTCTCCTGAGTGGCCGCTGTCGGCGCGGTCGGCGCCGGTGGGGCCATGAAAGCTGTTGTGTGGACACCGCGATGGCGCTCCGGTCGAGCGTTGCGCGATGCCATTCGGGCGGGCCGCGGTGTGTCGCTCACGCCGCCCAAAGATCGGCCCGGCTCTCGACCGGGTTATCCCTTACGTTCATTATCGGGATCGAGAGCGGCATTTCACGTCATTTTTCAATCGCTTAACCTTGTTACAGCGCGAAACACCGGCTGTTACGAAGTCAAAAATTGCACTCAAGCGGTCGAAGGAGACGATTTCTACTGGCAATGCGAGCGGCGAGGCACCCGATAGCAGGCCGCGTGCCCGGGCAACCTCAAGTCCGTCTGGCCGCTGCCGATAAAGGCTTTTGCCGACGCGAGAGCGAATTCGACCGCGCATGTACGAACTTTTCCTACACGAATTCGGGCGAAAGTCTGTCGGCGCGTCGGCAGGTTTTTCCGATGGTCGCGACAGTCGCGCTGCCGGAAAATCGGGCCGACAACACGAGCGGGGCCGGATGCGTCGGGAATCGGCGTGTGCGAGCAAACGTTTCCCGCTGGGCCTGACCAGCCACGCAACGACTCGGGGGAAAGATGACGGCCACCACCATAAGCACGCTCGCGGAGATCCGCGAGGTGAAGTTGTCGTACGTGCTGCTCGCGCAGCGGCTGCTTCGGGAAAACCGCGTCCTGGCGATGCATCGCCTCGGGCTGTCAGAAGAGGTGGCCGAGATCGTGTCGTCGTTGACGCCGGCGCAGGCGGTGAAGATTGCGGCGTCGAGCCATGTGCTGTGCCGCTTCCGCTTCGACGACCACGCGATCCTCGCTTCGCTTGCCGACAAGGCCAAGCGCCCGGCGCTCGCGCAGGCGGACGCGGCGGTCGAAAGCGGCGAGGTCGCATCGACGAGCGAGTGCGTCTAACTGATTCAATCCGTCGCGCGACTTCGAAGGGAGTCGATCGCGCCATTGCTCCGCTCCCTGCCTCGACCCTACGCCCGCCATTCCTCCGCACGCTATGCCGCCCGCCGCCGCCCGCCGCCGCCCACGGGCCGGCCGCCCAAAGTTTTCCAGCCGGGTGCCGTAAACAGTCTTAACCGCGCAGGTGCGCCGGCCAATCCGCATTCCCAACCCTGAGGACCCGACTGTGCTGATTTTCGTTGGAACGCTCGTGACATTGCTGTCCGTTTTCGGCGGTTACGCGCTCGAAGGCGGCCATCTTGGCGCGCTCGTACAGCCGGTCGAAATATTGATGATCGCCGGCGCGGGCATCGGGGCCTTCATTCTCGGCAACGGCGTCAAGACCATCAAGTCGACGCTGCTCGTCATTCCCACGCTTTTCAAAGGCTCCAAGTACAACAAGGACGTGTACATGGAGCTGATGGGCCTGCTCTACGTGCTGCTCGCCAAAGCGCGCAAGGAAGGCACGCTCACGCTCGAAGCCGACATCGAAGATCCGCACAAGAGCCCGATCTTCAGCCAGTACCCGAAGCTGCTCGCGGACCATCACATCGTCGAGTTCATGACCGACTATCTGCGGCTCATGGTCGGCGGCAACATGAATGCGTTCGAAATCGAAAGCCTGATGGACGAAGAGATCGAGACACATCACGTCGAAGGCGAAGCGCCGGCACTGGCGCTGCAAAAAGTCGGCGACGCGATGCCCGCGTTCGGCATCGTCGCGGCGGTGATGGGCGTCGTGCATACGATGGCCTCCGCCGATCAGCCCCCCGCCATTCTCGGCGAGATGATCGCGCAGGCGCTCGTCGGCACGTTCCTCGGCATTCTCATTTCGTACGGCTTCATCGGCCCGCTTTCGAGCGTCGCGGAGCAGCGCGTCGCCGAGCAGACGAAGATGTTCCAGTGCATCAAGGTGACCATTCTCGCGAGCCTGAACGGCTACGCGCCGGCGATTGCCGTGGAGTTCGGCCGCAAGGTCCTGTTCTCCACCGAGCGCCCGTCGTTCTCGGAACTCGAAGAACACGTGCGCCGGGTGAAGGCGAAGTGACGCGCCTCGTTCTCGCGACCCCGACCGGAGCCCTGCGATGAGCAGCGAAAAAGACCGTCCCATCTTCATCAAGCGCATCGTCGCGGGCCGCAAGGGCCACCACGGCGGCGCGTGGAAGCTGGCGTACGCGGACTTCATGACCGCGATGATGGCGTTCTTCCTGCTGATGTGGCTGCTCTCGTCGACCTCGCCCGTGCAGCGGCGCGGCATCGCGGAATACTTCAACATGCCGCTGAAGGCGGCGATGGTCGGCGGCAAGACCGTCGGCATGGACAACAGCATCATCACCGGCGGCGGGCGCGACATCTCCAGCAACGATCCGGGCGATGCTCGCAGCTCGGACGGCAAGACGCAGTTCGCGCAAAGCGCGGCCGCGAAAGCCGACGAGGAACTGCTGAAAGCCGCGCAAGGCGAACTGGAACGGCGCGAGCAGGCGCGTCTTCACGACCTCCAGGTCAAGCTGATGGCCGCGCTCGAAGCGAATCCGACGCTGCACCAGTTTAAGCAGCAGATCCGCATCCAATCGACGCAGCAGGGCCTGCGCATCGAGATCGTCGATACCCAGAAACGCCCGATGTTCGCGCTCTCCAGCAACAGCGTGCAGCCGTACATGCGCGACATCCTGCGCGAAATCGGCCGGACGCTGAACGACGTGCCGAACCGCATCGTCGTGCAGGGCCACACCGACGCCGTGAAGTACGCGGGCGGCGAAAAGGGCTACAGCAACTGGGAACTGTCGGCGGACCGCGCGAACGCGTCGCGGCGCGAACTGGTCGCGGGCGGCATGGACGAAGCCAAAGTGCTGCGCGTGCTCGGCCTCGCGTCCACGCAAAACCTGAACAAGCAAGACCCGCTCGATCCCGAGAACCGGCGCATCAGCATCATCGTGCTGAACCACCGCGCGGAAGCGTCGATTCTGCGCGACGACGGCGGCTCGGCCGCGACGCTGGATAACGCTTCGGACGCCTTCGCGCCCGGCGCGACGCCGCTTCTCGGCCGGATTATGCCGGGCGCGGCGCGGAAATAAGCGCGCAGCGCGCAAATCTGCATAAAAAACGCTCAAGACTCCACACGTTTGCGCCGTCATCCGGAAAAGAGGCAGCGAGGCGCAGACCCAAAGGCGACACATGATCAAGAACATTCTGGCAATCGACGATTCCGCAGCCATGCGGCAGATCCTCTCTGCCACGCTGACGACGGCGGGCTATGAGGTGACGGTGGCGTCCGACGGCAACGAAGGGCTCGAATGGGCGCTCGCCGAGCGGTTCGATCTCGTGCTCACGGATCAGCACATGCCGCAAAAGAGCGGCCTCGACCTGATTGCGGAGCTGCGCGCCAACCACGCCTACCGCGCCACGCCGATTCTGGTGCTGACCACGGAAGACGGCGAGCCGTTCAAGGAAGCGGCGCGCGCGGCGGGAGCGACGGGCTGGATCGAAAAACCGCTCGATCCGGACCTGTTGACCGAAGTGGTCGCCGCGCTCTCCGAAGACACGCAGCACTGAAGCGAACAGCCAAAGCCAAGACAACTCGCGCGCACGCGCCGACGGTGAATCAAGCATGACACTCGACATTACCCAGTTCTATCAAACCTTCTTCGACGAAGCCGATGAACTGCTCGCGCAGATGGAGCAACTGCTGCTCGTCCTGGATATCGCGAATCCCGATCCCGAGGATCTCGCGGCGATCTTCCGCGCGGCGCATTCGATCAAGGGCGGCGCAGCCACGTTCGGCTTCACCGCGCTCACCGAAACGACGCACATCCTCGAATCGCTGCTGGACCGCGCGCGCAACAACGAGCTCGTGCTTCGCCGCGACATGATCGACACGTTCCTCGCGACCAAGGACGTGCTCTCGGACCAGCTCGCCGCGTACCGTGCGAGCGCCGAGCCGGATGCGGCCGCCGCCGCCGCGATCTGCGCGAAGCTGGAACGCCTGAAGAACGAAGACGCCGCGCCGCAGAGCGCGCCCGTCGCCGAAGAGCCGGTGACGCCGGCAGTCATCGGCGAAGTGGACGTCGCGCCGGCCTACGAAGGCCCGAACGCGCCGCCCGCGCACGTGATCGCGCAGGCCGCCGAAGCCATCGAGGACGACGGCAACTGGGACGGCGCCTTCGAACTTAACGACGGCGCAACGAGCCATGCAACGAATGCGGGAACCGCGGCCGGCACGCCGGCGGCGGAAGCAGGACCCCACCTGAAAGTTACGCTACGGGGGGTGGGCGAGAAGGACCTGGCGACCTTGACCGAGGAGCTTGGGAACCTGGGCAGTATCGTCGGAGAGAAAAAGACCGACGCCGAACTCGTGCTTTGGCTCGATTCGGACGTCTCATCCGATGACATCGTGGCCGTGTGCTGCTTCGTGATCGACGAATCGCAAATCACGATCGGCCGCGGCGACGCGCATCACGTTGCGCCCTCGGCAGCGTCCGAGCCGGCGCAAGCGAAGCAACACACGCTACAGGCAGAGCCGCCCGTATCGCAGGCGCAGGAAGCGCCCGCATCCGCGGCGCAGCACAAAGAAGAAGCGGCGAAGGCGGCGGCGAATGCGGAAACGCAAGCTGCTGCCGCCATCCCGTCACGCGAAGCACAACCGAAGGCCGCCACCGGCGACGCCGAGAAGAAAGCGCGCCCGGCCGCAGCGGCATCGGCGGAAGGCAGCTCCATTCGCGTCGGCGTGGAGAAGGTCGATCAGCTCATCAACCTGGTCGGCGAACTGGTCATCACGCAGGCAATGCTCGCCGAAACCACGAGCACGTTCGACCCTGCATTGCACGACCGTCTTTTCAACGGCATGGCGCAGCTCGAGCGCAACGCGCGCGACCTGCAAGAGGCCGTCATGTCCATCCGCATGATGCCGATGGATTACGTATTCAGCCGCTTCCCGCGACTCGTCCGCGATATCGCGGGCAAGCTCGGCAAGGACGTGGAACTCGTCACGTTCGGTCAGGCGACCGAACTGGACAAGAGCCTGATCGAGCGCATCATCGATCCGCTCACGCACCTCGTGCGCAATTCGCTCGATCACGGCATCGAGACCGTGGAAGCGCGCCGCGCGGCGGGCAAACCCGCGACCGGGCAGCTCGTGCTGTCGGCGGCGCATCACGGCGGCAACATCGTGATCGAAGTGAGCGACGACGGCGCGGGCCTGCGCCGCGACAAGATTCTCGCGAAGGCGCAGAAGCAGGGCATGCAGGTTTCCGACTCCATGACCGACGAGGAAGTCTGGCAACTCATCTTCATGCCGGGCTTCTCGACCGCCGAACAGGTCACGGACATTTCCGGCCGCGGCGTCGGCATGGACGTGGTGAAGCGCAACATCCAGTCGATGGGCGGCCACGTCGAAATCATGTCGCGCCAGGGCGCGGGCACGACCACGAAGATCGTGCTGCCGCTCACGCTCGCGATTCTCGACGGCATGTCGGTGAAGGTCGGCAACGAAATCTTCATTTTGCCGCTCAACTTCGTGATGGAGTCGCTGCAACCGGTCGCCGATGACATCTACACGGTCGCCAACGGCGAGCGCGTGGTGCGCGTGCGCGGCGAATATCTGCCGCTGATTGCGCTGCATCAGGTGTTTTCGGTCGAAGGCGCGCGCACGGAGCCGACGCAGGGCATCGTCACGATCCTGCAAACGGAAGGACGGCGCATGGCCATGCTGATCGACGAACTCGTCGGCCAGCAGCAAGTGGTCGTGAAGAACCTCGAAACGAATTACCGCAAGGTGCACGGCATCTCGGCGGCGACGATTCTCGGCGACGGCAGCGTCGCGCTGATCGTCGACGTAGCCGCGCTCAATCGCGAATCACGCGCGCAGCACTCGCACACCCATTAAACACATCGACCGAACCTGGGGTTTCTCATGGCAGACATCCAATCGATTCAAAACGCAACACTGTCGCGTCGCGATGCGCAGCACGCCGAAGCCGCCGGACAAGAGTTCCTCGTCTTCACGCTCGGCGCCGAAGAGTACGGCATCGACATCCTGAAAGTGCAGGAAATTCGCGGCTACGACAGCGTCACGCGCATTGCGAACGCGCCCGCGTTCATCAAGGGCGTGATCAATCTGCGCGGCATAATCGTGCCGATCGTGGACATGCGCATCAAGTTCAATCTCGGCCGCGTGGAGTATGACAACCAGACGGTCGTCATCATCCTGAACGTTGCGCATCGCGTGGTGGGCATGGTGGTGGACGGCGTGTCGGACGTGCTCACGCTGACGCAGGATCAGGTCATGCCCGCGCCCGAATTCGGCGCGACGCTGACCTCCGAATATCTCACCGGCCTCGGCACGGTCGAGGGCCGCATGCTGATCCTGATGGATATCGAAAAGCTCATGACCAGCCGCGAGATGGAGTTGATCGACTCGGTCGCCGCTTAACGAGGTGCCCGCACGCGTCGCGGGCGAAGGAAAGGAAGCCATGTTCAAGAAGTTGTCCATTCGCACGACGCTCACGCTCGTCGGTCTGTTGTTCGTCGGTTGCGCGGCCGTCATCGGCGCGCTTTCGCTCGTCGGCCTCAATTCCGCGAGCGCCTCGCTCGACTCCATCGCCAAGGAAGACATGGTGGCGATGCGCGCGCTCGCGGACACGTCGTCGTATCTGCTGCGCTCGCGCATCACGCTCGACCGCGTGCGCTCGCTCACCGAAGCGGGCAACGCCGACGAAGCGAAGAAGGCGATGGAGCGCGGCCAGTTCCTGCTCGACAAGAGCTACGAGAACTGGAAGCTCTATCTCGACACCAAGAAGCCGATGCTGCCGCAAGCGACGCTCGACACGCTCGTCGCGCAGCACGACACGCTGATGAAGACCGGCGTCGAGCCGGAGTTCGCCGCGATGCGCGCGAACGACATGGCC
This sequence comes from Caballeronia sp. SL2Y3, assembly GCF_022879575.1. Taxonomy (NCBI): domain Bacteria; kingdom Pseudomonadati; phylum Pseudomonadota; class Betaproteobacteria; order Burkholderiales; family Burkholderiaceae; genus Caballeronia; species Caballeronia sp. SL2Y3. The sequence goes on from NZ_CP084260.1 coordinate 122,051, forward strand.
GCGTACCACGCCATTGCCGACACGAAGATCAGCCCGATGTTCGTCGCGTTCGATCAGGCGGTCACGGCGGCGGTTTCGTTCCAGCAGAAGCACGCGGAAGAGTCGCGGGCGAGCGCGGCGTCGCAGAACGCGACGCTCAGCATGGTCATCGGCGGATTGCTCGCGCTCTCCGGTCTGCTGCTTTTCGCCACGCGTTTCGCGCTGCGCAGCCTGATCGTTCAGCCGATCGACGACGCGGTGGAACACTTCGAGCGCATTTCGCGCGGCGATCTCACGAAGTCGGCGCACACGGACAGCACGAACGAAATCGGCCGTCTTTTCGCGGGCATCGAGCGCATGCGCGCGAACCTGACCGCGATGGTCGGCGCGGTGCATCGCGGCGCGGAATCCATCGATGTCGGCGCGCATGAAATCGCGAGCGGCAACACGGATCTGTCGCAGCGCACGGAAGAGCAGGCGGCGTCGCTGCAAGAGACGGCCTCCAGCATGGAACAGCTTACGAGCACGGTGAAGCAGAACGCGGACAACGCGCGTCAGGCGAGCCAGCTTGCAGTGAACGCATCGGATATCGCGTCGCGCGGCGGCGAAGTGGTCGAGCAGGTCGTCGATACGATGAACGCCATCGCGTCCAGTTCGGGCAAGGTGGTGGACATCATCGGCGTGATCGAAGGCATCGCGTTCCAGACCAACATTCTCGCGTTGAACGCGGCAGTGGAAGCGGCGCGGGCGGGCGAAGAAGGTCGCGGCTTCGCGGTCGTGGCGGGCGAAGTGCGCTCGCTCGCGCAGCGCAGCGCGGCGGCGGCGAAGGAAATCAAGGCGCTGATCGGCGATTCGACCGAGAAAGTGCAGAGCGGCTCGCAACTCGTGACGCGCGCAGGCGAAACCATGGGCGAGATCGTGCAGGCGGTGCGCCGCGTGACCGACATCATGGGCGAGATCAGCGCGGCGTCGGAGGAGCAGTCGGACGGCATCGAACAGGTCAATCGCGCCGTGACGCAGATGGACAGCGTGACGCAGCAGAACGCGGCGCTCGTGGAGCAGGCGGCGTCGGCGGCGGCATCGCTCGAAGATCAGACGCGGCAATTGAAGGAAGTCGTCGGGCAATGGCGCATCGCGGGCGCCGTGCCGGCGTCGGTGAAGCCGAGCGCGGCCGTCGCGGCTGCGCGCCTGGCGCCTGCCGTGGCGAAGGCTACGCGCGTCGAGCCGACGTCGCGTGCATCGTCCGCGAGCGCAGCGAAAGTTGCAGAGCAGCCTAACGTCGCGCCGGAAACGGCCGTTATCAAGGATAAGGCCCGCGATGCAGCGAAGCCGGCAAGCGCAGCGAAAGCCGCGCCCCGCGTGAGCGCACCGGCGGCGGCAACCGCCCCGCGCGCGAAGGCCACGACCGCCGACGACGGCGACTGGGAAACGTTCTAAGCGCATCGGCCAGCACCGGTCGGGCGCGCGGATGACGAAACAACCCGGCGCACGACCGGCGCAGAAGCGAAAGTAAGCACGCAGCAGGCGCAAACAGAGCAAGAGGCACCAGAATGGCAACGCGTAATGCAACCAACGCACGCGTCGAACTGGCCGGCGGCATACGCGGTCCGGAAGTCGAGCGCGATTTCGAATTCACCGTGGCGGACTTCGCCCGGATCCGCGAGCTGATTCATCGCCGCGCAGGTATTTCGCTGTCCGACCACAAGCGCGACATGGCCTACAGCCGGCTCGCCCGACGCCTGCGCGCCTGCGGCATGGACACGTTCAAGCAGTACCTCGACCGTCTCGAAGCCAACGACGACAACGCCGAGTGGGAAGCCTTCGTCAACGCACTGACGACCAACCTGACGGCGTTCTTCCGCGAGTCGCATCACTTTCCGCTGCTAGCGGACTTCGTGAAGCGCCGCCAGCAGCCGGTGTCGGTGTGGTGCTCGGCGGCATCGACGGGCGAGGAGCCGTATTCGATCGCGATGACGCTCGTCGAGGCGCTCGGCGAGCAGGCCGCGCGTCACTGCACGGTGTTCGCGAGCGACATCGACAGCCAGGTGCTCGCCAAGGCGGACGCGGGCGTGTATTCGCTCGATCAGGTGAAAGGGATACCGGTGGAACGCCTGAAGCGGTTCTTCCTGAAGGGCACCGGCTCGCACGCGGGCTTCGTCAAGGTGCGCCCGGAGTTGCGCTCGCTGGTGAGCTTCGGCCGCGTGAATCTGACGGACGCGCGTTACGACGTGAAAGGCCCGTTCGACGCGATCTTCTGCCGCAACGTGATGATCTACTTCGACAAGCCGACGCAAGGCCAAGTGCTCTCGCGCTTCGAGCCGCTGATGAAGCCGGGCGGCCTCCTGTTCGCCGGTCATTCGGAGAACTTCACGTATGTGTCGCAGGCGTTCCGGCTGCGCGGCCAGACGGTCTACGAACTGACGCGCGACACGAAAGCGGCGGGCGCGCCGAAGCGCGTGCTCGCGGGAGAGCCGGCATGAGCGGGCTGCCGATCGCGTCGAATCTGTATTTCGACAACCATTTCAAGAAGCCCGGCGTGAAGCTGCTGCCGAACGAGTTCTACATGACGAGCGAAGACATGGTGCTCGTGACGGTGCTCGGCTCGTGCGTGGCGGCGTGCATCAACGATCGCACGGCGGGCATCGGCGGCATGAATCACTTCATGCTGCCCGATGACGGCTCCGATCCGTCGCACGCGTCGTCCGACTCGATGCGCTACGGCGCGTATGCGATGGAAGTGCTCATCAACGAACTCATCAAGCGTGGCGGACGCCGCGAGCGGTTCGAGGCGAAAGTGTTCGGCGGCGGCGCGGTGCTCGCCGGCATGACGACGATCAACATCGGCGATCGCAATTCGGAGTTCGTGCGGCGCTATCTGGCGCTGGAGAAGATTCGCATCGTCGCCGAGGACTTGCAGGGCATGCATCCGCGCAAGGTCGCGTTCATGCCGCGCACGGGACAGGTGATGGTCAAGAAGCTGAAGACGCAGCACGACCCGGTCGTCGTCGAGCGCGAGCAGGCGCTCGTGCAGCGCACGCCGGAAGAGCGCGCGGAACGGCTGGCAAGGGCGCGTGCGCGCGTGGAACTGTTCGGCGCGGAGCGCGCGAAACCCGCGGCGCCCGGGACGAAGCCGCGCGTCGAGCTGTTCGGCGCGTCGGGAACGGCGGCCGCCGCGCGGGCGATCGACGGAGTCGCGCGGACGTCGCGCATCGCGAAGGCCGCGGAGGAGGCGTGAGCATGTTGAATGCATCGAATGGCGGCAAGGAAGCCGCAGCGAAGATCAAAGTTTTGTGCGTCGACGACTCGGCGCTCGTGCGCAGCCTGATGACCGAGATCATCAACTCGCAGCCCGACATGCACGTGTGCGCGACCGCGCCCGATCCGCTCGTCGCGCGCGAGCTCATCAAGCTGCATAACCCGGACGTGCTGACGCTGGATGTCGAAATGCCGCGCATGGACGGACTCGACTTTCTCGAAAAGCTGATGCGCCTTCGGCCGATGCCGGTCGTGATGGTGTCGTCGCTGACCGAGCGCGGCAACGAAATCACGCTGCGCGCGCTGGAACTGGGTGCGGTGGACTTCGTGACCAAGCCGAAAGTCGGCATCCGCGACGGCATGCTGGACTACGCCGAGAAGCTCGCCGACAAGGTTCGCGCCGCTTCGCGGGCGCGCGTGCGGCAGATCGCGCACGCGGCGAGCGCGCCGAGCACGCCGGGCCACGCGGGCGCGAAGCCCGCGCCGCTCATCAACAACCCGCTGGTGTCGACGGAAAAGCTCGTGATCGTCGGCGCGTCGACGGGCGGCACGGAAGCGATTCGCGAAGTGCTCGTGCCGCTGCCGCCCGACGCGCCCGCCGTGCTGATCGCGCAGCACATGCCGCCGGGCTTCACGAAGTCGTTCGCGCAGCGCCTGAACGGGCTGTGCCGCATCACGGTGAAGGAAGCGGAGCACGGCGAGCGCGTATTGCCGGGTCATGCGTATATCGCGCCGGGCCACGCGCACCTCGTGCTCGCGCGCAGCGGGGCGAACTACGTCGCGCATCTGTCGGATGCGCCGCCGGTGAACCGGCATCGTCCGTCGGTGGACGTGCTGTTCCGTTCGGCCGCGCAGCACGCGGGCAAGAACGCGATCGGCGTGATTCTGACCGGCATGGGCCGCGACGGCGCGGCGGGGCTGCTCGACATGCAGCAGGCGGGCGCCTACACGCTCGCGCAGGACGAAGCGAGTTGCGTGGTGTTCGGCATGCCGCGCGAAGCAATTGCAATGGGCGGCGCAAGCGAGATCGCGCCGCTTTCTGAAATGAGCCGGCGCGTGATGGCGCGGCTGGCATCGATGGGCGAACGCGTGCAGCGCGTCTGATTTAACTGAATTGAATTCGCGGTGTCACGCCGCACTGAGAACACACGGGAGCAATGATGGACAAGAACATGAAGATCCTCGTCGTCGACGATTTTCCGACGATGCGCCGTATCGTGCGCAATCTGCTGAAGGAGCTCGGCTATTCGAACGTCGATGAAGCAGAAGACGGCGCGGCGGGCCTCGCGCGTCTGCGCGGCGGCGGCTTCGACTTCGTGATTTCCGACTGGAACATGCCGAACCTCGACGGCCTGTCGATGTTGCAGCAGATCCGCGCCGACGCGACGCTGTCGCATCTGCCGGTGCTGATGGTGACGGCGGAATCCAAGAAGGAGAACATTATCGCGGCGGCGCAAGCTGGCGCGAACGGTTACGTGGTGAAGCCTTTCACTGCCGCCACGCTCGACGAGAAGCTCACCAAGATTCTCGAGAAGATGGCTAAAGCCGGGAGCTGATCGTGAACGATCTGACCACTGAACTTTCCGCTGTCGCAGCCGAGGCCGATAACGATTTTTCGAGCGACCGCATTCTGGCGCGCATCGGCCAATTGACGCGCACGCTGCGCGACTCCATGCGCGAGCTCGGCCTCGACAAGCAGGTCGAAGCCGCGGCGCAAGCCGTGCCCGACGCGCGCGACCGCCTGAAGTACGTCGCGACAATGACCGAGCAGGCCGCCGACCGCGCGCTCAACGCGATCGAACTGGCCAAGCCGATGCAGGAAGCGATGCAGCGCGAAGCGCAGGCGCTGGACGACCGTTGGGCGCAATGGTACGGCAAGCCGCTCGCGCAAGGCGAAGCCGGCGAACTGCTCGCGCAGACGCGCAGCTTCCTGCAAAGCGTGCCGGAGAAGACGCAGGCAACCAACGCGCAACTGCTGGAAATCATGCTCGCGCAGGATTTTCAGGATCTGACCGGCCAGGTGATCAAGAAGATCACGGACGTCGTGTATCTGATCGAACAGCAATTGCTGGGCGTGCTGCTGGAAAACATCGCGCCGGAGCGGCGCGAGCAGTTCGCGGCGTCGGCGGCGGCGTTGATGTCGTCATCGACGGGCAATCCTGAAAGTCTGCTCAACGGACCGCAGATCAACCCGGAAGGGCGCAGCGACGTCGTGCAGGATCAGTCGCAAGTGGACGATCTTCTCGCGAGCCTCGGCTTCTGAGCTTTCCGGCTTCCTGACGCCATGCGCAAAAAGACGCGGAGCGCCTCTTCGGATGCGTTCCGCATTGTTGCGTGCGCGCCGGAATTTGCGCGCGACGGCTGCTTTTAGCAAAGCATCTATCGACGCGGAACTTCTGCGCGGCTTACTGTTCGATTAACAGTCCCGAAGACGGCTCCGTCTCGCCTTGGTGCGGCGGTTTTTCGGGATTTGGCATACTGATGGCTATAGCATCCGTACGATGCTTGTATCCGCAGGGTCCGCGGCTCCGTAAAACGGCGCGCGGGCCAGCCAAGACAACTTCCCCAGGAATCGACAGGAGGCCCAGTGAAGGTCCAGAAGCAACCCCGTCATGGGCATCTCAGGCTATCGTTGGCCTTTCTCGCAGGCGCGTTGAGCGTCTGCGCAGCCGCACCGGCGCACGCCGCGCTCGGCGGCCAGCCGTTGAACGCGCCGCAAGGCGCCACCGCCGCGAATGCGGTCGTGCATGCCGCGACCGCAGCATCGGGCGCGTCCGGCGCAGCGGCGGCATCGAACTACACCGTCCGCTCGACGACGCTCGCGAGCGGCACCGTCATCAACGAATACGTGTCGTCCGACGGCACCGTGTTCGGCGTCGCGTGGCGCGGGCCGCGCGTGCCGGACCTCGCGACCTTGCTCGGCAGCTATTTCCCGCAGTACCAGCAAGCCATGCTCGCGCAGCGCGCCGCACGCGGCGGACGCGGGCAGGTGAGCGTGCAGGATTCGGGTCTCGTCGTGCATTCCGGCGGTCACATGGGCGCTTTCTCGGGCAGCGCGTACCTGCCGCAGTCTTTGCCCGCCGGCGTTTCCGCCAGCGACATTCAGTAAGCGACGGGAGAATCCGATAATGCACACAACGACTCTCGGCCTCGGCGCGGCATCTTCCCGGCGCGCCGGCAACGCGGCGCGCTGGCTCGGCGCGCTGTTTCTCGCGCTCACGCTTGCCGCATGCGGCGGCGGCAGCGACGACAACTCCAGTTCCAGCGGCGGCTCCTCAGGCGGCAGCTCAGGCGGCGGCAGTTCCGGCGGCGGCTCGTCCAGCACGGCCAACGCCCAGCCGATCACCCCGAACGGCACGAACGCGGTTCCCATCACGGTGAACGGCGGCGTCGCGAACTTCGTCAACATTCCGAATGTCTCGGTGACGGTCTGCGCGCCCGGCACGAACACCTGCCAGACCATCGACAACATCCAGATCGACACGGCGTCCTTCGGGCTGCGCATTCTGAGTTCGGCGGCTCAGTCGGTCATCGGCGCGCTGCCGGTGGCGAAGGCGCTGAACGGCGGACAACTCGCCGAGTGCGCCGGTTTCGCGGACGGCTACACGTGGGGCACCGTGCGTCAGGCGGACGTGCGCATCGGCTCGGAAGTGGCGAGCGCGCTGCCGGTGCAGATCGTCGGCGACCTGGACGCGTCGGCGGCGCCGACCGGCATGAACGGATGCCCGTCGGGCAACGACGAGAACACCGCCGGCGAGATCGGCGCGAACGGCATTCTCGGCATCGGCACGCTGGCGCAGGATTGCGGAAGCAATTGCGCGACGACCCCGCTGAACGGCATGTACTTCTCGTGCACCAATGGCACGAATTGCACGGGCACGGCAGTTCCGCTCGTGCAGCAAGTGGCGAATCCCGTGCAGCGGTTCCCGGTCGACAACAACGGCGTCATCGTTCAGTTGCCGCCGGTTCCGGTCACCGGCGCGGCGAGCGCGAGCGGCACGCTGGTGTTCGGCATCGGCACGCAGAGCAACAACACGCTCACCGGCGTGACGCATCTCGGCACCGACGCGTACGGCGACGTCAGCGGCACGTACAAGGGCACGAGTTACCAGACGTTCTTCGACACGGGATCGAACGGCAACTTCTTCCAGGACAACTTCCCGCTGTGTTCGAGCACGAGCGTGTTCTATTGCCCGACGTCGCAGCAGTCGCTCACCGCGACCGTCTCCGGCACCGACGGCAATAAGGCGACGGTGCCGTTCAGCCTCGTGAGCGCGCGCACGCTGACATCCGGCACCGGCAAGTTCGCGTTCAATAGCCTGGGCGGCCAGTTGGGCATGAGCGGCCTGTTCGACTTCGGCATGCCGTTCTTCTACGGGCGCCACGTGTACGTCGGCTACGGCAGCGCGCCGTTCGTGGCCTTCTGATGCACGACGCCTGACAAAAAAATCCGGCCTCGGCCGGATTTTTTTTCGTCTACTGCCCGGAGGGCGCGGGGCGAGGCTTGCGCGGCGCGCGCTCGAAGAGCGGATCGTAGAGCCAGCGCGGCATCACGTGCAGCAGCATGCCGACCACGCGCATCTGCCACGGAAACGTCGCGTAGCGTACTTTGCCGGCGATGGCATCGGCGGTTTTCGCGGCGAAGCGGTCCGCATCCATCAGGAACGGCATGCGATACGGATTGTGCGCGGTCATCTCCGAGCGCACATAGCCCGGCGCGATGGTCACGACCGAAACGCCCTGCGGCCGCATTTCCACGCGCAGCGCTTCCAGATACTTCGCCGCCGCCGATTTCGACGCGCTGTACGCGCCCGAGCCCGGCAGCCCGCGCACGCCCGCGACGCTCGCAATGCCGACGAGCGTGCCGCGCCGCGCGGCCGTCATCGACGCGATGAACGGCTCGAACGTCGCGACCATGCCGAAGTAATTCACGTCCATCACGGCGCGAAAGGTGTCGAGTTCGCCGTGGCCCGTGAGCGCGCCCTGACTGATGCCCGCGTTCGCGATCACGATGTCGGCCGCGCCGTGCTCCGCGATGAACCGGCGCGCGGCATCGGCGAGCGCGTCGGGATCGCGGACATCGGCGGGATAAATGGAAATGGACGCCTTGGGATGGCGCGCGGCGAATGCCGCAAGAGACTCGGCGCGTCGGGCGACGAGGCCGAGCACGGCCCCGCGCTTCACGTATTCCTCGGCCAGTGCCAGGCCGATTCCGCTCGACGCGCCGGTGATGAAGACCTTCAACGGAACTGCGTTCATACCGGCGTCAGGCAATTACATCTTCTTGTCGCGCACTTGCTGGACGAGGAAGTCCATCACTTGCGTCGTGCCGGGCAGACTGTTGGTCTGCGCCGGGCCGGTCACGTACTTGCCCTGCACCACGACCGTCGGCACGCCGTCGATCTTGTAGTCCTGAAGCAGCTTGGCGTCGCGCTGAACGTCGCTCTGCGTCGAGAACGAGTTGTACGCGTCCATGTACTTCTTCTTGTCGATGCCTTGCGTGGCGAGGAAGTCGGCCTGCGCCTGCGGCGTCAGCAGATAGTTCTTCTTCACGTGGATTTCGTTGAACACGGCGGGCGTGACCTTCTCCGCGACGCCGAGCGCAACCAGCGCGTGATACATCTTCGAATGCGGGATGAAGTCGTCGCGGAACGCCACCGGCACGCGCTTGAACACGACGTCCGGCCCTTGCTTCTTCTCCCACGCCTCGATGTACGGCTCGAATTCGTTGCAGTGCGGGCAGCCGTACCAGAAGAACTCGATGACCTCGACTTTGCCCGCCGGCGCGCCGATGGGCTGCGGCGCCTGCATGACCGTGTAATCCTTGCCAGCAGCGGGAGCGGCCGATGCCGTGCCGGCGACGCTGAACGACGCGGCGGCGATGCCGAGGGAAAGGGCGAAGGCGCTAAAGAGTTTTTTCATGATCGAAGATAGTACCAAGGTGCGACGTGAAGGCCGACGCGGCGGATGCGTCGCGGCTCTCAAGTGGGACATACGACGCTTAAGCCTGACTTAAGGCGCGCCGCGGACGCGGGCGCCGTCCTGCAAGCGTTATTGCTTCGAAAAGCGGATGACGGCCGTATCGACGCCTGCGTCGGACAGACGCTGACGCGCCGTGTTCATGTCCTCGAACTTGGCGAACGGACCGATACGCACACGATAGTACGTCACACCGCCTGCATCGCGCTGCGTGACCTTTGATTCGAAGCCCTGAAAGCCCAGACGCGCCCGCTGCTGCTCGGCATCCGCCTGCGTCTTGTACGCGCCGACTTGCAGGAAATAACCGGTGTTCACGTCGCCGGGTGCGGGCGGCGTGGTCTTGGCTGTGGCGGGCGGCGCGGAGCCGGTCTTCGGCGGCGTCGCGGCGGTGGTCGAACTGGTCGAACCGGTCGATCCCGGCGCGGCCTCAGGCTTCTTGGCGATGGTCGGGCTCGCGGTGCGCGGCGCGGACGCCGTGCCGCCGCTCGGCGGCACCTCGACGATCTGCGGCTCGTCCAGCACGCCCGACGACTGCGTCTGATTCGTGCTCTGGCCGGGCGCCGTGTTCGGCGGCGTGGGCTGCGCGGCTTGCGGCACCGCTTGTCCCGGCGACTTCCCCTGCAGCGGGCGATTCGGGTCGTACGGCTGCGCGGCGGGCGCGGAAGACGACTCCGCTGGCGGCGCGACCTTGGCGACGAATGGCGTGGGCGCGCGCGTGATGTACAACGCGACGATCACGGCGATCGCGAGTCCGACGATCAGACCGAGCACGATGCCGAGAAAGGTTCCCCCCGTTTGCTTCGACTGCGATTGCTTCGACGTGCGGCTTGGTTTTGCCATCGTATGAATCACCTGCAAAAAGTCTTCGAGTTGGCCGACGATTATAGCCGCCGCGTAACGCGCGCCCGCGCCAGGCTGCCGTCCGCGCACGCCGAAAGATTCACAAAGTTACAGGCGCGCGCACGACGAAAAGCTCACGACGCAGGGCCGCCGATCACATCTTCTGCGGAGCCGACACGCCGATGGTCGTGAGACCGTTTTCGAGCACCTGACGCGTGGCGGCCAAGAGCGCGATACGCGCCGTACGCTCTTTCTCGTCGTCCACCAGCACGCGCTCCGCATTGTAGAACGAGTGAAATTCACCAGCGAGGTCGCGCAGATAGAACGCGACCGCGTGCGGCGCGAGTTCGTCGGCGGCGTGCGCGAGCATGTCGGGGAACTCGGCGAGCTTGTTGAGCAACGCCATCGCGCGCGGGCTCGACAGCGGTTCGAGATCCGCCTTCGCCGCTTGCGCGAGGTCGCCGCCGTAGCGTTCCTTCCAGTCGTTGAGAATGGTGCAGATGCGCGCGTGCGCGTACTGCACGTAATAGACCGGGTTCTCGTCGTTCTGCTTGAGCGCGAGATCGATGTCGAACACGAATTCGGTGTCGGCCTTGCGCGAGATCAGGAAGAAGCGCACGGCGTCGCGGCCGCGGCGAATCATCGCTTCGTCGAGCTGATCGGGCGCGGCTTCGCTGCCCGGCGTCATGCCGCCCGACCATTCGATCAGATCGCGCACCGTCACATAGCTGCCGGCGCGCTTGGAGATTTTCACTTCCTGGCCGTCGCGCATGACCGTGACCATCTTGTGCAGCACGTAGTCGGGATAGCCCTTCGGAATGCCGATGCCGAGCCCTTGCAGCCCGGCCCGCACGCGCGCGATGGTGCCGTGATGGTCCGAGCCCTGCACGTTGATGACCTTGGCGTATCCGCGCTGCCATTTGGTGACGTGATACGCCACATCCGGCACGAAGTACGTGTACGTGCCGTCGGACTTCTTCATCACGCGGTCTTTGTCGTCGCCGTCGTCGGTGGTGCGCAGCCACAGCGCGCCGTCCTGCTCGTAGGTCTTGCCGGCGTCGATGAGCGCCTTCACCGTTTCTTCGACGCGCCCTTCCTTGTACAGCGACGACTCCAGATAGAACTGGTCGAACTTCACGCCGAACGCGGTCAGGTCCATGTCCTGTTCGTGGCGCAGATACGCGACCGCGAAGTGACGGATGGCTTCGAGGTCGTCCACGTCGCCCTTGCCTTTGACCGGCTCGCCGTCTTTGGCCGCGACGGTCGCGCCCGCCATGTAGTCGCGCGCGATGTCGGCGATGTACTCGCCGTTGTACGCGGCTTCCGGCCACTCGGCGTCGCCCGGCTTGAAGCCGCGGGCGCGCGCCTGCGTCGAGATGGCGAGGTTGCCGATCTGCACGCCCGCGTCGTTGTAGTAGAACTCGCGATGCACCGCGTAGCCTTGCGTCGCGAGCAGGTTCGAGAGCGCGTCGCCGAGCGCCGCCTGGCGACCGTGGCCGACGTGCAGCGGACCGGTCGGATTCGCCGACACGAATTCGACGAGCACGCGCTTGCCCGCATCGCGCGACGAACGGCCGTACGCCGCGCCTTCGCTGAGCACCGCCGGGATCACGTCTTGCTTTGCCTTCGCCGCGAGACGCAAGTTGATAAAGCCGGGACCGGCGACTTCCGCGCTCTCCACGAGCCCCTTTGCGGCCGGATGGCCGAGCACCGCATCGACGATCTGCTGCGCGAGCTGACGCGGGTTCGCGCGCAGCGGCTTCGCAAGTTGCATCGCGACGTTCGATGCCACGTCGCCATGCGCCGCGACCTTCGGCCGTTCGAGCACGATCGCGGGCGCGACGAAAGCGGCTTGCGTTGCGCCTTGGGTGGCTTGCGCGACCTCTTTGACCGCGTCGGAGAGGAGCGTTTCCAGGGTTTCTTTGTGTGCGGGCAGCATGCTGAATGTGATCCAGTGGAGCGAATGCGCAGTGTCACGCGACAGGGGCGGGCGACGCGAAGCGCCGATTGACGCGGCCGATGAGCCGTTCGCCACGGCCTGCCTTCGTGCGGGCCACGGCTGAAACCGGGATTTTAGCAGGTGCTAAACTGTCTATTCAGGGTGGTTGTTCTGCAAAGATCGGCTCGCTGCGCGGCTCGCATCGCCCCGGCTGTCATCCAACAAAAGGAAAAGGACTCTCCCATGCTGATCACATTCAAGACCATGGCTGCACCGGATGTCATGATGCTCGACAACCTCGCCGAGTATCTGCTCGAGATTATCGGCAAGCAGCTGACCGAGCGCGGCGTCATCACGCATGACGAACTGCCTGCCGCCATTCAGAAACTCGAAGCGGCTATCGTCAACGACAAGAAAGAGCGCGCCGAGCACGACGGACATTTCCACGAAGGCGAACAAGGCCACGATCCGCACGAGATTCCCATCGGGCTCTCGCAACGGGCGTATCCGTTCCTCGACATGCTGCGTCTCGCGCAGAAAGAGAACAAGGACATTCTCTGGGGCGTGTGAGTGGGCGCATGAGCGGGCGCATGAGCGCCGCGCGGCTCAAACGAAAAACCCCGCATCGGCGACGATGCGGGGTTGTCTTCCTGCTGGCTTACTCGGGCGGCGCCGCTTACTGCGACTGACCGTTGCCCGGAGTCTTCGGCTTCTTGGGCGTCTTCGGCTTCTTCTTGTGTTCGGCCTGCGGCGGCGAGTACGACGATGCCTGCGTGGTGCTGGCCTGCGCGAACGCAGCCGAACTCGACGCTGCGAGCACTGCCGCGGCGATCGCGATGCTTACGGCGGACGTCATCTTCTTCATGCGACTTTCTCCGTGGCTAAAAAGTGCGTGGCCGCCGTCGTGGCGGTTCATCGCAGCGACAAGTCTACGGAATAAAAAAAGTTCCCGCCCATCACGCGGCGCTTTTCTTGCGTATCACGCGCAGCATATGTCTTTGCACAACGTTCGCCACGCTCGCCACGCTCGCCACGCGCGATCAGCGCAGCGGCGCGAGCGCGCGTTCCGCATCCGCCGATGAGATCGCCATGCGTTCAGCGAAGCTCTGCACCTGATCGTCGCCGATCTTGCCGACCGAGAAGTACGTGCTTTCCGGATGCGCGAGATAGAAACCCGACACGCTCGCGGCCGGCGTCATGGCGAGCGATTCGGTCAGACTCATGCCGATTTCCTCTGCCTGAAGCACTTCGAACATATCGCGCTTCACGAGATGATCGGGGCAGGCCGGATAGCCGGGCGCGGGACGAATGCCGCTGTACTTCTCCGCGATGAGCGCTTCGTTGTCGAGCGTTTCGTTGGCGGCGTAGCCCCACAGTTCGCGGCGCACGCGCGCATGCAGCGCCTCGGCGAAGGCTTCCGCGAAACGGTCGGCGAGCGCCTTCAGCATGATCGCGCTGTAGTCGTCGTGATCGGCGGCGAACTGCTGCTCTTTCTTGTCGACGCCCAAGCCTGCCGTCACCGCGAAGAGACCGATGTAATCGGCCACGCCCGAGTCCTTCGGCGCGATGAAATCCGCCAGAGACCGATTCGGCCGCATGACGCCGTCGACCACCGGCCGCACGCTTTGCTGACGCAGATTGCGCCACGTCATCGCCACTTTCGAGCGCGACTCGTCCGCGTAAATCTCGATGTCGTCGTCATTCACCGTGTTCGCGGGCAAGAGCGTGATAACGCCGTTCGCCGTGAGCCAGCGGCCCTGAATGATGCGCGAGAGCATGGACTTGCCGTCCGAGAACACGCGCCGCGCCGATTCACCGACGATCTCGTCGTTCAGAATGGCCGGGTACGGTCCCGCGAGATCCCACGTCTGGAAGAACGGGCCCCAGTCGATGTAATTGGCCAGATCCGCGAGGTCGTAGTTGCGGAACACGCGCCGCCCGATGAAGCTCGGCTTCTTCGGCTGATAAGCGCTCCAGTCGATCTTCGTCTTGTTGGCGCGCGCCTCGGCGTACGTGACCATCGGCTGCGCCTTCTTGTTCGCGTGCTGCGTGCGAATGCGTTCGTAGTCGGTCTTCAGTTCGTCGAGGAACTTGGCCGCGCCTTCGTCCGACAGGAGGCTCGATGCCACCGACACCGAACGCGACGCGTCCGCCACGTACACGACCGGGCCATCGTAATTCGGCGCAATCTTCACGGCGGTATGCACGCGCGAAGTCGTCGCGCCGCCGATCAGAAGCGGCGTCTGCTTGCCGCGGAAGTATTCGTCGCGCTGCATTTCGGAGGCGACGTAAGCCATTTCTTCGAGACTCGGCGTGATGAGCCCCGACAGGCCGATGATATCCGCGCCTTCTTCCTTCGCCTTCTGCAGGATGGTCGCGCAGGGCACCATCACGCCCATGTTGACCACTTCGAAGTTGTTGCACTGGAGCACCACCGACACGATGTTCTTGCCGATGTCATGCACATCGCCCTTCACGGTCGCGATGACGATCTTGCCTTTGGACCGCACGTCCGCGCCGGCATCGGCGAGACGCTTCTTCTCTTCTTCGATGAACGGGATCAGATGCGCGACGGCCTGCTTCATCACGCGCGCCGATTTCACCACTTGCGGCAGGAACATCTTGCCCGCGCCGAAGAGGTCGCCGACGATGTTCATGCCGTCCATCAGCGGCCCTTCGATCACGTTGATCGGCCGGCCGCCCGCCTGCTCGATCCTTGCGCGCACTTCTTCCGTGTCTTCGACGATGAAGGTCGTGATGCCGTGCACGAGCGCATGCGAAAGCCGCGCCTCGACCGGCTGATTGCGCCATTCGAGGTTCTCTTCCTTCTTCGCCGCACCGGTCTTGAACTTGTCGGCGATTTCAAGCAGACGGTCGGTCGCGTCTTCGCGGCGATTGAGCACCACGTCTTCCACGCGCTCGCGCAGTTCGGGATCGAGATCGGCATAGACGCCGAGCTGCCCGGCGTTCACGATGCCCATGTCCATGCCCGCCTGAATCGCGTGGTAGAGGAACACCGTGTGAATGGCTTCGCGCACCGGATCGTTGCCGCGAAACGAGAACGACACGTTCGACACGCCGCCGCTCACCTTCGCGTGCGGCAGGTTTTGTTTGATCCAGCGCGTCGCGTTGATGAAATCGACCGCGTAATTGTTGTGCTCTTCGATGCCCGTCGCGATCGCGAAGATGTTCGGATCGAAGACGATATCTTCCGGCGCGAAGCCCACTTCGTTCACGAGAATCTCGTAGGAACGCTTGCAGATTTGCGTTTTGCGCTCGAAGGTGTCGGCCTGGCCTTGCTCGTCGAACGCCATCACGACGGCCGCCGCGCCGTAGCGGCGAATCAGCTTCGCGTGATGACGGAACGCGTCTTCGCCTTCCTTCAGCGAGATGGAATTGACAATCGCCTTGCCCTGCACGCACTTGAGCCCGGCTTCGATCACTTCGAACTTGGACGAGTCGATCATGATCGGCACGCGCGCAATGTCCGGCTCGGACGCGATCAGATTCAGGAAGCGCACCATGGCCGCTTTCGAATCGAGCATTGCTTCGTCCATGTTCACGTCGATCACCTGCGCGCCGTTTTCGACCTGTTGCCGCGCGACGGCGAGCGCCTCATCGAACTGGCCGTTCAGGATCATGCGCGCGAATGCCTTCGAGCCCGTCACGTTCGTGCGTTCGCCGACGTTGATGAAGAGCGAGCCTTCGGTGACGTTGAACGGCTCGAGGCCGGAAAGACGCATCGTGTGATCGGTCATGGTCGTTCGCTTCTCTTCTGTTTCTCTTGTGTTTCTCTTGGTCGATTCGGGCAGTACTAAGTACTCAAGCGGCGTCGCGGTATTGCGAAGGGAAGGCGCGCGGCTTGACTTGCGCGAGCGCCTTCGCAATCTCCGCGATGTGCTCGGGCGTGGTTCCGCAGCATCCGCCCGCGAGATTGACGAGTCCCGCCTGCGCGAATTCCTTGAGCAGCCCCGATGTCACGTCGGGCGTTTCGTCGAAGCCGGTATCGCTCATCGGATTCGGCAGGCCGGCGTTCGGATAGCACGACACGTAGGTATCGCAGAGCTTCGCCAACTCGGCGATATACGGGCGCATGAGCGCCGCGCCGAGCGCGCAGTTGAGCCCGAACGTCAGCGGCTTCGCGTGACGCAGCGAGTTCCAGAACGCCTCGACGGTCTGACCCGACAGGATGCGCCCCGATGCGTCCGTGACCGTGCCGGAGATCATGATCGGCAGGCGTTCGCCCGTGTTCTCGAAAAGCTCGTCGAGCGCAAAGAGCGCAGCCTTTGCGTTCAGCGTGTCGAAGATGGTTTCGACGAGAAAGAGATCGCAGCCCGCATCGAGCAGCGCCTTGGCTTGCTCGTAGTACGCGTCGCGCAGTTCGTCGAAGCTCACGTTGCGCGCGCCGGGATCGTTCACGTCCGGCGAGATGCTCGCGGTCTTGGGCGTCGGCCCGATCGCGCCCGCGACGAAGCGCGGCTTGTCCGGCGTCGAAAATGCATCGCAGGCTTCGCGGGCAAGCTTCGCCGACGCCAAGTTCATTTCGGCGGCGAGGTCTTCCATGCCGTAATCGGCCTGCGCGACCCGCGTGGCGCCGAACGTATTCGTCTCGATGATGTCCGCGCCCGCCGCGAGGTATTGGTCGTGAATCTCGCGGATGATCTGCGGCTGCGTGATGGAGAGCAACTCGTTGTTGCCCTTGATATCGCGGCCATAATCCTTGAAGCGATCACCGCGATAAGCGGCTTCGTCCAGCTTGTAACGCTGGATCATGGTGCCCATCGCGCCATCGAGAATCAGGATGCGCTGCTGCAACAGCGTGGGAAGCGCGGCGCCGCGCGTGTAATCGCGCGCGGGGACCGGAAGACTCGGATTGGCGTTCTGGTTCATGACGGACAGGCCCTGCACCGGAGAGGAAATAGTCCGTCATTGTAGCCGCAGCGCGATGCGGTCGCTCCCGGCGCGGTTTGCTTCGTGGCGAAGCGCACGCGCGAAAAAAAGAACCCCGCCGAGGCTTCGGCGGGGTGTCTTCTGGCGTGTCGCTCGTTTGCCGTATTGCGTGGCTCGCCTCATTCGCCAATTTGCCGGCGAGCATGGCGGCGCGGGCGCAAGACTCGGAGCGCCCGCGCGAAACGTGGCGTTAGTGCAGGACCACGGGCTGGGTCATCAAGATATCGAACTGGCCGAGGAATTCATCGACATCCTCGAGCGATGGCTCTTCTTCGATCAGCTTTTGCACATGCTCGCGGAATTTTGCCGCAAGCTCGCCGTCGATGAAGATCTCCCGTTGCGTGTTCTTGTCGACGATTTCATACCCGCCCGACATCATCGCGAGATGGTTGGCCTGGGGTGGAAATTCAACGACGCAATAGTTAGGGCTGTTGTAGATCATTTGCATGGCGACACTCCTTATTCCTGTTGCTCCCGCAACCTGCATCGTAGTTGGAGCGACTGGGTGGGAATTCAAGGGGTGGCCTCGACGTGATGCCGTGTTATCGAGGCTTTTTTCTGTGAAACGTGGTCAGGCGGCCTCACGCAGAAACGCATCGAGCAATGCGCAAAAGCGTTGCGACGCCTCGATCGGAGACATGTGTGCCGCATCCAGAAGTTCGAATTGCGCGCCCGGCACCGTGTCGGCGATTACCTTGGATTCAGCATGCGGCGTGCCATTGTCGTGTTCACCGGCCACGACGAGCGTGCGCTTTTGGATGGACGCAAGCTGGCTCTTCGCATCGAAACGGCTCAGAGCTTCCGCAGCCTTCGCGAAGCCTTCGTCGGGCGTGCGCGCAATCGTTTCGCCGATCTGCTCGATCACTTCGGGATGCGCTTTACGAAAGCCCTCCGTGAACCAGCGTGCCAGCGTCGATTCCACCATACTCCCTATGCCGTTCTGACGCACGGAAGCCGCGCGTTGCAAAAACGTCGATCGCGCTTCCTCGCGAATGAACGCGGGCGCGCCCACGACCGTCAGCGAATCCACTTTGTCCGCATGGTTGATGGCGAACTTCTGCGCAACCATGCCGCCCAGCGACAAGCCGACGACATGCGTGCTCGGCGCGCCGAGCTTGTCGAGCAACTCGGACAGGTCATCGGCGAGATCGTCCACGCTGAATGCCTCCGGCGACACCGCCGTGTAGCCGTGGCCGCGCAAGTCATAACGCAGCACGGTGAAATCGTTGCGGAAGTAGCCGGCCATCTGATCCCACGCGGACAAGTCGCCGGCGAGTGGATGGATGAAGGTCAGCCAGGGACCGCCGCCTTCGTTGTCGAGAACGTATCGGGTTTCGATGCCTTTGATGTTCACCTGCATATCCGCTCCGTGGAGGTCGCTTTGAGATTCCGTGCGTCCCGTGAGACCGTGGGACGCGCCGCCGCTACGGCCTGACGGATGCATCGTCGGCGGCGGGTGCGGTTTCCTCTGACGCATCCGGCGTGCCCGGCGCGTTGTTCTCGGCAGCGGAAGCCGCTTGCAGCTTGCCGGCCCACAGCATTTCGACCTGCATGCCGGAAGGCTCGGTCTGAAGGATGCGCGCGGGCAGCCAGCCGAGCGACGGCGCCAGCCAGATGTCGAGCTTGCGCCGGTCGCCTTCGCGGCGCGGCAGGCGCGTGAAATGCCGCGCGGCGACGAAACCGTCGCGCGTCTGCACCGTTTCATCGCCGACGGTTTCCATCGGCCAGATTTCGCTGCTGTCGTTATCCGCGACGCTGAACTGTCGCGTGACGCCGGGTTTGTAGACATCGGGCGCGCCGCGCACGAGGCTCGTCAGTTGCATGACGACGCTGAAGCGATCCTGCGCGCCGTCCGCGAGCGGCTGGCTATTCGGCGTGCGCGTGTAGACGATCTGCTTCGTCTCGCGATTGAAAACGGCGACATCGGCGGCGCGGCGGCCGCGTTTCTCCGAATACTGTTCCGGCGCGATGCCGAAGGCATCGATATGGCCCTTGCTCGAATACACGTACGGACCGACGAACGGCAACGGAATGGAGACGACCATCTCGTAGTGCTGGCCGTCGTTCGTCCAGTGGATCGTGCCGGTCTGGTTCATCACGCCGTTGACGAGCGTGTCGTAGCGAAGGTCGCCGGTCGGCGGGACGCTGAATTTGTCGCCGGAAGCGGGTGCAGCGGGTGCAGCGGGGGCGGCGGCTGCTGCTGCGGTTGGCGCGGATGCGCTCGCGGCTCCCGCGCCAGAAGCCGCCACGCCCGATGCCGCCGCCGGCTCACCGGGCTGCGGCGTGGCCGCGCTCAACACGGGCTCGGGCGCAGCGAGCTGCTGAACAGGCGCAGGCGCAGGCGCGGCTTTGGGCGGCGCAGGCCGCGCCACATGCGCCGGCTCGGCCGGTTTGACGGGCGCAGGCGGCGCCACGGGCTTCGGGGTCAGCAATTCCACCTGAACCGGCGGCTTCTGCTCGGGCGGCTGATTCGCCGGCTGCTTCGCGTGTTCGATCCAGCGCATCGCGCTCCAATGCAGCCCGGCGACGATCAGCGCCGCCCCAACCCAGCGCCCCCAGCGCCCCCAGCGGCGAGGCCCATTCGGCGCGGACGCGGCAACGGAAGGCTCGCCCGGCGCAGCAGGCGGACGGTGAAACGAAAACAGGGGCATCGAACGAAGCGGAAAGAGAAGGAATGGCGCGACGACAGAAGCGGTTATGACACGCGCGCTCGCGGCGATGTTCCGCGCGCAGGCGCGATCACCGTTCGCCCGCCTTATACCCAAGTTCATACGACAGGCTGCGCGCGCACGCCCGAAGCGCCGAATCGATCTCGCCGCCCCAGCGCGTATCGAATGCGCCTTCGTGTCCGAGCGCGATCAGCCCGAGCGCGAGTTCGCCGGTCGAATCGAAAACGGGCATGCAGAACGCGTGGATCGACGGCAGCAACATGCCTTCGACGCGCGCCGCGCCATGTTCGCGGACATCGGCGAAAAGCGGCTCGACATCAGCGAGTGTTTGCTTGCTCGCAGCGAGTTCGCGTTCGAGCATCGGCTGCGTCTTGCTGCGCGGCAGATACGTGGCAAAGAGCAATCCCGTGGCCGACGACAGCAGCGGCATCACGTCGCCGAGCTTGAGCGATGCCTTCGCCGGGTAGCTCGACTCCATCCAGTGCACGACCGTCGGCCCCTGATTGCCCCACACCGCGATGCCCACGGTCTGGTCGATGCGCTCGCGCAATTCGGCCAGCGCAATGCGCGCGAGCTTCACGCCATCGACACGTGCGAGGCGCGCGAGCCCCATCTGCAAGGCAAAGCCGCCGAGTTCATAGCGCCCCGTGAGGGGGTCCTGCGACGCGAGCCCCAGCCGCACGAAGCTCACCAGATACCGATGCGCCTTCGCCGGGCTCATGCCCGCGCGCTGCGCGAGGTCGCGCAGCATCATGGCGCGCGGCTCGTGAGTCAGCACATCGAGCAATCGGAAGCCGACTTCGATCGACTGAATGCCCGAGCGCAGTTTCTCTTCGGATGCGTCGAGGTCGAGTTCGTCGCCGGTGGCGGGCGCGTTGGATGGCATGGAAAGCGGGAAGGCGATGGATTCACCATCGTAAAATAGATTTCCCTCAACGTCATCTCAGCCCGACTCCGCCTTATGAAACTTGCCACGCTGAAGGACGGCACGCGCGACGGCCAGCTCATCGTCGTATCGCGCGATTTGCGCACGGCTGTCATTCCCGATGGAATCGTCTCCACGCTGCAACGCGCGCTCGACGACTGGACGTTCTACGCGCCGCAGCTTTACGACGTCTACGAAGCGTTGAATCAGGGGCGCGCGCGCCACACGTTTTCGTTCGATCCGAAGTCGTGCATGGCGCCGCTGCCGCGCGCGTTTCAATGGGCCGATGGCTCGTCCTACGTGAATCACGTCGAGCTCGTGCGGCGCGCGCGCGGCGCCGAAATGCCGGCCGAATTCTGGACCGATCCGCTCATGTATCAGGGCGGCAGCGACGACTTTCTCGGGCCGACGGACGATATCGTCTGCGCGTCCGAATCGTATGGCATCGACTTCGAGGCCGAAGTCGCCGTCATCACCTCCGATGTGCAGATGGCGCCCACGCCCGACGAAGCGTTGAAAAGCGTGCGCTTGCTGATGCTCGCCAACGATGTCTCGCTGCGCAACCTCATCCCCGCCGAACTCGCGAAGGGCTTCGGCTTCTTCCAGAGCAAGCCTGCCACCGCGTTTTCGCCCGTGGCCGTCACGCCGGACGAACTGGGCGACGCGTGGCGCGAAGGCCGCCTGCATCGCCCGATGACCGTGCACTGGAACGGCAAGAAAGTCGGCCAGCCGGACTGCGGCGTGGACATGGTGTTCCACTTCGGCCAGCTGATCGCGCACGCGGCGAAGACGCGCAATCTGCGCGCGGGGTCGATCGTCGGTTCGGGCACGATCTCGAACAAGGACACGAAGCGCGGCTACTGCTGTATCGCGGAGAAGCGCTGCCTGGAGACCATCGAGCACGGCGCGCCGCAGACCGAGTTCATGAAGTTCGGCGACAGCGTGAAAATCGAAATCTTCGACGACGCGGGCAAGTCCATTTTCGGCGCGATCGATCAGGCTGTCGTGCAGCTCGAACACTGATATCGCGCGATGAAACAACCGGCGCAACGGGTTTCGCCCGATGCGTCGGGAGCACCGGCCACCGTACACTCTCCGGGCGTTGCGGCTCACGCGCCGCGCGACGACAAAAAACAAAAGGAGACTTCCATGCGCAGAAGCAAGTGGGTGGCGGCAGCCGTGCTCGCATTCGCCGCGACGACAGCGGCGTTCGCGCAAACGCCGCACGTCAAGATCGGGCTCGTGCTGTCGCTGACGGGGCCGGCCGCGTCGCTAGGCATTCCCGCCCGCGATACCGTCGCGCTTCTGCCGAAGGAAATGGGCGGCGCGAGCGTCGATTACATCGTGCTCGACGACGCCTCCGACACCACGCAGGCCGTGCAGACCACGAAGAAGCTCATCAGCGAGAATCAGGTCGATGCGATCATCGGCTCGTCGATCACGCCGAATTCGCTCGCGATGATCGACGTCGTCGCGCAAGGCCAGACGCCGATGATCTCGCTGGCGTCATCGGCGAAGATCATCGAGCCTGTCGACGACAAGCGCCGCTGGGTGTTCAAGACGCCGCAAACCGACGCGATGATGGCCTCCGCGATTGCCGAGCACGCGAGCAATCACGGCGTGAAGACGCTCGCGTACATCGGCCAGGCGGACGCGCTCGGCGAAACCTTTTACGCGGAAGTCGCGAAGTTCGCGCAACTGCACAAGATCACCGTGGTCGCCAACGAGCGGTTCAATCGCACGGACCCGAGCGTGACCGGGCAGATTCTGAAGATTCTCGCGGCCAAGCCGGACGCGGTGGTGGTCGGCGCGGCCGGCACGCCCGCCGCGTTGCCGCCGAAGACGCTCGCGCAGCGCGGCTACAAGGGCAAGGTGTATCACAATCACGGCGTGGGCAATCGCGACTTCCTGCGCGTGTGCGGCGCGGATTGCAACGGCACGTTCCTGCCGACGAGCCCGGTGCTCGTCGCGGCGCAATTGCCGGACGATCATCCGGCCAAGCGCCTCGCGCTCGACTACATCAAACTGTACGAAGCGAAGCAGGGCGCGGGCACCGTTTCCGCGTTCGGATCGTATGCGTGGGACGCGGGCATGCTGCTCCAGCGCGCCGTTCCGATCGCGATGAAAGCCGGCGCGCCGGGCACGCCCGCCTTTCGCGGCGCGCTGCGCGATGCGCTCGAAGGCACGAAGAACTTTGCGGATACCAACGG
Source organism: Caballeronia sp. SL2Y3 (assembly GCF_022879575.1). Taxonomy (NCBI): domain Bacteria; kingdom Pseudomonadati; phylum Pseudomonadota; class Betaproteobacteria; order Burkholderiales; family Burkholderiaceae; genus Caballeronia; species Caballeronia sp. SL2Y3. The sequence goes on from NZ_CP084260.1 coordinate 144,797, forward strand.
CGTCGTCAACATGACGCCGAACGACCATATCGGCCTCGACCAGCGCGCCCGCGTGATGGTCGAGATTCGCGACGGCAAGTGGGTGTATCAGCCGCGCTAGACCACATCGAACGGACATGAGCGATCTCTCCTTGTATTCGGGCTACACGTCGTTGCGCTTGCGCCGTCACGCGCATGGCGTGCTGGAAGTCGTCATGCCGGGCGCGGGCGCGAACAAGAGCGGCCTCTCTACCGCCGACGCCAACATGCACCGCGAACTCGCGGAGATCTGGCGCGACATCGACCGCGATCCCGAGACGCGCGTCGCGCTGATTCGCGGCGAGGGCAAGGGCTTTTCGGCGGGCGGCGACCTCGCGCTCGTCGAGCAGATGGCGAACGACTTCGACGTGCGCTCGCGTGTCTGGCGCGAAGCGCGCGATCTCGTGTACAACGTGATCAATTGCAGCAAGCCGATCGTCTCCGCGATGCACGGCCCGGCGGTCGGCGCGGGGCTGGTCGCGGGCTTGCTCGCGGATATCTCCATTGCGTCGAAGTCGGCGCGCATCATCGACGGACATACGCGGCTCGGCGTCGCGGCGGGCGATCACGCGGCGATCATCTGGCCGCTGCTGTGCGGGATGGCGAAGGCCAAGTACTATCTCCTCCTGTGCGAGCCCGTGAGCGGCGAGGAGGCGGAGCGCATCGGGCTGGTATCGCTCGCGGTGGAAGAGAGCGAACTCATGTCGAAGGCGATCGAAGTGGCGAACCGGCTCGCGCAGGGATCGCAGACGGCCATCCGCTGGACCAAGTACGCGCTGAACAACTGGCTGCGCATGGCGGGGCCGACTTTCGATACATCGCTCGCGCTGGAATTCATGGGCTTTGCCGGACCCGACGTGCACGAAGGCATGCGTTCGCTGCGCGAGCGCCGCGCGCCGGACTTTCCCGGCGGCGCGCCGTTCTGACGCGGCCCCGCGTGGCTCGTGGCCAGCCGAAGCGATCAACCAATCAAGAGGAGCGACGAATGACGGACACCTCAGGCGGCACCCCGCCGTTTTCCATTCCCGGCTTTTCCGGCTTCCCCGGCTTCGGTCAGGCGGACATGATGGGCAAGATGTGGGAAATGATGCGCCTGAATCCGTTCGCGGCCGCCATGTCGGGCGGCGCGCAGGGCGCGAATCCTTCGCTCTCCATGATGTCGGACATGCTCGCGCCGCTCACGAACATCGAGGAACTGGACAAGCGCGTGACGGACATGCGCGCCGTCGAGCAGTGGCTCAAGCTCAACCTGAACATGCTGCAATCGGCGATTCAGGCGCTGGAAGTGCAGCGCGCGACGCTCGCCACGCTGCGCGCGTTCGGCGCGTTCGCGCAGACGTCCGTGGAGAACGCGCAGAACGCGGCAACGGAGACGTCGAAGGCGGCGGGCCGCTGGCCGATGGGCGGAGCCGCGCCGAGCGACGCGCCGAAGGCCGCGCCGGGCGAGCGCGCGGCGCCCACGGAAAGCGACAACCCGGAAGCGGGCGCGAACGCCGACGCGCCGCTGCCGCCGGGCTTCGATCCGAGCGGATGGTGGAACGCGCTGCAATCGCAGTTCAACCAGCTCGCGCAACTGGCGATGATTCAGCCCGGCATGGCGGGCGCGCCGCAGGGTCAGCCGTCGGCGTCGGCCGAAGAAAGTTCGACCGCGCCGGCTCCCAGCAGCCAGCCGGGCGACGACACGTCAGCCGCCGCAGCAGCGGCGAAAAAAGCGGCCGCGCGTAAGACGCCGCCGCGCAAAAAACCGGAGTAGGCATCGCGCGGGTGTCGCAGGACGCGGCATCGGGTGAGAAGAAACGCCTGGCGGCTTGTGGTCGTCAGGCGTTTTTGTTTGGGGAGCGCCGGCTCATGTGGCATCGTCGCGTAGCTACCCATTGACATATTTTGTCTATCAGTCACTATGCAACAAGAACGGTTTTGTCCACCCGCCGACGCAGGCATGCGACGTGCAGAGGACCGTCCGTGTGTTCAATTACCGTTTTTGTCCATGACAAACTCATCGGAAGAAAACCTGCAGCCCGCGCCAGACGCGAGCGGTGCGGGACAAGCCGAATCACCGCCCGAGGCCCCGCCCCTGCATTCCGTGGGATCGAGCCTGAGCGGCGTCGGCATCGGCGCGATCGCTCAGGAGATTGGTCTGACGAAGGACACGCTGCGCGTCTGGGAACGGCGCTACGGCTTTCCGCAGCCCATGCGCTCGCCCGGCGGCGAGCGCCTCTACCCGCAGGAGCAGGTAACGAAGCTGCGGCTCGTGAAACGCCTGCTGGACGCGGGGCATCGGCCGAGCAAGGTCCTCCCGCAGCCGATCGAGGCGTTGCAGCAACTCGCGGAGTCGTCGGGAGTCGGGCAGGACGCGCCGGACGCCGAACTGGACCACTTCATCGCGCTGCTGCGCAACGGCGCCTACGAGGACTTCCGCTTTGGACTGCTGCGACGCGCGACGCGCGACGGTCTGGAGCGCTTCGTAGTCGACGTCGCCGCGCCGCTTGCCGCCCGGGTGGGCAACGCATGGGCGGCGGGCACGCTGCAGGTCTACCACGAGCACTTGTTCAGCGAGTCGATCCAGTTCACGCTGCGCACGCTGATGCGCCCGCTGTCCGAGGCGCTGCGCGGTCGCGGCGGCCGGCCCCGCGTTCTGTTGACGACGCTCTCCGGCGAAGGCCACGGTCTCGGCATTCTGATGGCCGAAGCCATGTTCAGCCTCTGCGAGTGCGAATGCGTGCAGTTGGGCTTGCAAACGCCGCTGCACGACATCGTCAGCGCGGCGGTGGCGCACGAGGTGGATGTCGTCGGGCTGTCGTTCACGGCGGTGCTTCCGGCTCAGGTCATCGCGAACGGACTGACCGAGCTGCGCAGCATGTTGCCGCCGCACATCCGCATCTGGGTCGGCGGCAGCAGCCCGGCGCTGCGCCGCAAGCTGAACGAGGGCGTCGAGCATCTCGCGGGTTTGACGCCGATCGAAGAGTTCGTGGCGGCTTGGCGCGAAAGCGCCGTGCTATGATCGGGAAGGCTTGCTAGCGCGAGCCCGAGCGGGCCTGCGAACGTCGCGGCATCGACCAAACGTGCGTCCGCGCGCCGGCGCTCGGTCGCATGCCCGCGCGATGTTTCCGGCGCACGTATGCGGCATGCGGCATGCGTCATGCGGCGAGCCGCTAAGCAGGCGGCACGACGAAAGCCTCGACGGAACTTGGGCACAGGTTTCGCTTCTCACCCACGGCAGAACAGGACGCACGCAAGGCGGCACGCGCGCAAGAACGCGCATGTCGAAGCCGGCTGGCGCGTTGCCACGGCGCTGCATCGAGTGCTTCCTTGTCGTTTTTCGCCTGTGGCCGCCGGAATCCCGCGTAAAATTGAAAGCTTGGTTGCTTGCGTGCAGCGGTCGTCGCGCACGTTCGGCCGACCGTCATACAGATATAACGTCGCATAAGTGGCTTCAGGGGTGGACTATGAACACCATGCTTTATCCGGAACTTTATAAATCGCTGGAATCCGTCCGTTGGGATATGGAGAAGGACATCCCCTGGGACAAGTTCGATGCGTCCCTGCTCACCGACGAGCAGGCCCGGACCATCAAGATGAACGCGATCACCGAATGGTCCGCTCTTCCCGCAACCGAAATGTTCTTGCGTGACAACCACCATGACAGCGACTTTTCCGCCTTCATGAGCGTGTGGTTTTTCGAAGAGCAGAAGCATTCGCTGGTGTTGATGGAGTATCTGCGCCGCTTCAGGCCCGAACTCGTGCCGACGGAAGAAGAACTGCACGCCGTGCGCTTCGAATTCGATCCGGCGCCGCCGCTCGAAACGCTGATGCTGCACTTCTGCGGCGAAATCCGCCTGAATCACTGGTATCGCCGCGCGGCTGAATGGCACACCGAGCCGGTCATCAAGCACATCTACGAAACCATCTCGCGCGACGAGGCGCGCCACGGCGGCGCGTATCTGCGCTACATGAAGAAGGCGCTCGTCAATGCAGGCGATTCGGCGCGCGCCGCGTTCGCGAAGATCGGCGTGCTGATGGCCTCCGCCCGTCGCACCGAAAAGCCGCTGCATCCGACGAACTTGCACGTCAATCAGGCGCTCTTTCCGCGCGATACCGTGCAGTCGCGTCTGCCCGACCCCGAGTGGCTCGAACGCTGGCTGGACGATCAGATTCGCTTCGACGATAGCTGGGAGAAGAAGGTCGTCGAGCGCATTCTGCACAACCTCTCGATTCTGTTCGAGCGGTCGTTCGTCACCGCGCAGGAGTTGAACCGCTATCGCAAGGAAGTGGTGCAGCGTCTGCAAGCTGCGTCGGGCGGCTCCAGCGGACAGCCCGCCTGACAGGTGTAACAACTGTCGCTCGCATGAACAAACGGCCTGCCGGCTCACATCGGCGGGCCGTTTTGCTTTCCAGGCCGCGCGCTTCGCCGGCGAAACGCCGTGGCACAATGCGCGCTTTCCGAACTACCCGTTGAGCATCGCCATGCCCGCCACTTTCGAACGCAAGATCACCACGCGCGACGCGCTCGCCGCGCTCCGCCCGACGCTCGCCGGGCCGGTCGTGTTCACCAACGGCGTGTTCGACATCCTGCATCGCGGACACGTGACCTATCTTGCCGACGCGAAGGCGCTGGGCGCGACGCTGATCGTCGGCGTGAACAGCGATGCCTCCGTGCGCACGCTCGGCAAGGGCGACGATCGCCCGATCAATCGCGAAGACGACCGCATGGCGCTGCTCGCGGCGCTCGAAAGCGTGGATTGGGTCGTGAAGTTCGGGGAATCGACGCCGCTGCAACTGATCGACGCGCTGCGTCCGGACGTGCTCGTCAAAGGCGGCGACTACGACATGGACAAGCTCGCCGAATCGGCGCTCGTGCGCGGATGGGGCGGCAAGGCGCTGGCGATCGCGTTCGAGCATGACCGCTCGACCACCGCGCTCTTGAAGAAGGTCCGCGCTCAATCCTGAACGGACGCTCTACTGGCCGAGCGGCTTCGTCTCCACGTTCGCGGCGGGCGCGGGACCGCCCACCTGCGGCTGATCGGCCGCTTCTTCGGGGCGCAGCGGCCGCGTCGTCAGCGTTTCGGGCCGCACCTGTTGCAACAGATGATGCGGCTCGCGCGCGCCCGCGGCGGGCAGCGACGATCCGAACATGCCGTGCACGAGCGCGAACACCAGCACGTTCGCCAGAATGAGAAGGGCAATGAGCCAGCGCAGCATGCCAGGGGCTCCGTCAGTCGGTCGGTAATCAGTCAATTCTATGTGCGGCCGATTCGCGCGCGATAAGCGCGAGGCCGGCGAGCACGAGGGAATCGTGGCGAGTGTGCGGCACCGCGAGCGCGCCCGCAATCTCGTTGGCCGCGCCGCCGCCGAGCACGAGCCGCACGTCGGCCCGCCAGTCCGCGCGCAAATCGCGCCATGCGCGTTCGATCAGACTCGCTTGCGCGAGCAGGCAGCCCGCCGAGAGCGCGGCGGCCGTATCGGTGGCGAAGAGGCTGCGCGGGGCCGGTTCCGCTTGGCCGAGGGCGCGGCGCGCGGCAGCGGCATCGAGTGTCGGCAGTTGCGCGGTGTGGCTGCCGAGCGATTGCATCATCAGCGACCAGCCCGGCGCGATCAATCCGCCGGTGAAGACGCCGTCCGCGCGCAACGCTTCGAGCGTCGTCGCGGTGCCGAAGGTGGCGATCAGCACGTTCTCGCCGGGAAACGCGGCGCGCGCGCCGATGAGGCCCGCCCAGCGGTCGCTGCCGAGCTTCTCCGGCTCCGCGTAGCGGTTGGTCACGCCGCATTGCGCGGCCTTCGCGCGTACGACGGTGCGCGGCAGCGCCGGCCAGCGCGCGTCGATCATGCGTTCGATGCGCGCCTGCGCCGCCGCGCCGGCCACGTTCGAGATCCACGCGCTGTCGGGCCGAGGCAGCGCCGACCACGCGGCGACCGCTGGATCGGCGGCATCGCTCGGCGCGGGTTCACGTTCATGCTCCAGCGCGCCGCCCGCGATGGCCGCGCCGTGCGCATCCACGAGCGACCACTTGATGCGGCTGTTGCCGGCGTCGATCAGCAGCAACGGCGCGTCGCTCACGGACGCTCCTTCGCGAGCCGCAGCGATAGTTCGCCCGTGGCGACGGCGCGCGGTCCTTCGGGCGCGTCGATCAGCAAGTGGCCGCTGTCGTCGACGCCGGTGGCGACGCCGCGCGTCACTTCCTGTCCCTGATCCATCAGCACGACCTCGCGGCCCGCGTACGCGTGCGCGTCGGTCCAGCGCTGGCGGAACGGCCGGAAGCCGTCCGCTTCGAAACGGGGCAGCGCCGTGTCGAGCGCATTCAGCAGCGCGGCGAGCGTGTCCGTGAGATTCGCATCCGGCCACGCGCGGGCGAGCGCGGCGGGCGCGGCGCCGGGAATCGCGGCGGTTGACTGCGACTGCCGGTTCGCGTCGTCCACTTGCGCGGCAAGCTGCTCCGCGCCGTGCAGATTCACGCCGATGCCGATCACCACCGCCGTCGCGCCCGGCGCATTCCACGCCGTCTCGATCAGGATGCCGGCGAGCTTGCCGTCGTCGAGCAGCACGTCGTTCGGCCACTTCAGCGCGGGCCGCGCGGACGGCGTGAGCGGCAGGCGCGCGAGCGCGTCCAGCACGGCGGTGCCGATGGCGAGACTCAAGCCCGACAGCCCTTCGATGGGCCGCCGCAGCACGTATCCCACCGACATCAGCAGCGCATTGCCCGGCTCGGCGAGCCACGCGCGGCCGCGCCGCCCGCGCCCGGCAGTCTGGGCATACGCGATGCGCACGACCGGCGCGGGCGGCGCGTGTTGCGCGACGTCGCGGGCGAGCGTGCGCATGCGCTCGACGAGATCGGCGTTGGTGGAGCCGGTTTCGTCGACGATCTCGATGGTCCAGTCGCGCGCGGCACGCTCGGCGAGCGTGGCGAGCCGGTTACGGTCGATGCGCCAGGGCGCGTCGGGGGCGAAGGCGGGAGTCGGGGTCATCGGGATATTGTAGCGGGCAGGGTCGGCGCTTCGCGTGGCGGATCGCGCCGCCGTGCAACGAACCTTCGTTACAATGTCCCTCTCCCTCAAACCGCGTTCCAACGCCCCTTCGATCCTTGAACTTCGACACGCCGCCCCGCCTGCGAGTGGAAGCCGGTCAGCAAGGCAAGGTGGTCCGTCTCTCGGGCCAGTGGACGGCGCTCGCGCTCGCGCGTGACCGCTCGAAAACCGGCGTCACGCGGCGGCTGCGCGCGATCGGGCGCGAGGCCATCGGGCAGTGGGATCTTCTGTCGATCGAACGGCTCGATCACGTGGGCGGGCAGGCGCTCTGGCGCATCTGGGGCCGCAAGATGCCCGCGACCGTTGCGCTGTCGGACACCCAGCGCGAAATTTTCGAGCGCGTCGCGCTGCTCGACGCCGAGCGCGAGGAGCCGGAGGCCGTCGATCGCACCGATCCGGTCACGCGGCTCGGACACCTGATCTTCGCGTTCTTCGATCATCTGCACGGCGGCCTCGCGATGTTCGGCGGCTTCGTGCTGGATCTCATCGGCCTCGTTCGCCGCCCGAGGCGCATTCCGTGGACGGAGATCTCCGCGAACATCTATAGCGCCGGCGCGCAGGCGCTCGCGATCACGGCGCTCGTCGCGTTTCTGATCGGCATCGTGCTTAGTTATCTGTCCGCGCAGCAACTGCGCATGTTCGGCGCGAACCAGTACATCGTGAACATTCTCGGGCTGTCGGTGATTCGCGAGCTCGGCCCGGTGCTGTCCGCGATTCTCGTCGCCGGGCGCTCGGGCTCCGCGATCACCGCGCAGATCGGCGTGATGCGCGTCACCGAGGAACTCGACGCGATGCAGGTCATGGGCATTCCGCACGGCCTGCGGCTCGTGGTGCCGCGCGTGCTCGCGCTCGGCGTCGCCATGCCGCTGCTCGTCATGTGGACCAACATCATCGCGCTGACGGGCGGCGCGCTCGCGGCGAAGCTCGTGCTGTCCATCGACATTTCGTTCTTCATCCGCTCGCTGCCGTCCGTCGTGCCGATTGCGAACCTGTGGATCGGGCTCGGCAAGGGCGTCGTGTTCGGCATGCTGATCGCGCTCGCCGCATGCCACTTCGGCTTTCGCATCAAGCCGAATTCGCAGAGTCTCGGCGAGGGCACGACGACCTCCGTGGTCACGTCGATCACCGTCGTGATTCTCGCGGACGCGGTGTTCGCCATCCTCTTCCAGAACGTGGGGCTCTGACGCCATGTCGACGACGCTCGCCACCGCCGTGCGCCATCAGCCGCCGCCCGCGATAGCGGAGCCGGTCATCGAAGTGCGCGATGTCACGAAACGCTACGGCAGCACGGTGATTCACGAGCATCTGAACTTCGAGGTGCGCCGTGGGGAAATCGTCGCGCTGCTGGGCGGCTCGGGCTCCGGCAAGACCACGCTCGTGCGGCAGATTCTCGGGCTCGAATCGCCGACCTCGGGCGTGATTCGCGTGCTCGGCGAGGAATGGGCGCGCATGGACGCCGAAACCGCGAAGATGCTGCGCACGCGCTCCGGCATGATGTTTCAGCAAGGCGCGCTCTTCTCGTCGCTGTCGGTGTATGACAACATCGCGCAGCCGTTTCGCGAACTCGGCAAGATTCCCGAAGACCTGATCCGCGAGTTCGTGATGCTGAAGCTCGAAATGGTCGGCCTCTCGTGCAAGCACGCGAGCAAGATGCCGGCGGCGCTCTCGGGCGGCATGGTCAAGCGCGTCGGCATTGCGCGGGCCATTGCGCTCGAACCCGAACTGCTCTTTCTCGACGAGCCCACGGCCGGTCTCGATCCGAAGGCATCGGACGAGTTCGTCGATCTGATCGCGACGCTGCATCGCGCGCTCGGTCTCACCGTCGTCATGGTCACGCACGATCTCGATACGATGGTCGCGCTCTCCACGCGCGTCGCCGTGCTCGCGGACCGGCGCGTGCTCGTCGCGGCGCCCGTGGAAGAAGCGGTCGCGGTGGATCATCCGTTCATCCGTGAGTATTTTCTCGGGCGGCGCGGACGGCGCGCGCTTCAGGCGCTGCCGCCCGAACGCCGCGCGAAGCTGCCCGCCGCCGCGCTCGACGACGCCACCATCACCGTGAAGTAGTCCGGCGCAAAAGCGACAAGGAACCTGCCGATGGAAAACAAATCACACGCGTTCTGGACCGGGCTGTTCACCATCGTGCTCGTGCTGGCCATTGCGTTCGCGGCGTTCTTCTTCAACGTGGACCGCACGGTGCGCGTGCCGTATGACCTGATCGCGCGAACCAACGTGACGGGCCTCTTCACCGATGCCGCCGTGCGTTATCGCGGGCTCGGCGTCGGCAAGGTCGAGTCGATCCGCTTCGACCGGGCGCATCCGGGGCAGATCCGCATCCGCATTCTCGTCGATCGCAATGCGCCGATGACGCACTCCACCTTCGCGACGCTCGGCTTTCAGGGCGTGACGGGCATCGCGTTCGTGCAGCTCGACGACACGGGCAAGGACACGACCGCGCTCGCGTCGTCGCAGCAGCACGTCGCGGAAGTGCCGATGCGTCCGGGGCTTTTCGAGCAGTTGCAGGAACGCGGCGATGTGATCCTCCGCAAGTTCGAGCGCCTTTCGGAAGACGCGGACAAGTTTCTCTCCGACGACGTGCGCGATCAGCTTCTCGACACCACCAGAAGCCTGAAGGGCGCGGCGGACGGCATCGCGTCGCTCGCGAGCCAGGTCGCGCCCGCAACCGCGCATCTGCCGCAGACGCTGAATCAGCTGGATCGCACGCTCGCTTCGACGAACGCGCTGATGCAGAACCTGAACCGCGAGAACGGGCCGTTCGTGACCAACCTGAACAAGGCGGGCGACGCGGCGCAGCAGGCTGCAGCCGCCCTCGCGGACATCAACGATTCGCTGCGTGACGTGACGGCGCGCGTCAGCTTCGAGGCATTGCCGCGCCTCTATTCGTTCACCGAAGATCTCGGCGCCGCCGCGCGTTCGGTCGACCGCGCCGCCGATACGTTCAGCGCGAGTCCGCGCAGCGTGCTGTTCGGCGCGCCGTCGATGCCGCCGGGGCCGGGCGAGCCGGGCTTCGTGTGGCCCGCGAATCCGTCGCGCTGAACGAGGCCAAAGAACAGGACAACGAAGGATTCATATGTCACTTGCTGAGCTAAAACGACCGTTGGCGCTTGCGCTCGCCTGCATCGCGATGCTCGCGGGCTGCGCGACGAGCCCGCCCGCGACGCCGGACGCGCGCTACGACCTCGGCGCGCGGCCCGCCGCCAGTCCTCCGAGTCCTGCGAGTCCTGCGACTGATGCGCCGATGCCGCCGGTGAAAGTGCTGGCGGTGCGCGCGTCGCGTGATCTGGAAACCGACGCGTTCGTCTATCGCCTGAGTTACGTCGATGCACAGCGCACCGGCAGCTATGCGACGAGCCACTGGACCATGCCGCCCGCGCAGCTTCTCACGCAGCGATTGCGCGATACGCTCTCGCAACGCGGCCCGGTGCTCACGGGCGCGGACACGGTGCGCGCGCCGTTGCTGGAGATCGAGCTGACCGGCTTCGAACAGGTCTTCGATGCGCCGGAACGGAGCCACGGCGTCGTATCGGTGCGCGCGACGCTCACACAGCATGGCCGCGTCATCGCGCAGCGCATGTTCACGGCGAGCGCGCCCGCGCCGAGCGCCGATGCATCGGGCGGCGCGCGGGCGCTGGCGGCGGCATCGGACGATCTGATCGCGCAACTGGGCGCGTGGCTCGGCGCGCAGCCGCTCACCGCCTCGCGATGACTCCGTGTTTCATCGCATTTCCGCTCGAACGGACGCGCCTGGGCGGCTCATGACGATCAAGCAATGGCAGCGCCGACCGTCGGCGTTCTCGCGGCAGGCGCTTGTCGCGTACGCGGTGCTCGTCGTGTACGGCTCGCTGTATCCGTTTTCCGGCTGGCGCTCGCTCGGTCTCGGGCCGTTCGCGTTCCTGACCGATCCGCTGCCGCGTTACCTGACGGCCTTCGATGTCCTCACCAACGTGCTCGGCTATATGCCGCTCGGCGCGCTAATCGTGCTCGCGCTGTATCCGCGCTGGCGCGGCTCGCTCGCGGTGTGCGCGGCGTTCGCGGGCGGCGCGCTGTTGTCGGGCGCGATGGAATCCATCCAGACGTACTTGCCGACGCGCGTCGCGTCCAACCTCGATCTCGCCGCCAATGCGCTCGGCGCGCTAATCGGCGGCGTGCTGGCAGCGCCCGCGACCAGCGCGCTGCTCGACCGCGGCTTGCTGCGGCGGATTCGCTTCACGTGGTTCGAGCGGCATGCGGCCTATGTGATCGGACTGTCGGCGCTGTGGCCGTTCGCGTCGATGTTTCCTGCGCCGTATCTATTCGGCGGCGGCGACTTGCCGCGCGTGCTGTGGGATGCGCTCGATCCGGCGATGCAGGACGCGATTCTCGCGTGGACGCCCGCCGCGTGGGACGTGGAAACGTGGCCCGACCGCCTCGGCGCGCTGTTGTCCGACGAATCGTGGGAAGCGATGATCACGTCGTCGAATCTTTTCGCGGCGCTCGTGCTCGTCACGCTGCTCACGCGCGAGCGCGCGCCGCGCATCCGGCTGATGCTGGGGCTGATCGTGGCGACGCTGGTGGCGAAGGCGGGCGCGTCGTTCCTGCAATCGCGCGCCGGGCTGACCTTCGACTGGGCGACGGACGGCGCGCTCGAAGGCATCGGGATCGGCGCGGTGGCCGGCGTGCTGGCCGTGTCGCTACCGCGTGCGCTGCGGGCGGCGCTCGCGGGTGCGGCGCTCGTCGTGGGGCTCGCGCTCGTGAATCTGCTGCCGGTGAATCCGTACTTCGACATCGTGCTCGCGGATTGGCGGCAGGGGCGGTATCTGCATTTCAACGGACTGCTGCACTGGCTCGCGTGGGTGTGGCCGTATGCGGCGTTGGGGTGGCTCGCGTCGGCGGCGGAAAGGGCGTGGATGGGTAGGCGGCGGGGCGGGGGAGATGGTGCGGGCGGGGATCGCTAGATTGCCAACTCCCGCCGACCGCTCTGCATGGGGGCGGGAGTAGGGCGCTAAAGCGCCAACTCCCGCCGACCGCCCTGCATGGGGCGGGAGTAGGGCGCTCAAGCGCCAACTCCCGCCGACCGCTCTGCATGGGGCGGGAGTAAGGCGCTGAAGCGCCAACTCCCGCCGACCGCTCTGCATGGGGCGGGAGTAAGGCGCTAAAGCGCCAACTCCCGCCGACCGCTCTGCATGGGGCGGGAGTAAGGCGCTAAAGCGCCAACTCCCGCCGACACGCCCCCCGACATCGCTCGCTATAATCGACCGACACCCCCATCGCCGGACGCTCATGGACTCCTTCTACAAGTACCACGTGTTCTTCTGCCTGAATCAGCGCGATGCCGACGCCTCGCGTCCCAGTTGCGCCAACTGCAATGCGCAAGCCATGCAGGAGCACGCAAAAAAGCGCGTGAAGAAGCTCGGCCTCGCAGGCGAAGGCAAGGTGCGCATCAACAAGGCCGGGTGTCTCGACCGCTGCGAGCAAGGGCCGGTCGTCGTCGTGTATCCGGAAGGCACGTGGTACACGTATGTCGATGAAACCGACATCGACGAGATCGTCGATTCGCATCTCGCCAACGGCAAGATCGTCGAGCGTCTTCTGATCGATCAACCCGCCTGACGCCCGCCTTCATGAACGCGCAAACAGAAAAATTCCTCATCGACGGCCCGGTGGGCAAGATCGAAGTCGCGCTCGATCGCACGGAGTCCGCGCCGCGCGGCATCGCGCTCGTCGCGCATCCGCATCCGCTCTTCGGCGGGACGATGGACAACAAGGTCGCGCAAACGCTCGCGCGCACCTTCGTGCAGCTCGGCTATACGACGTATCGCTCCAATTTTCGCGGCGTCGGCCAGACCGAAGGCGAGCACGACAACGGCATCGGCGAGCGCGAAGACCTGCTCGCGGTCATCGAACACATGCGCGCGCAGCCGGGCCAGCGCGACATGCCGATCGTGCTGGCGGGCTTTTCGTTCGGCACCTTCGTGCTGTCGCATGTCGCGAAGCGCATGCAGGAAAGCGAGGAGGCAATCGAGCGCATGGTCTTCGTCGGCACGGCGGCAAGCCGCTGGGAAGTGGCGCCCGTCCCCGAGAACACGCTCGTGATTCATGGCGAAGTGGACGATACCGTGCCCATCGCCTCCGTCTACGACTGGGCGCGGCCGCAGGAGTTGCCGGTCGTCGTCATTCCGGGCGGCGAGCATTTCTTCCATCGCAAGCTGCATATTCTCAAGCGCGTGATCGTCGACGCCTGGCGTTAGGCTTCCGAAGGCTTTCGCCGCGCGCCGGCTCGCGCGGTCATCGCGAATCGACATTTCGCTTAAGGCATCGCCTGAAAAAGCGCGGATTGGCGCTGGATTCGCGCAGATTCGCCGTAATCGCGCTCTTGGCCGCGCGTATAATGGCGCAGAATTTTTTCGCCGCGATTTCGCGTCACAACGTTGCGCTCGCACGCTGTGACCCGACGCCGTGGCGAAAAGCCCGACGCCAGAGCGCCGGCTCTTTGCCGGCCCATGCGACGTTCGAGAACAAACGTTTGAGAACCGATGGCGCGGCCGTCTGTCGAATGTGCGCTCCTTCGCCGCGGCACCCCCGCGTGCCCGTTTCCGCCAGCAGGCGAAGAGCGCGACCGGCATGAACGGTCTGCCTGTTCAACCCGCGCTTCGCCGCCTTTCGGATCATCCCGGGCGGAGCGCCGATGCTCTTTCTGCCGACCGATCCTATGCGCTTTTTCCCTTCCGGCCTTTCTGTTTCGCCCGTCTCCGCTTTCGTTTCCACTACTGCCATTCACCGCCGCGCAATCAAGGCCGCCGTCGTGCTGCCGGCCGTGCTCGCTGCCGCGAGCGCGTTCGCGCAGGTGCCGCCGCCCGCGGTGACGGCGCATTCGTGGGTGCTCGTCGATGCCACGAGCAATCAGGTGCTCGCATCCGGCAATCCGGATGAACGCGTCGAGCCGGCGTCGCTCACGAAGCTGATGACCGCGTACCTCGTCTTCGACGCGCTCAAGTCCAAGAAGATCAACATGGACCAGACGGTCATGCCGACCGAGGCCGTGCGCCGCGTGAGGACGGACGAGTCGCGCATGTTCATCGAGGCGAACAAGCCGGTCACGGTGCATGACCTCGTGTACGGCATGATCATCCAGTCGGGCAACGACGCGGCCATCGCGCTCGCGGAACTCGTCGGCGGCAGCGAGGCCAACTTCGTCAATCTGATGAACGGCGCGGCGCAACGCATCGGCATGAAGCACACGCACTATGCGGACGTGAACGGCATGCCCGATCCGCAGCACTACACGACGGCAGGCGACCTCGCCGTGCTGTCGACGCGTCTGATCCGCGATTTCCCCGAGTACTACAGCATCTTCTCGGAGAAGGAATTCACGTACAACAAGATCAAGCAGCCGAACCGCAACCGCTTGCTGTGGCTCGATCCGAGCGTCGACGGTCTCAAGACCGGTCACACGAAAGCGGCGGGCTATTGCCTGATCGCCACGGCCAAGCGTTCGCTGCCGGGCATGCCGGACGCGAGCCGCCGTCTCGTCGCCGTGATGATGGGCGAGCCGAAGGAATCGGCGCGCGTGCAGGACAGCCTCAAGATGCTGAACTACGGCTACACCGCGTATGACGCGCTGCGCCTCTACAAGGCGAACCAGGTGATTGAATCGCCGCGCGTGTACAAGGGCGCGGCCGACAACGTGCAGGCGGGCGTGGAGACGGACCAGTACATCACCGTGCCGAAGGGCCTCGGCGACAAGGTCAAGCCGACTATCACGCGCAACGACTTGCTGATCGCGCCGATCAAGAAGGGCCAGCAGATCGGCACCGTGCGCATGGTGGCCGACGGCAAGGACGTCGCGCAGTTCCCGCTCGTCGCGTTGCAGGACGTGCCGCAAGCCGGCCTCTTCGGCCGCCTGTGGGATTCCGCGCTGCTGATGTGGCAAAAGAAGAAGTAATCGCGTTTTCTGTTCCAACGGAGCGGTTCGAATGAGCCAAAGCCAAGCCGACGACTTCAACCCGACGGTCTATCTGAACGGCGAGTGGGGACCGCTTTCCGAAGCGCGCATCCCGGTGCTGGATCGGGGCTTCATTTTCGGCGACGGCGTCTATGAAGTCGTGCCGCTTTACGCGCAGGGCGGCGGCGCGCGTCTGCCGTTTCGGCTCGCGCAGCATCTCGCGCGGCTGAACCGGAGCCTCGGCAAGATCCGCATCGAGAATCCGTTCGACGACGCCGGCTGGCGCGCGCTCATCGCCCGCTCGATCGACGCGAACGCCGGTCCGGGCGACGCCCTCGTCTACATTCAGGTGACGCGCGGCGTCGCGAAAAAGCGCGGGCACGCGTTTCCGGCCGGCATCACGCCGACCGTTTTCGTGATGTTGAGCCCGCTCGTGCTGCCGAGCGCCGCGAGCCGCGCGCAAGGCGCGGTCGCGGTGACGGCCGAGGACAAGCGCTGGCTGCATTGCGATATCAAGTCGGTTTCGCTGCTCGGCAATGTGCTGATGGCGCAGCACGCGGCGGAAAACGACGCGCTCGAAACCATCCAGTTGCGCGACGGCTTGCTTACCGAAGGATCGTCCTCAAATGTGTGGGTAGTAAAGGACGGCGCGCTGCTGGGCGTGCCGCGCGGTCCGCGCATTCTGGAAGGCATCCGGTACGGACTCGTCGAGGAACTCGCGGCCGAGGCGGGCATTCGGTTCGAGGAACGCGACATCACCGAGGCCGAACTGCGCGCCGCCGACGAAATCATGATCAGCTCGGCGACCAAAGAAGTCATGCCGATCACCACGCTCGACGGCCAGGCCGTCGGCAACGGGCGTCCCGGCCCGGTCTATGCTGCGCTGTATGACGCCTACCAGCGGGCGAAGTCGCGCGAGTTCGCGCAGCAGGCGAGCCGCGCCGGTTAAGGAGAAACCCATGTCCGATTCAATCGATTCGAAGCCGCAGTCGGCCGATCCGACGCAGGCCAGCAGCACCGACGAGCTGTTCAATTTCCCTTGCGATTTCCCGATCAAGGTGATGGGCAAGTCGCATCCCGAGTTTCAGGACACCATCATCACCGTGATCCGCGAGTTCGACAACGCGTTCGACGTCACGCGTGTCGAAGCGCGGCCGTCGTCCGGCGGCAACTACACGGGCCTCACGTGCACGGTGCGCGCGCAGAACCGCGCGCATCTGGACGACATCTATCGCGCGCTCACCGGCCACCCGATGGTCAAGGTAGTGCTCTGAGATTGCCTGCGGCGGCGGGCGCATCGCACACGGCGGGCGTGCGCTCGTAAAGCTGCCTGAACTTCTCCGCTTCGGAGAAGATCCACTCCCGAAACGCCTGCACGCGCTTGGTCGCCAGCAACTCCGGCGGACACACGAAGTAATAGGTCCACGGACTCGGACCATCCACATTGAAAAGCCTCACGAGCCGCCCGTCGATGATTTCCTGCATCGCGAGCGAGCGCCGCACGAGCGCGATCCCCTGGCCATCGATGGCCGCTTGCAGCAAATTCGACGAATCCTCGAACAAGACGCCGCGTTTCGGCTCCGGCATGTCCGGCAGGCCCGCTGCGTCGAACCACGGGCGCCATAGCTCGTCGCCGGAGCGCAGAAGCGGCATGTTCGCGAGATCGGCCGGCACGCGCGGCAGCGCGCCGCCGTTGAAGCGCGGCGAGCACGCCGGAAAGAACACTTCGTCGAGCAACGGCTCCGCGTGCACGCCCGCATACTTGCCGTAGCCGAAGCGGATCGCCACGTCCACGTCGTCGCGGCTGAAGTCGGTGAGCGCGTTCGTCGACAGCAGTTCGAGATCGAATTCCGGGTGCTTTTCGATGAAACCGCCCACGCGCGACGTGAGCCAGCGCGCCGAAAACGACGACAGCATGGACACGACGAGCCGCCGGTCCCGGTCGCCCGAGCGCATGCGCCGCGTCGATTCCGCGAGCGCGACGAGCGCTGCGCGCACGTCGGCTGCGTACTGTCGGCCGCGGTCGGTGAGGCGCACGCGCTTGCCGTCGCGGGCGAAAAGCGCCACGCCGAGTTCCGCCTCCAGCGCGCGTATCTGATGACTGACCGCGCCGTGCGTGACGAAAAGCTCGTCGGCGGCGCGCGAAAAGCTCTCGTGACGGGCGGCGGCTTCGAAGGCCCGCAGCGCGTTCAGCGCGGGAAGCTGGCGCAGGTCCATGTGGATGTTCGTGGATCCGTTTGTCAATGCGGCTCACATAGCGGTGAAAATTGATCGTTTTGCCCGATGCCTTGCTACGCCTACGATTGTAGTCATCGAAACGTTCCGTTGGCGGAGTCGATCATGCGAGAAATATCAACAAGCGTCACGTTCGAAATCAATCCCGGCGAAACCGTGCCGATGCGCATTGCGCGCGGTACGCGGCTCACCGTGCACGGCAGCCCGGTCTGGGCGACACGCAGCAACGACATCGAAGACTACTGGCTCGCGCCTGGCGACCGGCTGAATCTGCGCGAGCGCGAACGCCTATGGCTTTCGGCGGAAGGCGACAAGCCCGCGCGCGTCGTGTTCACCATCGTGCCGCGTCGCGACGAGCGCGCGATTCGTTGGCTGTCCGCGCGCATCGAGCGGCTCGCGCTGCGTTTTCGCGCCGGCTGGCGCACCGTCTGACCGTGCGCATCGGTCCATCTTCGTCTTCACGGCCGGCGGGCATGGAGCGATTTCGGTAAACTACCGGGATTATGTCCGCCACGCCGCTTGCATTTTCTACCGAGCTTATCTCCGAGCCTGCCATCGACTTGCCCGGCGGCGTCATTCTGCGCTGGCGCGGCCTCGAACCGTACGGCGAGAGTTTCGACGCGATGCGCGCGTTCACCGACGCCCGCACGCCCGACACGCCGGACGAAATCTGGCTCGTCGAGCATCCGCAGGTTTTCACGCTCGGTCTCGCGGGCGATCCCGCGCATCTCCTGTTAGCCGACAGCGGCATTCCGCTCGTCAAGGTGGACCGCGGCGGGCAGATCACGTATCACGGGCCGGGGCAGATCGTCGCGTATCTGCTCATCGACTTGCGCCGTCGCAAGCTCATGGTGCGCGAGATGGTGCGCCGTATCGAAGAGGCCGTGATCGAAACGCTTGCAACGTATAATCTGGCGACCGACCGCAAGGCGGGCGCGCCGGGCATTTACGTCGCCGCGCCGTCCGCGCTTCAGGCGCAGCGCGGCGCGAACGTTCGTTTGCACGAACTGCATGAGGGCGCGAAGATCGCCGCGCTCGGGCTCAAGATCCGCAACGGCTGCAGCTATCACGGCGTCAGCCTTAACGTGAAGATGGACCTTCGGCCGTTCCTCGCGATCAACCCGTGCGGCTACGCGGGACTCGAAACGGTCGACATGGCGACGCTCGGCGTCGTGGCCGGCTGGCGCGATGTCGCACGCACGCTCGCCGAAAGACTGGCGCATCAGATCGACGGCACGCCGAGCGCCGCCGCTCAACCGCAAGACGGCGCGAGCCGTCCCGCTGCATCTACCGGATCAACCGAATGACTGACGCAACCGCAAACCTGGCAGGCGACACCGCTCCCGCTTCCCCGACGATCCCCGCGCCCTACGACGCCACCGCGAAACAAAAGGCGCAGGCGAAGACATCGCGCATTCCGATCAAAGTGGTGCCGATCGAGAAGCTGAAAAAGCCGGAGTGGATTCGCGTGCGCACGGCGACCGGCAATTCGCGCTTCAACGAGATCAAGCAGATTCTGCGCGAGCACAACCTGCACACCGTCTGCGAGGAAGCGAGCTGCCCGAATATCGGCGAATGCTTCGGCAAGGGCACGGCCACGTTCATGATCATGGGCGACAAGTGCACGCGCCGCTGCCCGTTCTGCGATGTCGGCCACGGCCGTCCCGATCCGCTCGATCCCGAGGAGCCGCTGAATCTCGCGCGCACCATCGGCGCGTTGAAGCTGAAGTACGTGGTCATCACGAGCGTCGACCGCGACGATCTGCGCGACGGCGGTGCGGCCCACTTCGTGGAGTGCATCCGGCAGGTGCGCGAGCATTCGCCGGAAACGCGCATCGAGATTCTGACGCCGGATTTTCGCGGGCGTCTGGACCGCGCGATCAATATCCTGACCGCCGCGCCGCCCGACGTGATGAACCACAACCTCGAAACGGTGCCGCGTCTTTATAAGGAAGCGCGTCCGGGTTCGGATTATCACCATTCGCTGAAGCTGCTGAAGGACTTCAAGGCGCTGCATCCGGAAGTCGCGACGAAGTCGGGCCTGATGGTCGGCCTGGGCGAAACGGAAGAGGAAATTCTTCAGGTGATGCGTGATCTGCGCGCGCACGACGTCGATATGCTGACTATCGGCCAGTATTTGCAGCCGTCGGAGCATCATCTGCCGGTGCGCGCTTACGTGCATCCGGATACGTTCAAGATGTACGAGGAAGAAGCGTACAAGATGGGCTTCACGCACGCGGCCGTCGGCGCGATGGTGCGGTCGAGTTATCACGCGGATGTGCAGGCGCATGGGGCGGGGGTGGTTTGACTGGGCTGCGGCTTGCTGCAAACGAAAACCCACGGTGACGTGGGTTTTTTTTCGGGCGTGCGGATGGGCGGAGCAGCGGCGATATGTCCGGATCATCGGGCTCCGGCATGGCTGGGAATGGGTCTAACCGACCCACGCATGCCGTTCGACCCGCACCGCCGCCGCCGTTCCCGCCCCTCGCTGCTGGCTGCCCGAAGCCGGACCATGAATCGGCCAAGTCGCATCTGCGGCCTCATGGTCGGATCTTGCGATAGCTGTTAGACCAAGGCGACCCGATAGTCGCCGCGGGACACCGTCTCCCGTCACACGAGCGGGATGTAGATATCGGTTTGCCACTGATCCTGCTGCGTTTCCGGAAAGACGCTCAGGTAGTGAAAGAACAGTGGATGGTCCCGCAGTTCCTCTCCGCTTGCCGGAAGCCAGTCGCGATAGATCGGATAGATCGTCTCGCCGATGTGGTCGGTCGATCCTGTATGCCGAACCACGGCACACCGCCCGCCCGGAATGACGACTTCGCGGATGCCGTAGCTGTTCGAGGCGATCGGCTCGTCGATTTCTCCGCAAATGTCGAAGCGGAATGCATCTGCCGGCGTCGTGTCAGGGTTATTGCGCGGAATGCCGAAGGTTCTGCTCAACGCAACCGGCGATTGCCCGCTTTGCTTGCGCCAGTCAACGAACTTGCGCACGCTCTCGTTCACGAGCCCGATCGGGCCACAGTGTTCGAGCGCAGCGACGCGCGTTGCAGAAAAATCGACAATTCGTACTTGCATGGTGAGTTTCCTCGAAAGATAGGGGATGACAAAGGCCGCGCTCCAGATCTGCCAATTCGGATGCTCTCTGAACGAACTTGGCGCCGTGCCGAATGCTCGCCTGAAAGCGCGACTGAAGGCTTCCGGGCTGTCGAACCCCGCGTCGAGCGCGGCATCGAGCACCGAACAGAACTCACGTGAAGCCAGGCGATGTGCAGCCTTGCGCAATCGCATCAGTTGTACGAAGCGTGCGACTGGCACTCCGACATAGGCGGCGAACTGCCGATGGAAATGAAACTTCGAGAAGTTCGCGACGCGACTCAACGCATCCACCGACAGGTCGCCGTCGATGTTCATTTCGATGTATTCGAGTACGCCTTCGAAGCGTTCGGTGTAGGCGCGAGTCGGGTCAACATGAGCTTGCATGGTCTTGATGTCTGGATCGTGCGACTTGCGTGATGGTCGCTCATGGCCGAGCATCGCGCCTAGCCGCTCTTGCTGATCTTTGAACGATCGCACCATTCGGCAAGCGAAGCCGCGAACCGTCCAGATCACCGGACACGCGCATCGCCCTTTTCCGGAAACCCGGATCGCCCTTATTTCATCGCCCGCCGAAAGCTCGCAGAATCAGCGACTTACGGAGCGATTCGAACTGGCATTGCCCTTGCGAATAGAAAGGCACGGCCCGCGAAGCCGCCCATAAAACCCAAGGAGACAAGCCGATGCCCCCTTTCGCACCCAACCGACCCTGATCCGTCGACGTAGCGGCTCTCGCCAACGCGACGCGATCCGGCACGCGCGGTTTCCCGCCACGCGTCGCCGCTTTGCCCGCACTTCGCGGCTCGCCGCTGGCGCTTTCATTGCCAACTGCTGATATTGCCTGGAACCATCGTGAAGAAACCTTTCTACAAAGTCCTGTACGTGCAGGTGCTCGTGGCCATTGCCATCGGTATTGCGCTCGGGCATTTCTATCCCTCGCTCGCCACCGACATGAAGCCGCTCGGCGACGGCTTCATCAAGCTCATCAAAATGGTCATCGGGCCGATCATTTTCTGCACCGTCGTGACCGGCATCGCCGGCATGGAGGACATGAAGAAAGTCGGGCGCGTCGGCGGCAAGGCGCTCTTGTACTTCGAAGTCGTCTCGACGTTCGCGCTGATTCTCGGCCTCTTCGCGACGCACCTGCTGCGGCCGGGCGTCGGCTTCAACGTCGATCCGGCGACGCTCGATCACAAGGCCATCGACACCTACGCCGCGAAAGCCGCGCACGGTCAGAGCGCCGTCGATTTCTTCCTGCACATCATCCCGGACACGCTTTCGTCCGCGTTCGCGCAGGGCGAAATCCTTCAGATCCTGTTGATCGCGCTGTTGTTCGGCGCGGTGCTCGCGCATCTCGGCGAGCGCGGCAGGCCGGTGACAAGCTTCATCGAAAGCCTGTCGAGCGTGCTTTTCGGCATGGTCGGCATCATCACGAAGCTCGCGCCCATCGGCGCGTTCGGCGCGATGGCGTTCACCATCGGCAAATACGGCATCGGCTCGCTCCTGCCCATGCTGAAGCTCATCGGCACGTTCTATCTGACGTCCATCGTGTTCGTCGTGGTCGTGCTCGGCATCATCGCGCGCATGGTCGGCTTCTCGGTGCTGCGCTTCGTCGCGTACATCAAGGAAGAAATGCTGATCGTGCTCGGCACGAGCTCGTCCGAAGCCGCGCTGCCGCAACTGATGCTGAAGCTCGAAAAGCTCGGCTGCTCGCGCTCGGTCGTGGGTCTCGTCGTGCCGACCGGCTATTCGTTCAATCTCGACGGCACCAACATCTACATGACGATGGCGGTGCTCTTCATCGCGCAGGCGACCAACACCGACCTGTCGTGGGGCCAGCAGTTGACGCTGCTCGCGGTGACCATGCTGACCTCGAAAGGCGCGAGCGGCGTGACCGGCGCGGGCTTCATCACGCTGGCCGCGACGCTTGCGGTGGTGCCGACCATTCCGCTCTCGGGCATGGTGCTGATTCTCGGCGTCGACCGCTTCATGAGCGAATGCCGCGCGCTGACGAACATCGTCGGCAATGGCGTGGCGACGGTGGTCATCTCGGCATGGGAACGTGAACTTGACCGCGCCAAGCTGCGCGCGGCCTTGCATCGCAATGTGGACGTGACCGAAGAGGCCGAAACGGTCTAGAGCGACTCGGGACGGGCGCGGTCATGCGAGCGGCGAAGCCTCCGACTGCGGACGCTTCGCCGCGCGCGTTTCGGCAGGCTTATCCCGAAAACGCCTATGCCACAATGAGGGATTCTCAATCGCGGGAATCTCATCACGTGACGCGCCGCATCCTCGTGTTCTTTGCGCTCGCCGCGCTGCTCACGGCGTGCTGCGCGCTCACGTGGCACGTCGAGCGGCAGCGCGGCATCGACGAGTTGCGGCGCAACGCGGCGGCGCGCGTCGATCGCACGACGAGCACGCTGAAAAGCACGCTCGACCGCTACGAATATCTGCCTTATCTGCTCTCGCGCCATCCGTTCGTGCAGGACGTGCTCGTCTCGCCGGATGCGCGCAATGTTGATCGCGCGAACCGCTATCTCGAAGACCTCAACCGCCGCGCGCACGCCACGGCGACTTACCTGATTCGCGCCGACGGCTACTGTGTCGCGGCAAGCAACTGGCGCGGGCCCGACAGCTTTATCGGCGTGGAGTATCACTTCCGGCCATATTTCGTCGATGCCGTGAAAGGCGGCGTCGGACGATTCTTCGGACTCGGGACGATTTCGCTGGAACCGGGCTACTACATCTCGCAGCCGGTGTATCAGGAAGGCGGGCACGAGCTGATCGGCGTGGCGGTCGTCAAGCTGAATCTCGAATGGCTGCAAGGCGCGGATGCGTCCGAGCCGCTCCTCGTCACCGACGACCACGGCGTGATCTTTCTGTCCTCGGTGCCGTCGTGGAAATATCACACGGTGCGGCCGCTGCCGCAGAGCGTCGAGGCGTCGGTGTATCAGACGCGCCAGTACGCGCAGCAGCCGATCACGCCGCTGCCCCTGTCCGTCGTCGAAACGCTAGAAGGCGGCGCGCAGATCGTGCGCGTCGGCGGCGGACACAACGCGCCGAGTTTCCTGGAGACGCGCCGTTCCATCGGCGAGCCGGACTGGCAACTCATCACGATGGCGCCGCTCGATCCGGTCGAAAGCGCGGCGCAGACGGCGGTCGTCGTGACGGCGCTCGTCTTCGTTTCACTGTGTCTGCTCGCGTTCTACTGGCGCATGCGGCGCGCGCGCGTGCGCGAGATGATCCGCAGCCGCGAGCTGTTGCAGGCGGCGTATGCGGAGCTTAATGAGCGCGTGGCGGAGCGCACGGCGGACTTGTCTCAGGCCAATGCGCAACTCACGAAGGAAGTGAACGAGCGCACGCGCGCCGAGCAGGACCTCCGCTCCGCGCACGACGAACTCATTCAGGCGAGCAAACTGGCCGCGCTCGGGCAGATGGCGGCGGGCATCACGCACGAGCTGAATCAGCCGCTTGCCGCGTTGCGCAGTTTCTCGGACAACACGCGCGTGTTGATCGAACGCGGCGATCAGGCGGCGGCACGCGAGAATCTCGAAGCCATTGCGGCGCTCACCGAGCGCATGGGCAAGATCACGAATCAGCTGAAGCTCTTCGTCGCCAAGGCGCGGCCGAAGAACGCGCGCACGGACGTCGCGCGGGCGCTGCGCAACGTGCTGGGCATGCTCGGGCCGCGTCTCAAGGACGTCGTGCTCGACATTGCGCCGCAACTGGAAGGCGACGGCCCGCCGATCATGGTGCGCTGCGAGGACTTGCGACTGGAGCAGGTGTTCATCAACCTGATCGGCAATGCGCTGGATGCCGTCGCCTCCTGCGACGCCCCGCGCATCGTGATCGAACTGGACGCGCGGGCGGATGCGGTCGAGATCGTCGTGCGCGACAACGGGCCGGGCATTCCCGCCGACGCCTTGCCGCACCTCTTCGAGCCGTTCTTCACGACGAAGGAGACGGGGCACGGGCTGGGACTCGGGCTCGCGATTTCCTCGGCGATTGCGCGAGACTACGGCGGCACGCTCGTCGCGCGCAATCGCGTGGCGCCCATCGTCGCTGACGGCCCGGAAGGCGGCACGCAAGCCGACGCCGATCACTCGCACGGCGCAGAATTCGTGTTGACGCTGCGGCGCGCGTAGCCATTTGAATCGAGGCAAGACATGACCACCGGTTTGCAGGTGATCTTTATCGAAGACGACGAACTCGTGCGCCGCGCGAGCGTGCAGAGCCTGCAACTCGCGGGTTTAGAGGTGGCGGGCCACGGCAGCGTCGAGTCCGCCGCGCGCGCCATCGACGCGAATTTTCCCGGCGTGATCGTGAGCGACATCCGTCTGCCGGGCGCGAGCGGCCTCGATCTGCTCGCGCAATGCCGCGAACGCGCGCCGGACGTACCCGTGATTCTCGTCACCGGACACGGCGATATTTCGATGGCCGTGCAAGCGATGCGCGACGGCGCGTACGACTTCATCGAAAAGCCGTTCGCCTCGGAGCGTCTCGTGGAAGCGGTGCGGCGCGCGCTCGAACGGCGCACGCTGGTGCTGGAAAATCAGGCGCTGCGGCGCGAGTTGGCCGATCAGAGCGGCGTCGCGCCGCGCATTATCGGGCGCAGTCCGGCCATCGAACAGGTGAGGCGGCTGATCGCGAACGTCGCGCCGACGGACGCCTCCGTGCTTATCAACGGCGACACGGGCGCGGGCAAGGAACTGATCGCGCGGAGTCTGCACGAGATGTCGCCGCGCCGCGACAAGCCGTTTATCGCGGTGAACTGCGGCGCGCTGCCCGAGCAGATGTTCGAATCCGAAATGTTCGGCTTCGAAGCCGGCGCGTTCACGGGCGCGCAGAAGCGGCGCATCGGCAAGCTGGAGCACGCATCGGGCGGCACGCTCTTTCTCGACGAAATCGAAAGCATGCCGCTCTCGCTGCAAGTGAAGCTGCTGCGCGTGTTGCAGGACGGCGTGCTGGAGCGGCTCGGGTCGAACCAGCCGGTGCAGGCGAACCTGCGCGTGGTAGCGGCGGCCAAGGGCGACATGAACGAGCATGTCGCGGACGGCACGTTCCGGCGCGACCTGCTGTACCGGCTCAACGTCGTGACCATCACGCTGCCGCCGCTCAACGAGCGCCGCGAAGACATCGTGCCGCTTTTCGAACACTTTCTGCTCGATGCCGCCGTGCGCTACGGCCGGCCCGCGCCGCTCATCACGGACCGGCAGCGCGCCGAGCTGATGCAGCGCGACTGGCCCGGCAACGTTCGAGAATTGCGCAACGCGGCGGATCGCATGGTGCTCGGCGTGATGGACGACGTGAGCGCGTCGCTCGACACGGCGACGCAATCGCTCAAGGAGCGCGCCGAGCAGTTCGAGCGCGCGGTCATCGCGGAAACGCTGGAGCAGTGCGGCGGCGCGGTCGCGGTGGCGGCGGACCGCCTTCAGGTCGGCAAGGCGACGCTCTACGAGAAGATCAAGCGTTACGGGCTCGCCGCGAAAGGCGATTCGGACCGCTAGAAACGACAACGCCCGCATAAGCGGGCGTCATCCTGAGACGAGTCGAACTCAGGCCGCGGAGCCGAGCGCCTTGTCCAGCAGCGCATCCAGTTCCGCGAACGTCGGCTCGCCGACGTAGCGCTTCAGGATCTTGCCGTTCTTGTCGACGACGAAGGTGGTCGGCGTCAGTTGCACGTTGCCGAACTGCTTGGCGGCGCTGCCGTCGTCCATCGCGACCTTGAACGGCAGGTTGCGCGTCTGCGCGTAATTGCTGACGTACATCGGCGCGTCGTAGTTCATGGCGACCGCGACGAACTCCAGCCCGCGCCCCTTGAACTTGTTGTACGTGTTGATCATCTCGGGCATTTCCTTCATGCAGGTCTCGCAGCTCGTCGCCCAGAAGTTGACGAGATAGACCTTGCCCTTCAGATCCGCCGATGTCGAAATCTTCTGTCCCGACAGCAGCGTGAACGTGGCGTCCGGCACGCGCTGCTGGCCGCCGAACGCGAAATAGCCGGTACAGGCGATCACGCCCGCGACGAGCGCCATGACGATGTAACGCAGCGGGCTTTTGGCGCGGCCGGAAGTATCTTGCGTGGTTTGGGACATGGGAACCTCGGATTGCAGAGTCCGGCGCCGTGAGCGGCGCAACCGCAATAGGAAAGTGCCGGTTATTTTAGCGCCAAACGCCCGGCGGCATCATGTCGGAACAGAAGGCCCAGCATCGCGGCGCGATAATGATGCTTTTTCACGCAAAGATTCCGACATGAAGCAGGCTTTTCTCCCCGTGGCGGCCGCAGTGCGCCATTTTGCCGCGCTCGGCGCGTGGCGCGCGTCGATGGCGGCTGTTGTCTGTGGCGCGCTGCTGGCCTGCACGCCCGCCTACGACTGGCGCACCGTCATGAACAACGACGACGGCTACGAAGTGACGCTCCCCGCGAAGTCTCGCGCAGACGAGCGCAAGATCGAGATCGCCGGCCAGCCGATGACCATGCGCATGCAGACCGCCGAAGCGAACGACGCGGTCTTCGCAGTCGGCACGGTCGTGCTGCCGAGCGCGGACCCGGCGCTGCAACGCGCGGCGCTCGACTACCTGGAGCAGGGCCTCGCGCGCAACGTGAATGCGCATCCGGCAGCGCGCGCGACGCAGATCGACCTCGCTGCGGGTGGCCGCGTGCTCGGCAGCGAGATGCACGTCGAAGGCCAGAGCGGCGAACAGCGCGAGTCGCGGACGATTCACGCGCGTTTTGTCGCACGCGGCACGCATGTGTATCAGCTGGCGATCGTCTCTGACAAAGCGCCGCCCGCCGAGCAAGCGGATCAATTCTTTACGTCCTTCAAACTTTTTTAGAGGGGACGCTCGAATCATGCAAGCACTCGCTTAAAAGCGCGCCGCGCACACCGAATCGAGTGCAAGTCGCTTCGCAATATTGAGCCGTAATGCGCGGATTTGTCAGGACTTTTTCGTCTATCCACAAGTTCTGTGGATAACTTTGTGGAGAAGAGTGTGCGGTGGCCACCGAAAGCCCGAAACACGCGGCTGTCGTTACTTTGCCTCCGATCACGGCAATTTAATTAATTCAATAAAATCAATGGCCTGCGGAATCGGCGTCTAGGCGGCGTCAAATCCGATGAAAGATGGGCGCGGATCGCGTCGGTGTGCATAAGTCAAGACTTGACAAGCGTTTTTGCGCTGACGCGGACCGTCGCAAGCCTCACGCGATGCCTAACGCCCGCCGATACTGGACCGCCTCCGCGACGTGCGCGCCGTCCGGCGTTTCGACGCCAGCGAGGTCCGCGATGGTCCGCACCACTTTCAGCACGCGCTAGTACGCCCGCGCCGACCAGCCGAACCGCTCGCCCGCCGATCGCAGCAGCGCCTCGCCGGCGGAATCGGGGCGGCAAACGTCGTCGGCTTCGCGGCCATCCAGTTCGCGATTGGTCTTGCCCTGCCGGCGTAACTGCGTCTCGCGCGCGGCGGCCACGCGTGCCGCGACCTGCGCGCTCGATTCGCCACGCTTCGCGCTGCGCGCTGACAATTCCGCTGGCGAGAGCGCGGGCAGTTCGATCTGAATGTCGATGCGGTCCATCAGCGGCCCGGACAGCTTGCGCAAGTAGCGCGCAGCGATTTCGGGCGAGCAACGGCAACGGCCGGATGGGTCGCCGCGCCATCCGCACGGGCACGGGTTCATCGCGGCGACGAGTTGGCAGGCGGCAGGGAAGTCGGCCTGCTGAGCGGCGCGCGAAATGGTGATGCGCCCGGCTTCGAGTGGCTCGCGCAGCGTTTCGAGCACCTTGCGATCGAATTCTGGAAGCTCGTCGAGAAAGAGCACGCCCAGATGCGCGAGCGTGATTTCGCCCGGTTGCGGCGGATTGCGCCCGCCGACGAGCGCGACCGAACTCGACGAATGATGCGGCGCTCGAAACGGCCGCTGCCGCCACTGCGCCGGGTGAAAGCCGAGCGAGCTCGCCGAGAGAATGGCGGCGGACGTGAGGGCTTCGTCGTCGGACATCGGCGGCAGTAGGCCGGGCAGGCGCGCGGCGAGCATCGACTTGCCCGCGCCCGGCGGCCCGACCATCAGCAGATGATGCCCGCCCGCCGCCGCGACTTCGAGCGCCCGCCGCGCGCCCGGATGACCGATGACATCGGCGAGATCGGGCGACGGCGCGGACGACGCGTCCGAAAGCGTTGCGGCTTGCGCGGGTCGCAGTCGCGCGTCGGGGACTCCGTTGAGATGGGCGCACAGCTCGGGCAAGTCGGCTGCGCCATACACGTCGATGCCCGGCACCAGCGCGGCTTCGGCGGCGCTCGCGAGCGGCACGTATATCTCCGGAACACTGGCGCTGCCCGCGTACTGCCGCGCCGCGCCGCAGACCATCGCGAACGCGCCGCGCATCGGGCGCAGCGCGCCGGTCAGCGAAAGCTCGCCCGCGAACTCACGATTCGCGAGTGATTCGGCGGGGATTTGCCCGCTCGCGGCGAGAATGCCGAGCGCAATCGGCAGGTCGAAGCGGCCGGATTCCTTCGGCAGATCGGCGGGCGCGAGATTGACGGTAATCCGGCTGACGGGAAAATCGAAGCCGCAGTTCTGCAACGCGGCGCGCACGCGCTCGCGGCTTTCGCGGACTTCGAGATCGGGCAGGCCGACGATGGAGAACGACGGCAGCCCGTTGGCAAGATGGACTTCGACGACAACTTCCGGCGCGCGCCCAGGGGCGGGCGCGCGGCTGCGTACCACGGCAAGCGACATGATTTCACCTGAAACGGCGCGCGCCGGGAAAACGGCCGCGCCGGCAATAAGACTAGGACTTCACGGCTCGCCGGCCGGGTACCAGAGAAAGCGCGGGCTTAGTCTTGCGCCGCGCCGGTGCTCGTCAACCGCTGCTCCAGCTGCGCGACGCGCTTTTCCAGTTCTTCGAGCCGCGCGCGCGTGCGCACGAGCACTTGCGTCTGCGTATCGAATTCTTCGCGCGTGACGAGGTCGAGCTTCGAGAAGC
This sequence comes from Caballeronia sp. SL2Y3, assembly GCF_022879575.1. Lineage (NCBI taxonomy): Bacteria > Pseudomonadati > Pseudomonadota > Betaproteobacteria > Burkholderiales > Burkholderiaceae > Caballeronia > Caballeronia sp. SL2Y3. The sequence continues at coordinate 174,089 of NZ_CP084260.1, forward strand.
CTTGAGAAAGCATCGCCTTCATGTTTCTTTCGACGTCCTTCGCGGGCGAGTTCTTGAATAGCTCGCTCATCTTCTGCTGCAGGTCGTTGAACACGTCGTTGGGCTGCTTCATCGTTTCTCCCTTCTGCACAAAAAAAGTGCATTCATTGTTAGGTCAGTGCCCCGAAACATCGAATGTTCGATGTTGGTGCGCGCGCGTGTTCCACGAACGCACGCCGGGGACATCTCACAGGCGACGCGATTTTAGCGCCGGCTTGCGGCTGCGTCGGCCGTCCATGCCCTTTTTGCGGACCTCGCGACCACTCTAGCAATGAACCTGCCCCCGCGCCAGCACGCGCGGCGCGCGTTAGCCGTTCGGCAGAGGGGCGCGGCCCTTTTCCGTGCAATATCGCTGAAAGCCTCACCAGTACTCGATTGGCATACGAGTTGCATAAGTGGCGCGACCTTTTCTGAACGCGTTCTTAAGCGGAACGGCAGGCGGAAGGAAGGCAACCACAGCGAGGGACACATGAAACTCATCACCGCAATCATCAAGCCGTTCAAGCTCGACGAAGCGCGCGAGGCGCTTTCGGCGATCGGCGTTTCGGGCATTACCGTCACGGAAGTGAAGGGCTTCGGCCGGCAGAAAGGGCATACCGAGCTGTATCGCGGCGCGGAGTACGTCGTCGACTTCCTGCCGAAGGTGAAGATCGAGGCAGCCGTTTCGGACGACATCGTGGATCAGGCGATCGAAGCCGTCGAACGCGCGGCACGCACGGGCAAGATCGGCGACGGCAAGATCTTCGTCACCGCAATCGAACAGGTGATTCGCATTCGCACCGGCGAGACCGGCGCGGACGCGCTCTAAGAAAAATCGGCGATAAGAGGAACTAGAAGAATGCGCAACTTTTTGATGTCATTGATGGTGGCGGGCGCGCTGATCGGCGCGAATGTCGGCACCGCACTCGCAGAGGACGCGTCCGCTCCGGTCGCCGCCTCGGCACCCGCGTCCGACGCCGCTTCAACGGCAAGCGCACCCGCCAGCGCCAACACGGCGATGGCTTCGTCGGCAGAAGCCGCCGCTGCTGCATCGGGCGCCTCCGAAGCTGCGCCCGCCGCGCCGACCGAGCCGTTCTCGGTCGATTCGTCCAAGATCAGCTCGGGCGATACCGCGTGGATGCTGACCTCGGTCGCGCTCGTGCTGTTCATGACGATCCCCGGTCTCGCGCTCTTCTACGCCGGCATGGTGCGCAAGAAGAACGTGCTCGCGACCGCGATGCAGAGCTTTGCGATCTGCTGTCTCGTGACGATCCTCTGGACGGTCGTGGGCTACAGCATCGCGTTCACGCCGGGCGGGTCGTTCATCGGCGGCTTCTCGCGCGTGTTCCTGCACGGCATGGCCTACATCAAGGGCGACAAGGCGACGACGCTCACCGTCAGCCATCTCGCCTCGACCATTCCGGAGTCGGTCTACTTCGCGTTCCAGTTGACGTTCGCGATCATCACGCCCGCGCTCATCACCGGCGCGTTCGCCGACCGCATGAAGTTCTCCGCGATGCTCGTGTTCATGGCGCTGTGGTCGCTGATCGTCTACTCGCCGATCGCGCACATGGTCTGGGAACCGACCGGCTGGCTGGCAACGGCAGGCGTGCTCGACTTCGCGGGCGGCACGGTGGTGCACATCAACGCGGGTATCGCGGGTCTGATGTGCTGTCTCGTGCTCGGCAAGCGTGTCGGCTATGGCCGCGAAGTCATGGCGCCGCATAACCTCGTGCTCTCGCTGATCGGCGCGTCGATGTTGTGGGTCGGCTGGTTCGGCTTCAACGCAGGCTCGGCGGTCGCGGCTGACGGCCGTGCCGGCTTCGCGATGCTCACCACGCAAATCGCCACCGCGTTCGCCGCGTTCGGCTGGATGTTCGCGGAGTGGCTCACGAAGGGCAAGCCGTCGGTGCTCGGCATCATTTCGGGCGCGGTGGCGGGTCTCGTCGCGGTGACGCCTGCATCGGGCTTCGTCGGCGTGACGGGCGCGATCGTGATCGGCATCGTCGCGGGCGTGGTCTGCTTCTGGTCGGCGACGTGGCTCAAGCACAAGTTCAACTACGACGACTCGCTCGATGCGTTCGGCGTGCACGGCGTCGGCGGCATTATCGGCGCGCTGTTGACCGGCGTGTTCGCGGTGAAGGACATCGGCGGCTTCGACGGTTCGGTGCTCGTGCAGGCGAAGGGCGTGCTCATCACGCTGATCTACTCGGGCGTCGTGAGCTTTGTCCTGCTGAAGATCATCGACATGACCATGGGCCTGCGCGTGACGGAAGAACAGGAACGCGAAGGTCTCGACGTGACCCTGCACGGCGAACACGTCGAATGACGAATGTGCCGCAGCGTGCGCGTACCAACCGCGCGCGCAGCGGCTACAAGAACGAGCGCAGCGACTTGGCCCGCCTTCATGGCGGGTTTTTTTCGTTTGGAAAAGGAATAAACACTGCGCGTCGGGGTTTCGTCCATAGGAGGTCGTCGCGCATTGCCGGACGGGGCGCAGGAGACCTTGGTAATTGGCGGCTCATCCCCAATTAGGCAAAACAATTGCTCTACAATTTTTGGTCTTCTATCGGCCGGACATATTGTTCCGGTCCCGTGCAAAGCTGTCCGCGAGAAATCAATGGTCCCGCACTTAGTTACGGCGTTGAGTGGCCCTCTGCTCGATCTCGAGCGGAAAATCCTCGAGGCCACGCCCGCCATCGAGCGGTGGTTCCGTCTCGAATGGCAAGAGCACACGCCGCCGTTTTACTGTTCCGTCGATCTGCGTAACGCAGGGTTCAAGCTCGCGCCCGTCGACACCAACCTCTTTCCCGGCGGATTCAACAATCTGCCGCAGGAAGTGCTGCCGCTCGCCGTGCAGGCGGCCATGGCGTCCATCGAGAAGATCTGTCCCGACGCGAAGAATCTGCTCGTGATTCCGGAGCGCCACACGCGCAACGCGTTCTATCTGGAAAACGTCGCGCGGCTCGCGACCATCATGCGGCAGGCGGGCTTAAACGTCCGCTTCGGCACGCTCGATGAAAACATCCACGGCCCGGTGACGATTCCGCTCGCCGATGGCCAGAAGATCGTGCTGGAGCCGCTCGAACGCACGCCGCGCAGGCTCGGGCTCAAGAACTTCGATCCCTGCTCGATTCTGCTCAACAACGACCTTTCGGCGGGCATTCCGCCTGTCCTCGAAAATCTGCACGAGCAGTATCTGCTGCCGCCGCTGCATGCAGGCTGGGCCGTGCGCCGCAAATCGACGCACTTCGCCTGCTACGACGACGTAGCGAAGAAGTTTGCGAAGATGGTCGAGATCGATCCGTGGATGGTGAACCCGTACTTCGCGCATGTGGAAGGCGTGGACTACGAGGCGCGCACGGGCGAAGAGGCGCTCGCCGACGCCATCGACGGCGTCATCAAGAAGATTGCGAAGAAGTACCGCGAATACGGCATCAGCGAGAAGCCGTATGTGGTGATCAAGGCCGACGCCGGCACCTACGGCAAGGGCGTGATGACCGTGCACGACGCAAGCGAAGTGGCCGCGCTCACCAAGCGCGAGCGCGCGAAGATGAACGACGCGAAGGACGGCCTGCAAGTCCACGACGTGATCGTGCAGGAAGGCGTGCATACGTTCGAGCGCGTGGAGAACGCGGTGGCGGAGCCGGTCGTGTACATGATCGACCGGTATGTCGTCGGCGGCTTTTATCGCGTGCACGATTCTCGCGAGCGCGATCAGAATCTGAACGCGCCGGGCATGCATTTCGTGCCGCTCGGCTTCGAGCACACGGCGCTGCCGGACGCGCACGCGAAGCCGGGCGCCGCGCCGCCGAACCGCTTCTACATGTACGGCGTCGTGGCGCGGCTCGGGCTGCTCGCGGCGTCCGTGGAACTCGAAAAGACCGATCCGGAAGCCATTCAGGTGTAAGCGCGCGGCTTGCGGTAAGCTCGCAGGCCGCGTGAACCCAAGCGAAGACCATGGACATTCTTTTTATCGCCGACCCGCTCGATCACTTCAAGATCTACAAGGACACGACCTACGCGATGATGGCCGAAGCCGCGCGCCGCGGTCACGTGCTCTACGCGTGCGAGCCGCAGCATCTCGCGTGGACGGGCAGCGCGGTCGAGGCGAGCGTGCGCCGCATCGAGATCGTCGGCGACGCAGCGGACAGCGCCCGCTCGCCGTGGTTTTCGGCGGCGGAACCCGAGAATCTGCCGCTCGCGAAGTTCGGCGCGGTGCTCATGCGCAAGGACCCGCCGTTCGACCTCGAATACGTGAACGCGACGTGGCTGCTCGAAATCGCCGAGCGCTCGGGCGCGCGCGTGTTCAACAAACCGCAGGCCATTCGCGATCATTCGGAGAAGCTCGCCATTGCCGAATGGCCGCAATTCGTCGCGCCGACGCTCGTCACCCGTGACCCGGCGCGCTTGCGCGCATTTCACGCCGAGCACGGCGATGTCATTCTCAAACCGCTCGACGGCATGGGCGGCATGGGCGTGTTCCGCGTGAAGGCGGACGGCATGAATCTCGGTTCGATCATCGAGATGCTGAGCGAGAACGGCGCGCGCATGGTGATGGCTCAGAAGTTCATCCCCGAAATCTCGGCGGGCGACAAGCGCATTCTGGTGATCGGCGGCGAGCCCGTGCCGTATTCGCTCGCGCGTATTCCTCAAGGCAGCGAGGTGCGCGGCAATCTCGCGGCGGGCGGGCTCGGCCGCGCGCAGCCGCTGACGGCCCGCGATCGCGAGATCGCCGAAACGCTCGGTCCGGTGCTGAAGGCGCGCGGACTGCTGCTCGCCGGGCTCGACGCCATTGGCGACTATCTCACCGAAGTCAACGTGACGAGCCCCACGTGCTTTCGCGAGATCATGGATCAGACGGGCTTCGACGTGGCGGGCATGTTCATCGACGCGCTGGAGCGCGCAGTCGGCTGATCCATGCGTTTGGCGCACTGCAAAACGCGCGCTGCCAGCACTGTTACAATTGACTTCCCGACGGCTTGCAAACTGGGGCTGGAACAGCTTCAGCGAGCCGGCAAGACGGGAAGGCCGCCCGCGCCGCCGGTTGATTTCCCGGCCGGCCGGATGCATATATGGCCTGTAACACGCGACGCTCGCGCGTTTTCGAGCGATCTCTGACGTATTCGTCGCTACAGAGGTAGCAATCCCGACATGGCTGGCATTCTGATCATCGCGCACGCACCATTCGCCACGGCGCTTCGTGAGTGCGTCGCTCATATCTACGGCGGCTTGCCCGCGCGCATCGGCGTCATCGACGTGACCGCCGACTGCGATCCCGTCGAGGTCCGCGCATTCGCCCGCTCGGAAATCGACCGCCTGAAGGAAGAAAACGGCGCCATCGTGCTCACCGATGTCTTCGGCGCGACGCCCGCGAACATCGCGGCGAGCCTCGCTGAAGCTGACGTGCGCGTGCTCGCGGGCGTCAATCTGCCGATGCTCGTGCGTGCCGTGTGCTATCGCGCCACGCCGCTCGACACGCTAACGGAAAAGATCCTACAAGGCGGGTCGAAGGGCATTCAGGAACTCGATTCGTCCACGCCGCTCAATCCCTGCGCGCTCGCAACGAAAGTGGCCGGCTCGCCGGACCCCGCCTGTTCCGCGAGCGCCGATCTCGCCGCTGCGAAAGCCGCGAGCCACTGACGCCGCTTCCCTCATCCACTCGCGTTTCGGAGCATCATGCAGCAACAAGAAACAACCATCGTGAACAAGCTCGGGCTGCACGCGCGCGCATCCGCGAAGCTCACGCAACTCGCGGGCAGCTATCAGTCCGAAATCTGGATGAGCCGCAACGGCCGCCGCATCAACGCGAAGAGCATCATGGGCGTGATGATGCTGGCAGCGGGCATTGGCAGCACGGTGACGATCGAAACCGAAGGCCCGGACGAAGCCGAAGCCATGCAGGCGATACTCGGCCTGATCGCCGACAAGTTCGGAGAAGGGCAGTAAGCGCGTCATCGGGAAGCGCATTCATGCAACGAAAAGCCGCGCATCGACGCGGCTTTTTTGCGTCCGCTTCATTCAGTCGCGCGGTAACACGGCGCAATCGGCTCGCTGCCGCCGCGACAGGCCGCGCAGGGACTTTCGAATAGTTCGAACTTATAATTGCCTGTGCGGCCAAGCGCCCGCCGCAGGTCTGGGAGACTGCGGATACATCACAACTAGAGGAGGTGCGCGTGTCCTTCACGCTGCATGGAATTCCCGTATCACGAGGCATCGCCATCGGGCGAGCGTATCTCATTGCGCCGGCCGCGCTCGACGTCGCCCATTATCTGATCGAGCCGGATCAGATCGACGCGGAAATCGCGCGTTTCCATGCGGCGCAGGCCGCCGTAGCGCAGGAACTCCAGGCACTGCGGGAAGACCTCGCCGCCGACGCGCCCACCGAAATGGGCGCGTTCATCGACGTCCACACGATGATCCTGAACGACGCCATGCTCGTGCAGGAGACCATCGACCTGATTCGCGCGCGCCGGTACAACGTCGAATGGGCGCTCACCGAGCAACTCGAAATTCTGGGCAGCTACTTCGACGACATCGAAGACGAATACCTGCGCGAGCGCAAGGCGGACATTCAGCAAGTCGTCGAGCGCCTGCTGAAGGCGCTGGCGGGCGCGCCGACAGCCGCGTCGCTCGTCGTACACACGGCCGCGAGCAACGGACACAACGAGATGATCGTGGTCGCGCACGATATCGCGCCCGCCGACATGCTCCAGTTCAAGACGCAAGCGTTCAAGGGCTTCGTGACCGATCTCGGCGGGCGCACGTCGCACACGGCGATCGTCGCGCGCAGCCTCGGCATTCCGGCGTCGGTCGGCGTGCAGCAGGCGAGCGCGCTGATTCGACAGAACGATCTCATCATCGTGGACGGCGATCATGGCATCGTGATCGTCGATCCGGCGCCCATCGTTCTCGAAGAGTATTCGTATCGGCAAAGCGAAAAGCTGCTGGAGCAGCGCAAGCTCCAGCGCCTCAAGTTCTCGCCGACGCAGACGCTGTGCGGGACGAAGATCGAGCTGTGCGCGAACATCGAATTGCCGGACGACGCGCAAGTGGCAGTCGACGCGGGCGCGATGGGCGTCGGCCTCTTTCGCACCGAGTTCCTGTTCATGAATCACAAGGACCGGCTGCCGGAGGAGGAAGAGCAGTTCGAGGCGTACAAGCGCGCGATCGAGCTGATGAACGGCAAGCCGGTGACGATCCGCACCATCGACGTGGGCGCGGACAAGCCGCTCGATGCCATGACCGGCGGCGACGGCTACGAAACCGCGCCGAACCCGGCGCTCGGCCTGCGCGCGATTCGCTGGAGCCTGTCCGAGCCGCAAATGTTCGTGACGCAACTTCGCGCGATTCTGCGCGCGTCGGCGTTCGGCCCGACGAAGATTCTGATTCCGATGCTGGCGCACGCGCAGGAGATCGATCAGACGCTCGACTTGATCCGCGAAGCGAAGCGCCAGCTCGACGACGCGGGCATCGCCTATGACCGCAAGGTGCAGATCGGCGCGATGATCGAGATTCCCGCAGCGGCCATCGCGGTGCGGTTGTTCCTGAGCCGGCTCGATTTCCTGTCGATCGGCACGAACGATTTGATCCAGTACACGCTCGCCATCGACCGCGCGGACAACTCCGTCGCGCATCTGTACGATCCGCTGCATCCGGCGGTGTTGCATCTGATCGCGCTGACGCTGCGCGAGGCGAAGCGCGCGGGCGTGCCGGTCTCGGTGTGCGGCGAAATGGCGGGCGATCCGTCCGTCACGCGCCTGTTGCTAGGATTGGGCCTGACCGAATTCTCGATGCATCCGAGCCAGTTGCTCGTCGTGAAGCAGGAGATCTTGCGCTCGAATCTGAAGGCGCTGGAGAAGCCGGTTGCGGACGTGCTCGCGGCTTACGAGCCCGCCGAGCTTCAGGCTGCGCTCGCGCGTCTGCAAAAAGCCTGAGCCTTAAAGATGACGCGCGCCGCAGACCGGGCAATCCGGCTGCCGCGCAATCTTCATCGTGTTCCATTCCATGCGCAGCGAGTCGAGCATCATCAGCCGGCCAGCGAGTGTTTCGCCGAAGCCGCCGATCACGCGCAGGGCTTCGGCCGCCTGCATCGCGCCGATGATGCCGACTGTCGGCGAAAAGACGCCCATCGTCGAGCACGCGACTTCCTCGAACGCCTGATCCGGCGGAAACACGCATGCGTAGCAGGGCGACGCGGGCGAGCGAAAGTCGAATGTGCTGATTTGTCCGTCGAAGCGCAAGGCCGCGCCCGACACGAGCGGCACCGCATGCGCGACGCACGCGGCGTTGATCGCGTGGCGCGTGGCGAAGTTGTCGCTGCAATCCAGCACGACGCTCGCGTGCGGCACGTTCGCATCGAGCCAGGCGGCGTCGGCGCGGGCGTTGATTGCCTGGATTTCGATGTCCGGGTTCAGCGCGAGCAGCGTCTGTCGCGCGGATTCCACTTTCGGTTGACCGACCGATTGCGTCGCATGGACGATCTGCCGCTGGAGGTTGGTGAGGTCGACGGTATCGGCATCGACGAGCGTGAGCTTGCCGACGCCCGCCGCGGCCAGATACATCGCCGCCGGCGCGCCTAGTCCGCCCGCGCCAACGATGATCGCGTGCGCATCGAGGAAACGCTGCTGCGCTTCGATGCCGATTTCATCGACGAGGATGTGACGGGAATAGCGGAGGAGTTGGTCGTCGTTCATCGGCCTGGACGTGCTGCACGAGCTTCGCGGCACTCACGCCGCGAAGCCCTGGACCAAGATTACTTCGACTGCTGCGCCGTCGGCGAGGAAGCCGGCGCCGCGCCCGATGCCGGCGACGAACCCGGCGTCGCGGGCAATGCCGGCTGAGCCACCACCGGCGCCGATGCGGAACGCGCCGGCTTGTTCTGCGCGAGCTTGCGCTCGCTGAAGGACTTCGACTCGACGACCGTCTTGCCTTCCAGCTTGTTCAGCGCCTGCTGGAGCATGAAGTCGTCGTTGCTGCCGAACTCCACCGGCTTGCGGTCGCGGTCCTTGCGGCGCTGCTCGGGCGTCTTCTTGTCGTTCTGCTCTTCCAGCAGACGCAGTTGGTCCAGACGATCCTGCTCGCGCTGCTCCTGTTCCTTCTTCTCGTTCGGATCCTGCGTGTTCGCGAGGTGGTTCGAATAATCCACTTCGCGGGTCACGAGCGCGTCGTCCGGATCGCCGTCCGCGTATTGATCGACCGGCACGTCCGGGCGCACGCCCTGATTCTGGATCGACTTGCCGCTCGGCGTGTAGTAATACGCCGTCGTCAGACGCAGCGCGGTGTCGGCGGTCATCGGACGAACCGTCTGCACCGAACCCTTGCCGAACGTCGTCTTGCCGACGATCAGCGCGCGATGATGATCCTGCAGCGCGCCCGCGACGATCTCCGAAGCGGAAGCCGAGTACGCGTTGGTCAGCACGACCATCGGCACCTTCTTGAAGATGTCCGGCACGTTCTTCAACGGATCGGAATCGAAGGAAGGCAGGCGATAGTTGTCGTAGGTATCGCGGAACGTCTGCTTGGCGTCCGCGATTTGTCCATTCGTCGAAACGACGACCGCGTTATCCGGCAGGAACGCGCCCGCCACACCGACCGCGCTCTGCAGCAGACCGCCGCCGTTATTGCGCAGGTCGAGCACGAGGCCCTTCAGGTTCGGCTGCTGGCGCGCGAGGTCTTGCAGCTTCGCCGCGAGATCCGGCACCGTGCGCTCCTGGAAGCTCGTGATTCGGACATAGCCATAGCCCGGCTCAGGCACCTTCATCTTGACCGACTGCACGCGGATCAGCGCACGCGTGACGGTGAGCGGGAACGTGCGGTCGTCGCTCTTGCGGAAGATGGTGAGCGTGACCTTGGTGCCCGGTTCGCCGCGCATCTGCTTCACGGCCTTGTCGAGCGTCATGCCGCGCACCGGCTTGTCGTTGATGCGCGTGATGAGGTCGCCCGGACGGATGCCGGCGCGGAACGCGGGCGTGTCTTCGATCGGCGAGATGACCTTGATGAGCCCGTCTTCCGACGAAATCTCGATGCCCAGGCCCGCGAAGCGGCCCTTGGTCTGTTCCTGAAGCTCTTCGTAGTCCGTCTTGTCGAGATACGACGAGTGCGGATCGAGGCTCGACACCATGCCCTTGATCGCGGCGGTGAGCAGCTTCTTGTCGTCGACGGGCTCGACGTATTCGTGCTTGATCTGCCCGAACACTTCGGCGAAGAGCCGCAGTTGATCGAGCGGAAGCGGTGACGATGCGGCTTGCTGAGCGGACGCGGAAATCTGCAGGGTTGCGAGAGCGCCGACAGCAACGCCTGCGGCGATCAGGCTGAAGTTTTTCAGGTTCTTTCGCATAGAGGAGTGCGTGCGGAATCGAATGGGCTGCATCGTGGGTGACGGGCCAGTATACCCGCTCGCTTTCAAAGGCGACTTAAACGCAACTTAAATGCCCGGGCGCTTTGTGCCGCGACAGCGCTGGCTCGCTGCGGGCGAAGCGCGCGCCTGTCGGCGGCGACGGCGCGCGGTCAGGCACGCGCCATCCGGGGCGTTCGGATGCGAAACGGGCGCCGCCAAGCGACGCCCGCCAAACGCCAACTCCGGCGCTAATGCGCGCTTTAGCCCGCCTTGCCCTGCTTCGCGACGGCAGCTTGCGCCGCGGCAATGGCGTCTGCGTCGCCGAGATAGTAGTGCTTGATCGGCTTCAGGTTTTCGTCGAGTTCATAGACGAGCGGCACGCCGTTCGGAATGTTGAGCCCGACGATGTCCGCGTCGGAAATATCGTCCAGATATTTCACGAGCGCGCGCATGGAGTTGCCGTGAGCGGCGATCAGCACCTGCTTGCCTGCCTTGATGGCCGGCGCGATGGACTCGTTCCACACCGGCAGCACGCGCGCGACCGTGTCTTTCAGGCATTCGGTGAGCGGCAGTTGCTCGCGGGGAACCTTGGCGTAGCGCGGATCGTTGAAGGACGCGCGCTCGTCGTTCGGATCGAGCGCGGGCGGCGGCGTGTCGTAGCTGCGGCGCCAGATGAGAACCTGTTCGTCGCCGTACTTTTTCGCGGTCTCGGCCTTGTTGAGACCGGCGAGCGCGCCGTAGTGGCGCTCGTTCAGACGCCACGCATGGACGACCGGGATATACATGAGGTCCATTTCGTCCTGCACGTGCCAGAGCGTGCGAATGGCGCGCTTGAGTACCGACGTGTACGCGATATCGAACGTGTAGCCGGCCTCGCGCAGCAGCACGCCTGCCTGGCGCGCCTCGCGGTTGCCCTGTTCGGTGAGATCCACGTCGACCCAGCCGGTGAACCGGTTTTCCTTGTTCCACGTCGATTCGCCGTGGCGGATGAGCACTAGCTTGTACATGTTTGATAGGTCGGTCAGTTGAGAAATCGGGTGCCCGATCGCACTCCGCCATCCTGCCCTCACGCGTGGAGTGCCGCCATCGGCCGGATGGCCTAGGCCATCGCGGGAAAGGGATATTTTATAATGCTCGGATTGCCCTCATTTCTCTTTCTCCCTTCTCCACTATCTTTCGGCGGCCCTAGACGTGAAGTTCTTCACCGATTACTCGAATATTGCACTCATCGTCATTGCGCTCATTTCCGGCGCGCTGCTGCTCTGGCCGGCCATCACGCGACGCGGTCGCGGCGGCGTCTCCGCTGCGGAAGCCACCACGCTCATCAACCGTCGCAACGCCGTAGTCGTGGACTTGCGGCCGGCTGCGGAGTTCGCGAAGGGACACTTGCCGACCGCCCGAAACATCGAGGCGTCGGAGCTTCAAGCAAAAATCGGCCAGATCGCGAAGAATAAGAGCAATCCGGTCGTGCTTGTCTGCCAGACCGGTCAACAGTCGCAGCGTGCCAGCCGCGCCGTGTCGGAAGCCGGCTACGCTGAGGTCCACGTCTTGCAAGGCGGGGTTGATGCTTGGCAGAAGGCAGGAATGCCGGTCGTGAAACAAGGAGCCGTCAAGTGAAAAAAGTCGTCATGTACAGCACGCAAGTGTGCCCGTATTGCCAGATGGCCGAACGTCTTTTAAAGTCCCGCGGGGTCGAAACCATCGAGAAGGTGCTGATCGACCGTGAGCCGGGGCGCCGCGAGGAGATGATGCAGCGCACCGGGCGCCGCACCGTGCCGCAGGTTTATATCGGCGACACGCACGTCGGCGGTTACGACGATCTTTCGGCGCTCGACCGCAAGGGTGGTCTCGTGCCGCTGCTCGAGTCGGCCTGACATCACCACACGCTGCCCGGCCACGCGCCGGGCAATTGATTTACCTAGGAAATCACTATGTCCGACGAGAATAACCAGCCGTTTTTCAACATCCAGCGCATTTACCTGAAGGATATGTCGCTCGAGCAGCCGAACTCGCCCGCCATCTTCCTCGAACAGGAAATGCCGTCGGTTGAAGTCGAAGTCGACGTGAAGGCCGACCGTCTCGCGGAAAGCGTGTTCGAAGTGCTGGTCACGGGCACGGTCACGGCGAAGGTCGCCGACAAGGTCGCGTTCCTGATCGAAGCCAAGCAAGCCGGCATCTTCGACATTCGCAACATCCCGGCCGAGCAGATCGACCCGCTCGTCGGCATTGCGTGCCCGACCATTCTGTTCCCGTATCTGCGCTCGAACATCGCCGACGCGATCACGCGCGCAGGCTTCCCGCCGATCCACCTGGCGGAAATCAACTTCCAGGCGCTGTACGAACAGCGCATCGCCCAGCTCGCGAGCGCGCAGGAAGGCGCGGCGAACGGCGCGACGCACTGAGCGTCACCCGCACTGACTCTGCCGAACCGGAGCCGAGCATGAAAGTAGCCGTTCTCGGCGCCGGCGCGTGGGGCACCGCATTGGCGGGCCACCTCGCGACGCGGCACGACACCCTGCTTTGGGCGCGCGACGCCGCGCTCATCGAATCTCTCTCTTCCTCGCACGAAAACACGCGCTATCTGGCAGGCGTTGCGTTGCCGCGCGCGCTTTCGTTCGAAGCGAATTTCGACGCCGCGCTCGCGCATGCCGCCGCGCCCGATGCGCTTTGCGTGGTCGCCACGCCCGTCGCCGGTCTGCGCACGCTGTGCCGCGCGATGCGGCAGGCGGGCGTCGTTCCGGCGCATATCGTCTGGCTCTGCAAAGGCTTCGAGGCGGACACGCAATGTCTGCCCAACGAGGTCGTCGCGGCGGAACTGCCCGCGCATCGCAGCAACGGCACGCTGTCGGGGCCGAGTTTTGCCCGCGAAGTCGGGCGCGGTCTGCCGGTCGCGCTGACGGTGGCGAGCGCATCGGCGCAACTGTGCGCGCAGACGGTCGCCGCGTTTCACCACGGCGCGATGCGCATCTATACGGGCGACGACGTCATCGGCGTCGAAGTGGGCGGCGCCGTGAAGAACGTGCTCGCGATCGCCACCGGCATCTCCGATGGCCTCGGCCTCGGTCTGAACGCCCGCGCCGCGCTCATCACGCGCGGACTCGCGGAAATGTCGCGGCTCGGCGTCGCGCTGGGCGGTCGCGCGGAGACGTTCACCGGCCTCACCGGTTTGGGCGATCTGATTCTGACCGCCACTGGCGATCTGTCGCGCAACCGCACGGTGGGCGTGCAACTCGCGTCCGGCCGCACGCTCGACGAGATTCTCGCCGCGCTCGGTCATGTGGCCGAAGGCGTGCGCTGTGCCCGCGCAGTGCTGTCGCTCGCGCAGTCGCATGGAATCGACATGCCGATCACGCACGCGGTATGTCGCGTGCTCTTCGAAAACGTCGCGCCGCGCGACGCGGTGCAGGCGCTGCTCAGCCGCGATTCGAAGGCGGAATAGCGCGACGTTTCTCTCGGAGACGCGCATGGCGAAGCTCGAAGCCGTTCTCGCCGACATCACCACGCTTCATGTCGACGCCATCGTCAACGCGGCGAACAAATCGCTGCTGGGCGGCGGCGGCGTAGATGGCGCGATTCATCGCAAGGCGGGCAAAGGTCTCTTGCGGGAGTGCGAAACGCTCGGCGGCTGCGAAACCGGCGACGCTAAAATTACCGGCGCCTACGATCTTCCCGCCAAGTACGTGATCCATGCGGTCGGTCCGCGATGGAGCGGCGGCAAACGCAACGAGGCACAGTTTCTCGCAAACTGCTACCGGCGTTCGCTTGAACTCGCCGCCGATGCGCAGTGCGCGTCCATCGCGTTTCCGGCCATTAGCTGCGGCATCTATCGCTTTCCTGTCGAGGACGCGGTGAAGATCGCCGTATCGACGGTCATCGAGACCTTGCCGCTCGCGCGTTCAGTCGAGCACGTCGTCTTCGCGTGCTTCAGCGACGACATGCTCGCGCTCTATCGCGCCGAACTCGACGCTCACGCGCCGCCCTCGAAGCCCGACTGACGCCACGCTTCGAACGTCACGATCGCCACCGTGTTCGACAGATTCAGGCTGCGATTGCCGGGACGCATGGGCAGCCGCACGCGCTGCTCGGTCGGAAAGCGTTCCAGCAATTCCGCCGCGAGGCCGCGCGTTTCCGCGCCGAACACGAACCAGTCGCCGGGCTTGAACGCATGATCGAAGAACGGCGTCGAGCCGCGTGTGGTGAACGCGAACATGCGCGTGGCGTCGGGCGACTCTTTCGCGATGAACGCATCCCAGTTCGCGTGAACATTCATTTCGGCGTACTCGTGATAGTCGAGACCGGCGCGGCGCATCTTCGCGTCGTCGAGAGGAAAGCCGAGCGGCTCGATCAGATGCAGCCGCGCGCCCGTGTTCGCGCACAGGCGGATGACGTTGCCGGTATTCGGCGGGATTTCGGGTTCGACCAGTACGACGTTGAACATGGATGGCAGTGCTTGGCTACGGGGTTAGTCTTTCGGGGTGCGCAGCGCGACGAAGTTCGTCACGCGCCGCGCGCCTGCGAGCTTGAGCGTGCGGGCGAGGGCATCGAGCGTGGCGCCCGATGTCATCACGTCGTCCACCACGCCGATATGTTTGCCACGAACGTCGCCCTCGACGACGAACGCGGACGCGACATTTCGCCTGCGCGTATCGGCATCCAGCCGCGACTGCTGTGCGGTATGGATGGTGCGCGCGACGAGCATCGGATCGGCCGGCACGCATAGGCGCCGGGCGAGCGGACGCGCGATTTCCCACGCCTGGTTGTAGCCGCGCTCGACGAGCCGCTGGCGCGAAAGCGGCACCGGCACGATCACGTCGGGCGTCGGCAGGCCGCTGTCTTCGAAGATCGCGTGCAAGTGCCGCGCGAACTCCGCGCCCGCTGCAAGACGCACGCGGAACTTCAATTCGACCGCCAGTGTATCGAGTGGCGCGCGATAGTCCGCGATGGCGAGCGTGTCGTTGAACGCGGGCGGATTCTCGAGGCACGCGGCGCAGTGCGCGCGCGTGTCATCGCGTTCGCGTCGCAGATAGGAAGGCGCGAGCGGCATCGCGCAGGTCGCGCACCGGAAACGCGGCTCGTTCCAGTACTGCTCATCGCAGCCGGCGCACAGCAATTGCTGCGACACATTGCCGCATAACGCGCACTGGTTAGGCAGCGCGAGTTCGAACGCGCGCTTCGCCACGGCCGCAAAGGCGAAGGCGCGCGCCGAAGACGGCAGCAAATTGCGGAGGACGTACATGGCTGAAAGCGCGTGAGGCGGGCTCGGGTGATCGATTGCAACGGCACGCGCGAAGGCTGCGCCGGGCCTATTTCAAGACGACCGAGTATACTTCGCACTCTTCGCGAACAGATCGTCATGTCCCCAACGTCTCCCAGAACTGGCCGACCGGCCTATGATCCGCGCCGTTTGCGCGAGATCTTCGACCGTCGCGCCGCCGCTTTCGACGACGTCGCGTTCCTGCCGCGTGAGATCGCGGACCGCATGCGCGAGCGTCTCGAATACATCAAGGTGGCGCCGGCGCGCGTCCTCGATGCGGCCTGCGGCGCGGGCGCGGACCTGCCGCGCTTGCGGGAGCGGTTCCCGGAGGCGTCCGTGCTAGGCGTCGATATTTCCTCCGCCATGCTCGCGCGTGCACGCACGGCTGAGACTGCGGAAGCCGACAGCGGCGCGGGCTGGCGGCGCTTGTTGCCGGCAACGCTCGCCAAGGCGTTCGGCGCACGCGGCCCGCAACTGGCGCAGGCGGACTTCTCGGCGTTGCCGTTTGCATCGGCTGCATTCGAATTGCTGTGGTCGAACCTCGCGCTGCACTGGCATTCGCGGCCGGACTTCGTGTTTCCGGAATGGCAGCGCGTGCTCAAAGTCAACGGCTTGCTGATGTTCAGCACCTTCGGGCCGGACACGCTTCGCGAACTTGCCGCGGCTTATCGCGAAGCCGAACGCACGCTTGGCCTCGCGCCGATGCCGCACACCATCGACTTCGTCGACATGCACGATCTGGGCGACATGCTGGTCGAGAGCGGCTTCGAAATTCCGGTGATGGATCAGGAAGTGCTGACGATCACCTACCGTTCGCCCGAATCGCTGCTCGCGGATGTCATGCGCTGGGGCGCTTATCCGTTCAGCCGTGAAGCGTTCGAGCGTGAAGCCGCGAGCGGCCGCGCAGACGCCGAAGCCTTGCGCCGCGCGGTGCACGAGGCGCTCGAAGCGCTGCGTCGCGACGACGGCACGATCCCGCTCACGTTCGAAGTGATCTATGGTCACGCGTGGAAAGCGGTGCCGCGAACGACGGCGGAAGGACATGGAATCGTGCGGCTGGAAGACATCGGACGCGGTCCGAAAAGGAACCGCTAACGCGTCGGAAAGGAGTTCGGGAGGCGGATCGGCGAGGCGGTAAAGAGGGTGCGTGTTATGTCATGAATTTGCGCGCGAAGGACACGCCAAAAGGTGCGTCAATTCGGCGCAGAGGCTTGTGCCATCTGGCTTTGCGACGTCTGCGCCCTTGCTTGTGGATGCCACCCAACCCGCCTATAATGCGTCAGTTTGTCGCCTGAACTGACACAAATTTGGGCAAAATCCGAGCAAAAGTATGTGATTGCGTGTGCGGATGGATGGAGGCAGCGATGCAGGTCAGCCAGACGCTGACGGAGTCCGAGCCGGTCATCAAGGACTGGCTGATGAAACGCAACTGCTCGGTGTCGCCGCGTCAGTTCGTGGGCTTCTATGTGTCGCTGGCGCTCTTTTCCCTTGCCGTCGCGACGCCGCTTTTTCTGAACGGCGCCTGGCTGGTGCTGCCGTTCACCGGAGTCGAGTTGACGGTCGTGACGGTCGCGTTTCTGATTCATGCGCGACACGCCGTCGACTACGAACGAATCCGGCTGTTTGAGAACCGGTTGTTGATCGAACAGATGAACGCCGAAGAATTAACGCGCTTCGAGTTCAATCCGCGCTGGGTGCGGGTCGAAACGGGCGCGACGCCGAGGGAACCGCTCACGATCGTATCGCGCGGCCAGTCGGTGAGAGTCGGACAACACCTTGCACAGCATCGTCGCAAACAATTTGCTGCCGAACTGCAGGCGTCACTGAGGCGCCTCGCTTGAGGAGGAACCGGGTGTGGCAGGCGCGATGCGCAACGGGGTCGAGGGTTTGAATGGAAATTTTGGGTAAGGATGCTATGAAAACAATCAAGCGAGCCCTCTCGGGCGTGCTGGCGGCGGGCGCACTGCTCAATGCCGGCGTAGCCCTGGCGGTCAACGACAGTCCTGGCGGTCCCGCTGTGAATGAGATCAATTTCCAGCAGCCAGTGACGAAGATCGCCGAGGAGCTCTACGGCCTCCATATCTTCATGCTCATCATCTGTACCGTCATCTTCATCGGCGTGTTCGGGGTGATGTTCTATTCGGTCGTCAAGCATCGCAAGTCCAAGGGTTTCAAGCCCGCGCACTTCCATGAAAGCACCACGGTCGAAATCATCTGGACGATCGTGCCGTTCATCATCGTCATTCTGATGGCGCTGCCGGCCACCAAGGCCGTCGTCGCGATGAAGGACACCACCAACGCCGATCTGACCGTCAAGGTCACGGGCTACCAGTGGAAGTGGGGCTACGACTACGTGAAGGGCCCGGGCGAAGGCATCAGCTTCCTCTCGACGCTCTCCACGCCGCGCAGCCAGGTGAACGGCCAGACGCCGATTTCCGATACGTATCTGCAGGAAGTCGACAACCCGCTCGTCGTGCCGGTCGACAAGAAGATCCGCATCATCACCACCGCGAACGACGTCGTTCACTCCTGGTACGTGCCGGCGTTCGGCGTGAAGCAGGACGCGATTCCGGGCTTCGTGCGCGACACGTGGTTCAAGGCGGAGAAGGTGGGCACGTATCGCGGCTTCTGCACGGAACTGTGCGGCAAGGAGCACGCGTACATGCCGGTCGTCGTGGAAGTGCTGTCCACCGACGACTACGCGAAGTGGGTCGACACGCAGAAGAAGAAAATGGCTTCTTCGGCCGACGATCCCAACAAGACCTACACGATGGACGAGCTGAAGACGCGCGGCGCGCAGATCTACGCGTCGAACTGCGCGGTCTGCCACCAGCCGACCGGCAAGGGCGCGGGCCAGTTCCCGGCGCTCGACGGCAGCAAGGTGGCGAACGGTCCGATCGCCGGTCACGTGAATATCGTGCTGCACGGCAAGGGCGCCATGCCGCCGTGGCAGACGACGCTCAACGACGTCGAGATCGCATCGGTCGTGACGTACGAGCGCAACACGTGGGGCAACCACACCGGCGACGTTCTGCAGCCGAAGCAGGTTGCGGACGCGCGCAACGGCAAGATGCCCGAAGGCGGCGATCACACGGCAGCGGCGGGCGGCGAAGCCGCGAGCGGTGCGGCGGCAAGCGGCGCGGCGGAAGCCAGCGCGCCGGCTGCGGCGTCCGGCGAGCAGACTGCGCAGGGCGTGCTGCCGGCCAGCATCTACTTCGAAACGGGCAAGAGCGACCTGCCCGCCGACGCAAACAACGCAGTGCAGGCTGCCGCCGCTTACGTGAAGGCGCATCCGGACGCGAAGATCGCGCTTTCCGGCTTCACGGATGCAACCGGCGGCGCCGACCTCAACGCGGACCTCGCCAAGAAGCGCGCGCAAGCCGTTCGCGACGCGCTGAAGGCGGCCGGTGTCTCGGACGAACGCATCGTGTTGAAGAAGCCCGAGTCGGTCACGGGCGGCACGGATGCGAAAGAAGCACGCCGCGTAGAAATCAGTCCGGCTGCTTGACATGCTTCGCGTGCGCTTCTCCTTCGCTCAAGGCAACGGAGAAGCACGCGGGCAACGCCAAGTGCCTCGAGTATTCGCTTTAGGAGATGATTGTCATGTCTAGCATCGGACACGATGTAGTCGCGGGTCACGACCACGCGCACGACGACCATGCGCACGAAACACCGCATGGCTGGCGCCGGTGGCTTTTCGCCACCAACCACAAGGACATCGGTACCTTGTATCTGCTGTTCTCGTTCATCATGTTCCTGTCCGGGGGCGTGATGGCGCTCGGCATTCGCGCCGAACTGTTCGAACCGGGCCTGCAGATCATGCGCCCCGAGTTCTTCAATCAGCTGACCACCATGCACGGCCTCATCATGGTGTTCGGCGCGATCATGCCGGCGTTCGTCGGCTTCGCGAACTGGATGGTGCCGCTGCAGATCGGCGCATCGGACATGGCGTTCGCGCGCATGAACAACTTCAGCTTCTGGCTGCTGCCGGTCGCGGCCGTCCTGCTCGTCGGCTCGTTCTTCGTGCCGGGCGGCGCAACCGCCGCGGGCTGGACGCTGTACGCGCCGCTCTCGACGCAGATGGGCCCCGGCATGGACTTCGCGATTTTCGCGGTCCACATCATGGGCGCGTCGTCGATCATGGGCGGCATCAACATCGTCGTGACGATCCTGAACATGCGCGCGCCGGGCATGACGCTCATGAAGATGCCGATGTTCGCGTGGACGTGGCTCATCACCGCGTATCTGCTGATCGCCGTGATGCCGGTTCTGGCAGGCGCCATCACGATGGTGCTGTTCGACCGTCACTTCGGCACGTCGTTCTTCAACGCGGCGGGCGGCGGCGATCCGGTCATGTACCAGCACATCTTCTGGTTCTTCGGCCACCCCGAGGTGTACATCATGATCTTGCCGGCGTTCGGGATCGTGTCGCAGGTGATCCCGGCGTTCTCGCGCAAGCCGCTCTTCGGCTATAGCTCGATGGTGTACGCCACCGCGTCGATCGCGATTCTCTCGTTCATGGTGTGGGCGCACCACATGTTCGCCACCGGCATGCCGGTGACGGGCCAGCTCTTCTTCATGTACGCGACGATGCTGATCGCCGTGCCGACGGGCGTGAAGGTGTTCAACTGGGTCGCGACGATGTGGCGCGGCGCGCTGACCTTCGAAACGCCGATGCTCTTCGCGATCGGCTTCCTGTTCGTGTTCACGATGGGCGGCTTCACGGGCCTGATCCTTTCGATGGCCCCGCTCGACATCCAGATGCACGGCACGTATTACGTGGTCGCGCACTTCCACTACGTGCTGGTGGCCGGTTCGCTCTTCGCGCTGTTCGCCGGCTGGTACTACTGGTCGCCGAAGTGGACCGGCTGGATGTACAACGAAACGCGCGGGAAGATCCACTTCTGGACGTCGATGATCTTCTTCAACATCACGTTCTTCCCGATGCACTTCCTGGGTCTCGCGGGCATGCCGCGCCGCTATGCGGACTACCCGGCGCAGTTCACGGACTTCAACCAGATCGCGACCATCGGCGCGTTCGGTTTCGGTCTCGCGCAGGTGTACTTCCTGTTCGCGGTCGCGCTGCCGACGTATCGCGGCGGCGGCGAGCATGAAAAGGCCAGCGACAAGCCGTGGGATGGCGCGGAAGGACTCGAATGGACCGTGCCGAGCCCGGCGCCGTTCCATACGTTCGAGAACCCGCCGACCGTCGAATAAGTCGTCTCTCC
Source organism: Caballeronia sp. SL2Y3 (assembly GCF_022879575.1). NCBI lineage: Bacteria > Pseudomonadati > Pseudomonadota > Betaproteobacteria > Burkholderiales > Burkholderiaceae > Caballeronia > Caballeronia sp. SL2Y3. Next base: position 194,928 of record NZ_CP084260.1, read on the forward strand.
GTTCTGTGAGGCTTCCGCGCGAAGCCTCACAGACTCCCGAGCAAGAAACGCATGGCCCCGAATCCACAAAAAAGACGCTCCCGCGAAGACATCCGCGCGGGCAACAAGCGGCTCGGTCTCATCATGGTGCTGATCGCCGCCGTCTTTTTTCTGGGTATCGTCGTCAGGCAATACCTGTTGTCGCGAGGCTAACGTGTCCACTCAGCATGAAGAGTCACATATCGACCGTTCCTTCAACCGGTCGATGCTGCTCAAGTTGTTCGTCGTCGCGGCGATGATGTTCGGCTTCGGCTTCGCGCTGGTGCCGATGTACCGCGCGATCTGCCAGATCACGGGCATCAACAATCTCGTGCAGCGCGATGTCGGCGCGCGCGAGGCGAAGAACACACAGGTCGATGCGAGCCGCACCGTGTCCATCGAATTCGATGCGAATGCGCGCGGGCCGCTGCAGTTCAAGCCGGAGCAGTCGAATCTCGACATTCACCCCGGCGAAGTGATGACGGTGATGTATCAGGTGACGAACGAGCAGGGGCGCACGGTGAAGGCGCAGGCCATTCCGAGCTACGCGCCGAAGCAGGCCACCGAGTTTTTCAAGAAGATCGAATGCTTCTGTTTCACCCAGCAGACGCTCGCGCCGAACGAAACGAAGCGCATGCCGGTGGTGTTCGTCGTCGATCCGAAGCTGCCGAAGGACGTGAAGACGATCACGCTGTCGTACACGTTTTTCGAGCTCGACGCGCCGAAAACGGCAGCGAAGGGAACGTGAACATCATGAACGGACAGACGCAGGGCGGCGGGTTCGTGAAGCTGGTGAAGGCCGTGTTCTGGTCGTTCTTCGGCGTGCGGCGGCGGGCCGACCTCGAAAACGACGCCGCGCAGCTGAATCCGCTGCATCTGATCGCGGCTGGCGTGATTGGTGCTGCGCTTTTCATCGTCGTGCTGCTGGTGATCGTGCGCGCGGTAGTTCGGTAAGGCCACCCGAAATGCGCTCGCGCCGAACGGCGCTGCGGCAAAATAATTCAAGCAACTGGATCGAAGTGGAGAATCAACGATGAGCGGTCAAAACGAGAGCCCGTACTATTTCGTGCCGAATCCGTCACGGCATCCGATCATGGCTGCGTGCGGCTTGCTGGTAATGCTGTCGTCGCTGGCGGCGTGGGTGAACGGGCATTCCTTGGCGCCGTTCGGCACGCTCCTCGGCCTGCTGTTTCTGCTGTTCGTGCTGTGGCACTGGTTCGGCGACGCGATCTCCGAATCCGAAGGCGGCATGTACGGCAAGCGCGTGGATGTGTCGTACCGCTGGAGCATGAGCTGGTTCATCTTCTCCGAAGTCATGTTCTTCGGCGCGTTCTTCGGCGCGCTCTTCTATGCGCGCGCCATCGCGCTGCACGAGCTCGGCAGTCTCGACTACAAGCTGATCTGGCCGGACTTCTCCGCCGTGTGGCCGAACAACGGTCCCGCCGCGCTGGTCCCGCATTTCCGCGCAATGGTGCCGTGGCCTCTGCCGACCATCAACACGGCGCTGCTGCTTTCGTCGGGCGCGACGCTGACGGTCGCGCACCACGCGCTGCGTGAAGATCATCGCAAGAAGGCGATCGGCTGGCTCGCCGCGACTGTGCTGCTCGGCGTCATCTTCCTGTTCTGCCAGGGCTACGAATACTTCCACGCGTACAACGAATTGAACCTGACGCTCGCATCCGGCGTGTACGGCTCGACGTTCTTCCTGCTCACGGGCTTCCACGGCTTTCACGTGTTCCTGGGCGGCACGATGCTGGCTGTGGTGATGGTCCGGCTGATTCGCGGACACTTCACGGCGGAGCATCACTTCGCGTTCGAAGGCGCCGCGTGGTACTGGCACTTCGTGGACGTCGTGTGGCTCGGGTTGTACGTCGTTGTCTACTGGCTGTAACTGCGTCTTCGCGGGCTTCAGGCCCGCAGCGCAAGCACGCCGCCCTGACGTTCGAGGGCGGCGTTTTGTTTTGTTTCGCGACGTTGCCGCGACGTTGGCGCGACAATACGCCTCGTTCTTGCGAACCTTCGCGGCGGGTTATCGTCCGAGGGGAATGCCCGTCGACTGAATCCAGCCCATCCAGTGCGCGAACAGGATGAACAGGAACAGCGAGATGGAAAGCCCGACGCGCATGGCGAGCGACCACACCATCCGCTTGGTCTTGCCGCGGTCGGTCATCATGAAGTACAGCGCCGAGCCGAGGCTGCCGAGAATGAGGATGAAAGCGATGGCGACGATAATGTGCATAAACCAGCCGGCAAAGTTGCTCAACTTGCCCGGATAACGCATCGAGCAGTATGGAAACGAGTCATCTCATTATCTCACTCGACGGATCGCGCCGCGCGGCGGCGCACACCGTCGCGCGGCGGCTGCGGTCATGAAGATCCGCTTTTGGCCCACGCTTGTCATCTTGATCGTCGTTGCCGTAACGGTGCGCCTCGGCTTCTGGCAGCGCGACCGCGCGCATCAGAAAGAGGCGCTCAACGCGCGCATCACGGCCTTCGCGAATGCGCCGGCAACGCGCGTGGGCGTCGAACCGATGCCGCTGCAATCCGTCGAATTCCACCGGGTGCAGGCGCGCGGCGAGTTCATGCCGGAGCGCGTCGTCTATCTCGATAATCGTCCGTATAACGACCAGCCGGGCTTTTATGTCGTGATGCCGCTTAAACTCGAGGGCGGCGGCTACGTGCTCGTCAATCGCGGATGGCTGCCGCGCAATCTGGCTGATCGCACGGGCATCGAGCCGTACGAGACGCCGAAGGGCACCGTCGAGGTCGAAGGCATTGCCCGCGCCAATCCGTCGCAGGCGTTCGAACTGGGAACGGGCGGATCGGCCGGGCATCAGCAGATTCGCCAGAATCTCAGCATTCCCGCCTATGCCGCCGAAACCGGGCTCGCGTTTCAGCCGTTCGTGATCCAGCAGACGAACGACACGCACGACCGGCTCGTGCGCGACTGGCCCGCGCCGACGATGGGCGTGGAGCGCAATTACGGCTACATGCTCCAGTGGTGGGGCATGGCCGCCGCCGCCGTGGGCTTCGGGCTGTACGCCGCCCGCCGCGCCGCGAAGAAAGACGACACGCGTCTCGTAGACGACCGCGACGACGAAGCCGCCGACCACGCGTGACCCAACTCTCACCGAATTCTTGATGCCATCTCAACGTCCCACGACTGCCGACAAGCCCCGCACGCCCCCGAGAGGATCGTGGAGCAGCGGGCGCTGGATGCTCGTGCTGCTCGCGCTCGTCTGCGCGGCGCCCGTCATCGCTTCGTATCTGATGTACTACGTGTTCAAGCCGGCGGGCGGCACGTCGAGCTACGGCGCGCTGATCGACCCGCAACGGCCCATTCCGGCGCAACTCGTCGTGACGAACGAGAAAGGGCAGACCATGCCGCTCAAGTCACTCGAAGGCAAGTGGCTGATGATCACCGTCAACGGCAGCGCTTGCGACGAGCAATGCGTCACGCGCCTTTACTACATGCGGCAGGTTCGCGTGCTGCAATCGGCGGAACGCGACCGCGTGGTCAACGTCTGGCTGCGCACGGATGACAAGCCTGTGGCCGATGTCATCAAGACGGCGTATCCGCAGCCGGACACGCGCATGCTGATCGCCGATCCGCGCGCGGTCGCCGACTGGCTGCCGGTCGCTGACGGCGGCAGCATCACGGACCACATCTATCTGGTGGACCCGAACGGCAATCTGATGATGCGCTTCCCGAAGAATCCCGATCCCAAGAAGATCAACGCGGATCTGGCGAAGCTGCTGAAGTGGTCGCGGATCGGCTAACACGCGGGTTGAAGGTGAAACATGAGTTATGTATTGCAATTGGGGATGATCGGCTTGTGCATTGCGCTGCTGCCGCTGTCCTTCGTCTGGGTGAAAGCCGATGACAACAAGTTCCGCAAGCTCGTCTGGCTGACCACGTTTCTGACGCTCGATCTGATCATGTTCGGCGGCTTCACGCGCCTGACCGATTCCGGCCTCGGCTGCCCCGACTGGCCGGGCTGCTACGGCACGTCGTCGCCGTTCATCGCGCACGCGCAAATCGCCGCCGCGTATCAGGCGATGCCCACCGGTCCGGTCAGCATGGTCAAGGCGTGGATCGAGATGCTGCACCGCTACTTTGCGATGGCAATCGGCGTGCTGATCATCGCGCAGGTCATCATCGCGTGGACGGCGCGCATCAAGCGTCGTCCGCTGCACGTGTCGCCGTGGTGGCCCACCGGCATCCTGCTGCTGATCTGCCTGCAAGGCGCGTTCGGCGCGTGGACCGTCACGTTGAAGCTGCAACCCGTCATCGTCACGACGCATTTGCTGCTCGGGCTCGCGCTGCTTGGCGCGCTCGGCTGGCTCGCGGCGCGCCAGACGCCGATTCCGTCGCTCGATCCCGCGGCCGCGCGCTGGATGCCCGCCGCGCTGTTCGGGCTCACGTTGCTCGTCGTGCAGATCGCGCTCGGCGGCTGGGTGAGCACGAACTATGCTGTACTGGCCTGCACCGACTTCCCGCTTTGCAACGGCCAATGGATTCCGCCGATGAACTTCGAACACGGCTTTCACCTGTGGCGCGCGCTCGGCATGACGGGCGACGGCGACGTGATCTCGCAGGACGCGCTCGTTGCGATCCACTGGACGCATCGCACGTTCGCGGTGGTCGTCGTACTGTATCTGCTGTGGCTGGCCGCGAAACTGCGCCGCTTCGAATCGCTGCGCAAGCCGGCGAACGGCGTGCTGGCGGTCATCGTCATTCAGTTTCTGACCGGCATGTCGAACATCGTGCTGCAATGGCCGCTGCCTATTGCCGTCGCCCATAACGGCGGGGCCGCGATCGTGCTGCTCCTGCTCGTCATGCTAAACTTTCGAATCTCTTCCAGCCGTCCCGGCCGCGCCGCGCTCCCCGCACGCGACGTCGTTTCAGCGTGATGGCGCCTTCCCATGGATAGCACGACACTCAATTCCCCTCTCGGCAGCCGCGTCTCGCAATACATTGCGCTGACGAAGCCGCGCGTCACGCAGCTCGCCGTCTTCTGCGCCGTCATCGGCATGTTTCTGTCGACGCCCGGCATGGTTCCGTGGACCAAGCTGCTCGGCGGCGGCATCGGCATCTGGCTGCTGGCGGGCGCGGCGTTCGCCATCAACTGCCTCGTCGAGCAGAAAGTGGATGCGAAGATGCGCCGCACCGCATGGCGTCCGTCGGCGCGTGGGCAAATTACGAGCGCGCAGATTCTGACGTTCTCGGCCGTGCTCGGCGGCATCGGCATGTGGACGCTGTACCGCTTCACCAATCCGCTGACGATGTGGCTCACGCTCGCGACTTTCGTTGGCTACGCGGTCATTTATACGCTGCTGCTCAAGCCGTACACGCCGCAGAACATCGTGATCGGCGGCGCGTCAGGCGCCATGCCGCCCGCGCTGGGGTGGGCGGCGGTCACGGGCGCAGTGCCTGGCGACGCGTGGATTCTCGTGCTCATCATCTTTGTCTGGACGCCGCCGCATTTCTGGGCGCTCGCGCTTTATCGCCGCAAAGACTACGAGAACGCCGGCCTGCCGATGCTGCCCGTCACGCATGGCGAAAAGTACACGCTGCTGAACATTTTTCTGTACACCATCGTGCTATTCGCGGTCACGTTGATGCCGTTCATTTCCGGCATGAGCGGCGTGGTGTATCTGGCGAGCGCGGTCGGACTCGGCGCGGTCTTTCTGGGCTACACGTGGAAGCTATACCGCGATTACTCGGACGCCCTTGCGCGCAAGACTTTTCGCTATTCCATCGTGTATTTGTCGCTGCTCTTCGGCGCGCTGCTCGTCGACCACTACGTTCGCACGGTGATCGGCGCATGAGGCAGATCGTTTGTCGGCTGTTCGCGCTGTTGGTCTGCGCGGTGGCGCTGTGCGCATGCGATAAGGCGCCCGACTTCAAGAACCTCGACATTACCGGCAACAAGCAATTCGGCAGCGACTTTTCGTTGCCCGATACGACCGGAAAGACGCGCACGCTCGCTGACTTCAAAGGCAAGGCGGTCGTGCTGTTCTTCGGCTACACGCATTGCCCGGACGTCTGCCCGACGACGCTCGCGGAGCTGTCGCAAGCCATGCAACAGCTCGGCGACAAGGCGAAGGACGTGCAAGTGCTGATGGTCACCGTCGATCCCGCGCGCGATACGCCCAGCCTGCTCGGCCAGTACGTGACCGCGTTCAACCCGGCGTACATTGGCTTGCGCCCGGCCAATGACGCTGAGTTGCAGAAAGTCGCGAAGGACTTCCGCGTCTACTACGCGAGGGCGGCGGGCAAGACGCCCGGCGACTACACGATGGATCACACCGCCGCGAGCTACGTGTTCGACAAAGACGGCAAGCTGCGGCTTTTCGCCCGCGACGGACAAGGCGTCGAACCCTGGGTCCACGATCTGAAGTTGCTGATCGACTGATCGGCGGGTTCAGAAAGCGGCCTGCGGGCCGCTTTTGCGTTCTGCGTTACGCCTTCGACGGCTGCGGCAGTTTCCATCCCGGCGCCAGACGCGTCGCCTTGAATTCCATGATCTCGTAATGCGCGAGTTGCTGCCGGGCGAACGGATCTTCCGCGATGATCTCGTCGAGCCACGCCCGGTCGATGCCCGACGCGATGATCACGCCGCCGTCGCGGGGAACCTTCGGCCCCGCCATCACGAATACGCCCGCCGCGAAGTAGCGTTCGAGGAAGAGGCGGTGTTCTTCAAGCGCATCGTCGATTTCGGCGAGCGCGCCGGTGTATCGCAGGTTGATCACATACATGTTTATCGCCGTCCGAAAGTGGGTCCCAGGCCCGATTCTAAGCGGACAGTGCGCCGGATATTCACATGAGGAAACTGTATTTCCGCTCGCATCAACGCTGTGCGAACATTCGGCACGCCGGCCCGCCGCTCGCGCCGGAGCCGGCATAAGTTATCCCGCAGTCATTTGCATTTGAAACAGGAAGACCATGCAGCGCAGAAATATGCTCAAAGCCCTGGCGGCCGTCGTGGTGTCGGCCGCGTTCGTCGCGAGTTTCTCGGCACACGCCGACGACAAGATCATCAAGGTCGGCACCATCAGCGGCCCTGACGCTCAAATTTGGCAAGTCGTACAGAAGGTCGCCAAGCGCGAGGGCCTCAACGTGAAGGTGGTCGAGTTCAACGACTACGTTCAGCCGAACGCCGCGCTCGACGCCGGCGATCTCGATGCGAACAGCTTCCAGCATCAGCCGTATCTGGACAGCCAGATCAAGCAGCGCGGCTACAAAATTGTGAGCGCGGGACTCACCTACATCTCGCCGCTCGGCGTCTACTCCAAGAAGCTGAAGTCGCTGAAGGACTTGCCGCAAGGCGCGAAGGTCGCGGTGCCGAACGATCCGTCGAACGAGAATCGCGCGCTGTTGCTTCTGCAAACGCAAGGCGTCATCAAGCTGAAGGCGGGCGCGGGCGCGAACGGCAACAACGCGACGGCCCTCGACGTCGCGGAGAATCCGAAGAAGATCAAGCTCGTCGAACTCGACGCCGCGCAATTGCCGCGCACGCTCGCCGATGTCGACGCCGCCGCCATCAACACGAACTTCGCGCTGGCTGCGGGCCTGCAGCCGACCAAAGATGCGATCGCGCTGGAAGACGTGCATAGCCCGTACGCGAACCTGATCGCGGTGCGCACGAAGGACAAGGATCAGCCGTGGGTGAAGAAGCTGGTCGCCGCGTACCAGTCCGACGACGTGCGCCAGTTCCTGAAGAGCGAGTTCAAAGGCTCGGTCGTGCCTTCGTTCTGAGCGACGGCAATCTGAAGTACGAAAACGGCGTCTCCCAAGACGCCGTTTTCATTTGCGACGTTTAGTCGGCGTAAATGCGCCGCAACTCGCGCTCCCAGACGAGGCTTGCGTCCACGCCCTGTTGCGCCTTGAATCCGGTGCGCATGAAAAGCCCGCACAAATCTTCGCGCGCTTGATCGAGCCGGCACACGACGCTTTCGTAGCCCGCGCCCTGAGCGAAGTTCGTACACGCGGCGACGAGCTGTCCGCCCAGCCCCCGACGGCGCGCGCCCGGCTCCACGAACAACAACTCGATGCACGCCTGGCCGTCCGACGCGGCGGTCAGCAACGCAGCGCCGACGCGCGCGTCGCCTTCCTGTTCCGCGACCCAGCACGCGATACGCGGCGTGTCCGCCTGCATGGCGCCGAGAAAGCGCGACACGACCTTTGCCGCGTGAGCCTCGTAGGCGAGACTCGCGCGGTCGGAAACGTCGAGGTGCGCGTGACGTTCGATCATCCAACCGAAGTCGCCGCAGCGGGGGCTGCGCAAGCGCGTGGGCGCTGCGTGCGAAGCCGGCGACAAGAGCCGCTCGATGTCCGCCATGGCCAGCGACAACTGCTCGATCTCGCCCGGCGCGAGCGAATTCAATAGCGACGCCGTTTCGGAAGAGACGTGCAGATCGAGTTCATCCACCTTGGCTTTCGCTTCGGGCGTCATGGTCAGAAGATGCGCGCGGGCGTCGGCTTCGTTCTTCCGGCGCACGACGAGACCCAGCTTCTGGAAATTGGTGATGAGACGGCTGAGATATCCGGTATCCAGCCCGAGGTTGCGCGCCAGATCCGCTGCCGTGTGCGCGCGTTCGTGCGCAAGCTCGTGAAGAATGCGCACTTCCGTCAACGAAAAATGACTCTTATGTAGCCGCTCGTGAAAAGCGCCTGCGTGACGCGCGTAAAACCGGTTGAAGCGCCGCACGGCCTCGACAGCCCGACTCCGATCAAAACATCCCATTGTGCGTTTGCTCTCTCAAAAATATGTGTTTCTATTTGAATTAGTTGCGATTCCGAACTAATGGACGCATTGTGCCAAAGAAAGCACGCTCGTGCGAATACGAAAATGCCCGAATTTATGGACCTGTTTGGCAGTGGACGGCGACTGGTTCCATTGACCTCGGTATCCGGGTAAGTCCCGATAGCGGCCCTGTTGCGAAACCACCGTCTAAACAAGTTGTAACTTATTGATTAGAGACGGCATTTGACTTCCGTCACAAGCCTTTCGACACGCGTTGACTGGTATTATGTTGGTTATATAATGGGCTCCACCTAAAGCCGCGTGAGGCTCTTTCATGAGAGGAAGTTGGAAGAATCTCACTCCGGATGAAAGCAGCGATACGCCGCTTTATCTCCAGCTTGCCTCGCGCCTGGCTTCAGCCATTCACGCGGGCACGTGGTCGGCGGGAGAGGCGCTGCCTTCGGAGCGCACGTTGGCGGAGGGCGTTGGCGTATCGCGTATCACGGCGCGCAAGGCCATCGCGTTGCTCGTCGAGCAAGGGCTGATCAAGCGGGTGCGCGGCGCGGGCAATTTCATCACGCCGCGCGTGGAAGATCCGTTGTCCAGATTAACCGGCTTCACGCGCAAGATGGAACAGCGCGGTTTCCTGCCCGATTCGGTGTGGCTCGGCCGCGGACTGAGGCCCGCGAATCGCGACGAGACCGTTCATCTGGGTCTGTCGCCCGGCGCGCTCGTTGCGAGTCTCAGGAGATTGCGGCGGGCGGATGGCATCGTGATGGCGGTCGAGCATTCCACACTGCCGGCGTGGCTGGTGCCGGACCCGTTGCTGATCGGCGCGTCGCTGTACCGGTACCTGGAGGAGCGCGGTCAGGCAGTGGTGCGCGCGTTGCAGCATTTTCGGGCGGTGAACGCGAGCGCCGAAGTCGCCCGGCTGATGGCCGTGGCGCCCGGCGCCGCGCTGCTCGTGATCACGCGCATCGGCTATTCGGCGCAACGGCGGGCGATCGAACTGACGGACACCTATTGCCGCGACGACTACTACGACTTCGTCGCGGAACTGCATCGATGAGCGCGGGTGCAGCTCGGCCGGCGTCATCAGGCATTGAAAGAAGAGAGCAAGAAAGAGAACGAGAGGACCAAAAGAAGCCGTTCGCCGGCCGCGCACCGAAGCATCCGCGCGGACCAGCGTGCTCGCAGCACGGCGCGAACCGCACCTGAACCTCCTACGCATTGCGTACTTCCAGAGAACTTCATGCTGAAAGGGAACATACTGACGAACGACGGCTGGATTCACGGCACCGTGCGTTTCGAGAACGGCCGCGTGACGGCGCTCGAAGGCCACATAGCCGATCCGACGTCGAATGACGCGCCGTACATCCTGCCGGGCTTCATCGACCTGCACGTGCACGGCGGCGGCGGCCGCGACATCATGGAAGGCGGCGACGCGGCCGATACCGTCGCGCGCCAGCACGCACAACACGGCACGACGAGCCTGCTCGCCACGACGATGACCGCGCCGCGCGACGAACTGATGCAGGTCGTCGCCGGCCTCGGCGAACAAGCGAAGCGCCGCGCGCCGAGCGGTGCGCGCGTGCTCGGCGTGCATCTCGAAGGGCCGTACATCAATCCGGGCAAGCTCGGCGCGCAGCCGGACGCCGCCGCGGTCGCCGTGCGCGACGAAGTGCTCAAGTACCTCGACCTCGCGCCCATTCGCGTCGTGACCATCGCGCCGGAGATCTCGGGTCATCTCGAAATCATCGCCGACATGGCCGCGCGCGGCGTGCGCGTGCAACTCGGTCATTCGCTCGGCACCTACGACGACGCCGTCAACGCGCTGAAGCACGGCGCGCGCGGCTTCACGCATCTCTTCAACGCCATGTCGCCGCTGCATCATCGCGATCCCGGCATGGTCGGCGCGGCGCTCGCGCATGCGGAGTACGCCGAACTGATTCCCGACCTGCTGCACGTTCACCCCGGCGCAATCCGCGCCGCCATGCGCGCCATTCCGCGACTCTACGTCGTGACCGACAGCACGTCGGCGGCGGGCATGCCGGACGGCGAATACCGCCTCGGCAGCCAGCACGTCACCAAGTGCATGGGCGGCGTGCGTCTCGCGGACGGCACGCTCGCAGGCAGCACGCTGACCATGGATCAGGCGCTGCGCAATCTCGTCTCGCTGGGCATTCCGCTCGCGGACGTTTCGAATCGCTTGTCGCGCTATCCCGCCGACTATCTCGGACTCGAAGACCGCGGCCGCATCGCGCGCGGCGCATGGGCCGACATGGTCGTGCTCGACCGGGACTTCGCGCTGACCGCCACTTATGTCGAAGGAGAATCGATTGTCGAACATGCTCACTGAGGCGCTGGAGTCCGCGGATGTCGTCGCGGCCCAACTCGCCGATACCTCGCGCATCGAGGCGCTCGCCGTGAAGCTCGCGGAGCAGCCGCGTCACGTTGCGTTGACCGTCGCTCGCGGCAGCTCGGACCACGCCGCGAGCTATTTCGCCAGCCTGACGATGAGCCGCATCGGCGTGCCGGTCGCGTCGCTGCCGATGTCCGTCGCCACGTTGCAGCAAGCGCCGCTGCGCGTGTCCGGCCAGCTTGCCGTCGCGTTTTCGCAGTCGGGCAAGAGCCCGGATCTCGTCGGCACCATGCAGGCGCTGCGCGAAGCCGGCGCATTCACCGTCGCGGCCGTCAACGTCGCCGGATCGCCGCTGGAGCACGCCTGCGAATACTATCTGCCGCTCTTAGCCGGACCGGAGCTTTCGGTTGCAGCGACGAAAAGCTATATCGCGATGCTGTCGCTCTCGGCCATCGTGATCGCGCACGTTCAGCGCGACGCCGAACTGCTGAACGCGCTGAAGTCGCTGCCGGATGCGCTGCGCGCGGCGGGCAAGCTCGACTGGACGCGCGCCGTGGATGAACTGAAGGGCGTCGACCGCATGATCGTCGTCGGGCGCGGCCTCGGGCTCGCCATTGCGCAGGAAGCGGCGCTCAAGCTGAAGGAAACCTCCGGCATTCAGGCCGAAGCGTTTTCGAGCGCGGAAGTGCGACATGGTCCGATGGAAATCATCGACCGCGACTATCCGCTGCTCGTGTTCGCGCCGCGCGGGCCGGAGCAGGCGGGTCTCATCCAGTTGGCCGCTGACATGCGCGCGCGGGGCGCACGCGTGCTGCTCGCAGCACCCGACGACGTGCCCGGCGCCGAATTGCCGCTCGTCGCCACCGACCACCCGGCGCTCGATCCGATCGCCGCGATCCTTTCGTTCTACGTGATGGCCGCGGGTCTTGCCGCCGCGCGCGGGCGCAACCCCGACGCGCCGCGCCACCTGAACAAGGTCACCGAAACCCATTGAGTGAGATAGACGATGCGCCGTGCCGAGGAGTCCGTGTTGAACCATTCCACCGATAACCCGAGCGATATCGTTCTGCTCGCTCCGTTTACCGGTCCCGTCGTGCCGCTCGCCGACGTGCCCGACCCCGTGTTCGCCGAGGGGATGTTCGGCGACGGCATCGGCATCGATCCGCTCGATAACGTGCTTCTCGCGCCGTGCGACGGCACCGTGACGCATCTCGCGCGCACGCATCACGCGGTCACGCTGCGCACGGCAGCGGGCGCGGAGATTCTCGTGCATATCGGCATCGACACGGTCGAGCTGGGCGGCGAGGGCTTCGCGCCGATGGTCGAACAAGGCGCGACGGTGCGCGCGGGCCAGCCGCTCATCGAGTTCAACGCGGATTTCGTCGCGCAGCACGCGCCGAGTCTCGTCTCGGTGATCGCAATCGCCAACGGCGACGCGTTCGAGGTCGCAGAGCGCGCCGGCCGTGGCGTGCTGAAGGCGGGCGCGCGCATGCTCGTGCTGCGCGCGAAGGACGGCGCGGCGGCGCACGTGGCGCGTTCGTCGTCCAACGTGATGACCGAAGCGCGGCGCACCGTCACGCTGGCCCACGCGGGCGGCCTGCACGCACGGCCGGCGGCGCGGGCGCGCGAGGCGGCGCGCGGTCTGGACGCCAAGGTGGAAGTGCGCTTCGAAGGCCGCAAGGCGCCGGTCGAAAGCGTGGTCGGCCTGCTCGGGCTGGGCGCGGGCGAGGGCGCGACCATCGAACTCGTCGGCATGGGCGCGCAGGCGCAAGAAGCAGTGGATGCCGTCGCCACCGAATTGCTGCGCGCGGCGCAAGGCGAAGTCGAAGAGACGCCCGCGCGTGAGAAGTCGCCCGCGCCGGTCGCGGCGGTTCGCGCGTCCGCCGGGCCGCTGCCGCCGAACACGCTCGCGGGCGTGTGCGCGGCGCCGGGCATCGCGGTCGGCAAGCTGGTGCGCTGGGACGATCAGGAGATCGTGCCGCCGGAACAGGCGAGCGGTCCGTCGGCGGCGGAGAGCCGCGCGCTGGATAAGGCCATCGCGCAGGTCGATGCCGACCTCGAAGTCACCGTGCGCACCGCGTCCCAGCGCGGCGCGGTCGGCGAAGCGGGCATTTTCGCGGTGCATCGCGTGTTGCTGGAAGACCCGACGCTGGTCGATGCCGCCCGCGATCTCATCAGCCTCGGCAAGAGCGCGGGCTTCGCGTGGCGCGAGGCGATCCGCGCGCAGATCGCGCTGCTCAACAACGTGAACGACGCGCTGCTCGCCGAACGCGCCGCCGACCTGCGCGACATCGAAAAGCGCGTGCTGCGCGCGCTCGGCCTCACGAACACGGCGGCGCGCGCGCTGCCGGACGAAGCCGTGCTCGCGGCCGTCGAATTCACGCCGTCGGATCTGGCGTCGATTGACCGCACGCGCGTCACGGCGCTCGTGATGTCGCGTGGCGGCGCGACCTCGCATGCGGCGATCATCGCGCGGCAGATCGGCATTCCGGCGCTCGTCGCCATCGGCGATGCGCTGCACGGGATTGCCGAAGACGCGCAAGTGGTCGTGGACGCGTCGGCGGGCCGCCTCGAATATGCGCCGAGCGCGCTGGATGTCGAACGGGCGCGGCACGAGCGCGAGCGTCTTGCGGGCGTGCGCGAGGCGAACCGCAAGATGTCGCAGCAGGCGGCAGCGACGCGCGACGGCCGTCATGTCGAAATCGCGGCGAACATCGCCACGCTCGACGACGCCAAGGCCGCGGTCGAAAACGGCGCGGACGCCGTGGGCCTCTTGCGCACCGAACTGCTTTTTATCCATCGCCAGGCTGCGCCGACGGTCGCGGAACACGCGTCGAGCTATCAGGAAATCGTCGATGCATTGGCCGGCCGCACCGCGATCATCCGCACGTTGGATGTCGGCGCCGACAAGGAAGTGGACTATCTGACGCTGCCGCCCGAAGAGAATCCGGCGCTCGGCTTGCGCGGCATCCGGCTCGCGCAAGTGCGCCCCGATCTGCTCGACGACCAGTTGCGCGGCCTGCTCGCCGTCAAGCCGGCGGGCGCGGTGCGCATTCTCCTGCCGATGGTCACCGATGCCGGCGAACTGCAGCGCCTGCGTGCGCGCATCAACGAACTGGCGCGCGAAGCCGGGCGCACGGAGCCGGTGGCAGTGGGCGTGATGATCGAGGTGCCGTCGGCGGCGATGCTGGCCGATCAACTCGCGAAATACGCGGATTTCTTCTCGATCGGCACGAACGATCTCACGCAATACACGCTCGCGATGGACCGCTGCCAGCCCGATCTCGCCGCGCAGTCCGACGGCCTGCATCCGGCCGTGCTGCGGCTCATCAAGACGACAGTGCAGGGCGCGGAAAAGCACGGCAAATGGGTCGGCGTATGCGGCGCGCTCGGCGGCGATCCGCTCGCGGTGCCGCTGCTCGTGGGCCTTGGCGTGACGGAATTGTCGGTCGATCCGTCCGCGGTGCCGGGCATCAAGGCGCGCGTGCGCAATCTCGATTACCAGCTTTGCCGTCAGCGCGCGGAAGACGTGCTCGCGCTCGAATCGGCGCAGGCAGTAAGAGCGGCCAGCCGCGAAATCTGGCCGCAGGACTAAACGCTTGATGCTTCTTTCCTAGCCACAACCCGAGCAGCAACGACAAGACCTATATCTTTTGGAGAACCCCCGATGGACGCTAACCCGTTTGCAAAGATGCAGCGCCTAGGCCGCGCCCTGATGCTGCCGATTGCCGTTTTACCGGTGGCCGGCCTGCTGTTGCGTCTAGGCCAGCCCGATGTCTTCAACATCAAGATGATCGCCGACGCGGGCGACGCCATCTTCTCGAACCTGCCGCTTCTGTTCGCAATCGGCGTGGCGGTGGGCTTCGCGAAGGACAACAACGGCACGGCGGGTCTCGCCGGCGCGATCGGCTATCTGATCGAAACGGCCGTGATGAAGGACATCAACGACAAGCTCAACATGGGCGTGCTGTCGGGGATCATCGCCGGTATGCTCGCGGGGTACATGTACAACCGCTTCAAGGACATCAAGCTGCCCGAATATCTGGCGTTCTTCGGCGGCAAGCGGTTCGTGCCGATCGTGACAGGCGTCACGTGTCTGTTCATCGGCATCGTGCTGGGCTTCGTCTGGCAGCCGGTGCAGTCCGGCATCGACACGGCCGGCAACTGGCTGACGACGGCCGGCGCGCTCGGCACGTTCGTGTTCGGCGTGCTGAACCGTATCCTGCTCGCGACGGGTCTGCATCACATCATCAACTCGCTCGCGTGGTTCGTGTTCGGGTCGTTCACGCCGCCCGGCGGCGGCGCGGTGGTGCACGGCGACCTGCATCGCTTCTTCGCGGGAGACCAAACGGCGGGCGGCTTCATGACCGGCTTTTCCCGATCATGATGTTCGGCTTGCCGGCGGCGTGTCTCGCGATGTTCCACGAAGCACCGAAGGAGCGCCGCGCGGTGGTCGGCGGCCTGCTGTTCTCGATGGCGCTGACCGCGTTCCTCACGGGCGTGACCGAGCCGATCGAATACAGCTTCATGTTCCTCGCGCCGGTGCTCTACGGCATCCACGCGGTGCTGACGGGCCTGTCGCTCGCCATTTGCTCGGCGCTCGGCATTCACCTCGGCTTCACGTTCTCGGCGGGCGCGATCGACTACGTGCTGAACTACGGCCTGTCGCAGCGCGGCTGGCTGGCGATTCCGATCGGCCTCGTGTACGGCATCGTGTATTACGGCCTGTTCCGCTTCTTCATCCGCAAGTTCAACATGGCGACGCCGGGCCGCGAGCCGGCCACCACCGACGCGCAAACCGATGCCACGCCGGTCGGCGGCTATGTGCCGGGCGACGTCGCGCCGGCAGCGGCGAGCACGCGCGCCACGAAGTACATCGCGGCGCTGGGCGGCGCGTCGAACCTGACGCTCGTCGATGCCTGCACGACGCGCCTGCGTCTGTCGGTGGTGGACACGGACGCTGTGTCGGAACCGCAATTGAAGACCATCGGCGCGCGTGGCGTGCTGAAGCGCGGCAAGACGAACGTGCAGGTCATCATCGGACCGGAAGCGGACCTGATCGCCGATGAAATTCGCGGCGAACTCGAACACTCGTCGACGCGCGGCGCGACGCCGGCTTCGTCGGCTCCGGCGCATGCAGTTGCGACGGCAGGCGTAACCGATCAGACCGCTGGCCCGCTTGATCCGGACCCGCTGCGCTGGCTCGCGGTGTTCGGCGGCGCGACCAACGTCGTTTCGCTCGATGCGGTGGCGCAAACGCGCCTGCGCGTGGTCGTGCGCGATCCGTCGTCGGTGGATCGTCAGCGTCTGTCGCAACTGGATGTCGCGTGGGTGTCGGCGGACACGTTCCACATTGTCGTCGGCTCGGCAGCGCAGCGGTACGCGGCGCAGATGGCCGCGCGTCTCGCGGGCAACGGTGGCGGCGCAGCGCCCATGCCGGCCTGATGCGGTAAGCGGTTAGTCGTAGAAGCGGCGCCTTCGGGCGCCGTTTTTGTTTTCAACGCGCTGCGCACGCAAACAAAAACCCCGCTGTCTTTCGACAGCGGGGTTCGAACACGCTTGGCTTCCGTTCTGCCGCGGCGTTACGCGTAGTCGTGCAGCGCGGTGCGCATCTTCTTCATGGCGCTCGCCTCGATTTGGCGAATGCGCTCCGCCGACACGCCGAACTCGTCGGCCAGTTCGTGCAGCGTCTTGCCGCCCGATCCGTCGTCCTGCACGTCCAGCCAGCGCGCCTTGATGATGCGGCGGCTGCGCTCGTCGAGCGATTCCAGCGCCGTCGAAAGGCCGTCGCTTTGCAGCTTGTCGAACTGG
Source organism: Caballeronia sp. SL2Y3 (assembly GCF_022879575.1). Taxonomy (NCBI): domain Bacteria; kingdom Pseudomonadati; phylum Pseudomonadota; class Betaproteobacteria; order Burkholderiales; family Burkholderiaceae; genus Caballeronia; species Caballeronia sp. SL2Y3. The sequence continues at coordinate 211,869 of NZ_CP084260.1, forward strand.
CGCGCGGCGATCACGTTTGTCGGCTCGTTGTGCGAGTCCGCGAGATAGGCGATCGGCGCAAACGCTTCTTCGCCGTCTTCCACTTGTCCTTCCAGCGCGACGTCGCCGCCCGAAAGGCGCGTTTCCATCTCCGCGACCTCTTCGCGCTTGACGTTCAACTCGCTTGCGAGGCCGTTGATCTCGTCCGGCGTGAACGCTGCGTGGCCGGTCTTATGGCTGCGCAGGTTGAAGAACAGCTTGCGCTGCGCCTTGGTCGTCGCGACTTTCACCATGCGCCAGTTACGCAGGATGTACTCGTGGATCTCCGCCTTGATCCAGTGCATGGCGTACGACACGAGGCGCACGTTTTGCTCCGGATCGAAGCGCTTCACCGCCTTCATCAGACCGATGTTGCCTTCCTGAATCAGGTCTGCGTGCGGCAGGCCGTAGCCCAGATAGTTGCGGGCAATCGACACGACGAGACGCAGGTGCGACAGCACGAGCTGCCGCGCGGCGTTCAGGTTGCCGTGCTCGCGAAATTCGGTGGCGTACTGACGTTCCTCTGCCGGCGACAGCATCGGAATACGGTTCACTGCTTGTATGTAGGAATCGATGTTGCCGATCTGACCGGTCAGCATCGACGACTGTGCGTACGTCAGCGCGCCTGCCGAAGATGCCTTGGCAGGTGCCGAGCCTACAACATTCGGAAGGGTCATCGCATTGGTCACGCTCATAAGCTCCTTGTCAACAATTGCCTGTAGCCGCAACGGCGGCAGCAGGCCAGTCACGATATTAGCACTCCGTCCAACTGAGTGCTAAGTGTTAGAGGGAAACGACGTGTGGGAGTTCCCACGAAACTATTGATTTTGTGGGTTTGATAGGTTTCCGGCTCCAGCGATTGCGCTGAACTTACCGAAGGCGAAGCGTTAGATCGAACTTATTACCGTGTAGGAGCATTAGCGCAACGGATTATTCAATCAAAGCGGCGAGATACGCTGGATTGTGCAAATATGTGTCAGCCGAAATACAATGCGCCGACCACCGCTCGGCGGGACGTAACACTACCCATACATGGGGCGCTCATGCAGAAAAACAAGGTTCTCTGGCGCAGCTTGTTGTCTCACGGCGCCATCGCGGTTTCACTCGCCCTTGCATCGGCGGCAGCGCATGCCGACCGGTTCGGACTTCAGATAGCGGGCGGCGTCGCCAACCATGACTTCAAGAAAGCCGATGTCGGCATTGTCTGGGACCCGAACCTGACGTGGTGGGAAATCGGCGGTTTCCACTTCACGCTGCTCGGCGAGGGACACGTCGCGTACTGGCACACGAAGGAAAGCAACTCGGTGAATCCGAACGTCTGGGAGTTCGGCGTGACACCGGTTCTGCGTTTCGTGAAAAGCTCGGGCTACATCCGGCCGTTCGTGGAGGCGGGCATCGGCGTCCGGCTGCTCTCGCACGCCCGGATCACGGAAGACTACACGCTCTCCAGCGGCTTCCAGTTCGCCGATATGGTCGGCGTGGGCGCCATCTTCGGCGAGAAGCAGAACTATCAGGCCGGCTTTCGCTTCCAGCATCTCTCGAACGCGAGTATCAAAGAGCCGAATCCTGGTATAAATTTCAGCCAGCTATATCTGCAATACAACTTCTGAAGGGGCGCCGGCGCATCGGTTCCCCGGCGCAAGGGGAACCGACAGATGCCGGCAAAAACCTTTGAGGCCATCCGCGGCCTGGAGCGCGACCGCTTTCGGGCGATGGTCGAGGGCGACGGCGCCGCGCTCGAAGCGCTGCTGGCCGAGAACGTCAGCTATGTCCACACCAACGGCAAGCGCGAGACGAAGCGTCAGTTCATCGACGCGATCACGGCCGGGCGCCGCCGCTATCGTCAGATCGAGATCCAGACGCAGGACGTCGTCTTAGCCGGTCCCGAGACTTGCCTGGTGTCGGGCCGCGCGCTGGTCGAAATGGAAGCGAAGAACGGCGCGCTGCTTTTTCCCATCGCCTATACGGCGATTCACGTGCAAACCGGCGGCCAGTGGCAACTGCTCGCGCTTCAGGCGACGCGCGTGGCGCTGGAATAGCGCGCCGCCGGCCAGGCTGTCAGGCTTCCACCGCCTCGTCCTCGCGCACCTTCCGCGCGATTCCCTTCGAGCGATTCACCGCGCTCACGACCGCATCGACGACCGCGAGCGCCGGATTCGCGTGCACCGCGACGCCGAAGCGCATGGATTCGTCGGCGACGCGGCAGCCCACGAAGACGGCGGTTTCGCCGTTCGCCGTGACCGTCGATTCGAACCAGCTCACGCTCGCGCCGACGTCCAGACTCGCGGCGACCGCCTGTGCGTAATCTTCCTCGCTTGCAGCGCTCGAAGCCGACGGCACCGCAATGTTTCGCCCGAAGACGGAAACCGCCGCCGCATCCACGCGCAATACCGGCCCGCCGGCGTCGAAATACTCGCGCCTGAAGAGCGCGCAGATGGCGTCGCCGCTGATCTCCTCGCCCGATTCGTCCGCCACCGCCTGCACCGCATGACTGAACTCGATCTGCACGCGGCGCGGCGGCGTGAAGCCGAGGCCGCGTTCGAGCAGATAGGTCGCGCCGCCTTTGCCCGACTGGCTGTTCACGCGAATCACGGCGTCGTAGCTGCGGCCGAGATCGGCGGGATCGATCGGCAAATAGGGCACTTCCCACGGCGTGCCGGGCACGCGCTGCGCGAATCCTTTGCGGATCGCGTCCTGATGTGAGCCGGAAAACGCGGTGAACACGAGGTCGCCCGCGTACGGATGGCGCGGATGCACCGGAAGCTGATTGCAGCGTTCGACCACGCGCCGCACCGCGTCGATGTCCGAGAAGTCCAGGCCGGGATCGATGCCCTGCGTGTACAGATTGAGCGCGAGCGTGACGAGATCGACGTTGCCGGTGCGCTCGCCGTTGCCGAAGAGGCAGCCTTCGACGCGATCCGCGCCCGCGAGCAGCGCAAGTTCCGCCGCCGCGACCGCCGTGCCGCGATCATTGTGCGGATGCACCGAGAGCACGATGCTGTCGCGAAAGCCCATGTTGCGGTCCATCCATTCGACCTGATCGGCGAACACGTTGGGCGTGGCGGATTCGACCGTCGCCGGCAGATTGACGATCATCTTGTGGTCCGGCGTCGGACGCCAGATTTGCGCCACGGCATCGCACACTTCGCGCGCGAACGACAGCTCCGTCATGCTGAAAGTCTCGGGCGAATACTGGTAGATCCAGTGCGTGCCCGGCCGCGCCGCCGCGCATTCCTTGATGATGCGCGTGCCCTCGACGGCCAGCGCCTTCACTTCGTCCTTCGACTGATTGAACACAATGCGCCGAAACGACGGCGCAATCGCGTTGTAGAGATGCACGATGACCTTGCTCGCGCCCTCGACCGCTTCGAACGTGCGCTCGATCAGTTCGCGGCGCGATTGCACGAGCACTTCGATGGTGACGTCGTCGGGAATGCGCTTTTCGTCGATCAGCTTGCGCACGAAGTCGAAATCGGTCTGCGACGCCGACGGGAATCCCACCTCGATTTCCTTGAAACCCGTTGCCACCAGCATCTCGAAGAATTCGAGCTTCGCTGCAATGCTCATCGGCTCGATCAGCGACTGATTGCCGTCGCGCAGATCGGTGCTCATCCAGATGGGCGCCTTCTCGATCGTGCGATTCGGCCAGCGGCGGCCATGCAGACGGACTTGCGGGAACGGGCGGTATTTCTCGGCGGGGTTCGGCATCATGATCGTCGATCTCTTTCAGCAGCGTAGCGCCTGCGAGAGCGGCCGACGCCGGCGGCTGGCCGGGTGCGGCGCGATGCACATGAAGCACGTGAAGCAGAACCGCGCGCACGATCCCATTGCGCACCGGCGACGGTGACGCCTGCGACCAACGTGAACGTGCGCGAAGCAGCGTGCATGTGACCCTCGCGTTTTCGATTCGCGGGATGCGCGAACGAAAAACTGACGACTACTAGGTGGTAAGGAAGGAACTGCGGGAACGGCTGGCGGGAACGTGCGCCTGGCGACGCGCGCCGCTACGTCTGGCGACTTACGCTAGACGTAGCGATAGGGGCCGCGCTAGGCGGCCCGAAATAATTCGGAGGGAGAAGAATTGGGTGAAACGCATTGGCCTACTTTAAACCAGCGTTGAAGAAGGTGTCAAATGCGGATTTTCCGATTGCGGTGCCTATACCGGCCGGCGCACGACATCCGCGATCAGCTCCACCTGACGCGCGATGGCGGGCGGCACCGGCACGTCGCCCCGCATCACGTCTTCGATCCAGCGGGCGGTAGTGGCGGCATCGAGCGATTCGGGCAGTTCGACGGCGGGCGCGTCCGCTTGCGAACGCTCGGGCGCGACGAGCGTCTCGGCGTGGCCGTCGTGGAACCAGTCGATCTGCACCTGGCGGCGCGTGTCCGCGACCGCCTCGCCTTCGGTGCCGCGCGCGAGCAGCGCGCCGCCTTGCGCGGCGTCCGGGTGTTCGGTGAACAGCGCGGTGAGGCTGTCGCGATATTCGGGGTGCGTGTAGTTGACGAGCCGCAGGCCCGGCTCCGCGAACGGCTGCAGAATCTTGACGAGCGTGTGCGTCGAATTGCGCACGCCCATCACGCGCCGAAGGTCCAGCAGCCGCGCGAGCTTGGGCGCGAGCGCCGTCACCGGCGCGAACGCGAGGCGGCGCGAGGCGAGGCTGTCCTCGATCTCGTCGGGCGACGCGGCGTGCGGAATGCCCACTTCGGCGAAGATCGCGGCGCTCGTCACGCGGCCCGGATCGTCCACCACGCCATGCACCAGCACCGGCACGCCTTCGCGCGCGAGCAGGAGCGCGAGCAGCGGCGTCAGGTTCGGCTGCTTGCGCGCGCCGTTGTAGCTCGGGATCGACACGGGCCGCGCGTGCTCGCGGCCTTCCTGCACATGCAGCGGCTCGAACGAACGATGCGCCGCCGCCAGCATCGCGGCGAGTTCGGCGGCGGTCTCGCCCTTCACGCGATACGCGAGCAGCACGGCGCCGAGTTCGACGTCGGAGACGCGGCCATCGAGCATGGCTTCGTAGAGCGAATAGGTGTCGTCACGCGAAAGTGCGCGCGCGCCGTTCGGGCCGCGCCCGATTTCCTTGATATAGCGCGCGCAGGGGAAAGAAGGAGGTGGAGTGTCGGTCATCGGAAGCGTGCGCAGAACGGGCGCTCATTTACATGGTCCTGAGCGGCGCCGTCGCGAGTGGAAGATGCGGTATGACACTCAGTATCGCATTTAAGCGCTGCTTGCAAGTTCCGGGACAGGCATCGGGTGTGATTGCGCGGCGACTCGAAGGATGACAGCAGGCCGTCCGAAAGCTCGCGCGCCCGCGCCGGACAAGGCTCGCCACGATTCGCGCCGGCACGTTACACTCGCTTTTTGCGACTCCGGCGGCGAGCGTGGATGCGCCGGCGATCGACTAACATCAAACAGGAGAGCGGGATGACTTATGTGTTTCCCCCGGCGCCGGCGACCGCCGTTCCGGTCGCGGGTTCGAACGAGCAGTTTCCCGTGCGCCGCATCTACTGCGTCGGGCGCAACTACGAAGCGCACGCGCGGGAAATGGGCCACGATCCCGACCGCGAGCCGCCGTTCTTCTTCAGCAAGCCCGCCGACGCCGTGCTGTACGTCGCGCCGGGTTCGACCGGCGAGTTGCCGTATCCGTCGCAGACCAAGAACCTGCACTTCGAGATGGAACTCGTCGCGGCAATCGGCAAGCAGGGCAAGGACATTCCCGCCGACAAGGGCCTCGACTACGTGTACGGCTACGCGCTCGGCCTCGACATGACGCGTCGGGACCTGCAAGCCGAAGCGAAGAAGCTCGGCCGTCCGTGGGATACGGCGAAAGGCTTCGACCACTCCGCGCCGCTCGGCCCGATTCATCCGGTGTCGAAGGTCGGGCATCTGGAAAAGAGCGCGATCTGGCTCACGGTCAACGGTGAGGAAAAGCAGCGTTCGGACATCTCGCAGCTGATCTGGTCGGTCGGCGAGACGGTGGCCTATCTGTCGACGCTCTTCGAGCTGTTCCCTGGCGATCTCATCTTCACCGGCACGCCCGAAGGCGTCGGCGCGGTCGTGAAGGGAGACCTGCTGAAGGGCGGCGTGGACGGCATCGGCGACTTCTCCGTGCGCGTGGTCTGAGGCGGCGCGCGGACAATGAAGCTCTACAGCTATTTCCGAAGCTCGGCGGCGTATCGCGTGCGCATCGCGCTTAATCTGAAGGGTCTCGACTACGAGTACGAGGGCGTTCATCTGCTGCGCGACGGCGGCCTGCAACTCAAGCCCGAATATCGCGCGCTGAATCCGGACGGCATCGTGCCGACGCTCGTCGTGGACGGCGACGTGCTCACGCAGTCGCTCGCCATCATCGAATATCTCGACGAGACGCATCCCGAGCCGCCGCTTTTGCCGCGTGGCGCGTCGGACCGCGCGTTCGTCCGGTCGGTGGCGTTGCAGGTGGCCTGCGAGATTCATCCGCTCGATAACCTGCGCGTGCTGAAGTACCTCAAGCATCACGTGAAGGTGCCGGACGAGGCGAAGGACGCGTGGTACCGGCATTGGGTGGAAACGGGTTTCGAATCGCTCGAAAAGCGCCTCGCGGCCGATCCGCGCATCGGCAAGCTGACGTTCGGCGACACGCCGACCATCGCCGATCTGTGCATCGTGCCGCAGGTGTTCAACGCGCGGCGCTTCGGCATCGACCTCGCGCCTTATCCGACCATCGAGCGCATTGCCGATTTCGCGAACCAGATCGACGGCTTCATGCGCGCCGCCCCCGCGCAGCAGCCGGACGCCGAATGACGGCGGCGGTCTCTGCGGGAGCCCTGTCGAGTTACTTGTCGGGTGCGGGATTGGGAGCGAGCCTGATCGTGGCGATCGGCGCGCAGAATGCGTTCGTGCTGCGGCAGGGGCTCAAGCGGCGGCACGTGGGCATCGTCGTGGCGATCTGCGCGTTCATCGACGTCATGTTGATCGCGCTCGGCGTCGGCGGCATGGGCGCGCTGATCGCGCGTGCGCCGTTTCTGCTCGACGTGATTCGCTGGGCGGGCGCGGTGTTCCTGTTCCTCTACGGCTTGCGCGCGTTCGTCGCGGCGTGGCGCGGTCCGGGGCATCTGAACGCATCGGACGGCGATTCGCAGACGGCGGTCGCGGCTGCGTCCACCGTGGTCGCGCTCTCGCTCTTGAACCCGCACGTTTATCTCGATACGGTCGTGCTGCTCGGCGGTATCGGCGCGCGGCATGCGTGGCCGGGCAATGCGTGGTTCGCGGCCGGGGCGATGTGTTCGTCCGTCATCTGGTTCACGGCGCTCGGCTATGGGGCGCGTCTTTTGGAGCCGTGGTTCCAAAAGGACGTGTCGTGGCGCGTGCTCGACGTGATCGTCGGCTGCGTCATGTGGTGGATTGCGGCGGCGCTGGTGTTTTCGCGCTGAAGCGACGAGAAAAAGGGCGTCTCGCGGACGCCCTTTTTTCGCAGATCAACCGAGCAACGCGTCGGCGAATTCTTCCGCCTTGAACGGCTGCAAGTCCTCGACCTTCTCGCCGACGCCGATGAAGTACACCGGAATCGGCCGCTGCCGCGCGATGGCGGCGAGGATGCCGCCCTTCGCCGTGCCGTCCAGCTTGGTCACGATGAGGCCGGTCAAGCCGAGCGCATCGTCGAACGCCTTCACTTGCGCCAGCGCGTTTTGCCCCGTGTTCGCGTCGATGACGAGCAGCACTTCGTGAGGCGCATCCGGCATGGCCTTCGCAATCACGCGGCGCACCTTGCGCAACTCTTCCATCAGATGCAGTTGCGTCGGCAGGCGGCCGGCGGTGTCGGCCATCATCACGTCGATCTTGCGGGCGCGCGCCGCGCCCACGGCGTCGAAGATGACGGCGGCCGCGTCGCCGCTTTCCTGCGCGATCACCGTCACGTTGTTGCGTTCGCCCCAGACGGTGAGCTGTTCGCGGGCGGCGGCGCGGAAGGTGTCGCCGGCGGCGAGCAGCACCGACTGATTGAAGCTCTGCAAGTGCTTCGCCAGCTTGCCGATACTCGTCGTCTTGCCGACGCCGTTCACGCCCGCGATCATCATTACCAGCGGCTGCGCGCGGCCGAGCATCAGCGACTTTTCGAGCGGACGCAGCAAATCGACGATCAGTTCGCGCAACGCCGCCTTCACCTGCGAGGCTTCGGTCAGCCGCTCGGCGCGCACTTTCTCGCGCAGCGATTCGAGCAGGAATTCGGTCGCATCGACGCCCGCGTCCGACATCAAGAGCGCGGTTTCGAGTTCCTCGTACAGGTCTTCGTCGATCTTTGCGCCGACGAAGATTCCGGTCAGGCTCGAACTCGTCTTCGAGAGTCCGTTCCTCAGGCGCGACAGCCACGACTTCTTCGCGGCGGCGTCGGGCTCGGGCGGCGGAAGCACTTCTTCGCTCGCCTCGTCGGTCTCCGGCGCGCGCAGCCATTGGGACTGCGTGCGGCCCTGCCAATACGGTGCGGGTTGATCGTTCGCGGCAGCTTGAGCGGGCTGAGCGGGCGGTTCAGGCTCGACTTCGGCAGGCGGCGCTTCGGCAGGAATGGCGGCGTCGACGGCGGGCTCGCGTTCCAGTTCCGCCTCGATCACGGGAGCGGACGCTTCTTCGTCCTCGATGGCGTCGGGCGTGTTCTCGGCGGAAGGGTCGAGCGGCGCGTCAGCCGGCTTTTTGAATCGTTTGAAAAAGCTGAACATGATCTCGGACGATGATGCGCGCGTCAATCGACGGCCCGGCGCGCTCGTGGAACAACGCCGCGCAATGGCCCGCGCAAGAAGAGGTAAGCCGCGTATTTTATCAGGCGCCGTCTATCGCGCTTGTGCGCCAGCCGCCTGTGGTAACGTTGGCTTTCACCATGCGCGCCGTGCATTCGGCGCTCGCGCCCGATTCCAACGCTTTCCTCTATGTCCCGTTCTTCCGCATCACGCCCGACCGCCTCCGCCGCTTCCGCCGCCTCTCGCCGCGCGCCTTCGCGCAGCGGCAAGCCGCACACCATCCGTATCATCGGCGGGAACTGGAAGCGCACGCCGCTGCCCGTGCTCGATCTCGAAGGCCTGCGTCCGACGCCCGACCGCGTGCGCGAGACGCTCTTCAACTGGCTCGGTCAGGATCTCGACGGGCAGCGATGTCTCGATCTCTTCGCCGGCAGCGGGGCGCTCGGATTCGAGGCGGCGTCGCGCGGCGCATCGCGCGTGCTGATGGTGGAACGCAGCTCGCGCGCCGCCGCGCAGCTTCGCGCGAACCTGGACCGGCTCGCCGCCCGCAACATCGAAGTGGCCGAAGCCGATGCGCTGCGCCTCGCCGCCGGGCTCACGCCCGGATCGTTCGACGTGATTTTTCTCGATCCCCCTTTCGGTGATCAAGCGTTGCTCACGCGCGCGCTCGAAGTCGCCGCGCCGCTCGCAGCGTCCGATGGCGCGATCTACGTCGAATGCGGCGAGCCGCTGGACCCCGACGCCATCGACGCTTTGTCCGGCTGGGCCGTGGCCCGCGAGGGCAAGGCGGGCGCGGTTCGGTATCATTTGCTGCGCCGCCGAAATGAGGAATAATGCGCCTGCCGCGTCCGGGCGGAGCCGTACCGGAACGCGCATCGCGGGAATGACGGTCGCCGGAGCGCGGCCCAAGGTCAATAAAAGAGGAGAAGCTCATGGTTGTCGCCGTGTACCCGGGAACATTCGACCCGCTGACGCGCGGGCATGAAGACATCGTGCGGCGCGCATCGAGCATTTTCGATACGCTGGTCGTGGGCGTGGCCGACAGCCGCGCGAAGAAGCCGTTCTTCACGCTGCAGGAGCGGCTCGATATCGCGCATGACGTGCTCGGGCATTATCCGAACGTGCAAGTGAGCAGCTTCACCGGGCTACTGAAGGACTTCGTGCGCAAGAACAACGCGCGCGTGATCGTGCGCGGCCTGCGCGCCGTGTCGGACTTCGAATACGAGTTCCAGATGGCCGGCATGAACCGCTATCTGCTGCCCGACGTCGAGACGATGTTCATGACGCCGTCGGATCAGTATCAATTCATCTCGGGCACCATCGTGCGCGAGATCGCGCAACTCGGCGGCGACGTCAGCAAGTTCGTGTTCCCTTCCGTCGAGAAGCGGCTGACCGACAAGGTCGCGGCTGTTCCTCAAAAGGATCCCGCCGCGCCGTAAGCATGAGCATGAGCGCCGCGTTGCTCACTCCGGCGAGCCGTGCTTGTTTGCCGCTTTGGCGAATGCCTCGGCGAGCCTGTCGAAGTGACGTAGCGCGCCGGGCGTCAACTCGATCTGCTTGCGGCGCGCGTCTTCGGTATCGGTGAGGACGATCCAGCCCTTCTCGCGCATCGACGCGATGCGCGCGTGCAGCGTCGCGGGCGATCCGAACTGGCTCTGCGCCATCATGTCCCGCACGGAAAGACGCGCTTTCTGCTGACTCATGCGCGCGACGAATTCAAGGATGCGCTCCTCCAGCGGATCGAGCGCGGGCAAGCCGCGCAACGCTTCGGCGAACTGAAGAAATCGGAGATAGATATCGGCGGGGCGGGTCACGCCTGTGCTTCATCCAGTGTGATGGCTCGATCCGCGTCAACCGCGTGAGCTAAGATGAGCCGATAACAACGGGTGGCGGCCATTCTACTCCCATGTCCAATCTGCGCTTGCACGTCGTCTCCGTGGTTGGCACAGCGGCCGTGTTCGTGCTGTCTTTGTGGCTCAATGAGCGCGTCTTCACGCACACCGAGTTCGTGCGGGGCGTCAACTGGATCTATCTGCCGTCGGGCGTGAGGCTGTTCAGTACGCTTCTTTTGGGCGGCGACGGCGCGCTCGGCTTGCTGATCGCGAGCTGGCTCGTCGATTTCTTCTACTTCTTTCCGCACGACCCGGTGCGAGCGTTCGCCGGGGGCATCATCGCGACGGTCGCGCCGTATGCGGTGTATCGGCTGGCGCGCGAGCGGTACGGGCTCAAGGCGTCATTGGCGAATCTCACCGCGAACCGCCTGTTGATTCTCGCGCTCGCTTATTCGATTGCGAATCCGCTTTTGCATCACATCTGGTTTGCGCTGCGCGGGGACACGCAGAATATCGTCGAGCGGTTTTTCGTGATGGTCGCTGGCGATCTGGCCGGCGCGTTGATTGTGCTGTACGCCGCGAAAGCCTTGCTGGCCATCGTGTTCAGACACGGGCTGCCTCGCGGAGAACGGCTCGAAGACTAGCGCCGACGCGCCGCTATGGGCGGTGATGCAAGAAAGCGTTCGGAGAGAGCAGGGACAGCATGATGACCACGACCCAAAACGTCCAGAACACGACATACAGCGTGCTGCCGAGGGCGGTGAGCGTGCACTTGCGGTTCGACAACGTGATCACGGTGAACCATGCCACTCCGGGTCGACGGCACGTGGCGCATCCGACGAGACGGGGAAGCGCAAGCATAAGTCGCTCTTACAGTGATGAATAGCGGCAGAACGAAGCCGGAAATCGATATGAAATCTATAACGATCCGGCCGCGCGACGGGCGCTCTTAATTCACTGCTGCTTTACGGCGAGAGCCCGCCAAAGCTGAGGGTCGGCGCGCTGTTCGCAATCGAGCACACCGGCGAGCCACGCGCCAGCGCGCTATAATCGCTTGTTTTTTAACGCAAAGCTGGCTGCGACATGTCTCTGATCATCACCGACGAGTGCATCAACTGCGACGTCTGCGAGCCCGAGTGCCCCAACGACGCCATTTCGATGGGTACGGACATCTACGTGATCGATCCGAACAAGTGCACGGAATGCGTCGGCCACTTCGACGAACCGCAGTGCCAGCAAGTCTGCCCCGTCGAGTGCATTCCGCGCGATCCGGCGCACGTCGAAACGCCGGAGCAACTGCTCACGAAGTACCACGCGTTGATGGCGGCGAAGGGCCGATAACGCTTAACCGCCGATCAGTTCTTCGAGCGCAGCCGTCAGCGCATCGCATTCGGCGTCCGTGCCGATGGAAATACGCAAATGCTGGTCGATGCGCGGCAGCTTGAAGTGCCGCACGAAAATCTCCCGCTGCCGGAGCGCGGCGGCGAGGGCGGCGGCATCGTGAGCGGGATGCTTCGCGAACACGAAGTTGGCCGCCGAAGGCACCACGTCGAATCCCAGGCTTTGCAAGCGCGCGTTCAGCCTTTCGCGGCTCGCCACGACCTTGCTGCAGCTTTCCTCGAACCACGCGCGATCTTCGTACGACGCGAGCGCCGCCGCTTGGGCGAGCCGATCGAGCGGATACGAATTGAAGCTGTCCTTCACGCGCGTCAGCCCTTCGATCAGCGCCGCATCGCCGAACGCGAAGCCCACGCGCATGCCCGCGAGCGAGCGCGCCTTCGATGTCGTCTGCACGACGAGCAGGTTCGGATACGTGTCGATCAAGCTCACGGCGGATTGCGCGCCGAAATCGACATACGCCTCGTCGATGATCACCGGCACGTCCGGATTCGCCTTCAACAACGCTTCGATGTCCGCGAGCGGCAGCGCGCGGCCGGTCGGCGCGTTCGGGTTCGGCAGCAGCACGCCGCCGTTCGGCGCGCCGTACGCGTCGATATCGACGGCGAAAGCGGCATCGAGCGGAATCGTCTCGTACGCGACGCCGTATAGCTGCGCGTAGACCGGATAGAAGCTGTACGTGATATCGGGAAAGCGGATCGGCAGGTCGCGCTTGAGCAGCGCCTGGAATGCATGCGCGAGGACTTCATCGGAACCGTTGCCCGCGAAAACCTGCTCGACGCGCACGCCGTGGTGCGCGGCCACCGCCTCGCGCAGCGCGCGGGCCGTCGGATCGGGATACTTGCGCAGCGACGCGCCGTCCTCGCCGAGTTCGCGGCGGATCGCCTCGACCACGCGCGGCGACGGCGGATACGGATTTTCGTTCGTGTTCAGCTTGATCGGATGCGTCAGCGCGGGCTGCTCGCCCGGCACATACGGCGTCAGACGGTGAACGATATCGCTCCAGAAACGGCTCACGTTGGGCTCCGGATTCGTGGTCAGGAAGTGCGGTGCAGGTTCATCATCGCGCGCTCGGTCTCGCCCGCGACGACGAAAGGCATGACGGCGAGCGCGCGCTCGATGGACTGGTCGATGACGTCCTGCTCCTCGCGGCGCGGCGGCTTCAGCACGAAATTCGCGACGTCCGGCTTCGCGCCCGTCCGCGCGCCTTCCGGAATCAGATCGCGCGGATGCCCGATGCCGATGCGCAAGCGCCAGTATTGCTGCGACGACAGATGCGCCGAAATGTCCTTGAGCCCGTTGTGGCCGCCGCTGCCGCCGCCGAGCTTCATCTTGACGGTGCCGGGCGGAAGGTCGAGTTCGTCGTGCGCGACGAGAATCTCGTCGGGCAGGATCTTGAAGAATTGCGCGACCGCAACCACCGACTGGCCTGAGCGATTCATGAACGTCTGCGGTTCCAGCAGGTGAATCTCCTGGCCGTGCAGACGCCCTTTGCCGTAGTGCCCGTGAAAGCGCCGTTCCTCGCGCAGCGTCGCGCCGGCATCGCGCGCCAGTTGATCGACGAACCAGAAGCCCGCGTTATGGCGCGTCGCCGTGTATTCGGCGCCCGGATTGCCGAGGCCAACGATCAGCTTGATCATGTCGAATCGTCGCGAGCCGCAGCCCGCGTGTTGTCATGCCAAAAAAAACCCGCCGGGGCTTGCACACCGGCGGGTCACGTCGACCGTTCCGTGAACGGATCGAGAGGATACTACAGCGCCGTCAGGCACCTTGCGAAGCTTAGGCAGCCGGCGTTTCGCCTTCCGCTGCGTCGCCTGCCGCATCCGACTGCTTCGCAGCCGGCACGGTCGCCGATGCCACCACCGGGTTTTCCGCCTCGACGTGCGCGGTCAGCGCGACGCCCTTCGGCAGCGCGATGTCCTTCGCGTGCATCGTCTGGCCGGCTTCGATCTTCGCCAGATCGATTTCGAGGAATTCCGGCAGGTCGCCCGGCAGGCATTCCACTTCCAGTTCGGTGACGACGTGCGAGATCACGGCGCCCGCCAGCTTCACAGCCGGATTCGTTTCCTGGTTCATGAAGTGCAGCGGCACCTTGGTGTGCAGTTTCTTCGTCGCATCGACGCGCTGGAAATCCACGTGCAGCACCAGTTGCTTGAACGGGTGATATTGCACGTCGCGCAGCAGCACTTGCTGCGAGTTGCCACCGACTTCCAGGTCGAGAATCGACGAATGGAACACTTCCTTCTTCAGGGCGTGCCACAGGGCGTTGTGGTCGAGCTCGACCAGTTGAACGTCCGCGTTACCGCCATACACGATACCCGGGGTCTTGCCCGAGTTACGCAGGCGGCGGCTCGCACCCGTACCTTGCTTGCTACGCTCGAAAGCGACGACTTTCATCTTTGACTCCTATAACTGCCCGCGACCAGGCAGGGAAACCGGGATCATCGAAATAGACGATCCCATAACAAACGGCGCGAACCTTCGTACGTTCGCGCCGATCATGCAAGAACGCGAAGCCCGAGCCTCGCGTGTATTGCCAATGCTTTAGCCTTCGGCGAAGAGCGACATCACCGAGTCGCCGCGCCGGATGCGGGAGAACGTCTCCGCGAGCAAGCCTGCGCTCGTCAGCGGACGAATCTTCGGACATGCCAGCGATTCCGCCGACAGCGGAATGGTGTCCGTGACGACGAGTTCGTCCAGTTGCGACGCCGTGAGGCGCTCCGCGGCGCCACCCGACAGGACCGGATGCGTGGCGTAGGCGAAAACCTGCTTCGCGCCGCGATCCTTCAACACTTGCGCGGCCTTGCACAGCGTGCCGGCGGTATCGACCATATCGTCCATGATGACGCAGGTGCGGCCTTCGACTTCACCGATGATGTTCATCACCTCGGCGACGTTCGCCTTCGGACGGCGCTTGTCGATGATTGCCAGATCCGTGTTCATCTGCTTGGCGAGCGCGCGGGCGCGCACGACGCCGCCGACGTCCGGCGACACGATCAGCAGATGATCATGGTTCTGCTTGCGCAGATCGCCGAGCAAAACGGGCGTGGCGTAGATGTTGTCGACGGGAATGTCGAAGAAACCTTGAATCTGGTCGGCGTGAAGGTCCATGGTGATCACGCGATCGACGCCGGCAATTTCCAGCATGTTCGCGACGACCTTCGCCGAGATGGCCACGCGCGCGGAACGCGGACGGCGGTCCTGGCGCGCATAGCCGAAATAGGGGATGGCTGCGGTGATCCGGCCTGCGGATGCGCGCTTGAGCGCATCGACCATGATCATGAGTTCCATCAGGTTATCGTTCGTCGGTGCGCAGGTGGACTGAAGAACGAATACGTCTTTGCCTCGCACGTTTTCCTGGATCTCGACCATGATCTCGCCGTCGGAGAAACGGCTGACCATCGCTTTGCCGAGAGGGATTCCTAGGATCTTGACGACTTCCTGAGCAAGCGCCGGATTTGCGTTGCCAGTAAAAACCATCAGGCCGTCACTGCTCATCGTGCACCTGTCTGCGGCTGGAGGCGTGAGGAAAACGCGAGAAAGAATGGCAGGGGAGGAAGGACTCGAACCCTCGCATGCCGGAATCAAAATCCGGTGCCTTGACCAACTTGGCGACTCCCCTACACTTAACCTTGAATCTTGCCGGGAAGTGTAGGACATACCCGACAAAACTAAATCTATGACGCGAAAGCGAAGAGAGGATGAGAATCCAGACTGCTTGTCACCACGCTCTTCCAGCTTGCCGGCAGCTTGGCTTGCGCCAACTCCGCTTCGGCCTGGCTGGGGAAAGCGGCGAACACGCTTGCTCCAGATCCGGTCATTCGCGCCGGTGCGAGATTGGAAAACCACTCGAGCACCTTTGCAACTTCCGCGTACTTTTCTGCAACTACAGCCTGCATGTCGTTCCGACCGAAGCTGTCTGGCCAGTTAGTGTCTGACCTTTGCTGTGCAAGAAAGTCCATGATTGTGGCGACTTCCGTATTCCGTGTCAAGCTTTTTTCGGAGAAAATCGCCGCGGTCGGAACGTGCACAGCGGGCGTGACTACCAGGAAGAAGCGTTTCGGCAGTTTGACCGCCTGCAGCGCCTCGCCCACACCCTCTGCAAATGCATTTTGCCCGAAGACAAAAAACGGCACGTCCGCGCCGAGTTGCAGGGCGAGATTCTGCAGAGTTTCACGCGAAAGGTCAACTCCCCATAGACGATTCAACGCCAAAAGAGTCGTCGCCGCGTCGGAACTTCCTCCGCCGAGACCCGCGCCCATGGGCAGACGTTTGTCGATCTCGATCTCAACGCCATAGCCGCTGCCCGTGTGCTTCTGGAGCAATCGGGCGGCCCGCACGACGAGATCGTCGTCCTCGGCCACGCCGGGCACCTCGGACTTGCGCGTCACGACGCCGTCTTCTCGGCGCTTGAAGTGAAGGACATCGCCCCAGTCGAGCAGCTGAAAGACGGTTTGCAGCTCGTGATAGCCATCCGGACGACGGCCCGTGATGTGCAAGAACAGATTCAGCTTCGCGGGCGCGAGGCAATCGCGCATCGAATCATTGGAAGAAGACATGCGGCAGGCAAGAAGGCGTTACTGGTCGATGACGAGCTTGATGTCGAGCGGCGGCTCGCTGCGCGTGAGATTGATGCGCTTGACGCCGGCGGCAGGCGGCTCGGCATAGGCCAGGTAGTCGATCGTCCAGCCGTCCTGCTTGATTTCCTTGGGACGGCCGGTGTTCGATTCGGGGTCGAGCGTCGTCTCTGCGCGCGATGTCGGCGCCGCCGACGGTTGCAGCCAGTAGCGCAAGCCTTCGACGGGCAGCGCGAAGCCGAGCGCGTTGCGCATCAGATCCGAGACGTTGTCCGCGTTGAGCGGCTGGCGGTTCGGCAATTCGAGCGTCGCGAGGGAAGGCGAGGACGTGACGATCGCCATGGTCTGCCCGAGCGGATTACGTAACTGAAGCGTGACCGTATCGCCCGTTTCCTGCCAGTCGAAGTTGCCGTAGGCGTTACGCGCGACGCCGTTCTGATCGACGTACTGCACGGCGAAGCGCCCGTGGTACATGCGGCTCGTCTGCGTCGCGAGCGATGTCGAGCCTTCCGACGTAGTCGGCAGGCGCGGTTGAAGGGCACAGCCGGACAGAACGAGCGCGGCGGCCGCCGCGAATCCGAGCGCGCAGCGCCGCGCCCCGGGACGCTTCGCGCCGGCGAAGAAGTCGAATGCCATTAGAGATCGTTCACCTGAAGTCGTTTCAGCGTTTTGACGAGCGTATCGTTGCCCGGTTCGAGCTTCTGAGCCTGCCGCCACGTAGCGCGCGCCTGGTCCTGCTGGCCGGACTCCCACTGCACTTCGCCGAGATGCGCGCCGATTTCCGCGTTCGGCTGAAGGTCATAAGCATTCTTGAGGATCTTCTCAGCTTCGGCTGCGTTTCCTTGGCGGAAGCGCGCCCAGCCGAGACTGTCCATGATGAACGCGTCGTTCGGCGCGAGCGATACCGCCTTCTCGATCAGATGCACCGCTTCGTCGAGCCGCTGATTCCGGTCGACGAGCGAGTACCCGAGCGCGTTGTACGCCTGCGGATTGTTCGGTTGCGTGCGCATCAGCGTGCGCAGTTGCGTTTCCATCACGTCGTAGTGGCCGTTCTTTTCGGCGGCCATCGCGTAGTCGTACACGAGGTCGGGATCGTCCGGAAACGCGGCGACCGCCTTCGCCAGATTTTCCTCGGCTTCCTTATAGCGATGCGCTTCGAAGAGAATCGCGGAATCGGTGCGCGCGAGAAGCGCGAGATCGCGCGGATCCGAGCTTTGCAGGCTGTTGATGAGCGCCCGCGCATCGTCCACCTTGCCCTGCTTCGCAAGCAATTGCGCCCGCGTGATCTGCGCGGGCAAATACTGCTGGCTCGTGCGCGGAATCTTGTCGAGCCACTGCGCGGCGGCGGCTTCATCCTTCTGTTCGAGCGCGAGCTGCGCGAGATAGATATACGCCTGACCGGGGTCCGCGCCCGGCGTGCTTTCGGCAGCCTTCGCGTACTGATTTAGATAGTCCTTCGCCTTGTCGAACTGCTTCTTCTGGATGTCGATGAGCGCGAGCGCCATCAACGGCGTCAGGTCCTTCGAATCGTTCTTGCGCATGATTTCGAACTGCTTCTGCGCGTCGTCGAGCCGGTCGGACGACAGATACAGTTGCGCGAGCGCGAGCCGCGCATCATGCGACTTAGGGTTCTTTGCCAGATACTGCTCGAACGAAGCGATGCCTTCCGCGCGCTCTTGCGGCCCCATGCGCGCGAGCGTCAACGCAGCGGGCAGATAATCGGGCCGCAATTGCAGCGCCTTTTCGAGCGATGCCTTCGCGCCCGGCTGATCGTCCGCGAGCAATTGCTGACGCGCGATCGCGAGTTGCGCTTCCGGGCGATCGCGGTCGTTCGCGGTGAGATCCTTCAGCACGTTGAGGCCGCCCACGCGATTCGGGCCGCGCGCCAGCAGCGCTTGCAGCGACAGAAGCGCCTCGCCGCGCTGCTCGGGCGACACCTTCGCGAGTTCGCGCTCGAGCGTGGGCTTCGCGTCGTCGGGCTTGCCCGCAACGATCAGAAGCGATGCGCTCAACTGCGCCGCGCGCTCCGAATGCGGCGCGAACTGCTGCCAGAGTTGCGCGGACGTGAGCGCGTCGTTCGGGCTTTGCGCGGCAATCGCGATTTCGGTCGCGCGTTGAGCGAAGCGCGGATCGTGCGTGTCGCGGGCGAGCGAGAGGTAAGTCTGGAAAGCGGGCGCGGGCTGTCCGCGCTGCAATGCCACTTCGGCGGCCAGCACCTGAAACACGATCTGGCTCGATACGGCCACGTTCGGCAGGTCTTGTTGCTCCGCGCCGCTGACGGGCGCGGTCAGCGCGTCGGCGGCGGTTTGCACAGCGGAATCGTCGTCGCCTGGAACGGGCGTCGCGTTGGGCGACTGCGCATGCGCGGGTGCAAACGCGAGTGCGGCGAGTGCCAGCGCCACCGCGCCGGCGGCGCGGGACATTGGCATCGCGAACGATTGCGTCAAGCCGGCCTGACGCTTCGCAAACAGCTTCATGACGAACGAGTTCATGGAAATCCAGACGATGTTTCGGTCGATTGTAACGCGGTCGCTAAAATACCGGCACAACCGCTGAAGCAAGTCTCTCTCCAGAAAATGCCCGAACTTCCGGAAGTCGAAGTCACCCGCCGGGGAATCGAACCCTACGTCGCGGGAAGGCGCGTCGAGCATGTCGACGTTCGCACGCCCGCGCTGCGCTGGCCCATCCCGAAGCATCTCGCGAAGACGCTCGGGCATCTGAAAATCGAGAAGGTCGAGCGGCGCGGCAAGTATTTGTTGTTCGAGACCGCCGAAGGCTGGCTCATCGTTCATCTCGGGATGACCGGGACGCTGCGCGTGCTGCGCAACGTGCCGCGGCCGCCGGACGCGGCGAAGCACGATCACGTCGATCTGATCTTCGACGAATTCATTCTGCGTTTTCGCGATCCGCGTCGCTTCGGCGCGATTCTCTGGCATCCGCGCGAAGACGGCGACGTGCTCGCGCATCCGCTGCTTGCGAGTCTGGGCGTCGAGCCGTTCTCGCCAGAGTTCTCGGGCGCGCTGCTGTTTCGCGAGACGCGCGGGCGCAAGGTCTCGGTGAAGCAGGCGCTGCTCGCGGGCGGCATCGTCGTGGGCGTCGGCAACATTTATGCGTCGGAGAGCCTCTTCCGCGCGGGCATCCGGCCGACGACCGCCGCTGGCCGCATCTCGCTCGTGCGCTACGATCTGCTCGCGGATGCGGTGCGCGTGACGCTCGCCGCGGCCATCGACAAAGGCGGCAGCACGCTGCGCGATTTCGTCGGCAGCAATGGCGAATCGGGATACTTTCAGCTCGACTACTTCGTCTATGATCGCGCGGGTCTGCCGTGCCACGTCTGCGGCACGGCGATCCGCCAAATCGTCCAGGGACAGCGTTCGACTTACTTTTGTCCGCGCTGCCAACGCTAAATCCGATGCTTGCACTCACCGATTTCTCTGCGCGCCTGATCGCGTGGCAACGCATTCACGGCCGTCACGATCTGCCGTGGCAAAACACGCGGGACGCCTATCGCATCTGGCTTTCCGAGATCATGCTGCAGCAGACGCAGGTATCGACCGTCATTCCGTACTACGCGCGCTTTCTCGAACGCTTCCCGAGCGTGACCGCGCTCGCGGATGCGCCGATCGACGACGTCATGGCGCTGTGGGCCGGTCTCGGCTACTACTCGCGGGCGCGCAATCTGCATCGCTGCGCGCAGGTCGTCGCGCACGAGCATGGCGGCGAATTTCCCCAAACTGTCGATGAACTCGCGGAGTTGCCGGGCATCGGTCGCTCGACGGCGGCGGCCATCGCGTCGTTCGCATTCGGCGCGCGCGCGACGATTCTCGATGGCAACGTGAAGCGCGTGCTGGCCCGCGTCTTCGGCGTGGAAGGCTTTCCGGGCGAGAAGCGCGTCGAGAACGCGATGTGGACGCTGGCTGAATCGCTCTTGCCCGACGCCGCGGACAAGAACGAAGTCACCGCCTACACGCAGGGCCTGATGGACCTCGGCGCGACGCTCTGCGTGCGCGGCAAGCCGGACTGCGCGCGGTGTCCGTTCGCTGCGGATTGCGTCGCGAATGTCGAAGGGCGGCAGCGCGAACTGCCGGCGGCGCGCCCGAAGAAGACGGTGCCGACGCGCAAGACGTGGATGCTGGTGCTGAAGGACGGCGATTCGATTCTGCTGGAAAAGCGCCCGCCGACGGGCATCTGGGGCGGATTGTGGAGCCTGCCCGAAGCGCCCGACGAGGCGGCGCTCGCCGCAGTCGCGCAAGACAACGGCTGCGAGGCGGACTTGCAGCGCCTGACGCCCTTCTCGCACACGTTCACGCACTTCAAGCTCGACATCGAGCCGCGCCTCGGCGAAATGCGCGGCGCGACGCCGGAAGCAAAGGACGCGCGCACCGTATGGGCGCCGCTGTCTAGCATCGATTCGTTCGGCGTGCCCGCGCCCGTGCGCAAGCTGCTCGACGCGCTGACCGGCACGCTGCTCTAAAGCAGTTGATGGTGCTGCATGTAGTGATGCACGACGTCGATGCGCGCGCCCGCGTCGAGCAGTTCCATCAGCTTCTGGCGGGAGCGCATGGGAATCGGCAGGATTTCCGAGAGCCGGTTGGAGACCCACGTGGGATCGTCCAGCAGAAACGGCTCGATGAACGGCAGGTTCTCCGGCTCGCGCGTCTTGATGGCCTCGATGATCCGTTCGAGCACTTCCGCGCACGCGCCGAACTTGGCGAGCGCCTCCGCGCCTTGCAACGGCCGGTCGTCGCCATATAGCTCGGCGGTGCCGACGAGCAGATTGCTCGCCTCCACGCGATGCGAAAGCAGCCGGAACCGCTCCGTGCCGCGCGCCTGCACGAGCAGCAGCCCGAAGGTATCCACATCGCATTCGATGATTTCCGCGAGACAGCCCACGTTCTCGGGCACCGACGGCTCACCCGGCGACGCGATCTCGTGCCCGCTCTTCAGAAGACACACGCCGAACGGCGTCTTTTCGCGCAGGCAGCCGCGCGCCATGTCGAGATAGCGCGCCTCGAAGATCTTGAGCGGCAGAAGCCCGCCGGGGAAAAGCACCGTGTGCAGCGGAAACAGCGGCACGTCGAAGAGAACGGGATTCGCGGGATTCGCGGGATTCGAGGACATCGCACCCCTCCAGGGTGGACCGCCTGCGCGGCGATCAGGTTCGCGTGGTGCTCGCGCTCTCATCCACGGGAATGGGCGCGTCACGATGCCGCACGATCACGGTTGCAGCGTCGCGAAAGCGCGCGGCGAGCGCCTCCGCGATATACACCGAGCGATGCTGCCCGCCCGTGCAGCCGATTGCGACGGTCAGATAGCTGCGGTTGTCGTCGCGAAAACGCGGCAGCCATTTGCCGACGAAGCCGTCGATATCGTCGATCATTTCGCCGACCATCGGCTGAGCCGAGAGATAGTCGATGATCGGCTGATCGCGGCCGGTGAACGGGCGCAACTCGCGGTCGTAGTACGGGTTCGGCAGCGTGCGCACGTCGAAGACGAGATCGGCGTCGAGCGGCACGCCGCGCTTGAATCCGAACGATTCGAACATCAGCGTGAGATCGGCGGCGTCGGTTTCGACGAAGCGCCGCACCCACGCGCGCAGCACGTTCGCACGCAGGTTGCTCGTGTCGATCTGATGCCC
The DNA here is from genome assembly GCF_022879575.1 of Caballeronia sp. SL2Y3. Lineage (NCBI taxonomy): Bacteria > Pseudomonadati > Pseudomonadota > Betaproteobacteria > Burkholderiales > Burkholderiaceae > Caballeronia > Caballeronia sp. SL2Y3. The sequence continues at coordinate 234,041 of NZ_CP084260.1, forward strand.
GTATTCCGCGAGTCCCGCGACGAGTTCGCGCTCCCGCTCGATGGCTTCGCCAAGCGAATTCAGCACGCCCACGCTCGCGTCGTGCCCCGGAGGACCGGACAGCGGATGACGGCGGCGTGTTTCGGAGAAGCGTTGAATGAGCGCCTGCGTGCTGGCGTTGAGAAACAGCACGCGCAGGTCGTAGGCTTTCGTGAGGTTGTCGATGATGGACGGAACTTCGTCGAGCGACAGGCTCGAACGGGCGTCGATCGCGACGGCGAGACGCTGCTGCCCCTCGCTCGCGAGATACGCGGCGAGTTCGGGCAGAAAGCGCGGAGGCAGGTTGTCGACGCAGTAGTAGCCGCCGTCTTCGAGCGCGTTGAGCGCGACGGACTTGCCGGAGCCGGAAATGCCGGTAATCAGGATGATACGCATGGAAGTGTGCTCGTTCGCTTCATCTTAGCACCTGCGTATCGTACGGACTTCGTGCGGATTCCGTGAAGACGCGCGGGCTTCAGACGAGTTTGCCGGGAAACTGGCTGTCCGGGTCCTGCATGGCAAGCCGCTGACGGTCCATGAAATCGCGCAAGGTGTCGATGCCGCGCAATTGCAGAATCGTGTTGCGCACTGCCGCTTCCACCAGTACAGCAAGGTTGCGGCCTGCGGCGACCTGAATCGTCACTTTGCTGATGGGCAGGCCGAGCACATCGACGGTCTGGCTTTCGAGCGGCAGGCGCTGGAATTCGCCGTCCGGGCGGCGCACGAGCTGCACGATCAGCTTGAGCTTCATCTTCCGGCGCACCGCGGTCTCCCCGAAGATGGTCTTGATATCGAGCAGGCCGAGGCCGCGCACTTCCAGCAGGTTTTGCAGGAGCGGCGGGCAGCGTCCCTCGACGAAATCCGGACCGAGACGCACGAAATCGACGGCGTCGTCGGCAACGAGTCCGTGGCCGCGGCTGATAAGTTCGAGGCCGAGTTCGCTTTTGCCGAGGCCGGAATCGCCCGTCAGCAGCACGCCCATGCCGAGAATGTCGATGAACACGCCGTGCAGCGTGGCGCGCGGCGCGAGAATCCGCGACATATACGCGCGCAGACTGTCGATGACGGCCGCCGCCGACATGCGCGTGGTGAAAAGCGGCGTCGACGAGCGCGTGCAGCGAAGCACGAGTTCGGGCGGCGCGCCCACTTCGCCCGCTACGACCAGGAACGGCGGCTCCAGCGCGATCAGCTCGGCCATGTGGCGCGAGCGGTCTTCGTCGGATTGGCGCTGGTAGTAGTTGATCTCGGCGTCGCCCAGCACCTGAATGCGGTTCGGGTGAATGAGATTCAGGTGGCCGACGAGGTCGGCGCTCGACGTTGCGTTCGCCACCGTTTCGCTCGAAAACCCGCGTTCCCAGCCTTCGTGCCCGGTGAGCCAGCTGAGTTTCAGAGCGGCGGCGTTGTCGTCGAAAATACTTTGGGCGTTGATGCTGGACGTATCCATGAGGCCGGAACTCCGTTGGAAGCCGGGAGCAGCCTTCGCGTGACGAAGCCTGAGCTTCGATTCGCCGCATGGCGCTGCGTGTGACCGATTGTGCCGCAGAAGCACCGCGCACGCGAGACGCGTCAAAAGCGCGCGAGCGGCGCGGCGCGCTCGGTGCGTTTTTCAGAAGCGGTGGCCCGCGTCTAAGAAGCGATTACGGTTGCCATTGCGTGAGCACCTGGTACAGCGCCTCACGGTTCTCTTCCTTGTGCAGACGCTCGCGCGCTTCGCTGTCGGAGAGCAGTTGCGCGATCTCCGACAAAATTTCGAGGTGCTGCTGCGTAGCCTGTTCGGGCACGAGCAGGAAGATGAGGAGCGACACCGGCTGACCGTCGGGCGATTCGAACGCGACAGGCTCGGCCAGGCGCACGAAGGCAGCGAGCGGCTGCTTCAGCCCCTTGATGCGGCCATGCGGAATGGCGACGCCTTCGCCGAGCCCGGTGGAACCCAGGCGCTCGCGGGCGAAGAGGTTGTCGGTGACGATGCTGCGGGCGATGCCGTTCTGGTTCTCGAAGATCAGGCCCGCTTGCTCGAATACACGCTTCTTGCTGGTGACGGACAGTCCGAGAACCACGTTCTCGATGGGAAGAAATTTGGCTAAACGATTCATGTTGGCAGGCTGATGCGTGGCCTGATAGCTCCTCATCGTGGCTGCTGTCTGAAAGCGCTCACGGCGATGGTGATACGGAAGATGCGCTTGCGGCGTTCCCTGCGGCGTTCCCGTACTGCGGACCCCGATCATAACCGGCTCATTATAGAACAGGGGACAGCGCAATGGTGCAGCGCGCCATTGCAGTCGCCGCATTCGAATGTGCAGTACAAAGCTCGGAAAATCAATGCTTTGTGCCACGCTGTCATGCACTATGCAACAAAAACGCCGCCAATGGGCGGCGTTTGTCCGAAGCGGGCGTTTCTCTGGCGCTTTTACATTCGAGGAATGCCTCGAATTGCGCCCGCCGATGGCCGGCGGGCTGCGTCGTTTAGCGCGCCTGCCGCTCAGGGCGAGGGCGCTTCCAGGCCGTGCGCTTCTTCGCGGTACTTCGCGGCTTCGTGTGCGTGACCCTGGATCTTGTCCTTGTGGCGAATGACCTGGCGATCCAGCTTGTCGACCATCAGGTCGATGGCGGCGTACATATCAGCGTCACAACTCTCGATGAAAATGTCCTTGCCCTTCAGGTGCAGATTGATTTCCGCCTTGTTGCGCTTGTCCTTGTCCCTATGAGTGTCGACCGAGAGGACAACGTTGCCATCCATCACCTGATCAAAATGACGGAGCACTCTGTCCAGCTTCGTGATCACAAACTCGCGCAACGCAGGCGTCAATTCGAGGTGGTGTCCACTGATCTTCAGATTCATAGTTGCTCTCCAAGCTAAGGGCCGTTGAACCACGGCGGCTCGTCCGATACCGGTCGGCTACGCGTCCCGCCGTGCACGATGTTTGTACGCGCAAGGAACGGGCCGCTTGGCCGGCTCGTCCGCGCTTTCGCGATTGCGGCCGGTAAAAGTCCACCGCGGTATGCGGTGAACCACAGAGACGGGTCAAAGAGACTTGCGCAGATTGACTGCGGGGATTTTCAGCGCCTCGCGGTATTTGGCGACGGTGCGCCGCGCGACCACGAAGCCTTGTTCCGCCAGCAGTTCGGCGATGCGGCTGTCTGAAAGAGGCGTTTTCGGGTCTTCCGCTCCTATCAGTTGCTTGATGAGGGCCCGGATCGCCGTGGAGGATGCGGCGCCGCCCGTGTCGGTGGAAACGTGCGATCCAAAGAAGTACTTAAATTCAAGCGTCCCGAATGGGGTGAGCATGTACTTCCCGGTGGTCACACGAGAAACCGTCGATTCGTGTAAACCCAGCGTATCAGCAATCTCCCGCAAAACCAAGGGCCGCATGGCGATTTCACCATGCGCAAAAAAGTTCTTCTGACGCTCGACAATTGCCTGCGCGACGCGAAGAATCGTCTCGAAGCGCTGCTGGATATTCTTGATCAGCCAGCGTGCTTCCTGAAGCTGTTGACGCAGCGAACCACTGCCCGGATCGCCACGGTTGTTGCGCAAAATGTTCGCGTACAGATGGTTGATCCGCAGCCGCGGCACGATCTCCGGGTTCAGCTCCGCGGTCCATCCGCTCGCGGATTTGCGCACCAGAATGTCCGGCACCACGTAGTCCGCTTCGCTCTTGCCGTATGCGGCGCCGGGAAACGGCTCCAGCGACCGGATCAGCACATGCGCGTCTCTCAGCGCGTCGTCGCTTGCCTTCAGTTGCTTGCGCAAGCGCGTGAAGTCGCGCGCGGCGAGCAGTTCCAGATGGTTCGTGACGATATCGAGCGCGAGCGTGCGCGTGGGCGATGCATCGAGCCGCAGCAATTGCAGCTTCAGACACTCCGACGCCGACCGGCCGCCGACACCCGGCGGGTCGAAACTCTGGAGCAAGGCTAATGCCGCGCTGAGTTCGTCGACATCGACTTCGAGTTCGTCCGGCAAATCTGCCTGAATTTCTTCCAGCGACGACGTGAGATACCCGTCCTCATCCAGCGATTCGATCAGAAACGTGATCAGCGCGCGGTCGCGCTGGTTCGCCTGCGTCATGCGCAGTTGCGCGGTGAGATGGTCGCGCAGCGTCGTTGTCGATTCGTGGATTTGCAGCGGCGGGAGGTCGTCGTCGTCGGAGGCGTTGCTCGAACGGCCGTAGTCTTCCAAATTCCAGTTGCTCGAATCCGTGCCGCCGTCGGATGAAAGGCCGTTGTACTCATCGACGCCCTGCGGCTCGCTGCTTTCCGATCGTTCGGAGCTCGACGAACTGGAAGTCGAGCCGTTGCTCATCATCGGCTCGGGGGCGGCGCTGCTCGCGCCGGCCGTGGCAATCAGCGAGCCGTCTGCGGCCACGCGAAGGGGGCTCGCGATCCAGTCGTCGTCGTTTTCCAGCAGCGGGTTTTGCGCGACGGCCATCGCCACTTCCTGCTGCAGTTCGAGCGTCGACAACTGCAGCAGCCGGATGGACTGCTGCAGTTGCGGGGTGAGCGCAAGATGCTGCGATAGGCGAAGTTGGAGGCTGGCTTTCATGGCAAAGTTTTATTTCATTGTAGAGAGTTTGCCACGCGCGCGAAACCTCGCGGCCCAACCAAAAAAGCGCGTGCCGCCTCGAGGGCGGCACGTAAGTTTTGCTGTCTTCGCACGGGAGATGCGGTAATCCGCCGCATCGCCGAGCGCCGGATCGCGCTGACGCTACATGCGGAAATGCTCGCCGAGATAGACGCGCCGCACGTTCTCATTCTCGATGATCTCGCTCGGCGCGCCGGCCGCGAGCACGCTGCCGTCGCTGATGATGTAAGCGTGGTCGCAAATGCCGAGCGTCTCGCGCACGTTGTGGTCCGTGATCAGCACGCCGATGTTGCGCTGCTTCAGAAACTTCACGATCTTCTGGATTTCCAGCACGGCGATCGGATCGACGCCGGCGAAGGGTTCATCGAGCAGAATGAAGCTGGGATTCGTCGCGAGCGCCCGTGCGATTTCCACGCGCCGCCGCTCGCCGCCCGACAGCGAGAGCGCCGGATTTTCACGCAGATGCGCGATTTGCAGTTCGTCGAGCAGGGCCTCCGCGCGCTGCGTGATGGCATCCTTCGACAGTCGCTTGCCCGACGCGTCCGTTTGCAGTTCCAGCACGGCGCGAATGTTCTGCTCGACGGTGAGCTTGCGGAACACGGACGCTTCCTGCGGCAGATACGACAGGCCGAGATGCGCGCGCTGATGGATCGGCAGCAGGCTGATGGATTTGCCGTCGAGATCGATTTCGCCCGCGTCGAGCGGCACGAGGCCGACGATCATATAGAACGACGTGGTCTTGCCCGCGCCGTTCGGGCCGAGCAGACCGACGACTTCGCCGCTCTTCACGTCGAGCGAGACGTCTTTCACGACGGTGCGCGAACCGTACCGCTTCTTCAGGTTGCGGACGACGAGCGAACTCGACTTGCCGTCCGGCTTGCTTGGGGACAGGGCGGGCGAATTCACTGCTGCGGCGTTCCTTGAATGGTGTTCGACGGCGCGAGGGTCGCGGGCGAGCCGTTGAGCGGCGCGGCGCCGCCGGAGCGGGGCGCGAGCATCGCGCGGACGCGGCCGCTCGGGTTGCCTGGACCGGCCACGTCCTTGCCGGCGCTCGCCGTGTAGAAGTCTTTCTGCCCGTCGTAGGTGATGACGCTGCCGCGCACTTCGTCCTGAACCGTGGTCAGACCTTGCAGGCGGCGCACCACGGCGCGCGTCGTGAGCTTGGTGAAGTCGTTCTTGCCGTCATAGTCGATGCGCACGGCATTGCCTTCGATGTATTCGTCGACGCCGTCGCGCTTCTGGCGGAAGTACGACAGATTGCTGCCGGTGGACGTGCCGGTCGCGTACTGATAGCCCTGCGGATCCTGCGTGACTTCCACGCGATCCGCCTTGATGACGATGGTGCCCTTGGTCGCGACGACGTGACCGGTGAAGACGTTCTTCTGATTCAGATCGTCGTAGGACATGTTGTCCGCTTCGATGTTGAGCGGCTTGTCGCGGTCGGCTTTTTCGGCGTGCGCGGCGGGCGCGAAGCCCGCGAGCGGCAGCGCGACGAGCGCGGCGGCGGCTGCGGCCAGCGCGGCCCGCATCACACGCCTCACGCGCGCGGTGGTGCGATGCGCGAACGTCGCGCCCGCGGGGCCGCCATCGGGACAAGGGAAGCTGTGGTTCATGCAGTCAAGATCAGGATGGAATGCCGGGTTCACTTGGAGGAGCCGCCATTGATATCCGTGGCCGCGATCGCGCCGCGCACGTTACCGAAGAGCTTCATTTCCCGGGTGACGTTGTTGTAGTTCATGCCGTTGGCGGTCATCACCGACGGACCGCGCTGAAGTTTAACCGGCTTTTCCGTTTCGATGACATCGTCGTTCACCAGCACGCGAAAATGCTGCGAATCCGCCTGCATCTGCGGATCGCCGTAACCGGCCGCGCGCAGGATGCGGGCGTTGTCGTAGAGATCGACGATCGACACGTCGCCGTTCACCGTGCCGCGCTGCGCCGTGGCCGTCACGATTGGCTTTTGCGGCTGGAACATGCGCACGGCGGGCAGCGTCAGGTCGCTGTTCTCGTCGTCCTCGTAATGGACCATGGATTTCGCCGTCAGCCGGTATTGCGTCGTGCCGGTGGAATCCAGTTCGGAGACGGAGAAGTTATCCGCGAAGTAGTCGGGCGTGTGACGTTTAGGCTGCTCGGGCGCCTGCGGCGCGGACGGCAGCGTGGCCTGCAGCAGCCAGTACGTGATGCCCGCGAGCGCCGCCATAGCCAGAAGCGGCAACAGCGAAGTGAGGCGTCGGGTGGGCGGCATGGCGTCAGTCTCCGAGCGCCGCCGCGAGCAGCGCGTCATAGCGATTCTGTGCGCGGAGAATCGCATCGCACACTTCGCGCACGGCGCCGTGGCCGCCGCGTGCTTCGGTTACCCAATGCACGCGCTCTTTCACTTCCGCATGCGCGTTGGCCGGCGCGGCGGCGAATCCGCAGCGGCGCATGACGGCGAGATCGGGCCAGTCGTCGCCCATGTAGCCGCATTCGGCGGCGGCGATGCCGGTCGCGTCGAGCAATTGCGCGAGCGCCACCGTCTTGTCCGCGACGCCCTGATAAAGATGCGTGATGCCCAGTTCCTTCGCCCGCGCCGCGACGATTCCCGACTGCCGCCCGGTGATGATCGCCGTCTGCACGCCGATGCGTTCGAGCAGCTTCACGCCGTGGCCGTCGAGCGAATTGAACGACTTCATGGTGTCGCCTTCGGCGCTGAAGTACAGGCTGCCGTCGGTGAAAACGCCGTCGATATCGAACACCATGAGCTTGATGCGGCTCGCGCGCTCGGCGGGGAAAGGCTTCTGCGCCATCAGATTACCTTCTTGGAGAAGAGGTCGTGCATGTTCAGTGCGCCGATCAGCGTCGCATCGGCGTCGACGACCAGCATCTGATTGATGCGATGGCGCTCCATCAGTTCCACGGCTTCCACCGCGAGATGGTCCGGACCGATGGTGCGCGGATTGCGCGTCATCACGTCCGCGAGCTTGAGCGAGCGGAAATCGCCGTCGCGCTGGAGAATGCGGCGCAGGTCGCCGTCCGTGAAGATGCCTTCCACGTGACGATTGCCGTTGATGACCGCCGTCATGCCCATGCGCTTCGCGGTGATCTGAAAGAGGGCGTCTGAAACAGTTGCGTCGAGCGGCACGACGGGAACCTCGTCGCCCACGCGCATGACGTCGCGCACGTAGGTCAGCAAACGCCGGCCGAGCGCGCCGCCGGGATGCGAACGCGCGAAGTCGTCGGGGCCGAAGCCGCGTGCGTCGAGGACCGCGACGGCGAGCGCGTCGCCGAGCGCCAACGCGGCGGTCGTGCTGGCGGTCGGCGCGAGGTTCATCGGGCAGGCTTCTTTTTCGACGCGTGCGTTCAGGTGCATGTCCGCGAGTTGCGCGAGGCTCGACTCCGGACGGCCGGTAATGGCGATGAGTTTCGCGCCGAGGCGCTTGATGAGCGGGAGAATGGCGACGAGTTCTTCGGTCTCGCCGGAGTTCGATAGCGCGATGAAGATGTCGTCGGCGGTGACCATGCCGAGATCGCCGTGGCTCGCTTCGGCCGGATGCACGAAAAACGCCGGCGTGCCGGTGGACGCAAGCGTGGCGGCGAACTTGCGCGCGACGTGTCCCGACTTGCCGATACCCGACACGACCACGCGGCCGCGACAGCCGAGCAGGGCTTCGACCGCGTTGGTGAAGTTGTCGTCGAGAAGGTCCGAGAGACCGCGAACCGCGTCCGCTTCAATCTGGATTACGCTGCGAGCCAGCGCCAGTGCCCGGTCGCCATTGATTTTCGCTATCATTCGCGGAGTATAGCAAAGGCGTTTCTTCGCCGCGCCTTACGGTGCGCGGCGCGCCGCCGCTTATCCGCCCCCGCGAGCCCTGGCAAAAGGGGCTTCCCACGACACCGAAAACGCCGCGCCGGACACGTATCGGCGCGCTGACGACGAGGACGCTGGACGGATGACTTCCCCGCTCGAAATGACGCTGTTGTTGCTGCTGTGTTCGGTGGCGGGCGTCGTCGTATTTCGTTTCTTCAACTTGCCGCCGATGCTCGGTTATCTGGCCGTCGGCATTATCGTCGGTCCGCACGCGGCCGGTATCGCACCGGATACCGAGCGCGCGCAGCACCTCGCCGAATTCGGCGTCGTGTTTCTGATGTTCTCCATCGGTCTCGAATTCTCGCTTGCGAAGCTGCGCTCGATGCGGCGTATCGTCTTCGGGCTCGGCGCGAGCCAGGTCGGCGCGACGATCGTCTTCGCGCTCGTCGCCGGGTGGCTCGCGCAGTTCTGGACCACCATGTCGTGGCAGGCGAGCTTCGCGCTCGGCGGCGCGCTGTCCATGTCGTCCACCGCGATCGTGAGCAAGCTGCTCGCGGAGCGGCTCGAACTTGAATCGGAGCACGGCCGCAATATCTTTGGCGTGCTGCTGTTTCAGGATCTCGCGGTCGTGCCGCTCCTCATCATCATCGCGGCATTCGCTAACGGCAATTCGTCGCAACTCGTGATGTGGCTCGGCATCGCGGCGGTAAAGATCGTCGTCGCGCTGACGGTTTTGCTGTTCCTCGGCCAGAAGTTCATGACGCGCTGGTTCGACCTCGTCGCGCGGCGGCGCTCGCAAGAGCTGTTCATGCTGAACCTGCTGCTGGTGACGCTCGGCGCGGCGTTCATCACGGACAAGTTCGGGCTGTCGCTCGCGCTCGGCGCGTTCATCGCGGGCATGTTGATCGCGGAAACGCCGTACCGGCATCAGGTGGAAGAAGACATCAAGCCGTTTCGCGACGTGCTGCTCGGCGTGTTCTTCGTGACGACGGGCATGCTGCTGAATCCGCGCGTGATCTGGGAGCACCCGCTTCTCGTGCTCGCGTTCTTCGTCGTGCCCATTTTGCTGAAAGCCGTGATGATCACCGGCCTCGCGCGCCTGTTCGGCTCGCCGCCCGGCGTCGCCATGCGCACCGGGCTCGGGCTCGCGCAGGCGGGGGAATTCGGCTTCGTGCTCCTGAACCTCATTCGGGACTCGCATCTGGTCGACGCCACCATCCTTCAGGCGCTCCTTTCCGCGATGCTGCTCTCGATGCTCGCCGCGCCGTTCATCATTCAGAACGCGGATCGAATCGTGCTGCGGCTGTCGTCGACGGAATGGATGCTGCAATCGCTGCAAATGACGAAGATCGCGACGCAAAGTCTCAAGCAGAGCGGCCACGTCATTATTTGCGGCTACGGCCGCGCCGGGCAGAACCTCGCGCGAATGCTGGAACAGGAAGGCATTTCGTACGTGGCGCTCGATCTCGACCCGGATCGCGTGGCGGCTGCCGCGGCGGCGGGCGAATCGGTCGTCTTCGGCGATGCCGGGCGGCGTGAATCGCTGGTCGCGGCGGGGCTGAACCGCGCGGCGACGGTCGCGATCACGTACGCGAACACGCCGTCCGCGATGCGCGTGCTGCACAACATCCACGAACTCGCGCCGACGCTGCCGGTGATCGTGCGCACGGTGGACGACGCCGATCTCGAAAAGCTGACCGCCGCGGGCGCGACGGAAGTAATTCCGGAGATCGTCGAAGGCAGTCTGATGCTCGCCTCGCATACGCTCGTGCTGATGGGCGTGCCGATGCGCCGCGTCGTGCGGCGCGTGGAAGAAATGCGCGATGCGCGCTACAGCCTGTTGCGCGGCTATTTCCACGGCGCGGACGATCTGGACGACGACGATGGCCACGAGCAGGTGCGGCTACAATCCGTACCGATCGACGAACATTCGGAGGCGGTCGGGCATTCGCTCGACGATCTCGGTCTCGTCGGCAACGGTGTCGAAGTGACCGCCATTCGCCGTCATGGCATCCGGGGCGTCCAGCCGGACCCCGAAACCAGGCTCCGCGCGAACGACATCGTCGTGTTGCGCGGCCTGCCCGAAGTGCTCGCGCAGGCCGAGGAACGGCTTTCGCGCAATCGCCGGGCAGCCTAAGTTCTCTTCATCAGGCAAGCGCGGCCTCACAGCGCGGATTTCGGAGAAGTCATGTCCACCATTTCATCGAGCGCTTCGTCTGCATCGTCAGATGCGGCGCGGTTCATCAAGGAGCGCGTGCGCACGGTCGAAGACTGGCCGCAAGCCGGCGTCCAGTTCCGCGATATCACGCCCGTTCTGCAGGACCGCCGCGCGCTGCGCACGCTCATCGACCTGTTCGTGCAGCGTTATATCGACGCGAACCTGAGCGTCATCGCGGGCATGGATGCACGCGGGTTCATCATCGGGCCGATTCTCGCGTACGAGCTGAGTCTCGGTTTCGTGCCCATTCGCAAGAAGGGCAAGCTGCCGTACAAGACGCTCTCGCAGTCGTACGAGCTGGAATACGGCAGCGCGACGGTCGAGATTCACGAGGACGCGTGCCAGCCCGGCGACCGCGTCGTGATCGTCGACGATCTCGTGGCGACCGGCGGCACGATGATGGCCGGCAAGATTCTGCTGGAGCGGCTCGGCGCGAAGGTCGTCGAAGCGGCCGCGATCATCGACTTGCCCGATCTCGGCGGCTCCAAGCTGCTGCGCGACGGCGGCTTGCCGCTCTACACGGTCTGCGAGTTCGGAGGCCATTGATGCCGAACATACTTTTGTTTCTCGCGACGTCGGTCGCAATCACCATCGCGCCGGGGCCTGACAATCTGCAAGTGCTCGCGCGCGGCATCTCGCAAGGCCGGCTCGCGGGCGTCGTCGCGGCGCTGGGTTTCGCGTGCGGCGTGATCTTTCATACGACGCTCGCCGCTCTGGGCGTTGCGGCGCTCTTGCGCTCGTCACCGCTCGCGTTTCAGGCGGTGAAGCTCGCGGGCGCGGCGTACCTCGTGTGGATCGGCATCAAGGCGCTGCGCAGCCACGGCCTCGCGACGGCGCACGCGCGCCCGAGTCAGCCGCTGTCGACCGTGTTTCGGCAGAGCGTGCTCGGCAACATGCTCAATCCGAAGGTCACGCTGTTCTTTATCGTGTTCCTGCCGCAGTTCGTCGATCCGCATGGCGCGCAAAGCGTGATGCTGCAAATGTTCGAGCTGGGCGGCGTGTTCATGTTGCAGACGGTCGCCGTGTTTTCGCTCTTCGGCATCGGCGCGGGGATGATCGGCGCGTGGCTCAAGCGCCGTCCGCGCGTGGGCGTCTGGCTCGACCGGCTCGCGGGCATGACGTTTATCGTGCTCGGCATTCGCGTGGCGCTGCGCGACTGATTTCGCTTTTCGCACGGCGCGCACGCGTCGGTCTTTCTTTGCCACGGTCCCGCCGGAGCCTTCATGACTTTGCCTTGCCTCGTCGCCGCCCGCCGCTTCGACGCCGCCGCGCACGTGCCGTTCTTCATCGGCGATGAACGCGTCGGCTGGATTCGCAGGACGGATGTCGACTTGCTCGCGCGCTGGCCGGAAACGTTCGTGGTCGGCGACGCCGACGTGCGCCTGAATCCGTCGCTCGGCGGTATCGACGCGCGCACCGCGGCGCTCGCCACCGTCATCGCCGCGCTGCACGCCGAGGGCATCATTCCCGGCTGGCGCGACGAAACCTACGCGATCCGCAATCATTTCGACGCCGCGCCGCTCGCGTTCATCGAGCGCGCGGCGTCGCGCTTCTTCGGCACGATCACTTACGCGGTGCATGTGAACGGCATCGTAAAATATCGGGATAGCGCGCCGCGGCTCTGGATCGCGCGGCGCAGCCACACCAAGTCGACCGATCCCGGCATGCTGGACAACGTGGTGGCGGGCGGCGTCGGCTGGGGTTACGGGCTGATGCCGACGCTCGCCAAGGAGTGCTGGGAAGAAGCGGGAATGCCCGAAAAACTGGCCATGACCGCGACGCCCGGCGGCACGTTCCACGTACTGCAATCAGCGCCGGAAGGCACGCAGGCGGAACAGATCTTCGTGTACGACATCGCGCTGCCGCCGGACTTCACGCCGCGCAATCAGGATGGAGAAGTCGCCGAGCATCGCGAGGCGAGCATCGACGAAGTCGCGCGCTGGATCGAAGAAGGCGAGATGACCGTCGATGCGAGCCTCGCCACGCTCGACTGCCTGCTGCGCCATCGCTGGATCGACGAAGACGCCTGCCAGGGCATCGAGGCGCTCTACGCGCCGCCGCCCGTTTGAACATCGAGCATCAACGCATTGAGGAAGGAGTAACCGGTTCATGTCGACCGAACATAGTTTTATCCTGAAGTTGTCGTGCCCGGACCGGCCGGGAATCGTGCATGCCGTCTCCGGTTTTCTGTTCGATCTCGGCGCGAACATTCTGGATTCGGCGCAATTCGGCGACAGCCGCACCGGCGAATTCTTCATGCGGGTGCATTTTCAGGAAGTGGGCGGCGATCCCGGCCTCGAGGCGCTGCGCAAGTCGTTCGCCACGCTCGCCGATGAGTTCGGCATGCGCTGGGAATTGCACGATGCATTGGCGAAGCCGCGCGTCGTCATCATGGTGTCGAAAATCGGCCATTGCCTGAACGATCTGCTGTTCCGCTATCGCACGGGACAATTGCAGATCGAGATTCCGGCGATCGTTTCGAACCACAAGGATTTTTATCAGCTCGCCGCGAGCTACGACATTCCGTTCCATCACTTGCCGCTCAACGGCGGCACCGCGCAGGCGAAGGCCGCGCAGGAAGCGCGCGTGATGGAGATCATCGACCAGCACGATACCGATCTCGTCGTGCTCGCGCGCTACATGCAGATTCTGTCGCCGGACATGTGCGACAAGCTCGCCGGCCGCGCGATCAACATTCACCATTCGTTTCTGCCGAGCTTCAAGGGCGCGAAGCCGTACTATCAGGCGTTCGATCGCGGCGTGAAGCTGATCGGCGCGACCGCGCACTATGTGACGACGGATCTCGACGAAGGCCCGATCATCGAGCAGGAAGTGGAACGCGTGGACCACAGCATGACGCCGGATCAGTTGACGGCGATCGGCCGCGACGTCGAGTGCGTGACGCTCGCGCGCGCGGTGAAATGGCATGTGGAGCATCGGATCGTGCTCAACGGAAGCAAGACGGTCGTGTTCCGCTAGACGCTGCTAGGTGCCATAAAGTAAGAAAGCCCGCTGATCTTCGGATCGAGCGGGCTTCTTTGCTTTTGGGCGGCGGCGGTCAGACGAGCCGCAGATAGATCAGCTCGCGCTTGATGTACGCATAGAAAATGGGCGCGGCGATGACGCCCGGCAGACCGAACGCGGCTTCCATCGCGAGCATCGCAAGCAGCAGTTCCCACGCGCGCGCCTCGATCTGCCCGCCGATGATCCGCGCGTTCAGGAAGTATTCGAGCTTGTGAATGACGATGAGAAACGCGAGCGACGCGACCGCCGTGCCGAACGACACCGAAAACGAGATCGCGACGATGATGGTGTTCGAGATCAGATTGCCGACCACGGGCAAGAGGCCGAGGATGAACGTGATCAACACGAGCGTCTTGGAGAGCGGCAGGCGTTCGTGAAAGAGCGGCAGCGCGACGAGAAGATAGAGCGCGGTGAACGCGGCGTTGATCGCCGAAATCTTGATCTGCGCGAACACGATGCGGCGGAAGGCGTCGGCAAAACGCGAGACGCGCGTGACGAGCGCCGTCGATAGCGGCAGCCGATGCGTCTGCTTCGGCGCGCCCACCGCGATGATCGCGCCGATGATCATGCCGATCAAAATATGCCCGAAGCCGCGCGCCATGTCCCGGCCGCCTTCCTGCAACTGCTCGGCGTGCTTGTGCATGAGTTCGGCGGCGCGCTCCTTCATCTGGCCGGCGTCGACCGGCAAATAATTCGCGATCCAGTCCGGCACGCGCAGCCGCGCATGCGACGTGACGCTCACCAATTGGTCCAGCAGCCGCTGCAGGCTCGGGACGTCGTGCTCGAAATGCTCGATGGTCGCAATGGTGAGGCCGGTCAGCCCGCCGATGATGATGGCCGAGATCAGCACGACCGCGATCAGCCGCGCGCCCTTGCTCATCACGTGCCGCTCGATGACGGGCGCGATCATGTGTACCAGCTGGAACACGAGCATGCCCGCAAGCAGCGCGCCCAGCAGCTTGAGATGCAGCACGAGGAACATGGCGAGGAACGCCGCGATGTAACTGCCGATCTCCACGGCGGGGAGCTTGGGCAGGCTCATGTCGCTCGTCAGCCTGACGGGGCGCGCCGGCATGTCCCGTACGCGTCGCTCCTCGTTGGCCGCTTCGTTGCGCTTCCCCATGACTGCGTTCCCTTTTCGCTGCTGCCTACCACGGTTGTTCTTGCCGCCGGGCTGCGGCGGTTGTCAGGCGGCCGACTTCGGACGCTGAAGCAGCGGCGCGAGGTAGCGGCCCGTGAAGCTCGCCTTCGACTTCGCGACCTGCTCCGGCGTCCCCTGCGCGATGATCTGCCCGCCGCCCGCGCCGCCTTCCGGACCGAGGTCGATTACCCAGTCGGCGGTTTTGATCACGTCCAGATTATGCTCGATGATGACGACCGTGTTGCCCTGATCTCGCAACCGGTGAATCACTTCGAGCAAGAGCGCGATGTCGTGAAAGTGCAGGCCGGTCGTCGGTTCGTCGAGGATATATAGCGTCCGACCGGTATCGCGCTTGCTCAGTTCCAGCGAAAGCTTGACGCGCTGCGCTTCGCCGCCCGAAAGCGTCGTCGCCGACTGGCCGAGGCGGATGTAGCCGAGTCCCACGTCGAGCAGGGTCCTCAACTTGCGCGCGACGACCGGCACCGCCTTGAAGAACTCGTGCGCGGCTTCCACCGTGAGGTCGAGCACTTCGCTGATGTTCTTGCCTTTGTACTGGATGTCGAGCGTCTCGCGGTTGTAACGCTTGCCGTGGCACACGTCGCAAGGCACATAAACGTCCGGCAGAAAGTGCATTTCCACCTTCAGCACGCCGTCGCCCTGACAGGCTTCGCAGCGTCCGCCCTTGACGTTGAACGAGAAGCGGCCCGCTTCGTAGCCGCGCTCCTTCGCCGCCGGCACGCCCGCGAACAGTTCGCGAATGGGCGTGAACAAGCCGGTGTAAGTGGCCGGATTCGAGCGCGGCGTGCGGCCGATCGGCGATTGGTCGACGGCGATCACCTTGTCGAAGTGCTCCAGACCTTCGATGGATTCGTACGGCGCCGGCTCCGTCGACGAGCCATACAAATGCTGGGCGACCGCGTGCTGAAGCGTGTCGTTGATGAGCGTCGACTTGCCGGAGCCGGAGACGCCCGTCACGCATGTCAGCAGGCCGACCGGAAGATCGAGCGTGACATGCTTCAGATTATTGCCGTGCGCCTCGACGATGCGCAGCCGCCGCTCGTCCGGCGCATTGCGCTTTTCCGGATAGCTGATCGTGCGCTTGCCGGACAGATATTGCCCCGTGATGGAGTTCGGGTCCTTCTGCACCTGCAGCGGCGTGCCCTCCGCGACGATCACACCGCCGTGTTCGCCCGCGCCCGGTCCCATGTCGACCACGTAATCGGCCATGCGGATCATGTCTTCGTCGTGCTCGACGACGATCACCGAGTTGCCGATATCGCGCAAATGCTTGAGCGTATCGATCAGACGGTCGTTGTCGCGCTGATGCAGGCCGATGGACGGCTCGTCCAGCACGTACATCACGCCCGTCAGCCCCGAGCCGATCTGCGACGCGAGCCGGATGCGCTGCGCCTCGCCGCCGGAGAGCGTCTCCGCGCTGCGCTCGAGCGACAGGTAATCCAGCCCGACGTTATTCAGGAACGACAGCCGCGCGACGATCTCCTTGATGACCTTGTCGGCGATCTCGCCCTTCGCGCCGTCCAGACGCAGCGTCTGAAAATAGCCGAGCGTGTCGCGCAGCGGCCAGCCGCTCACTTCGTAGATGCCGCGCGCCTGGTCGCCCGAGCCCACTTTGACAAAGCGCGCCTCGCGCCGCAGGCGCGTGCCATCGCATGTCGGACAGGGCTGATTGTTCTGGTATTTGGCCAGTTCTTCGCGCACGGCGGTCGAATCCGTCTCGCGGTAGCGCCGCTCCAGATTCGGGATGATGCCTTCGAACGCATGCTCGCGCACCGAAGCGCGGCCACGCTCGTTGATGTACGAAAACGGGATCGCCTGCTTGCCCGAGCCGTAGAGCAGCGTCTTGCGCACCTTCTCCGGCAGTTCCTCGAACGGCGCGTCGATGTCGAATTCGTAGAACGCAGCGAGGCTTTGCAGCATCTGGAAGTAGAACTGATTGCGCCGATCCCAGCCCTTCACCGCGCCCGCCGCCAGCGACAGCGACGGATGCGCGACCACGCGCTTCGGATCGAAAAACGTGATCTGGCCGAGTCCGTCGCATTGGGGACACGCGCCCATCGGGTTGTTGAACGAGAAAAGGCGCGGCTCCAGTTCCTGCAGCGAGTACGAGCAGATCGGACACGCGAACTTCGAGCTGAAGAGCTTCTCGTGGTCCGTGTCCATTTCGAGCGCGATCGCGCGGCCGTCGGCGAGGCGCAGCGCCGTCTCGAACGATTCCGCGAGACGCTGCTTCATGTCGGGGCGCACTTTCAGCCGGTCGATGACCACGTCGATCGTGTGCTTGTCGTTCTTCTTGAGCTTCGGCAGCGAATCGACTTCATAGATTTTCGCGACGCCTTCGTTCGCCGTGCCGCCGCCCGAGCGAATCCGAAAGCGGATGAAGCCCTGCGCCTGCATTTCCTCGAACAGTTCGACATGCTCGCCTTTGCGGTCCGCGACCACGGGGGCGAGAACCATCAGCTTGGTTTCTTCCGGCAGCGCGAGCGCGGCGTCCACCATTTGCGAGACGCTTTGCGCTTCCAAGGGAATCAGATGGTCGGGACAATACGGCGTGCCGACGCGCGCATACAAAAGACGCAGGTAATCGTGAATCTCGGTGACCGTGCCGACCGTCGAACGCGGATTATGCGACGTGGCTTTCTGCTCGATGGAAATGGCCGGCGACAAACCTTCGATCAGATCGACGTCCGGCTTTTCCATCAGCTGTAGAAATTGCCGCGCGTAGGCCGACAGACTCTCGACATAACGGCGCTGGCCTTCGGCGTAAAGCGTATCGAACGCGAGCGACGACTTGCCCGACCCGGACAACCCCGTAATCACGATCAGCTTGTGACGCGGCAAGTCGAGACTGACGTTCTTCAGATTGTGGGTGCGAGCCCCACGAATACGAATTTCTTCCACGAGTTTGTTCCGGCGACGAGCGGGGAATGAGGGGGGGCCAAACCTGCTACTATAACGACTTTTGCAGGGCGCGGCGCCCGCGCACCCCGTGCCGCGGGCCGGCCCCAGGCCACCTGCCGCGGGCCTTGCGGCGGTCTTGCCGGCGCAGCGGGCAGCGGCCATGCGCGCCGGGTCGTCCTCTGCATATGGTGCCGTTTCGAGCAAGAACAAGGCGGCCGCGCCTGACGTCGCAACAGGCCGGGCCAGACGCGACCCTCATTCATTTCCCGTCTCTGATGTCCAATCCGTCTGCCACGTCCGCACGTCTCTCCGCGCCGGAATTGCGCGCGACCGTGTCGCTCGCTGCCATCTTCGCGCTGCGCATGCTCGGTCTCTTCATGATCATGCCGGTGTTCTCCATCTACGCGAGAACGATTCCCGGCGGCGACAACGTCCTGCTCGTCGGCATTGCGCTGGGCGCTTACGGCGTCACGCAGTCGATGCTCTATATCTTCTACGGCTGGATCTCCGACAAGCTCGGGCGCAAGCCGGTCATCGCGTTCGGGCTGCTGGTGTTCGCAATCGGCAGCTTCGTCGCGGCCGTCGGGCATTCCATGGCGTGGATCATCGCCGGACGCGTGATTCAGGGCATGGGCGCGGTGTCGTCGGCGGTGATCGCGTTCATCGCGGATCTGACACACGAGGAAAACCGCACGAAAGCCATGGCGATGGTGGGCGGCAGCATCGGCGTGTCGTTCGCGGTGGCGATCGTCGGCGCGCCGATTCTCTTTCACTGGATCGGCATGAGCGGGCTTTTCACGGTGATCGGCGCGCTGTCCATCGTGGCGGTTGGCGTCGTGCTCTGGATCGTCCCCGATCCGCCGACGCGCCCGGTGCACGTCAAGGCGCCCTTCAGCGAAGTGCTGCATAACGTCGAACTGCTGCGCCTGAACTTCGGCGTGCTCGTCCTGCACGCGACGCAGACGGCGCTCTTCCTCGTCGTCCCGCGCATTCTGGAGGCGGGCGGACTGCCCGTGGCGTCGCACTGGAAAATCTACCTGCCGGTCATGGGGCTCGCTTTCGTCATGATGGTGCCGGCGATCATCGCGGCCGAGAAGCGCGGCAAGATGAAGGCCGTCATGCTCGGTGCAATCGGGCTTATCCTGTTCGGACAGTTGTTATTGGGCGTGGCTCCCCATACGCTATGGTCCGTGGCCGCGATTCTGTTCGTGTACTTTTTGGGCTTCAACGTGCTGGAGGCATCGCAGCCGTCGCTCGTGTCCAAGCTCGCGCCGGGCACGCGAAAGGGCGCGGCAGCGGGCGTGTACAACACGACGCAGTCCATCGGCCTCGCCATGGGCGGGGTGGTCGGCGGCTGGCTCCTGAAGCTGGACGGACCGAGCGCGGTCTTCTTCTCGTGCTCGGCGCTCGTGCTGGCGTGGCTTGTCGTTGCAATGTGGATGAAGCCGCCGCCGCGCAAAGCCGGGCGCGCGGCTTAAGAGACGTTTAATCATCTGAATCGAATCAGACGTGCTGTCCGGCTTCGCATGAGAGCGACGCCTGCGCGAACAGCGCCGCACGGCTGATAGTAGGCAAAGAATCAACCGGAGAAATCATGGCATCTGTCAACAAGGTCATTCTCGTAGGCAATCTGGGCGCGGACCCGGAAACGCGCTACCTTCCGAGCGGCGACGCCGTGGCCAACATTCGTCTCGCGACGACCGACCGCTACAAGGACAAGGCGTCCGGCGAGATGAAAGAGCTCACCGAGTGGCATCGTGTCGCGTTCTTCGGGCGGCTCGCTGAAATCGTCAACGAATACCTGAAGAAGGGCTCGTCGGTGTACATCGAGGGCCGCATCCGCACGCGCAAATGGACCGATCAATCGGGACAAGAGCGTTATTCGACCGAAATCGTCGCTGACCAGATGCAAATGCTGGGCGGACGCGGCGGTGCCGGCGGCGGCGACGATGGCGGCTACAGCCGCAGCGCGCCGATGGAGCGCTCCGGCGGCGGCGGAGGCCGGGCGCCTTCCGGCTCGGGCGGCGGACGCGCGGGCGGTTCCGGTGGCGGCGCGAGCCGCCCGAGCGCGCCTGCCGGCGGCGGCTTCGACGACATGGACGACGACATTCCGTTCTGATAAGCGCTCCGGCGCGCGACGCATCGAGAAAACGGGTCTCCTGCTTCTGGCAGGAGGCCCGTTTTTTATTTCTCTCAGTGTTTTTTGGCAAATTCCGACGGGCATTTGCTATTTACTGGCGGCGATTAGAACGTCGCCGGGTGAATCGCTGTCATTCGGCATATATTCAAATCGGGCGTAATCGGAGTAGTCCGATGGTTTGGAATTAGCGCACATCTTATTTTGATGGGAAATATTCT
Organism: Caballeronia sp. SL2Y3; assembly: GCF_022879575.1. Classification (NCBI taxonomy): domain Bacteria; kingdom Pseudomonadati; phylum Pseudomonadota; class Betaproteobacteria; order Burkholderiales; family Burkholderiaceae; genus Caballeronia; species Caballeronia sp. SL2Y3. The sequence continues at coordinate 254,085 of NZ_CP084260.1, forward strand.
GTAATACTGAGAGAGCTATGTTTGCGTTTGGTCATCTTATTGCGGAAACGCAAGTCTGAAAGCAAGTCAAATCGAATAGCGCCGCTCGGGCAGGCGTTTGGTTTTCCGAGCGCGTCATTGCGCTAATCCGCGCGCACATCGGCGGCGTTTCGATGGCTCGCGCGTCGAAAGGCGCCACTAAAACATAGAGATAACCGGGGGCCTATTCATGCTTCGTGTAGTGTTGGCCGACGACCATCCTTTCGTAGTCCTTGGAATGAAGGCGCTTATCAATGCGGACGAAGGATTGTGCGTGATTGGCGAAGCGAGAAATGCGAGTAGTTTGCTTACTGAGCTACGGAAGACGCCGTGCGACGTGCTCGTCACCGATTTCGCCATGCCCGAGCCGGGCTGCGACGCCCAGGACGGGCTCTGCTTGATTCGCAAGGTCAGACAGGATTGGCCGGGCATAAGCATTGTCGTGCTGACCAGCGTCAGCAATGTCGCCATTCTTCGCTCGATTTTGAATGCCGGCGCAATGGGCCTCGTGGACAAGGCCGAACCCATTGAGCTTGTGCCGACCGCCGTGAAGCAAGCGAGTGTTGGCCGCCGCTACGTGAGCGCATCGTTTCGCGCGGCCCTCGCGGAGGCCGGCGCCGAAACGCCTTCCTCGCCCGATGCGCCGCGCCTCTCGCCGAGGGAAATCGAAGTGGTCAAACTATTCGCGAAAGGCCGCTCCATCACCGAGATCGCGAGAGAGTTGCAGCGCGACGTGCGCACCATCAGCCGACAAAAACGCGATGCAATGAACAAGCTCGGCGTGAAGAACGATCCCGGTCTCTTCGCGTTCGTGCGAGCACGCGGACTATGCTGATTTGCGTAGGGCAGCATTTCCAATTCAGATGCATCTTATGTCTTTTGGGGGGGTGGTGCCCGATGCTTATATTCGGGATCAGGTCTGCTTGTCGGACTTCATAACTAAGGGTTTGTGTCGATGGAATTCGGGAATGGTAGCGAGGTCTTCTCGCGTGCAAGGCGGATAAGGTTGGCGATAGCGGACGACCACCCGCTCGTCATTCTGGCAATTGAGCGGCTTGCGGCGAACTTCCCCAACGTGGAAGTCGTCAGCCGAAGCGCCAATTCCACGCAATTGGATGAATCGCTGGCACGCGGCGATTGTGATGTCGCGCTCGTGGATTTTTATATGCCGGGCGGCCGATACGGAGACGGCATTCAACTCATCCAGCACATCGCGCATTGTTATCCGGACGTCCGCATCATCGTTCTGTCACGCAATGATAATGCGGCACTTGTCAGGCAAGCATTGGACGCTGGGGCGCACGCGTTCCTGAGCAAGGAAGACCGGCTCGATCTGGTGTACGTCGCCATCGTATCGGCCATCGCGAACGAAACGTACCTTGGTCCGGCGGTCCGCCGAACCATGGCGGTGGCCAGTGTCGAGAGCCGCGCCCGCTTCATCCGGCAGCGCCTGACCACGCGGGAACTCGAAGTCATCGAGCGTTATGCGCGAGGCGCGAACGTGACGGAAATCGCGAAAGAACTCGACCGCAGCGTGAAGACCATCAGCGCTCAGAAATGCGCGGCCATGCGCAAACTCGATTTGTCGACAGACGCCGATCTTTACCGATTCATTGCCGACAGCGATCTGCTCTGAGAGCAAGCAGTAATCGCCAAGAATAAAAGCGAGTGTGGGGAGCGCACCGCCGTCCAATGGCCGGCTACTCGCTATGAGACCAATAAGACGAAATGAGAAAACATTCGCCGCTGAGGGCCATTGTCGCGGACGATCATCCCGCAGTCGTCAAGGGAATCACGACGTTTCTGGAGCGGGACGGTGCAATTCAAGTGGTCGCCACTGCGCAAGATTCGTCGCAGTTGGCCGAGGCGGTCGGCTCCGTGCCTTGCGATTACGTCTTTGCTGATATCGGCATGAGAGGTATCGACGGGGAAAGCAATTCGATCGCCTTTCTTAAGCGTTTCCTGTGGCAGAAAACCCGGCCCCGCGTGATCGTCGTCACCATGATGTCGCATAACCGGATGTTGGCCGGCTTGATTCAATTGGGGATCAACGGCATCGTCGACAAGCGCGACTCCCTCGAATGCCTTCTCGAAGCCATATCTGTCACCCGGGAAGGTCGCTGCTTCCTCTCGCCTTCGGTGGACGAAGCGGTCGCTCGGCTACCGGGTACGGTGCCGGCGCTAGCCGGCGTCCTGAGCAAGCGTGAGTGGGAAGTCTTTCGGCTGTACGCGAGCGGCCTGCTCGTGCATGAAATCGCCAAGCGCTTCGGCCGAAGCAGCAAGACCATCGCTACGCAGAAGCGCAGTGGCATGCGCAAGCTCGGCCTCGAGTCGGAGACCGAACTCGTCGAATACTTGCGTCAAGTCGGGCTCGTATGAGCGAGATTCCGCATTTTTCGGAGCGGCATAAGAAATAATTCGGACGCCTCTGATTTTCCTCTGTTGCTCGCACGATCAGACTCATAAGTTGGTCGTCGAGATTGCTCGGTGCAGTCTGCCCCATGGGCAGCCCATCGGAGCGCGCATTTTCGGAGAGGGTCGAATTGAGGTCGTTGCTCGCACGCTGTTGGTTCGTCGTCGGCTTTCTTGTCTCGCCGCTATGCTTCGCGTCCGGTGCGGCGCAGTCGCGGCCTGCAAGCGCGCCGCTTGCGGTGGTCTGGGACGTCAGTGCCCTTCGTTTGCTGCCGGTGTTGATCGGCGTCGCGGCCGTTCTGGCCGTCACGCTTAGGGCGTTCATCCTTCTTCAGCGTGAGATGAACCGTCGCATCGAGACGGAACAGCGTCTCGCGACTCAGTTGAGCTTCCAGCAGACGATGATGGAAGTGGTCCCGTATCCGCTCGTCGCGAAGAATATGGAGAACCGATACATCGCGGTGAACCGCGCGTTCGAAGCGGCGCTCGGCGTGCGGCGCGAGGACGTCATCGGGCGCACGAGCATCGAAGCGGGGGCGTGGGGCGAGAAACACAGCCGGATCGTGAACGAGATTTCCGCCGCTACGCTGCAGTCAGGCCAGGGGCAGGAAGTCGAGGCGGAATTCGTCGATAATCGCGGCCGCTCGCGTTACGGACTCTTCTGGACGGGCGCGTTTTCGGCGTCCAACGGTGAGCGCATGGGCGTCGTCGGGACGATGATCGACATCACCGACATTCGCGATGCCGAAATGCACGCGCGCCAGACCGAGCAGCGCCTTCACGACGTGACGCGATCCCTGCCGGCGGTCGTTTTCCAGTTGCGCCGCACGAGCAGCGGCAAATACAGCCTCCCGTACATCGACGGTGACACGCGGCAGCTGCTCGGCCTCGACCTCGCGGCGCTCGCCGCCGATCCGACCACGATTCTGCAGCACGTCGACGCACAAGACAGCGGGCGGCTCTTCGGCGAGATCGAAGCGTCGTCGCGCACGCTGGACCCCGTGCACACCGAATTCCGTTCCACCGTGAAAGGCGTCACGCGCTGGATACGCGCCGATCTCGTCGCGCATCGCGAAGACGACGACTCGGTCGTCTGGAGCGGCTATTGGGCCGACGCCAGCGTCGAGCACGCGCGTGCCGAGGAGCTTGCCCGTGCGAGAGATGCGGCCGAAGCCGCCTCGCGCGCGAAGGACGATTTCCTCGCAATGATGAGCCACGAGATCCGCACGCCGATGAACGGCGTGCTGGGACTCGTCGAGGTCATCGAGAACACGCCGCTCAATCCCGACCAGTCGCAAATGCTCGGCATGATTCAGGATTCGGCTAGCGCGCTGCTGCAAATTCTCGACGACCTGCTCGACTACACGAAGATCGAGGCGGGGCGGCTGGACATCGAATCCACGCCGATCGACTTGCGCGAACTCGTCGACAGTGCCGTCGGCTTGCTCGCCGGGCGGGCGCACGAAAAGGGCTTGAGGGTGCGCGTGGACGTCGCGCCGGATGTGGCGGCGCGCGTTAGCAGCGACAGCGTGCGCCTGCGTCAGATTCTCTTCAATTTGATGAGCAATGCGATCAAGTTCACGATCAAGGGCGAAGTTTCGCTGCACGTGAGAGCGGTCGAACAGTCTGCATCCGAACAAGTTATCGAACTGTGCGTGAGCGATACGGGCATCGGCATCGATCCCACAGCGCAGGCGCGGCTCTTCGAACCTTTCGTGCAGGCCGAAACCTCGACCACGCGCCGCTTCGGCGGCACAGGGCTCGGACTCACTATCTGCTACCGGCTCGTCGACCTCATGGGCGGCACGCTTACGCTGCAAAGCGAAGTGGGCGTCGGCACGTCGATGACCGTCCAGCTCAAGGTGCCGGTCGAGACTCAGCAATATCAAATGGAAGGCTTGCGCGGGAGGCGCGGCATCGTCGCGATCGACGACTCGCGTGTCGCGGCGGCGCTGCTCGGGTACGGTCAGGCGCTCGGACTGGAACTGGAGCGGATGGAACCAAATGATCCGCGCTTGCGCCGGCTCGCGACGTTCGATGGCGTCGATCTCGTCTTTTTCAGCGATACGCGTAAAGAAGCGCTGCGGCTCGGCTCGCGCGTGATCCATGTCACCGAGAAGCCGAAGCCCACGGGCTATCGCATTCTGGAAGACGACATTCGCGTCAGCGTGAATCCGCTATCGTGGCGCGGCCTCGGCGCGGCGTGCGTGGCGGCGCTCACGGGCATGCCGCAAGTTGCGGCGCACGGCACGCTCGGCCACGAGACGCGCATGGAAGCGCCGGGCCGCGAAGATGCGCTGCACGAAGGCAAGCTCGTGCTCGTCGCGGAAGATCATCCCGTGAATCAGGAACTCATCCGGCATCAGCTTTCGCTGCTCGGCTTTGCGTGCGATGTCGTGCAGGACGGAGCAGAAGCGCTGGCCGCTCTGGAGACGACACGTTACGGTTTCCTGATTACCGATTGCCATATGCCGAACATGACCGGCTACGAGTTGGCGCGGCGCGTGCGGGCGAAAGAACGGGGCACGGGGCGTCACTTGCCGATTCTCGCCATTACGGCGAGCACATGTTCGAGCGAGGCGACGCGATGCCGCGAAGCCGGCATGGACGATTTCCTCGTCAAACCGACGCGGCTCGCCACATTGCGCGAGCATCTGAACCGCTGGAAGGCGTCGGGGCGTCGCGAGCGCAGACACGAAGCGCAGATGCATCGCGCGTCGGACAGAAGGCTGGACCGCGACGCCGAACTCGATCTGAGCGGCATGGCGCAGCTCTGGGGCAGCGAGGCCACCGTGAAGGCATTGCTCGATGCCTTCGTCACTTCGTTCCGCGACGACCTCGAAGCGCTCGAGCCGTTGCTGGAGCGCGGCACCATCGAGCATCTGCGCGAATGGCATCACCGTGTGCTGGGCGCGGCGAGCGTGCTGCAATACAGGCCGTTGCTGGATGCGCTCGAAGAATTCCGGCGCGATCTGCCGAACAAGAGCCGTGAGGTCAGGCGGCGCGAAGGGCTCGCGCTGATTGATCGATGCACCGAATTGCTCGGGCGCATCGAAGCGCAGTGCGCCGCACTCGCGTAAGCACGGCTTACCCGGATGCCGGGACGAGGCCCGCTTCGACAGGCGCGCGGTCCCGGAAATACGACAACGCGAAGTCCACGAATGAACGCGTCTTCGCCGAGACATGCCTGCGGCCCGGATAGACGATGGATACTTCCTTGTCCGCATCCCTGAGCCGGTAGCCGGCGAAGAGCCGCACAAGGGCGCCGGCCTGGATATCGCGCTCGACGTAGCTTTCGGGCAGCACGGCGATGCCCATGCCGGACATCGCAGCCTGACGCAACATCGGCGAGCTGTTCACCGTGTACGCCGGGTCTAGCGAGACCTCTTCCGATACGCCGGAAGGACCGGTGAAGGTCCACGTCGAGCCGTGTATGTCCGCTGATGGCGCAAGGAAGTCGTGCTTGGCAAGCGATGCCGGACGCGCGGGCGTGCCGCGGCGCTCCAGATATTCCGGCGAGGCGACGACCGCCGCCGCGACCTTGAAGAGCGGTCGGCTGATGAGCGTGCCGCTGTTGACGAGATGCGGCACGACAATGCCGGCGTCGAACCCTTCATCGACGAGGTCCACCGGGCGGTGCAGCAGCGTCAAACGCAGCTTGACGCTCGGATAGCGGTCCCGAAAGGCGCGCAGCATCGGCGTCAGTTCCAGCAACGAGAACGATGCGGACGCGACGAGCTTCAATGTCCCCGACGGATCGACGGAACTGTTCGCAACCGATGCCTCGATTGTCTCCACTTGTTCGATCACCGCGCGACAGCCCTCGGCGTAGCTCTTGCCGGCCTCGGTCAGCGACACGCTGCGCGTCGTGCGGTTCAAAAGGCGCGTATTGAGATGCGCCTCCAGCAGCGAGACGTAGCGCGTGACGACCGCATTGGAAAGATCGAGCGCCGCCGCCGCGCGCCCGAACGACTCGGTTTCGGCGACTTTGAGGAAGACGCGCATCGCTTGCAGTTGATTCATGGTGAGACGGTTTGCCGAGCGATGCGGGACGCTCTTTCCCTGATGTTGACGAGCGGAAGATGCGCCGCTCTCGCGTGCGCGATGTTAATGGGGCACAAGATTAAGGGTAATCAGAGGAGTCCGACTGTTTACGCCTGTGGTGTTCGGGCCACTGTCGCATGTCCGCAACTGAACGCACGGACCGGCGCGCGCGGCAACATTTCAGTGCGGTGGTAAGTGCAAGAAGCCTAAGCGTTTACTCATATTGAAATTCCATTTTTTGAATTGTTCGAAAAGATTTTTGTGTGTCCTTGGGCTGGTCGCCGCAGAGGCGAGCCATACACTTTGGGCTGCCGAATATCGGTGAAAGGCATACGGCGGGACAACTCCCGACATGTCGAGACGCCGCGAGCAACCCTATCGAGTCGTAAGACTCTTTCTAAGGAACACACAATGAAGAAGACTCTGATTGTTGCGGCCGTCGCCGCATCGTTCGCAACTGCCGCGAGCGCGCAGAGCAGCGTTACGCTGTACGGCCTGGTCGATGCGGGCCTGACGTTCGTGAACAACGTGCAAGCACCGCGAAGCGCCGACAACTACAAGACCAACTCGTGGAGCATGAGCGGCGGCAACGTGCAAATGAGCCGTTGGGGCCTGCGCGGCGCCGAGGATCTGGGCGGCGGCATGAAGGCGATCTTCACGTTGGAGAATGGCTTCGACGTCGCGAACGGCGGCAACCTCGGCGGTAATGGCTTCGGTCGCCAGGCTTACGTCGGTCTGTCGACGAACGCAGGCACCGTGACGCTCGGCCACCAGACCGACTCCGTGACCGACTACCTCGGCCCGCTCAGCGCGAGCGGCACGTGGGGCGGTACGTACTTCGCACATCCGGGCAACCTGGACAACCTGAACGGCGACCTGTTCCGTGAGAACAACTCGGTCAAGTTCCAGAGCGCAAACTACGCTGGCCTGACGTTCAGCGGCCTGTACGCGTTCTCGAACGCTGCCGGTAGCTTCGCAGCCAACCGTGCGTACAGCCTGGGTGCGGGCTATGCCAACGCCGGCCTGAAGCTCGGCGCGGCATACATGCAAGCCAACTTCCAGAACGGCGGTTCGGGCACGGGTGCAATCACGGGCGCGACGGTCGACGTTCCGAACCTCGACCGCAGTGAAATCAGCTTCGCTGGTATCGATCGCCATCGTACGTTCGGCGCAGGCGGCAGCTACTCCATCGGCGCGCTGACGTTCGGCGCACTGTGGACGCAGACGCGTCAGGACAGCAACACGTTCAACGTCGGTTCGAACATCATCAACAACTACGAAGTGAACGGCCGTTACGCGCTGACGCCGGCGCTGTCGCTGGGCGCTGCCTACACGTTCACGAACGCGAAGTTCGACGACGCCCTGCACAACGGCGATTCGACGCGCGTCCGTTTCCACCAGTTCGGCCTCCAGACGGACTACGCTCTGTCGAAGCGTACCGACATTTATGCTGAAGGCGTGTTCCAGATCGCGAGCGGTCTGCCGGAAGGCGTGATGCCTTTCGCAGGCATCAACGGCGCGCCGGGCGGTGCATCGTCGAGCAGCCGTCAGGTTCTCGTGACGACGGGTATCCGTCACCGCTTCTAAGCAGTCTCGGCAGTATCGAGCTGTAGCTAGCTAGCAGAGAAGGGCGCCGCGAGGCGCCCTTTTCGCATCTGCGGGTGGCTCGTCCGCTGCCAACTGCGCCCCGACTCCGAATGCACTACCATAAGACGCGGCCGACGCGTCGCCATGAAAACGGAGAACCGGGAAATGATCTCGACACGCAAGCCGCATGTGTTCTACTGCGCAGCCATCGTTGCCGCGATGCTCGCATCTACCATCGCCCATGCCGACACCGTCGCGCTGAAGGCGAACCTTCAGCCGTCGAGCGAAGTGCCGCCGCGCGTGAGCAAAGGCCACGGCACGCTCGACGCCACTTTCGACACGAATACCAGGCAGCTCGCCTGGACCGCGACGTACGCCGACCTCTCCGGCCCCGTCACGATGGGGCACTTCCACGGGCCCGCGCCGGTCGGGCAGAACGCGAAAGTGCAGGTTCCCGTCGATAAGGGCGCCCTTGCCAGTCCCATGTCAGGAAAGACCACGCTCACGGAACAGCAGGTTTCCGATCTCATGGCGGGGCAGTGGTACTTCAACGTCCACACGCAAGAGAATCCGACCGGCGAAATTCGCGGTCAGGTCATGCCGTCGAACTGACGTGAACCGCCAAATCGAAGGACAGGAACGCGCGCGATGAGTTGGCAAAGCGCATTCGCGTGCTGGGTCTTGCGGCGCCGGATGCGTCCGGAGACCGCGAAGCCCGTGCTCGATGTCGAGCGCGCCCGCGCGTACACGTCGCGCCGGCTATGGTCGCCGCCGGTGCCGAAGGGCTGGCAACTGGAAGTCGGCGCGAACGGTGAATGGCTGCGCTCGGCGGCATCGCGCAGAACGATTCTGTATCTGCACGGCGGCGGCTATTACTTCTGCTCACCGCGTAGTCATCGCGCGATCAGTTTCGGGCTGGCTGTGCGCGCGCAGGCCAATGTGTTCTCGCTGGATTACCGGCTCGCGCCCGAGCACCGCTTTCCGGCCGCAGTGGATGACGCCGTCGCGGCCTACCGCGCGTTGCTCGCCGATGCCGCGCCGCAAACCATCGTGATCGCCGGCGATTCGGCGGGCGGCGGTCTCGCGCTCGCGACGCTGCTTGCCTTGCGCGATGCGGGCGACGCGCTTCCGGCAGGCGCCGTGCTCTTTTCGCCGTGGGCGGACCTGACGGGCAGCGGCGCGTCGATGACGAGCAACGAGGGCCGAGATCCGATGTTCCACGCCGCCGTCTTCCCGAAGGTCGCCGCGCAATATCTGGGCGATGCCGACGCCGCGCATCCTTATGCGTCTCCGCTTTTCGGCGATTACGACGGCTTGCCGCCCTTGCTGATACAGGCCGCCGACACTGAACTCCTGCTCGACGATTCCACGCGCGTCGCGGAGAAGGCGCGAGCGGCGGGCGTTCGCGTCGATCTGGAGATCTGGCGCAACGTGCCGCATATCTTCCCGATCTGGGCGCCGTTCATGCCCGAAGCGCGGCAGGCGCTCGCGCACGCCGCCCGTTTTATCGACGACGTGACCGGCGCGCCCGCGCCGCATCATCGGCTGCCCATGACTTCGATCGTCTGATACGCGCGTTCGACCGCCGCAGTGCCATATTGCCGCTCGAGCCGCCGCACGGTGAAGTGACCGTGCGCCATCTGCTGGAAGTGATCGATGAAGACGGTGTTGACCATCGCGCCGAGCACCGCGCCGATCGCTGGGATCGACTTGGCCGCCACCTGCTCGCTGACCTGCACGGAGAACCGCGAGGCAATGGTCTGCAAAAATTTGAGCAGCGCCGTCGATCCGTGGCCGCTCAGCCCCTTCGCCGTGATCTCGCTCGTCGCCCGCGAGACGGACTGCGCCAGCGCGCCGCGCACGATGAAATAGCCGAGATCGGCGTTGTCGTCGTCCTTACGCGTGCCGCCCATGCCGAGCACCATCAAGCATTGCAACTGCGTTTCCACGCGATGCACGTCCTCGCCCTCGCTTCGGGCGATATCGCAAATCGAGCGGAACATCAGCGTGGTCGTGACCGGCAACTCGACCGGCAGCGCGAAGAGGCCGAATGCGCCGCCCGCCGCGCCGGTCGTCGCGACCGCGAGCTTGTGGAGCAGGTTGTTCGGCTTGTCGGGCGGCGGCGCGAGCAGCGAACCGGCCGGCGCGCTCTTGCCAAGCGTTCGCAGCGCGAGTTGCAGGCATTTCTTGAGCGCGAGTTGCGTCGCTTCGTCGACTTTTTCCTGCGCGGCGGCGGGCAGGCGGCCCATCAGCTTCTCGATGGGCGCGCCGATCACGCTCGCCAGCTTCATCGTGAGCGACGGACTTTCGAGCGCTTCCTTGGCGCGGGAGAGGGCGGCGAAGTCCTCCGGCGTGAGCGGCGAGGTGATGATGGGCGTCGGTTCCATGCGTCGTTTCTTGATCCTAAAAGGGTGATTGACCACGCAGCTTAGAGCGCGGCACCGTGCTATGATTCCATTTAAGTTGACTAGTCAATCATTGCTCTTACAAAAAATGGCCGTTCATACAGCCGCGCATCATTCGAGCGGGCAGGTCCTCCCGTTTCGCGAGTCCCTCATGGCGATGCTGGGCATCTCCTTCGTGACGATGCTTGTCGCGCTCGACCAGACGGTCGTCGGCACCGCGCTGCCGACCATCGTCGCGGAGCTTAGGGGCTTCGACCTCTACGCGTGGGTCGCGACTTCCTATCTCCTGACGTCCGTCATCACGGTGCCGATTTTCGGGCGGCTCGGCGACTACTACGGCCGCAAGCCGTTCGTGATCGCGTCGATCGTCGTGTTCACGGTTGCTTCCGTGCTGTGCGGGCTCGCCAACAGCATGATGTTCCTCGTGCTCGCTCGCGGCTTGCAGGGCATCGGCGGCGGCATGCTGGTCGGGACGGCGTTCGCGTGCATCGCGGATCTCTTTCCCGACAACGTCGTGCGCCTGCGCTGGCAAGTGCTGATGTCGTCGGCGTTCGGCATTGCAAACGCGGTCGGGCCGTCGCTCGGCGGTTTCCTCACGCAGTACTACGGCTGGCGCTCCGTCTTCTACGTGAATCTCCCGGTCGGCGTGCTCTCGCTGTTCTTCGTGTGGCGCTTTCTGCCGCATCTTCGGCATGTCGCGCACGAAGGCAAGATGCGGCTCGACTGGCCCGGCGCGGTGCTCATTGCCGTTGCGCTCGGCGCGCTGCAATTGTTTGTCGAACTGTTGCCCAAGCATGGCGTGAGCCTGGAGACGGCGACGCTGCTCGTGGCGAGCGCCGCCGCGGGCTTCGCGCTCTGGAAGTGGGAAATGCGCTGCGATTACGCGATCCTTCCCATCGACATGTTCCGCAACCAGAGTCTCGCGGCGCTCTTTACGCTTGCGATTCTCGGCGGCTTCACGATGTTCTCGCTGCTCTTTTACGCGCCGCTCCTGTTTCAGGGCGGCTTCGGGATGTCGCCGCAGGGCGCGGGCATGATGATTACGCCGCTCGTGGTGTTCATCACCATCGGCAGCATTCTGAACGGGCGCATCGTCACGCGGCTGTCGAACCCGAACCGCATGCTGTACATCGGCTTCGGATGCCTCGCCGTGTCGTGCCTCGGCGTGGTCGTCGCGACGCACACGATGCCGCGCGCGCTGCTGCTCGTCTTCATGCTGCTCGGCGGTCTCGGCCTCGGCTTCGTGATGCCGAACCTGACCGTGTTCGCGCAACAGACGGCCGGCCGCCAGCATCTCGGCATCGCGACTGCGCTGTTGCAATCGCTGCGCATGATCGGCGGGATGATCGGCACCGCGCTGACCGGCACGCTCGTGAGCCATTTGTACGCGAGCGGCGTGAGCCTCGCGCTGGAGCGGGATCACGCGATGCGTTGGTTCGCCGACCTCTCCGACCCGCAGATTCTCATCAACCACGAAGGACAGCAGACGCTGCTCGCCCAACTCTCGACGGCAGGCCACAACGGCGCGATGCTGCTCGAAGCGGCGCGCGAGGCGCTGGTCGCGGCGATCCACATCGGTCTCGCTGTCGCGGCGGTGGTGGCGGTGGTGTCGGTATGGCAATCGCGCCGGGTGCCGCTCGTGCGCTTGAAACGCCAGGCTGAACCGGTCATCCTCGCCGAATGACGATCAAGGGAAGCACAAGCATGAACGAACAGGATCGGATCGCCGTGGTGCAACAGTTCGGGCGCACGTATCGCGCGTTCATGTCGGCGTTCGAGCTGGCGGTCGGCCAGCCGATGCCGCGCTGGCGCATTCTGCTCGCGCTGCACGAGCACGCGGGCGTGCTGTCGCAGAAGGCGCTGGTTGAGCGGCTGCGCGTCGATCCGGGCGCGCTCACGCGGCAGTTGAAGACGCTGGAATCGCTCGGCTGGATCGTGCGCAGCGTCGATGCGCGCGACAATCGCGTGTCGAATGTCGCGTTGACGGCGCAGGGCCGCGCCGCCACGGAAGAGGGCCTGCCGCGCCGCAACGCGTTTCTGCACGACACCATGGCCTCGATGCCCGACGACGCGATCGAAGCATTATCCGGCGCGCTCCAGATGCTCGAATCGCGCATTCAGGAAGTGGCCGCGGCGAGCGCGGCGGCCACCGCCGACGACAAGGCTTAGAAGAACGTTTCGATCACTTCGGTCACGCGATACTTCCGGTCGACGACGAGCACTTGCCGCCATTTGTCGAACGTCAGGCACGGGTGCGAGATGTCGAACGCGATCATGTCGCCGACCTTCACGTCGTCGCCGGGCTTGATCCGCATGTACGCGTGCTGGTCCATCAGGCCGAAGATCTCCCAGCCTTCCTCCGGCGACACGTCGCGCGGCGCGTCCGCGCCCGGACGATAGTGCTTCGCCGGCTCCGGCATGCCCGCATCGAACGCGGAATCGCGCTTGCCGAGCCCGATGATCGCGCGGTCCGGCTCAGGAATCGACTGCACGTAGGCCCACAACTGAAGCGCGGGCTTCAGCCCCTGACCCATGCTCTTGGCGATGGGATTGCGCGCGAAAATCTCGTTCTGCGCCTTTTTGTAGATGCCCACGTCGTGCGTCAGATAGCAGCCGGGGCGCAGCACCACTTCGATAGCATCGCTGGTCGCTTTCGCGAATTCGTCCGCGACGACGTCATACCACGCCGATCCTGCGCCGGACAGAATCGCCGGCTTGCGCGCGATCTTTCCCTCGTCGATCAGCTTGCGCGTGACATCGACGGCGCTCTTCAGGAATTCGCGCACCTTCGATTCGTCCTGCAACACGCCTTCGTACAACTCCACGCCCGCCAGTTCGATCACCCCCGGCCAGCGCGCAATCGCGGCGAGCACGGCTTCGCGTTGCGCGTCGTCGCGCACGCCGGTGCGGCCGCCCGGCACGCCCATTTCGATCAGCACGTTCAGCTTCTTGCGCACGTCCGTGAAAAACGCGCCGAGTTGATCGACGCCATCGGCTGAATCCACGAGGCAGAAGAATTCGAAGCTCGGATCCGTGAGCAACTCGGCGATCATGCCCATGTTGCGCTTGCCGACGAGCTGATTCGCCATCAACACGCGATGCACGCCGCCGCGATACGCCGCGCGCACCTGATGCGCGGTCGCCAGCGTGATGCCCCACGCGCCCGTATCGAGCTGACGGCGAAAGAGTTGCGGCGCCATCGTGGTCTTACCGTGCGGCGCGAGCTTCACGCCGTATTCCTCGACGAACGCCTGCATCCACTTCAGGTTGTGCTCGATGCGCTCGGCGTACAGCACGGCGGCGGGCAGGCTCACGTCTTCTTCGAGCAGATTCCATTGCAGACGGCCGGCTTCCCCCAACGGGATGCTCGTGCCGGGCACCATGCCGAGACCCTTGCCGAACGGGTCGATCGTCGCGCTCTGATAGTTTGTAACTTTCATGTGCTGCTGCTCCATCGTCCGAATAGATGCGTTTGTGTACGCGCTTGAAAGCCTTCACGGTTGACGGCACTATGGTACCCAAAGTAGGATCGGCGTTGAATTGTTATTTAGTAACACGCGCCCCGAGTAAACCCGACACCATGAACGGCCCCGCCGATCCGCAGAGCTCCGATATCGTCGCGCGCATCGCCGAGCGCGCGCCACTGCTGCGCAGCGCGGAGCGCAAGGTCGCCGCGCTGATTCTCGACGATCTCACGGGCGCGTCGCGGGCGAGCATCGGCGCGCTCGCGGAGCAGGCCGATGTGAGCATTGCCACGGTCACGCGCTTCGCAAAAGCCGTCGGTTGCGAAGATGTGCGCGAGCTGAAGCTGCGGCTCGCTCAAGCGGCGGCGGTCGGCCAGCGGTTCCTCAAGCGCGAGCCCGACGCGTTGCCGGACTCGCTCGCCGCGCGCATCTTCGAGGAAGTGCAGACAACGCTCGCGCAGAATCAGGGCGCGCTGCGCGCCGCGCCGGTCGCCGAAGCCGCCGATGCCCTCGCCGCCGCGTCGATGATCTACGTGTTCGGCATGGGCGGCGGTTCGACCGCGCTCGCCGACGAGATGCGTTTTCGGCTGGTTCGCCTCGGGCGGCCCGTCGCGTCTTATCAGGACGGGCTGTTGCAGCGCATGGTCGCGTCGACGTTGTCGAAGGAGCATGTCGTCGTCGCGCTTTCGGTGACGGGGCAGACGCCCGAGATGGTGGAAAGCTGCCGGCTCGCTCGCGAATACGGCGCGCGCGTCGTCGCGCTGACGGCGCCCGCTTCGCCGCTCGGCGCGCTCGCGGACTGGCTCATTCCGGTCATCGCCATCGAAACGGACTTCATCTACAAGCCGTCGTCGTCGCGCTACGCGATGATGATGGCGCTCGACCTGCTTGTCACCGAACTTGCCGTGAAGCAGGCCGACCGCAGCCGCGAACTGCTGCGCCGCATGAAACACGCGCTCGACGCGCATCGCGGCGGCGGCGAGCGCCAACCTTTGGGAGATTGATCATGGAAAAGGGCGACACGCTGATCGTCGGCGCGCGCGTGATCGACGGCACCGGCGCGCCCGCCGTCGAGCGCGATGTCGCGGTGCGCGACGGCCGCATCGTCGCAATGGAAGCGCCGGGCGGCTTGTCGCACTGGAGCGCAGGCGACGTGTTCGACGCGAAGGGCAAAGTGCTCGCGCCCGGTTTCATCGACGTTCACACGCATGACGACACGCACGTGATCCGCTCGCCGCAGATGATGCCGAAGATCACGCAGGGCGTGACGACGGTGATCGTCGGCAATTGCGGGATCAGCGCGTCGCCGGTCACGCTGAAGGGCGATCCGCCCGATCCGATGAACCTGCTCGGCGACGCCGCCGCGTTCCGCTATCCGACCTTCGCGGCGTACGTCTATGCAGTGAACGACGCCCATCCGGCTGTGAACGTCGGCGCGCTGATCGGCCATACGGCGCTGCGCAACAACCACATGGACCGGCTCGACCGCGCCGCGACCGCCGATGAAATCGCCGGCATGCGCGCGCAGCTCGAAGAGGCGCTGGACAACGGCGCGCTGGGTTTGTCGAGCGGGCTCGCGTATGGATCGGCGTTCAACGCGCCGCCCGAGGAAGTCCAGGCGCTGGCCGAGCCGCTCGCGAAAGCGGGCGCGCTCTACACCACGCACATGCGCACCGAGTTCGACGCCATTCTCGACGCGATGGACGAGGCGTACCGCGTCGGCCGTCATGCGCGCGTGCCGGTGGTGATTTCGCATCTGAAATGCGCGGGGCCGTCGAACTGGGGGCGCAGCGTCGAAGTGCTTAAGTCGATCGAAACCGTCCGCGAAGGACGGCCGGTCGGTTGCGACTGCTATCCGTATAACCGCAGTTCGTCGACGCTGGACCTCAAACAAGTGACGGGCGATATCGACATCACGATCACATGGTCGACGCCGCATCCGGAAATGGCGGGCAAGCTGATCCGCGAGGTTGCGGCCGAATGGAACGTGAGCCAGCACGAAGCCGCAAAGCGCCTGCAACCGGCGGGCGCCGTGTATCACAACATGTCGGAGGACGACGTGCGGCGCATCCTGTCGCATCCCGCGACGATGGTCGGCTCCGATGGCCTGCCGAACGATCCGCTGCCGCATCCGCGCTTGTGGGGTGCGTTTCCGCGCGTGCTCGGCCACTATGCGCGCGACACGGCGCTGATCGCGCTGGAAGAGGCCGTGCGCAAGATGACGAGTCTCTCGGCGCGGCGTTTCGGGCTCACGGAGCGCGGCGAAGTGAAGGTGGGTTATCACGCCGATCTCGTGGTGTTCGATCCCGAGCGCGTGCGCGATGCCGCGACGTTCGCGAAGCCCGAGCAGGCGGCCGATGGCATCGACGCGGTCTGGGTGAATGGCGTTTTGACGTATCGCGAGGCGGCGCTTACCGGCGAGCGCGCGGGACGTTTCGTGGCGCGCGGCGCGGCATCGAAGCTGGATGCGGCCGGCGCGTTTTAAGACTTATTGCGTACCAAAAGGAGTGGAAAGATGAAGCGTTATGGCGTGGAAGGCGGCAAGGGACAAGGCGGCGCGCATATGCCGTTCGCACGCGCGGTCGAGGCCGATGGCTGGCTCTACGTGTCGGGCCAGACGCCGATGCAGGACGGCGAGGTGATCAACGGCGGTATCGTCGAGCAATCGCACAAGGCGATTCAGAACGTGATCGCCATTCTTGAAGAAGCGGGCTACGGCACCGAGCATGTGGTGCGCTGCGGCGTGTGGCTGGACGATCCGCGCGACTTTGCTTCGTTCAACAAGGTGTTCAAGGAGTACTTCGGCGCGAACCCGCCGGCGCGGGCGTGCGTGGTGTCGTCGATGGTGATCGACTGCAAGGTGGAGGTGGATTGCGTGGCTTATAAGAAGCCGGCGACTCGCTGAAATCGTACGTAAGACAGTATCGAGTGGAGTGACGGCCATAGCGACGTCACTCCAATTCGCAGTTGCGTTCCGCGAGAATTGTTTCTCTATATGGCTTGCACGACCGCCTTGACATCGTCCAACGTGATGAGTGGGCCATGCGCGCGAAGAAGTGATCTGCCCGGGAGTTTAATGAGCATGTCGCCAGCGCCAGTCAGCGATTCCGCGCCGCCTTCATCAAGTATGATCCGGGACTCAGCCTCTTTTTGAACAGTCAACGCGATCCGTGTCGGAATATTGCTTCGAATTAGACCGGAGAAAGTCTTTGCGTCTGGGCGCTGCGTTGCCAACACCAAGTGAATGCCTGAAGCTCGTGCTTTCTGAGCCAGTCTAATCACCAACGGTTCGATCTGCTTGTTCTGTAGGACCAAGTCAGCGAATTCTTCCACAATGACGACGATATACGGGAGTTGGGCCCCCGCGGACCTAGCCGCTCCGATAGTCGATACACCCAAGGCCTTCAGAGTGGCATAGCGCGCATCCATCTCTGCTACGAGACCTTGGAAGAGCTTCAAGGCCACCGTCGCCTCTGACACAACCTCATCACCGAAGAGGAAATCGATGTCCGAGTAAGGTGAAAATTCGACTTGTTTGGGATCGACGAGCGCCAGTTGCACGTCGTCAGACTTGTGACGGAGTAGAAGTGACAGGATGACGGAATGCAGGCAAACACTCTTTCCCATGCCGGTCGCTCCGCCGAGTAACATATGTGGCGCCGCGCCCAGGTCAATCGAAACGCTCTCGCCGGTCACGTCAAGTCCCATAAAGACAGATAAGTCCCCAGGACTAGGACTGTTACCACACCAACGCTTCAGATCGGACAAATCAATAGGCGTCCATTGAGCCCGCGGTCTCGCGATGTCAATCAGAACGCGCTTCAAAGGCTAGGTGCGCGACCAACGTCGAGTCCTTGCCTCCCGAAAAGCCGATGATCCAAGGATACTTTTGAGCGGGCGACAGGTACTCTGAGCGAACGTCAGCTACCAGACTGTCCCAAAGCGTATCAATGGACAGATGATCGCTTTCTGAATGCAACAACTTGCTCATCTTCACCGTTTTTAGCTGTCGCGTAGATCGCCTGGATTATACGGTTTACTAAATAAGTCGAAGATACGTGAGGCGCAAAAAAGCCCGCCACAAATCGGAATGATCCGATTCACAGCGGGCCTTCTGTACTGGCGTCGTGGTGATGTGAGCGTTACGTGCGAAGTGGTTGCCGGTTCGTATGTTCAACGCGCGCGGTCCTGCCTTACTGCCTCCCCAACCGCGCATTATCCGGCATCGGCAAATTGAAGTTAGTCCGAAACGGATTGATATCCAAGCCGCCGCGCCGCGTGTACCGCGCATACACCGCGAGCCGTTCCGGTTTGCACTCGCGCATGATGTCCATGAAGATGCGTTCGACGCATTGCTCGTGGAACCCGGTGTGTTCGCGATACGACACGATATACCGCAGCAAACCCGCGTGGTCGATCTGTCCGCCGTAATAGCGAATCTGCACGCTGCCCCAATCCGGCTGCCCGGTAACCGGACAATTCGACTTCAGCAAGTTCGAAAACAGCGTCTCGTCGACAGGCGCTTCGTCATGCGATGCCGACAGCAGCGACGGGTCCGGCGCATAAATCTCGCAATCGAGGTCCAGCCGGTCCAGCGACAAGCCGTCGAATTCTGCCATCGTGAGCTTGCCGAAATCGGCGGGCGGCATGAGCTGCACCGACACCGTTGCGCCGCACGTCGCCGAGACATCGCGCTTTATGGCGGCGCGCACGTCGTCGATGGAATCGAACTGCGTCTGCGCGAACGATCCGAGGTACAGCTTGAACGACTTCGATTCGGCGATGTTCGGCGATTCCGCCGGCACGAAGAACGTCGCGACCGCGATCTGCGGCTTGCCGCGCCTGTTCAGCCACGAAAGCTCGTATGCATTCCAGACGTCGGTGCCGAAGAACGGCAGGCGCGCAGGCACACCGATTTCGTCGCGTGCGCGCTTGCGGTCGATCGGAAAGAGCAGCGAGGGATCGTACTGTTCGGTGTAGTTGACGGCTTTGCCGAGCGGAGATTGGTCGGGTGTCATGGTGCGTTCGCTATGCCGCTGAGAACGTGCCCCGTCGCGGTCACGACGCGGGCCGATTCGCAGTGGCGGATTTGGTCGTCGAAGAAAAAGTCGGGTTCGAATTCGCGCAGGAATTCGCCCTTGTCGAGGCCGCCTAAGAACATCGCTTCGTCGATTTCGATGTTCCACGCCATCAGCGTCCGGATCGCGCGTTCGTGCGCGGGAGCGGAGCGCGCCGTGACGAGCGCGGTGCGAATGTGCATCGGCGACTGGCTTTCGTTGTCGTCGGCAATGCGTTGCAGCTTGTTCAATGCCGCCAGAAGCGGCTTCAGCGGTCCGCCCGGAAGCGGCGAATCCTTCTTCTGCGTCTCGTGACCGACGAACGCGCCCAAGCCTTCGGTCTGGAACACGCGTTCGGCTTCGTCGGAGAACAGCACGGCATCGCCGTCGAACGCGATGCGGATTTCATCAGCATACCGGCTCGCGGCGCGCGGCGTTTCGGGCAGCACGCGCGCGGCGGGGAAGCCAGCGGCGAGCGCGGCGCGCACGTCGTCCGGGTTCGCCGACAGAAATAGCGACGCGCGCAGCGGTTTCAAGTAGGCAAACGGCGAGCGCCCGCGCGTGAACACGCCGCGCTCGATCGCGAGCCCGTGCTCGCGGCACGAATGGAACGCGCGCAGGCCGCTGATGGGATCGCTGCGCGACAGAATCACCACTTCGACGCGCTGCTCGTGCGCGTTCAACGCCAGCAGCTTGCGAATCAGCCCGAACGCGACGCCCGGCTTCGCGGGCGTGTCGAGCCGCGAGCGTTGCAGCGCCTCGTAGCGGGCGAGATCGCCGGTTTCGTAGACGCGGTTTTCCTCTTCGAAGTCGAAAAGTGCGCGCGACGAAATCGCGACGACGAGCTTGTCTTCGAGCGTGAAGGCCATCGGCTGCCCGGGCTTTAAGCGAGGAACAGCTTGTAGACCGGGTTCGCCTGCTCGTCCCACCACGGGTAGCCGAGCGTCGCGAGGAAACGCTCGAACTCGGCGTTGTCCGACTGCGGCACCTGAATGCCGACCAGAATCGAGCTGTAGTCCGCCCCCTGATTGCGATAGTGGAAGAGGCTGATGTTCCAGTTCGGCGCCATCGACGACAGGAACTTCATCAGCGCGCCCGGCCGTTCGGGGAATTCGAAGCGCAACAGGCGCTCGTCCTGCGCGAGCGGCGAATGGCCGCCCACCATGTAGCGAATGTGCTGCTTGGAAAGCTCGTCGTGCGACAGATCGACGGTCGCAAAGCCATGCTCGATGAACGACGACATCATCTGCGCCGTCTCCTTGCGCGACTTGATCTGCACGCCGACGAAGATATGCGCGGCGCGCGCATCCGCGATGCGGTAGTTGAATTCAGTGACGCTGCGGGTGCCGACGAGTTCGCAGAAGCGCCGGAAGCTGCCGCGCTCCTCGGGAATCGTCACCGCGAACACTGCTTCCCGCGCCTCGCCCACTTCGGCGCGTTCCGCGACGAAGCGCATGCGGTCGAAGTTCATGTTCGCGCCGGACGTGACGGCCACGAGCGTCTTGCCTTCGATGCCCTCGCGTTCCGCATACAGCTTCGCGCCCGCGACGGCGAGCGAGCCCGCCGGTTCGAGCACGCTGCGCGTGTCCTGAAACACGTCCTTGATGGCGGCGCAGAGCGCATCGGTATCGACGGTGAGCACTTCGTCGAGCAGTTCGCGGCACAGCCGGAACGTTTCCTCGCCGACGAGCTTCACCGCCGTGCCGTCCGAGAACAGGCCGACTTCGCCGAGCGTCACGCGCTCGCCCGCCGCGATCGAGCGCGCCATCGCGCAGGAATCTTCGGTCTGCACGCCGATCACCTTGATCTCCGGCCGCACCGCCTTCACGTACGCCGCGACGCCCGCCGCCAGTCCGCCGCCGCCGATCGGCACGAAGATCGCGTGAATCGGGCCCTGATGCTGGCGCAGAATTTCCATCGCGACGGTGCCTTGCCCGGCAATGACGTCAGGATCGTCGAACGGATGCACGAAGGTGAGGCCGCGCTCTTCCTGAAGCTCGACGGCGCGCGCGTAGGCGTCGCTGTACGATTCGCCCGCCAGCACGATCTCGACCGTCGGCCCGCCGTGCGTGCGAATGGCGTCGATCTTGACTTGCGGCGTGGTGGTCGGCACCGCGATCACCGCGCGACAGCCGAGCCGCGCCGCCGAGAGCGCCACGCCCTGCGCATGATTGCCCGCCGACGCCGTGATGACGCCGCGCGAGAGCACATCCGCCGGCAGGTTCGCCATCTTGTTGTACGCGCCGCGAATCTTGAACGAGAAGACCGGCTGATTGTCTTCGCGCTTCAAGTACACGGAGTTGCGCAGGCGCGCCGACAGGTTGCGCGCGGGTTCCAGCTCGCTTTCGCGTGCGACGTCGTAGACGCGCGCCGTCAGCACTTTCTTCAAATAATCGGGATGGTTCATGCGGAGGACTCGTCAGGCAGATCGGCTGCGCTTTTTCAGGGCGAAAACATCAATGATAGCCGCAAAGGACCGGGTTTCCGGCTCCCTGCGGCTTTGACCGACCGGCCGGACGCCTAAAAGCGCGCAAAAACGCCAAACGGCGGCGAAAATGGGCGCGCAAAAGCCCCTTCGTCGTGCTAGCGGCCGCCAACGGCGATTTTCGCGATGGGTTAGAATTTCTTTTTGCAAATCAGCAATCAGGACCGGCAGATGCACTTGCAGCTTCGGATCGAATTTCTGGCGCATGTTCCCCGCGCGCATCACGCGGCGGCCGAGCGGCATGCGCGCCATGCGCGATCGTGGCGTTGATCTCGGGCACATCGAAGGCGGCGCCGTGAGGCTCGCGGCATCCGCGCAAGCCGGCGCTTTCAGGCGAATCGCCCGCCTTCGCAAACAAAAGTCTCATTCGAAAATCTGCGCCCCCACGCGCACCGTCGGCGTCCGCGCTTTGCAAAGCGCACTCGCCGAACCACCGAACCGTCGAACATGAACGCACCTCAAGCCTTCGATCCGAACGGCGCCCATGCCGCCTTGGCGCTCGATATCGAGCCGCGTCTTCGCGAAATTCCCTATAACTACACGTCGTTTTCGGACCGCGAAATCGTCATGCGGCTCCTGGGCGACGAAGCCTGGGCCGCGCTCGACGAACTGCGCGCCGAGCGCCGCACCGGCCGCTCCGCGCGCATGCTGTACGAAGTGCTGGGCGACATCTGGGCCGTGCGCCGTAATCCGTATCTGCAAGACGATCTGCTCGACAACCCGAAGCGTCGCGCGATGCTGGTCGAGGCGCTGAACCATCGCCTGACCGAAATCGAGAAGCGCCGCAGCGCGGACTTGTCCGAGCACAGCGAAGAAGCAGGCAGCCGCGAGCGCGCTGAACGCGTGCAACTGCTGATTGCCGCCGCGCGCCGCGCCGTGGACGACTTCGCTTCCGAATTCGGCCGCATGGCCGATTTGCGCCGCCGCGCGTCGCGCGTGCTCGGCAAGCAAACGCAGAAGGACAACATTCGCTTCGACGGCCTCGCGCGGGTTTCGCACGTGACGGACGCGACCGACTGGCGCGTCGAGTATCCGTTCGTCGTGCTGACGCCGGATACGGAAGCCGAGATCGCGGGGCTCATCAAGGCGTGCTTCGAACTCGGCCTGACCGTGATTCCGCGCGGCGGCGGCACCGGCTATACCGGCGGCGCCATTCCGCTCACGCCGTTTTCGGCGGTCATCAACACGGAAAAGCTGGAACAGCTCGGGCCGGTCGAGATGACCGACCTGCCGGGCGTCGATCATAAAGTCGCGACGATTTTCTCCGGCGCGGGCGTCGTCACGCGCCGCGTCACGGAAGCGGCCGAGCAGGCGGGCTTCGTGTTCGCGGTCGATCCGACATCGCTCGATGCGTCGTGCGTCGGCGGCAATGTCGCGATGAACGCGGGCGGCAAGAAAGCGGTGCTGTGGGGCACGGCGCTGGACAACCTCGCCTGGTGGCGCATGGTCGATCCCGAAGGCAATTGGCTCGAAGTCACGCGTCTCGACCACAACTGCGGGAAGATTCACGACGTCGAAGTGGCGCGCTTCCGGCTCGACTGGTTCGACGGCAATCGCGCGCCCGGCGAGAAGCTGATCCGCAGCGAAAACCTCGACATTGCCGGCCGCACGTTCCGCAAGGAAGGGCTCGGCAAGGACGTGACCGACAAGTTCCTGTCCGGGCTGCCGGGCGTGCAGAAAGAAGGCTGCGACGGCCTCATCACGTCCGCGCGCTGGATTCTGCACAAGATGCCGGCGCACACGCGCACCGTCTGCCTCGAATTCTTCGGGCAGGCGCGCGACGCCATTCCGAGCATCGTCGAGATCAAGGACTATCTCTTCGAAACGTCGAAGCAGGGCGGCGCGATTCTCGCGGGCCTCGAACACCTCGACGAGCGTTATCTGCGCGCGGTCGGCTATGCGACCAAGAGCAAGCGCAACGCGTTTCCGAAGATGGTGCTCATCGGCGATATCGTCGGCAATGACGCCGATGCCGTCGCGCAGGCCACGTCCGAAGTCGTGCGCATGGCGAACGGCAAGAGCGGCGAAGGCTTCGTCGCGGTGAACGCGGAGGCGCGCAAGCGTTTCTGGCTCGACCGTTCGCGCACGGCCGCGATCGCCAAGCACACCAACGCGTTCAAGATCAACGAAGACGTCGTGATTCCGCTCAACCGCATGGGCGAGTACACGGACGGCATCGAGCGCATCAACATCGAGCTGTCGATCAAGAACAAGCTGCAATTGCTGGATGCGCTCGAAGCGTTCTTCCGCAATGGCAAGCTGCCGCTCGGCAAGAGCGACGACGCGAACGAAATTCCGAGCGCCGAACTGCTCGAAGACCGCGTGCAGCAGGCGCTCGATCTGCTCAAGCGCGTGCGCGAACGCTGGACGTTCGTCGGCGAGAAGCTGGACTTGCCGCTGCGCGAGGCGCAGCACTATCTGGTGACGCTCGGCTACGAGGCGTTCGCCGAGAAGTTCGCGGATCGCGTGGACGTGCAGCCTGACGCCACGGTGTTCCATCTCGCGCAGGATCGCACGCTGCGCATTTCGTGGAAGCAGGAGATTCGCGCGGAGTTGCGCCAGATCTTCAACGGCGGCGAATTCAAGCCGATCCTCGACGAAGCGCAGGCCATCCACAAACACGTGCTGCGCGGCCGCGTGTTCGTCGCGCTGCACATGCACGCGGGCGACGGCAACGTCCACACGAATATTCCGGTCAACTCCGACAACTACGAGATGCTGCAGGACGCGCATCACGCGGTGGCGCGCATCATGAAGCTCGCGCGTTCGCTGGATGGCGTGATCTCCGGCGAGCACGGCATCGGCATCACGAAGCTCGAATTCCTGACGGACGAGGAAATCGGCGACTTCCGCGCGTACAAGAAGCGCGTGGACCCGCAAGGGCGCTTCAACGCGGGCAAGCTGCTCGAAGGCGCGGACTTGCGCAACGCGTACACGCCGTCGTTCGGGCTGATGGGCTACGAATCGCTCATCATGCAGCAGTCGGATATCGGCGCGATCTCCGATTCGATCAAGGACTGCCTGCGCTGCGGCAAGTGCAAGCCGGTCTGCGCGACGCACGTGCCGCGCGCGAACCTGCTCTACAGCCCGCGCAACAAGATTCTCGCGACTTCGCTGCTCGTCGAAGCGTTCCTGTACGAAGAGCAGACGCGTCGCGGCGTGTCGATCAAGCATTGGGACGAATTCAACGACGTCGCCGACCATTGCACCGTCTGCCACAAGTGCGCGACGCCGTGCCCGGTGAAGATCGACTTCGGCGACGTGTCGATGAACATGCGCAACCTCTTGCGCAAGATGGGCAAGAAGAAGTTCAACGCGGGCAACGCGGCGGGCATGTTCTTCCTCAACGCGACGAATCCGCAGACCATCAACGTCGCGCGCACCGCGATGATGGGCGTCGGCTACAAGGCGCAGCGCCTCGGCACCGACGTGCTGAAGAAGATTGTGAAGAAGCAGACCGCGCATCCGCCTTCGACGACCGGCAAGCCGCCCGTCGTGCAGCAGGTGATCCACTTCGTCAACAAGAAGATGCCGGGCAATCTGCCGAAGAAGACGGCGCGCGCGCTGCTCGACATCGAGGACAACAAGATCGTCCCGATCATCCGCAATCCGAAGACGACGACCGTCGATTCGGAAGCCGTGTTCTACTTCCCCGGTTGCGGATCGGAGCGTCTGTTCTCGCAGGTCGGTCTCGCCACGCAGGCAATGCTGTGGGAAGCGGGCGTGCAGACCGTGCTGCCGCCGGGCTATCTGTGCTGCGGCTACCCGCAGCGCGGCGCCGGCCAGTTCGACAAGGCGGAGAAGATCGTCACGGACAACCGCGTGTTGTTCCATCGCGTGGCGAATACGCTGAACTATCTCGATATCAAGACCGTCGTGGTGTCGTGCGGCACCTGCTACGACCAGCTCGCGGGCTATGAATTCGAGAAGATTTTCCCCGGCTGCCGGATCATCGACATTCACGAATTCCTGCTGGAGAAGAACATTCGGCTGGACGGCGTGAAGGGCACGCGCTACATGTATCACGATCCTTGCCACTCGCCGATCAAGACGGTGGATCCGGTGAAGCTCGTCAACGATCTGATGGGCTCGCAGAACGACGGCTACAAGATTCAGAAGAACGATCGCTGCTGCGGCGAGTCGGGCACGTTCGCGGTCACGCGCCCGGACATCGCGACGCAGGTGCGCTTTCGCAAGGAGGAGGAAGTGCGCAAGGGCGCGGCCAATCTGCGCGGCATTCCGCTGACGTCGGTTGCCGGCTCGAACGCGATCAATCCGATGAACGCGTCGGCGGGCACGGCGGGCGCCGCGCCCGGCTCCGTGCTCTCGGCGGGCGACGGCGCGCAGACCGAGGGCACCGACGTGAAGATTCTCACGAGCTGCCCGTCGTGCCTGCAAGGCCTCTCGCGCTACAACGAGGACGCCAACGTCGAGGCGGACTATATCGTCGTCGAAATGGCGCGCAAGGTGCTGGGCGAAAACTGGATGGAGCAGTACGTCGAACGCGCGAACAATGGCGGTATCGAGCGCGTGCTGGTGTAATAGCGAAATCGAGGTTTGATTCGCTAGAGGTTTGAGATGGACTGTGTGTTTTGCCGCGAAGACGGCGGCGAAGTGCTGTGGTCGGACGACGCGTTGCGCGTCGTCCTCGCCGACGAGCCGGACTGGCCCGGCTTTTGTCGCGTGATCTGGGGCGCGCATGTCGCCGAAATGTCGGACTTGGCCGATGCCGACCGCGCGCGCGTGATGACCGCCGTCAACGGCGTCGAACGCGCGATGCGTCGCGTGCTCGTGCCCGAGAAAATCAATCTGGCGAGCCTCGGCAATCAGGTGCCGCATCTGCATTGGCACGTCATTCCGCGTTTTTCCAACGATTCCCGTTTTCCGTTGCCCATCTGGGCGCCGCGCCAGCGCACGGTGTCCGAGGCGCAACTCGCCAAGCGCCGCGCGCAGGCGACGCTTCTGCGCGAAGCCATTCGCCGCGAGCTGAATCAGGCGTTCGGCCAACACTAACTTAAGAGATAAGGCTCACCATGAGCGGACTGACATCGACGACGCCGATTCCCACCGGCGTCGTTCTGCATTCGAAATCCCGCGTGCTGGAGTTGCAATACGGCGAGAAGGAGTCGTATCGCGTGCCGTTCGAACTGTTGCGCGTCTATTCGCCGTCCGCCGAAGTGCAAGGCCACGGGCCGGGGCAGGAAACGCTGCAGACGGGCAAGCGCGAAGTCGCCATTACGGGCATCGAGCCGGTCGGACATTACGCGCTGCAGTTGAATTTTTCGGACGGGCACAATACCGGCATCTATTCGTGGGACATCCTTTACGATCTCGCGACGAAACAGGACGAACGCTGGCGCGACTATCTGACGAAGCTGCAGGCCGCCGGCATCGACCGCGACGCGCCGATGGCCGCGAAGCCTGCGGGCGGGCACTGTCACTGAACGAAATATGCGCGGCATAACGCCGCGGGCCGGCGCGACGATTGCGCAGGCAGATACGAACAACATGCGAGGAAAGAGCGCAATGAGCAAGACCCACTTCGGATACGAAACGGTCGACGAGCAGGAGAAGGCGAGCAAGGTGGCGGGCGTGTTCCACTCCGTCGCGAGCAATTACGACCTGATGAACGACCTGATGTCCGGCGGGCTGCATCGCATATGGAAGCATTTCACGATCGGGCAGGCGAAGGTGCGCGCGGGTTACAAGGTGCTGGACATCGCGGGCGGCACCGGCGACCTCGCGATGGCGTTCGCCAGGCAGGCCGGCGCAACGGGCGAAGTCTGGCACACGGACATCAACGAATCGATGCTGCGCGTGGGACGCGATCGTCTGCTGGACAAGGGCGTCATCACGCCGACGCTCCTGTGCGACGCGGAGAAGATTCCGTTTCCCGACAACTATTTCGACGTGGTGACGGTGGCTTTCGGGCTGCGCAACATGACGCACAAGGAGCGCGCGCTGGCCGAAATGTACCGCGTGCTCAAGCCGGGCGGCCGTCTGCTCGTGCTGGAATTCTCGAAAGTGTGGGAACCGCTCAAGAAGCCGTACGACATTTACAGCTTCAAGATTCTGCCCTGGCTCGGCGATAAGGTGGCAAAGGACGCGGACAGCTATCGCTATCTGGCCGAGTCCATCCGCATGCACCCGGATCAGGAAACATTGAAGACGATGATGGAACAAGCAGGACTGGATCGAGTCGAATATTACAATTTGTCAGGTGGCGTGGTAGCGTTACACGTCGGGACGAAATTTTGATGTTCCACTCTCTAAAGGATTCGATATGTCCGATTCGCGCACACCCCAATCCCGGGGTTTTCTGAACTCGATGTTCAGGAAGGCCGGAATCTTGGCGCTCGCTGGCGTTATTACGGCTGGCGCAATCTTCGCGGACGACGCCGAGGCGCGTCGCATGGGCGGTGGCCGCAGCATGGGCCGCCAGTCGGCGACGGCCACGCAGCAGCACCAAGCAACGCCGCCGTCGCAGTCCATGCAGCCGAGCCAGTCCGCGCAACCGCAGCGCGCGCAGCCCGCGCCCGCCGCACCGCCCGCCGCTCAACCGGCGCGTAACCGCTGGCTCGGGCCGATCGCCGGCCTTGCGGCTGGTCTGGGCATCGCGGCGCTGCTGTCGCATTTCGGGCTCGGCGGCGCGTTCGCCGGCGCCATGGCCAACATGATCATGATCGCGCTGATCGTGCTCGCGGCCGTCATGCTGTTCCGCTTCTTCATGCGCAAACGGCACGGCGCATCGACGCCGGCGTATGCCGGCGCGGGCGCGTCGCCCTATGGCGCGTCGGCGCGCAGCGGCCTGAATCAGGAGCCGCCGCGCATGTCGCAGCCCGCGGGCTTCGGCGCGGACTATATCGATTCGCCGGCGACGCAGGCCGCGCCGGTCAACGTTCCCGCAGGCTTCGACACCGAAGCGTTCCTGCGTAACGCGAAGGTGTACTTCGTGCGCCTGCAGGACGCGTGGGACCGCGGCAACGTCAACGACATTCGCGAGTTCACCACGCCGGAGATGTTCGCCGAAGTGAAGCTCGACATCGATGCACGCGGCGGCGCGCCGAATCGCACGGACGTGGTTCAGCTCAACGCCGACGTGCTCGGCGTGGAAGATCGCGCGTCCGAGTATCTGGCGAGCGTGCGCTTCCACGGTCTGATCCGCGAATCGGAAGGGGCGGCGGCCGAGCCGTTTGTCGAAATCTGGAATCTGTCGAAGCAGAAGTCCGGCAACGAAGGCTGGCTGCTGGCCGGCATTCAGCAGGTCAGTTGAGCGCGTCCCCGCACGCCGGCGCGGCGGCATCGCGCCGCTCGTCGGCAGCGGGGCGCGTCGAGAAGCGGCTCCGCGTTCGCGGAGTTTGCCTACACCGTAGAATAGAACCCGCGCGAGCGACCGCTTGCGCGGGTTTTTTCATCTCAGAGCCGATGACGAACGCACACGAACCTTCCCGCTCCCTTGTAGATCCTGCCGTCAAGACCGCGTCCGGTGCGTTCGCGGCTGTCGTGAATCATCTTCTCGCCCGCGAGCCGTGGGCGCGCGAGCGCCTCCAGCCGTACGCCGGCAAGTCCGTCCGGCTCTCGTGCGCGCCGTTCGTGATCGCGCTCGTCGCGCAGGCGGACGGGCTTTTCGTCGCGACGAGCGAGGCGCAAGCCGGCCATTTCGACGTCAGCATCGCCGTTCCGTTCGATGCGCTTCCCGCGTTCCTGCAAGGCGGTCAGGCGGCGGTGATGAAGCACGTGCGCATAGAAGGCGATGCCGAGTTCGCGCAGACGCTTGCCAAGCTCGCGGAGCACCTGCGCTGGGACCCGGAGGAAGACTTGTCCCGCGTGATCGGCGATGCGCCCGCGCATCGCATCGGCATGATCGCGAGGACGATGCAGACGCAGGCGCAGCGCACGGGCCGCAATCTTCTTGACTCCGTGGCCGAGTATTTGCTGGATGAGCGCCCGCAACTCGTGCGCAAGAGCGCGCTGGATGCGTTCAACGCCGAGTTGTCGCAGGCGCGCGACGCGCTCGCGCGTGTGGAAAAGCGCATCGAGCGGATCGAACAACGAGAGTCGGCGCGCGGCGCTTCAGCGCGGACCGGCGGCGAGTCCGGGCGCGACTCCCGCAAATAACGAGCTGAAGCGAACACCGACCATGCGTTTTCTGCGTTTCCTCAAGATTTTCTTCACGATTGTCCGCTTCGGCCTGGACGAACTGGTCATGAGCGGCATCAACGACCGCCGCGTGCGCTACCTCATGCGCGTGACGACGTTCGGCCGCCGCTTCGATGTCGAGCGCGGCATCCGGTTGCGCCTCGCGCTGGAAAGCCTCGGACCGATCTTCGTCAAATTCGGTCAAGTGTTGTCGACGCGGCGCGATCTGTTGCCCGTCGATATCGCCAACGAACTCGCGAAGTTGCAGGATCGCGTGCCGCCGTTCGATTCGAACGTCGCGGTTTCGATCATCGAGAAGGCGCTCGGCGCGCCGATCGACGCACTCTTCGACGACTTCGAGCGCGTGCCGGTGGCGAGCGCGTCGATCGCGCAGGTGCATTTCGCGAAGATCCGGCATGGCGAGCACGCCGGCAAACCTGTCGCCGTGAAGGTGTTGCGGCCGGGCATGTTGCCCGTGATCGATTCGGACCTCGCGCTTCTGCGCGATATCGCGATCTGGGCCGAGCGTCTGTGGCCGGACGGCAGGCGGCTGAAGCCGCGTGAAGTCGTCGCGGAATTCGACAAATATCTGCACGACGAACTCGACCTCATGCGCGAGGCCGCCAACGGCAGCCAGTTGCGCCGCAATTTCCAGGGCCTCGATCTGCTGCTCGTGCCGGAGATGTACTGGGATTTGTCCGCGCCCACGGTGCTCGTGATGGAGCGCATGGTCGGAGTGCCGATCTCGCAAGTCGAAACGCTGCGCGCGGCCGGTGTCGATATTCCGAAGCTCGCGCGCGAAGGCGTCGAGATTTTCTTCACGCAGGTGTTCCGCGACGGCTTCTTTCACGCGGACATGCACCCCGGCAACATTCAGGTGAGCCTCGATCCGGCGACCTTCGGCCGCTACATTGCGCTCGACTTCGGGATCGTCGGGGCGCTCTCGGACTTCGATAAGAACTACCTTGCGCAGAACTTCCTCGCGTTCTTCAAGCGCGATTACCACCGCGTGGCGACGCTGCATCTCGAATCCGGCTGGGTGCCGCCGAGCACGCGCGTCGAGGAACTGGAGAGCGCGATTCGCGCCGTGTGCGAGCCCTATTTCGACCGTGCGCTCAAGGACATTTCGCTCGGACAGGTGTTGATGCGGCTCTTTTCGACCTCGCGCCGCTTCAACGTCGAGATTCAGCCGCAACTCGTGCTGCTGCAAAAGACGATGCTGAACGTGGAAGGGCTGGGCCGATCGCTCGATCCGGAACTCGACTTGTGGAAGACCGCGAAGCCCTACCTCGAACGCTGGATGAACGAGCAGATCGGCTGGCGCGGCTGGTACGAACGTCTGCAAATGGAAGCGCCGCAGTGGAGCAAGACCATTCCGCAACTGCCGCGGCTGATTCATCACTTGCTCGCGGAACGGCACGACGCGCCGCGCGGGAATAACGACGAAACCATGCGCCAATTGCTCGCGGAGCAAAAGCGCACGAACCGGCTGCTGACGACATTGCTCGTCGTCGGGCTGGGCGTCATTGCGGGCGCGGGCGTGGTCATCGCGCAATTCTGGATGGGCCATCCTTGATTACGGCGAGCCGGCGCGAGGAGATTCGATGAGCAATTCGAGCAGCGCGGAGGTTCCGTCCTTCGAGAACCGCGACCCGAATTCGCCCGGTTTCTGGGACGAACGGTTCGATCGCCGCTTCATGCCGTGGGATCAGGCAGGCGTGCCCGATGCGTTCCGCACGTTCGTGTCCGCGTTGGCCGCGCCCGAAGCCACGCGCGTGCTGATTCCCGGCTGCGGCAACGCTTACGAGGCCGCGTATCTCGCCGAGCGAGGCATGACCGTGCGCGCCATCGATTTCTCGCCGAGCGCGGTCGCGGCGGCGCGCGCTCAGTTGGGCGCGCACGCGGGCGTCGTCGAAGAGGCCGATTTCTTCGCCTATGAGCCGCCGTTCGCGCCCGACTGGATCTACGAGCGCGCCTTTCTGTGCGCGCTGCCGAAAGACCGCTGGACCGATTACGCAAAGCGCATGGCGGCGATCGCGCGCCCCGGCGCGCGGCTCGCGGGCTTCTTTTTCATCGGCGCGACGCCGAAAGGACCGCCGTTCGGCATCGAGCGCAATGAACTCGACGCGCTGCTCACTCCCCACTTCGAATTGATCGACGATCACGAAGTCAGCGGCTCGATACCGGTCTTTGCCGGCCGTGAACGCTGGCTGACGTGGCGGCGCGCTTGAATTATTCGTCTTCGCCCCCATCTCCGGACGAAGCCGCACGGCGCGAGGCCGGCCGAAAATGGCGGCCGAAAGCGGGTTTGCGGCTATAATTCAAGGCTTTGCAAGCGTCGACAGATCATTGTAGGAAGAGTGCCATGCCGATTTACGCATACCGCTGCGCATCCTGCGGCCACGAAAAAGACGTGCTTCAGAAGTTGAGCGACGCACCGCTCACGCAATGTCCCGCCTGCGGACAGGACGCGTTTTCCAAGCAAGTGACCGCGGCAGGGTTCCAGTTGAAAGGCTCCGGCTGGTATGTCACCGATTTCCGCGGCAGCAGCAACGGTTCTGCTGCGCCGAAGTCCGGCGACAGCGCGGGCAATTCGAATTCCGGCGATAGCGCGAAAGCGGGCAGTGCGTCAACGTCGGATGCGCCGGCTCCCGCGAGCGCAGCGACCGCTGCAAGCGGTTCGACGCCCGCAGCGCCCGCGACGCCTTCGGGCGCAGCCTAAAAGCGCATACGTCACGCACGGCGCGAGCTTCGCGCCGGCTGCGCATTCCGTCCCGTACCGCCTGTCAGAGCGCGCGCCCTGAGCGCGCGCGGATCGCGGCCAACCCGACGCCCGTCACCCTAGCGACAACAACGTGACCACGAAAAAGACTACGCTGAAAACCGTGTTCCTCACCGGCCTCCTGGTGCTGGTGCCGCTCGCCATCACGCTGTGGGTGCTCGGCCTCGTGATCGGGACCATGGATCAGACGCTGCTCCTTTTGCCGGCCGCGTGGCAGCCGGAGCGTGTCTTCGGGTTCCATCTGCCGGGACTCGGCGCGCTGCTCACGCTCGCCTTCATCTTCGTCGTCGGCCTCTTTACGCAGAACTTCGTCGGGCAGAAACTCGTCGGCTGGTGGGACGCCATTCTTCGCCACATTCCGGTCGTCGGCCCGCTCTACACGAGCGTGAAACAGGTTTCGGACACGCTGCTCTCGTCGAGCGGCAATGCATTTCGCAAAGCGCTGCTGGTCGAATATCCGCGCAAGGGCTCGTACACCATCGGGTTTTTGACCGGCATTCCCGGCGGCGACGTGCTCAATCATCTGAAGGAAGATCACGTGAGCGTCTACGTGCCTACCACGCCGAACCCCACGTCCGGCTTCTTCCTGATGATGCCGAAAAGCGAGGTCGTCGAACTGGATATGACCGTCGACGCCGCACTGAAGTACATCGTCTCGATGGGCGTGGTCGCCCCCGCGCCGAGCGCGCCGCTGTCGGTCGCGCCCGCCCGCCGCCCCACCGAGCCGCCGATGTAATGCCGGCGCGCGTGCCGCGAATCGAGCCGACGAAGAGCGCGATCCGCACGCGAGCCGTTCATCAACGAACAACGAAAGACACAACATCATGTCGATGCGATCTGAATACTGCGGTCTGGTGACCGAAGCCCTGCTGGGCCAAACCGTCTCGCTGTGCGGCTGGGTGCATCGCCGCCGCGACCACGGGGGCGTTATCTTCATCGACTTGCGCGATCGCGAAGGGCTCGTCCAGGTCGTCTGCGATCCGGATCGGGCCGAGATGTTCAAGGTGGCCGAAGGCGTGCGCAACGAGTTCTGCGTGCAGGTGAAGGGCGTCGTGCGCAACCGTCCGGAAGGTACGGTCAACGCCAATCTGACGAGCGGCAAGATCGAAGTGCTGTGTCATGAACTGAACGTGCTGAACGCGTCGGTGACGCCGCCGTTCCAGCTCGACGACGACAACCTGTCGGAGACCACGCGTCTCACGCATCGCGTGCTGGACCTGCGCCGTCCGCAGATGCAGAAGAACCTGCGCCTGCGCTATCGCGTGGCGATCGAAGTGCGCAAGTATCTGGACGCGCAAGGCTTCATCGACATCGAAACGCCGATGCTGACCAAGAGCACGCCGGAAGGCGCCCGAGACTATCTCGTGCCGTCGCGCGTGAACGCGGGACAGTTCTTCGCGCTGCCGCAATCGCCGCAATTGTTCAAGCAATTGCTGATGGTCGCGAACTTCGACCGCTACTACCAGATCACCAAGTGCTTCCGCGACGAAGACCTGCGCGCGGACCGTCAGCCGGAATTCACGCAGATCGACTGCGAAACGTCGTTCCTGAACGAGCAGGAAATCCGCGATCTGTTCGAAAACATGATCCGCCACGTCTTCAAGGAGACGATGGACGTCGCGCTGCCGGAGAAATTTCCGGTCATGTTGTACTCGGAAGCGATGCGCCGTTTCGGCTCGGACAAGCCGGACCTGCGCGTGAAGCTCGAATTCGCCGATCTGACCGACGCGGTCAGGGACGTCGATTTCAAGGTGTTCAGCATGCCGGCCAATTCGAAGGACGGCCGCGTCGCTGCCTTGCGCGTGCCGAAGGGCGGCGAACTGTCGCGCGGCGATATCGACGGTTACACGGAATTCGTGCGCATTTACGGCGCGAAGGGCCTCGCGTGGATCAAGGTCAACGACAAGACCAAGGGCCGCGACGGTCTGCAAAGCCCGATCGTCAAGAATCTGCATGACGCGGCGCTCGCCGCCATCATGGAGCGCACGGGCGCGGAAGACGGCGACATCATCTTCTTCGCGGCGGACCGCACGAAGGTCGTGAACGACAGCCTGGGCGCGCTGCGCCTGAAAATCGGCCATTCGGAATTCGGCAAGGCGACCGGCCTGCTCGAATCCGGCTGGAAGCCGCTGTGGGTGATCGACTTCCCGATGTTCGAATACGACGAGGAAGAAAACCGCTACGTGGCCGCGCACCATCCGTTCACGAGCCCGAAGGACGAGCACCTCGAATATCTCGAAACCGATCCGGGCCGCTGTCTCGCGAAGGCGTACGACATGGTGCTGAACGGCTGGGAAATCGGCGGCGGTTCGGTGCGAATCTTCCAGGAAGACGTACAGAGCAAGGTGTTCCGCGCGCTGAAGATCGGCGCGGAAGAAGCGCGTCTGAAGTTCGGCTTCCTGCTCGACGCGCTGCAATACGGCGCGCCGCCGCACGGCGGTATCGCGTTCGGTCTGGACCGCATCGTGACGTTGATGTCCGGCGCCGATTCGATCCGCGACGTGATCGCGTTCCCGAAGACGCAGCGCGCGCAGGACCTGCTCACGCAAGCGCCGAGCGAAGTGGACGAGCGCCAGTTGCGCGAGTTGCACATCCGTCTGCGGCAACCCGAACAAAAGACGCAATAAGCATTGTTGATGTTGTGACGAAAAAGGCGCCGAGTGCGCCTTTTTCGTTTTTTGCGCTACAGTCTTTGCCGGATACGAGACAACGCGCACGTTCACATGGTCATGCAGAAGCCACCGAAAATCCCCGAATCCGTGCTGGTCGTGATTCATACGCCCGACCTCGACGTGCTCATCATCGAGCGGGCGGATCATCCGGGCTTCTGGCAATCGGTGACGGGCTCGAAAGACCGCATCGACGAGCCGCTCGAAGAGACCGCCGCGCGCGAAGTGCAGGAGGAAACGGGGATCATCGTCGGCAGTCCGCTCGTGCCGCATAGCGCGCTGCTGAACTGGCATCACAGCATTCAGTACGACATCTATCCGCAGTGGCGGCACCGTTACGCCGAAGGCATCACGCGCAACACGGAACATCAGTTCAGTCTCTGCGTGCCGCATTGTCTGGAAGTGACGCTCGCGCCGCGCGAACACACGTCGCATCTGTGGCTGCCCTTGCGCGAAGCCGCCGACCGCTGCTTCTCGTGGTCCAACCGCGAAGCCATTCTTCAATTGCCCGAGCGCCTCGCGGCGCATAGCCGATGATCGGTTTGCGGCCGCGGCGCAGTTTCAAGCGACTGCGCCAGGCGCTCTTCTCCGGGCGACGTCCGCCGCGTTTCTGCTTCACCGCGGGCAACCACGTTCGCATCTTCAAAAGCGGCGCGCAGTTCTTTCCCGCGCTGATCGAGCGGATCGACGGCGCGCAGAACACGGTTTCGCTGGAAACCTACATCTTCGCGAACGACGACGCCGGCCGCGCCGTCTCCGACGCGCTCTTGCGGGCCGCCGCGCGCGGCGTCACGGTGCGCGTGATCACGGACGGCATCGGCACCGACGGCAAGCTGCCGATGTTCGAGCAGTGGAAGGCGGGCGGCGTCGAGCATCGAATCTACAATCCGCATCTGCTGTTCGGGCCGCTCGGCTTTTCGCGCACGCACCGTAAGCTCGCGCTGATCGACAACACGTACGCGTTTTGCGGCGGCATCAATATCGTCGACGATTACGACCAGAACGGCACGCGTTTGCCGGAGCCGCGCTGGGATTTCGCGATGGAGGCGCAAGGGCCGGTGGTCACCGACGTGCGCAACGCGTTCGACCTTCAATGGGAGCGCATCCGCCTCGGCGTCAAGCCGCGCGAGCCGCGTTCGTCGTCGTGCGAACCGCAGCCGGAGCACAACCGCCGCAATACGCGGCGCGCGATGCGCGCCAGGCGCCGCGCGCAGCTCGGCGAAATCCATGCGGTCGATCAACCGTGCGTCGCGTTCGTGGCGCGCGACAATCTGCTGAATCGCCGGGCCATCGAAAAGGCGTATCTGCGCGCCATCGCCCATGCGGAGCGCGAAGTTCTGCTCGCCAATCCGTACTTCATGCCGGGCCGCAAGCTGCGGCGCGCGCTCGTGCTCGCGGCGCGGCGCGGGGTGCGCGTGTCGCTCGTGATCGGGCGCAAGGAGTTCGTCGCGCTCGACTACGCCACGCCGTTCCTCTACGGCAATCTGCTGAAGAATGGCGTGCGCATCGCCGAATACGAGAAGACGATCCTGCACGGCAAGGTCGCGGTCGTGGACGCCGACTGGGCGACCATCGGCTCGTCCAATCTCGACGCGCTCTCGCTCGTGCTGAACAACGAAGCCAACATGGTGCTCGTCAACCACGCAGAGATCGCGGGCCTGCACGACGCCATCCTCCAGGCGTTCGACGAAGGCAGCCGCATCGACGAAAAACACTACGCGTCGCGCCCGGTAGGCGAGCGACTCCTGAGCTGGCTCGCGTACAACACCTACCGCATGACGATGAAACTCATCACCATCGGGCAGTACGATTGACGGCCCAATTACTGCTGATTCGACAATGTAACTGCCAACCGGCAACATGCTCCCAGCAAATGGGAAGTCGGGCAGTCACTTAGAGGCAGTCCGCACACAAAAAAGGACAATAGGGCGGGCAAATATAGGACTTACCCTATTGATTGATGCGGCAGTTAGAAACCGCTTTCTAAAATTTTGCTTGTTTCAGCAGCGATCGGCCACAATAATAGAACGGCCGTTCGTTTTCAATGGGGTCACGAGAGGACGGTGGGATCATGCGAAAAGGCGAACAGACGCGGGCCGCGATTCTCGACGCAGCGTTGGATCTGGCGAGCAGGGACGGACTGGAGGGACTCACCATCGGTCTTCTGGCCGAGCGGATGCAGATGAGCAAGAGCGGAGTGTTCGCGCACTTCGGTTCGCGCGAGGATCTGCAGGTGGAAGTGGTGCGCGAGTACCACCGCCGGTTCGAAGACGAAGTGTTTTTCCCGAGCTTGCGTGAACCGCGCGGCTTGCCGCGACTGCGCGCGATGATGAGCCGCTGGATGGAGAAGCGCATCGAGGAGGTCACCACCGGCTGCATCTATATCAGCGGCGCGGTGGAATACGACGATCGCGCGGCGAGCGCGGTGCGCGAGCAGCTCGTCCACAGTGTGACGACGTGGCGCGAGGCGCTGTTGCGGGCCATTCGCCAGTCGAAGGAAGAAGGGCATCTGAAGCCGGAGACGGACCCGAAGCTGATGCTCTTCGAGTTGTACAGCTTCACGCTCGGCCTGCATCACGACGCGCGTTTCCTGCATCTGCCGGAAGCGGTGCAACTGACGCGGGACGCGCTGGAAAAGACGATCGTTTCATATCAGACGTCGCACTCGTCTGCCGATGGCGGCGGCCGC
Organism: Caballeronia sp. SL2Y3; assembly: GCF_022879575.1. Lineage (NCBI taxonomy): Bacteria > Pseudomonadati > Pseudomonadota > Betaproteobacteria > Burkholderiales > Burkholderiaceae > Caballeronia > Caballeronia sp. SL2Y3. Next base: position 291,836 of record NZ_CP084260.1, read on the forward strand.
GAAACCAGCGAGCCGGCCGCCCACGCAGCCACGAGCGCGGCGACGAATCTAACTTCGCATCAACCGGACAGCCGTTAGCGGCGCCGATCGAATCGTCCCAAGGGTTCGGCGGCGCACGACGCAAGCTTCTAGAAACTGGAGAGACTCATGGGACAGTACGCCGCCCCCTTGCGCGACATGCAGTTCGTGCTGCACGAACTGCTGAACGTCGAAGCCGAACTGAAGCGCATGCCGAAGCATGCCGACCTGGACGCGGACACCATTAACCAGGTGCTCGAAGAGGCCGGCAAGTTCTGCTCCGAAGTCGTGTTTCCGCTGAACCAGAGCGGCGACCGCGAAGGTTGCACCTACGAGGGCGACGGCGTCGTTACGACGCCTGCGGGCTTCAAGGAGGCGTATCGCCAGTATGTCGAGGCGGGCTGGCCCGCGCTCGGCTGCGATCCCGAATATGGCGGCCAGGGGCTGCCCGCGTTCGTCAATAACGCGCTCTACGAAATGCTCAACTCGGCGAATCAGGCGTGGACCATGTATCCGGGCCTCTCGCACGGCGCGTATGAATGCCTGCACGCGCACGGCACGCCGGAGCAGAAGTCGACGTATCTCTCGAAGCTCGTCTCCGGCGAGTGGACCGGCACGATGTGCCTGACCGAACCGCATTGCGGAACCGACCTCGGCATCCTGCGCACGAAAGCCGAGCCGAATAACGACGGTTCGTACGCGCTGACCGGCACGAAGATCTTTATCTCGAGCGGCGAACACGATATGGCCGAGAACATCGTCCATCTGGTGCTCGCACGGCTGCCCGGCGCGCCGGCCGGCACGAAGGGCATTTCGCTCTTCATCGTGCCGAAGTTCATCCCGGACGCGAGCGGCGCGCCGGGTGAGCGCAACGGCATCAAGTGCGGCTCGATCGAGCACAAGATGGGCATTCACGGCAACGCGACCTGCGTGATGAATCTGGACGGCGCGAAGGGCTGGCTCGTCGGCGAAGCGAACAAGGGCTTGAACGCCATGTTCGTGATGATGAACGCGGCGCGTCTGGGCGTCGGCATGCAGGGCCTGGGACTCACGGAAGTCGCGTATCAGAACTCGCTCGTCTACGCGAAAGAGCGCCTGCAAATGCGCTCGCTCACCGGCCCGAAAGCGCCGGACAAACCCGCTGATCCGATCATCGTGCATCCGGATGTGCGCCGCATGCTGCTCACGCAGAAGGCGTACGCCGAAGCGGGCCGCGCGTTCGCGTACTGGGCCGCGCTCAACATCGACAAGGAACTCTCGCACGAAGACGAAGCCTCGCGCCGCGAAGCCGCCGATTTCGTCGCGCTGCTCACGCCGGTCATCAAGGCGTTCCTGACCGACAACGCGTTCGAAGGCACGAACCTCGCCATGCAGATCTACGGCGGCCACGGCTTCATCTCCGAGTGGGGCATGGAGCAGTACGTGCGCGACGCGCGCATCAACATGATCTACGAGGGCACGAACTCCATTCAGGCGCTCGACCTGCTCGGCCGCAAGATTCTCGGCGACATGGGCGCGAAGCTGAAGCGCTTCGGCAAGCTCGTAACGGATTTCGTCGAAGAAGAAGGCGTGAAGCCGGAGATGCAGGAGTTCATCAACCCGCTCGCGGATATCGGCGAGAAGGTGCAGAAGCTCACGATGGAAATCGGCATGAAGGCGATGCAGAACCCGGACGAAGTGGGGGCCGCAGCCGTGCCGTATCTGCGCACGGTCGGGCATCTGGTGTTCTCGTACTTCTGGGCGCGCATGGCGCGCGTGGCGCTCGACAATGCCGCATCAGGCGACGCGTTCTACAAGGCGAAGCTCGCCACCGCGCGCTTCTACTTCGCGAAGCTCCTGCCCGAAACGGCTTCGACCATCCGCGCCGCGCGCGCGGGCGCGAAGCCGATGATGGACTACGACGAAGCCTTGTTCTGAACACAAGCGCAACGCGACGGTTCGGCTCTCCGAACCGCGACACCCCGATCAAACGGCTCGCGGCGCAATCGACTTCGACTGCGCTGCGGGCAGACAAGCACCACTCATACGGAGGCTTTCCCGTGAGCACCCTGAACATCCGCAAAGTCGCCGTGCTCGGCGCAGGCGTGATGGGCGCGCAGATCGCCGCGCACCTCATCAACGCGCGCGTGCCCGTGCTGCTCTTCGATCTTCCCGCGAAGGAAGGCCCGAAGAACGGCATCGCGCTCAAGGCCATCGAGAATCTGAAGAAGCTCTCGCCCGCGCCGCTCGGCATGAAGGACGACGCGCAGTACATCGAGCCCGCGAACTACGAAGACGACATCGCGCGTCTTGCGCAATGCGATCTCGTGATCGAAGCCATCGCCGAGCGCATGGACTGGAAGCACGACCTCTACAAGAAGGTCTCGCCGCACATCGCGCCGCACGCCATCTTCGCGAGCAATACCTCGGGCTTGTCGATCACCGAGTTGTCGCACGGTTTCTCCGATGAACTCAAGGCGCGTTTCTGCGGCGTGCACTTCTTCAATCCGCCGCGCTACATGCATCTGGTCGAACTCATTCCGACCGCATCGACCAAGCCGGAGATTCTCGACCAGCTCGAAACCTTTCTGACGAGCGCCATCGGCAAGGGCGTCGTGCGCGCCAAAGACACGCCGAACTTCATCGCGAATCGCGTGGGCGTGTTCTCGATTCTCGCGGTGATCGCCGAGAGCCAGAAGTTCGGCCTGCGTTTCGACGAAGTGGACGACCTGACCGGCGCGCGCCTCGGCCGCGCGAAGTCCGCGACGTTCCGCACGGCGGATGTCGTCGGTCTCGACACGATGGCGCACGTCATCAAGACGATGCAGGACAACTTGCCGGACGATCCGTTCTTCCCGGTCTACGCCACGCCGCCCGTGCTCGCCGAACTGGTGAAGAACGGCGCGCTCGGGCAGAAGACGGGCGCGGGTTTCTATCGCAAGGAAGGCAAGGCGATCAAGGTGCTCGACCCGCAGACGGCGCAATACGTCGAAGCGGGCGCGAAGACGGACGAACTCGTCGGCCGCATTCTGAAGCGCCCGCCCGCCGAGCGCCTCAAGCTCTTGCGCGAAACCGACAACAAGCAGGCGCAGTTCCTCTGGGCGATTTTCCGCGACGTGTTCCATTACATCGCGGTGCATCTGGAATCGATCGCGGATAACGCGCGCGATGTCGATCTCGCGATCCGCTGGGGCTTCGGATGGAACCAGGGCCCGTTCGAAAGCTGGCAGGCGGCGGGCTGGCAGCAAGTCGCGCAATGGGTGCAGGAAGACATCGAAGCCGGCAAGGCGCTCTCCAAAGCGCCGCTGCCCGCCTGGGTGCTCGACGGCCCCGTCGCCGAGAAGGGCGGCGTGCACACGAACGAAGGCTCGTGGTCGCCGCAGGCTCGCCGTTTCGTCGCGCGTTCGACGCTGCCGGTCTACCAGAAGCAAGTGTTCCGCGCGCCGCTCGTCGGTGAAAGCGGCGCCGACCCGAAGACCTTCGGCAAGACGCTCTTCGAAACCGACAGCGTGCGCGCCTGGCTCGACCGCGACGACGGCGACGACGGTGACGTGGTCATCGTCTCGTTCAAGACGAAGATGAACACCATCGGTCCCGGCGTGCTCGACGGCCTCACGCAAGCCATCGAACTCGCAGAGAAGGAGTATCGCGGCGTCGTGATCTGGCAGCCGACTTCGCTCACGCTCGGCGCGCCGGGCGGTCCGTTCTCGGCGGGCGCGAATCTCGAAGAGGCGATGCCCGCGTTCATGATGGGCGGCGCGAAGGGCATCGAGCCGTTCGTCAAGAAGTTCCAGGACAGCATGATGCGCGTGAAGTACGCGAACGTGCCGGTGGTCTGCGCGGTGTCGGGCATTGCGCTCGGCGGCGGCTGCGAACTGATGCTGCATTCGGCTAAGCGCGTCGCGCATGTCGAAAGCTATATCGGACTGGTGGAAGTGGGCGTGGGTCTCGTGCCGGCGGGCGGCGGGTTGAAGGAAGCCGCGTTGCGCGCGGCCGAAGCCGCGAGCGCCGTCAACGCGACGAGCGATCTGTTGAAGTTCCTGCAAAAGCCGTTCGAAAACGCGGCGATGGCGAAGGTCTCCGGCTCGGCGCTCGAAGCACGCGCGATGGGTTATCTGAAGCCCTCGGACACCATCGTCTTCAACGTCCACGAGTTGCTCGACATCGCGAAGAAGGAAGCGCGCGCGCTTGCGGATTCCGGCTACCGCGCGCCGCTGCGCGCGAAGCAGATTCCGGTCGCGGGCCGCTCGGCGCTGTCGACCATCAAGGCATCGCTCGTCAACATGCGCGACGGCCGCTTCATCAGCGATCACGACTTCCTGATTGCGAGCCGTATCGCGGAAGTGGTGTGCGGCGGCGACGTGGAAGGCGGCAGTCTCGTCGACGAGGAATGGCTGCTTGGGCTGGAGCGCCGCGCGTTCATCGAACTGCTCGGCACGCAAAAGACGCAGGAACGGATCATGGGCATGTTGCAGACCGGCAAGCCGGTTCGCAACTGAGCGCGCGGACTATCGGAGCTGGTTATGAGCAAACAATTGCAGGAAGCATATATCGTTGCCGCGAGCCGCACGCCGATCGGCAAGGCGCCGCGCGGCGTGTTCAGGAACACGCGCCCGGATGAGCTGCTCGTCCACGCGATCAGATCTGCGGTCGCGCAGGTGCCGGGGCTGGATACCGGCGTGATCGAAGACGCGATCGTCGGCTGCGCGATTCCCGAAGCCGAGCAGGGCCTGAACGTCGCGCGCATGGGCGCGCTGCTCGCCGGGCTGCCGCAGACGGTCGGCGGTGTCACGGTGAACCGCTTCTGCGCGTCGGGTCTCACCGCGCTCGCGATGGCGGCGGACCGCATTCGCGTCGGCGAGGCCGATGCGATTCTCGCGGGCGGTTGCGAGTCGATGAGCATGGTGCCGATGATGGGCAACAAGCCGTCGCTGTCGCCGCATATCTTCGAGCGCAGCGAGGACATCGGCATTGCATACGGCATGGGCCTCACCGCAGAGCGCGTCGCGGAACGCTGGAAAGTGAGCCGCGAGGCGCAGGACGCGTTCGCCGTGGAGTCGCATCGCAAGGCGCTGGCCGCGCAGCAGTCGGGCGAATTCGCCGATGAGATCACAGCCTACACGCTCGACGAACGCTTCCCGGACCTCGCATCCGGCGAAGTGCGCGTGAATGCGCGCGAGGTCGCGTTCGACGAAGGCCCGCGCGCGGACACGTCGCTCGACACGCTCGCGAAACTGCGCCCGGTGTTCGCCAACAAGGGATCGGTGACGGCGGGCAACAGCTCGCAGACGTCGGACGGCGCGGGCGCGCTGATCGTGGTGTCGGAGAAGATCCTGAAGCAGTTCAATCTGACGCCGCTTGCGCGCTTCGTGAGCTTTGCGGTGCGCGGCGTGCCGCCGGAAATCATGGGCATCGGGCCGAAGGAAGCGATTCCGGCCGCGCTGAAGAACGCGGGTCTGACGCAGGACGATCTCGACTGGATCGAACTGAACGAAGCGTTCGCGGCGCAATCGCTCGCGGTGATCAACGACCTCGGCCTCGACACGTCGAAGCTGAACCCGCTCGGCGGCGCGATCGCGCTCGGGCATCCGCTCGGCGCGACGGGCGCGATCCGTTCCGCGACGGTGATCCACGGCCTGCGCCGCCGCAATCTGAAGTACGGCATGGTGACGATGTGCGTCGGCACCGGCATGGGCGCAGCGGGCATTTTCGAGCGGATGTAATCGGGCGGCCCGCGGGCGCGGCTTCGCTCGCGGGCCAACAACAGGAGGAGACGCCGCATGGATATCGTCATCGAACGAGCGCAAGGCGTGTTGAGCATCGTCTTGAATCGCGCCGAGAAGAAGAACGCCATTACGGCGGCCATGTATCAGGAAATGGCCGACGGTCTGTACGAAGCGGAAAACGACCCGACGGTGCGCGCGGTTCTGCTGCGCGGCAACGGCGGCGCGTTCAGCGCGGGCAACGATCTGGAAGACTTCCTGAACGATCCGCCGAAGGGTCTCGACGCGCCCGTGTTCCAGTTCCTGCGACGCCTGAGCGGCATGCCGAAGCCTATCGTCGCGGCGGTGGCGGGCGTGGCGGTCGGCATCGGCACGACGATGCTTTCGCATTGCGATATCGTCTACGCCGCGAAGAACGCCAAGTTCTCGCTGCCGTTCGTGCAGCTCGGGCTGTGTCCGGAAGCGGCGTCGAGTCTGCTCTTGCCGCGCATCGCGGGTTATCAGCGGGCGGCGGAGAAGCTGCTGCTGGGCGAGGCGTTCGACGTGAATGAAGCGATCAGCATGGGCTTCGTCAACGGCGCGATCGATGCCGCAGAACTCGATGCGTATGCGTTCGAGCGAGCGAGACGGTTGGCGGCGCTGCCGGCGTCATCGCTCAAAACGACGAAGGCGCTGATGAAGAACGACCAACGCAACGAAGTTGCCGCGCGCATGGAAGAAGAGGCGGCGCATTTTTCGCGGATGCTTGCAGGGCCGGAGGCGCGCGAGGCGTTTGCCGCGTTTCTGGAGAAGCGGAAGGCGGATTTCAGCCGGTTTCAGTAATGCCGTGCCGCTGACGAAGCGGCCCGCAGCCAATGCCGTTCACGCGGAGACACGTTTCATGCGACTCAGACCGCTTCTTCTCGCAACGCTCGTCTGCGCGACCGTGCCCGCGTGGGCGGACTCGTCTTCGTGTTTGGACAAGGCGAGCACGCAAATGGCCATGGACGAGTGCGCGGGCCGCGAATTGAAAGCCGCCGATCAAAAGCTCAACGACACATACCGCACGCTGCTGTCGAAGGTGAGCAAAGACGGCGCGGAGCAATTGCGCAAGGCGCAGCGAGCGTGGATCGCATGGCGCGACGCGCAATGCACGTTCGACACCATGGGCACGCGCGGCGGAAGCATCAATTCGATGGAAAACGCCCTGTGCGTCGAAAAGCTGACGCAAGCCCAGACGGCGCATCTCGCTGCGCAGTTGCACTGCAAGGAAGGCGACGTGTCGTGCGGCGGTCAGTGAGCGCCGCCTTCACTCCAGCTCTTACTCCACCTCATACTCCACGAACCCCGCCTCCCGCGCAAAACTCACGAGCCGCAACCCCGCCTGCTTCGCGATGGCAATAGCGAGCGACGTCGGCGCGGAGATAGTCGCGACCATCGGCACGCCGACGCGCGCGGACTTGCGCACGAGTTCATAGCTCGCGCGGCTCGACAGAAACACGAAGCCTTGCGTCGTGTTCTCGCGCCGCAGCACGAGTTCTCCGATGAGCTTGTCCAGCGCGTTATGTCGGCCGACGTCTTCGAACGCGTACCGCACCGCGCCGGTTTCATCGCACCAAGCGGCGGCGTGCAGTCCGCCGGTGAGCTTCGTCAACCGCTGATGCGCCGGCAGTTCGCGAGCCGCCCGCTCGATGGCATCCGGCGCGACGCGCGCCAGAAAGCCCGTATCCGGCACGCGCTCCGGCTGAAGATCGAGCAAGTCGATGCTCTCGATGCCGCACACGCCGCAGCCGGTGCGCCCCGCGAGCGCGCGACGCTTGTCCTTCAGCGACGCGAATGCCTGCTGCACGACTTGCAGATGCACTTCGGCATGCGGCAGCGCGTGACCGTCGTCGCGGTAATAGACTTCGATGTCGTGAATATCGCTGCCACGCTCGACAATGCCTTCGGTCAACGAGAAGCCCACGGCGAACGCTTCGAGATCGCGCGGCGTGCACATCATCACCGCGTGCGAGATGCCGTTGTAGACCAGCGCAACGGGCCATTCCTGTCCGACGTTATCGTTTGCGACGGCGCTTTCTCCGCCGCGATGCCGCCGCACGCGCCGTTCGACATAGCCCGGCTGCTCTTCAGTTTCCAGTGGGTCCACCTTGTTCTCCCTACACTGCATGGTCCGGGTATAAGCATTGCTGACTCAACCTGCTGCTTGCACGGTTTCAGCCCAGTACCAAGCCCTACAATAACTTAAGCGGGCGATGCGCGCCGGCGCGCGCCCCTCACTCCAATGAGGCTACGCCATGGGACTTTACGATACCGCTCGTCTCTTCGGGTTCGAGGTCGAATCCTCGGACAATCTGCGCTTCATTCCGCTCTCGGTGCGCTTCAATCTCGACCGCTTCGGCATGCGCATCACGCTCGATCAATGGCAGATGCTTCCGTATGACGATCGCGTGCTGCTCGCGCGTTTTCCGGTCGAAGACGATATCGAACTGGAGAAGAACTTCGATCTCGCGCTCGAAGAAATGCTGAAGACGCACGCGAATGCCGCGCCGGAAAAGATCGAGCGCGACGCCGATCCGGTCTGGGCCCACGCCGACGCCGTGCCCGAAGCCGTCATCCGCCAGAGCAGCTTGGCGGGCCTGAGCGCGCCGAGCCTTTCGCGCTGGGCCGCGCTCGACCGATTTCAGCGTTACGCGCTCGCCAAGCTCTCGCGCAACACCGACAAACTCAATCACGACTTCCTGCCCGCCATGCGCGAATTCGGTCTGGCCGAATGAGCGTATGCGCGTCATGAGCGGCTGATTTTCACGGGCAGCCCTCAAGCCCGCGCAAAAGCTGCCGTTATCCGCGTTATCCATCAATCGCGGTGCGAGCCTGCCGGTTCGCGCCGCGCTTTTGCGTGGGCGCGCGCCGGGCATGACGCTCGCGGCGCGGCCACCGCAGCAAAGGAACCGCTTGCCGCTCATGACTCGTTTCCTCTCCGGGCGATTCCTCGTGAACGTCGCCGTCGTGCTGGCCGCGCTCGGCGCGAATGCATTCGTCGCGTGTCAGCGAATCGTCGATCTGCGCGCGACCAACGCGAGCACGCTCCGCTCGATGAGCCTGATGCGCGACCTCGCCGCGTATCGCGGGGCGCTCGGCGAGGCGCTCACGCAACTGAGCCGCTTCGAGGCGACGGGCATCGCCGAGCCGGCCGCGCAGCACGAAGCACGCGAGAAGCATCTCGACGCGCTCGAAAGCGGGCTGCGCGCGCAAATCGCAATGCAACCCGGCGCAGGCGACGCCTTCGATGCGCTCGCCGCGCGCGCCGCCGCGATGCGCTCCGACGCGAGTCTGGCCGACGAGCGCACGCGTCGCGCAAGCGCCGATGAATCGCGCGCCTGGGCCGACACCGCGTTCGTGCTGCTCTCCGAAGACCAGCAGGCGCTCGACGATGCGCTCGCCGCGCTGCGAGACCGCATCGACACGGCGACCACGGCGGCGCTCGACCGCTCCGCGCAGGCATCGGGCGGCGCGATGCTGCTGCTCGCGTTCACGATGCTGCTCGGCAGCGGCGCGCTCATCACGCTCTTCCTGACTCACGAGCGTTCGGCGCGCGAGAAGATCGGGCTCGCGCGGGCGAAGCATCGCAGCAACGAGCGTTTTCGCAGCATGTTCGAGGCGCATCCGGTGCCGATGTGGATCGTCGATCGCGAGACCATGCGCTTCGTCGCCGTGAACCCGGCGGCGCGCGAGCATTTCGGCTACTCGGAAGCCGAGTTCATGGAGATGACGCTGCGCGATCTGCACGTCGCCGACGACTTCGACCGTTTCGCCGCGCGGCTCGCGCGCAGCGAAGGCGAGACGGGCGAAGCGGGAGAGCGCGCGGCGCGCGGCCAGCGTTCGGGCGGCGTGTGGCGTTACCGGCGTCGCGATGGCGCGACCATCAGCGCGGACGTCTCGCATCACGCGCTCACGTATTCGAACCGGCCCGGCCTCTTCATGCTGGCGAACGACGTGACCGACCGCATCAACGCGGAAGCCGAGGCGCGCCGCTCGAACGAGATGCTAGAGACGATCATCGACAACATTCCGCAGCGCGTGTTCTGGAAGGACCGCGATCTGCGCTATCTCGGCTGCAACAACGCGTTCGCCCGCGACGCGGGGCTCGCGTACAACGAGCAGATCGTCGGCAAGACGGATTACGAACTGCCGTGGAGCGCCGCGGCCGACGTGATCCGCGCCGACGATCAGGAAGTGGTTCTGACCACCGTTCCGAAGATGCACCACGAGCACGACGTGCTCGTCGGCGACACGCTGCATACGGTCGTCATCAGCAAGCTGCCGCTGATGGACGGCGAAGGCGCGACGATCGGCGTGCTCGGCTCCTATCACGACGTAACCGACCGCAAGCGCGCCGAACTCGCGTTGCGTCTGCAAAGCCGCGCGCTGGATGCGAGCGTGAACGCCATTCTGATCACCGGCGTCGTGAACGGCGCGCACGTGATCGAGTATGCGAATCCGGCGTTCAAGCGCATCACGGGCTATGACCCGAGCGAAGTCATCGGCCGCGATTGCCGCTTCCTGCATGGCCCGGACGGCGAGCAGGAAGGCCTCACGTCCATTCGTCGCGCGCTCGCCGTGAACGCTGAAGCGAGCGTCGTGCTGCGCAACTATCGCAAGGACGGCGGGCTTTTCTGGAATCAGTTGTTCGTCGCGCCCGTGCCTAACGCGCAAGGGCACACGACGCATCACATCGGCATCATCAACGACGTGACGGACCTGATGAACTATCAGGAGCAGCTCGAATATCAGGCGAATTACGACACGCTCACGCGCCTGCCCAACCGCAACCTGCTGCGCGACCGCCTGCAACGTGCGATCGATGAGGCGCGGCGGCGCAACTCGCGGATCGCGGTCGTGTTCATGGACCTCGACGGCTTCAAGAACGTGAACGACAGCCTGGGACACAGCGTCGGCGACAGACTGCTCGCGGTGATCGGCGAGCGGCTCGCGCGCTCGGCGCGTTCGGGCGATACGGTGGCGCGTCATGGCGGCGACGAGTTCGTGATCGTGCTGCCGGATCTGGCCGACGAAGCCGCGCTCACCGCGTGGATGGAGCGCACGCGCGCGACGATCTCCGAGCCGATATGGCTCGATGAAACCGAGCTTTACGTCGGTTGCAGCATGGGCGCGAGCGTCTTCCCGCAAGACGGCGACGACGCCGAAACCGTGCTGAAGAAAGCCGATCTCGCGATGTATCGCGCGAAGGACATGGGCCGCAACACGTATCAGTTCTACCAGCCGGAGATGAACGCGAGCGTCGGCGCGCGGCTGGATATGGAGCGGCGACTGCGGCGCGGGCTGCGCGACGGCGAATTCCTGCTGCACTATCAGCCGCAAGTCGATATGGCGACGGGCGCGATCGTCGGCATCGAGGCGCTGGTGCGCTGGCGCGATCCGGAGCAAGGGCTCGTGTCGCCGGCCGCCTTCATTCCGGTCGCGGAAGAGTGCGGGCTGATCGGGCCGCTGTCGGAATGGGTGTTGCGCGAGGCGTGCCGTCAGAACAAGGCGTGGCAGGACGCCGGGCTGCCGCCCGCGCGCGTGTCGGTGAATCTGTCCGCGCGGCATTTCCAGCAGCGCGATATCGCGACGCTCGTCACGTCCGTGCTCGCCGAAACGGGGCTTGCGCCGCATTATCTGGAACTGGAACTGACCGAAAGCGCGATCATGCGCAACGCCGAGGACGCCGTGATGATGCTCTCCGAGCTATCGGCGCTCGGCATCGGCATTGCCATCGACGACTTCGGCACCGGTTATTCGAGCCTGTCGTATCTCAAGCGGTTTCCGGTGCATCGGCTGAAGATCGACCGCTCTTTCGTCGCGGATATCGGCTCGTCGGACGACGACGAAACGATCACCTCCGCGATCATCGCGCTCGCGCATTCGCTGGAATTGCAGGTGATCGCGGAAGGCGTCGAGACGCCGGCGCAGCACGAATTCCTGCGCGAGCGCGATTGCGACGAGATGCAGGGCTTTCTGTTCTCGCGTCCGATGCCGCAGGAAGCCATTCCCGGCTTGCTGCGGCACGGCGTGCTGGTGAACTGAGCGCGTTCAGTCGAGCGGAGGCAGGGCGCGCGGGCGGCGGTCGTGGTCGGTGGCGACATAGGTGAGCGTCGCTTCCGTCACCTTGACGACTTCCTCCGCGAGACTCATGCGCTGCGCGAAGACTTCGACGGAAATGGTGATCGACGTATTGCCGGTCTTCACGATATCCGCGTAGAAGCTCAACAGATCTCCAACGAATACCGGCTGCTTGAAGAGAAACGAATTGACCGCGATGGTCGCGACGCGGCCGTTCGCGCGCCGGCTCGCCGGGATGGAGCCGGCGATGTCGACTTGCGCCATGATCCACCCGCCGAAGACGTCGCCGTGCATGTTCGCGTCGGCGGGTTGCGGCACCACGCGCAGCGCGACGGGTTTCTGAGGTAGCTTGGAATCTTGCGGCATGAGAGGGTCCCGGTTGACGTCGTCGTTGCGTGCAGAGGGTGGCCGTGAGCGTGGCCCTGATCCTTCTGCGACAATGCATGAGTTATAAGAATAGGCCGAAGGATAGCCCGCCCCTTGGGCGCCCCGGCCTTCGGCAAATTGTACGGGAAGCACGCTCCCGCGTGCGCCCGCTTAAAGACTAGCAAAAGGCGTCCCCGCGCCGCGCGCGAAGCGCCTTCTCCACTCGAATACATGCGCCGCTATTCCAACACCGAGCCCGGTCCGGTCGCACAAGGTCCGCGCAACGACTGGCAGACGATCCGCTCGCTGCTGCCTTATCTCACCACTTACAAATGGCGCGTCGCATTCGCGCTGACGTGCCTGATCGGCGCGAAGGTCGCCAATCTCGGCGTGCCGATCGTGATGAAGCGCATCGTCGATAGCCTCGCCTCGGTGCAGCATCTCACTGCGCTCGGCCGCGCGCACGACGCGCCGGGCATCGTGCTCATCGGCGGCATCGGGCTGCTCGTGATCGCCTATGCGGGCGTGCGGCTGTCGACTTCGCTCTTCACGGAACTGCGCGAACTGCTCTTCGCCAAAGTGACCGAAAGCGCCGTGCGGCAACTCGCGCTGAAGGTGTTTCGCCATCTGCATTCGCTGTCGCTGCGCTTTCATCTGGAGCGGCAGACGGGCGGCATGTCGCGCGACATCGAGCGCGGCACGCGCGGCATTCAGCAACTCGTTTCGTATTCGCTGTACAGCATCTTGCCGACGCTCGTGGAGGTCGGGCTCGTGCTCGCGTTCTTCGTGACGAAGTACGAGGCGTATTACGCGATCGTCACGTTCATCGCGCTCTGCACGTATATCGCGTTCACGGTGAAAGTGACGGAGTGGCGCACGCACTATCGACGCACGATGAACGAGCTCGATTCGAAGGCCAATTCGCGCGCCATCGATTCGCTGCTCAACTACGAGACGGTGAAGTACTTCGGCAACGAAGAATGGGAAACGCGCCGCTACGACGAGAATCTGCAGCGTTACCGCGCAGCCGCGATCAAGTCGCAGCGGTCGCTTTCGATGCTGAACTTCGGGCAGCAGACGATCATCGGCCTCGGGCTCGTGTTCATTCTCTGGCGCGCGACGCAGGGCGTGATGGCGGGGCGGCTCACGCTGGGCGATCTCGTGCTCATAAACACGTTCATGTTGCAGCTGTATATTCCGCTGAATTTTCTCGGCGTGGTGTATCGCGAGTTGAAGCAGGCGCTGACCGATATGGACCGCATGTTCACGCTGCTCGGCGCGGGCCGCGAAGTGCCGGATGCGCCCAATGCCCCGCCGCTCGAAGTGACAGGCGGCGAGGTGCGTTTCGAGAACGTGAGCTTCTCGTATGAAGCCGCGCGGCAGATTCTGCATAACGTCGATTTCACCATCGCGGCGGGCACGACGACCGCTGTCGTCGGCCATAGCGGCTCGGGCAAATCCACGCTCGGGCGGCTGCTCTTCCGCTTCTACGATCTGGACCGCGCGACGGGCGGGCGCATCGTCATCGACGGGCAGGACATTCGCGATGTGACGCAGGATTCGCTGCGCGCGTCCATCGGCATCGTGCCGCAGGACACCGTGCTCTTCAATGATTCGATCTACTACAACATCGCGTATGGACGGCCTTCCGCGAGCCGCGAGGAAGTGATGGCGGCGGCGCGCGCAGCACATATCCACGACTTCATCGAGGCGTTGCCCGCGGGTTACGACACGACTGTCGGCGAGCGCGGACTGAAGCTGTCGGGCGGCGAGAAGCAGCGCGTGGCGATTGCGCGCACGCTGTTGAAGAACCCGCCGATCCTCATCTTCGACGAAGCGACATCCGCGCTGGATTCGAAGTCGGAGCGCGCCATTCAGCGCGAACTCGATTCCATCGCCCGCGAGCGGACGACGCTCATCATTGCGCACCGGCTCTCGACGGTCGTGCATGCCGAGCAGATCATCGTGATGGATCATGGGCGCGTGGTCGAGCGCGGCACGCATGCGGAGTTGCTCCGGGCGGGCGGACTCTTTGCGCAGATGTGGGCTTTGCAGCAGCAGCGGACGGTCGAGCCTGCCGTCGAACGGGACGATGCGGCGAAGGTTTGAAGGAAGATTCTGAAAGTCGCGGTCGAACGGACCGCGGCTATCCGAGGCTGATATATAGTCTCGCTGAATTAATTAGGCGTACTGTGGAACAAGCATGGAAAGTTTAAGCATTTGGCACTGGCTGATCGTTATCTTCTTTTGCGTGGTGACCATCTACCCGTACGTGCGCATTGTGAAGCGCACCGGACACTCCGGCTGGTGGGTGCTCACCGGACTGCTGCCCATCGTGAACCTGGTCATGCTGTGGGTCTTCGCCTTCGCGCGCTGGCCGGCAATCGAAAGCGATCGCCGGCCATGAATTGCCGCATCACTCCATCGCGTGTGCGCCGTTGATCGCAACGGCGTCGTGTCCTTGCGAGGACGTTGGCGACCACCGCAGCCATTGCGAACGCAGCAGGAATAGCGCGCCGAATGCGCAGGTCGCGAGCACGCCGAACGTCGCGAATCCCATCTGATAGCTGCCGGTGCTTTCCTTCGCGATGCCCATGATCACCGGCAGATAGAAGCCGCCGATGCCGCCCGCCGCGCCGACGATGCCGGACAGCAGCCCGGTCTTTCCCTTCCAGCGATGCGGCACGAGCTGGAACGTCGAGCCGTTGCCGAGCCCGAACGCGATGTACAGGCACACGAGCAGGCCGAGCCCGCCCGCGACCGGCGGCATCCAGATGGCGAACGCGAAGTCGGCTGCGGCGATAACGGCGAGTAGCACAAGCAGCGCCCGCACGCCGGTCACGCGATCCGCGACATAGCCGCCGAACGGCCGCACGATTGCGCCGAGAAACGCGAGCAGCGACATGAAGAGCCCGGCTTCGAGCTTCGGCATCTGATAGAGCGACGTCAGCAGCAGCGTCACATACGAGGACATGCCGACGAAGCCGCCGAACGTGATGCTGTAGATGAGCATGATGACCCACGTATCGCGTTCGCCCAGCACCGAACGATAGCGGCGCGGCAGCACGGCAATGGCGATGAGCGCGCCGAGCACCGGCAGCAGCAGGACGCCCGTGCGTCCCGCGCCGAACACGCCGCCGTGCACCGCGAGCACGAGCACGACGAGGCTCACGAGCGTCACCGCGAAGCTGGCGAGCGCGCGCAACGTGCTGCCGGTCTTTTCGCCCGCATCCGACGCCCATGCGAACAGCGCGGCAGCCGTGATCGCAAGGAGCGGCAGCGCGGCGGCGGTCGATGCCTTCCAGCCGAAGGCATCGGCCAGATGCGGGAACATGAAGCCGTCGAGCACCGCGCCGATGTTGCCGGCGGCGGCGAGGCCCAGCACGAGCCCTTGCACCTTCGGCGGATAGTTGCTACCGGCCATCGGCAAGGCGACGGCGAAGCTCGCGCCGCCCATGCCGAGGAACACGCCGAGCACGAGCAAGAGCGCATACGACGGCACGCCGGGAACGAGCGGCAGCACGATCGACGGAATCGACGAGAGCAACACGCCCATGAGCGCGACGCGGCGGCCATCGGTCGATTGATACAGATTGCCGAGCGTCACGCGCAGGATCGCGGCGGCCAGCACCGGCACCGCGACGAGAAAGCCCTGTTGCGCCGCCGACATCGTGATGTCGCGCCCGATGAACGGCGCAAGCGGCCCATACAGCACCCAGACGGTGAAGCCCGTATCGAAGTAGAGGAAGCAGGCGAGAAGCGAGCGCCAGTTGCCGCTCTTGAGCGATGCAATGAGATTGGACATGAGTGTTCCGGGTGGGGCGCTGTCGCGCTTATGGCGTTGTGTTCGCGGCGGCCCGGATTTTTGCAAGCATCATGCCAATTTGTGTCGATGCCGCGCGCGTCAATGCGGGCGCGGCTCAGCGCGGGCAGGACAAGCGAGCGCGCCAAGAGAAATGCCGCACCGCGCCCGTGCGCCATGCGTGCGCGTGGTGCGGGAAGCCTTCGCTTGATACATCGGACACAGCCGCGCCCGCTAAAATGCCTGCTTCCCGCATCCGGCGCGGCACGGCGCGACTCCAGCATGGAACTCAAATGGCTCGAAGACTTCGTTTCACTCGCGGAGACGCGCAGCTTCAGCCGCTCGGCCGAGCTTCGCCATATCACGCAGCCTGCGTTCTCGCGGCGCATCCAGGCGCTCGAAGCGTGGCTCGGCACTGAACTGATCGACCGTTCCGTCTATCCGACGCGGCTCACGCAAGCCGGACAGGTGTTCTACGAGCAGGCGCTCGCGATGCTCTCGCAGTTCCACGAAGCGCGCACGCTGTTGCGCGGGCAGGGCGGCGCGCCGGCGGCGACCATCGAATTCGCGGTGCCGCACACGCTCTCGCTCACCTACTTCCCGCGCTGGCTGCAGCATATCGAGGCGCGGCTCGGACGCATCCGCACGCGGCTGCGCGCGCTCAACGTGCACGACGCAGTGCTCTCGCTCGTCGAAGGCGGCTGCGATCTCGTGATGGGCTATCACCATCCGAGCCATCCGGTCGCGCTCGATCCCGCCCGCTACGACATGCTGACGCTCGGCCTCGAACCGATCAGCCCGTTCTCCGCGCCGAACAAGGCAGGACGCGCGCGCTATACGCTGCCCGCCAGCGCCGATGCGCCCGTGCCGTATCTCTCGTACACGCCCAACGCTTACCTCGGCCGCATGACCGAGGTGATCATCGCGACGGCGCCCGCGCGTCTGCATCTCGACAAAGTGTATGAAACGGATATGGCGGAAGGCCTCAAGGCGATGGCGCTCGCGGGGCACGGCGTCGCGTTTCTGCCGCATAGTGCAGTGGAGGATGCGGTCGAGGAAGGGCGGCTCATCCGGCTCGACCGGGGAACGCGCGGCACGCCCGCGGGTCAGTTCACGTTGACGATGGAGATCCGCCTCTATCGCGACAAGATGGCTTCGCAAGGCGACGATCCGCGCCAGGCGCTCGTCCGTGCGCTATGGGACGCAGTCGGTGAAGAACTGCTGAAGGCATCGGCGGAAACGCCCGCCGCGTAAGGCTTCCGGAGGTTATGCAAGAAACGCATGATCGGATAAGGAAACGGCATTGGATTTGGAAACGCCGTTTTTCGACAATTGACGTATTCCACAAACCGCTGGAGCATCAATGTCCTCTCCGAAGCTTGACCATGCCATTCCCTCGTATTTGCACGCCGACGATCTCGGCCCGTGGGGGAACTATCTGCGGCAGGTCGATCGCGTGGCGCCGTACCTCGGCTCTCTTTCGCGCTGGCTCGAAACCCTCAAGCGTCCGAAGCGCATTCTGATCGTCGATTGCCCGATCGAGCTGGATAACGGCACGGTCGCGCACTTCGAAGGCTATCGCGTGCAGCACAACACGTCGCGCGGTCCCGGCAAGGGCGGCGTGCGGTATCACCAGGACGTGACGCTTTCGGAAGTCATGGCGCTGTCCGCATGGATGTCGGTGAAGAACGCGGCGGTGAACGTGCCGTACGGCGGCGCGAAGGGCGGCATCCGCGTCGATCCGCGCACGCTGTCGCGTGGCGAACTGGAGCGCGTGACGCGCCGCTACACGAGCGAGATCGGCATCATCATCGGGCCGAACACGGACATTCCCGCGCCGGACGTGAACACGAACGAGCAGATCATGGCGTGGATGATGGACACCTACTCCATGAACCAGGGCCAGACGGCAACGGGCGTCGTGACCGGCAAGCCGATCTCGCTTGGCGGTTCGCTCGGCCGCAAGGAAGCGACGGGGCGCGGCGTGTTCGTCGTCGGCACCGAAGCGGCGCGGCGCGTCGGGCTGGAGATCGAAGGCGCGCGCATCGCGGTGCAGGGCTTCGGCAACGTCGGCGGCATCGCGGCGCGTCTCTTCGAAGAAGCGGGCGCGCGCGTGATCGCGGTGCAGGATCACACCGGCACGCTCTATAACTCGAAGGGCATCAACACGGTGGCGCTCGCCGAGCACGTCGCGAAGAACGGCGGCGTCGGCGGTTTCGCGGGCGCGGACCCTGTCTCGAAGGACGAGTTCTGGACCATCGAAAGCGACATCCTGATCCCGGCCGCGCTCGAAGGGCAGATCACCGAGCAGAATGCGCCGAAGATCAAGACGAAGATCATCGTCGAAGGCGCGAACGGGCCGACGACGACCGCAGCCGACGACATCCTCCACGACAAGGGCGTGCTCGTCATTCCGGACGTCGTGGCGAACGCGGGCGGCGTGACGGTTTCGTACTTCGAGTGGGTGCAGGACTTCTCCAGCTTCTTCTGGACCGAAGACGAGATCAACCAGCGCCTCGAGCGCGTGATGCGCGAAGCGTTCGCGGCGGTCTGGCAAGTGGCGAGCGAGCAGCAGGTTTCGGTGCGCACGGCGGCGTTTATCGTCGCGTGTACGCGCATTTTGATGGCGCGCGAAATGCGCGGCCTGTACCCTTGATCGCATGCTAAGGCGCGTTCATCGCAAGCGCGGCGAGGCGCGGCGTTGCAGCCGCGCCACCTCCCCATGAAAGTGGCGGCGTTCCCTCGGGACGCCGCCACTTTTTTTATCGAATTCAAGTAATATGCGCGCCTACGCGGAGTTGCACTGGGTTGCACTCAACCGTCTCTAAAATAAGACGAACTGCGGTTAACAATCATTCTTTCAGATTGATTACCCTGCTAAACTTGGCCCGGTTTTTCGCCACAGGAGATCGAACACATGAAGGTTAAAAAGGCTGCGCTGCTCGTCGCCGCGCTGGGAATTTTCGCCACGGGCGCATACGCCCAGGACGCGGGCACGCTCAAGAAAATCAAGGATACGGGTGTCATCTCGCTGGGGCATCGCGAATCGTCCATTCCGTTCTCGTACTATGACGACAAGCAGAATGTCGTCGGCTACTCGAACGAATTCGCGCTGAAGGTCGTCGAGGCGGTCAAGCAAAAGCTCAACATGCCGAACCTGAAGGTGAAGCTGACGCCGGTGACGTCGCAGAACCGCATTCCGCTCGTGCAGAACGGCACCGTCGATATCGAATGCGGTTCGACCACGAACAACGCCGAGCGCCAGCAGCAAGCGGCTTTCTCGAACACGATTTTCGTGATCGGCACGCGTCTCATGACCAAGAAGGATTCCGGCGTGAAGGACTGGGCCGACCTGAAGGGCAAGACCGTCGTGACGACTGCCGGCACCACGTCCGAGCGCCTGCTTCGCAAGATGAATCAGGAAAAGAACATGGGCATGAACATCATCAGCGCGAAGGACCACGGCGAGTCGTTCCTGACGCTGTCGACCGGCCGCGCGGTCGCGTTCATGATGGACGATGCGCTGCTCGCCGGCGAGCGCGCGAAGTCGAACAACCCGGGCGATTTCGTGATCGTCGGCGCGCCGCAATCGCATGAAGCGTACGGCTGCATGATGCGCAAGAACGACCCCGAGTTCAAGAAGGTGGTCGACGACGCGATCGCGAAGGTCGAGACGTCGGGCGAAGCCGACAAGATCTACAAGAAGTGGTTCGAAAGCCCGATTCCTCCGAAGGGGCTCAACCTGAACTTCCCGGAAAGCGAAGACATGAAGGCTCTGTTCAAGAGCCCGAATGACAAGGCAATCGACTAACCGGTTCGGGTAAAGAACGAACGAGACGGAAGGAGCCTTGCTTCTTCCGTTTCTTTTTGGAGTGAGTCCATGTCTTATCACTGGAACTGGGGCGTTCTGCTGAGTCCGGTTTCCACCGGCGAGCCCACCACGTATCTCGGCTGGCTGATCTCAGGCTTCTGGGTGACGATTACCGTGTCGCTCGCGGCATGGGTCATCGCGCTCGTGGTCGGCTCGTTGTTCGGCATCTTGCGCACGGTCCCGAATCGCACGCTGGCGGGCATCGGCACCGTCTATGTCGCGATCTTCCGCAATATTCCGCTGATCGTGCAGTTCTTCATCTGGTATCTCGTGATACCGGAGTTGCTGCCGGCTTCCATCGGCAACTGGTTCAAGCAACTGCCGCCTTCCGCGCAGTTCTTTTCGTCGTCGATCATCTGTCTCGGGCTCTTCACCGGCGCGCGCGTGTGCGAACAGGTGCGCTCGGGCATCAACGCGTTGCCGCGCGGACAGCGCAACGCCGGCCTCGCGATGGGCTTCACGCAATGGCAGACGTATCGCTACGTGCTGATGCCGGTGGCGTATCGCATCATCGTGCCGCCGCTCACGTCGGAATTTCTGAACGTGTTCAAGAATTCGGCGGTGGCCTCGACCATCGGTCTGCTCGATCTGTCGGCCCAGGCGCGTCAGCTCGTGGACTACACGGCGCAGACCTATGAATCGTTCATCGCGGTGACGCTCGCGTATATGCTCATCAACCTCATCGTGATGCTGCTCATGCGCTGGATCGAAGCGAAAACGCGGCTGCCTGGCTACATCGGAGGCAAGTAATGCATCAGTTCAACTGGAGTGGCGTCATCGGCTCGCTGCCTACGCTGTGGACGGGCGCCATCATCACGCTGCAGATCACGCTGCTCGCCATCGTGATCGGCATCGTGTGGGGGACGGTCATCGCGCTGTTCCGGCTCTCGGGCATCAAGCCGCTGCAATGGTTCGCGGGCGCCTACGTCACGCTGTTCCGCTCCATCCCGCTCGTGATGGTGCTGCTGTGGTTCTTCCTGATCGTGCCGCAGGTGCTGCAGAACGTGCTCGGGCTGTCGGCGGATATCGACATTCGCCTTGCATCGGCGATGGTCGCGTTCTCGCTGTTCGAAGCCGCGTACTATTCGGAAATCATCCGCGCCGGCATTCAGGCGGTGCCGCGCGGGCAGGTCAACGCGGCGTTCGCGCTCGGCATGACCTACGGCCAGGCGATGAAGCTCGTCGTGCTGCCGCAGGCCTTCCGCGCGATGGTGCCGCTTCTGCTCACGCAGGCGATCGTGCTCTTTCAGGACACGTCGCTCGTCTATGTGATCAGTCTCGCGGACTTCTTCCGCACCGCGACGAACATCGGCGACCGCGACGGCACGACCGTCGAAATGGTGCTGTTCGCCGGGGCATGTTATTTCGCGGTGTGCGTGGTGGCGTCGGCGCTCGTCAAAAGTCTTCAGAAAAAGGTCGCAAGATGATCTCTATCAAGAATGTTTCGAAGTGGTACGGGCAGTTCCAGGTGCTCACCGACTGCACGACCGAAGTGAAGAAGGGCGAAGTCGTCGTGGTGTGCGGCCCGTCGGGGTCGGGCAAGTCGACGCTCATCAAGACCGTCAACGGCCTGGAGCCGTTCCAGAAGGGCGAGATCAGCATCAACGGCCAGTCGCTCACGGACAAGAAGACGAATCTGTCGAAGCTGCGCTCGAAGGTCGGCATGGTGTTCCAGCACTTCGAGCTGTTTCCGCATCTGTCGATCGTGCAGAACCTGACGCTCGCGCAGATTAAGGTGCTCGGCCGCTCGAACGACGAAGCGACGCAGAAGGGCCTGAAGCTGCTGGATCGCGTCGGCTTGCGCGCGCACGCGGACAAGTATCCCGGCCAGTTGTCGGGCGGTCAGCAGCAGCGCGTGGCGATTGCGCGCGCGCTTTCGATGGACCCGATCGCGATGCTCTTCGACGAGCCGACTTCCGCGCTCGATCCGGAGATGATCAACGAAGTGCTCGACGTGATGGTGGAGCTCGCGCAGGAAGGCATGACCATGATGTGCGTGACGCACGAAATGGGCTTTGCGAAGAAGGTCGCGCATCGCGTGATCTTCATGGACCGTGGCTTGATCGTGGAGGACGACCAGAAGGACGCGTTCTTCGCGAACCCGAAGTCGGACCGCGCGAAGGACTTCCTCGCGAAGATCCTGCACTGAGCTTTCGCAACGCTCCAAAGAAACGCGGCGCTTCTGAGAAGAAGCGCCGCGTTTTTTTATTCGATGCCCAGTTCCGATTCGACTGCCGCCGTCGTGCGGATCTCGTCGATTTTCAGCGCGGAGCCGACGCACGCCTTCGCAAGCGGTTCGGCCGCCTTCTTCGCGACTGCCTCGGGCACCGGAATGTTCAGCGTCCGCGCGAGCGCGCCTTGCTGGAACATCGCGAGATCGCCGGGACAGAAGCGCGTCCAGACTTCGTTGTCGGTGAGCGGGGAGGTCGCGATGACGGCGACGCGGTCTTCCGGCGTCGTGTACTTCGCGAAGTCGATCGACATGTCCGCGTCGATCAGATGCGCGGTCGAAAACGGCCAGCTGCGCACGAGATAGTAGAGATGCGTGGAGCAGTGCGAAAAGAGCGCCTGCCCGTTCGACATCAGAAAGTTGAACACGCCGTACTGCGTGATCTCGCGCGTGAGCGTGGCGAGCGCCTCGAAGAGTTCGTCGAGCGGCGGCTGCGAGCACGGAAAGGCGCTGCGCAAGCCTTGCAGCAGCGCGCAAAACGCGAGTTCGCTGTCCGTGGTGCCGACCGGCTGATAGACGCCGGTGAGTTGCGGCGCGTGGCCGTTCAGATCGCCGTTATGCGCGAAAATCCAGTGCCGGCCCCACAACTCGCGCATGAACGGGTGGCAGTTCTCCAGAAGGATATGCCCCTGCGTCGCCTTGCGAATATGCGCGATGGTGTTCTTCGACTTGATCGGATACCGCTTGACCATCTCGGCGAGCGGCGAGCTCGCCGACGACTGATGATCGATGAAGAGCCGGCACGCCTTGTCCTCGAAGAACGCGATGCCCCAGCCATCCGCGTGATGATCCGTCATTCCGCCGCGCGCCGCGAAGCCGGTGAACGAGAACGTCACGTCGGTCGGTTCGGCGCAATTCATTCCGAGAAGTTGGCACATGTTGCTCGATGCGGCGGGCCGAAGCCCTGAAGTCGGGTTGTTACAATACGTCCGACAAGCATATCACTGGGGCATTCCCGAAAAAATCGAACGCCGTCGCCGGCTGGCGGCCCGTTGCGGAATTTCCACGGCGATTTTTTCCTGCCGTGCGCTTCTCGGCTGCGCAGTTCTTTGCTTGCGGTTTGCTTTCTCTCAACGTTCTCGCCGTCACCACGCCATGTCCGCTACTTCCGCATCGCCCGATTCGCCCTCTACGCTCAACCTGGCGCGCCCCGACGACTGGCACTTGCACGTGCGCGATGGCGCGACGCTCGCCGCCGTGCTCCCGCATACGGCGCGCCAGTTCGGCCGCGCGATCATCATGCCGAACCTGAAGCCGCCGGTGACGACCACCGAAATGGCCGGGGCGTACCGCGAGCGGATTCTGGCGGCATCGCCCAAAGAGGGCGCGGGCGCGCGCTTCGAGCCGCTGATGACGCTCTATCTCACCGACAACACGCCGCCCGACGAAATCCGCCGGGCGAAAGACAGCGGCTTCGTGCACGGCGTGAAGCTGTACCCGGCCGGCGCGACGACGAATTCCGACGCGGGCGTGACGGATCTGCTCGGCAAGTGCGCGAAAACGCTCGAAGCGATGCAGGAAGTGGGCATGCCGCTGCTGACGCACGGCGAGGTGACGGATAGCGACATCGACGTGTTCGACCGCGAGAAAGTGTTCATCGACCGCGTGATGACGCCGCTGCGCCGCGATTTCCCCGCGCTCAAGATCGTCTTCGAGCACATTACGACGAAAGACGCCGCCGACTACGTGCGCGACGCGCAAGGCACGATCGGCGCGACGATCACCGCGCATCACCTGCTGTACAACCGGAACGCGATGCTCGTCGGCGGCATTCGCCCGCACTATTTCTGCTTGCCGGTGATCAAGCGCGAGACGCATCGCGTGGCGCTGGTCGAGGCGGCAACGTCCGGTAATCCGCGCTTTTTCCTCGGCACGGACAGCGCGCCGCATCCGAAGGGCCTGAAGGAGCACGCGTGCGGCTGCGCGGGCTGCTACACGGCGCTGCACGCGCTGGAACTCTATGCCGAAGCCTTCGACAAGGCCGGCGCGCTCGACAAGCTCGAAGGCTTCGCGAGTTTCCACGGCGCCGATTTCTACGGCCTGCCGCGCAGCGCGGAGACGGTGACGCTCGAACGCGCGTCGTGGACGCTGCCCGCCGAATTCGCCGCGGGCGATACGCAGATCGTCCCGCTGCGCGGCGGCGAGTCGATCGGCTGGCGGTTCGTCGAATCGGTCTGACGGTAGCAGCAGTGTCCGCGCGTTTCGACGAGATCGACTGGACGCGTCCGTGGCTCGCGCCGCTCGCGTCGCGCGGCAAACGGTGGCAGGCGGCGGCTCTCGATGGTTCCGCGCGCTATCTCGAAGCACTGAATGACGACGCCGCGCAAGCCGCGCTCGTCACCGGGCGCGGCCGGCCGCTCGCGTTCGTCGCGCAGGAATCGCTGCCGGAGGGCGCGTCGTACGAGGCGCATATCGCCACGACCGGCTGCGTGCCGACGCGCCACAATCTGCACGATTTCTTCAACGGCCTGATGTGGTTCGCGTATCCGCGCATCAAGGCGGCGCTCAACGCGTCTCAGGCCGAGCAGATCGACGCGCTCGGCATCGGCCCGACGCGCGGCGGCGTGCGCGATGCGCTTACGCTCTTCGACGAAAATGCGGTGCTGTTCGCGTGCGCCGACCCATCGCTCGCCGATGCGCTGCGCCGCTTCGACTGGCGCGCGTTGTTCGTCGCGGACCGCGCGTCGTGGGGCAGCCGGTGCGAGGCGCGCATTTTCGGCCACGCGTTGCTCGAAAAGCTCGTCGCGCCATACAAGGCGTGCACGGGGCACGCGTGGATCGTGGACGTGCCGCCCGCCTATTTCTCATCGGACGATGCAGTCCGCCGCTCCATGCTCGACGATCTCGTTTCGCGCAGCCTGATGGCCGAGCCGCCCGCGAGCCGCGCGTTCGCGCCGCTGCCGGTGCTGGGCGTGCCCGGCTGGTGCGACGCGAACGCGGACGCCGCGTTCTATGACGACACGGCTGTCTTCCGTCCCGGCCGGCGCAGCGCGGCAGGCGCAGCGAAGCGCGCGAAAGCCGCATGTTAGAATCGACGCCGCAAAGCAGGCCAGGCAGTCGCGGCTTCGGCGCTTTTTGGCGTCGAGGGCGAGGAAAGTCCGGACTCCACAGGGCAGGGTGATGGCTAACGGCCATCCGTGGCAACACGCGGAACAGGGCAACAGAAAGCAAACCGCCGATGGCTTCGGGCGCAAGTCCGAAGATCAGGTAAGGGTGAAACGGTGCGGTAAGAGCGCACCGCGGCCGTCGCGAGACGTGCCGGCACGGTAACCTCCACCCGGAGCAATTCCAAATAGGCAGGCGCGCATCTTCGCGATGCAGGACGGTGCCCCCGTTCGTCTGCGGGTAGGAAGCTCGAGCGCGTCAGCAATGGCGCGCCTAGAGGAATGGCTGCCACGCGCGTTCGCCTCCGGGCTGCGCGCGCACAGAATCCGGCTTATCGGCCCGCTTTGTCGTCATTCAAAAGAGAGAGCCGGCGTCTTTTCTGACGCCGGCTCTTTTTTCTGCGACGCGCTTTAGCGTTCGACGATATCGAACGAATGCGTGAGTTCCGCCGTCTTGGCGAGCATGATCGACGCTGAACAATACTTGTCGTGCGACAGATTGATGGCGCGTTCCACCGTCGCAGGATTCAGATTCTTGCCCGTGACCGTGAAGTGAAAGTGGATCTTGGTGAACACCTTCGGGTCTTCGCTTGCGCGCTCGGCCTTGAGCGTCACCGAGCAGCCTTCGATTTCCTGGCGGCTCTTCTTCAGGATCATCACGACGTCGTACGCGGTGCAGCCGCCCGTGCCGAGCAGAACCATTTCCATCGGGCGCGGCGCGAGATTGCGGCCGCCGCCTTCCGGCGCGCCGTCCATGTTGACGAGATGCCCGCTACCGGTTTCGGCGGCGAACGCCATGCCGTCCTGTCCCATCCAGCTCACTTTGCATTCCATGCTGAGGCTCCGCCCGCTTGACGCGTTGTAGACAGCTTTCATTGTAGCGGTTCATCGAACGGTCATCGCGGACCGGGTTCGCGCATTTTCCGATTGACGCGGCCGGGAAGCCGGAATCCGCATAACCGCGCGCGCCACGCTGACGCTCGGAAATCCAGCCGCCGCGAGACCGAAACGCCGTGGCCACAGGGCAAGCCGAATCCACATTATGAAATGCACTCCCATGATGCGAATCTTCTTGCTTTGCAGCATGACCGTGCCTATACTCAGGCCATTGGTTGTTGCAGTACCTACAGCGTCTCCTCCACCTCCTCCTAGGTGGATTGAGCCCGAGCCTCAAATGCTCGGGCTTTTTTTCTTTCGAAGAGCCGCGCGCCGGCTGCAGTTGGCCGCCGAGTGCCGCAACCCTTTGACGCGACGAGCGTTTTCCCGCTATACTTCAAAGTTCTCTTCGTCACACGCCCGCGGAGAGAAGTCAGGGAGAGCCTGCACGCGCAAGGAAAGTCATTTAGCGCACTCATATAAGCAGGACCGAACAAGGTAAAGAGCAAAGGGCAGATTAATTTTTGGATCGATCATGAAGACGTTTTCCGCAAAAGCCGAAGAGGTGACGCGCGAATGGTACGTGATTGACGCGACGGATAAGGTTCTCGGCCGTGTCGCCAGCGAAGTGGCACGCCGTCTTCGCGGCAAGCATAAGCCTGAATTCACTCCGCACGTCGACACCGGTGATTACATCATCGTCGTCAATGCCGGCAAGCTGAAGGTCACCGGCAACAAGACCACGGACAAGAAGTACTACCGTCACTCGGGCTACCCGGGCGGCATCTATGAAACGACGTTCGGCAAGATGCAAGAGCGTTTCCCGGGCCGCGCGCTCGAGAAGGCTGTGAAGGGCATGCTGCCGAAGGGCCCGCTCGGCTACGCGATGATCAAGAAGCTGAAGGTCTACGCTGAAGCCACGCATCCGCACACGGCTCAACAGCCCAAGTCGCTCGAGATCTAAGGGAGCCCACATGATCGGTAACTGGAACTACGGTACGGGCCGCCGCAAGAGCGCCGTCGCTCGTGTCTTCATCAAGTCGGGCAAGGGCGAGATCATCGTCAACGGCAAACCCATCGCCGACTATTTCTCGCGCGAAACGTCGCTGATGATCGTGCGTCAACCGCTGGAACTCACGAACCACGCCACCACGTTCGACATCAAGGTCAACGTGAACGGCGGCGGCGAAACGGGTCAGGCAGGCGCGGTCCGCCACGGCATCACCCGTGCGCTGATGGACTACGACGCAACGCTCAAGTCGCAACTGTCGAACGCCGGCTTCGTCACGCGTGACGCGCGTGAAGTGGAACGTAAGAAGGTCGGTTTCCACAAGGCACGCCGCAGGAAGCAATTCTCGAAGCGTTAATCGCTTCGGGTTTCGCTGGTTCTGCCGGCGAAGCTGCTGCGAAAGCCGCCCGCACTGCAAGGTGCCGGCGGCTTTTTCTATGGGCGCGATTTGCCCGAATCAGTCGAATTTGCATATAGCCTCTTGATTTCATGGGCTTTCGGCACGATTTTGAGATCAGCCCTACAATAGCGGCTAGAAGCTAAATTGGAGAGTTCAATGAGCGCAGTCAGCGACACCCCCACGACCGAAATGCCGATGCCCTTCGTCTTCACCGACGCTGCGGCCGACAAGGTCAAGCAATTGATCGACGAAGAAGGCAATCCGGATCTGAAGCTGCGCGTGTTCGTGCAAGGCGGCGGATGCTCGGGCTTCCAGTACGGTTTCACGTTCGACGAAGAAATCAACGAAGACGACACCGTGATGGACAAGAGCGGCGTGCAGCTGCTCGTCGATTCGATGAGCTATCAGTACCTCGTCGGCGCGGAAATCGACTATAAGGACGATCTCAACGGCGCGCAGTTCGTGATCAAGAATCCGAACGCGACGACGACTTGCGGTTGCGGTTCGTCGTTCTCGGTCTGAGCGCGGATCGAGCGGTTGTGGAAGAACGGAGCCTTCGGGCTCCGTTTTTCGTTTCCGCTCGCGAAAGGAGTCAGCGCGGGTAGATCGCGCCCAGCACGCGCTCGCCGGCCGCGCCTGTCACCGACGCCAGATTGCCGGGCTCGCGCGCCACGCAGCGCATCGCGAGCCACGCGAACGCGAACGCTTCGACTTGCTGCGGCGGCACGCCGAGCGCATCCGTCGTCATCACGGGCACGCCCGAGACGCCGGTTTCATCGAGCGCCTGTTGCAGCATCTGCATGAGCACCGGATTGCGCGCGCCGCCGCCGCAGACATAGACCGCGCGGGCGTCGGACGCGTGGCGCTCGATTTCGCGCGCGACCGTCACGGCCGTAAGCGCGGTGAGCGTCGCTTGCACGTCGGCGGGAGCGAGCGACGGGAACGGCGCGAGCTTCGCATCCAGCCACGACGGGTTGAACAGATCGCGGCCCGTACTTTTCGGCGGCGCTTCCTCGAAAAACGGCTCGTCCAGCAACGCATTGAGCAGCGGCCGGTTCACCTCGCCGCGCGCCGCGAACTTCCCGCCGTCGTCGTACGGTTTGTTCAGATGCCGGTTCGCCCATTCATCCAGCAACGCGTTCGCCGGGCCGCAATCGAAGCCGCGTACCGCGCCGCTCGCCGCCAGCACCGTGATATTGCTGATGCCGCCGAGATTGCAGACGACGCGCGTCTCGTTCTTCGCGCCGAAAATCGTCGCGTGGAACGCCGGCACGAGCGGCGCGCCCTGCCCGCCGGCGGCGACGTCGCGGCTGCGGAAATCGGCGATCACGTCGATATTGGTCATTTCCGCGAGCAACGCGGGATTGTTGATCTGCCGCGTGTACCCTTTTTCCGGCCGATGCCGCACCGTTTGACCGTGTACGCCGATCGCGCGCACCTTCGTCGACGAATAGCCGCTCACGCTCTGCAACTCGTGGCAGCAGACGGCGTAGCGCGTGGCGAGCGCATTGCCGGCGAGCGCCTCGCGTTCGAGTTCGTTGTCGCCCGGCGCCTGCAGCGCGAAGAGCGCCTCGCGCAGGCCCTCGGAGAAGGACACGTGCGCCTCGCCGAGCACCACCGGCGGTTTGCCCGCCGCGAACTGCACCGCGACGCCGTCGACGCCGTCCATGCTCGTGCCGGACATCAGGCCGAAGTACACGCCGTCTGCCTTGCCGGGTTCCATTGCTTCGGCTTTTTTCCCCACGCTCGCCTCCTCGTCGATGCTCGTCGGTGCTTGTCCATCAACGCGGGATTATCCGCGCATCTACGCCGATCGTTAAGACGCAGCCACCGACCGAGGCCGCCGCCCGCCGCCGCCGCCGAATGTCCGCGCGCCGCCGAACGGACCGAATGCGTGCTTCATCGCGTAAAATCGTGAGCCTGAACAAGCCATTACGCAGCGCGCGAGCCGTTCCATATGGCGCCATCGCATCTCTCTCACATCACAAGCCGCAAGCATGACCACTGACTCCAACGCTTCTTCCGCGCCGCCGCGCGAGGCCTTTCCGATCACCGACGACGTGCGCGCCGCCCTCGCGATCGCCAAGCGCGGCTGCGACGAACTGCTGATCGAAGACGAGTTCGCGCAGAAGCTCGCACGGAGCGCCGCCACGGGCAAGCCGTTGCGCATCAAGCTCGGGCTGGACCCGACCGCGCCGGACATTCATATCGGCCATACGGTGGTGCTCAACAAGATGCGCCAGTTGCAGGACCTCGGGCATCAGGTCATCTTCCTGATCGGCGATTTCACGTCGCTGATCGGCGATCCGTCCGGCCGCAACGCCACGCGCCCGCCGCTCACGCGCGAGCAGATCGAAATGAACGCGAAGACGTATTTCGATCAGGCGTCGCTGGTGCTCGACCGCGAGAAAACCGAGATCCGCTACAACAGCGAATGGTCCATGCCGCTCGGCGCGGACGGCATGATCAAGCTCGCTTCGCGTTACACGGTCGCGCGCATTCTCGAACGCGAGGATTTCACCAAGCGTTTCCAGACCGGCGTGCCCATCTCGATTCACGAATTCCTCTATCCGCTGATGCAGGGCTACGACTCCGTCGCGCTCAATGCGGACCTGGAACTCGGCGGCACGGATCAGAAGTTCAACCTGCTCGTCGGCCGCGAATTGCAGAAGCAATACGGTCAGGAGCAGCAATGCATTCTGACGATGCCGCTGCTCGAAGGGCTCGACGGCGTCGAAAAGATGTCGAAGTCGAAGCATAACTATGTCGGCATCAGCGAGAAGCCGACCGAGATGTTCGGCAAGCTGATGAGCATTTCCGACGTGCTCATGTGGCGCTACTTCGAACTGCTGTCGTTCCGCAGCATGGACGAGATCGCGCGCTTCAAGCAGGAAGCGGAAGGCGGCCGCAATCCGCGCGACTTCAAGGTGATGCTGGCGCAGGAAATCGTCGCGCGTTTCCATTCGCCGGCGGACGCCGAGCGCGCGCTCGAAGACTTCAACCATCGCGCGAAGGGCGGCGTGCCAGACGATATTCCGACCGTGACGCTCGCGGGCGCGCCGCTTGCCATCGGCCAGTTGCTGAAGCAGGCCGGGCTCGTGCCGTCTACGAGCGAGGCGCTGCGCAACATCGAGCAGGGCGGCGTGAAGATCGACGGCGCGACGGTGTCCGACAAGGGCCTGAAGGTCGAGCCGGGCGAGTTCGTCGTGCAGGTGGGCAAGCGCCGCTTCGCGCGCATCACGCTGACGGCCTAAGCGGATGATCGCGCTTATCCAGCGAGTGCGGCGCGCCGACGTGCGCGTCGGCGAGCGCGTGACCGGTGCGATCGACGCGGGCCTGCTCGCGCTCGTCTGCGCCGAACGCGGCGACACCGAGGCCGCAGCCGACAAGCTGCTCGCGAAGATGCTGGCGTACCGCGTGTTCAGCGACGCGGCGGGCAAGATGAACTTGTCCGTGCAGAACATCGACGGCGCGGGGCGCGCGGGCGGCGTGCTGCTGGTATCGCAGTTCACGCTTGCCGCCGATACATCGAGCGGATTGCGCCCGAGCTTCACGCCGGCCGCGCCGCCCGACGAAGGCAAGCGGCTCTTCGATTACTTCGTGCGCGAGGCGCGGGCGAAGCATCCGATTGTCGAGACGGGCGAATTCGGCGCCGAGATGCAGGTGTCGCTCGTCAACGACGGGCCGGTGACGTTCTGGCTGCAGGTGCGGCCATGACGACGCAAGTCTTGTTCATCCGCCACGGCGAGACCGACTGGAACCGCGTGAAGCGGATCCAGGGGCATATCGACATTCCGCTGTCCGCGCATGGCGTGCTGCAAGCCGAACAATTGGGCGCGCGCATCGCGCGGGAAGGGCGGCTCGACGCCGTCTACACCAGCGATCTTCTGCGCGCCCAACAGACCGCCCGCCCGTTCGCCGATGCGCTCGGACTCGACCTCCGCTTGTCCGAAGGCTTGCGCGAACGCAACTACGGCGCGTTCCAGGGCCACGACAGCGACGAGATCAGCGAGAGGTTTCCAGCCGAGTACGTGGAATGGCAGACGCGCGATCCCGGCTTCACGCCGCCGGCCGGCGAATCGCTGCGCGTCTTTTTTCACCGCGTGATTCACGCGATGGAGCCGATCGTCGCCGCGCATCCGGGCGGGCGCATCGCATGCGTGGCGCACGGCGGCGTGCTCGACTGCATCTACCGTTTCGCGATGAAACTGCCGCTCGACGCGCCGCGCAACTGGCCGCTGCTCAATTGCAGCCTCAACGTGGTCGATTACGACGGCGGCCAGGCGACGGTGGCGTCGTGGGGCGACGTGTCGCATCTCGTCACCGACACCGCCGACGACAGCCTGCGCAAGACAGCCTAGTCGTTCTTCTTCTCGGCAACTCGCAAGCGCGCACGCTTCGAGATGCCGTTGACGAGCGCCCAGCGGACGACCGGCGCCATCGCCCGCACGCAGGGACGCACGATGACCCGCCGCATCGGCGCGAGCGACGACAACCCGAGCGTGTCCTGCGCCCAGTCGGGCAGAAGATCGACGCCCGCATTGAACGCGAGCACGCGCGCCGGCCTCATGACGGCGCTCGGCGTCGGCGCGTTCTTGAGCACGCGAATGACTTCCTGCGTGCGCTCGCTTGCATGCAGATGCGGACGCATGGCGGCGAGATAAGCGTCGACCTGAGCGCGCGTGGTCGGCACGTCGCGCGCGCCGAGCAGGCGGGCGACGAGCGCCGTTTCTTCGAAGTAGCGGTCCTGATCCGCCTCGGACAGAGTTGGGTCGACGTAGCGCACATAGCCTTGCAGAAAGCTCGTGACTTCCGCGACGTGCACCCATGTCAGAAGATCGGCATCGCTCGCGCGATACGGCCGGCCGTCGGGCGCGGTGCCCGTCACGCCCATATGAATGCGCTTCACGCGCTCGATCAGCGCGAGCGCGTCGTGCCGGTTGCCGAACGTGGTTCCCGCGATGAAAGTCGCCGTGCGCCGCAGACGCCCGAGAATATCCGTGCGAAACGTGGAGTGATCCCACACGCCCGCAAGCGCCAGCGGATGCAGCGTCTGGAGCAACAGCGCGCTGATGCCGCTCGTCATCATCGACGTGAAATCGGCGTGGACTTTCCAGCAGATGGTGTCCGGGCCGAAGAGACCGGGATCGCCCGGCGGCGAGGAGTAATCGAGCGTCGGCCCGCTACCGGTCGTGAGATTCGTGATGCCGCGTGCGATCGACGACCGCACGCGCGTGACCAACGTTGCCTGATCCGACATGCGCTAGCCGTTGTTCGCGTCCCAGAGGTCGCGGATCGGGCCGCCATCCGGCGCGGCAATGCCGAAGTGCCGATACGTCAGCAAGGTCGCGACGCGCCCGCGCGGCGTGCGCTGCAAATAGCCTTGCTGGATCAGATACGGTTCCAGCACGTCTTCGATGGTGTCGCGTTCTTCGCCGATGGCCGCCGCGAGGTTATCGACGCCGACCGGCCCGCCGTCGAACTTGTGCAGGATCGCTTCGAGCAGCTTGCGGTCCATCAGGTCGAAGCCGACCGGATCGACGTCCAGCATCTTCAGCGCGGCATCCGCCACTTCCGCCGTGATGCTGCCGTTCGCCTTCACTTCCGCGTAGTCGCGCACGCGGCGCAGCAGCCGGTTCGCGATACGCGGCGTGCCGCGCGAACGCCGCGCGATTTCCAGCGCACCCTCCGGCACGATGTCCGCCTTCAGGAGCGACGCCGAGCGCGACACGATCCGCGCGAGCTCGTTCGCGTTATAGAACTCCAGCCGCGACACGATACCGAAGCGGTCGCGCAGCGGATTGGTCAGCATGCCCGCGCGCGTGGTCGCGCCGACGAGCGTGAACGGCTGAAGATCGAGCTTCACGCTGCGCGCGGCCGGCCCTTCGCCGATCATGATGTCGATCTGATAATCCTCGAGCGCCGGGTACAGAATTTCCTCGACGACCGGCGAGAGCCGGTGAATCTCGTCGATGAAGAGCACGTCGTTCGCTTCGAGATTGGTGAGCAGCGCCGCGAGGTCGCCTGCGCGCTCCAGCACCGGCCCCGACGTCTGCCGCAGATTCACGCCCATTTCCCGCGCGATGATATGCGCGAGCGTGGTCTTGCCGAGACCCGGAGGGCCGAACAGCAGCACATGATCCAGCGCTTCGGAACGCCGCTTGGCC
Source organism: Caballeronia sp. SL2Y3 (assembly GCF_022879575.1). Taxonomy (NCBI): domain Bacteria; kingdom Pseudomonadati; phylum Pseudomonadota; class Betaproteobacteria; order Burkholderiales; family Burkholderiaceae; genus Caballeronia; species Caballeronia sp. SL2Y3. The sequence goes on from NZ_CP084260.1 coordinate 325,483, forward strand.
GCTTCGATGAAGATTTCGAGCTGCCCGCGCACCTTTTCCTGCCCCACGTATTCGTCGAGCTGGCGCGGTCGCAACGCGCGCTCGAAGGCTTCTTCGTTCGGCGAGACGGGCGTGGCCGAGATGATGCGTTCGGCGGCGAGTTTGTCGGTTTCGATCATGGGTCGATTGTACAGCGAGCCTTCTCGCCGCGAACCTGGCCGAACGGCCTAGTGGCGCACAGCGCCAGGCGCCCGGAGAATCACGCCTTGGAGAGCGCCTTCAACGCAAGCTTGATGCCTTCCGAGACGCCCGTTCCGGCCGGCACGTTCTTGATGGCGGCGAGCGCTTCCTTCTCGGAATAGCCGAGCGCGAGCAGCGCATTGAGAATGTCGGACGCATGGTCGGACTGCGAAGCGGCGCTCGCCATTGCGCCGAGATCGGCGCCGAGCTTGCCCTTCAGTTCGAGCAGCAGGCGTTCGGCCGTCTTCTTGCCGATGCCCGGCACGCGCGTCAAGCGCGCGGTGTCTTGCGTCGTCACGGTCTGCGCGAGTTCCTGCACGCTCATGCCGGAAAGCACCGCGAGCGCCATGCGCGCGCCGATGCCGCTGATCTTTAACAATTCGCGAAACGTCGCGCGTTCCTGCGACGTGAGAAAGCCGTAGAGCAGATGCGCGTCCTCGCGCACGATCATCTGCGTGAGCAGCACGACCTTGTCGCCCGCGTTCGGCAGGTTGTAGAACGTGCTCATCGGCACGTCGATTTCATAGCCGACGCCGTTGCAGTCGACGAGCAGGTGCGGCGGATTTTTTTCCAGCAGAACGCCGGCGATGCGACCAATCATGTTTGCGTTATCGAATGAAGAGATTTAGCCGATGAGCCTGCCGCGCCGCACGCGCAAGCCCTTCTTCGCGAGCGACGGCGCAATGCCGCCGAGCGTGGCGAGCCCCGTGCCGCCATGCGCGTGACAGATGGCCATGCCGAGCGCGTCGGCGGCGTCGGTGCTCGGCACGCCCGTGAGATTCAGCAGGCGCACGACCATCTGCTGCATCTGCTCCTTGGTCGCGCGGCCGTAGCCGACAACAGCCTGCTTCAGTTGCAGCGCGGTGTATTCGGCGACCGGCACGCCGCTCGCGACCAGCCCGCAAATGGCCGCGCCGCGCGCCTGCCCGAGCAGCAGCGTCGATTGCGGATTGACGTTGACGAAGACTTTCTCGATCGCCGCCTGATCCGGATTGTGCTGCCGGATCAGCGTGGAAATGCCGTCGAAGATGGTGTTCAGGCGCGAAGGCAAGTCGGCGTCGGCGGTCTTGATGACGCCGCTCGTCACATAGTTGAGCGAGTGCCCCGCCATGTCGATGATGCCGAAGCCCGTCACGCGCAGGCCGGGGTCGATGCCTAGTATTCTCATTCGTTCGCGATGCGGCTCGTCCAAAGTGAAATGGCCTGCTTGCGCGACTCGACGCGCAAACAGGCCAATACTAAATGAACTCGGCGCGATTAATGGCGATTAATGGCGGAAATGGCGCGTGCCGGTGAGAATCATCGCGACATTGTGCTCGTCGGCGGCGGCGACCACTTCGTCGTCGCGCATGGAGCCGCCCGGCTGGATCACGCAGGTCGCGCCCGCGTTCACCACAACGTCGAGGCCGTCGCGGAACGGGAAAAACGCATCCGATGCGACCGCCGAGCCGTTGAGCGAGAGCCCCGCGTTCTGCGCCTTGATGCCCGCGATGCGCGCCGAATCCACGCGGCTCATCTGGCCCGCGCCGACGCCGAGCGTCATGCCGCCGCCGCAGAACACGATGGCGTTCGACTTCACGTACTTCGCCACGCGCCAGGCGAACATCAGATCGTCCATTTCCTTCGGCGTCGGATGGCGCTTGGTCACGACGCGCAGTTCATGCGGCTGCACGTTCTTCGAGTCGAGCGACTGGACCAGCAGACCGCCGCCCACGCGCTTCAGGTCGAATGCGTTGTGGCCGTCGCCGAGCGCGATCTGCAGCAAGCGCACGTTCTGCTTCGCGGCGAACACGGCACGCGCGGCTTCGCTGAACGAAGGCGCGATCAGCACTTCGACGAACTGCTTCGCCACGGCCTGCGCCGCCGCTTCGTCCACTTCGCGATTGAACGCGATGATGCCGCCGAACGCCGAGGTCGGATCCGTCTGGAACGCCTTCGAATAAGCCTCGTGCGCGTTCGCGCCGATGGCGACGCCGCACGGATTCGCGTGCTTGATGATGACGCACGCAGGCGCGTCGAAAGTCTTCACGCATTCCCACGCGGCGTCCGAATCCGCGATGTTGTTGTACGAGAGTTCCTTGCCCTGCAACTGCTCGTAGTTGGCGAGCGCGCCGGCGGGCACCGAAAGATCGCGGTAGAACGCCGCGCTTTGATGCGGGTTTTCGCCGTAGCGCAGGTCCTGCACTTTCTCGAACGCGAGATTGAACGTGGCGGGGTAGGTGTTGCGCTCGCTGTGCTGAAGCGTTTCGGTGAGGCTCGTCAGATAGTTCGTGATCGCGCCGTCGTACTGCGCGGTGTGCGCGAAGACCTTCGTCGCGAGCCGGAAGTTCGTCGCATAGCCGACGCTGTTGTTGTTCGCGCGCATTTCATCGAGCACGGCGGCGTAGTCGGCCGGATCGACGATGACGGTCACATCGCGATGATTCTTCGCCGCCGAGCGCAGCATGGTCGGCCCGCCGATGTCGATGTTCTCGATGGCGTCTTCCAGCGAGCACTGTTCCTTCGCCACCGTCTGCACGAACGGATACAGGTTGACGACGAGCAGGTCGATCGTTGGAATGTCGTGCTTGTCGAGCGCGGCCATGTGCTCGGGCAGATCGCGGCGCGCGAGAATGCCGCCGTGCACCTTGGGATGCAGCGTCTTCACGCGCCCATCCAGCATTTCCGGGAAGCCGGTGTAGTCGGCGACTTCGGTCACGGGCAGTCCCGCGTCCGCGAGCAGTTTCGCCGTGCCGCCGGTCGAAAGAAGCCTGACGCCGAGCTGCGAGAGCGATTGGGCAAATTCGACGATGCCAGACTTGTCGGAAACCGAGATGAGCGCTTGCTTGATCATGATGAACACTGAAACCAGAAAGGATAACCAGGCCGGACTCGAGGCGCGCGCCTCGTCCGAAGAATCAAATCAATCCGTGCTGCTGAAGTTTCTTGCGTAGCGTGTTGCGGTTGATGCCGAGATACTCGGCGGCGAGCGACTGATTGCCGCCTGCCTGCGCGAGCACCACTTCGAGCATCGGTTTTTCCACGCACGAAATCACCATGTCGTATACGTCGTGCGGGTTCGAGCCGTCCAGGTCCTGAAAGTAGCTGTCGAGGCTCTGGCGGACGCATTGTTCGATGTTATGTCTGCTCATGCGGCGATTCGTCGGTCTGTGTTGTTCTGTCCGCCGCACGATTCTTCATCGGCCGCTTCGTCTGCGTCCGCGGCCTCATCCACATAGACGAGACGGTCTGACAGCGCCTTTTGCGCGTCGAAGAATTCGTTCACAGCGAACAATTGTTCTTTGGTCGTGTCGAGCGTATTCATCCGGTGCCGGAAGGTGTTGGCGCCGGAAAGGCCGCGAGTGTACCAGCCGATGTGCTTGCGCGCAGTCCGCACGCCCGTGAATTCGCCGTAGAACGCGTAGTGATCTTCGAGGTGCTCGTTCATCACCTGCTGGATCTCGTCGATGCGCGGCGGCGGCATGCACTCGCCCGTCGCAAGGAAGTGTTCGATCTCGCGGAAGAGCCACGGCCGGCCCTGCGCCGCGCGGCCGATCATGATGGCGTCCGCGCCGGTTGCCGCGAGCACGTCGCGCGCTTTTTCGGGCGTCGTGATGTCGCCGTTCGCGACGACCGGGATCTTCACCGACGCCTTCACGGCGGCGATGGTCTCGTACTCCGCGTCGCCCTTATACAAGTCGGCGCGCGTGCGTCCGTGCACGGTGAGCATGGAGATGCCGGCATTCTCGGCAATGCGCGCGATGGTCAGCGCATTCTTGTTCTCGCGATTCCACCCCGTGCGGATCTTGAGCGTCACAGGCACTGCGTCCGGGCCGACGCCGACCGCCTGCACGACCGCCTCGACAATGCGCGCGACCAGCGGTTCGTTCTGCAAGAGCGCCGATCCCGCCGCGACGTTGCACACCTTCTTGGCCGGGCAGCCCATGTTGATGTCGATGATCTGCGCGCCGTTCGCGACGTTGTGACGCGCGGCCTCGGCGAGCATCTGGGGGTCTGCGCCCGCGATCTGCACGGCAATCGGCTCGACCTCGCCCGCATGGTTCGCGCGGCGCATGGTCTTTTCGCTCTTCCACAACTGCGCGTTGGACGCGACCATCTCCGACACCGCGTAGCCCGCGCCCATGCGCTTGCACAACTGGCGGAACGGCCGGTCGGTGACGCCTGCCATCGGAGCGACGAACAGGTTATTGCGCAGAACGTGTGAACCGATGATGGGCATGAAGTCGGGGCACCGGGAGGGCGAACGTTCGGCAATGAGCGCCGTGTCGCGTCAGACGGTTGCAGGAATGCGGAAGGGAAACGCGTATTTTAACGCTAAGCGAGTGCTGAAATTAAGAGCAATCGCGTGCAAGTGTTTAAATCTTCTATGAAAGCAGGCGCGGCCATAGAGGATAAGTCCCGCGTCTGCCACACAAGCCGCGCAAGTTCAGCGCCGCTGGCCGAACATCATCTGCCGCGCGAGCGCCGTTTTGAGCGGCGGCAGGAATTCGAGCGCGGTCAGCGCCAGCCCCCGCGCGGCCGCGAGCGGCGCGAAATCCACCGTGAAGATGCGGGCGAGCGTATCCGTCGCGCCGATGGTGAAGCGCCGGTCGAGCGCGCGCCGCTGTGCGAAGTGCGCGAGCGCGAGCGGGCGTGGTCCGTCGGTCGAAAGGGCGTCGCAGAGCGCCTGCGCGTCGCGCAGCCCGAGGTTCAAGCCCTGGCCCGCCACCGGATGCAGCGTCTGCGCCGCGTTGCCGATGGCGACCGTGCGCCGGTCCACCAGCGTGTCGAGCGCGGTCAGCCCGAGCGGGTACGCCGCCCGCCCGACGATGCGCGTGAAGCGCCCCATGCGCGAGCCGAACGCGACGCCGAGTTCGGCAAGGAAGGCCTCATCGTCGAGCTGCATGCGTCGCGCGGCTTCATCGGGCGAGCAGCACCAGACGAGCGAGTAGTCCGCGTGACGCTGGCCACCGCAGGGCAAGAGCGCAATCGGCCCTTGATTCGTGAAGCGTTCCCACGCGACGTTGGCTTGCGGGTCCGACACGCTCACAGTGCCGACGATGGCCGTCTGCCCGTAATCGCGAGCCCGGCGCTGCGCGGATTCCGCGACATCGCGCGGACCTTGCTGATACAGCCCGCCTTCTGCGTTGACCAGCACGCGCACCCGGATCATGCGCTCGACGCCGCCCGATTGCAGCGGCAAGGTCACGCCTTCGTTGTCCTGCAAGGGCGGCAGGGCGGACGTATCGGTGAGCCAATTGACCTTAGTCGCACGCACGGCCTTCGCGAGCGCGCTGACGAGCGAGCCGTAGCGCACCACGTAACCGAGTTCCGGCAAGTCGTGTTCGTCGTGCTCGATCAGCGTGCGCCCGAAATGCCCGCGCTGCGAAACGTGGATGCGGCGGATCGGCGTGACGTCGGCGGGAAAGCCGAGCGGCTGGAGCATGACGCGGCTGCCGTGCGAAAGCGCGAGCGAGCGCGGATCGTTGGCGGCGGCTTCGGGCGTGCGCGCGTCGATCAGCGCGATGGAAAGCCGCGAGGTCGCGCTGCGCCGCGCGAGCCAGCCGGCGAGCGCGAGCCCGACCGGCCCCGCGCCGACGATGGCGATGTCGTAATCGAAATGCGGCTGCGTGATGGCGTCGCTCATGTCGTGAGATTCAATGGCTGATGGATTCGCGCATGAGCGCCTCGATCTCGTCGGCTGCGACGGGGACTTCGCGCGTCAGCAACTCGCAGCCGCCGGGCGTGACGAGCGCGTCGTCTTCGATTCGGATGCCTGTGTTCCAGAAGCGCTCGGGCACGTCCTCGGCGGCGCGCACGTACAGGCCCGGCTCGATGGTCAGCACGTTGTCAGCCACGAGCGTACGCCAGGGACGCGCGCCTTGCTCGTCGCGGGGCCCGTCGGCTTCGCGATATTCGCCCGCGTCGTGCACATCCATGCCGAGCCAATGGCCGGTGCGATGCATATAGAAGCGCGCGTAGGCGCGTTCCGCGATGACGTTCTCCACGCCGCCGAGCTTCGCTTTATCGAGGATGCCGGTGTCGAGCAGACCTTGCGACAGCACTTCGAGCGCGGCCTGATGCGGCGCGTCGAAGCTTACGCCGGCGCGCGTCGCGTCGATGGCGGCGGATTGCGCGGCGAGCACGATGTCATAGAGCTCGCGCTGCGCCGGCGTGAAACGGCCGCTTGCCGGGAACGTGCGCGTGATGTCGGAGGCGTAGCCGTCCAGCTCGCACGCGGCGTCGATGAGGACGAGGTCGCCGTCGCGCAGGATCGCATTGCCCGCCGGGTAATGCAGCACGCAGGCATTCGCGCCTGCGGCCACGATGGAACCGTACGCGGGCGCTTGCGCGCCGCGCCGCCGGAACGTGTAGAGCAGTTCCGCGTCGAGTTCGTATTCGCGCATGCCGGGGCGGCAAGCGTGCATCGCGCGGCGGTGCGCCTCGGCGGAGATGGAAGCCGCGCGGCGCATGACCGCGATCTCGTGCGCGTCCTTCACCATCCGCATTTCATCGATGATCGGCAATAGATGCTGCGCCCGCGTCGGCGCGCGCACGCCGCTGCGGCTTTGCGCCCGCACGGCGTCGAGCCAGCCGCGAACCTTGGCGTCGAGTTCAGCCGACGTTCCGAGCGCGTAAAAGAGCGCGGGCTGATCGGCGAGGAGGCGCGGCATGTGTTCGTCGAGCGCGCCGATGGCAAAGGCGGCATCGAAACCGAACGCCTTGGCGGCGGCTTCCGGGCCGTAGCGAAAGCCTTCCCATGTCTCCCGTTCGGCGTTCTTCTCCCGACAGAACAGGACCGACGCAGGATCGCCATCCGGCGCGCTCGCGTTCAGCACGAGCGTCGCCTCGGGTTCGCTGAAGCCCGTCAGGTAATAGAAGTAGCTGTCGTGGCGGAACGGATAGTCGGTGTCGCGATTGCGCATGACTTCCGGCGCGGTCGAAAGGACGGCGAGCCCGCCGCCCTGCGCGCGCAACTGCGCGAGCACGCGCTCGCGGCGGCTGCGGTAGACATCGACGGCGATCGGGCTGACATCTTCGGTAAGTGAGTTCATGCGCCGATTGTAGCGCCGGCCTACAAGCTGCGCGAATAGGCCATTCGGCCTAGTGGTCGCATGTCACACGGCGGGGCATACTCGCCCGAAAGCGGTCGAGCTTGTTACCGCGCGTCTACTCGTCCGCCCGGTTGCGCACGCTGCCCGCCACGAGGTCGAAGCGGAACAGCCGGCATTCGAGCGCGCCGTTGAATAGCGGCGTCTTGGTCGATTCGCGCAGCCGGAGCATGCCGGGCAGCTTGCGGTCGGACGTCAGCACATAGGCGCGCCACCCGGGGAAGCGCTGCTTGAGCGCGTTGCCGAATGAGACGAAGAACTCGGTGTCGGCGGGATCGGGCTGGGCGCGGGCGAATGCGTCGTCGTCCTCGCGGCGCGACCGAGCCGTGTCGCGGATTTCGCCGCGCGGGCCGCGTCCGCGCACTTCGATGCGTTCGCCATACGGCGGATTCGCGACGAGGATGCCGGGCGCGTCGGTGGGCGGCGTCATGTTGCGGGCGTCCACCTGCTTGAGCGAGAGTTCCGGCACGCCGGCGCGGCTCAGGTTCGCGCGCGCCTTGTCGAGCATGTCGCCGGAGATGTCGCTGCCGAAGATGTTGATGTCCTTCGCGTTGGCGCGCGCGGCGCGCTTCGCTTCCATCGCGGCGTTCTTGAGCTTTTGCCACATGCCCGGATGGAACGGCTTGAGCTTCTCGAAGCCGAAGCGCCGCTCGCTGCCCGGCGCGATGTTGAGCGCGGTCTGCGCGGCCTCGGCGAGGAACGTGCCGCTGCCGCACATCGGATCGAAAAGGGGCGTGCCGGGCGTCCAGCCGGTGAGGCGCAGGATGCCGGCGGCAAGATTTTCGCGAAGGGGCGCCGCGCCCTTGTCGAGCCGCCAGCCGCGCTTGAAGAGCGGTTCGCCGGAGGTGTCGAGATAGAGCGTGCACTCGTTCATGGTGACGAACGCGAACACGCGCACGTCGGGCTGCGCCGTATCGATGCTCGGGCGTGCGCCGCTCAAGTCGCGCAGGCGGTCGCACACGGCGTCTTTCACGCGCAGCGTGGTGAATTCGAGGCTTTTGAGCGGCGATTTGATCGCTGTCAGATCGACGCGCATGGTCTGGCTCGGCGTGAACCACTGTTCCCATCGCTGCCGATGCGTCAGTTCGTAGATATCGTGCTCATTGCGATACGGGCCGTGCGCGATCTTCAGCAACACGCGGCTCGCGATGCGCGAGTGCAGGTTCGCCGCCATGCCCGCGACCCAGCCGCCCCGGAAGTGCACGCCGCCCGGCACTTGCGCGCCGACGGTGAGCGGACCGCTTCCCGAGAGCGGCGCGGTGCTGACGTGTCGCTCCCCGATCTCGGCAAGCTCGGCGGCGAGCGGCGCTTCGAGGCCGCGCGGGCAGGGGACAAACCAGTCGAAGAGAGGGGAGGACATGTGGGGCGGTTGCGGGGTTCAAAGGCGGTATTGTACGCGGGCGAACTTCGAAAGGCTGTGCGCTAGAATCTGCCGCGGCGTCGTTTCCGGGCCGCGCCGGCCAAGCAGATGGCAACGTCTCGCTTTGCTTCGGACCAGACGTGCAGTGAGTGCGGTGGTCGTTCATTCGCAACGTGTTAGTCCGTCCGAGAAACAAATTCCCCAAGATCCGACAAAGCGACGCGTCTTGCCGTCGGCGTTGTCCAGGCGTTCGAAGAAGTCATTCGTCGATTGCTTCGGATAGACATGCCCTTCCGAGCAACGGTGTTCTGGCCCACGTTGCTGCGCCTCTTGTAAAACTCGGCTTCGCCGTCGAGGCAGGGAAAAAGCACGCGGACAAGATGCGCGTCCCCGTCTTATATGAAAACAACGGACGAGTCGCCAAGGCATTCGAAGCGGATGCCTATCACGCGGACGAACGGTTCGTTGTCGAAGTCGAGGCCGGACGTGGAGTGGCCAACAACCAGTTCCTCAAAGACCTCTTCCAAGCGTGCATGATGGATGACGTCGACTATCTGGCGATTGCGGTCCGGAACGTCTACGTTGCCGCGGGCGTGACGAATCCGGACTTCGAGCGCGTCGTCACGTTCTTCGACACCCTCTTTGCGAGCAACCGAATGCGGCTTCCTCTGAAGGGTATCTTGATCGTTGGCTATTGAATGGTAAGTGGCATGACTTTACGCGCTCGTCACGACTGGCGAACGAGCGCGGTTCTTCTCAGTCGTCAACCCTCACTCCACCGCCTTCATCATCTCCTCCACCACCTTCTTCGCATCCCCGAACACCATCATTGTCTTGTCCATATAGAACAGTTCGTTATCGAGCCCGGCGTAGCCCGCCGCCATCGACCGCTTGTTCACGATGATCGTCCGCGCCTTGTACGCTTCGAGGATAGGCATCCCCGCGATAGGCGATTTCGGGTCCGTCTTCGCAGCCGGGTTCACCACGTCGTTGGCCCCGAGCACGAGCACCACGTCGGTCTGCCCGAATTCGCTGTTGATGTCCTCCATCTCCTGCACCATCTCGTACGGCACTTCGGCTTCCGCGAGCAGCACGTTCATATGCCCCGGCATCCGTCCCGCGACCGGATGAATCGCGTAACGCACGTCGATGCCTTTCTCCACGAGCTTGTCCGTCAGCTCCTTCAGCGCATGCTGCGCGCGCGCGACGGCCAGCCCATAGCCCGGCACGATCACCACGCTTTCGGCGTTGCCGAGCATGAACGCGGCGTCATCGGCGGAACCGGATTTCACCGGCCGCTGTTCCTGTGCGCCGCCCGCCGCCGCGCCGCCCGCCTCGCCGCCGAAGCCGCCCAGAATCACGTTGAAGAACGAGCGGTTCATGGCGCGGCACATGATGTACGAGAGAATCGCGCCGGACGAACCGACAAGCGACCCCGCGATGATCAGCATCGGATTGTTGAGCGAAAAGCCGATGCCCGCCGCCGCCCAGCCGGAGTACGAATTGAGCATGGAGACGACCACAGGCATGTCCGCGCCGCCGATCGGAATGATGATGAGCACCCCGAGCGCAAACGCGATCAGCGTCATGATGACGAACGGCAGCCACGACTGCGTCACCATGAAGATGATGCCGAAGCCGATCATCGCCACAGCCAGCAGCAAGTTGATCAGATGCTGCCCGGAGTACACCACCGGCGCGCCCTGAAAAAGCCGGAACTTGTACTTGCCCGAGAGCTTGCCGAACGCGATGACCGATCCCGAAAACGTGATCGCGCCGACGAACGTGCCGATGAACAACTCGACGCGATTGCCGTACGGAATCAGATAGCCCAGCGGCGCGAGTCCGAACGCGGACGGCTCCGCAACCACCGCATACGCGATGCACACGGCCGCGAGACCGATCAGCGAGTGCATCGCGGCGACGAGCTCGGGCATCTTCGTCATCTCGACTTTCGCCGCGATATACGCGCCCGCCGCGCCGCCGATAATCAACGCGGCGAACAGAAGCGACAGCCCGAGCGAGAGATTGGACCCGAGATAAGCGGCCTGTTTCGCGATCAGCGCGAGCGTCGTGAAAATGGCGATGGCCATGCCCGCCATGCCGAACGTATTGCCGATGCGCGCGGTCTTCGGATTCGACAGGCCCTTGAGCGCCTGAATGAAGCACACCGAAGCGATCAGATACAGCAGAGTGACGACGTTCATGCTCATTTACGCGCCCTCCTTGCTGGTCAGCTTTCTCGGCTCCTTCTTCTTGAACATTTCGAGCATGCGCCGCGTGACGAGAAAGCCGCCGAACACGTTCACCGCCGCGAGCAGCACCGCGAGCGCGCCGAAGAACTTGCCGGTGCCGCCGACCGTGAGACCGACCGCGAGCATCGCGCCGACGATCACGATCGCCGAAATGGCGTTCGTGACGGCCATGAGCGGCGTATGCAGCGCGGGCGTCACGTTCCAGACCACGTGATAGCCGACGTAGATCGCCAGCACGAAGATGATGAGGTTGATCACCGTATGGTTGATGACGTCCATGTTCGTCTCCGTGTCAGGCGGTCGCGCGGGCAAGCTGTCCGTCGCGGCACTGGAGCGTGGCCGCGACGATGTCGTCCGCGAGGTCGATGTTGAGCGTGCCTTCCTTCGTCAGGATGAGCTTCAGGAAGTCGAGCAGATTGCGGGCGTAGAGCGCGGAGGCGTCGGCGGCGACCATCGAGGCCAGATTCGTGTGGCCGACGATATGCACGCCGTGCTTCGTCACCACCTGATCGACTTCGGTGAGCGGGCAATTGCCGCCTTTTCTGCCTTCGAACTCGGGGCCGCGTCCGGCGGCGAGGTCCACGATCACCGAGCCCGGTTTCATGTGCTTCACCGTTTCGACCGAGATGAGCGTCGGCGCGGGACGGCCGGGAATCAGCGCGGTGGAAATCACGATGTCGGCCGCCTTCGCGCGTTCGTGCACGAGCGCCGACTGTCGCGCGAGCCAGCTCGGCGGCATGGGCCGCGCGTAGCCGCCGACGCCTTGCGCCGCCTCGCGTTCCTCGTCGGTTTCGAAGGGCACGTCGACGAACTTCGCGCCGAGCGATTCGATCTGCTCCTTCACGGCCGGCCGCACGTCCGACGCTTCGACCACGGCGCCGAGGCGCTTCGCCGTCGCGATTGCCTGGAGGCCCGCGACGCCCGCGCCCAGCACGAGCACGCGCGCCGCCTTCACCGTGCCGGCGGCGGTCATGAGCATCGGCATGAATCGCTGGTAGTACTGACAGGCCATCAGCACGGCCTTGTACCCGGCGATGTTCGCCTGCGACGACAGCACGTCGAGGCTCTGCGCGCGCGTCGTGCGCGGCGCGGCTTCGAGCGCGAACGCGGTGATGTTCGCTGCTGCGAGCCGCGCGGTGTTCTCGGTGTTGAACGGATCGAGCATGCCGATGAGCACGGCGCCCGGCTTGATCGTCGCGAGTTCTTCGGCGGACGGCGACTGAACCTTGAGCACGATGTCGGCTGAGAGCGCGGTGGCGGCATCGACGATATCCGCGCCCGCTTGCGCGAACGCGTCGTCGATATAGCTTGCCCGCTCGCCCGCGCCGCTCTGCACCGAAAGGCGGTGTCCTTGCGCAACGAGCTTTTTGACCGTCTCCGGCGTGGCGGCGACGCGCGCCTCGTTCGCCCGCGTCTCGGCAGGCACTCCGATATGCATGTTGAATCCTCCTGTCTTTTCTTTTCTTGCCCTTCGCGCGCGGCCACGCACGAGGGAGAGACCAAGGCTGTTTTCGAGTTTCAGATGCTGACGGACGACTTCTCAACTCTAACTGAAGAATATGCGCCCAACATGCAATCCGGGGCGCGATCGCACCCCGCGCTAACCCTTAGGCCGCGCGCACGTGATCGGACGGGTGACGGTAAAATGTCGGCCATGAAATCAGATACTTGGGCTCCTCACGTTACGGTCGCGGCGGTCGTCGAGCAGGACGGGCGCTTCCTCGTCATCGAGGAACACACGTCCGCAGGGCTGCGAATCAACCAACCGGCCGGTCATCTCGAAGCGGGCGAAACGCTCGTCGAGGCGGTCGTTCGCGAGACGCTGGAAGAAACGGCGCATCGCTTCGAGCCCGAGGCGCTCGTCGGCGCGTACATGACGCACTTTCAGCGTCCGGGGCGCGACGTGACGTATCTGCGCTTCACGTTCTGCGGCAAGTCTGCGGGCGAAGTGGCGGGGCGCGCGCTGGACAAAGGCATCGTTCGCACGATGTGGCTCACGCCCGACGAACTGCGCGCGACGGCCGCGCAGCATCGCACGCCGCTCGTCATGCAGTGCGTGGACGACTATCTGGCCGGGCGGCGCGTGCCACTCGATTTCATCCATACGCATTCGGTCGCGCCGGTGGTGCGCTCCTGACGCGCTCGCGCGCCAACAACGCGGTAATCCTATGAGCAAGCGAAGAGTAGTGGTGGGCATGTCGGGCGGCGTGGATTCGTCGGTGACGGCGTGGCTGCTGAAAGAGCAGGGCTACGACGTGGTCGGCCTGTTCATGAAGAACTGGGAAGACGACGACGACGGCGAATACTGCTCGACGCGGCAGGACTGGATCGACGTGGTGTCGGTGGCGGACCTGATCGGCATCGACGTCGAAGCGGTCAACTTCGCCGCCGAATACAAGGACCGCGTGTTCGCCGAATTCCTGCGTGAGTACTCGGCCGGCCGCACGCCAAATCCGGACGTGCTGTGCAACGCCGAGATCAAGTTCAAGGCGTTCCTCGATCACGCGATGTCGCTCGGCGCGGAAACCATCGCGACCGGCCACTACGCCCGCGTGCGCGAGCACGATGGCCTCTTCCAGTTGCTGAAGGCCACGGATTCGACGAAGGACCAGTCGTACTTCCTGCATCGGCTGAATCAGCAGCAGCTTTCGAAGACGCTCTTCCCGCTCGGCGAAATTCCGAAGACGAAGGTGCGGGAGATCGCCGCGCAGATCGGCCTGCCGAACGCGAAGAAGAAGGATTCGACCGGCATCTGCTTTATCGGCGAACGGCCGTTTCGCGATTTCCTGAACCGCTATCTGCCGACGCAACCCGGCCCGATGAAGACGGCCGAAGGGAAAGTCGTCGGCGAGCACATCGGACTCGCGTTCTACACGTTCGGACAGCGCAAGGGCATCGGCATCGGCGGCGCGAAGGACGGCAGCGGCGAGCCGTGGTTCGTCGCGGGCAAGGACATGGCGAGCAACACGCTCTATGTCGTGCAGGGCCACGACCATCCGTGGCTTCTGTCGCAGACGCTCGTCGCGGGGAACAAGAGCTGGGTCGCGGGTTTCGCGCCCGAGAACGGCACGGCGTGCGCGGCGAAGACGCGCTATCGGCAGCAGGACGCCGCGTGCCGCTTCGCCGCTGCGGACGACGGTCATTTCCAGTTGAACTTCGACGACGCGCAGTGGGCGGTGACGCCGGGACAGTCGGCGGTGCTGTATCAGGGCGACGTGTGTCTCGGCGGCGGGATCATCGAGAGCGCGGCGGCGGACGTGGCATCGCCCGCGCCGCGCGCGGTGGCGGCTGCCGCAAGCTGACGTCGCGTGCCCCGGACGCGCGTGTTCCGGGGCGCGCATCGGAAGCCATCGGCTATCGTCTCGATAAAAAGTCATTTGATACAATCGCTTGACTATCTACCTATTGGTAGATAAAGTACGCCCATCGACATCGGATGAACGGTGAATCACGCGATGGACAAGTACACGGTACGCGAGGCGCTGCTGGATCACGCGCAGACGGTCATGATGAAGCGCGGCTACAACGGCTTCAGTTATCGCGACTTGTCGGACCTCGTCGGCGTGAAGACGTCGAGCATCCACTACTACTTCCCGACGAAGGAAGACCTCGCGCTCGAAGCGGTGAACGCCTATAGCGCGGACGTCATGTCCTCGGTCTATGCCATCGACAGTTCGGCCTCCGCCGACAAGAAGCTCGACCGCTACACGAAGCTCTTTGGACGCATCATCGGCGACGGAACGCAAGTCTGCCTCTGCGGCATGCTGGCGGCGGACATTGAGTCGCTGCCGGAGAAAGTGCGGCATGCCATTCAGGCGTTCTTTCGCGCCAACGAAAACTGGCTGGCAAAGGTCCTCGCGGAAGGCGAGGCGCAGGACACGCTCGATGCCGGAGGCAAGCCCGAGGCGGCGGCGCGCGCCCTCTATGCCGCATTTCAAGGCAGTCTGCTCGCGTGCCGATTGTTTCAGACGCGGGCGCGTCTGGACGAAGTCGCCGCAACCGTGCGGCGGTAGATAACCCTGTGGATAAGTCTGTGAAAAACCCGTTTTCCCTCGTGCCTTTGTCTATCGTTTGATAGGTAGATTTTGGCGTAACTGAAGCCGTCTGGGCGCAGTGCAGCGTCGTTCGCCTTTGAATGGCGCGCCCGGCTGCGGGTTGGCGTCAGCCGCGCTCTTGCCGCGCAGTGCATAAAGCTGGCGAATCCGCCGATGTGTCTATCTAGTAGTAGATTTACGTAAAACGTTCGTTTCCTTTTTACCGACCGGAGAACACCATGAAAAAGCTGAAAGCCACGTTGCTCGCCACCGCCGTTGCCACCGCCGTCCTGTCGCATACCGCAGCCGACGCCGCGCCGGTGCTCGAACCGACGACGCAGCAATTTATCGACACGCTCGCCGCGAAGAACGGCCCGCCGATCTACACGCTTTCTCCGGCGGACGCGCGCAACGTGCTCGCAGGCGCGCAAGCACAGCCGGTGAAGAAGGAAGCCGCGAAAATCGAAGACCGCGTGATAGAAGCCGGTCCGACAGGCAAGATCGCGCTGCGCATCGTCCGGCCGGCGCATGCGAAGGGCACGCTGCCGGTCATCATGTATTTCCACGGCGGCGGCTGGGTGCTCGGCGACAAGAACACGCACGACCGGCTGGTGCGCGAGATTGCCAACGGCGCCGAGGCCGAAGTCGTGTTCGTCGACTACGACCGGTCGCCGGAGACGAAGTATCCGGTGCCGATCGAAGAAGCGTACGCGGCGACGCGCTATGTGGCGGACCACGCCCGCGAGTTCAACGTCGATGCGTCGCGCATCGCGGTGGCCGGCGATAGCGTCGGCGGCAACATGGCCGCGGCCGTGACGCTGCTCGCGAAGGAGCGGGGCGGCCCGGCGCTGCGCGCGCAAGTCCTGTTCTATCCGGTGACGGACGCGAACTTCGACGACGGCTCGTACAACGAGTTCGCCAACGGCCCATGGCTCACGCGCGACGCGATGAAGTGGTTCTGGGACGCCTACGCGCCGAACGCGGCGGATCGCGCGAAGGTCACGGCGTCGCCGCTGCGCGCAAGCATCGATGAATTGAAGGGATTGCCGCCGGCGCTCGTCATCACCGACGAAAACGACGTGCTGCGCGACGAAGGCGAAGCCTACGCCCGCAAGCTGACCGAAGCCGGTGTACCGGTGACGTCCGTCCGCTACAACGGCACGATCCACGATTTCGTGATGCTGAACGCGCTGGCCGAGACGCCCGCCACGCGCGCCGCGATCGCGCAGGCCAACGCGACGCTCAAGGCCGCGCTGAAGAAGTGATGCGCCAATGCCGGGCCGCTCCCGCCTTGCGCGGGAGCGCGGCGCTCAGCGCGGCTCGGTATCGATGAACGATTGCCGTTGCGCGAGCCGCGCGTAGAACTTGTCGAGCGCCGGGTGCGCCTCGCGCCAGTCGAGGTCCGGCATGCGGAAGTCGAGATAGCCGAGCGCGCAGCCGCACGCGATGTCGGCGAGCGTGAAGCGGTTCGCGGAGCACCACTGTTTCGCGTCGAGACCACGCGCCATCGCGCGCAGAGCATCCTCGATCTTGTGCCGCTGCCGCGCAATCCACTTCTCGCTGCGCTGTGCTTCGTCGCGCAGCACGCCTTCCAGGCGAATCAGAACGGCGGCGTCGAGCATGCCGTCCGCGAGCGCTTCCCAGCAGCGCACTTCGGTGCGCTCGCGCCGTTCCTGCGGCAACAGCTTGCCCACGGGCGTCAGCGTGTCCACGTATTCGCAGATCACGCGCGAATCGAACACCGCCTCGCCGCCGTCCAGAATCAGACACGGCACTTTGCCGAGCGGGTTGAAGTCGTGGATCTTGGAATCGGATGCCCAGACGTCTTCGAGCACCAGTTCGCAGTCGATCTTCTTTTCCGCCATCACGATCCGCACCTTGCGGACGAATGGACTCGTGTGCGAACCGATCAGTTTCATCATCTATTCTTCGCGTTCGTTTCGGATAAAGCGGAGGTCGATCTTAACCGGGCGCGCCTGCGCCAACCGCATTTTCGAGATGCGGCGCAGGCCGGTGTCGTCTGGCGACAACATGCCGTTGCGACAAGACGCTCAGTGCTGCTCATCAGCAGACGAAACACGGTGCGAAGCAGACGGAAATATCGGGTTCCTATGCGTTCGGCGCATGCAACGCGCCGAACTTACTGCGCGCTGGCCGTCGTCGCGCCATCCGACGCCGGGCACGGCAAAACCGGCGCGGGGCGCGCGCTGGCCGCCGCCGCCTTGCCCTTGGCGGACGATGGCGCCGCCACAGCGGGCGGCAGCGCAGCGAGACTTCGCACGCCTGCCGAAATCGCCGTGGCGAGCGCATTCACCGCTTTGCGATGCCCGTCGACCAGCGCGCCGTAGCCTTCGCCGACAGGCTCGGCCTCGACCGTTCGACAGGTCATGACCGTCTGCGAACCGGCGGCGCGCACGCTCCAGACCGCATCGAGCACGGCCCGCGAGCCCGGCCACGACTCGAACCGCTGCACCTTCACCGTCACGCGATACACCGGCGCGGACTCCGGATACGGCGTGCCGTAGACATCGATCGCATTCAACTGCTGCGACAGATCGCTCGACAGCGCGCGCCGCACTTCGTCGCCGGGCAGCGAGGCCCAGCGTTCCTGTTCCAGCACGCTCACCTGCGCGGGACTCGTCTGCACGACCAGCTGATTGCGCGAAACCTGCTCCGGCATGTCCACCGGCGCGAGCTGGAAATAGAACGCCGCCGCAGAGGACGACACCGCAGCCGGCGTCTGCGCCGCGCCGCCCAGGGTATAGAACCGGCTCGACGGCGAGGACGCGCACGCGCACAGCGCGCCCGCCGCGCCCACGGTCAACAACAACGCGCCGAACCTCATGGTTTGTCCTCCGGTTTCCCGCGCAAGAGCGATTCCGGATGACGTTCCAGATAATCCGCCAGCGCATTGAGCGATTGAAGCGTCCGCGTCAGTTCCTGCATCGCCTGATGCACGTCGGACTGAAGCGGCGAGTCCTGCTGCAGCGTCGATTGCGCCGCGCCGAAGGTTTTCTTCGCCTGCGTGAGCGTGTCGCGCATTTCCGGCATGACTTCCTTGTTGAGCTGGTCGAAGAGTGTATTGGCGTTCTTCAGCGACCCGTTGAGATTCGTGCCGATCTGGTCGAACGGAATCTTGTCCAGCTTGCGCGCGATGTCGGCAATCTGCAGTTGCAGTTCGTCGAGCGTGTTCGGCACTGTCGGCAGTTCGATCGGATCGCTCGCGACGTTCACCTTCGCGGGCGCGGCTTTCGGGAAGAAGTCGAGCGCGACGTAAAGCTGGCTCGTCAGCAGATTGCCGGTGCGCAACTGTCCGCGCAGGCCACGCTTGACGAGCAACTCGAGCATGTCGTGGCTCTGCTCCGTTCCCTGTTCGGGCAGCGCGGCTTTCGCGCGGCGGCCGAGCCGGTCCGGATAAAGATCGATGGTCACGGGCATCATGAACGAATGCGTCTGCTGGTCGTATCGCACGCCGATGCCCGTCACCTGCCCGAGCACGATGCCGCGGAAATCGACCGGCGCGCCGACCGACAAGCCGCGCAACGACTGATTGAAGTTCATCACCACATGCACGGGATCGCCATCGGGGTCGCGCATCGCGTCGGCCTGATCCGAGGCGAGGCGGAAGGTTGCGTTCTCCTTCGCTTGCGCGCCGGCCTGCTGATTCGGCGGCGTCTGAAACGCGATGCCGCCGAGCACGACGGTGGCGAGCGACTGCGTGTTGAGCGTGAAGCCGCTCGAATCCAGCCGCAGATCGACGCCGCTCGCGTGCCACCAGCGCGAGTTCGTGCCGACGTACTGGTCGTACGGCGCGTTCACGAAGACCTGCATGGTGACGCCGGTGCCGTCTTTATCGAGCGAAAACGCCGTCACCTGCCCGACCTGCACGCGCCGGTAGTACACCGGCGAGCCGATGTCCAGCGAGCCGAGCGATTCGCCGTGCAGCGTGAACGTGTGTCCTTTCTGGTCGCCGGTGACGGCAGGCGGCGTCTCCAGACCGACGAAGTAGGTCTGGTCCTCGGTCGATTTCCCCGCGTCCGCGCCGATGTACGCGCCGGAAAGCAGCGTGGAAAGGCCGGTGACGCCGCTTGCCGCCACGCGCGGGCGCACGACCCAGAAGCGCGTGTCCTTCACGGCGAAATCGGTGGCTTCCTTCGTGAGCTGCACATCGACGAGCACGCGCGAATGATCCTTCGACAGCGTGATGGTCTTGACCGTGCCGATGTCCACGTCCTTGAACTTGACCTTGGTCTTGCCGGGCTCCAGGCCCTCGGCGCTTACGAAACTGATGGTCACGGTCGGGCCGCGGCTCGACACCGTCTTCACGACCAGAAACACGCCGATCAGCGCCGCGACGATCGGAATGACCCACACGAGCGACGGCAGCCAGCGGCTGCGCGGCTCGATCACCGGCTCGGGCAGTCTCGGCGGCAGGCCGTCGCCGCTCGTTTCCTCGGGAGGCTTAGGCGTATCCGGCCCATTCGGACCTTGGGCACTAGTCATATTTCTTTCCTGACGGTTCTATGTTGTCCCATATCAGACGCGGGTCGAACTGCATGGACGCGATCATCGTCAGGACGACGACGGACGCGAACGCGAGCGCGGCCGGCCCCGCCGTAATGACCGCGACCGACTTGAAGCGCACCAGCGCGACGGTGAGCGTGACGACGAAGATATCGAGCATCGACCATCGGCCGATGCCTTCGACGATGCGATAGAGCGTCGTGCGCTGACGCGGACGCCACGTCGAGCGCCGCTGCACGCTCACGAGCAGAAACGCGAGCGACAGCAGCTTCAGCATCGGCACGAGAATGCTCGCCACGAAAATGACCACGGCGAGCGGATAGTCGCCATCGTTCCAGAACAACGCGACGCCGCTCATGATGGTGTCGTCTTCCGCGCCGAGAATCGACGACGTGTGCAGCATCGGATAGACGTTCGCGGGAATGTAGAGGATCGCCGCGCTGATGAGCAGCGCCCACGTGCGCGCAATGCTGTCCGGATTGCGCCGGTGCACGGCCGCGCCGCAGCGCGTGCAGCGCTGCTTTTCGACTGTGCGCGCGAGCGGCTGCACGAGGCCGCAGGCGTGGCAGCCGACTACGCGCTCGCGCGAGGCCGTCGTGAAAAGCGTGGGCGGTTCGGCGCCGGGCGCGGGCGAGTCGGTGTTGCGCGGCGCGTCGGTCACGATTTCTGCCTCGCGGGCGGCGCGACGGCTGCACGCTCGCGCAGGGGAAGCTGACCCGCGAGATCCCAGAGCGAGCGCGGATCGAAACTGACGACGACCGCCACCATCAGCGTGAGCGCGCCGAACGCGAAAAGCGCGGCCTCCGGAATCACGCGCGCGACGCTCAGCATCTTCACGAGCGTGACGAGCACGCCGAGCATGAACACTTCGATCATGCCCCACGGCCGCACGAACTGAATCGCGCGCAAGGTGAGGTGAAAGCCCGGCGGCACGTAACCAGCGCGCACGGGCATCAGCACGTAGAGCAGCGCGGTCAGTTCGCAAAGCGGAAACAGGATGGTCGCGCAAAACACGAGCACCGCGACAAATTCCATATGCTCGCCCCACAGCGCGATGATCGCGCCGATGAGCGTCGTCTGCGAGGTAATGCCGTTCGCGTCGAGCTCGACGATGGGAAACGCCTGCGCGATGACGAAGGTGATGAGCGCGGCGAGCGTCGTCGCGCAGATGCGGTCGAGGTTGGATGTCATGCCGCGGTAGAGTCGCGCGCCGCAGCGCGGACAGTTCGCGGTGCTATGTTCGGGCAGCGCGCGCTTTCTGGAGAGCGCGTCGCATTCATGACATGCGATCAGTTCTTCTGAATCGTTCACATTCATAGTCGATGCCGGGCCTTCTCATGCGTGTTCGTGGGGCGCCGCAAGATCGGCCCGGGGCAGTAAGAGCAAGTCCCGGGCCAGCGCGCACGGTAGCAGCATGGTATCAAAGACCGATGACGCGCGACGATACGGCACGCTGGAAGCGCAAGTGGGACCGGCGCGGAATAAACCGGCCGACGGTTCCGTTCACTTCTGGCCGCGCCCGCAGGCGTCGACCGTTGCATGCGCGGAATAGTTCGTTGCATGGATGCAGTACATCGCTGCAAAACGGCCGCAAAGCCGCGCCAGTGCTGGCCCGGAGCCTGGGCGGCATGTTCCGGCGCGTGTGATGGCATTTCGCCGCTGTTCGGGTAGCATGGCGGCGCATGCATCGGCCAGACGCATATTACGCACATTCAGGACATCAGCATCATGGAAAGCAGTGTCGGCATCTCACAAGCCACTACGACCGAGCGATACGGCGCGACGGCAATCGCGTTTCATTGGCTCATCGCGCTCTTGATCGTCGGCGGGTTCTATCTCGGTTGGATCATGACCGATATTCCCGGCTTCACCCCGACCAAGCTCAAGTACTTTTCGTGGCACAAGTGGATTGGCGTGACCGTGTTCGTGCTCGCGGCGCTGCGGCTCGTGTGGCGCATGACGCATCGCGCGCCGGCCATGCCGGCCGGCATGCCGCGCTGGCAGCAGGGCGCGGCGCACGTCACGCATATCTTGCTTTACGTGCTGATGATCGTGATTCCCGCATCCGGTTATCTGTACAGCTCGGCGGCGGGCTTGCAGGTCGTCTATCTCGGCGTGCTGCCGCTGCCGACGATCATTGGCCCCGACAAGGCACTCAAGGCCACGCTGCGCATCGTCCATGTGGCGCTGAACTACGGCCTGCTCGTGCTGGTCGCGATGCATGTGCTCGCGGCGCTCAAGCATCATTTCGTCGATCGCGACGGCTTGCTCGGCCGCATGCTGCCCTTCATCAAGTGATCGAGGCGCAACGTTCGATTGTTTCCTCGCCGTTGGCAAGGCATGTCCGGCTCATTGTTGGTTCCCGCATGCTTTTGATTTCCAATACCGGTTGCTCGTCGATACGTCTAAAAAGGCACAAAAGGCACACATGAAAATGAAACTCAATGGTTGGATGCTGGCGGCGGTGGCCGCGGCATCGCTCGCCACGGCGGCGGGCGCACAGGCGCAAGTGGATATGGCGAAGAGCTCGGTCATCGCCACGTCCAAGCAAATGAACGTGCCCACCGACGGCAAGTTCAACAAGTTCAACGCGCAGATTTCGTTCGATCCGGCCAAGCCTGCGGCGGGCAGCGCGAACATCACCATCGACACCGGCAGCTACGACCTCGGCGACGACGACTACAACAAGCAGGTGCGCGGCAAGGAATGGTTCGACAGCGCGACGTATCCGACCGCCACGTTCGTTTCGAGCGCCATTGCGCCGGCGGGCGGCAATCAGTACAAGGTCACGGGCAAGATCACGATCAAGGGCAAATCGCAGACGGTCACGGTGCCTGTCACCGTCAC
Organism: Caballeronia sp. SL2Y3; assembly: GCF_022879575.1. Lineage (NCBI taxonomy): Bacteria > Pseudomonadati > Pseudomonadota > Betaproteobacteria > Burkholderiales > Burkholderiaceae > Caballeronia > Caballeronia sp. SL2Y3. The sequence goes on from NZ_CP084260.1 coordinate 347,813, forward strand.
GCAGCAGGGCGCGACCGAAACCTTCGACGGCTCCTTGCCGATCAAGCGCTCGCAGTTCGATGTGGGCACGGGCGAGTGGAAGGACACGTCGGTGGTCGCGGACGATGTCGTCATCAAGTTTCATATCGTCGCCGCGAAGAAGTAAGCGGCGGCCGTTTCGTTCAACAACGTAAATTCAACGTTCATTCAGTCAGGAGAAGCACTTGAACAAGCTTTCGATGATCGCCGCCGGCATGCTCGCAGCCGGCCTGTCCTTCAGCGCGATGGCCGCTGACACGTATCAGCTCGACCCGAACCACACGTATCCGAGCTTCGAGGCAGACCACTTCGGCGGCGTGTCGACGTGGCGCGGCAAGTTCAACAAGAGCAGCGGCACTGTCGTGCTCGACCGCGCCGCGAAGACCGGCACGGTGGACGTCACGATCGACATGTCGTCGGTCAACACGGGCAACGCCAAGCTCGACGAGCATCTGCAGAAGCCGGAATTCTTCGACGCCGCCAAGTACCCGACGGCCGTGTACAAGGGCACGTCGATCAAGTTCGACGGCGACAAGCCGTCCGAAGTCGTCGGCACGCTTACGATGCACGGCGTGACGAAGCCGCTGAACCTGAAGATCGAAAGCTTCAAGTGCTTCGTGAACCCGATGATGAAGAAGGAAGTCTGCGGCACGGAAGCGACGGGGACGTTCGATCGCGGCGACTTCGGCGTGGACTACGGCAAGTCGTACGGCTTCAGCCTGAAGACGGTGCTGCATATCCAGGCTGAAGGCGTGAAGCAGTAAGTCTCGGCGCATCGCGCGAGAGAAACGAAAAGGGCCGGTCATCGAGACCGGCCCTTTTGCTTTTGCGCTGGAAAGAAGCGTTAAACCTGAGCGCCCGCGTTCGGGTCGTTCGGATCGTACTTGTCCTTCTTTTCCTTGATCAGATCTTCACGCTTGACGCCGAACCACATGGCGAGCGCGGCGGCAACGAACACCGACGAATAGATACCGAACAGAATACCCACGGTCAGCGCGAGCGCGAAGTAGTGCAGCGTCGGACCGCCGAAGAAGAACATCGAGAGCACCATCATTTCGGTACAGCCGTGCGTGATGATGGTCCGCGACATCGTGCTGGTAATGGCATGGTTGATGACTTCGATCACCGTCATCTTGCGCTGCTTGCGGAAGGTCTCGCGAATCCGGTCGAAGATAACGACCGACTCGTTCACCGAATAGCCGAGCACCGCGAGAATCGCCGCGAGCACCGAGAGCGAGAACTCCCACTGGAAGTAGGCGAAGAAGCCGAGAATGATCACCACGTCGTGCAGGTTAGCGATGATGCCGGCCACCGCGTACTTCCATTCGAAGCGGAACGACAGGTAGATCACGATGCCGATCACGACGCACGCCAGCGCGGCGAGCCCGTTGGTCACGAGCTCCTTGCCGACCTGCGGCCCGACGAACTCCACGCGCTGCAAGCTGACTTGCGCGTCGTTCGACTTGAGCGCGCTCATCACCTGATCGCTCTGCTGCGCGGAGGTCAGGCCCTGCTTGAGCGGCAGGCGGATCAGCACGTCGCGCGAGGTGCCGAAGTTCTGCACTTGCGCGTCGCCGTAACCGAGCTTCGCCATGGTGGCGCGCACCGGTTCGAGCGGCACGGCCTGCGGATACTGCACTTCGATGACCGTGCCGCCGGTGAACTCGACCGACAGATGCAGCCCGCGATGCACGAGGAAAAAGACGGCCGCGAGGAACGTGATGAGCGAGATCGCGTTGAAGATCAACGCGCGCTGCATCAGCGGCAAGTCGCGGCGAATGCGGAAGAATTCCATGTTTCGTTTCTCCGGGGCTCAGGGCTTAACCGACTGGCCCGGTTTCTGTTGATCGATGCCGGGGCCCGAGCGGCGGCGCACGGTCGGCTTGCCGGTGCGCGGGGCCGTCTGAGCGCTTGCGCGCGGCGCGGCCGCTGCGGCGCGCGCCTTGGCCTTGCTGCGGGCGGCCGGAACGACTTCTTCGACGACCGCTTCGTCGTCCTGCTGCGCGGCCAGATACGCCGCAGCGGCGGATTCGGCGCTCGCGCCTTCCGGACGCCACACTTGACCGATAGCCAGCGACTTCAGCTTCTTCTTGCCGCCGTACCACAGGTTCACGAGACCGCGCGAGAAGAACACGGCCGAGAACATGGAGGTCAAAATGCCGATGCAGTGCACGACCGCGAAGCCGCGCACCGGACCCGAGCCGAACGCGAGCAGCGCGAGACCGGCGATCAGCGTGGTGACGTTCGAATCGAGAATGGTCGCCCAGGCGTGCTTGAAGCCTTCCTGAATCGCGGTCTGCGGCGGCGCGCCGTTGCGCAGTTCTTCGCGGATACGCTCGTTGATCAGCACGTTCGCGTCGATCGCCATCCCGAGCGCGAGCGCGATAGCGGCGATGCCCGGCAGCGTCAGCGTGGCCTGAAGCATCGAGAGAATCGCGACGAGCAGCAGCAGGTTCACCGACAGCGAGAGCATGGAGATCAGGCCGAACAGCAGGTAGTACACGATCATGAAGACGGCGATCGCGGCGAAACCGTACGTGACCGAATCGAAGCCCTTCTTGATGTTGTCCGCGCCGAGGCTCGGGCCGACGGTGCGTTCCTCGATGATGTCCATCGGCGCCGCGAGCGAGCCGGCGCGCAGGAGCAGCGCGAGGTCGGTGGCGGCCTGCGGCGTCGGCTGACCGGTGATCTGGAAGCGGTCGCCCAGTTCGGACTGGATGGTCGCGACCGTCAGCACTTCGCCCTTGCCCTTTTCGAAGAGCACCATCGCCATCGGCTTGCCGATGTTGTCGCGCGAGACCGCGCCCACCGCGCGTCCGCCTGCCGAATCGAGACGGATGTTCACGGACGGACGCTGATGATCGTCGAAGCCTGCGGACGCGTCGATGATGCGGTCGCCCGTGAAGATCACCTGCTTGCGCAGAAACACGGTGCGGTCGCCTTGCTTGAACGCTTCGTCGCCGGGAGGAACGGCGTCGTTCGGGCCCGAGGCGTAGGTGTTGACCGGGTCCGCGAGGCGCGCTTCGAGCGTCGCCGTGCGGCCGATGATGTCCTTCGCCTTCGCCGTGTCCTGCACGCCCGGCAGCTCGACCACGATGCGGTCCGCGCCTTGTTGCTGAATCACCGGCTCGGCGACGCCGAGCTCGTTCACGCGGTTATGCAGCGTCGTGATGTTCTGCTTGAGCGCGCCGTCCTCCACCGTCTTCTGCGTGCCCGCCGAGAAGGTGCCGACCACCTGAACGCCGTCGCCGCTCTGGCGCGTCGTCCATTGCAACTCGGAGACGCCCGTGGAAAGCAGGTTGCGCGCGTTGTCCGCGACCGCCTGATCCGAGAAATTCACGACGACCGATTGCCCCACGCGATTCACGCCGCCATCGCGAATGTTGCGATCGCGCAGAAAAGTGCGGGCGTCGGCTGCGTCCGAATCGAGCTTCTTGTTCAGCGCGCCGGCCATGTCCACCTGAAGCAGGAAGTGCACGCCGCCGCGCAAGTCGAGACCGAGGTACATCGGCAGCGCGTGCAGGGCCGTCAGCCAGCGCGGCGAGGCGCTCTGCAGATTCAGCGCGACAATGTATTGCGGATCGGTCGGGTCGCTGTTGAGCGTTTTGGTCAGCAGGTCCTTCACGCGCAACTGCGTGTCGGTGTCCTTCAGGCGCACGCGAATGTTCGCGTTGGTCTGCGAATTGTCGAACGTGACTTCGTCCGCCGTGATGTGGCTCGCGGCGAGCGCGCCTTCCACATTCGCGAGCGTGGACGAATCCAGCTTGACGGTCGCCTTGCCGCTCGACACCTGCACGGCGGGCGCTTCGCCGAAGAAATTGGGAAGCGTGTACACGAGACCGATGACGAGCGCCACCAGCATCACGACATACTTCCAAAGGGGATAACGATTCATGGGGATGGCCGAACAGAAAGTTGGCTTCGGGGGAGAGGGCGTCCGGCGTTATGCGCGACGAGCCGCTTGAGTGACTCGTGTGACTCGGAGGGCTCGGAGCGAGGCCGCGCCGGACGCGAAAGAATCTGGCCTTACAGCGACTTGATGGTGCCCTTCGGGAGAATAGTCGTGACGGAGGCCTTCTGCACGGTGATTTCCGTGCCTTCGGCGATTTCGACGCCGACATACGCTTCCGACACCTTCGTCACCTTGCCGACGATGCCGCCGTTGGTCACCACTTCGTCGCCCTTGGCCATGGCGGCCAGCATGTTGCGATGCTCCTTCTGACGCTTCATCTGCGGACGGATCATGATGAAATACAGCACCGCGAACATCAGGATCAGGGGCAGGAAGCTCATCAGGCTCGATTCCGCGCTGCCCGCGGTGGCGCCTTGTGCAAAGGCATTCGAAATGAACGACACGTTGGTCTCTCCGTTATACGTCGAAAATACGTCGAAATTGCGATTCAAAAACCGGCTTGGAAATTAGCCCGACATTCTACCACTCGCCCATGCCGGCAAGACGCCGGAATGCGCTTTGGCATCAAGCCGTTAGGCCCGCGCGCGGGCCGTTCGGGCGAGCGTTAGAAAGGTGATTGTAATGCGAGCGGCGCGACGGCTGGCGTAAGTTAGTCGACCCCGCGCGCCCGGTTTTCCGCGAACGTCTTGCGGAACGCCTCGAAGCTGTGATTTTCGATCGACTCGCGCACTTCGCCGATCAATTGCAGGTAGTAGTGCAGGTTGTGGATGGTGTTCAACTGCGCGCCGAGAATTTCGCCCACGCGATGCAGATGATGCAGATACGCCCGCGTGAAGTTGCGGCAGGTGTAGCAGCCGCAGCTTTCGTCGAGCGGTTTCATCGAATTCTTGTGCGTCGCGTTCTTGATCTTCAGATCGCCGAAGCGCGTGAAAAGCCAGCCGTTGCGCGCGTTGCGCGTGGGCATCACGCAATCGAACATGTCGACGCCCGCCGCCACGCCCGCCACGAGATCCTCCGGCGTGCCGACGCCCATCAGGTAATGCGGCTTGTCGGCAGGCAGTTTCGGTCCGATGTGGTTCAAGACGCGCATCATGTCTTCCTTGGGCTCCCCGACCGACAGCCCGCCGATGGCAAAGCCGTGAAAGCCGATGTCCGCGAGTCCCGCCAGCGATTCGTCGCGCAGGTCTTCGAACATGCCGCCCTGCACGATGCCGAAAAGCGCATTCGGGTTGCCGAGCCGCGTGAATTCGTCGATGGAACGCTTGGCCCAGCGCATCGACATGCGCATGGAATCGGCGGCTTCCTGGTGCGAGGTCGGCACGCCGTTGGTCGCATACGGCGTGCATTCGTCGAACTGCATGACGATGTCCGAGTTCAGCACCTTCTGGATCTGCATCGACACTTCGGGCGACAGGAACAGCCGGTCGCCGTTGATCGGCGACGCGAACGTGACGCCATCTTCGGTGATCTTGCGCAGATCGCCTAGCGAGAACACCTGGAAGCCGCCGGAATCCGTGAGAATCGGCCGGTCCCAGCCCATGAAGCGATGCAGGCCGCCGTGCGCGCCGATCGTCTCCAGTCCCGGGCGCAGCCAGAGGTGAAACGTGTTGCCGAGAATGATCTGCGCGCGAATTTCTTCGAGCTCGCGCGGCTGAATCGCCTTCACGGTGCCGTACGTGCCGACCGGCATGAAGATCGGCGTTTCGATCACGCCGTGATTAAGCGTCAGGCGGCCGCGGCGCGCCTGGCCGTCGGTCGTCAGCAGTTCGAACTTGAGGCCGTTGTCCGGCGGGGTGTGATTCTCGGTCATGTAGATTCCTGTGCTACCGGAGAACAGTCCGGCGCGTCGGGTTGAGAAATCAGGCGCGCGTGAGCAGCATCGCGTCGCCGTAGCTGAAAAAGCGGTAACGCGCCTCGATCGCGTGACGGTACGCCTCGCGGATCGTCTCCATGCCGGCGAACGCGGAGACGAGCATCATCAGCGTCGATTTCGGCAAATGGAAGTTGGTGATCAGCCGGTCGACGATGCGGAATTCGTAGCCCGGCGTGATGAAGATATCGGTTTCCGCGCTGGTCGCGGCAAGCGGGCGGCCGGCCTCGGCGGCGTCGCGGGCGGCGGCTTCGAGCGCGCGCATCGACGTCGTGCCGACCGCGATCACGCGATTGCCGCGCGCCTTCACGGCCGCGATGCGATCCACGAGCGACTGCGGCAGCGCGTACCACTCGCTATGCATCTTGTGCTCGGCGATGTTGTCGACGCGCACCGGCTGGAACGTGCCCGCGCCGACGTGCAGCGTGAGCGTCGCGCGTTCGACGCCGCGCGCATCCAGCCGGGCGAAAAGGGCGTCGTCGAAATGCAGGCCGGCCGTCGGCGCGGCCACCGCGCCGGGATTCGCGGCGTAGACGGTCTGGTAGCGCGATTCGTCGTAGGCGTCGGCGTCGTGCTCGATGTACGGCGGCAGCGGCAAGCGCCCGTATTGCTCGATGAGCGTCAGGCAATCGGCCGGAAAATGCAGCGTGTAAAACGGCTCGACGCGCTCGCCGACAGTGACGTCGAATGCGTCCGCGAGCTTGATCGTGCTGCCCGCCGTCGGACTCTTGCTCGCGCGAATCTGTGCGAGCGCGGTCGTCGAACCGGTGAGGCGCTCGATCAGCACTTCCACGCGTCCGCCACTGGCCTTCTGGCCGAAGAACCGCGCCTTCAGGACTTTGGTATCGTTGAAGACGAGCAGGTCGCCCGGCTGAATCAGGTCGGGCAGTTCGGAAAAGCGCCGGTCGATGAGCGTGGCCGGCAAGGCGCGGTTGTCCACTTCGAGCAGGCGGCTCGCGCTGCGCTCGGCGAGCGCGCTCTGCGCGATCAGCTCGGGCGGCAGATTAAAATCGAAATCGGAAAGCGTGAACATGGCTTGAAGTCGTGCGAACGAAGCTGAAAACAGGCACCAGCGCCGAACAAACCTCACATTGTACTTGCGAAGAGATTAGATGCCCTTGTCCGACCGTCGCCTGTCATCCCCGGCCGATGCGCTTTCCAGCGCCGAACCTGGCGCCGCGCTCGCAGCCGCGCCGGCGGCCAAGCGCGCGAAAACCGGCGACGACGCGGCCAAGAAGGCGAAGCCCGTCGTCAAGACGGCGGACAAGCTCGCCAAGCTCGGCCTCAAGTCGGACATCGACCTCGTGTTGCATCTGCCGATGCGCTACGAAGACGAAACCTCGCTCACGCCGATCGCCGAACTGATTCCCGGCGACATCGCGCAGACGGAAGGCATCGTGTTCGACAACGAGATTGCGTATCGGCCGCGAAGGCAGTTGCTCGTCAAGATTCACGACGACGCCGGCGACGAACTCACGCTGCGCTTTCTCAACTTCTACGGCTCACAAGTCAAGCAGATGGCCATCGGCACGCGGCTGCGCGTGCGCGGCGACGTGCGAGGCGGCTTCTTCGGGCTGGAGATGGTGCATCCGGCGGTGCGCCCTGTCGATGGCGATACGCCGCTGCCGCAAGCGCTCACGCCTGTTTATCCGTCGACGGCGGGCATTTCGCAGGCGTATCTGCGCAAGGCGATCGACAACGCGCTTACTCGCGTCTCGTTGCCTGAGTTATTGCCGGACCCGGTGGCGCGCGCGCATCTCGCGCCGCTGAATCTGCCGGGCCTGCTCGACGCGGTGAAGACGCTGCATCATCCGCGCGCGGATTCGGACGAAACCGCGCTCATCGACGGCACGCATCCGGCGTGGACGCGCATCAAGTTCGAGGAACTGCTCGCGCAGCAGCTGTCGCTCAAGCGCGCGCACGCCGAGCGCCGCACGCGCGCCGCGCCCGCGATGCCGCGCCGCACCGCCAGCGATGCCGATTCGCTCGTCGCGCGGCTGTTGCATGCGCTGCCGTTCAGGCTGACCGGCGCGCAGGAGCGCGTCGTCGCGGAAATCGCGGGCGAACTGACGCTCGCGCATCCGATGCAGCGGCTGCTTCAGGGCGATGTCGGCAGCGGCAAGACCATCGTCGCGGCGCTCGCGGCGGCGCAGGCCATCGACGCCGGTTATCAGGCCGCGCTGATGGCGCCGACCGAAATCCTCGCGGAACAGCACGCGCGCAAGCTGCGCGGCTGGCTGGAACCGCTCGGCGTGTCGGTGGCGTGGCTCGCGGGCAGTCTGAAGGCAAAGGAAAAGCGCGCCGCGAGCGAGGCGGCGGCGCTCGGCACGGCGCAACTCGTCATCGGCACGCACGCGATCATTCAGGACACGGTGGAATTCGCGCGTCTCGGCCTTGTGATCGTGGACGAGCAGCATCGCTTCGGCGTCGCGCAGCGGCTCGCGCTGCGGGCGAAGGCCCAAAATGCGTCCGACGGCGCGCGCAACTTCCAGCCGCATCAACTGATGATGTCCGCCACGCCCATTCCCCGGACGCTGGCCATGACGTATTACGCGGACCTCGAGGTATCCACCATCGACGAACTGCCGCCGGGCCGCACGCCGATTCTCACCAAGGTCGTGTCGGACGGGCGGCGCGACGAGATCATCGGCCGCGTGCGCGAGGCGGCGCTGACCGGGCGGCAGGTCTACTGGGTGTGTCCGCTGATCGAGGAAAGCGAGACCTTGCAGTTGCAGACGGCCGTCGAGACGTACGAAACGCTCGTTGCCGCGCTGCCCGAATTGCGCGTCGGGCTGGTTCACGGGCGGCTCGCGCCCGCCGAGAAAGCCGCCGTCATGGACGCCTTCTCGCGCAACGAAGTGCAGTTGCTCGTCGCGACCACCGTGATCGAAGTGGGCGTGGACGTCCCGAACGCGTCGCTGATGGTGATCGAGCACGCGGAGCGCTTCGGCCTCGCGCAGTTGCATCAGTTGCGCGGGCGCGTGGGGCGGGGCAGCGCGGCGTCCGTGTGCGTGCTGATGTATTCGAATCCGCTCTCGCAGACGGCGCGCGCCCGCTTGCAGACGATGCGCGAAACCACCGACGGCTTCGAGATCGCGCGGCGCGATCTGGAAATACGCGGTCCCGGCGAATTTCTGGGCGCGCGTCAGTCGGGCGAGGCGATGCTGCGCTTCGCAAGTCTGGAGCAGGACGGCTGGCTGATCGAGCCTGCGCGCGAAGCGGCCCAACAGATGCTTGATGCTTTCCCGGAGGCCGTCGAACGGCATCTCGCCCGCTGGCTCGGCGCACGCGAGCAGTATCTGAAGGCATAGGCCGCGAACTTGCCGGCGTTTCGTCGGTCCCTATTTGATTCGCGGTTATCGGCGCGCCGGTCAACGACGAGTCAACGACGAGTTGTCGAACCGGCATTCGCGGGTGTATAACTCAAACCTATTGAATCCATGTCTTCCATTGGTCCCCAATGACGCTCACTGAATTGAAGTACATCGTCGCGGTGGCGCGGGAGCGGCACTTCGGCCGCGCCGCCGAAGCGTGCTTCGTCAGCCAGCCGACGCTGTCGGTGGCAATCAAGAAGCTCGAAGACGAGCTGAACGTGCAGATCTTCGAGCGCGGCACGAGCGAGGTCAGCGTCACGCCGATCGGCGAGCAGATCGTCACGCAGGCGCAGCGCGTGCTCGAACAGACGCTCGCGATCAAGGAAATCGCCAAGCAGGGCAAGGATCCGCTCGTCGGGCCGCTGCGTCTGGGCGTCATCTACACCATCGGGCCGTATCTGCTTCCGACGCTCGTCAAGCAGATGATCAAGTCGGTCCCGCAGATGCCGCTCATGCTGCAGGAAAATTACACGCTCAAGCTGATCGAGCTTCTGAAGCAAGGCGAGATCGACGTCGCCATCATGGCGCTGCCGTTTCCCGAAACCGGGCTGATGGTGCGCGCGCTCTACGACGAACCGTTCGTCGTCGCGATGCCGTCGGGCCACGCGTGGGAGAACCGCAGCAAGATCGACCCGGACGATCTGAAGCAGGAAACCATGCTGCTGCTCGGCAGCGGCCATTGCTTCCGCGATCATGTGCTCGGCGTCTGCCCGGAACTGATGCGCTTCTCGCAAAACGCCGACGGCATTCAGAAGACGTTCGAAGGTTCGTCGCTGGAAACGATCCGGCATATGGTCGCGAGCGGCGTCGGCATCACGGTGCTGCCGCGCATGTCGGTCATGGAAGTGAAGCCGCACGCGCCGGGCATCGACTCCGGCCTGCTCAGTTACGTTCCGTTCGACGAACCGGTGCCGGACCGGCGCGTGGTGCTCGCGTGGCGAAAGAGTTTCACGCGGATGCCGGCCATCGACGCCATCTCCGATGCAATCGCCGCTTGCGATTTGCCGGGCGTTAAAAAGCTGGATATGCCGGTGGCGGTGAATTAAGCGACTTCGGCTTTCCTATCCGATGAACCGCGCTCTCGAAAGAGGCGCGGTTTTTTTATTGTGGCCAGCCTTTTATGCGGTTCTGTGATTTTTATTCAATTGCCGCTGTCACGATAAAAACGGTATGCCTCTCGTCCTAGAATTCCTGTCCGGGCGCGGCATGTCCGTCGTGCCTTAAACACAGGAACGAGAATAAGAATGGGCTTTTTCCAAGCAGTTCGCGTGGCTTTGATCGAGAAATTCGCCATTTTTAACGGCCGTGCTCGCCGTTCGGAATATTGGTACTTCCAGCTTTTCGCGGGCATCGTCGCGGGTGTTGCAATGGTGCTGATGGGCATGAACGAAGATTCTCTACCCGTTATTTCGCTTGTCACGGTGGTCGTTCTGGCGCTCTTCCTGCCGAGCCTTGCAGTCACTGTTCGACGACTGCACGACACCGGCCGGTCCGGATGGTTTTACCTCGTCGCGTTCGTGCCGCTCGTCGGCGGCATTCTCGTCTTCGTCTGGACGTGTTCGCGCGGCACGGAGGGCGTGAATCGGTATGGTTCCGATCCGCTTAACGCCGCTTAATCCTCGACGGCGCACTCGCGCCGTCCTCGGCGCACGCACCTATCGCATAAATAAAATTAATCGAATAGCACCATCCGATAGTTTTGATAAGCTCTGTTCCAGGAGAGCCGCCCGGCTCCGACAAGACAAGAGGAACAGAGCGATGACCTCCCGCCAGCCCGCCGCATCCCGCGCCGCTTCCGCAGCAACGCCGTGGTCCGAACTGCGCGCCGTCGCGCTCGACGTTCTTGCCGCCTTCGCCCGCACCGCGTGACGCCTTCTTCATCCCAAGCCAACACAAACCACGGAGTATCACGATGACGACCCAACGACTCACCACCGCCAGCGGCGCGCCCGTAGGAGACAACCAGAACTCGCAGACCGCCGGCCCGCGCGGCCCCGTGACGCTGCAGGATTTCTGGCTCATCGAGAAGCTCGCGCACTTCGACCGCGAGGTCATCCCTGAGCGCCGCGTGCATGCGAAGGGTTCGGGCGCGTTCGGTACCTTGCGCGTGACGCACGACATCTCCCGCTACACGAAGGCGAAGCTCTTCAACGAAATCGGCAAGGAAACGCCCATTTTCATGCGCTTTTCGACGGTAGCCGGCGAGCGCGGCGCGGCCGACGCCGAGCGCGACGTGCGCGGCTTCTCCATCAAGTTCTACACCGAAGAGGGCAACTGGGACGTGGTCGGCAATAACACGCCGGTGTTTTTCATTCGCGATCCGCTCAAGTTCCCCGACTTCATCCATACGCAAAAGCGCGATCCGTACACCAACCTGCGCAGCAACGTGGCGGCGTGGGACTTCTGGTCGCGTCATCCGGAATCGCTGCATCAGGTGACCATTTTGATGAGCGATCGCGGCATCCCGAAGAATTATCGGCAGATGCACGGCTTCGGTTCGCACACCTTCTCATTCATCAACGCGGATAACGAGCGCTTCTACGTGAAGTTCCACTTCAAGTCGCAGCAGCCGCTCGAGAATTTCACGGATGCCGAAGCGGCCGCCGTGATCGCCGCCGACCGCGAAAGCGCGCAGCGCGATCTGGTCGAGAACATCGACCGTGGCAACTTCCCGCGCTGGAATTTCCGCGTGCAGATCATGCCGGAAGCGGACGCGGCGACGTACCGCTTCAATCCGTTCGACATCACTAAGGTGTGGCCGCACAAGGACTATCCGCTCATCGATGTCGGCGTGATCGAGCTCAACCGCAACGCGCAGAACTACTTCGCGGAGGTCGAGCAGTCGGCCTTCACGCCGGCGAACGTCGTGCCGGGCATCGGCTTTTCGCCGGACCGGCTGTTGCAGGGGCGGCTCTTCTCGTACGGCGACACGCAACGCTATCGCCTCGGCATCAATCACCATCAGATTCCGGTGAACGCGCCGCGCACGCCGGTGGCGAATCCGTTTCATCGCGATGGCGGCATGCGCGTCGACGGCAATCTCGGCGGCCGCGTGAACTACGAGCCGAATCGCTTCGGCGACTTCGCTCAGGATGCGAGCGTGAACGAGCCGCCGCTCGCGGCGGGCGCGGTGGATCGCTACGACCATCGCGAGGACGACGACTACTACAGCCAGCCGGGCGCGCTCTTCCGCCTGTTCGACGACGCGCAGCGCGAGCGTCTGTTCGGCAACATCGCGCGGCACATTCACGGCGTGCCGAACGAGATCGTCGCGCGGCAGATCGAGCACTTCCGCCGCGCCGATCCGGCTTATGCGCAAGGCGTCGTCGATGCGCTCGCCCGCATCGGGCAGCGGCTCGACGTGAACAAGGACATCGACGAGGAAGATACGGCCGCTGTGTGACTCGCGTGACAGGCGCGGCGGCAACGGTCGAACGGGACAGCAGGAGAAAGACCATGACCCAGACACTGAACATCATCGGCCAGGCGGTGGAGCGCCTGGAAGCGACGAGCCGCCGGGCAACGCGCGGTGCGCGCGTCGCAGCTGCATTCGGAATCGTGGCGGCGGCGTACGGACTCGTCGTCGTGAGCGCGCTGCATGGCGCGGGCGGGTTCGCCTGAGACCATCTGGAGCGCAGGCATGCGGCATAAGGCATAAGGCTTCGAAGCCTTGCTCCACAAGGAAACCGCCGCGTTTCTAAGATACACTGTCGATCGCTCGAAACGCCGCACGGCGAAACAATGCGTCACGCGCGGCGCACCACGTTCGAATCACTCTTTCACGGAGTCATCATGGCGAAGAAAGGCATTGCACCTGCCGTCAACATCGGCATCAACGACAAAGACCGCAAGCGGATCGCCGACGGGCTGTCCCGGCTGCTCGCGGACACCTACACGTTGTACCTGAAGACGCACAATTTCCACTGGAACGTCACGGGGCCGATGTTCAACACACTGCACCTGATGTTCGAGACGCAATACACGGAACTGGCTACAGCCGTCGATTCGATCGCTGAACGCATTCGCGCGCTCGGCGTGCACGCGCCGGGCAGCTATCGCGACTTCGCGAAGCTCTCGTCGATTCCGGAAGCCGAAGGCGTGCCCGACGCCGAAGACATGATTCGCCAATTGGTCGAAGGCCAGGAAGCGGTGGTGCGCACGGCGCGCGAGATCTTCCCGGCGACCGAAGCCGCCAACGACGAGCCGACCGCCGACCTGCTCACGCAGCGCATGCAGACGCACGAAAAGACCGCGTGGATGCTGCGCTCGATGCTCGCGTAAAGCGGTTTTCTTGTCGGTTTAGGAAGCCCGTGCGATGTGCTGCACGGGTTTTTGCTTTTCAGAGCGGCGCGCAGCGCTGGACTAAAATATCTGCTCTTCCGTTCCGGCCGCCTTCCATGCTCGCCCGTCTCCCGCTCTATATGCGCCTCGTGCGCCTGGACAAGCCCATCGGCAGCCTGCTGCTCTTGTGGCCGACGCTCAACGCGTTATGGATCGCGTCGGATGGCCGGCCATCGCCGATGCTGATCGTCATCTTCGCAATCGGCACGCTTTTGATGCGCTCGGCGGGCTGCGCCATCAACGATTACGCGGACCGCGACTTCGACCGCTACGTGAAGCGCACCGCCGAGCGGCCGATCACGTCGGGCAAGATTCGCGCGTGGGAAGCGGTGGCGCTCGCGGCGGCGCTGTCGCTCGTCGCGTTTCTGCTTATTCTGCCGCTCAACGCGCTCACGAAGGAACTGTCGGTTTTCGCGCTGTTCGTCGCGGGCACGTATCCGTTCACTAAGCGATTCTTCGCGATTCCGCAGGCGTATCTGGGCATCGCGTTCGGCTTCGGCATTCCGATGGCATTCGCCGCCGTGCAGGATCATGTGCCGATGCTCGCGTGGATCATGCTCGCGGCCAACGTGTTCTGGTCGGTCGCGTACGACACCGAATACGCGATGGTCGATCGCGACGACGACATCAAGATCGGCATTCGCACGTCCGCACTCACGTTCGGCCGGTATGACGTGCTCGCCGTGATGCTGTGTTATGCGGCGACGCTCGCGGTGTATGCGGGCATCGGCATGACGCTGCACTTCGGCTGGCCGTACTGGCTCGGCTGGCTCGGCGCCGCCGGCTGCGCGGGGTATCACTACACGCTTATTCGAAATCGCGAGCGCATGGCGTGCTTCGCCGCGTTCAAGCACAACAATTGGCTCGGCGGTGTGTTGTTCGCGGGCATCGCGCTTCAATACGCAATCGGAAGCTGAGATCGCGCGGGCACTTCGCGGGTGCGGCGATGGATGACAGTCCGGATGCCGTGTTTGATTGCTTAACGGTTGACGCGGGGCCACACTGCGCACGCGCCAACTTCCGAGCACGTTAGATATCGCGCGGCGCGGCAGCGAGCTATGCATCGAACAACCCGCGCGCGCAACGTCAGATGCGGAGTTGAAGACCCTCACGCCGCGCCGAATTCATCGCCCATTTCCTTGGCCCGCGCTTCCGCCGCCAGCGCCCCGCGCACGATCGCGTCCTTCACGCCGTGCGCATCGAAGGCTGCGAGCGCGGCCGCCGTCGTGCCGCCCTTCGATGTCACGCGCTCGCGCAGCACGCTCGCCGGTTCGCTCGACTGCGCCGCGAGCTGCGCCGCGCCCGTGAACGTCGCGACCGCGAGCGCGCGGCCTTGCTCTTCGTCCATGCCGAGGGCGCGCGCCGCTTCCTGCATCGCTTCGATGAAATAGAACACGTACGCCGGACCGCTGCCCGAGATGGCGGTGACGGCGTCGATCTTCGCTTCGTCGTCGAACCAGACGGTCGCGCCGACCGCTTCCAATACGTGCGATGCAAGCGCCTTCGCCTCGTCGCTCACGCCCGGCAATGCGGCGAGCCCGGTCACGCCCATGCCGATGAGCGCGGGCGTGTTCGGCATGGTGCGCACCACGTTCGCGTAGCCGCCGAGCCACCGAGAGAGGTCCGCCGCGCGGATGCCCGCCGCGATGCTGATGACCGTCTGCCGCGCCAGATGCGGCGCGAGCGCCTCGGCGACGCCTTTGAGCACCTGCGGCTTCACCGCGAGCAGGATGGCGTCGTAGTCGGCGAGTGTCGCGTCGATGGCCGCGCCCGTCTTTATGCCGAATTGCTTCGCGGTGCGCGAGCGGGCTTCGTCGTTGATGTCGATGGCGTAGATATCCGCAGGCGCGACGCCGCGCTTGATGAGACCGCCGATGAGCGCCGCGGCCATGTTGCCGCCGCCGATGAATGCGATTTTCATGATGAGTGATGAGTCAGTGGTTATAAGTGCGCTTGCCGAAGATCGCGGTGCCGATGCGCACGATGGTCGCGCCTTCGAGCACGGCGGCTTCGAGATCGGCGGACATGCCCATCGAGAGCGTGTCGAGTTCGAGGCCGTCGGCGCGCAGCGCATCCATCAGATCGCGCAGGCGCGCGTGCGGGGCGCGCTGGGCGTCGAGCGTGTCGGCGGGCTCGGGAATCGACATCAGCCCGCGCAGACGCAGGCCGGGCAGCTTGGCCACCGCATGCGCGAGCGCCGCGGCGTCGTGCGGCTCTACGCCGCTTTTCGATGCCTCGCCGCTCACGTTCACCTGCACGCATACATTGAGCGGCGTCGCGCCTTCGGGACGCTGCGCGGAAAGGCGTTCCGCGATCTTCAGGCGGTCGACGGAATGCACCCAGTCGAACTGCTCCGCGACGAGCTTCGTCTTGTTCGATTGCAGCGGCCCGATGAAATGCCATTCGATGTGGCTGCGCAAGTCGGCGAGGGCGGCGATCTTCGCGATGCCTTCCTGCACGTAGTTCTCGCCGAACGCGCGCTGGCCAGCATCGAACGCGGCGCGCACGTCGTCGGCGGGGAAGGTCTTGGATACGGCGAGCAGCTTGACGGACGCCGGATCGCGCGACGCGCGTTCGGCGGCCTGCGCGATCCGTTGACGGACTTCTTCCAGATGTTGAGCGATGGACATGCGCGAGCGACATTCATGGCGGATCGGGCCATTATACGAATCCGCCTAGCCGTACAGCAGATGCTCCAGAAGCTGAATCCAGTGCGTCACCGGCGTGGATGTGCCGCTTTGCAGATGCGAGATGCAGCCGACGTTCGCCGACACGATCATCTGCGGCTCGGTCTTTTCCAGCCGGTCGAGCTTCTGGTTGCGCAGCGCGTAAGCCATCTTCGGTTGCAGCACCGAATACGTTCCGGCCGATCCGCAGCAGATGTGCGCGTCCGCGGGCAGGCGCACTTCGAGACCGAGCGCCGTCAGAAGATGCTCGACGCGCCCGCGAATCTGCTGCCCGTGCTGCAACGTGCACGGCGGATGAAACGCCACCGTATGCACGGCGCGCCGTCGCGCCAGCCCGACGAGTTCTTCTTCGAACGCCGGCAGAATCTCGGCGAGATCGCGCGTCAGATCGACAATGCGCCGCGCCCTGTCCGCATACGCCGGATCGTTGCGCAGCAGGTGCGCATACTCCTTGACCGTCGCGCCGCAGCCCGACGCGTTCATCACGATCGCCTCGACGCCGCTTTCGACATACGGCCACCACGCGTCGATGTTGTTGCGCACGTCGTCGAGCGCGTCGTCGTTGTAGCCGAGATGCAGACGAATCGCGCCGCAGCAGCCGGCACT
This sequence comes from Caballeronia sp. SL2Y3, assembly GCF_022879575.1. Classification (NCBI taxonomy): domain Bacteria; kingdom Pseudomonadati; phylum Pseudomonadota; class Betaproteobacteria; order Burkholderiales; family Burkholderiaceae; genus Caballeronia; species Caballeronia sp. SL2Y3. Next base: position 364,622 of record NZ_CP084260.1, read on the forward strand.
CGGCGCGGTCACGATCTCGATGCCGAGCGCATCGAACACGCGCGCCGTCGCCGTGTTGACGTTCGGCATCATCGCGGGCTGCACGCAGCCGGCGAGCATCAGCATCTTGCGCGCGTGCTTGCGCGTGGGCGGCGCGAGCGGCCTTTCGGGCACCGGAATCTTCGAGCGCAGGGTGCGCGGAAGCACGCCGCGCACTTGCTGCCCGAGCTTCATCGCGGGCGTGAAGAGCGTGCTGTTCGGCAGAAAGCTCGCGAGAAAGCGGCGCTGGATGCGCTGACGCATCGGCCGCTCGACTTTCTGCTCGACGACCTTGCGCCCGATCTCGACGAGCTTGCCGTACTGCACGCCCGACGGACACGTGGTCTCGCAGTTGCGGCACGTGAGGCACCGGTCCAGATGCGTCTGCGTGCTGCGCGTGGGGGGCGCGCCCTCGAACATCTGCTTCATCAGATAGATGCGCCCGCGCGGTCCGTCGAGTTCGTCGCCGAGCAGTTGATACGTCGGGCAAGTCGCCGTGCAGAAGCCGCAGTGGACGCACTTGCGGAGAATCGCGTCGGCTTCGTCGCCATCGGCGGTGCCGCGGATGAAATCGGCGAGATTGGTTTGCATTGCGCGTTGCTCGGTTCGCCTAAAAATCGGGATAAAGCCGGGCGCGGTTGAAGATGCGCGCCGGATCGAACGCGGCCTTCAACCCGCGGTGAATCTTCATGAGCGGCGCGGGCAGCGGCGTGAACACGCCCGCGTTGCGGTCGTAGGCGGAGCCCGCGCGAAAGATCGTCGCGTGGCCGCCGGCCTGCTTCGCGCTGATGCGCACGGTCTGCGGATCGGTGTCGGTGATCCACCAGCGTTGGGCGCCGCCCCATTCCATGAGCTGCGCGCCCGGCAGATGCAGCGGCTCCGCAATCGACGGCAGCGCGAGCCGCCACAGCGCCGAGCGCGGTTCGATCACGGCGAAAAACGGGTCCGTCTGTTCGCGCAGGCCGACCCAGAAGCGGTCGGCTTCGACCGCATCCACCACTTCGCCGCCGAGCGAATTGCGCGCGGTCTTCACGGCCGCTTCCGCGCCCGCGAGACGCAGCGCGAGCGTGCCGTCGCGCCACGCGCTGCCGCTGATCGGCAGAGGATGGCCGCCCCATTCGTTGAGCTTGCGCACGCCGTCGGTGGCGTGCATGTCGAATTTGAGCGTGGCTTCGGCGACGGGTCGCGGCAGCACCTTCACCGAGAGTTCGAGAATCAGTCCGAGGGTGCCGAGCGATCCCGCGAGCAGCCGCGCGACGTCGTAGCCCGCGACGTTCTTCACCACTTGCCCGCCGAAGCGCAGCACTTGCCCGCGCCCGTTCATCACGGCCGCGCCGAGCACGAAGTCGCGCGCCGCGCCGGTCCACGCGCGGCGCGGACCGGCAAGGCCCGCTGCGATGCAGCCGCCGAGCGTTGCATTGCGGCCGAAGTGAGGAGGCTCGAAGGGCAGCATCTGACCATGTTCTCTTAACGCAGCCTCGATTTCAGCAAGCGGCGTTCCGCTTTTCGCGGTGATGACCAGTTCCGCCGGATCGTACGAAATGATCCCGCGATAGGCGCGCGTGTCGAGTATTTCTCCCTGGAGCGTCTGGCCGTACCAGTCTTTCGTGCCGCCGCCGCGAATGCGCAGCGGCGCGCCGGTCTCGCTGGCCCGGGCGATCCGCTCCGACCAGGCGGCGACGATGTCGTCCTGTTCCATGGTGTCCCGCTCTTGTAATCGGCTTTTCGTTTGGCTTGCTGCGCCTGTCCGGTCGATTGTACCGGCCGCTTAACGCAGCCGTACCCGGACAAACGTGGATAGCGGAACGCCCGGCGAGCGCGGCGAGCGCGGCGGCCGGTCAGAAGCGCGGCAGTTCGGGATGCGGCAGGAGGCCGCCGCGAATGTGCATCTTGCCGTACTCGGCGCAGCGCGCGCGCGTGGGAATGGCCTTGTCCGGATTGAGCAGGCGCAGCGGATCGAACGCGCGTTTGACCGCGTGAAACGCGTCGCGCTCTTCCGGCGAAAACTGCACGCACATCGAATTGATCTTCTCGATGCCCACGCCATGTTCGCCCGTCACCGTGCCGCCCAGTTCCACGCAGGTTTCGAGAATGTCGGAACCGAACGCTTCCGCGCGATGCCATTCGTCGAGATCGTTGCCGTTGAAGAGAATCAGCGGATGCATGTTGCCGTCGCCCGCATGGAACACGTTGATGCAGCGAAGCGCGTACTTCTTCTCCATCTCCTCGATGCGCGCGAGCAGCGGCCCGATGGCGCGGCGCGGAACCGTACCGTCCATGCAGTAATAGTCGGGCGAAATGCGACCCGCGGCGGGAAACGCGTTCTTGCGGCCGGACCAGAACTTGAGCCGCTCGGCTTCCGAACGCGATATCTGGATGCGCGTCGCGCCGTGCTCGCGCAGCACGGCGGTCATGCGCACCATTTCCTCGGCGACTTCGTCGTAGGTGCCGTCGGATTCGCACAGCAGAATGGCGGCCGCGTCGAGATCGTAGCCGGCGTTGACGAACTCCTCGACGGCGCGCGTCGCGGGCTTGTCCATCATTTCGAGGCCGGCCGGGATGATGCCCGCCGCGATGATCGCCGCGACCGCGTTGCCGCCTTTCACCACGTCGTCGAAGCTCGCCATGATGACTTGCGCGGTCTGCGGCTTCGGAATCAGCTTGACGGTGACTTCGGTGACGACGGCGAACATGCCCTCGCTGCCGATCAGCACCGCGAGCAGATCGAGCCCCGGCGCATCCGGCGCGAGCGAGCCGAATTCCACGATATCGCCTTCCATCGTCACCGCGCGCACGCGCAGCACGTTATGCACGGTGAGGCCGTATTTCAGGCAGTGCACGCCGCCCGAATTTTCGGAGACGTTGCCGCCGATGGTGCAGGCAATCTGCGACGACGGGTCCGGCGCGTAGTACAGCCCGTAGGGCGCGGCGGCTTCCGAGATGGCGAGATTGCGCACGCCGGGCTGCACGGTGGCCGTGCGCGCGTACGAATCCACTTCGATGATCCGGCGAAAGCGCGCGAGCGACAGCACGATGCCGTGTCGAATCGGCATCGCCCCGCCGGAGAGCCCGGTGCCCGCGCCGCGCGGCACGATCGGCACGCCGAGCCGCGCGCAGATCTGCACGACGCGCTGCACCTGCGCTTCAGTCTCGGGCAGCACGACCGCGAGCGGCAGACGCCGGTAGGCGGCGAGACCGTCGCATTCGTAGACGGACGTGTCCTCGTCGCGAAACAGCAGGCAGTGCGTGGGCAGCACGGCCATGAGCGCCTGCACGACTTCGCGCTGACGCTCGGCCAGTTGTTCTTCCGTGAGCGCGGGTGCGTCTTCGTGCGGAAGATTCGGCGAGAATTCCGGCGCGGCGGCGTCGGAGAACTCGGGCTTGAGTTCGTCGGGTGCGTTCATGTCTCCTCCCGGCGCCTGCACGTGGCGGCGCGTATTCGATAAAAGTCTCTGACGCGGCGACACCCCATGTTGCGCGCTCGTGGCTTCTTCGTCCACCGGGCGCGCGGGATAGAGCGGCGCGCCTACCGCGTGAACGCGAAGATCTTGCCCGGATTCATCAGGTTCTTCGGATCGAGCGCGCGCTTGATGGACCGCATCACGTCGATGCCGTCTTCGCCGTGCTCGTCGAGCATGAAGTCCATCTTATGCAGCCCGACGCCGTGCTCGCCCGTGCATGTGCCGCCGACTTTCAGCGCGCGCTCGACGATGCGCCGGTTCAGGCGCTCGGCTTCATCGCGTTCCTCCGGCTTCGCGGGATCGAGCAGCATCGCGACGTGGAAATTGCCGTCGCCCACATGTCCGACGATCGGGCAGGGCAGCGACGAGCCCAGCAGGTCCTTCTCCGTTTCTTCGACGCATTCGGCCAGACGCGAAATCGGCACGCAGACGTCGGTGGTCACGGCGCGGCAGCCGGGCTTCAGTTGCAGCATCGCGAAATAGGCGTTGTGGCGCGCGGTCCAGAGGCGGCTGCGGTCTTCGGGACGCGTCGCCCATTCGAAGTCGGTGCCGTGGTTCTGCGCGGTGATCTCCTGCACGGTCTGCGCCTGCTCCTTCACGCCGGCTTCGGTGCCTTGAAATTCGAAGAACAGCATCGGCGATTCGCGCAGCGTCAGGTTCGAATGGCGATTGATGGCGCGCACGGCGAGCTTATCGACGAACTCGACGCGGGCGATCGGCACGCCCATCTGGATCGTTTCGATGACGGCGCGCACCGCGTCGCCCATCGACGGAAACGCGCAGACGGCCGCCGAGATGGCCTCGGGCTGCGGGTAGAGCCGCACCGTGATCTCGGTGATGACGCCGAGCGTCCCTTCGGAGCCGACGAAAAGCCGCGTCAGGTCGTAGCCCGCCGACGATTTGCGGGCGCGCGTGCCGGTATGGATGACGCGCCCGTCGGCGAGCACGACGGTCAGCGCGAGGACGTTTTCGCGCATCGAGCCGTAGCGCACGGCGTTGGTGCCCGACGCGCGCGTCGCCGACATGCCGCCGATGCTCGCGTCCGCGCCGGGATCGATCGGAAAGAAGAGGCCGGTGTCCTTCAGCGCTTCGTTCAGCTGCTTGCGGGAAATGCCGGGCTGCACGGTGGCGGTCAGGTCTTCGGCGTTGATCGAGACGACGCTGTTCATCTCCGACAAGTCGATCGACACGCCGCCGTGCACCGCGAGCAGATGCCCTTCGAGCGACGATCCGTTGCCGTACGGGATGATCGGCACGTCGTGCTCGGCGCACAGCCGGACGATTGCCTGGACCTCTTGCGTGCTGCGCGCGAACACGACGGCGTCGGGCAATTGCGGATCGAACGGGGATTCGTCGCGGCCGTGATGTTCCCGCACGGCCTGGCTCGTGCTGACTCGCTCGGCGAAGTGTTGCTTGAGCGCGTCGAGCAGGGCGGCGGGAAACGGCCGGCGGATGGCATGCGGCAAGGCGGGGTGGTTCACGGGCGTCTCCGGCGGATTTTTGTCGATTTCGTGCTTCGGGCGGCATGCGTGCTGTTCGACGGTCGCACGGCAGGGCGCCGTCTTATTTTACGCGCGGGACGCTCGCGGCGCGCGGCGTCGCAGGGTAAGCGAGGGGCGCTGCCTATAATGCTTCGGCGGCTTTTCGGCGCATTTTGGATTCTGGATGACACAGGAGCAGTGATGGGTAACCGCCTCAGCAAGATCGCGACGCGCACCGGCGACGATGGCACCACCGGACTCGGCGATGGCCGCCGGGTTTCGAAAGACGATGCGCGCATTGCGGCGATCGGCGATGTCGATGAACTGAATTCTTCGTTGGGCGTGTTGTTGTGCGAGGCTTTACCGCCGGATGTGCGCAATGCGCTCACGCAGATTCAGAACGATTTATTCGATCTGGGCGGTGAGTTGTCGATTCCGGGGCATTCGATGATTTCGGATTCGCATTTAGAGCGGTTGGATGCGTGGCTCGCGGATTACAACTCGACTTTGCCGCCGCTTAAGGAGTTTATTCTGCCGGGCGGGTCGAGGGCGGCGGCTTTGGCGCATGTTTGCCGCACGGTGTGTCGAAGGGCGGAGCGGGCGATTGTTGCTCTAGGGCGTATCGAAGCTGATGGGGTTAATGACGCGCCGCGAAGGTATGTCAATCGGCTGTCGGATTTGCTGTTTGTGTTGGCGCGGGTTTTGAATCGGGCGGATGGGGGGGAGGATATTCTCTGGAATCACGCAAGAGGGGGGTGTCAGGATTTCCGTGTTCTAAGGCAGGTTGAGTAATTACACGGAGGGCCGAACGAATCGATCTGCGTAAAGGATAGCGAACTGGTTCATGGCCGTCTTCCAGTCATGCGCGGCACTTCCCCAATTCGCGGTGATGTTGCGCAAGGCCAGCCAGATGAGTTTGGTGGCGGCCTCGTCGCTCGGGAAGTGACCACGGGTCTTGATGATCTTGCGCAACTGCGAGTTGATATTTTCAATCGCGTTCGTCGTGTAGATGATCTTGCGCACACCCGGCGGAAACGCAAAGAACGGGATTACGCGATCCCAGGCGTTGCGCCACGCGCTGCTGACGGTCGGGAATTTCTGGCCCCACGGCCCATCAGCAAACGCATCGAGTTCGGCCTGGGCCGCTTCCGCGCTGGGCGCGGCATAGATCGGTTTGATCGCGGCAGCCAACCCTCGGCGGTCTTTCCAACTGGCGTAATCGAGGCTGTTGCGGATCAGATGGACGATACAGGTTTGCAGTGTGGTGGCCGGAAACACCGCCGCCAATGCTTCGGGCATGCCCTTCAGACCGTCGGTGACGGCGATCAGGATGTCGTGAACACCGCGCGTCTTCAGATCGTTGAATACCTTCATCCAGAATTTGGCCCCCTCGGTATTCTCGATCCACAGGCCCAGGATCTCGCGCGTGCCGTCGGGCAGCACGCCCAGCGCCAGGTACACCGCCTTGTTGCGCACGACGGCGTCTTCGCGAATCTTGACCCGCAGTGCGTCGAAAAACACGACCGGATACATCGGCTCGAGCGGCCGGGCCTGCCATGCGGTTACTTCGGCCATGACTTCGTCGGTGACCGAGCTGATGAAGTCGGGCGAGACATCGGTGCCGTACTGTTCCAGCAGGAAGCCCTGGATCTCACGTACGGTCATGCCTCGGGCATACATGGCGACGATCTTGTCGTCGAAGCCCGTGAAGCGCCGTTCGTGCTTGGGAATCAGGATCGGTTCGAAGCTGCCGTCGCGGTCACGCGGCACCTCGATGCGGATCGGACCGTCTTCGGTCAGAACCGTCTTGGCCCCTTTGCCGTTGCGCTGATTCGTGGCGTTGACCGGCTTGGCAGCACCGGGAGGGTAGCCGAGATGATGGTTCATCTCGCCGCCCAGCGCCCGTTCGATCAGCGCCTTCTTGAGCGCCAGCGTCGCGGCATTGATGGCTTCAGCCGTCATCGGACCGTTGCCGAACTGCTCAAGCAGTTCGGCCGGAATCGCCGGCAGAGCCGCCGGCTGGGCTTTCGGTTTGCGAGGCATAAACTCTCCTTGGGAGCATGTTATGCCTTAAACACAAAATTCCTGACAGGCCCCGCAAGAGATTGAGATCGCACAAGCGAAGCTGGCTTAGGACCTCGGCAGAGTCGGCACCGATTGAGAAGCGGTGCCGACTCTGCTAGTTATCAATTGCCGCCAACTCTCTTCAGTCGCCGCTGCTTTACCGCTTCCGCCAATCCTTCGAGCACCCCGACGCTTTCCTCCCACCCAATACAAGCATCAGTAACGCTTTGCCCGTAAGTAAGCTCACACCCTTCCTTCAAATCCTGCCGCCCGGCGACAAGATGCGATTCCACCATTACCCCGACGATGCGCTCATCGCCAGCCGCCAACTGACGCCCGATATCCGCGCAAACCGGAATCTGATTCTCATGCTTCTTCGAACTATTCGCATGGCTCGCGTCGATCATCAGCCGCGCCGCTAATCCCGCCTTGCCGATATCGCTGCACGCGGCATCGACCGAAGCCGCATCGAAGTTCGGCGCTTTACCGCCGCGCAAGATGATATGGCAGTCCTCATTGCCAGCAGTCGAAACGATCGCCGAATGCCCGCCCTTCGTCACAGAAAGAAAATGATGCGGCTGCGAAGCGGCCTTTATCGCATCCACCGCGATTTTCACGTTGCCATCAGTGCCATTCTTGAATCCGACCGGACACGAAAGCCCCGAAGCCAATTCCCGATGCACTTGCGATTCGGTCGTCCGCGCGCCGATCGCGCCCCACGAAATCAAGTCCGCGATGTATTGCGGGCTGATCATGTCGAGATATTCCGTCCCCGCCGGCAGCCCGAGCTCGTTGACATGCATGAGCAATTCTCGCGCGGCGCGCAATCCGTCGTTGATCTTGAAGCTGTTGTCCATGTACGGATCGTTGATCAGCCCTTTCCAGCCGACTGTCGTACGCGGTTTTTCGAAATACACGCGCATCACGATTTCCAGTTCGCCCGCGAACCGCTTGCGCTGCTCGATCAAGCGCCCCGCATATTCCAGCGCCGCCTTCGGGTCGTGAATCGAACACGGCCCAATGATGACGATCAACCGGTCATCCATGCCGTGCAGAATCCGATGCATCGATTGCCGCGCGTTGAAGATGAGATCGGACACCGGCTCCGTGCACGGAAATTCGCGGATCAAATGCGCGGGCGGGACGAGCTCCTTCAACTCGCGGATACGAACGTCATCGGTATTGTGCGGGGGCATGGCGATTCTCCAACGGCAATGTTCTGTGCAAAAAATGGAAGGCGAAAAAAAACCGCCAGACTTGGCTGGCGGTTTTTCGGGAATTCGGTTTTGCGTATCTGCAACCTACGACTCACCCCTCTCGATCCGCCAGCGGCTTGAGATGCCAAAAGAAATAAAAATAAAACTTGGCGGACATGGTGAGCACAGGGCGCATTGCAAAAAGGGTGACCGTCTTTATAACCTCAAACGGGCGGCGCTGACAAGCGGCCACGCGTCGAACGCGGGAAATCCGCATCGGCGGGTGCGAACCATTCCGAACGCGCCGCCGCCGATGCGGTAAAACGGCATCAGATCGTGCCGCCCACCGTCATCTTTTCGATGCGCAAAGTCGGCTGACCGACGCCCACCGGCACGCTCTGGCCTTCCTTGCCGCACACGCCCACGCCGCTGTCGAGCGACATGTCGTTGCCGATCATCGTCACGTATTTGAGCGATTCCGGACCGCTGCCGATCAGCGTCGCGCCCTTCACCGGGTACGTGATCTTGCCGTTCTCGATCATGTACGCCTCGGACGCCGAGAAGACGAACTTGCCGTTGGTGATATCCACCTGGCCGCCGCCGAAATTCACCGCGTACAGGCCGTTCTTCACCGACGCGAGAATTTCCTGCGGGTCCTTGTCGCCGTTGAGCATGTACGTGTTCGTCATGCGCGGCATCGGCAGCGCGGCGTACGACTCGCGGCGCGCGTTGCCCGTCACCGGCATCTTCATCAGGCGCGCGTTGAGCGAATCCTGAATGTAGCCCTTGAGAATGCCGTCTTCGATCAGCGTCGTGCACTGCGTCGGGTTGCCTTCGTCGTCGATGTTGAGCGAGCCGCGGCGATTCGGCAGCGTGCCGTCGTCCACGACCGTCACGCCCTTCGCCGCCACCTGCTCGCCGATGCGGCCGGCGAACGCCGACGATCCCTTGCGGTTGAAATCGCCCTCCAGCCCGTGCCCGACGGCTTCGTGCAGCAGCACGCCGGGCCAGCCCGGCCCGAGCACGACCGTCATCGCACCGGCCGGAGCAGGGCGCGCTTCCAGGTTGACGAGCGCCGCATGCACGGCGTCATCGACGTACTTCGACAAGATATCGTCCGTGAAATAGCCGTAATCGAAGCGTCCGCCGCCGCCGCCCGTGCCGATCTCGCGCCGGCCGTTCTGCTCGGCGATCACCGTCACCGAGACGCGCACGAGCGGCCGCACGTCCGCCGCCAGCGCGCCGTCGCTGCGCGCGACGAGCACGACGTCGTATTCGCCCGCGAGCCCGGCCATCACTTGCGTGATGCGCGGATCGCGGCCGCGCGCCATCTGTTCGACGCGCTCGAGCAGCCTGACCTTGGCGTTGGCATCGAGCGAATGGAGCGGATCGGCGGGCACGTACAGGTCGCGGCCCGAGACGCCGGTGAGCGTGCTCGCCGGCTTGATCTTGTGCCTGCCGCCGCCCGCCTTCGCGATCGCGCGCGTGGCGAGCGCGGCCTGACGGATGGAATCGGGCGAAAGATCGTCGGAATAGGCGAACGCCGTGCGCTCGCCCGAGACGGCGCGCACGCCGACGCCTTGATCGATGCTGAAGCTGCCCGATTTGACGATGCCTTCCTCCAGACTCCACGCTTCGCTGCGCGTGGACTGGAAGTACAGATCCGCGTAATCGACGCGATGCGTGAAAATCTCCGCGAGCGTGCGCGTGATGAGACCCTCGTCGAGGCCGTACGGCGTCAGGAGAACGTCCTTCGCCGTGACCAGGTTGCGGATGCCGGGTTCGATGATGTTCATGCGGTGCCTATTGCGTTGATGCAGCGTGTTCGGTGAATTTCGGACAATCCTACTGTCCGCGTCGTTCAGGCCATGTGCGGGACCACTTCCGCGCGTTCAAGGCCGTCAAAAAGCCTATTTTCGAGATGCGGCGCGTCAGCGCCACGTCGGGACATCGGGACGTGGCGCAGGAACGCCTACGCGATCACCCGATGCCGATACGCCGGCAAACTCTGCCGCACGCTCGCGATGCGTTCGGGATCGATCGCGCCCGCGACGACGCCCGCGCCTTCCTCGCGCACGGCGACGATTTCGCCCCAAGGGTCGATCAGCATGCTATGCCCCCACGTGCGGCGACCGTTTTCGTGCTTGCCGCCTTGCGCGGCGGCGAGCACGTAGCACTGGTTCTCGATCGCCCGCGCCTTCAGGAGCGTCTCCCAGTGCGCTTTGCCGGTCGTGTACGTGAACGCGGACGGCACGACGATCAGCGCGCAGTCGCCCATCTTCCGATACAGCTCGGGAAAGCGCAGGTCGTAGCAGACGGAGAGGCCCACGCGCCCGAACGGCGCTTCGAAGGTGCGCACGTCCGCGCCGGGCACGATGCTGCGCGCTTCGTCGAACGATTCCTCGCCCTTTTCGAAATTGAACAGATGAATCTTGTCGTAGCGCGCGACCTGCTCGCCGTCTGGACCGAAGACGAGCGACGTATTCAGCACGCGCGACGCTTCCGGCGACTTCAGCGGCAGCGTCCCGCCGATGACCCACACGCCATGTTTGCGCGCGGCGTCCGAGAGAAACTGCTGAATGGGGCCGTCGCCGGGCGTTTCGCGGATCGCGAGCTTGTCCGTGTCCTTGAAACCCATGAAGCAGAAGTACTCGGGCAGCAGCACCAGTTGCGCGCCGCCTTGCGCGGCCTCGGCAATGAGCCGCCCGGCCTCGGCCAGATTGCGGTCGCGATCCGGCGTGCTCACCATTTGCAGCGCGGCGACCTGGAACGGCCGCACGGTGCTTTCGCTCGATTGTTCGGTCATGTTCGTGGCGCTGGGTTGGTCGAAAGAGGACGTCCGCACGTTTCGACGGGCGCCCCGCTTTTATTGAGCGGCTGACGGACGCGCGACGGCAGCGGGTGATTCGATCTTACCCTGATCGCCATGCAGGCGCTGAATGACCGGCTTGGTCCACGATCCGGTGATCGAATAGTCGGCCGCGAAGGCTTTCTTGATCGACTGCGACAGCGCGAGGTCGGCCGCGAGCGCGCCGAGACCGAGCAGCGGATTGATGACCGCCGCGCCGAGCGCCACCGCGCCCGCGCCGACCGTCGGAATCACCTTGACGCGAAGATCCTGCGTCTTCTTCGGCAGATCGACTGAGCCGTGCGCCTGCACGCGCGCGGGCGGCGTGATCATCGAAAGATCGTCGGTGCGGCCGATGCCCTTCGCGATGCGCGCATTGCCCGTGAGCTTCTCGAACGGCAGCCCCTTGCCGACCACATCCTCGAAATGCAGCGTGAGCAGATTGGCGAGGCTGCGCAGGCTCAGAATGCCGAGCCACTTTGCGGCGGCCGGCGCGCGCAGAATCTGCCCGTGCCGCAAATCGACCGCCACCGTGCCGTCGAGCGTGGGCAGATCGACCGCGGTCGGACCACCGTTCCAGCCCGCGTGACCGGATACCGAACCGGTCGCGCCATTGACCGAATGCGGCAGACCGAAGCGGTCCAGGAACTGCCCGCCGTTGTTCACGTCCAGCCTGAAATCGACCGACGTGCGCCGGGGCGCGGCATCGTCGCCGCGTCGCGGCTGCGCGCCCGGCAGCGCGCGCCAGATGGCGTTCGCGGTGAAGGTCGCGTCCGGGTTGGCGAGCTGCAACTTGTCGAGCGTCCAGATCGGCTCATCGGCGACGGCTTCGTTGTGCGCATTCACTTCGAGCCGGCCCAGATCGCGGCCGCGCAGAAGAAGTTGATTCACGATCACATCGATGGACGGCATGTTGCGCGGCGGCCTGCTCATCGCTTTCTCGGCGGGCGCGTTGTCCGCTTTGTCGGGAATCGCCACTTTGTCGAGCCGCGCCTGCACCGCGCCGGGGCCGCCTTTGACCGCGCCGGGCGTGAACGCGACGCTGCCCGTCACCTGATCCGATGCGATGTTCGCGAGCCACTTGCGATCGCTCGACTCCTCGCGCGCGTCGATGGCGATGTTCTCCCAGCGCCGGTCGAGGAGCTTCAGCGTGCCGATGTGCAGCGCGGCGCGCGTCGGCACGAACTGGCGGGCGGTGTCGCTCATGGGCGAAGCGGGCGGGGAGGGCGTCGTTTGTGCCGCCGTCGCGTCCGCGAACACCTTGCGCCACGCATCGGCGTCGAGCGTATTCAGGTCCACGTCGGCGGCCACGCCTTCTGCCGGCAAGTCGGCGGGCTTGTTCACGGCGATCGCGCCGCGCACGGCCTGCAAGGTCGCGCGCATGTTCATCGGCGCGGCCGGGCTTTCGGTGTCGATCTTCACTTCCGCCCGGCCGATCCGCCGCAACTGGTAATGCGCCGCGAGCGGCCCGAGCGTGAGCCGCGCGTCGTGCAGATCCGATGCGACGCCGGGCGCGGGCGCGAAGCTGAACGCGAAGGGCATCGGCGCGCCCTTCGCCTTGCCGAACGGCGCGGGCAAGTCGATGCCGACGCCCGTGAGATCCGCTTTCGCCTGCACGTCGGGCAACGCGTTCTTCGCGCCGCGCACGTGCAGTTCATACGGCGCGGCGCCGTCGATGCGCGTCAGAAGCTGCGTGACCTGCGGCGTCATGCGGCCGTTGAAGCGCGCGGCGGCGTCGGTGCCGATGCGCCCGTTCACATCGAACGCATAGCTGCCGTCGGGCCGCACGCCGCCTGCCGCGCGCACGTCGCCGCCGAGCAGTTGCGCCGTGAGCGAATCGAGCGCGACGGTCTTCGCCGCGAAGTCCGCGCGGCCGCGCAAATGCGTGAGCGGCGGCAGATTGGCATACGCGACTTCATTGTCGGCAAAGGTCAGCGAGCCTTTGTACTCCGTGCGCAGCGGCGGCAGCGGCGGCGGCGGGCGGAAGCGCGGAATGCCGAGCGTGAGCGCGAGCGACGCGTTGCCCTTCGCGTCGAGCTTGCGCGTCGCGTGCTTCGCCATCAGGCCGAGCGAGCTGTTATCGACGTATTGCAGCATGTCGGCGAGCGGGCCGCGCGCCTGGCCGTCGATCCACAGCTTCGTTTCGCGGTTGCCCGTATCGTCGATACGTCCGATCACGCGCGACACGGCGACGCCCTTGTAATGCCCGCGATGAATGTCGAAGCCGAGCTTGTTCTGCGCGAGCGTGAAGGTGCCGTCGATGCCTTCGAACGCCGGCCAGAAATTCGGCAAGCCGTTGGCCATCTTGCGCGGCGGGAACGGCGTCGGATCGAACTTGCCGCCGGTGAACGGCGCTTCGATGCGAAATACGCCGGCATCCGGAAACTTCGCGTACGGAAAGCGCGTGAGATCGCCGTGCACTTCGAGCGTCGCGTTGCGCGCGACGCCCGCCTGCAACGCATGGCCGAGGTAGACGCGCACGCGTTCGTTCAGGCTCGTCGGCAGATAGCGCACCAGGTGCGTCGCGTTCAGGTGTGCGACCTTCGCCTTCAGGTCGAGATTGCCGCGGCCGTGCCCCTGATTCCAGTACGCGGCGGTGACTTCGCCCTCGGCGTCGGCGTTCTTCACGCGCAGCGTGTCCAGATGAATGGTGAACGCGCGGCGCAGCTCGCCCGGCGCGATGGCATCCGCGACGGTCCAGGTGGCGTGGCCCTGCAGCGAATCGAAGATGAGACGCGGGTCGTCGAACGCGCCGGGAATCGTCACGGCCGCGTTCTTCGTATCGATGCTGATGGTGCCTTGCGACTCGTTCGCGTCGACCGCGCCCCACAGGTTTTCGATGCCCGGAATGCCGGCGCGCGGGTGATTGTTCGCGGTCAGTCCCGGCGGCGGCTCCTGCGCCTGCACGCTGATGCCCTGCAACTCGCCCTTGAACGCATAGTGCAGCAGCTTCGCGTCGCCTTTTTCGCGCTGGCGCTTCACTTCTTCCTCGCTGCGCGGCGGCGCGCGTTCCGTGTAGATCGTGAAATTGGCAATCTGCCCGCGCGGATTGAAGCGCACGAGTTCGTTGAGCACGCGCGCCGGAACCGGCAGCGCGCGCGTGAATTCAGCGAGGATGCCGAGATCGGCTTCATCGCCCGTTATACGGAAAAGCAGGCCGACGTTGACCGCCGCCGGGCGATATGTCGCGCTGAGCGTGCGCGAGGTCAGAAGGCGCGCGACCGGCGTGCCGTCTTCCAGCGCGGGCTGGCCGAGTTCGGCGCGCAGGTCGGACAGATTGAGCGTGTACGCGCCGTCCTTCTTGTCGACGGTCCAGCCGAAGCGCGCCACCGGAAGATCGAGTCGCGGCTGCGTCGCCCGCACGCGCAGCGCGATGTTGCCGCCCGCGAGGTCGCCGTTCGCGCTCTGCAACTCCCCGCGCGCGAAGTTGACCCAGATGCGGTTCTCCACGCGGCCGTCGTAGATGGCGAACGGCATCTTCACGTAGCGCGCGAGCGTCGGCAGATCGAGCGGACCGGTCGACACGTACACGCGGCCGGTCCAGTTCGCGGGCGCGCCCATCGCGCTGAACGGCTCGTGGCGGAAGTCCGCGCGCAGGTCGAGCGGACCGTGCAGCACGTCGCCGTCGGGCGGCGCGGCGAGCGCCACGCGATGACGCAGGCCGTCGTTCAACACGGTGAGCCGCAGCCGCTTGAACGCTATCTCGGGCGCGCCGCGCTGGGCGTCGCGCCAGCGCAGCGTGCCGTCGCGCAGCAGAATGTGCTGTTGGCCGAGCAGCCATGTGGTGAACGCGTTGGAGCCCGTGCGATGCGTCGGAATCGGAACGCCCGCGACCGTGACTTCGCCTTTCGCGTTGCGCGCGGCGATCACGTCGGGGCCATCGACGGTCAGATCCGCCAGTTTCGGCTTGAGCTGCACGAGCGAGCGCCACGCGATACTCGCGCTCGCGTGCGGCACCGCGAGCCCCGGCGAGCCGTCGGCGGCGTCGATGCGAAGATTGTCGATGTCGATGGTCGGCTGCATGCCCGACCATCGCGCGGACAGCCGGCCGATGCGCAATTGCGCGTGCATGCGCGTGGAGACGGCTTCTTCGATGCGCGGCCTGAACGAATCGATCTGCGGCAGCACGACATAGCGCAGGCCGAGATAGATGCACGCGACCGCAAAATACAGCACGGCGGCGATGACGAGGACGACTTTGAGAACGCGCGACAGAACGCGCTCGGCGTTGCCGCTGGGCTCGGCTTGTCCAACTTCGGTCGGGTCGACGGATCGTCTGCTGTCGGACATGCTGCGGCTGTTCGGCGATATGGTAGTTTTGCGTGTTCGACGCTGAAATGTAACACAGGGCAAGGCGCGGACATTCGCGGCGCGCGCGCGCCGGACCGCCCGCAAAGGCCCGCCGCGCGAGCCTTTCGGGCGGTGCCGCCTGCGTCCGCCCGCGCACCGAAACACTCGACGCAAAGCAACCTGCGAGCCTAACCCTTCATGACCGATGTGACTCTGCGCAGTTCCGGCTACTCCACTTATGC
This sequence comes from Caballeronia sp. SL2Y3, assembly GCF_022879575.1. Taxonomy (NCBI): domain Bacteria; kingdom Pseudomonadati; phylum Pseudomonadota; class Betaproteobacteria; order Burkholderiales; family Burkholderiaceae; genus Caballeronia; species Caballeronia sp. SL2Y3. The sequence continues at coordinate 380,222 of NZ_CP084260.1, forward strand.
AGCCCGCGCGTATGCCGCGCGCGCCGAACTGGCGTCGAACGTAGCGGAGTGGGCGCAGTCGCCCGTTACGCGCGAGTGGATCGAAGCGCGTCTCGATGCGCACTGCGCGCGCGCTTCGTCTAACGGCGCGCTCGACGAAGCCGCGCTCAAGACCGCGCTGCGGCGCCTTCGCGTGGACGTGTTCTGCACGGTGATGGAGCGCGATCTGCGCGGCGCGGCCGATGTCGCCGAAGTCACCGGCGCAATGACCGATCTCGCCGAAGTCACCATCCAGCGAGCGCTCGCCGTGCTGACGGCGGACCTCGAAACGCTGTTCGGCGAGCCGCGCGGGCCGAATGGCGAGCGGCTCACGCTCGGCGTCGTCGGCATGGGCAAGCTCGGCGGGCGCGAGCTGAACGCGTCATCGGATATCGATCTGATCTTTGTCTACGAAGACGACGGCGAAACCGCCGGCGGCACGCGCGCGCCGCTCGCGACGCAAGAATTCTTCACGCGGCTCGGACGGCGGCTGATCGGCGCGCTCGCGGAAATCACGCAGGACGGCTACCTGTTTCGCGTCGACATGCGGCTGCGTCCGAACGGCGATTCCGGACCGCTCGTGTGCAGTCTCGGCATGCTCGAAGAGTACTTCTACGTGCAAGGCCGCGAGTGGGAGCGCTACGCGTGGATCAAGGCGCGGCTCGTGTCCGAGCGCGAAAGCGAGTCCGCGCAGCGGCTCGCGAAGCAACTCGACGCGATCGCCACGCCGTTCGTCTACCGCCGCTACCTCGATTACGGCGTGATCGCGGCGATTCGCTCGCTGCATCAGCAGATTCGGCAAGAAGCGCGACGGCGCGCGTCCATGCGACCCGACAAGGCCGACGACATCAAGCTCGGGCGCGGCGGCATCCGCGAGATCGAGTTCAGCGCGCAAGTGTTTCAGTTGATTCGCGGCGGGCAGGCAGCGGATTTTCGTATCCGGCCGACGCTCGCCGTGCTCGAACGCGCGGCGGCCAACGGGCTCATCGCCCCACATGTGCGCCATGCGCTCACCGAGGCGTATCTCTTCCTGCGCACGGTCGAGCATCGTCTGCAGTATCGCAACGACGCGCAGACGCACGCCATGCCCGTGGCCGACGAGGAGCGCGCGCTGCTGGCGTCGTCGCTCGGCTTCGCGGATTACGCCGCGTTGATGAAGAAGCTCGACGCTCACCGCGAATTCGTCGAGCAGCAGTTCGACGCGATCTTCGCCGACAAGGTAAGCGGCGAGCATGGCTGCGGCGTGGCGGAAGATTCGGCGGCGTCGTGGATCTGGAGCGGCGCGCTCGCCGACGAATCCGCCCAGGACGAACTCACCGCGCGTCTCATGGAACTGGGCTTCGCGGACCCGGCGCCGGTGCTCGCGCGGCTGACGGGCGTCTGGAACTCGTCGCGCTATGCCGGGCTGCCGGAACAAAGCCGTGGCCGGTTCGACATCGTCGTGCAGCGCGCGCTGGAAGCCGTGCAGTCCATCGACGCGGCGCGCCGCGTGGATACCATCGCGCGTCTCTTCGATCTGCTCGAAGCCACGGCGAAGCGCGGCGCGTACCTCGCGTTGCTCACCGAATATCCGGCGGCGCTCGACCGCGTGCTCTCGGTGCTGTCGGGGTCGCGCTGGGCGGCGGGCTATCTGATCCGCCATCCGCAATTGCTCGACGAATTGCTCGACGACGAAGCGATTTCCAGCCCGTTCGACTGGCCCGAATTCCGGCGCGCGCTGAATGCGCGTCTCGCCGCCGCCGAGGACGCCGAGCATCAGATGGACTTGCTGCGCCACGCGCATCAGGCCGAAGTGTTCCGCATTCTGCTGCTGGATCTGGCCGGGCGGCTGACGGTCGAGCACGTGAGCGACCGCTTGTCCGAACTCGCGGACGCGGTGCTCGACGTGACCGTCGAAACCGTGTGGAAGCAGTTCCCGAAGCGGCATCGCGAGACGCCGCGGTTTTCGGTCATCGCGTATGGGAAGCTGGGCGGCAAGGAACTGGGTTACGCGTCGGATCTCGATCTGATCTTTCTCTACGACGACCCCGACGATGCCGCCTCCGACATCTACGCGATGTTCGCGCGCCGCCTGATTACGTGGCTCACGGCGGCGACGGGCGCGGGCACGCTCTTCGACGTGGACTTGCGGCTGCGGCCGAACGGCGAGTCCGGCCTCTTGGTCACTAGCCTCGATTCGTTTCGCCGCTATCAGCTACGCGAGGGCGACGCGGCCAATACCGCGTGGGTGTGGGAGCATCAGGCGCTGTCGCGGGCGCGGTTCAGCGCGGGCGATGCCGACATCGGCGCGCAGTTCGAAGCGATCCGCGCCGACGTGCTCGTGATGGAGCGCGATGCGGCGGCGCTCGCGCTCGAAATCGTCGCGATGCGGGAACGCGTGGCGGCGGGGCATCCCAATCGCAGCGATTTGTTCGACCTGAAGCACGATCGCGGCGGCATGGTCGATATCGAGTTCATCGTGCAGTACTGGGTGCTCCTGCACACGCGGACGCATCGCGCGTTTTTGCGCAACGCGGGGAATATCACGCTCTTGAAGATCGCGGCGCAGAGCGGCCTCATTTCGGAGCCGGATGCGGAGACGATCGGCGCGGCGTACCGGTATTACCGGAAGCTCCAGCACACGCTGCGGCTCGACGGCATGGAGAAGGCGCGCGTCGATCCGGCTGTCGTGCGCGTGGAGCGCGAAGCGGTGACGGGCCTCTGGCGGCGCGTGTTTGGCGATGGGATGTGAGCGGCGGGTGTTTGGCGCGTGAGAGGTGGCGCGATGTGGACGGCGCATGCGTGACGCGATGCGGGCGGCGCGTGCGGGGCCCGGGTCCGGCGTGGCCGGAAGTAGGAGCGCACGCCGCGGCTCGAACGCATGCAGAAACCCCGCGTCGACCTGACCGGCGTGGGCGTACTGCATGAAGCGGTGACGGCGCCTAGCGGCGTGTGTTCGGCGACGCGATGTGAGGGGCGCCTCGTTGGCGCGCGTCCGGACTCGTTCAGCGGTGAATGCCGGCGACGTCCGCCGCGCGTGTTCGGCGACCGTAAGTTGGGGCCCGTGCTTGGCACGAGAGAGGCGCGCGAGGAGCGCCTGCTTGACACTAAGAGGCGTGCGTGCGGCGGGCGAGTGGCGGCGCGACGTGCGCCGCGCGTGCCTAGCGCGCGGGCGGCGCGTGAGCGGCAGGCGAAAAGCGCGCTGCCGCTTGCTAGACTCACGCCGCCAGCATCTCCTTCGCGTGTTTGCGCGTCGTCGCGGTTATTTCGATACCGCCGAGCATCCGCGCCACTTCCTCGATGCGCTTTGCCTTGTCGAGCGGCGTCACGGTGCTGACGGTGCCGCCCGCATCGTCGGACGACTTCGCCACCTGAAAATGCTGATCCCCGCGCGCGGCCACTTGCGGCAAGTGCGTGACGCACAGCACCTGACGGTCGCGCCCGAGTTGATGCAGGAGCCGCCCGACGACTTCCGCGACGCCGCCGCCGATGCCCGTGTCCACTTCGTCGAAAATGAGCGTCGGCGTCGGGCTCGCGGTACTCGCGATGACGGCGAGCGCGAGGCTGATACGCGCCAGTTCGCCGCCCGACGCGACCTTCGCGAGCGGCCGCAACGCGACGCCCGCGTGACCGGCAACGCGGAACTCGATCTGCTCCAGCCCATTCGCGCCGCCTTCCGCAAGCGGCACGAGCGCGACTTCGAAGCTGCCGCCCGCCATCGACAATTCCTGCATGCCTTCGGTGACCGCTTTCGAGAGCGACTTCGCGGCCTTCGCGCGCGCCTTCGAAAGCACGTTCGCTTCGGCGAGATACGCGTCTTTCGCTTTCGCGGCGGCGGCGTTCAGCGCGTCGAGATCGGCGGCGGCGTCGAGTTCGGCAAGCTGACGGCGGCGCGTTTCGTGTTCTTCCGGCAGCGCTTCGGGCTGAAGGCGGAACTTGCGCGCCGTCGAATGAAGCTGATCCATGCGCTTTTCGACTTGCGCGAGCCGGTCCGGGTCGAGCTCCAGCCGCTGCGCATAGTGCGACAGCGAGTAGGCCGCCTCCTGCAACTGGATTTCGGCCGGTTCGAGTGAAGCGAGCACGTCGTTGAGCGCCGGGTCGATGTCGGCGAGAGAGCGCAGCTTCGAAATGATGGCGCCGAGCTGGGAGATCATCGCGTCATCGGATTCGGACAGCGCGCCGAGCGCGTTCTGCACGCCGTCGATCAGACTCGCCGAGTGCGACAGCCGATGATGCTCCGCGCTCACTTCCTCCCATTCGCCGGACTGGGGCGCGAGCTTGTCGAACTCGCTGAGTTGCCAGGCGAGGCGTTCGCGCTCCAGTTGCAGTTCGCGGTCGCGGCTTTGCGCGGCATCGACGGCCTGCTGCGCTTCGCGCCAGGCCCGCCACGCGCGATTCACGGCGGCGGCCGTATCGACCAGGCCGGCGTGCGTGTCGAACAGCTCGCGCTGCGCGTCGGGACGCATCAATAATTGATGCGCGTGCTGGCCGTGGATATCCACGAGCATTTCGCCGACTTCGCGCAATTGCGTGAGCGTCGCCGGCGTGCCGTTGATGAATGCGCGCGAGCGGCCGCTCGAATCGATCACGCGGCGCAGCATCACCGAGTCGCCGTCCTGCGAGAGCGCGTGCTCGTCGAGCCAGCGAACCACTTGCGGGTGCGTGCCGAACTCGGCGGTGATGTCCGCGCGCGGCTCGCCGGTGCGCACGACGCTCGCATCGGCGCGGGCGCCGAGCGTGAGGGCGAGGGCGTCGATCAGAATCGACTTGCCCGCGCCGGTTTCACCCGAAAAAACCGTGAAGCCCGAATCGAATTCGATGTCGAGCGCGGCGACGATGACGAAGTCTCGAATGGAGAGATGACGGAGCATGGACGCTTCGGGAAGGGTTCGGCAAAGATGTGCGGTCAGACAGACGAGTCCTGCGAAGGATGCTCGTTCCAGTGCAGTTTCTTGCGCAGCGTGGCGTACGTGCTGTAGCCGACCGGATGCAGCACCGGCACGGTATGCCGGGAGCGCCGCACCTCGATGGCGTCGTTCAGTTCGACGGCGGTGAACGACTGCATGTCGAAGTTCACGTTCACGTCGCGCCCGCCGATGATCTGAATGGTGACCTTCGAGTCGTCCGGCAGCACGATCGGACGGTTCGAAAGCGAGTGCGGGGCGATCGGCACGAGCACGAAGCCTTGCAGCTGCGGATGCAGAATCGGCCCGGCGGAAGACAGCGCGTACGCCGTGGAGCCGGTCGGCGTCGCGACGATCAGCCCGTCGGAGCGCTGGTTGTACATGAAGTGGCCGTCCACCGACACGCGCAGTTCCGCCATGCCCGAGAAGCCGCTGCGATTCACGACCACGTCGTTGAACGCGAGCGCGTGGTAGATGGGCTTGTCGTTGCGCACGATGCGCGCTTCCAGCAGGCTGCGCTCTTCGCGCTCGAACTGCCCGGCGAGCATTTGCGGCACGCGTTCGTGCATTTCCTTGAGCGGGATGTCGGTGATGAAGCCGAGCCGCCCGTGATTCACGCCGATGAGCGGCGTTCTGTACGGCGCAAGCTGACGGCCCACGCCGAGCATGGTGCCGTCGCCGCCGAGAACGACGGCCACATCCGCACGCGCGCCGATCTCCGCGATGGACAGCGCGGGATAGTCGGTCACGCCGACATCCTTCGCGGTGCCGGCTTCGAACACCACGTCGAAGCCCTGGTTCGCAATGTGCTCCGCGAGCGATCGCAGCGGCGCCTCGATGCCGGGCGTGTTGGTTCGCCCGACCAGGGCGACCGTCTTGAATTGGCCAATTTCCATGCCGGCATTACACCATAGGTCGAAGGCGAAAAGAACCGGAGCCGCGCGGTCTCTGACGCGTCCGGTTTGTCGCTAGAATGGAGCGGACATTGAACGATCGGCGCGCCGCCGAACGCACCGCGAAGCGGCGCGAGCCCGCGGCGGCAGCCGTCGCCGCGCTTTGACACGTTGCGTTAAAATTTGCCCATGCTAGACCCACGTGCACAAACCCTCCTGAAAACGTTGATCGAGCGTTACATCGCCGAAGGTCAGCCGGTCGGTTCGCGCACGTTATCACGGCACTCCGGCCTCGAACTGAGTCCCGCCACCATCCGCAACGTGATGTCGGACCTCGAGGACTTGGGCCTCGTCGCCAGTCCGCATACGTCGGCGGGGCGCATTCCCACGCCGCGCGGCTACCGCCTGTTCGTCGACACCATGCTCACGGTCGAAGCCCCGCAGGACGAGGCGATGACCACGGCCGTCAAGACGCGCCTGCAAGGCCAGGAGCCGCAGAAGATCGTCGCGGCGGCGGCGAGCGTGTTGTCCAGTCTGTCCTCGTTTGCAGGCGTGATCCTCACGCCGCGCCGCAGCCACATGTTCAAGCAGATCGAGTTCATGCGGCTGTCGGACAAGCGCATTCTGCTCATCATCGTGACGCCGGAAGGCGACGTGCAGAACCGCATGATGGCCACGCAGCGCGACTACTCGCCCTCGCAACTCACGGAAGCCTCCAATTACATCAACGCGCATTTCGCGGGCCTGTCCTTCGACGAAGTGCGCCGCCGGCTGCGCGAGGAAATCGACCAGTTGCGCGGCGACATGACCACGCTGATGCAAGCGGCGGTCGTCGCGAGCACGGCCGAGACCGATCCCGGCGAGACCGTGCTGATTTCCGGCGAGCGCAACCTGCTCGAAGTCGCGGACCTTTCGTCCGACATGGCGCGGCTGCGCAAACTCTTCGACCTCTTCGACCAAAAGACGAGCCTCCTGCAATTGCTGGATGTATCGAGTCACGCGCAGGGCGTGCAGATTTTCATCGGCGGGGAATCGAATCTCGTGCCGATCGAGGAGATGAGCGTCGTGACCGCGCCGTACGAAGTGAACGGCAAGATCGTCGGCACGCTCGGCGTGATCGGCCCGACCCGCATGGCCTACAACCGCGTGATTCCCATTGTCGATATCACGGCGCGCCTGCTGTCGATGTCGCTCAGCCAGCAATAGCCAGCAATAGCGCGCCTTTGCGGTCATCTTGCCGCGCCGTCGAACGCGCCGCCACTAGGCCGTTCGGCCGATGCAGCGTGCTGGAACGCGCCGCTATAATGGCCGTCACCTTTCGATGACTTTCGGCCGCCTTGCCCTATGCGTTTCGACCTCGAGTTGCCCTCGCAGCCCAGCGCCTCGCATCGCGTCGCGGTGCTGCTGATCAATCTCGGCACGCCGGACGCGCCCACGCCGCGAGCGGTGCGCAAATATCTCGCGCAGTTTCTGAGCGATCCGCGCGTCGTCGAAATTCCCGCGTTCATCTGGCAAATCATTCTGCGCGGCATCATACTGCCGTTTCGCGGGCGCGCATCGGCGAAAAAATACGCGCAGGTGTGGATGCCCGAAGGCTCGCCGTTGCGCGTCTATACGGAGCGGCAGGTCGAAGGCTTGCGGCGGCTTTTTGCGGCGAACGACTATCACGTCATCGTCGATTACGCGATGCGCTACGGCACGCCGGGCATCGGCGCCATGCTCAATCAGCTGAAGCTGGAAGGCGCCGATCGCATTCTGCTCGTGCCGATGTATCCGCAGTATTCGTCGTCGACCACGGCCACCGCTTTCGACGACGCCTTTACCGCGCTCAAGCGCGTGCGCAATCAGCCGGAGATCCGCACCATTCGCCATTACGCGGACCATCCCGCGTATATCGCGGCGCTCGCCGAGCAGGTGCGTGACTACTGGCGGCTGCACGGCCAGCCGGACTTCGCCTCGGGCGACAAGCTCGTGCTGAGTTTTCACGGCGTGCCGAAGCGGACCATGGACCTCGGCGACCCGTACCACGACCAATGCCAGTTGACCGGCTCGCTGCTCGCCTCCGCGCTGGGGCTCACGCCCGTGGAATGCCGCGTGACGTTCCAGTCGCGCTTCGGCCGCGCGGAGTGGCTGCAGCCGTACACCGCGCCGACGCTCGCGGAACTGGGCGCGGCCGGCGTGAAGCGCGTGGACGTGTTCTGCCCCGGCTTCACGGCGGACTGCCTGGAAACGATCGAGGAAATCGGCATCGAAGTGCGCGACGAGTTTCTGCAGGCGGGCGGCAAGGAGTTCCATCGCATTGCCTGCCTGAACGCGTCGCCGGCGTGGATCAAGGCGCTAGGCGAGATCGCGGCACAACATCTGCAAGGATGGCCTGTACAGGCCACGCAACCGGTGACGGTGGCGGCCTGAAACCGCTCATCGCACGAGAATCACCATGAATTACAAGATCACGACGGAACCGGGCGCGCGCCTGCGCATCGACAAATGGCTGTGGGCCGCGCGTTTCTTCAAGACGCGCTCGCTCGCGAGCGACGCAGTGGAGAAAGGCCGCGTGAGGATCGGCGGCGCGAACGTGAAGCCGTCGAAGGACGTGCGTGTGGGCGATATCGTCGAGATCGATATCGAGCGGATCGTGTGGCAGGTGCAGGTGCTGGGCCTCTGCGACGTGCGCGGGCCCGCGCCGGTGGCGCAGACGCTCTATGCCGAGACGGACGAAGGCCGGACCAAGCGGCTGGCGGAAGCGGAACGGCGCAAGACGTTTCGTGAGCCGGCAGCCGGCATGCAGGGCAGGCCGACGAAGCGCGACCGCCGCATCATCGACAGATTTTCAGGTTCGGATTGAAGAATTCTTCGACCGTCGCGTGAACGCCGCCGTACTCGGTGGTGCGCGCGGTCAGGGCGCCGGACATGCAGATGGTCGTGGTCCCCGCGACGAGTACCAGGGCGACCACCGCGATGGCAAAGGTCAGTTTCATGGTACCCCCGGAAACGGGAACGGCGGCTGGACGACCGCGCGAGAATCAGGAAATTGGCGACGCGCAAGCGGTTTGAAGCAATCGTAGGATTAGGGTTAACGTGCGTCCTGCGGTGCTTGATCGAAGTGTAGGTGAGCCGCTGCATTCCCTCAATCTCAATTTACGCGATGCGGCAAAACGTCCGTTACCGCTTATTGCGCGCACGGCCGTACTGGCACACTGACGTTCAATTTTGATCTGACAAAGCCTTGAAAACTTTTCCGCTGCCCCAATTTCGGCAGCTAGCGCGAGGAAGCGCGCCGGCCGTCGATGGCCGGCGGCATTCCCGATCCATCCAATCACGGTAATGACACTCAGCGACATGGAAAACACGCAAGAGAATTCAGCGAGCCAGAACCCCACGCCCGCCGACGAAAACGCGCGCCAGGCCGCCGACTCCAATCAGGCAGCAACGCAGGCCGCCTCGGCAGACGGCACTGCCGCGCCGGAAGCCGCCGCGAACAGCACGAACGCCACCGAAACTGCACTGGCCGAAGCGCAAGCCCGCGTGGCCGCGCTGCAGGAAGAGTTCCTGCGGGCGAAGGCGGAAACGGAGAACGTACGCCGCCGCGGCCAGGAAGATGTGGCGAAGGCGCACAAGTTCGCCATCGAAAACTTCGCCGAAAATCTGCTGCCGGTGCTCGACAGCCTCGAAGCCGCGCTCGCGGACCAGTCCACGGATCTCGCCAAGGTGCGCGAAGGCGTCGAACTGACGCTGCGCCAGTTGACGGGCGCGCTGGAAAAGGGCCGCGTCGTCGCGCTGAATCCGGTCGGCGAGAAGTTCGACCCGCATCGTCATCAGGCCATCTCCATGGTGCCGGCGGATCAGGAGCCGAACACCATCGTTGCAGTGCTGCAGAAGGGCTACATCATCGCCGACCGCGTGCTGCGTCCGGCGCTCGTCACCGTCGCTGCGCCGAAGTAAGCCCGCGAGGTTCGCGATCATGGCCAACGTGCCCGTCGATTCGACCGCTTTCTCCGTCTTCGAGATGCAGGAACTGGACGCCGCCGGCTTCGACGCCGGGCTGGCGTCGGCGGGCGACGAACTGGCCGTCGTGTTCTTCTGGGGCCTCGACTGCTTCAACTGCGAGATCGCGAAAAAAGCGATGCTCGCCCAGCCCGACGCCATTCGCGCGCTCGGACTGAAGTGGTTTCACAGCAATGTGTACGAGCATCGCGAGCTAGGCCGCCGGTTCATGTTGCACGGCGTGCCGACGTGGTTCTTCTTTCACCGCGGCAAGCGGCTCGGCCGCGCAACCGGCTGGCACGGTCTCGCGCAGTTCGAGGCGGCGGTCGCGGCGGCGCGCGAGAAAATCCGCGCGGCGGCAGCAAAGGAATGACGCGAGCCGGAGCGCAAAAAGTTATAGACCGCATTGCATTCAGGGTCTTGAAAACGAAACCGGCGCTCTTATCTTGCGTATAGGTATGAATTTTGGGCGTTCGGCCCGTTGAATCGGCCGCAAAAGCCGGCGTTCCCCGGCCGCAGCGCCAAAGCGATCAAAGCTAGGAGAGTATAAAAATGGGCAAAATCATCGGCATCGACCTCGGCACCACGAACTCGTGCGTGGCGCTGATGGAAGGCAATCAGGTCAAGGTCATCGAGAACTCGGAAGGCGCGCGCACCACGCCGTCGATCATCGCGTATATGGATGACAACGAGATCCTCGTCGGCGCGCCTGCCAAGCGTCAGTCGGTCACGAATCCGCGCAACACGCTGTACGCAGTCAAGCGCCTGATCGGCCGCCGCTTCGAAGAGAAGGAAGTGCAGAAGGACATCGGCCTGATGCCCTACAAGATCGTCAAGGCCGACAACGGCGACGCATGGGTCGAAGCGCACGGCCAGAAGCTCGCGCCGCCGCAAATCTCGGCGGAAGTGCTGCGCAAGATGAAGAAGACCGCTGAAGACTACCTCGGCGAGCCGGTGACGGAAGCCGTCATCACGGTTCCGGCGTACTTCAACGACAGCCAGCGTCAGGCAACCAAGGACGCGGGCCGCATCGCCGGTCTGGAAGTCAAGCGCATCATCAACGAACCGACGGCAGCCGCGCTCGCGTTCGGCCTCGACAAGGCTGAAAAGGGCGACCGCAAGATCGCCGTGTTCGACCTGGGCGGCGGCACGTTCGACATCTCGATCATCGAAATCGCGGATGTGGACGGCGAAATGCAGTTCGAAGTGCTCTCCACGAACGGCGACACGTTCCTGGGCGGCGAAGACTTCGACCAGCGCATCATCGATTACATCATCGGCGAGTTCAAGAAGGAGCAGGGCGTCGATCTGTCGAAGGACGTGCTCGCGCTGCAACGCCTGAAGGAAGCCGCTGAGAAGGCGAAGATCGAACTGTCGTCCACGGCGCAGACCGAAATCAACCTGCCGTACATCACGGCGGACGCGTCCGGTCCGAAGCACTTGAACCTGAAGATCACCCGCGCGAAGCTCGAAGCGCTCGTGGAAGACCTGATCGAGCGCACGATCGAACCGTGCCGCATCGCCATCAAGGATGCTGGCGTGAAGGTCGGTGAAATCGACGACGTGATTCTCGTCGGCGGCATGACGCGCATGCCGAAGGTGCAGGAAAAGGTGAAGGAGTTCTTCGGCAAGGAACCGCGCCGTGACGTGAACCCGGACGAAGCCGTGGCCGTGGGCGCCGCGATTCAAGGTCAGGTTCTGTCGGGCGACCGCAAGGACGTGCTGCTGCTCGACGTGACTCCGCTCTCGCTCGGCATCGAGACGCTCGGCGGCGTGATGACGAAGATGATCAACAAGAACACCACGATCCCGACGAAGCACTCGCAGGTGTATTCGACGGCGGACGACAACCAGAGCGCCGTGACGATCAAGGTGTTCCAGGGCGAGCGCGAAATGGCCGCAGGCAACAAGCTGCTCGGCGAGTTCAACCTCGAAGGCATTCCGCCCGCACCGCGCGGCGTGCCGCAGATCGAAGTGACCTTCGATATCGACGCGAACGGCATTCTGCACGTCGGCGCGAAGGACAAGGCGACCGGCAAGGAAAACAAGATCACCATCAAGGCGAACTCGGGTCTGACGGATGCCGAAATCGACAAGATGGTGAAGGACGCCGAAGCCAACGCCGAAGAAGATCACAAGCTGCGCGAGCTGGCCGATGCCCGCAACCAGGGCGACGCGCTGGTCCACAGCACGAAGAAGGCGGTTGCCGAGTACGGCGACAAGGTCGAGGCTTCGGAGAAGGAAAAGATCGAAGCCGCGCTGAAGGACCTCGAAGAGGCGCTGAAGAACACGTCGAGCGACAAGGCGACGATCGAAGCGAAGATCGAGGCGCTGGCTACGGCATCGCAGAAGCTCGGCGAAAAGATGTACGCGGACATGCAGGCGCAGCAAGGCGCGGCGGGTGCGGCTGCCGGTGCGGCCGGCGCGGAAGCGGCATCGGCTGGCGCGAGCCAGCAGCATGACGATGTCGTCGACGCCGACTTCAAAGAAGTGAAGAAGGACTAAGCCGCAGAGCGCGTGGATGGCAACGTTCACGCGCTCGCGGTCTTTTCGCGGGCAGTTTCGCGCGAAGAAGACGGCGGCAGGACGCGTTGAGCGTCTGACGTGAAACGCGCCTGGCGAGCCGAACGGCTCGACCGGGCACATTGTTTTTTTGGGGCGTCTTGCTGAAGGCGGGTTCTTGCAGCGAGGCGTCAGAGGTTACGCGCGGGCCGTTTGGTCCGAAGCATTCGAGAGGAACCGTCGCGGTCACTCCGCGGCGGCATGGAACCGACATGGCGAAACGGGATTACTACGACGTTCTGGGCGTTGCGAAGAACGCGAGCGACGACGAGATCAAGAAGGCGTATCGCAAGCTCGCGATGAAGTATCACCCTGACCGCAACCCGGACAACAAGAAGGCGGAAGAGAACTTCAAGGAGGCGAAGGAAGCCTACGAGATGCTCTCCGACCAGCAAAAGCGCGCCGCGTACGATCAGTACGGTCACGCGGGCGTCGATCCGAACATGGCGGGCGCGGGCGCGCAAGGCTTCGGCGGCTTTGCCGATGCGTTCGGCGATATCTTCGGCGACATCTTCGGGCAGGCCGCGGGCGGTGCTGCGCGCGGCGGCCGCGGCGGTCCGCAGGTGTATCGCGGCGCGGACTTGCGCTACAGCATGGAGATCACGCTGGAGCAGGCCGCGCACGGTTACGACACGCAGATCCGCGTGCCGAGCTGGGTCAACTGCAACGTCTGCCACGGCTCGGGCGCGAAGCCCGGCACGAAGCCGGAAACCTGCCCGACGTGTCATGGCCAGGGCCAGGTTCGGATGTCGCAGGGCTTCTTCAGCATCCAGCAGACGTGCCCGAAGTGTCACGGCAGCGGCACCTACGTTCCCGACCCGTGCGGCAACTGCCACGGCGCGGGCAAGGTGAAGGAAACGAAGACGCTGGAAGTGAAGATTCCGGCGGGCATCGACGACGGCATGCGCATCCGTTCCGCTGGCAACGGCGAGCCGGGCATCAACGGCGGACCGAGCGGCGACTTGTACGTGGAAATCCACATCAAGCAGCACCCGGTGTTCGAGCGCGACGGCGACGACCTGCATTGCCAGATGCCGATTCCGTTCACCACGGCGGCGCTGGGCGGCGAGATCGAAGTGCCGACGCTCGCGGGACGCGCGAGCTTCACCGTGCCCGAAGGCACGCAGTCGGGCAAGACGTTCCGCCTGCGCGGCAAGGGCATCAAGGGCTTGCGTTCGAGCATCGCGGGCGATCTCTACGTGCACGTGCAGGTGGAAACGCCGGTTAAGCTCACCGATCAGCAGCGCGATCTGCTGAAGCAATTCGAGAAGTCGCTGACGGAAGGCGGCGCGCGGCATAGCCCGCAGAGCAAAAGCTGGTTCGACCGGGTGAAGAGCTTCTTCGACTGATGCAGTCGATACGAGCATTGCCATGAAGATCGAAGCACGCAGCGCGGTGTTCGCGCTGCTCGACGATTGCGACGCGACCGCCGAAAGGCGGTCGAGTCGTTTGTACGCGGACTTTTCGCACGAGCATGTGTGCGAGGACGGGCGCGAACTCGATGCGGTCTGCGCCGCCGTCGAACGCGATCTGACAAGCGGACTGCATGCAGTCGTCGTCGCGGATTACGAGTTCGGGCGCAACCTTCAGTTCGGCAGCATCGGGCGCGGCGGCGATCACGCGCTGCGCGTGCTCATGTTCCGCTCGTGCGCGCTGCTGTCACGCGATGAGGCGAGCGAATGGCTGGCGTCGCAGGATGCGGAAAGCGCCGAGCCTTCGGTCGCGGGCGTGGGCGGCATCCAGCCGAGCATCACGCGCGACGAATTCGACCGCGCGATTGCTGCCATCAAGCAGGCGCTGGAAGAAGGCGAGTCGTATCAGGTCAACTACACGTTCCGGCTGAATTTCGATGTTTTCGGTTCGCCGCTCGCGCTGTATCGACGGCTGCGGGAGCGGCAGCCCGTCAGGTACGGCGCTTTCATCGCGTTGCCGGATGGGCGCGCGGTCGTGTCGTGCTCGCCGGAGCTTTTCGTCGAGAAGCATGGCGACGTGCTGCGCGCAAAGCCGATGAAAGGCACCGCGCCGCGCGACTCGGACCCCGCCGTGCTGCGCTGCGATCCGAAGAATCGCGCGGAGAACGTGATGATCGTCGACTTGCTGCGCAACGACCTCTCGCGTGTCGCGACGACGGGCTCCGTGCATGTGCCGGCGCTTTTTTCCGTGGAGCCGTACGCGTCGGTCTGGCAGATGACTTCGACCGTCGAGGCGCGCGTGGCGCCCGACACGTCGTTCGCCGCGATCGTGCGGGCGCTGTTTCCGTGCGGATCGATTACCGGCGCGCCGAAGTACCGCACGATGCAACTCATCGATCAGATCGAAAGCACGCCGCGCGGGCTTTATACCGGCGCAATCGGCTGGCTCGATAGGAGCGGCGATTTCTGCCTCTCCGTCGCCATCCGTACGCTGGTGATCGACGCGGACCAGCAGCGCGGCTTGCTTGGCATCGGCGCGGGCATCGTGCTGGATAGCATCGCCGAGAGCGAGTACGAGGAGTGTCTTCTGAAGGCGCGCTTCCTGACCGGCGCGGACCCTGGCTTCGAACTCTTCGAGACGACGTACGCCACGCGGGACGAAGGCGTGCGCCACTACTCGCGTCACGTTGCGCGACTCGAAGCGAGCGCAGCGTATTTGGGCTTCCCCTTCGACAAGCGCGCTCTGAATGCCCAAGTCGCGCAGCAATGCGCGAGCTTCGAAGCGGGCAAGCCGTATCGCTTGCGCATCGTGCTCGACAAGAGCGGACGCCTCGCGCTGACGAGTGCGCCGCTTGCGCCATTGTCGTCGGATACGGTGGATGTGCTGCTCGCCGCGGACCGAGGCTTCGCGCCGCAATCATCCGCCGATGTATTGCTTCGCCACAAAACGACGCGCCGCGCCGACTACGACCGCGCGTGGAAAGCCGCCGAAGTCGAAGGCGCGTTCGACGTGCTGTTCACGAACGAGCGCGGCGAACTGACCGAAGGCGGCCGTTCGAGCGTGTTCGTGAAGCTGGACGGAAAGTGGTGGACGCCGCCCTTAAGCGCAGGCGTGTTGCCGGGCGTCATGCGGGCGGTGCTGATGGACGAACTCGGCGCGTCGGAACGCACGCTGACCGTGCGAGACATCGACCGCGCCGAAGGTTTGCTTCTCAGCAATGCGCTGCGCGGCGCGGTCGAGGCAAGGCTCAAACGCTAAAGCCGATCACCACTCCGCGACGCTGCCATCCGCGTGACGCCACACCGGATTGCGCCAGCGGTGCCCGACCTTCGCCATCTCGCGCACCTTCTCCTCGTTGACTTCGATGCCGAGTCCCGGCCCTTGCGGGATCGACACCATCCCGTCGTCGTACTTGAAGACTTCGGGATTCTTGATGTAGTCGAGCAGATCGTTGCCCGTGTTGTAGTGAATGCCGAGACTCTGTTCCTGAATGAACGCGTTGTAGCTGACGGCATCGATTTGCAGACACGTGGCGAGCGCAATCGGGCCGAGCGGGCAATGCAGCGCGAGCGCGACATCGTACGCTTCCGCCATCGACGCGATCTTGCGGCACTCCGTCAGCCCGCCCGCGTGCGACGCGTCCGGCTGAATGATATCGACATAGCCGCCCGCGAGAATGTGCTTGAAGTCCCAGCGCGAATACAGCCGCTCACCGAGCGCAATCGGCGTGCTCGTCTGATTGACGATATCGCGCAGTGCCTCGACGTTCTCAGAGAGCACCGGCTCCTCGATGAACATCAGCTTGAACGGATCGAGTTCTCTCGCCAGCACCTTCGCCATCGGCTTGTGCACGCGGCCATGGAAGTCCACGCCGATGCCGACGTTCGGGCCGACCGCCTCGCGCACGGCCCGAACGTTGTCGATCACGCCTTGCACCTTGTCGAACGTGTCGATCATCTGCAATTCTTCGGAGCCGTTCATCTTCACGGCCTTGAAGCCGCGTTCGACGACCGCGCGCGCGTTGTTCGCGACATCGCTCGGACGATCGCCGCCGATCCACGAATACACCTTGATCTTGTCGCGGACCTGGCCGCCGAGCAGCGCGTGAATCGGCACGCCGTGATGCTTGCCGAGAATGTCCCACAGCGCCTGATCGACGCCCGCGATCGCGCTCATGCCGATCGGGCCGCCGCGATAGAAGCCCGCGCGATACATCACTTGCCACAAGTCTTCGATATGGCGCGGGTCCTTGCCGATCAGATAGTCCGCGAGTTCGTCGACGGCGGCGGCCACCGTGTGCGCGCGGCCTTCGACGACGGGCTCGCCCCAGCCGGTGATGCCTTCGTCGGTTTCGATCTTGAGGAAGCACCAGCGCGGCGGAACGATGAAGGTTTCGAGTTTCGTGATTTTCATGTGAGCGTCTCCTGCAAGGGTCTCCATAGTAGCAAAAAGCGGCGCGTCTGGTCGTATTAATAGTACTATTGGCGGCAGAGCGCTTTGGGCGTCGCAGGTGTTCGAGCATAATCACGCCCGAATCAACGAGACCGACTAGGAGCGAATCATTCACCGCGATTTGCATGGCCGCGTGGCGCACGAACTGGGCATGGCTATTCTGCGGGGCGACTTCCCGCCCGGCTCGCCGTTGCCTCGCGAGGCGGATCTGATTGAACGCTTCGGCGTGAGCCGCACCGTGCTGCGCGAGGCGCTGCGCACGCTCACATCGAAAGGGCTCGTCGAATCGCGGCCGAAGGTGGGCACGCGGGTGCGCCCGAAGGACGCGTGGAATCTGCTCGACGCCGACATGCTCGACTGGTACTCGCGGGTCGCGCCGCCCATGCTCTTTGCGCTGAAGCTCCAGGAAATGCGCGAGATGATCGAGCCGTATGCGGCCGCGCTCGCCGCCGGCAATCACGAGCCGAGCACGCTGGAACGGCTGGAACGCGCGCATCGCGCGATGACGGAAGCGCGCAACGTCGACGAATGGGTGCGCGCCGACCTCGACTTTCACTTATGCGTGCTGGCCGCTTGCAGCAACGAGTTGCTGGTGCCGCTTGGCGCGTTGATCGCCCGCACGCTCGAAGGCCAGTTGCGCCTGAATGCGAAGCGCGCCGACGTCTTCAACGCGTCGCTGGCCGAACATACGGCGGTGTTCGATGCCATCGCCGCTCGCGACGCCGCCGCCGCTCGGCGCGCGATGGCCGATCTGCTCGGCGTGACACGCGACCGTATCGAAGGCTGACGGCAGGCGAAAAAAAACGCGCGGCGACGAGAATCGCAGCGCGCTTGCTTTGTCGCTGAATCAGCGATCAGGAATGCTTTTCGATCAGCTCGACCTTGTAGCCGTCCGGATCTTCCACGAACGCGATCACCGTCTTGCCGCCCTTCACGGGACCGGCTTCGCGCGTGACCTTGCCGCCCGCTTCGCGGATGCGGTCGCACGCCTCGGCCGCGTTATTCACTTCGAGCGCGATATGGCCGTAAGCCGTGCCCATCTCGTACTTTTCGACGCCCCAGTTGTACGTCAGTTCGAGCACGCTGTTCTCGCTCTCGTCGCCGTAGCCGACGAACGCGAGCGTGTACTTGTATTCCGGGTTCTCGCTCTGGCGCAGCACTTTCATGCCGAGAATACGCGTATAGAAATCGATGGAACGCTGCAGGTCGCCGACGCGCAGCATCGTGTGGAGGAGTCGCATGGTGGGGGTCCTGTTGTATGAACGGCGGCGCAAAGCCGCGATTGCGGGGTATGCGAAATTGTACCGTTCGCCCAGAACGCGTGCTTACAGCGTCGGCAGCAGGTCCGGCGGATGGTGCTTCAACGTATGCCGCGCCTCGCGGAACTCCGGAAAGATGGATTCGACGGTGCGCCAGAAACGCGGGCTGTGGTTCATCTCGCGCAAGTGCGCAAGCTCGTGCGCGACCACGTAATCGATGATCCACACCGGAAAGTGAATGAGCCGCCAGTTCAGGCGAATCTTGCCGTCGCTCGAACAACTGCCCCAGCGGGTCGCCGCCGACGACAACGCGTACGCGCGAAATTCGACGCCCAGCTTCTGCGCATACACCGCGAGCCGCTCGCCGAAGATGCGCTTGGCTTCGCTTTGCAGCCAGTTCTGCACGCGGTCCTTGATCTGCTGCGCGTCGGCGAGCGCGGGCAGGGCGAGCGCCAGCACGTTGGTCTCGGCATCGAAGGAAAGCGCGCTCGCGGCCGCGTTCAGCGACACGCGAATCGTCTTGCCGAGAAACGGAAACTCCGCGCCGTCCTTCCATTCGATGCGCGGCAGCGCGCGTTCCTCGACGCGCGTTTGCCATTCGGCCAGCTTGCGCAGAATCCAGCTTTGCTTGTCGACGATGGCGCTTTCGATATCCGCGATCGTCACCCAGCGCGGCGCGGTGATCGTGAGTCCGGTCGCGTCGATGCAAAAGCCGATGGTCCGGCGCGCCGACCGCTTGAAGCGGTAATCCAGCGCGCGCGCGCCGAGCACGATGCGCCGCAGCCGCACGCCTTCGGGCAGCGGCGCAGGCTTGGCGGTCGGCTCGGAAGAGGGAAGCTCGCCGCGCAGCGGCGCGGGCGCGGCGGCGGGCGCATGCTCGAACGGAAGATCGAGTTGCAGTGTATCGAGCGCGACGGCGGGGCGCTGTCGCGAGGGAGTCTTCTGCATCGGCTCGGCTTTGCGCTCGCGGCGCAGGAATGACGACAGGAACGAATAAGGCACGCCGCGGCTCTGACTTTCGAGTGCGAGGCCGCGTCAGCGGCCCGCGCCCGCAGCGCCGGCCCGATGCGGCTCACTGCCCGGCGCGGCATACGCGAGCGGATCGATACGGCGCATCTCCGTTTCGATCCAGCTCTCGACGCGCGCATTCACTTCTTCGGGCGAGAGTCCGGCGGTATCGATGGGCTTGCCGATCGACACCGTGACTATACCCGGATATTTCATGAACGAATTGCGCGGCCAGACGTGCCCGGCGTTATGCGCGATCGGCACGACAGGCGCGCCCGTGGCCACCGCGAAGCGCGCGCCGCCCGTCTTGTACTTGCCTTGCGCGCCGACGCGTGTGCGCGTGCCTTCCGGAAACATGATGACCCACGCGCCTTCGTCCATGCGCGCGCGGCCTTGGCGCGTGACCGAGGCGAATGCGTCGCGGCCCTGGGAGCGGTCGATGTGCACCATCTTCAGGAGACCGAGCGCCCAGCCGAAAAACGGCACGTACAGCAACTCGCGCTTGAACACATAGCAGAGCGGGCGCGGCATCAGCGCCGGAAACGCGAGCGTTTCCCATGCGGATTGATGTTTCGACAGAAGCACGGCGGGGCCATTCGGCAGGTTCTCCATGCCTTCTATCGTGTAGCGAATGCCGACGAGATACCGCAGCACGACGATCGTCGATTTGCACCAGCCCGCCGCCATCCAGTAGCGGTTGTGCGCGCGCATGAACGGAAACGCGATGAAGCAGGCGGTCGCGTACGGCACCGTGTACACGACGAAGTACAGCATCAACAGCAGAGAACGGATGAAGCGCATGAAGTCCTGGCGGTACGTGGCAGAGCGAAAGAGCGGTCAGTCGTGGTGCCGCGCGAGAAAGTCGAGCGCGAACGCGCGCAGGTCCTTGTGAACCTCCGTGCCTTCGGGCAAGTTGCCTTGCGCGAGCGTTTTTTCGCCCTTGCCGGTCAGCACGAGATGCACCGGAAAGCCGAGCGCCGCGCCCGCCTGAAGATCGCGCAGGGCATCGCCGACGACGGGCGTGTCTTCCGGATCGATCTCGAAACGGTCGATGATCTGCTGCAGCATGCCGGGCTTCGGCTTTCTGCAATCGCACTCGTCTTCGGCCGTATGCGGACAGAAGAAGATTGCGTCGATGCGTCCGCCGACCGCCGCCGCCGCGCGGTTCATCTTCTGATGCATGGCGTTGAGCGCGGCCATGTCGAACAGACCGCGCCCGATGCCCGACTGGTTCGACGCGATCGCCACGCGGTAGCCCGCCTGATTCAGCCGCGCGATGGCTTCGAGGCTGCCGGGAATGGCGACCCATTCGTCCGGCGACTTGATGAACGCGTCCGAATCGACGTTGATGACGCCGTCGCGGTCCAGAATCACGAGTCGTCTGTTCATGACTTACGCCGCGAGCTTGGAGATGTCGGCCACGCAGTTCATCTGCTGATGCAGCGCGCCGAGCAGGGCGAGGCGGTTGTTTCTGAGCGCCGCGTCTTCCGCGTTCACCATCACGTCGTTGAAGAACGTATCGACGCTCTCGCGCAGCGCGGCAAGCGCGCTCAACGCTTCCGTGTAATTGCGCGCGGCGAGCTGGCTTTGCACGCGCGGCGTCACGCTTTGAATCTGCGCGTACAGATTCTTCTCGGCCGGTTCCACGAGCAGTTCCGGATTCACCGACGAAGGCGCGCCTTGCTCGGACTTCTTGAGGATGTTCGTGATGCGCTTGTTGGCCGCTGCGAGCGATGCCGCTTCCGGCAGCGCCGCGAATTCGCGCACGGCGTCCAGCCGCGCGACGATATCGTCGAGACGCGTCGGATTCAGGCTGAGAACGGCCTCGATGTCGTTGGCTTCGAAGCCGCGTTCGCGCAAGAGGCCACGCAGACGGTCGAGGAAGAATGCATAGACGGCTTCGGTCGAATCCGCGACTTGCGGCATGCCGGCGAACTGGCGCTGCGCGGCGGCGACGAGATCGCGCAGGTCGACCGGCAGCTTCTTTTCGAGCAGGATGCGCAGCACGCCGAGCGCATGACGGCGCAGCGCGAACGGGTCCTTCTCGCCCGTCGGCGCGAGACCGATGCCCCAGATGCCGACGATCGTTTCGAGCTTGTCCGCGAGCGCGACCGCCGAGCCGACGCCCGTGGACGGCGTGTCGTCGCCGGAGAAGCGCGGCTGGTAATGCTCCGAGCACGCGAGCGCGACTTCTTCGGGCTCGCCGTCGTGGCGCGCGTAGTAGGTGCCCATCGTGCCTTGCAGCTCGGGGAATTCGCCGACCATGTCGGTCAGCAAGTCGGCCTTCGCAAGACGCGCCGCGCGGCGCGTGAGCGCGGCATCGACGCCGACCATCGGCGCAATTTCGCCCGCGAGCGCTTCGAGACGCTGTACGCGTTCGAGCGTCGAGCCGAGCTTGTTGTGATAGACCACGTTGGCAAGCAGCGGCACGCGCTCTTCGAGGCGCTTCTTCTTGTCCTGCGTGAAGAAGAACTTCGCATCCGCGAGACGCGGACGCACCACGCGCTCGTTGCCCTCGATGATCTCGGCAGGCGTTTGCGTATCGATGTTCGACACGATCAGGAAACGCGAGCGCAGCTTGCCGTTCTGGTCCGTGAGCGCGAAATACTTCTGGTTCGTCTGCATCGTGAGGATGAGACACTCCTGCGGCACTTGCAGGAACTCCTCGTCGAAGCGGCACTGATACACGACCGGCCATTCGACGAGCGCGTTCACTTCGTCGAGCAGCGACTCCGGCATCACGACGCGGTCTTCGCCTGCGAACGCCTGCAATTGCGTGCGGATGGATTCGCGGCGGTCATCGAAATTTGCGACGACATGCGCCTTCGTGCGCAGCGTTTCCGAGTAGTCGTCGGCGCTCGGAATCGCGATAAAGCCGTGCGACAGAAAGCGATGGCCGATGGTCGTATCGCCCGCATCGACGCCGAGCGCGCTCACCGGCACGACATTGCGGCCGTGCATGGCGACAAGGCGCTGCACCGGACGCACGAACTGCACGTTGGTGCCGTCCGGACGCTGATACGTCATGACCTTCGGGATCGGCAGCTTGGTCAGCGTTTCGTCGAGCGCGGCTTGCAGGCCGTCGGCGAGCGTCGCGCCGGGCGCCGCATAGCGCAGGAAGAACGCCTCGGCCTTGCCGTCCTGCGCGCGTTCGAGCTCCGCGAGCGGGAAGTCGGGGAAGCCGAGCGCGGCGAGTTTCTTCGCGAGCGGCGGCGTGGGATTGCCTTCCTTGTCGAGCGCGACCGAGACCGGCAGCACTTTTTCGCGGACCTGCTTCTCGGGCGCGACATCGCGCACGTTGCGGATCAACACGGCGAGGCGGCGCGGCGTCGCGTACTGTTCGAACGATACGGCGCCTTCGATCAGATCGCGGGCGGCGAGCCGCTCGACGATGCCTTCGGCGAACGCGGTGCCGAGACGCGCGAGGGCTTTCGGCGGAAGTTCTTCGGTGAGCAGCTCGACGAGCAGGGAAGCGTGATTGGATTGCGTCATTGTTCTGTCTTGCCTCGTCAAACCTGATCGTTGTTGCGCGTTTCGCCCGGCGGCGCGCTTTCCACCTTCAGCGGCGGCGCCCAGGCCGGACGCGCGGCTTCCTGCTGATCGGTGACGAGCTCCGCGGCGGCGTGCACCGGATTGCCTAGCATCGGGAAGCCGAGACTTTCGCGGGAATCGTAATAAGCCTGCGCGACGAGACGCGACAACGCCCGAATGCGGCCGATATACGCCGCGCGCTCGGTCACGGAAATCGCGCCGCGCGCATCGAGCAGATTGAACGTATGGCCGGCCTTCAGCACGAGTTCATACGCGGGCAGCGCGAGCTTCGCCTCGATCATCTTCTTGGCTTCGGCTTCGTAGCTGTTGAAGAAGTTGAAGAGCAGATCGACGTTCGCGTGCTCGAAGTTGTAGGTGGACTGCTCGACTTCGTTCTGGTGATAGACGTCGCCGTAAGTCAGGCGGCGCAGCACCTTGCCGTTCGGGCCGTCTTCTTCCCATTCGGTCCAGACGAGGTCGTACACGTTCTCCACTTTCTGCAAATACATGGCGAGGCGTTCGAGACCGTACGTGATCTCGCCGAGCACCGGCTTGCAGTCGAGGCCGCCTACCTGCTGGAAGTACGTGAACTGCGTCACTTCCATGCCGTTGAGCCACACTTCCCAGCCGAGTCCCCATGCGCCGAGCGTCGGGTTCTCCCAGTCGTCTTCGACGAAGCGCACGTCGTTCTGCTTCAGATCGAAGCCGAGTGCTTCGAGCGAGCCGAGATACAGATCGAGGATGTTTTCGGGCGCGGGCTTGAGCACGACCTGATACTGATAGTAGTGCTGCAGGCGGTTGGGGTTCTCGCCATAGCGGCCGTCCTTCGGGCGGCGCGACGGCTGCACGTAGGCCGCGCGCCACGGCTCGGGACCGATCGCGCGCAGGAAGGTGTGCACGTGCGAGGTGCCCGCGCCGACTTCCATGTCGATGGGCTGGAGAAGCGCGCAGCCCTTGTCGTTCCAATAGGACTGCAGCGTCAGGATGATTTGCTGAAAGGTGAGCATGGTTGCCTTTGATACGGACCGGGCGCGCGCCGATAAAACGCGCGGCTCCGAGGCTCGGCCGAAGTGCTAAAACCTTGAATTTTAGCTGGAACGCGGGACCGGCGGGACTTTTTGGGAGTGAGGGCGCTTGACCGGGCTGCGCGCCTGTGCGTCATTGCAGCCCGTGTTGCGCGCCAGAGTCGCGTTGCGATACACGCGTCAGACGCGGCGCTTCTTCCCCGGCGCAAACGCAAACCCGACCGCCAGCAACAGCAGCGACACGACGATCACCGTCGCATTCCCGCTCGTCACATACGGCGTGCGTCCCGAGGTGCCCTGCACGCGCGCTTCGAGCACGCCGGTCGTAAATGTCGGCAGACGCGACACGACATCGCCGTTCGCCGCGATCACGGCCGTCATGCCCGTGTTCGTCGCCCGGAGCGTCGGGCGGCCGGTTTCGATCGAACGCATGCGCGCGATCTGCAAATGCTGATCGAGCGCGATGGTGTTGCCGAACCACGCGAGATTCGTCGAGTTGACGAGAATGCCGGCGGGCGTTTCCTGTTCGCGCAGCGTGCGCGCAATCTCTTCGCCGAAGATGTCCTCGTAGCAAACATCGACGGCGACCGGCTGGTTATGCACGAAGAACGGCTTCTGCGTGACTGGGCCGCGCGCGAGATCGCCGAGCGGAATGCCCATCAGGTTCACGAACCAGTGGAAGCCGAGCGGCACGAATTCGCCGAACGGCACGAGATGATGCTTGTCGTAGCGATACACATCGTTCACGCCCGGCGTGATGCCGAAGAGGCTGTTCGTGAAATCGGTCGGGCGCCCGTCCGGCTGAATCGTGACGCCGATCGCGCCGAAGAGAATCGACGAATGCGTGCTGTCCGCGAAACTGCGGATCGCGCTCGCGAATGCCGGCGGCACCTGAACGGCCAGCACAGGCAGCGCCGTCTCCGGCGTGACGATCAGATCGGCCGGCTTCTCGGTGATGAGCCGCTTGTACAGCGCAAGCGATTCGTCGACGCCCGCCTGCTCGAACTTCATCTCCTGCTTTACATTGCCTTGAAGCAGACGCACGTCGAGCGGCGCGTTGGCAGGCGTGGTCCATTGCACGAGCGACAGCAGCATGCCGGCGACGATCAGCGCAAGCGCCGTCAATGCGGGCGCGAGCGCGCGCCGCCGCATTCCGCGAAACGCGACCACCGCCTGCACGATGCATGCAGCCACGAGCGCGAGCACCCATGCGACGCCATACACGCCGGCAACCGCGCCGAAGCCGGCGAGCGGGCCGTCCACTTGCGCATAGCCGCTCGCGAGCCACGGAAAGCCGGTGAATACGAGTCCGCGCAGCCATTCGCCCAGCGCCCAGGCGCTTGCGAACGCGAACGCGCCGTGCCAGGTGGGCGCAAAGCGAGGCGATGCGTCGATCTCGCGGGCGATGGCGGCGTCTTCGTCGCCGAAGCGGGCGCGTCCCGCGACGAGCGACCAGACGAGGCTCGACAACGCCGGATACACCGCGAGATAAAGCGAAAACAGCGCGACCGCGGCGGCGGCGAGCGGCGCGGCCATGCCGCCGTAGTCGTGCATGCTCACATACAGCCACCAGACGCCCGTAACGAAGTTCCCGAAGCCGAAGGCCCAGCCGGTTGCCGCCGCGCTTTTCCAGCCGTTCGTGCGCGACAGCCACGCAAAGAAGCACGCGAAGATGACGAGTTCGATCCAGCCGCCGTGCGGCGTCGGCGCGAAAGACAGCGTGTTCGCCGCGCCGAGCACGGCCGCGACGAGGTAATGCCAGAACGGGAGGGCACGCGGCGCAGCCGAAGCTGACGCGTCGCGGTGACGCGAAAGGGAGCGAAACGGTGAATCGGCCATGGATTGCTAGGTCGGCGGAGGCGAAAGTATTCGTGAAGCGGTGGGCGGCGCGCGGGCCGCAGGTCAGTCGCGCAGCTCGCTCTCGTCGTCGCCGGGCTGACGCGGTTGCTGCGTGAGATTGGGCACGCGCCGCACGAGCAGCACGTGAACCTGGCGGGCGTCGCCGCGAAGAATCTCGAACGCGAAGTCGTCGATGCGCACCTTCTCGCCACGATGTGGCACGCGCCCGAAGCGGTGCGTGACGAGCCCGCCGATGGTGTCGACTTCCTCGTCGGAGAAGTCGGTGCCGAATTCTTCGTTGAACTGTTGAATGCCCGTCAGCGCGCGCACGCGGAACTTGCCGTCCGGCGACGCGATGATATTGCCGGTTTCCTCGTCGAAGTCGTATTCGTCCTCGATGTCGCCGACGATCTGCTCCAGCACGTCCTCGATGGTGATGAGGCCCGCGACGCCGCCGTATTCATCGACGACGATCGCGATGTGATTGCGGTTCACGCGAAAGTCGTGCAGCAGCACGTTGAGACGCTTCGACTCGGGGATGAACACGGCGGGGCGCAGCATGCCGCGCACGTCGAACTCTTCCTCGGCGTAATAGCGCAGCAGGTCTTTCGCGAGCAGCACGCCGATGACGTTGTCGCGGTTGCCCTCGTACACCGGATAGCGCGAGTGCGCTTTTTCCAGCACGAAGGGAATGAATTCGGCGGGTGTTTCCGCGATGTTGATGGCGTCCATCTGGGCGCGCGGAATCATGATGTCGCGCGCGCAGAGATCGGACACCTGAAAGACGCCTTCGATCATCGAAAGCGAATCGGCGTCGAGCAGGTTTCGCTCGTGGGCGTCCTGCAGCACTTCGAGAAGCTCGTCGCGCGACTCGGGTTCGTGCGAGATGAAATCGGTCAGACGCTCCAGCAGCGAGCGTTTTTCCTGCGGTTTGTCGGCGTGGCGTCGACTGGGATAGGGTTCGTTCATAGCGGAGCGCCCGGGAAGACCCGGGCGCGAATTAACAGAAACTTAAGCATACACCAAGGTAAAACGCGGCCTGCGTGGTGCGGCGCGCTTAGCGAAACGCTCCACGATGCTAGCCGATCGATATGCAAAATAGGTGTCAGGCGGGCATCGTTAGCCGATCGGCCGACCCCTTTTTTATTCCGCGAGAAGCTCACTCGCTGCCCTGGCAACGTCGCAGCAGCGCCTCGAGCGCGCGGTCCGGCATGCCGCTTTCCCGCAAGGCTTCTACCGTGCGGCTCACGTAATCGAGCGTGGTGCCGTATCGACCGCTCGCGCAGCCGAACACTGTGCGGATGACCGGATCGGCCAGCTTGCCCGTGTACGACGTGGCATCGCGGCGCATGACGAACGCGAGCGCCTGCACGCGCCGTCCGTCGATCAGCGTGCACGGCAGCCACGCCGGGCGGTAAGAGGCCATGGCCATTTCGCGTCGCCACAGGACGTCCAGATGCTCCTCCGTGTCCGGCCCGCCGAGCCGGAACGCCATGCCGGTGCAGGAGCCGCCGCGATCGAGCGCGAGCACCAGGCCCGGCTGCTCCGGCGTGCCGCGATTGACGCGCGACCACAGATACAGCCCGCGATGATAGCCATGCACTTTGCCGCGCACCGCCTCGAGCGTCGGCAGACCGGGATTCCAGATGAGCGAGCCATAGCCGAAGAGCCACAGGTCCGACGTGCGGTCCCAATGCAAAAGCGCCGCTTCGCGCGATGCGGCGAGTTCCTCATCGGTGAGAAGCGGCGTCTCAAGTAGCGCGGGCGGATAGTCCGGGCGAGGCTGCGGCGGATCGAGCGGCGGGCTCTCGATAGCGGGCGTGGACTCGGGTGTCTTGTCGTTCACGGTGCGGACGGGGCAGCGGATCGGCGAAAGTCAGACCAATGGCACGTAAGGATCGGGGAAGCCGAGAGACTGCATGATATCCGTCTCGATGGATTCCATCTCTTGCGCTTCGCTTTCGACCTCGTGGTCGTAGCCCTGCGCATGCAGCGTGCCGTGCACGATCAGATGCGCGTAGTGCGCGGCGAGCGGCTTGCCTTGCTCGCTCGCCTCGCGTTCGACCACCGGACAGCACAGAATCAGATCGCCGGAAACGGGATCGTCTTCGGATTCGGCATACGCGAAGGTCAGCACGTTGGTCGCGTAATCCTTCTGCCGATACGTGCGATTCAGCATGCGGCCTTCTTCTTCGTCGACGAAGCGGACAGTCAATTCGGCGTCCGCAAAGAGCGACGCCTTGATCCAGCGGGCGACCGTCGCGCGCGGCAACAGCGCCTTGTGCGACGGAAACGCCTTTGCAGCCGGGAACTGCAGGTTCAGCGTGAGGCTCGGCTTCATGCAGGTTTTTGCGACTGCTGCGCCGCGCGCGCTGCCTCCGCGAGGGCGGCGTCTTTCTGCGACTGCGCGTCGTAAGCCTCGACGATGCGCGCGACGAGCGGATGCCGCACCACGTCCGCCGACGTGAAATGCGTGATAGCGATGCCGCGCACTTCCGACAGCACATGCTGCGCTTCGATCAGCCCGCTCTTGTGGCCGCGCGGCAGGTCGACCTGCGTCGTGTCGCCGGTCACGACCGCCTTCGAGCCGAAGCCGATACGCGTGAGGAACATCTTCATCTGCTCGGGCGTGGTGTTCTGCGCCTCGTCGAGGATGATGAACGCGTGGTTCAGCGTGCGGCCGCGCATGTAGGCGAGCGGCGCGATTTCGATCATCTGGCGCTCGAACATCTTCGCGGTCTTGTCGAAGCCGAGCAGATCGTAGAGCGCGTCGTAGAGCGGGCGCAAGTACGGATCGACCTTCTGCGCGAGATCGCCGGGCAGAAAGCCGAGCCGCTCGCCTGCCTCGACGGCCGGGCGCGTCAGCACGATGCGCTTGACCTGATCGCGCTCCAGCGCATCCACGGCGCAGGCGACGGCGAGATACGTCTTGCCCGTACCCGCCGGCCCGATGCCGAACGTCACGTCGTGCGCGACGATCTGCTTCAGATACTGGCGCTGCATGGGCGTTCGGCCACGCAGGTCGGCGCGGCGCGTGTACAGCGTCGGGCCATGGTCTTCGTCCTCGCCGAGATCCATCGTGGCGCTCGGCTCGTCGAACGGGTGATCGGGGTCGCCGCGGAAGCGCGGGTCGTTCTGACCGTCGTCTTCGCCGTTCTGGCCGGCGTCTTTCGCTAGCCGCGCCGCATGGCTCGCCTCGACGAGCGCGAGTTGAATATCGTCGACGGAAATCGGATCGCGCGCGCGGTTGTAGAAGTTTTCGAGCGCCGCAAGCGCGACTTTGGCGCCCCGGCCACGAATTGAAATCTTGTGCCCGCGTCGCGACAGCGTCACGTCGAGCGCCTGTTCGATTTGTCTCAGATTTTCGTCGAGCGGGCCGCAGAGGTTCGCGAGCCGCGCGTTGTCTTCGCGCGGAGCGGTGAATTCGAGATGCTGCTGGGGAGCGTTCTTCAAGGCGGGGTGGGTGTCCTGTCCGGTCTCGTAGGATTAATTGGCAAGCTCGGGGGCGGCCGTCGCGGGTGCGAGCACGAGCGCGCCGCGCAGCGAATGCGGATACGCGTGATTGATCTCGACATCGATCATCTGGCCGATGAGTCGCGCATGCGAAGCGAGCGGCGCCGGGAAATTCACGACGCGATTGTTCGCCGTGCGTCCGGCGAGTTCGCTCGGATCCTTGCGCGACGGGCCTTCCACCAGAATGCGCTGCACCGTGCCGACCATCGAATTGCTGATTCTCACGACGTTTTCCTCGATCGTCGCCTGCAAGTGCTGCAAGCGCCTGAGCTTGACTTCGCGGGGCGTGTCGTCATGCAGGTTTGCAGCCGGCGTGCCTGGTCGCGGGCTGTAGATGAACGAGAAGCTTGTGTCGTAGCTCATTTCGTCGACGAGCGCCATCATCTTCGCAAAATCGTCCTCGGTTTCCCCGGGGAATCCGACAATAAAGTCCGTCGACAGCGACAAATCCGGGCGAATTGCCCGCAGCCGGCGGATGACCGACTTGTATTCGAGCACGGTGTAGCCGCGTTTCATCGCCATCAGAATGCGGTCGGAGCCGTGCTGCACCGGCAAATGCAGATGCGAGACGAGCTTCGGCACCTTCGCGTAGGTGTCGATGAGGCGCTGCGTGAATTCCTTCGGGTGCGAAGTCGTGTACCGAATGCGTTCGATGCCCGGCACTTCCGCGACGTACTCGATGAGCGTCGCGAAGTCCGCGATCTCGTGCGCGCCGGCCGTCAACGCGCCCCGGTAGGCGTTCACGTTCTGGCCGAGGAGCGTCACTTCGCGCACGCCCTGATCGGCGAGGCCGGCGATTTCGGTCAGCACGTCGTCGAGCGGGCGCGACACTTCCTCGCCGCGCGTGTAAGGCACGACGCAATAGCTGCAGTATTTGCTGCACCCTTCCATGATCGAGACGAACGCGCTCGGGCCCTCGACGCGCGCCGGCGGCAGATGATCGAACTTTTCGATTTCCGGAAAGCTGATGTCGACTTGCGCGCGGCCCGTGGCGCGCCGCTTGTCGATCATGGCCGGCAAGCGATGCAGCGTCTGCGGTCCGAAGACGATATCGACGTAAGGCGCACGCGCCACGATCGACGCGCCTTCCTGGCTCGCGACACAACCGCCGACGCCGATCAGTAGGTTCGGATTCGCTTCCTTCAGCTCGCGCACGCGGCCGAGGTCAGAGAACACTTTTTCCTGCGCCTTCTCGCGCACGGAGCACGTATTGAAGAGAATGACGTCCGCGTCTTCGGGCGTGTCCGTCTTGACAAGTCCTTCTGCGGCACCGAGCACGTCGACCATTTTGTCGGAGTCGTACTCGTTCATCTGGCAGCCGAAGGTCTTTACGTAAACTTTCTTGGTCATGAATGGTCGCCGGTCGCAGTGGTTAACCTGGGGGCGTAGTGAGAACAGTGGAATTGAACGGTTTTGCGCGAAACTGCGCTACTTTCGCTTGACGTTAGCCGCATATTATAGCCCGCAGCGCCTTCGGACGCTCGCCGGCCGGTAGAGCGATGCCGCACTGCGGTTGGGCGGTCGGCTCCCATCAGGCATCCGCCCAGGCCTTGGCCGCGGCTACCGCGCGCCGCCATCCGGCAAGACGCGGCTCGACGTCGGACGCCGGCATGGACCGCGTGAACCGCCGGTCCAACTGCCATTGCGCTTTCAGTTCATCGACATCCTTCCAGTAGCCCACCGCGAGCCCGGCGAGATAGGCTGCGCCGAGCGCGGTGGTTTCCGCGACGCGCGGGCGCACCGTATCGACACCCAGCATGTCGGCCTGGAACTGCATCAGCAAGTCGTTGGCGCACGCGCCCCCGTCCACACGTAACTGCGCGATGGGCATGCCCGAGTCCGCTTCCATGGCTCGCAACACGTCGAGCGACTGATACGCGATGGATTCGAGCGCCGCCCGCGCGATGTGGCTCGACGTGGTCCCGCGCGTGACGCCGAACAACGTTCCGCGCGCACGCGCGTTCCAGTGCGGCGCACCGAGCCCGGCGAAGGCCGGGACGAGATACACGCCGTCGCTGTCGGGCACGGCGCGCGCCAGCGCTTCGACCTCGCTCGCGTGTCGGATGAGCCCGAGTCCGTCGCGCAGCCATTGCACGACTGCGCCGGCGATAAAGATGCTGCCTTCGAGCGCGTAGTCGACGCGATCCCCGATCTGCCACGCAATCGTCGTCACGAGGTTGTTGCGCGACTCGATCGGTTTGTCGCCCGTGTTCATGACGAGGAAGCAGCCCGTGCCGTACGTGTTCTTCACCATGCCGCTTTCGGTACACATCTGGCCGAAGAGCGCGGCGTGCTGGTCGCCCGCGATTGACGCAATCGGGATTTCGGCGGCGAGAAAGCTGCCGTGCGTCGTTCCGTACACCTCCGACGAGGCGCGCACTTCGGGAAGCATGCTGCGTGGAATGTCGAACGCGTCGAGCAGTTCCTCGTCCCAGCGGCGCGCGTGTATGTCGAAGAGCATGGTGCGCGACGCGTTCGTGATATCGGTGATGTGCATGCCCCGGCGCGTGAAGTTCCAGACGAGCCAGCTGTCCACGGTTCCGAACGCGAGCCGTCCCTGCCGGGCTTTGTCCCGCGCGCCTTCGACGTTATCCAGAATCCAGCGGATTTTCGTCGCGGAGAAATAGGCGTCGATAGGCAGGCCGGTCTTCGCGCGAACCATTGGCTCGAGGCCGCGCGCCTTGAGTTCATCGCATAGCGCGGCGGTGCGGCGGTCCTGCCAGACGATCGCGTTGTAGACCGGCTTGCCGGTCTCGCGATCCCACACGATGGTGGTCTCGCGCTGGTTGGTGATACCCAGCGCCGCGATCGACGATGCACTCAGTCCCGCGCGCGTCACGGCTTCGGCCGCGACGCCTGCCTGGGTCGACCAGATTTCCTGCGGATCGTGCTCGACCCAGCCGGCACGAGGATAGATCTGCTGAAACTCTTTCTGAGCGACGGACACGATATTCCCGCTCCTGTCGAACAGCATGGCGCGCGAGCTCGTCGTGCCCTGGTCGAGCGCAAGGACGATTTGATCCTGCATGGTCATCTCCGAGGTTGAGCGGGCATCGGCCATGCGAAGTCCGCATGCGCAATCTATAGGAGGCGCGGCACGTGGACAACCTGGCCGAACGGCATAGGCGAATTGGACGGTTCGTGCTCACCGTGATTCGGCCTATGCCATTTGGACGAGTGGCAAGGACGCGGCGATCGTCCGATACTGGCGGCTCAATCGAGCGATGGGTGACTGCAATGCGAAAGTGGATCGCGACGGGCACGGTTGCGGCAGCCGTATTGGCCGGCTGCGTAACGACGCCCAGTCTGGAGGGTTCGTTCGGCGCGCCGTCTTTCGGCGCGCTTCAGGACATGTGCGGGATGGCGTCCACGGATTGGGGCGCCGACGCGCAGTCCGTGTACTCGGCTTTCTTCGACGCGTACGTCGCCGAGCGGCGCGGCGCGCTGTCGAAAGATCGCTTCTGTTCGTTTCAGGCGGGGATCGCGGAACGGCATCGCGTGTATGTCGCGAACCCGGGTCCGGCGGCGCAGAGCGCATGGGCCAATTTTCTGCTGGATCAGCGCGCGCAGGCGCTGAGTTGGCGAGCGGCCGTCGATCCGACGTTGCGAGGAGGATAAAAAACCTGCGGGTGGGACGCGGTCGGCGGCACGCGTCCCGTTTGCTGCTACGAGAACCGCTTGAAGGCCTTGATGGTGGAATCGCCGGTTGCGGTCAGCCGCCATTGCTGTCTGCCGGAGGCGAGTTGTTCGAGCTGGACGAGCTGGCGTTCGAGCAGGGCGTCGAGTTCCTCGCGTTCCATGTCGACCTGATTGGGCGCTTCCTGAACCAAAAGCAGCGTGGCAAATTCGTGCGGACTCAGCATCGTGTTCTCCATGACGACCGAAACGCAAGACGGCCAACGGCGACCGGCTCCTGCCTTCGAAACGTTGCGCGGGAAAACTGCAACTGCCGGGCAGCCCGTGTATTTCTTCAATGCGCTGCCGGGAATTCGGATTGTAGGCAAGCGTCTGAGGAGTGCCAATCATACCGGTGAAAATTTCGGCTTTGACTTTTGGCAGCTGCGCAAGCGGTTGGTCAGAGACGCCGACTTACAGAATCTAGGTGAGGAGTGCGCTGCACTGCACACTGAAAGAGCGCGGCACCGACTCATGCCATTGTTTCATTAATCTATACGACAAATGAATTTGTTCCGACTTACAGTGGCAATGCAATATGCTTCTTTTGCCGCATCAACGAATTGACTTCTGGCGTGCCTTGCACGCGTATAGCCGCCCGTAACTCGGATTCCATTCATGAACCGCTTCAATTGGCAGAACCCGTATCCCACTCCGCGCCTTCCGGTGTTTGCGCGCAACATCGTTTCGACCTCGCATCCGCTCGCCGCGCAAGCCGGTCTGCGCATGCTATGGAAAGGCGGCAATGCCGTCGACGCGGCCATCGCGGCGGCGGCCGCCATCACTATCGTGGAACCGGTATCGAACGGTCTGGGCGGGGATGCGTTCGCGCTGGTCTGGGACGGCAGCAAGCTGCACGGGCTTAACGCGTCGGGCGTCGCGCCGGCGGCGTGGAACGTCGACTATTTCCGCCGCAAGTACGGCGAAGAAGACGGCCTGGCACGCCAGCCCAAGCGCGGATGGGACACCGTGACGGTCCCCGGCGTCATCGCCGGCTGGGAAGCGTTGCACGCAAAATTCGGATCGCTGCCGTTTGCCGATCTCATGGAGCCGGCCATAGAAATCGCGGAGCGCGGTCATGCGGTGGCGAGCATCGTCGCGTACAAGTGGGCGGCTGCCGTGCCTGAAATGAAAGATCAACCCGGCTTCGCGGATGTCTTCATGCCGCACGGCCGCGCGCCCGAAGTCAGCGAACTGGTGCGCATGCCGGGTCACGCGAATACGTTGCGCGCGCTCGCAGAACATGGCCCGCGCGCGTTCTACGAGGGCGAAGTCGCCGAACGCATCGCCGCGTTCGCTCGCGAGGGCGGCGGCGCAATGACGCTGGACGACCTCCGAAACTATCGCGCGGAGTGGGTGGAGCCGATCAGCAAGGATTATCGCGGCTACACGGTCCATGAGATTCCGCCGAACGGGCAGGGTATCGCGGCGCTCATCGCGCTCGGCATCCTCGACAAGTTCGATGTGAGTGCGCTGACGGTCGATCGAATCGAATCGCAGCATCTTCAGATCGAAGCGATGAAGCTCGCGTTCGCCGACGTCTATCGCTACGTTGCCGATCCGCGCTCGATGGAAGTCACGCCCGAGCAGATGCTGGATGACGCCTACCTCACCGAGCGCGCCAAGCTCATCGACCCGGCGCGAGCCACGCAGTTCGACTTCGGCATGCCGAAGGCGGGCGGCACCATCTATATGTCGGTGGCCGACGAGCGCGGCATGATGGTCAGCTTCATCCAGTCGAACTACATGGGCTTCGGCTCAGGCGTGGTCGTGCCGAACACCGGCATCTCGCTCCAGAACCGTGGCTGCGGTTTCTCGATGGACCCGAAATCGGCGAACGTCGTCGAGGGCGGCAAGCGCCCGTTCCATACGATCATTCCGGCATTCCTCACGCAGGCAATCGATGGCCGCCGCGACGCGGTGATGAGCTTCGGCGTCATGGGCGGGGACATGCAGCCGCAAGGGCATTTGCAGTCGATCGTGCGCATGCTCGACTACGGTCAACAGCCGCAGGCGGCTTGCGACGCGCCGCGCTGGAAGGTGAACCGCGATTTCACCATCGACATCGAAGCTACGCTCGATCTCGAGACGGCTCGCGCGCTCGAGGGCATGGGCCACACGATCAAGTCCGTCGACGATCCGTACATGGACTTCGGTTCCGGCCAGTACATCTGGAAGCTGGACCGCGACGATCCGGACCGCGGTTACGTTGCCGCAAGCGACAGCCGCCGCGACGGCCTCGCTGCCGGCTTCTAGCAACGCTTACGGCTGCCTGCGCTCACGCGCGAGACAGCCGGCCCTTCCCTGAGTTTTCGCCTTCGCACTGCGCCAAGCGCCGTGCGAACGGTGGCGCACGTCCGCAGCATTGCTGCATTGAGCCGAGAGCACGAGATGACGCAACACGGAAAGATCTTGAACGAAGCGGTGCACGAAACACCGGTTGCAGGCCGTCCTGCCGCTGCCCATGGCGTCGACGTTTCGCATCCGCCGGCCGCCACGCTGTCGAAGGCGATGGTTCGCCGCATCGTGTTTTCGTCGTCGGTCGGCAATGCGCTCGAATGGTTCGATTTCCTCGTCTACGGCTATTTCGCGGCGATCATCGCGAAGGCGTTCTTCCCATCGCATGACGAATGGCTTTCCACGATGCTCGCCATCGGCACCTTCGGGATCTCGTTCCTGATGCGTCCGCTGGGCGCGATCGTGCTCGGCATCTACGCCGATCGCAACGGCCGCAAGGCCGCGCTGACGCTCGCCATTCTGTTGATGATGATCGGCACGCTGACCATGGCGGCGATGCCGTCGTATCAGCACATCGGCATTGCCGCGCCGCTCCTGATCCTGCTCGCGCGGCTGATTCAGGGCTTCGCGGTGGGCGGTGAGTTCGGTAGCGCGACGGCCTTCATGGTGGAGCATAGCGAAGCGCGTCGCGGCTATTACGCGAGCTGGCAGTTCGCGAGTCAGGGGCTCGCCGCGATCATGGCCGCTGCTTTCGGCTCGCTCTTGACCGCGTGGCTGCCGCAACCGCAGCTCGAGTCGTGGGGCTGGCGCATTCCGTTCGTGTTCGGCCTGCTGATCGGGCCAGTCGGTTATTACATCCGCTCGCACCTCGACGAGACGCCGGAGTTCCTGGCGTCCCGGCCGGCGCGCACCGACGCTCGCGCGCCGGGCGTCTCGTTCTCGAATCAATGGATCAATCTGCTGCTGGCGGTCGGTATCGTCGCGCAATCGACGGTCGGCGTGTACGTGCTGCAACTCTACATGCCGATGTACGCCGTCAAGCAACTGCATCTGCCCGCGACGGCGTCGTTTGCCGTGGTCGTGCTCAACGGCGGGCTGCAGTTCATCTTCTCGCCGATCATGGGTGCGCTCTCGGACCGGTTCGGGCGCATTCGGATCATGCTCGGCACCTCGATCGTCATGGGCGTCTCGATCTATCCGATGTTCGCGTGGCTTCAGGCATCGCCGACGGTGCTCTCGCTCGTTGTGCTTCAGTCGGCGGCAGGCATCCTGAAAGCCGCGTATTCCGGTCCCATGCCTGCGCTCATGTCCGAGATTTTCCCAACGCGCGTGCGCTCGACCGGCTTGTCCATCGGCTATGCGCTCGGCGTGACGCTTTTCGGCGGATTTGCGCCGACCATCGTCGAGGCGTTCATTCACGTCACCGGCGATAAGCTCGCGCCCAGCTACTACGTGCTGCTCGCGGCAATGCTGTCGGGCGTTTCACTCGCGATCGTCGCGTGGCGCATGCGCGGCGGCGCGCGGCAGGCTGCGGCATAGCGACCGCTTTTCTCGATATGCGAACAACGGCGGCTTCGGTCGCCGTTGTGCATTTTGACGCCGCGCTTCCACGCCTCCGTCGTTTTCGGCACACTTCCTGCTCAGTGCTGCGCCACCCCAGCCGGGCATCGAGACGTAGAAAATTGACGCATGGCAAAGCGCGCACGGAACCGCGAAGCGCGGCGCAAGTCTGTCCCCATGTCTGCAAACTCGTTGCAGGACGGCTAAGATGAAAAAGCACAAGCCGCTATTTCTTTGATTTGAAGACGCTGGACGGCGTTCGCAGCGTCGTACGAACCTCGACCGTCTTTTTTGGCCGGTGGCGCGTTCAGTTCAGCCAGGGAGCGCGATACATGCATACAGATAGCACCCACGTGATGCCGTGGCGCATTGAAGATATCGATCTCAATCGGATCGACCGACAGAAGGCGGCGTCCAACGAACATCTGCTCTTGTTGCTCTGTGCCTGCTCGTTCATCGAGAGCGGCACGGATCTCTATACGAGCAACCTCAGCACCTACTTCCGCGACGATCCGGAAATCGCGGCGTGGCTCAACAACGAGTGGGAGCCGGAGGAAATGCAGCACGGCCGCGCGCTGAAAACCTACATCAACCACGTCTGGCCGGAGTTCGACTGGGACACGGCGTTCAAGAACTTCTTCGCCGAATATTCGCTCACGTGTTCGTACGAGCAGTTCGAGAAAAAGCGCGCGCTGGAGATGGTGGCGCGCTGTGTCATCGAGACAGGAACGGCCACGCTGTATCGGGCCATCAACGAATGCTCGGACGAGCCGGTGCTCAAGGAGATCACGGACAATATCCGGATCGACGAAGTGCGCCACTACAAGCATTTCTTCCGCTTCTTCAAGAAGTGGAACAAGATTGAAGGCAATGGCCGCCTGGCCGTGCTCGGCGCGCTGGTGCGCCGCGTGGCCGAGCTGAAGAGCGAGGACTCGGAGATCGCGCTGCGGCACGTCTTCGCCGTTCGATACCCCGAGCGCGTCAAGGATTCGACCTACAATCGCGCGCTCTTTGGACAGGTCAATGCGTTGGTTCGGCGGAATCTGTCGGCTGATCAGTGCATCAAGATGCTTCTGAAACCGCTCGATTTGCCGGCGCGCATCCAGCCGGGCGTTCATTATCCGCTCGCCAAGATCACGCAACTTTTCTTCCGCTAACGCTGTTGCGTGCAGCGGCCTCGCGCCGTTTCGCGCAACGAGCCTACGTCAATGACCGACTCCACCGCAGCGAAGACGCTGTCTTTGCAGACCGTCTTCGACGAATGGCCCTCCGATCTGCGCGCGTTGTTCGACGGTACGCTGACGGGCGCGCCGAGCGGCTTCACGGCGTCGCTGTCCGCCGTGGACGAGGGCGGGCGCATTCGCACCGCTCTCTTGAGCGCGGGCGAACTGCTCGCCCCGGACGCGCGTACGCTGTGTTTCGCGCTGTGGCCGTCGTCGCGAACCGCGCGGGCGATCGCATCGGGCGCGAGCGCAACGCTCGCTTTCGTGTTCGACGAGGCGTTCCATCAGGTGCAGATCGACGCGCGCCGCGTCGCGCTCGACGACGTGCCGCTCGCGTGCTTCGTCGGGACCATTGAAAGTGGGGAGATTCAGCGCGTGCCGTATGCGCGGCTGACAGGCGGCATTACGTTCGAACTGACGGACACCGAGCAAGTTATCTCGCGCTGGCGCGAGCAACTCGACTGGCTGAAGCAGGCGGCGAGCGCCGCTGCCTGATTGATTGTTGGTTGTTGCTTGTTGGTTGTTACTTGTCGGTTCTTTCGCGAGCCGCTCGCGTTGGCGGCTCGCTTTCGACATGACGTCGCCGACGCTCAGCGCCCGCGTCCGCCCGTGCGCATGCCGTCGCGGCGCGCGCCGCCGTTATCGTTGCGCGACTTGCCGCCGAGCAGCGCGCCGGGGTTGCCGGCTTTTGCGCGCGGTGCCGGCGCGTGGCCGGCTGCGTGCGCGGCTTCGGGACGGCGGGGCGCCGCCTTGACGCCCGCGTTGGCGTGGCCGGCCGGTTTGGCGCTGGCCGGCTTCGAGCCGCGGCCGTCGCGCTGACCCTGACCGCCGCCGTTGCCCGCTTTCGGCGCACGCGCCTGATCCTGCGACCCGCCATGCGCGCGTCCGCCTTCGCGCGGACCGCCGCGCCCCTGGCTGCGGCGCTGGATCGGCTCGGGTTTCGCGTTCGGGTCCGGCTCGAAACCGGCGATTACTTCTTGCGGAATCGGCCGCTTGATGAGGCGCTCGATGTCCTTCAGCAATTGCAGTTCGTCGACGCACACGAGCGACACCGCTTCGCCTTCCGCGCCCGCGCGGCCCGTGCGGCCGATGCGGTGCACGTAGTCTTCCGGCACGTTCGGCAGATCGAAATTGACGACGTGCGGCAGCTGGTCGATGTCGATGCCGCGCGCCGCGATATCGGTCGCGACGAGCACCTGCAACGTCTGATCCTTGAATTCGGCGAGCGCCCGCGTGCGCGCGGACTGGCTCTTGTTGCCGTGAATGGCGAGCGCGCTGATGCCGTCCTTCGTCAGTTGCTCGGCAAGACGGTTCGCGCCGTGCTTCGTGCGCGTGAAGACGAGCACCTGAAACCAGTCGTGCTGGCGAATCAGATGCGTGAGCAGCTCGCGCTTGCGATCACGGTCGACCGGGTGGATCTTCTGTTCGATGCGCTCGGCCGTCGTATTGCGGCGCGCGACTTCGATCAGCGCGGGCGAATCGAGCAGGCTGTCGGCGAGCGCCTTGATCTCGTCGGAGAACGTCGCCGAGAACAGCAGGTTCTGGCGCTTCTGCGGCAGACGCGCCAGCACGCGCTTGATGTCGTGGATGAAGCCCATGTCGAGCATGCGGTCGGCTTCGTCGAGCACGAGAATTTCGAGCTGCGAAACGTCGATGGTCTTCTGCTGCATGTGATCGAGCAGACGGCCCGGCGTCGCGACGACGATATCCACGCCACGGCGCAGCGCGTCGATTTGCGGATTGATGCCGACGCCGCCGAACATCACGGTCGAGCGCAGCTTCAGATACTTGCCGTAAGCGCGCACGCTTTCTTCGACCTGCGCCGCGAGTTCGCGAGTCGGCGTGAGAATCAGCGCGCGCACCGGGCGCTTGCTGCCGGCCGCGGCCGGTGCCATTTGCGAGAGACGTTGCAGGATGGGCAGCGTGAAGCCCGCCGTCTTGCCGGTGCCGGTTTGCGCGCCGGCGAGCAGATCGCCGCCCTTCAGGACGGCCGGGATCGCCTGAAGCTGGATAGGAGTGGGATTCGTGTAGCCGAGTTCGTTGACTGCGCGAAGGAGAGGTTCTGACAGACCGAGTGAATCAAAAGACATAAATAGATGTTCGAATCGTTGTGGCGAACGGCGCGCAGGCGGCTGATATCAGCGGCGATGATGTACGACGCTCGCGATGAATCGGGCGGCGGCCTTGGTGCGCGGTCTCGGACCGCCTGGCTGTGCCGCAAGGTTCGACGCGCTATCAAGACACGCCGGCTGGCTGTAAGTTGCATCGCGTTGCTTCGCGATGCGGGCGCTTTGCCCCGTTCAAGGCTCACGCGACATAGCGCGCGACGCTCACGAACTGACATAGACTGCCCGCCAGCACGAACAGATGCCAGATACCGTGGCCGTGCCGGATGCGCTCGTCGTTGATGAAAAACCAGATGCCGGCGGTATAGATCAGACCGCCTGCCACCAGCCACGCAGTGCCTGCGGGCGGCAGCGCCGTCAAGAGCGGATGAACGGCTACGAGCGCGAGCCAGCCCATCAACACGTACAGCACCATCGAAACGCTGCGGGTTCTTCGCCCGAGCGTGAGTTCCTGCGTGATGCCGAGCACAGCAAGGCCCCAGCTCACGCCAAACAGCGACCAGCCCCACGGGCCGCGCAAGGTCACCAGTGTATAGGGTGTGTAGCTGCCGGCTATCAACAAGTAGATGGCCGAGTGGTCGCACTTTTGCAAGACCGCTTTCATGCGCGGCGTGCGGGCACAGTGGTACAGCGTCGAGATCAGGTACAGCGTGCACAGCATGGCGCCGTAGATCGCGAAGCTCACGACCTTGTAGGCGTCGCCATCGAGCGCGCCCATCGTGACGAGCGTCGCGAGTCCCGCGACGGACAAAACGACGCCGATCAGATGGCTGATGCTGTTGAAACGCTCGCCTGCGTGCATGACTGGTCCACCAAAGACAAAAGGCGCAGCCCCAACATGAAGGCTGCGCCCACTACGTATTGTACTGTCTCGCGCGAATGTCAGTCGAGCGGCGCCGAACGCAGGTTGCTCACCTGTTGCGGCGACACCGGCGTGCCGTGGTTGCCCCACGACATACGGATGTACGTCACGACCGCGGCCACTTCCGTATCCGACAGCGACTGCGCGAACGGCGGCATGCCGTGCGGCATCGGATTGCCGTCCGTGCTCGGCGGATAGCCGCCGTTGAGCGTCATGCGGATCGGGTTGACGGCCGACGGCATCTGGATCGACTGATTGTTCGCGAGCGGCGGGTAAGCGGGCGGCTTGCCGAGACCGTTTTCCGCGTGACACTTCGCGCAGTTCTCGGTGTAGACCTTCTTGCCCATGGTCAGCAGCTCGCCGCCGAACTTCTCGGACGTTTCCAGCTGCAGCGGTTCCGGCGCTTCCTTCTTCTGCGGGATCGACTTGAGATACGTCGAGATCGCGTTGATGTCCGCGTCGGTCATGTACTGCAGACTGTTGTGGACCACTTCGGCCATCGGGCCGAACACCGCGCCGCGCTGCGACACGCCGGTCTTCAACAGGTCGTTGATGTCCTTGATGTCCCAGTCGCCGAGACCGGCTTCCTTGTTCGACGTGAGCGACGGCGCGTACCAGTTCTGCAGCGGAATCAGGCCGCCCGCGAACGCGGCGGAGTTGACCGGGCCGCCCATTGCGTTGATCGACGTATGGCACATGCCGCAGTGGCCGAGGCCTTCCACGAGATACGCGCCGCGGTTCCATTCCACCGATTTGGTCGGGTCCGGCTTGTACTCGCCTTCGCTGAAGAACAGCGTGCGCCAGCCGATCAGCAGATTGCGGTTGTTGAACGGGAAGCGCAGTTCATGCGGACGGCTCGGCTCGGAAACCGGCGGGACCGAACGCAGGTAGGCGTAGATCGCGTCCGAGTCGGCGCGCGTCACCTTCGTGTAGCTCGTGAACGGGAAGCCGGGGTACAGCAGGCTGCCGTCCTTCGAGCGGCCAGTGTGCATCGCGCGATAGAAGTCGTCGGAGGTCCACTTGCCGATGCCGTACTTGTCGTCCGGCGTGATGTTCGGCGTGAACATGGTGCCGAAGGGCGTCGCCATGGGCAGGCCGCCCG
This sequence comes from Caballeronia sp. SL2Y3, assembly GCF_022879575.1. Classification (NCBI taxonomy): domain Bacteria; kingdom Pseudomonadati; phylum Pseudomonadota; class Betaproteobacteria; order Burkholderiales; family Burkholderiaceae; genus Caballeronia; species Caballeronia sp. SL2Y3. The sequence continues at coordinate 421,888 of NZ_CP084260.1, forward strand.
CAAACTGCTTGCCGCCGCGCACCGTGTGGCACGCGATACAGTCGCCGGCGCGGGCGAGATATTCGCCGTGCTTGACGAGCGCGGCCTGGTCCGCCGGAGTCGCCGCGACCGCGCCGCCCGAATGGAGGTTGTCGCCGCCCGACCAGAGGACGGCGCCGGCTGCGACGGCTGCCACCACGACAGCCGAGGAAAGTGCGAACAGGGACTTGCGTTTCATTGTGTTGTCGCTCCAGACGCCTTATTGCGGTTCGCTGCCGCAGACGAGCGGCATCTTCAACGAGCCAGCGGGCGCGGGCACCGGGTTGGCGGGTGCGGTTTGCGTGGAGAGCCATGCGGCGACGGCGGTCACGTCGTCATCCGACAGGCGCGAAGCGATCTGCTGCATGCAGTCGGGCGCCTTCGCGTGGCGCGTGCCCGACTTCCATGCGCCGACCTGCGCGCTGATGTAGTCCGAATGCAGGCCGACGAGACCCGGGATGGCCGGCTGCATGCCGGTCAGCGCCTTGCCGTGACATGCCGCGCAGGCGGGAATGTTCTTCGACGGATCGCCGTTCAGCACGATCTGCGAGCCGCGCGCGAGCGTCGTGCCCGAGACATTCGTCTTCGCGGGCGGCGGATACGGCGGACGCTGCTGCGAGAAGTAATTCGCGATCTGATGAAGGTAGTCGTCCGAGAGATACGTGACGAGGTAGTTCATCGGCGGGTACTTGCGCCGCCCTTCGCGGAAGTTCTGGAGCTGGTTGTACAGGTAGTCGGCGGGCTTGCCGGCAAGACGCGGGAAATAGTCATTGTCCGTGCCTTCGCCGTGCACGCCGTGACATGCGGTGCAGCCTTGCACGCGAGCCGCCATGGTATCCGGCGCGATAGGCTGGTTTTGCGCCTGGGCGAGCGCCTGGCCCGCGCTGAGAACGCCGGCGCTGCCGATCAGTGCCAAGGCGAGCAGCGGACGGAAAATGCGTCTTGAAAACACGCGACACTCCATGAAATTCGGGGACCTGCCGAGCTTCGTGCGGCTCGGTGCGAAGGTGGCGAACCACGGCCACGCGTAGGGTGGCGGAGGGTGGCGGACCACAGCCACAGCGGCTCGATGAGCCTCTGATGCGACGCGGAATTCTATCATCGAAGCCTGATGGTGACTATTTGACACAACTTTTCGGGCGCTCTGAGGCGGAATCGCGACAAAATGCCGCGCGACAGACAAGAACTTTGACATTGCATTGAATTCGTTCCTAATCAACAAAGAATCGACACAGGCGTCTTACGCGTTGCGCCGAAGTCTGTAGCGTCCGATGCGATGCGCGCTCCGGTTTGCGCTTGTTCGTTTAGACTTCGCGAGCCGCTTTCTTGCCGACGCACCGATGACCCGCCCGGATCTCCTCACAGCAATTCCCGTTCACGCCTCGATGACCGCCGCATCATGACCGGCGATTCGTTGCCGTTCTTGCAGATGGTGTTCGCCGCGCTATCGGATGTGGCGTTCGCGTGCGCGCTCGGCGGGATGCTGTTGGGCGCGTGGCTGTCTCGCGAACGCGTGGCTGCGGCGGTGTCGCCGGCGCAGCGCGGCTGGCGGCGCGCATCGCATGTGGGCATGGCGGCGGCGCTCGCGTTCGTGCTGTGCGGCTTCGTTTCGCTGTGGCTGGAGTCGGCCGCGATGAGCGGCACGTCGATCGCCGATGCGGGTTCGTCGCTCTGGCTCGTCGCGACGGCGACGCACGCGGGCATCGGCTGGGCGGTGTCGGTCGCGGGCGGCGTGTTGCTCGCGCTCGCCATGGCGACGAGCCGTCCGTTGGGTTCTGCCCGCGTGGCCGTCGCCGTGCTTGGCGCGTTGATCGCGGCATCGGGGAAAGCGGCGATCGGCCATGCCGCCGATGCGGGCGCGTTTTCCATCGCGGAAGGCGTGCAATGTCTGCATTTGCTCGCGACAGGCGTGTGGGGCGGTGTCGTGATCGCGGGCGCGGTCGTCTTGCCCGCGCTCGATGCGTCGGCTGCGCGCGCTGCGTTGTTGCGCGTCGTCGCGCGCATGTCGAGCGTGGCGACGGTCGCGGTGGCGGTCGTCATCGCGACGGGGCTCTCCAACGCATGGCGCGGCACCGGCGGATCGGCTGAGGCGCTGACGCAAAGCGGCTGGGGTCACGCGCTGATCGTGAAACTCGCGTTCGTTGCGGCGGCGCTCTTGCTCGGCGCGCTCAACCGCTGGTCGGCGCTACCGCGCCTGCAACGTACGGCATCGACGACGGACGCGCATACGGTCATCAACCTGATGCGCGTCGAAGCGGTGCTGATGGTGGGCGTATTCGTGGCGGCGTCGGTGCTGTCGCACAGCTTGCCGGGTTTCGCGATGGGCGGTTGAGCGGGTTGGCGGTTTGAGCGCCGTCTCACTCGTAACCGAGCTTATGGCTCACGATAGGCGCGCAGAAGAGCGCGAGCGCGCATCCTGCCGCTTTGCCCTGAAGCTCGACAAAAGCGGTATGCGAATCCGCGACGAAGAGCACATCGAGGATCTGTGGCAAGCAGAACGCCACCGCGAGCACGATGAAACCGCGCGTCACCATCGAGATGCGCCAGCCATGCTGCGCGCCCAGCACCGCCGCGACCACGCGCGCCACGCCGAGCGCCACGAACGCGCCGACAGCAAGCTGCGCGCGGACGGTTTCATCGGGAAGGACGTGCCACATGGTCTTTCTCGCTCCTGGCTGACGGTTCACCCTAGTGTGCAAGAAGCTCGCCAGTTCGGTCTGTTCGTGACAGCGCTTACGGGCGGGCAGTACGGCGCAACGCAAACATCGAAAACAATCAGAACGTGTGCTCGGGACCGGGAAAGCTGCCGTCCTTCACCGCGTTCACGTAGGCTTCGACCGCCGCGAAAATGCTCGGCTGGCCCTGCATGAAATCCTTGACGAAGCGCGGACGCTTGCCGGGGAAAATGCCGAGCATGTCGTGCAGCACCAGCACTTGTCCCGAACAGTCGATGCCCGCGCCGATGCCGATGGTCGGAATCGCGAGTTGTTGCGTGACCTCGCGCGCGACGAGCGTCGGCACCGCTTCGATCACGAGCAGTTGCGCGCCCGCGTGCTGAAGCGCGAGCGCGTCGCGGCGCATTTGTTCCGCGGCCGCTTCGGACTTGCCCTGCACCTTGAAGCCGCCGAACGCATGCACCGACTGCGGCGTGAGCCCGACGTGGCCGCATACCGGAATCGAACGCTCGACGAGAAAGCGCACGGTATCCGCGAGCCACTCGCCGCCTTCGAGCTTCACCATGTGCGCGCCCGCGCGCATCAGCTTGACGGCATGCGCATACGCTTCTTCGCGCGATGCGATGGTGCCGAACGGCATGTCCGCGACGATCAGCGCGCTCCTGGTGCCGCGCGCAACGCAGGCCGTGTGATAGGCGATATCGTCCAGCGTCACCGGCAACGTCGTGCTGTGGCCTTGCAGGACGTTGCCGAGCGAATCGCCGATCAGCATGACATCGACGCCCGCGCGATCGAGCAGCGCCGCGAAGCTCGCGTCGTAGCACGTGAGCATCGCGATGCGCTCACCCGCCTCGCGCATGGCTTGCAGCTTCGGAACGGTGATCGTCGAGCGGCTGGTTTCCTGCAGATACGTCATGATGATTTCAGTTGAAATGGCGCGCGAGCATGAAGCATGAAGATGAAGTTCAAGCTCACACCGAGACGCCTTTGACAAAGAATTCCTTGCGCCCGCGCATGGTCTCGATCCGCTCGACGAGCAGTTCGAGATCGTCGTCCGATGCGACGGGGTTCAGATGCTCCGCATTCACGGTAAGCAGCGGCGTCGCGTCGTAGTGATAGAAGAAGTCGTTGTAAGCGTCGGCGAGCGCGCGCAAGTACGAGTCGGAGATTTGCAGTTCCATCGGCAGCGCGCGTTTCTGAATGCGCGAGAACAGCACTTCCGGGCTCGCCTGCAGATACACGACGAGATCCGGCGCAGGCGCACTCGCGCCGATGCGCGAGGCGATATCGCGGTACAGGTTGAACTCGTCGTCGGGCAGCGTGAGGCGCGCGAAGAGCTCGCTCTTTTGCGTGAGAAAGTCGGCGATGAGCGGCGTGTTCTGCGTGAGCATGTCGGCCACTTCCCGCGTTTGCGCGACGCGCTGCAACGCGAAACTCAGTTGCGTCGAGAGCGCGTGCCGCGTCGTGTCGCGATAGAAGCGTTCGAGAAACGGGTTGTCCTGCGGACGCTCGAACAGCGTGCGCATGGACCAGCGTTCCGCGAGCCGCGTGGCGAGCGTCGTCTTGCCGACGCCGATCGGCCCTTCGATCGCGATATAACGATGCGGCGGCCGCAACTGCGGCGCCGTGACGGTGAGAGGCGGATTGCTCATCGGCAATTGGTTTTGGTGGAGGCGGTGGAGGCGCTGGAGGCTTGCGCCGCTGCCGGCTGCGCGGCGGGCGCCGCGCACTGGCACAGGGCGACTTTCTCGATGCGCTGATCGGCGACGCCCGCGACGAACGCATCGGCCCGGCCGCGCTGCGGGATGATGAGATCGGGTTCGAGTTCGATGAGCGGCACGAGCACGAACGCGCGCTCGGTCATGCGCGGATGCGGCACGATGAGATCCATCTCGTCGATGCTGAACGCGCCGTACAGGAGGATATCGAGGTCGAGCGTGCGCGGCGCATTGCGATACGGCCGCTCCCGCCCGAACTGTTCTTCGATGAGATGGCACAGGCGCAGCAGCGCACGCGCGGGCAGCGTCGTTTCGAGCTTCACGACGCAATTGAAGTAATCGTCGCCGGACGCGTCGATGGGCGCGGTGCGATACAGGCTCGACTTGGCGAGCACCGTGATCGTGTGCTGCTGCGCGAGACACACGACTGCGTCTTTCAGCGTTTGGCGCGCATCGCCGAGATTCGCTCCGAGGCCGAGATAAGCAATCGTCATGGCAAAAGTCCTACGCGTAGGTCCTGGGCGAAGCGGCGAGGCATCCAAAACACATCGAAACGCCGGCACATTGCCCGGGTGCTAACCGTTATCCGCTACTTTAGCGAAAACCGGCCTTATTCGTTGTCCGCGTCTTCGTCTTTCCGCGTCGCGCCGGCTTCGTTCGTCAGGCGATGCGGTTCGGGCTCGCGCTCGCCGTCCGCTGCGCCGCGTTCCGCGCCTTCCGCAGACTCACTGGCTTTGCGCTTCGCATTGCTGCGCCGGCGACGCTTCTTCGGCGCTGCGCGCTCCTTGCCGCCTTGCGAGAGCAGGGCTTCGCGCGTGGCGTTATCGCCTTCGATGAAATCGGTCCACCATTGGCCGATGGCCGCATCCAGTTCGCCCGACTCGCAACGCAGCAGCAGGAAATCATAACCCGCTCGGAACCGCTGGTGTTCCAAGAGCTTCATCGCGCTGCGGCCGCGCTTTTCCAGCCGATGCTGCAAGCCCCAGATCTCGCGCATGTCGGCGGAATAACGCTTGTGAATGGCGAGTTTTTCCGTCTGCATGTCGAGGACATCGTCCATCGCGCGGTTCAGCGCCGGCACCGGATAATCGCCCGCGGCGGTGTACTTCTGCCAGCGCGTCTGCACGTCGTGCCACAAGAGCGTGGCGAACAGGAAGCTCGGCGAAACCGGCTTGCCCGCGCGCACGCGCTCGTCCGTGCTCGTGAGTGCGAGCGTCACGAACTTCTCGCCGTGCGGCTGTTCCAGTACGACATCCAGAAGCGGCAGCACGCCGTGATGCAGCCCTTCCTGACGCAAACGCGTGAGGCACGCGAGCGCGTGGCCGGACAGCAGCAGCTTCAGCATCTCGTCGAAGAGACGCGCGGCCGGCACGTTGTCCATCAGATCGGCGAGCTCCTTGATCGGCGCGCGCGTCGCTTCGTCGATCTCGAAGCCGAGCTTGGCCGCGAAGCGCACGACGCGCAGCATGCGCACCGGGTCTTCGCGATAACGCGTGGCCGGATCGCCGATCATGCGCAACAGGCGCGCGCGGATGTCGGCCATGCCGTCGTGATAATCCAGCACGGTTTGCGTCGCCGGATCGTAGTACATCGCGTTGATGGTGAAGTCGCGCCGCGTGGCGTCCTCGTGCTGCTCGCCCCACACGTTGTCGCGCAGCACCCGGCCGCTTGCGTCCACCGCGTGCGTTCGCATGTCGAGCTCGCCGCGCCGGTAGCGTCGTGGCGCTTCGGCGACGGGTTCCGGCGGCGCGTCGACGAGCGCGCGGAACGTGGACGTCTCGATGATCTCCTGCCCGAACTGGACGTGGACGATCTGAAACCGCCGCCCGATGATGCGCGCGCGGCGAAAGAGCCGCTGCACCTGATCGGGCGTGGCGTCGGTGGCGACGTCGAAATCTTTCGGCGCGACGCCGAGCAGCAGATCGCGCACCGCGCCGCCGACGATGAACGCGCGGTGCCCGGCCTGCTGCAAGCCTTCGGTCACGCGGATGGCGTTCCTGGAGATGAGCGACGGATCGATGCCGTGAATGTCCGACGACAGAATCACCGGCACATTCGGATCGCGCTTGACCGGCGCGGCGGCTTTCTTGCGCGGGGCACGCGTGCTCTTGCGGGCGGCTTTCGCTTCGGTGGCTTCGGTGGCTTCGGTGGCGGCGGTGGCTCCGGCAGCGGATGCGCCCGGCGTGTCGTTCGAGGCGCCTTCGCTGGATGCGGCGCTCTCTTGTCCGAACAGCTTGCGGATGAGTTTTTTAATCACGTGTATCGAAGAGGTTCAGGATGCGCCAGCCTTTGGCTTGCGCATGCGCGCGCAGGGTGTCGTCCGGATTCGTGGCGATGGGGTCCGTGACGCGCTCGAGCAGCGGGATGTCGTTATGCGAGTCGCTGTAGAAATAGCTGCGCTTGAAGTCGCCGAGCGTCTTGCCGAGCGACGCGAGCCATTCCTCCACGCGCACGATCTTGCCTTCGCGATAGCTCGGCGTGCCGCGCGGCCTGCCGGTGAACGCGCCTTGCGGATGATCGCCGACGGTTTCGACTTCGCAGGCAATCAGCGTGTCGATGCCGAACGCTTCCGCGATGGGCGCGGTGATGAACGCATTCGTCGCGGTCACGAGGCAGCACATATCGCCGTTGTCCTGATGCTCGCGCACGAGCGTGACCGCGGCCGGCACGATGCGCGGATTGATGACCTCGTGCATGAACTGCGCGTGCCAGTCGGCGAGCTGCTCACGCGAATACTTCGCGAGCGGCGCGAGCATCGCGTGCAGGTAAGCATTGATATCGAGCACGCCCGCCTTGTAATCGGCGTAGAAGGCGTCGTTCTGACGCGTGAATTCCGTCGCGTCGACGATGCCGAGCTTCACCATGAAGCGGCCCCATTCGTGGTCGCTGTCGGTGGGGATGAGCGTGTGGTCGAGATCGAAGAGGGCAAGGTTCATGGGAGCGCATTCTACTTGAAGCGGGTAGGAACGTTGTCCGGTGCGGCGTCGGCGTCGGGCGCGTCGGCAGGCGGGGCGGCGCGGTCCTCGCCGTTTGCGTCCTGCTGCGGCGTATCCGGCGCCACGGCCACGAGCGGCGTCGCGCGCCCGGTTTGCGAGAGCATCGAGCGCAACAGCGCGCGCGTGACTCTGCGCTTCTGTTCGAGCGAGAAGCGGTCGAGATCGTCGAAAAGCGCCATCAGGCTCGGCATGTCGCGGCGGAAATGCGTGAGCAGATAAGCGGGGACGTCTTCCGCCAGCACGATGCCGCGCTCGTGCGCCGCGTGTTTGAGAACCGACGCCTTCGCTTCGTCCGAAAGCGGCAGCAAATGAAACACGAGGCCCCAGCCGAGACGCGTGCGCAAGTCCTCGCGCACGGCGAGCGTCATCGGCGCGGCGTTGCCGGTGGCGACGAGCGCGCTCGCCGGATACGCGCGCACTTCGTTGAACAGGTTGAAGAGGGCGATCTGCTGCGCGGGCGAGAGGCGGTCGCAGTCGTCGACGGCATACAGCGCGACTTGCGGATCGAAGCCGAACGCATGCAACGCGCTCTGCGGACTCAAGTAACGCCCCCGGCTGCCCGCTTCATGAACGAGCGCGTGCAGCAGATGACTGCGCCCGCTGCCGGCCTCGCCCCAGACATAGAACGTGCGATCCGCGACGGGGCCGGACGCGAGCGCGCCTTCGAGCTCGCGCAACCGCGTGACCAGTTCGTGGTTGCCGGCGGCGAAGAAATTGTCGAAGGTGGCGGGCGGCGGCGTGCCCAAGTCGAGCGTCAGTTGGCGTTGCACGGGGATTGGATGTCGTCGGCTGGATGCTGCGTTCTCTCGAAAACAGGCGGCGTGTTCTCGCCGATGCGCCGGGAGCCGCCTGCGGCATGCCGCAGCGCGCGCAGGCGCGTTTCGTCGGCCGGGCCGTTCTGTCTCGAAAAGGCGCTGCCGCGCGGCGGGGTAAGCTGCCGGGCGACCGTCCTCGTATCATCATCGGGTAAAATCGCATTTTACCGACCTTCTCGCTCTCCCCCCATGAATCAACCGAAATCCGCCCCGGACACCCAAGGTTTGTCGTATCGCGATGCAGGTGTCGACATCGACGCGGGCGATGCGCTCGTCGACCGGATCAAGCCGTTTGCCAAGAAGACCTTGCGCGACGGCGTGCTGGGCGGAATCGGCGGATTCGGCGCGCTCTTCGAGGTGCCGAAGAAGTACAAGGAGCCGGTGCTCGTGTCGGGAACGGACGGCGTCGGCACCAAGCTGCGCCTCGCGTTCCAGCTGAACCGGCACGACACGGTCGGGCAGGATCTCGTCGCCATGAGTGTGAACGACATTCTGGTGCAGGGCGCCGAGCCGCTCTTCTTCCTCGATTATTTCGCGTGCGGCAAGCTCGACGTGGACACCGCGGCCGATGTGGTCAAGGGCATCGCGCAGGGCTGCGAATTCGCGGGCTGCGCGCTGATCGGCGGCGAGACGGCTGAAATGCCGGGCATGTACCCGGACGGCGAGTACGACCTCGCGGGCTTCGCGGTCGGCGCGGTGGAAAAGAGCAAGATCATCGACGGCAGCACCATCGCGCCGGGCGATGTGGTGCTCGGGCTGGCGTCGAGCGGCATTCACTCGAACGGCTATTCGCTCGTGCGCAAGATCATCGAGCGCGCGAATCCGGACCTGAACGCCGATTTCGACGGCCGCTCGCTCGCCGACGCGCTGATGGCGCCGACGCGCATCTACGTGAAGCCGCTGCTTTCCGCGATGCAGAGCATCACGGTGAAGGGCATGGCGCACATCACGGGCGGCGGGCTTGTCGAGAACATCCCGCGCGTGCTGCGCGAGGGTTTAACGGCGGAGCTGGACCATCGCGCGTGGCCGCTGCCGCCGCTTTTCGCGTGGCTGCAAAAGCACGGCGGCGTCGCGGATGCGGAAATGCATCGCGTATTCAATTGCGGGATCGGCATGGCGGTGATCGTCGCGGCGGAAGATGCCGATGCGGCGACGGGCCTGCTGTCGGCGGCGGGCGAACAGGTGTGGAAGATCGGCGTGGTGCGCGAGAGCCGTGAGGGCGAGGCGCAGACCGTCGTGGTTTGAATCGGCTGCCGGACGTTTTCGGTGAAGAGCCGCTCGTTTTCGAGCGGCTTTTTTATTGTCCGTCCGCTATCCGCTCGATCTCGCGCACGGTGCGTTGGGTGGCGTCTGAAGCGCAGCAATCCACCACGACGCGCTCCGGCATCCCACGCAGCCACGTCAACTGGCGCTTGCACAACTGCCGCGTCGCGAAGATGCCCTTGTCGCGCATCTCGTCGTAGCCGGTCAGGCCGTCGAGATATTCCCACGCCTGCCGATAGCCGACGCAGCGCATCGACGGCATCGACACGTCGAGATCGCCGCGCGCGCGCAGCCGCTTCACTTCGTCGATGAAACCGTGCGCGAGCATGGCGTCGAAGCGCGCCGCGATGCGCGCATGCAGCACCGCGCGGTCCGACGGTTCGAGCGCGATCGGCACGAAGTCATACGGCGCTTCCTGCTCCAACACGCGCGGCGCGGCGAGCAGCGCGGACATCGGCTGGCCGGTCAGCATATAGATTTCGAGGGCGCGCTGGATGCGCTGCGAATCGTTCGGAGCGAGGCGCGCCGCAGTCTGCGGATCGACAGCCGCGAGCCGCGCGTGCAGCGCGGGCCAGCCGTCGCGCGCGGCGTCGGCGTCGAGCGTGGCGCGCACGGAAGGATCGGCGGGCGGCAGGTCGTTAAGGCCTTGAGTCAGCGCCTTGTAGTACAGCATCGTGCCGCCGACCAGCAGCGGCACGTTGCCCCGCGCGACGATCTCGCCGACCAGCCGCAGGGCATCGGCGCGAAACTGCGCGGCCGAGTACGAGTCGGCCGGATCGATGATATCGATCAGATGATGCGGCGCGGCCGCCCGCTCGGCCGCGTCGGGCTTGGCCGTGCCGATATCCATCTCGCGATAGACGAGCGCGGAATCCACGCTCACGATTTCCACCGGCCGCGCCGACGCCGCCGCGAACGCGAGCGCCGCCGCCGTCTTGCCCGACGCCGTCGGCCCGAGCAGACAGGCTATGTGCAACGCGGAATCGCTCATTGTCCGCGCATGAAGAGGCGGTCGAGGTCCGCGAGCGTCAGCTGATACCACGTCGGGCGGCCGTGATTGCACTGATCGGCGCGTTCGGTAGCTTCCATCTGACGCAAGAGGGCGTTCATTTCGTCGAGCGTCAGGCGGCGATTGGCGCGCACCGCATGGTGGCAGGCGAGCGTGCCGAGCAGTTCGTGCTGGCGCTCGGTGAGCACGCGCGATCCGCCGTACGCGTGCAGATCGGCGAGCACGGCGCGGGCGAGCGCGGCGAGGTCCGCGTCTTTCAGCAACGCGGGCACCGCGCGAATCGCGATGGAAGTCGGCGACAGCACCGCGAGATCGAAGCCGAGCGCGTCCAGCGTCTCGCGCTCTTCATCGACGATGCCGATTTCCACCGGGTCGGCCGTCATCGAGACCGGAATCAGCAGCGGCTGCACGGCGATGGACCGGTCCGCGAGCGCGTGCTTGAACTGCTCGTAGAGGATGCGTTCGTGCGCGGCGTGCATATCCACGATGACGAGCCCGCGCGCGTTCTGCGCGAGCACGTAGATGCCGTGAATCTGCCCGACGGCGAAGCCGAGCGGCTGATCGTCGGCGTGTGCGTGGCTCGCGGGGGCGTAGGCGGGCGCGCCGTCGTCGTTGGCCCACGCGACGGCGGGCGATGCCGCTGCCGCAGACTCGACCGGCGCGGCGGCGTTCTTGCGCCCGAACAACGCGTCGTAGAGCGCGAGCGGCTGCGCGACGGGCAGCGACCCTTGCGTCATGCGCGACTGACGCATCCACGTGGTGCCGTTTTCGTTCCTGGCCGCCGATCCCGCGCTCGCGACAGGGCGCGCGCTGAACGACGCCGGCCCGGTCGGTTCGAGTTGCGCCGCGTGCCCGCCCGCTGTCGTTTCCGGCGACGCGCCCGCGTGCCGCGCCAGCGCGCGCTGGACCGCGTGGAACACGTACTGATGAATCGAGCGCGAATCGCGAAACCGCACTTCGATCTTCGACGGATGCACGTTCACGTCCACCGATTCGGGCGGCAGATCGAGAAACAGCACGTAGGCCGGATAGCGGTTGCCGTGCAACACGTCCTCATACGCGGCGCGAACCGCGTGCGTGAGCAGCTTGTCGCGCACGAAGCGGCCGTTCACGAAGAAATATTGCTGGTCCGCGCGCCCGCGGCTGGCGGTCGGCAGGCCCGCGCAACCGTAGACGGCAAGCGGCCCGGCGCGTTCGTCGAGCGGCAGATGCGAGGTCTCGAACACTTCGCCCAGTATCTTCGCGACGCGCGTGGCCGGATCGCTCGCGTTCCAGTGCTCGACGGCCTTGCCGTTGTGCATCACGGAAATGGCGACGTCCGGCCGCGCGAGCGCCACGCGGCGAATGACTTCGAGGCAATGCCCGAGCTCGGTTTGTTCGCTTTTCAGGAACTTTCGGCGCGCCGGCGTGTTGAAGTAAAGCTCGCGCACGTCGATGGTCGTGCCGACCGTGCCCGCCGCGGGCGAAATAACGCCCGTTTGCGCGTCGATGCGCGTGGCGTGCGCGCATTCTTCTGTGCGGCTCGTGATGAACAGCTCCGCCACCGATGCAATGGAGGCGATGGCTTCGCCGCGAAAACCGAGCGTGGCGACGGCTTCGAGATCGGCGAGCGAGCGGATCTTGCTCGTCGCATGCCTCATGAGCGCGAGCGGGAGTTCTTCGGGAGGCATGCCGCAGCCGTCGTCGGCGATCACGATGCGCTTCACGCCGCCTTCGTCAAGCGTCACGCGCAAGCTGCGCGCGCCGGCATCGAGTGCGTTTTCCAGCAGTTCCTTGACCACGGACGCCGGCCGCTCGACGACTTCGCCCGCGGCAATCTGGCTGATGAGTTGGTCGGGAAGCGGGGCGATGGCGCGCGAACGGCGCGCCACGGCGGCGGTCGAAGCGCCGGCGGAGAGTTCGTTGAGATCGGCCATGCCGAAATTATAGCCATTCGCATCGGCCGCTCGCGGGGCGCATCGTTCCGACAATGCGTCCCAAGATGGCGGTTCGATGCGTGCTTTTTAACCGACGCGCCGGGTCACTTCGGTATCATGGCGCGACCCTTCGCTTGTTGCCGGCTCACTTCTTCGAGGAAAGTTTTTTGGACACGCTGCTGCATTTCCTGGGACTCATCCTGCACATCGACAAATCGCTCGGTGACTTTATCCATACGTACGGCGCATGGGTGTACGCCGTGCTGTTCCTCATCGTGTTCTGCGAAACGGGGCTCGTCGTCTTTCCATTTCTGCCGGGCGATTCGCTGCTTTTTATCGGCGGCGCGTTCGCGGCCACGCACGAGATGGATCTCGGCGCGCTCATCGCGCTGCTGCTGATTGCGGCTGTCGCGGGCAACACGGTCAATTACTGGATCGGACGCGCCATCGGCCCGAAGGTGTTCGATACGAACATACCGGTGCTCGAGCGTTTTCTTGACCGCAAGGCGCTGCAGAAGACGCATAACTTTTACGAACGCCACGGCGGCAAGACGATCGTGATCGCGCGTTTCGTGCCTGTCGTGCGCACCTTCGCGCCGTTCGTGGCGGGGGCGTCCGCGATGAACGCGACGCGCTTTCAGCTTTTCAACATCTTGGGCGCGGCCATCTGGGTGCTGCTTCTCGTGCTGCTCGGCTACTTCTTCGGGAATATCCCGTTCATCCGGCAGTATCTGAACGTGATCGTGCTGGTCGGCATTGGCGCTGCCATCGTGCCGATTGCGTTGGGCGCTCTGTGGAAGATGAGCCGTCGCGGCTCGAAGGTGTGAGCACAGCGTGAGGGAATTCGGCCGGGCCGGCGCTTCGCGTGGCGCGAAGCAACCCGGCCCGACATGCCGATGCGCCCTTACGCGCGCCCTTAGGTGCGCCCTTAGGCGCGCCGGAACAGGCGGATGATGAAAAGCAGCACCACTGCGCCGATCACTGCCGTCAGCAGCGAACCGAGCAAGCCGCCGCCGAGCGAAATGCCGATTGCGCCGAAGAGCCAGTTGCCGAGCACGCCGCCCACGATGCCGACGAGAATGTCCACGAACACGCCGAAGCCCGTACCGTTCATGATGAGGCCGGCGAGCCAGCCGGCGATGCCGCCGATGATGAGGCTGACGATGATTCCATGATGCAGAATTTGCATGCGCTAGTACTCCGGAAAGATGAGGAAAATGCAGGACTGCAGGAGGCTCCCGCTTTCGAGCGCAGTGAATGTAGCCCAAAGCGCGGTGCCAAAAGCGCGCAATGTGTCAAGGATTGTGGATTGTCTGTCCGGCTTGGGGCGTGTGAAGCGGCGGCGTGCTGCGACGTCAACGCGCGGGCGGGCAGAATCGTGAAAAATTTAGAATCCCGAAGGATCAGGCGAAGTTTCGCCTAAAGTGTCTCGTCGACTGACCTGAGGAACTGGATTCTGTAATGTTTTATGCTGTCGCAATTTCGTCCGAACCGAAGGCGAAATGCACTGGCGGGCGCGGATCGCGGCTTGCGGTCATATCGGTTTGCGCGCTGGCGCTTTCGCTGTTGCCCGGCTGCGGCATCGTCGGATGTGTCGGTACTTCGGTGTATGGCGTCGGCTTGACCGTGTGTTAGCGCGGCGGCCGGCGGCGGGAAATTCAAGAGCGTTGCACTAGATCAAGACAAGAGCATGGGAAAGTTGGAGTCGATGCACACAGTTGTCATGGGACCGCGCACTCGGGCGGTCATCGCGAGTTTCGGGCTCGCCGCATCCGTCGCGGCGGGTCTTGCCGGATGCACGTCGACGCCGCGCACGCCTGCGCCCATCGTCGACAATTCGATGTCCCCGCCGCCGCCTGTCGCCGTAAGCGCGCCGGTCAGCACGGCGCCCGTTCCGGTCGCGCCGGCGGCGTCGGCATCCGCGCCGGTCGAGGCGGGTTTCTATCGCGTGAAGCCGGGCGACACGCTCTACGGCATCTCGCGTCAGTACAAGCAGAAGCCCGCCGACCTCGCTGCGTGGAACAACCTGCCGGAGAGCAAGCAGGTCAACGTCGGGCAGGTGTTGCGCGTCGTGCCGCCGGGGGCGTCGATGTCGACGGCGGGTGCGGCTGCGGGTTCTTCTTCGTCTTCGTCTTCGTCTTCGAAAAACCTGCCGCCGCTACTGCCGACGCCGGGGAAGCAGACGGCTGAGAAATCGAGCGAGAAAGCTGCCGAGAAGCCCGCTGCGACGGCGTCCGCGGGCAAGGGCACCTTCGTCTGGCCGGTGAAGGGCGAGATCGTGCGCGGCTTCGGGGCGAGCGGGAGCAAGGGAATCGACATTGCCGGCAAGGTCGGCGAGCCCGTGAAGGCGGCGGCGCCAGGCAAGGTCGTGTATGCGGGAAGCGGCTTGCGGTCGTACGGGCGCATGATCATCGTCCGGCATAGCAACGACTATCTGACCGCTTACGCGTACAACGACAAGCTCCTCGTGCGCGAAGGCGATACGGTCAAACAGGGCGCGACGATCGCTGATATGGGAACGGGCCCGAGCGGGTCGCCGGTGCTGCATTTCGAAATCAGAAAGGCGGGCGCCGCCGTCGATCCCGTGCCGCTGCTCGGCGCGGGCAGTTGAGTCGAAGGAGCCGTATGAAAAGAATCATGTGCGCGGCGCTCGTCGCGGCGTCGTTGCTCGCGGGCTGCGATCAGCAACAGAGCGGGGAAGCGATGAACAAACTCAGCTCGTTTTTCAACTCGGTGAAGCCGGACGTGCTGCTGCTGAAAGACCTCAAGCCCGGCGTCACGAACGAAGCGCAGATTCGCAAGCAGATGGGCGAGCCGGAAACCGAGCGCACCTACACGGACGGCTCGAAGCGCCTCGAATATCCGCGCGGCCCGGCGGGCACAAACACCTACATGGTGGATCTCGATCCGGATGGCCTGCTCGTCTCGGTCACGCAGGTGCTGACTGCCGAGAACATCGCTAAAGTGCGGCCGGGCATGACGCAGGACGAAGTGCGGCGGCTCCTAGGCAAGCCGACGACGGTCGCCGAATACCGGCTGAAGCAAGAGCGCGTGTGGAGCTGGCATTGGCTGGAAGACGGCGTGAATCGCGACGCCATGTTCAATGCGCATTTCGGGCCGGACGGCACGGTGGTCACGACATCGCGTTCGGAGGCGGAGGGCGGCGGACGGCATTGACGACGTGGCGTCGGCAGGGGCGAAGGCGTTGAGGCGATGAGCGAAAAATATATCGGCAAGAGACAGCGCGCATTGATGGACGAAGCGTTGCGATACCGCGAGCGCGCATCCGCGGAAGGGAACGACGACGCGTTCGTCCGCTGGGAATGCACGCGCGGGCATCACTGGGACGACGCGCTGGATGCGTCGCAGAACGTGCGCTGCATGAACTGCGCGACGCAGCGGCGCGAGGCCGAAATCGCTCGGGCGCGGGCGATCGCGGAAGCTCGCGGCGGCGCGCTCGTGCCGTCGTGTCAGACGGGTGCCGCGTCGTCGCTGACTTGGCAATGCGCGTTCGGGCACGTCTGGCAAGCGGATGCCGATGCGGCCCAGCGTCGCTGGTGCGACGAGTGCGCCCGCACCATCTTCGCTCGGTACCGCTGAGCGCACGGCTCGCGAAAAAGAAAAAGCCGGCGATTGCCGGCTTTTAACTTCGTTGTCGGGGCGATGGCTGGTTCACTTCTTCGCCTGCTACTCGCCGGGACGTTGGCAAAGACCTGCGCCAGACATCACGCCCATTCTTTACCCACGGCTCGGTCGAGTGCCGCCCGTCTTCTTGGTCTCTCGTTGCGCTGAAACATCCCCCGTGCGCAAACAGAGTATCGCGCCGGGCGAATTGTCTGAATGTACGGTGACTAACATTTCGTGCCAGATCAGGTTGGCGATGGCGGGGGCAGCCGCGGACGGGGAGTCAGACGACAAAAAAGCCGCTGTCCTTGCGGAACAGCGGCTTTTTCTTGAAGCTGGTGGCGAATCAGGGACTCGAACCCCGGACCTGCGGATTATGATTCCGTCGCTCTAACCGACTGAGCTAATTCGCCGAAAGAAGCCGAGATTATGGCGGCGGTTGAAACGCCTGTCAACCCCTGCCGCGAGTTTTTCCTGAAACGGCGGCAGGCCCGGCAGAACGCAACGCATCAATCCTCGTGATACACGTTCGACTTGGGCGTGTCCTTCACGAACAACATGCCGATCACGAACGTCGCGAGCGCAATCACCACCGGATACCACAGCCCGGAGTAGATGTCGCCGCGCGCCGCCACGATCGCGAAGGCCGTCGCGGGCAGGAAGCCGCCGAACCAGCCATTGCCGATGTGATACGGCAGCGACATCGACGTATAGCGAATCCGCGCCGGGAACATCTCGACGAGCATCGCGGCGATCGGGCCATACACCATCGTCACGAAGATCACGAGGATGGTCAGAATCACGATCGCCATCGGCCAGTTGATGAGCGCCGGATCGGCCTTCGCCGGATAACCCGCGCTCTTCAGCGTGCCGGCGAGCGTCTTGTCGAACGCCGCGCCTTGCGCCTTGGCGTCGGCGGCCTTGCCGTCGTACGTGTTCACGACCGTCTCGCCGACCTTGATCTGCGCCAGCGTGCCGGCAGGCGCGGCCACGTTCTGATAGTTCAGGCCGGCCTTCGACAGCGCGCTCTTCGCAATGTCGCACGAGGACGTGAACTTCGACGTTCCCACCGGATTGAACTGGAACGAGCACTCGTCCGGATTGGCGATCACGGAGATCGGCGACTTCTGCGTCGCGGCTTCGAGCGTCGGGTTCGTGTAGTGCGCGAGCGCCTTGAAGAGCGGGAAGAAGGTCAGCGCCGCGATCAGGCAGCCCGCCATGATGATCGGCTTGCGCCCGATGCGATCCGACAGCGAACCGAAGAACACGAAGAACGGCGTGCCGATGAGCAGCGCGATGGCCACCATGATGTTCGCGCTCGTGCCGTCCACCTTCAGCGTCTGCGTGAGGAAGAAGAGCGAGTAGAACTGGCCCGTGTACCACACGACCGCCTGGCCCGCCGTCAGGCCGAAGAGCGCGAGCAGCACGATCTTCAGGTTCTTCCATTCGCCGAACGCTTCCGTGAGCGGCGCCTTCGAGGTCTTGCCCTCGGACTTGATGCGCTCGAACACCGGCGACTCGTGCAGTTTCATGCGAATCCAGACCGACACGGCGAGCAGCAGGATCGACACGAGGAAGGGCACGCGCCACGCCCACGCGCCGAACTGCTCTTCGCCCGTCGCCGTGCGCACGGCCAGAATCACGATCAGCGAGATGAAGAGGCCGAGCGTCGCGGTTGTCTGAATCCACGCGGTCCACGCGCCGCGCTTGTTGGCGGGCGCGTGTTCGGCCACGTACGTCGCGGCACCGCCGTATTCGCCGCCGAGCGCGAGCCCTTGCAACAGCCGCATCGCGATGAAGATGATCGGCGCGGCGATACCGATGGTCGCGTAGCCGGGCAAAAAGCCGATCAGGAACGTCGAGAGACCCATGATGACGATGGTCACCAGGAACGTGTACTTGCGGCCGACCATGTCGCCGAGCCGCCCGAACACGATCGCGCCGAACGGACGCACCGCGAAGCCCGCCGCGAAGCCGAGCAAGGTGAAGATGAAGCCGGCCGTCGGGTTGACGCCCGAGAAGAACGTCTTGCTGATGTAGATCGCGAGCGAGCCCGCGAGATAAAAGTCGTACCACTCGAACACGGTGCCGAGCGACGAGGCGAAGATGACCTTCCGCTCCTCGTTCGTCATCGGCGCGTGCGAAATGCGCCCTTCGACCGTTGCCATGAATCGTCTCCTTAGGTTTTCCGTCTATCCCGATTCCATCGGGCCGCAAGCGCGGCGCCGGTGCAAGGATTATTGGAACGAAAACTTACGGCGTTCTGACTCGGTCTATGCAGGCTCTTGGTGGGGCCGGAACTACGAAGTTCTGCTAACTCGTCGATAAAGCGCTCAGTTCGGCAAACAAACCGCGCACATCGCGCTGAATCATCGACGCGCTGGCGAATAAGCGCTCAGGGTTTGTCCCGGGCAGGATAAACCCGCTGCAAGCTGACGCGTACCAGCGTCCCGGCAAGCCTCGGCGCTTCCTGATAGACGTGATCCTCGATGGCGAGCGTGCCGCCGTGAATCGTCGCGATCTCCTTGACGATGGCAAGGCCGAGGCCGCTGCCATCGCCTTCGCGGCCGAGGATGCGATAGAACCGCTCGACGACGCGCTCGCGTTCGGCCGGCGGAATGCCGAGGCCGGTGTCTTCCACTTCGAGATGCACGAGATCGACATTCGTCTCGTCGGCCCGCACGCGCACCGTGATGCGCCCGCCGGTCGGCGTGTAGCGGATTGCGTTGTCGATCAGATTGGAGAGCATCTCGCGCAACATCACCGCGTTGCCTTCCACTTCGACCGGATACGGCGGCTCCTCGTAGCCGATGTCCATGCGCTTTGCGAGCGCCGCCTGCACCCAGTCGCGCACGGCGAGGCGCGCGAGATCCGTCAACTCGACGTGCGAGAAAATCTGCCCGTTCGCGCGATTCTCGGCGCGGGCAAGTGCGAGCAGTTGCGTGACGAGCCGCGCGGCGTGTTCCGAGCTGGTCGCAATCTGTTCGAGCGAACGCTGCACTTCGTTCGACACGTCCTGCCGCAGCGCCAGTTCGGCTTGCATGCGCAGGCCGGCGAGCGGCGTTTTCATTTGATGCGCGGCATCGGCGATGAAGCGCTTCTGGAACTCCATGTTCTGTTCGAGCCGCGTGAGCAGATCGTTGAACGACGCGACGAGCGGCGCGATTTCCGGCGGCGCGCGGCCGGCTTCGAGCGGCGAGAGATCGTCGGGGCGGCGCGCGCGGATATTCGATTGCAGCGCATGCAGAGGCGCGAGCCCGCGCGACAGCCCGAACCAGACGAGCACGATGGCGAGCGGCAAGATCACGAACTGCGGCAGGATCACGCCCTTGATGATGTCGTTGGCGAGCTGGCTTCGCTTGTCGAGCGTTTCGGCCACTTGCACGAGCACCGGCTGCGCGTTCGGGGCGTCGAGTGCGCGAAGGTCGACGGTCGTATAGGCGACGCGAATATCGTTGCCGCGCAGCACGTCGTCCCGAAACTCGACGATGCCTGGCTGCGGCCGGTCGTCTTCATGCGGCAAGGGCATGTCGCGGTCGCCGCCGACCAGTTCTCCGCGCGTGCCGAGCACCTGAAAGAACACGCTGTCGACGTTGTCGGCGCGCAGAAAATCACGCGTCGCGTCGGGCAGCCGGAGTTCCGCGACGCCGTTGACCGGCTGAATCTGACGCGCGATGACATAGGCATCCGCTTCGAGCGCGCGGTCGAACGGCCCGTTCGCGATGGACTTCGCGACCAGATAGGTGACCGCAATGCTCATCGGCCAGAGCAGAAGAAGCGGCGCGAGCATCCAGTCGAGAATTTCGCCGAAGAGCGAGCGCGGATGCGTCGCGCTGTCCGGTTCCAGTTCGTCCGGCGGAGCGAAGGGATTGGCGTAGCGCGCGTCGCGCAGCGCGTCGGAGTCGGCGGTGGCTGCGTTGGCCGCGTTTGCCGACGAGGGAGGCGTGCGCGCCGGCTCGTCTGCGCGTTCGCTGGAAACAGGCGAGGCCATGCGTGGCCCGGCTTAGTGACTCGGCGGCATCGGCGCGCTTGCCGACGCGCCGTTCGACGCTTTTTCGAGCGTGTAGCCGAGTCCGCGCACGGTGATGATGCGCGCGCCGCTCGGCTCGATCTTCTTGCGCAGCCGGTGGACGTAGACCTCGATCGCGTTGTTGCTGACTTCTTCGCCCCATTCGCACAGGTGATTGACGAGCTGTTCCTTCGACACCAGCCGCCCGGTCCGCTGCAGCAGCACTTCGAGCACGCCCAGCTCGCGCGCCGACAAGTCGATCACCTGATCGCCGATATGCGCGATGCGTCCCACCTGATCGAACGACAGCGAACCGTGCTTGACGACCGTCGGCCCGCCGCCCGCGCCGCGCCGCGTGAGCGCGCGCACCCGCGCCTCCAGCTCGTTGAGCGCGAAGGGCTTCGCCATATAGTCGTCCGCGCCGAGATCGAGGCCCTTCACGCGTTCGTCGACGCTGTCGGCCGCGGTCAGGATCAGCACGGGCATCTGCGAATTGCGCGCGCGCAGCCGGCGCAGCACTTCGAGACCGGGCATGAGCGGCAGCCCGAGATCGAGGATCAGCAGGTCGAACGGTTGAAGCGTCAGCGCGGTGTCCGCCTCGACGCCATGCTTCACATGGTCGACGGCGTATCCCGATTGGCGGAGTGATCGGACGAGGCCGTCCGCGAGTATGCTGTCGTCTTCGGCAATGAGGATTCGCATCGTCTGTGCGCCTGATGCGCGGTTGCGCATTGCCGGCACCGCATTTCGCCCGGCGCGGCGGTCTCCAGGGTGTTGTGCGGTTTTTGCGCGGTTCGGGCGACGTGGAAAAAAGCCACGCCGTCGCAATCGGGCTTGCAAAAACTACTGTTTTTTTATACAGTGTCTGCATCTGTGCGAAAAGCGGGGTGAAAGTATGCGGAATCCGCATTAGAGCCCGCGCGCACAAGCCTCAGACGCCGTTCATCATAGCAAAGGACGATTCATGGAAGAAAGCAAGAAAGGCCCGGCTGGCATGACTGCGGAAAAGAGCAAGGCCCTCGCTGCCGCCCTCTCGCAGATCGAAAAGCAATTCGGCAAAGGGTCGATCATGCGGCTCGGCGCGGGTGAGGCGGTCGAAGACATTCAGGTCGTGTCCACCGGCTCGCTCGGACTGGATATCGCGCTCGGCGTGGGCGGCCTGCCGCGCGGCCGCGTCGTCGAGATCTACGGTCCGGAATCGTCGGGTAAGACCACGCTCACGCTGCAGGTGATCGCCGAAATGCAGAAGATCGGCGGCACGGCGGCATTCATCGACGCGGAACACGCGCTCGACGTGCAATACGCGCAAAAGCTCGGCGTGAACGTGCAGGAACTGCTGATCTCGCAGCCCGACACGGGCGAGCAGGCGCTGGAAATCGCGGACGCGCTGGTGCGCTCGGGTTCCATCGACATGATCGTCATCGACTCCGTCGCGGCGCTCGTGCCGAAGGCGGAAATCGAAGGCGAAATGGGCGACTCGCTGCCGGGTCTGCAAGCTCGCCTGATGTCGCAGGCGCTGCGCAAGCTCACCGGAACCATCAAGCGCACGAACTGCCTCGTGATCTTCATCAACCAGATCCGCATGAAGATCGGCGTGATGTTCGGCAACCCGGAAACCACCACGGGCGGCAACGCGCTGAAGTTTTATTCGTCGGTGCGTCTGGACATTCGCCGTATCGGTTCCATCAAGAAGAACGACGAAGTGATAGGCAACGAAACGCGCGTCAAGGTGGTGAAGAACAAGGTGTCGCCACCGTTCCGCGAAGCCATCTTCGACATTCTGTACGGCGAAGGCATTTCGCGTCAGGGCGAAATCATCGACCTGGGCGTGCAGGCCAAACTCGTCGACAAGGCGGGCGCGTGGTACAGCTATAACGGCGATCGCATCGGTCAGGGCAAGGACAACGCGCGAGAATTCCTGCGCGAGAACCCGGACATCGCGCGCGAGATCGAGAACAAGATTCGCGAATCGCTGGGTGTGGCGGCGCTGGCGGACGGTGTCACCGCGGGCGCAGCAGTAGCGGACGACGAATAAGCGTCGCGCCGCACGGTCGATGTTCAAGCGCCGGTTCGGATCGAAGGCTGGCAGCGCCGAATTTCGGCGGGGCCGTGCGGGCCGGTCTGACGGCGCGGGTGAGTCGGGCGACGATGCTGCGTTCGAGTCGTCTGCGCGCAGCGGCGGTGAGTCGGCCGATCACGCTTATGGCATAGACCGCTACGAGCGCAGCAGCGAGCGGCGCGCGGCATCCAGCAAATCGCGCTGGTCGACCCGAAGTACGACGTCACGCGCCGGCGCGAAGCCATTCGCGTCGGCGCGTGGTGTTTCTGATACGGCGCAAGGGCTCATGAATGAACCCGACCGGCCAATCCCAACAGAAACATTCGCGGTGGCCGAGTCGCCGCGCTCGGTGGCCAAGTCGTCAAAGACTGCGAGCCCGAAGAGAGATGCGAATCCCGACGCGCCAGCAAGCGCCGCGCATGAGCCGTTGGCGGCGCAAGAGCCTGATCGCGCCGCGCGTCTAGCGCAGGCGCGCTCGCTTCTCGCTAAGGCCACGACGCAACCGGTCCAAAAATTTGACGGGCCGCCTAAGCCGCCGAAAGAAGCGCGCTTACCGGACGACAGCGCAGATCCTTTTTCGAATCGCTTCGAAGACGCCGATCCGTTCGAGCCATTCGAGCAGTGCGCGCCCGAACCACCATCAGACCCGACATACAGCCGCTCGACCGAACGACCGCGCAAGGCACCGGACGCGAACAACCCAAGACGACCGCAACGCTCACTCAAAGGCCGCGCATTGGCCTACCTTTCGCGCCGCGAATACAGTCGCGCGGAGCTGTCGCGCAAACTGCGTCCGTACGTGCAGGAAGCCGACTCGCTCGAAAACACGCTCGACAGCCTGGAACGCGACGGCTGGTTGTCCAACGAGCGTTTCGTGGAGAGCGTCGTTCATCGTCGCGCGCCGCGCATGGGCGGCAGCCGGATCATCAACGAACTGAAGCGGCACGCGGTCGGCGAGGCGTTGATCGGTGAAACGGCGGACAAGCTCGCGCAAACCGAAACCGCGCGCGCCCAGGCCGTGTGGGAGAAGAAGTACGGCGTCGTGCCCGAGACACCCGCCGAGCGTGCAAAACAGGCCCGCTTTCTTGCGGCGCGCGGTTTTTCGGCCAGCACCATCGGAAAAATACTGAAGGGCGGCGACGAAGACTGGATCGACGAGCCGAGCGACGAGTGACGCACCTCGCGGCCCTCGTGACGCGCCGTGCGCCGGCATCCGCCAATCATCAGGCGCATGCACGGCCCGAAATACTCGCTATGCTAAAATTCAACGGTTTCCCGTTCCGGCTTTGGTCCCATGCCTCTTTCTCCGCCCGTTTCCCGACAGTTGCGCCATCGTCGCGCGATTCGGCTGGAAGCGTTCGAGCGGGACGACGGTCTGTGGGACATCGAAGCCTGTCTAACCGATGACAAGCCCCGCGACTTTCCGCTCGCGGCGGGCGTCCGGCCGCAAGGCCTGCCGATCCATGAACTCTGGCTGCGCATCACCATCGACCGCAAGCTCACCATCGTCGACGCCGAGGCGTCTTCCGAGTGGGCGCCTTATGCGGCGTTGTGCGCCGAGTCGAATTCGGCGTATCGCGCGCTCATCGGACTCAATCTGCTCCAGAATTTTCGTCGCGAAGCCGGCGCGCGCCTGCGCGGAACGGCGGGCTGCACGCATCTCACCGAGCTATGCGCCGTGTTGCCGACCGCGGCCATCCAGGCGTTCTCCGGCGAAGTGTGGTCCATCGAGAGCGGCAGTCCTTTCGCGCAAGGCGGAACAGAGTCGGCGTCCGTCCAGCCGCCGTTCCAGCTCGGCCGCTGCCACGCGCTGCGCTTCGACGGCCCGGCCGTGCGCGAATACTATCCACGCTGGTTCGGCCATGAGCCATCGCGGGCGGAGGACCGTGGCCAGGCGGAACGCGAAAGGCCGGACACCTGACACGCTCGCAGACACGCTCCCATGCGCGACGCGGAACGCTCCCGGCAACCGGACAAGAATCAAACAATCAGCGGTTCAAGCAATTCGAAATCGAAGAAGTTCACTCCAACTCTCAGACTGAAGGAATCACGCATGAAGATTCACGAGTACCAGGGTAAGGAAATCCTGCGGAAATTCGGCGTCGCGGTCCCGCGCGGCAAACCCGTGTTCTCGGTGGATGATGCGGTCAAGGCCGCGGAAGAGCTGGGCGGCCCGGTCTGGGTCGTCAAAGCGCAGATTCACGCGGGCGGCCGTGGCAAGGGCGGCGGCGTGAAGGTTGCGAAGTCGATCGAGCAGGTTCGCGAGTACGCGAATCAGATCCTCGGCATGCAGCTCGTCACGCACCAGACCGGTCCGGAAGGCCAGAAGGTGAACCGCCTCCTGATCGAAGAAGGCGCGGACATCAAGAAGGAACTGTACGTCGGCCTCGTGCTCGACCGCGTTTCGCAGAAGATCGTCGTGATGGCGTCGAGCGAAGGCGGCATGGACATCGAGGAAGTCGCGGAAAAGACGCCCGAACTGCTGCACAAGTTCGCCGTCGAGCCGTCGACCGGCCTGCAAGACAAGGACGCGGACGACCTCGCGCGCAAGATCGGCATTCCGGACGCATCGATCCCGCAAGCACGCGCGATCCTGCAGGGCCTCTACAAGGCGTTCTACGAAACCGACGCATCGCTCGCCGAAATCAACCCGCTGATCGTCACCGGCGACGGCAAGGTGATCGCGCTCGACGCCAAGTTCAACTTCGATTCGAACGCGCTCTTCCGTCACCCGGAAATCGTCGCCTATCGCGATCTGGACGAAGAAGATCCGGCTGAAGTCGAAGCGTCGAAGTTCGACCTCGCGTACATCTCGCTCGACGGCAACATCGGCTGTCTCGTGAACGGCGCGGGCCTCGCGATGGCCACGATGGACACCATCAAGCTGTTCGGCGGCGAACCGGCGAACTTCCTCGACGTCGGCGGCGGCGCGACGACCGAAAAGGTCACGGAAGCCTTCAAGCTGATGCTGAAGAACCCGAACCTGAAGGCCATTCTCGTGAACATCTTCGGCGGCATCATGCGCTGCGACGTGATCGCGGAAGGCGTGATCGCGGCGTCGAAGGCCGTGGACCTGAAGGTGCCGCTCGTCGTGCGCATGAAGGGCACCAACGAAGACCTCGGCAAGAAGATGCTGGCGGAGTCGGGACTGCCGATCATTTCGGCCGACAGCATGGAAGAAGCCGCGCAGAAGGTCGTCGCGGCTGCCGAAGGCAAGTAAGCGCGCTTCGCTTACCGAGCCTAAGAGAGCGTTCCACCAGATACGAATGGCGGCGCAAGGCAACTGCTTTGGCGACGCCAAACGAACAGAGGTCACTACATGTCGATTCTGATCAACAAAGACACGAAGGTCATCACGCAGGGCATCACCGGCAAGACCGGCCAGTTCCACACGCGCGCGTGCCGCGAATACGCGAACGGCCGTGAAGCGTACGTTGCGGGCGTGAACCCGAAGAAGGCCGGCGAAGACTTCGAAGGCATTCCCATCTACGCGTCCGTCAAGGAAGCGAAGGCGGAAACCGGCGCGACCGTTTCGGTCATCTACGTGCCGCCCGCGGGCGCAGCCGCCGCGATCTGGGAAGCCGTCGAGGCCGATCTCGATCTCGCGATCTGCATCACGGAAGGCATTCCGGTTCGCGACATGCTCGAAATCAAGGACCGCATGCGCCGCGAAAATCGCAAGACGCTGCTGCTCGGACCGAACTGCCCCGGCACCATCACGCCGGACGAGCTGAAGATCGGCATCATGCCGGGCCACATTCACCGCAAGGGCCGCATCGGCGTGGTGTCGCGTTCGGGCACGCTGACGTACGAAGCGGTCGGCCAACTGACGGCGCTCGGCCTCGGCCAGTCGTCGGCGGTCGGCATCGGCGGCGATCCGATCAACGGTCTGAAGCACATCGACGTGATGAAGATGTTCAACGACGATCCGGAAACGGACGCCGTCATCATGATCGGCGAGATCGGCGGTCCGGACGAAGCGAACGCCGCTTACTGGATCAAGGACAACATGAAGAAGCCGGTCGTCGGCTTTATCGCGGGCGTGACGGCGCCTCCCGGCAAGCGCATGGGCCATGCTGGCGCGCTGATCTCGGGCGGCGCGGACACCGCGGACGCCAAGCTCGAAATCATGGACGCGTGCGGCATCAAGGTCACGAAGAACCCGTCCGAGATGGGCCGCCTGCTGAAGTCGGTGATCTAAGGCAGTCGGGCGCGCAACGCGAGGGTTTGGTACTCTTACTGAATCCTTTCGTTAAGGCGAATAAAAAGCGAGGGAGCGTTGGCTTCCTCGCTTTTTTGTTTCCGGTCACAGCTCGTTCTGCCCATGCTCGAATTTTTCGCGACGCTCCATTGGGGCGCGGTTCTGCAAATCATCGTCATCGACATTCTGCTCGGGGGCGACAACGCCGTCGTGATCGCGCTCGCGTGCCGCGATCTTCCCGCCACGCAGCGCACGCGCGGCATCGTGCTCGGCACCCTCGGCGCCATTGTTTTGCGCGTCGTGCTGATCGCGTTCGCGGTCTTTCTGCTCGATATCCCGTTCCTCAAATTCCTCGGCGGCTTGCTGCTTCTGTGGATCGGCATGAAACTCCTGCAACCCGGCCACGACGAGCCCGACATCGGTTCGTCGGACAAGCTCTGGGCGGCCGTCAAGACGATCATCGTCGCCGACGCGGTGATGAGTCTCGACAACGTAATCGCGATTGCGGGTGCCGCCGAGACCGCGGACCCGCAGCACCGCTTCGTGCTCGTCATTTTTGGGCTCGTCGTGAGCATTCCGCTGATCGTGTGGGGCAGCACGCTGGTGCTGAAGCTGCTCGACCGCTTCCCGATTGTCGTGCTGCTCGGCGCGGGCTTGCTCGGATGGATCGCGGGCGGACTCATCATCGACGATCCGTTCATCGACCGCTGGCCCGCGCTCAACACCGAAGCGGCAGGGTATGCCGCGCGCCTCGCGGGCGCGGCGCTCGTGATCGCGGCGGGCTGGCTGATGAAGCGCCGCGCGCTCGCGAGCACGGGCTGACTCCCCACGTACGCAGGCGTTAGCCGAATGGCCGACTGTCGCGGCCGTCGCGCCCTCCCTACCATCGAAGCGTTCGGTTCGCATATCGCGGCCGACGCTTCGTGTCTTTCAGGGAGTGGCAATGACGAGCATGGCTTTGGATGTAAAGGCGTCGCGCGAGGGCGACGGCTTCGGTGCATGGCTGAAACGCGCGCAGGCCGGCGCGCGCGGTTTCACGCTGATCGAGTTGATGATCGTGCTGGCGATCGTCGGCGTGGTCGCGGCTTACGCGATTCCCGCGTATCAGGACTATCTGTCGCGTAGCCGCGTGGGCGAGGGCATGTCGCTCGCGGCATCGGCGCGGCTCGCGGTGGCCGAGAATGCCGCGAGCGGCGCGGATCTGGCGAGCGCGTATGCGTCGCCGCCGGGCACGCGCAACATCGAGTCCATCCACGTCGACAGCGACAGCGGGCAGATCACGATTGCCTATACGACGCGCGTCGCGCCGGCCGGATCGAATACGCTCGTGCTCGTGCCTTCCGCGCCCGATAACGCCGAGACGCCGACGGCCCGCGTCGCGCTGACGCGCGGCTCGGTGCAGGCGGGCACGATCACGTGGGAATGCTTCGCGGCAGGCAAAGCGGCTTCGTCGCTGCCTGCGCCGGGCGCGGGACCTGCGCCCGCGCAAGCCGCGACCCTGCCGGCCAATCTTGCGCCGCCCGAGTGCCGCGCCTGAGCGAATCGCAAGCGGTGAAGAAGAAGGCATGAGCGCCGCGCGGGAACCGGTGGATTTCGTAGCATTTGCCGGTGCGCGGCGCACAGCGGACGCAAAGTTTTGTATAGTGCGCCGGTTCCCGACGTTCCCAGCCCCTCATGCCTTCCCAATTCGCGCGCTACCTTTGCTTTGCCGTTCTGTGTCTTGCGTTGACGATTCCGTTCGGCGTCGTCAACCACACGTATCCGATCCCGACGTTCTACGCCGAATACAGCGCGTTGGCCTTGTATCTCGCGCTCGGAGCCACGGTCGCCATACTCGTCCGCGTTTCGGAGCCGCGCGTGCCGTTCGCGTCGCCGGTTGTCGGGCTGATGCCGCTCGCGTTCGGCATCGTGCTGGTGGCGCAGACGGTGCTGCTGCCGGTCGCGCAGCCTTCGATGAACTGGCTCGGCGGCGCCTATCTGCTCGCATCGTTCGTGGCCGTGCATACGGGGTTCGGGCTGGTGCGCGCGGGACTGTCGGAGAAGGCGCTGCGCATCGGCGCTGCCGCGTTGCTGGCGGGCGGCCTCTTCGCGGTGTTCTGCCAGACCGTGCAGTTGTTCCACATGGAAGCCCGGTTCGCGCCGTTCGTCGTGGCCTACAACGTCGCGACGGAACGGCGGCTCTTCGGCAACATGGCGCAGGCGAACCATCTCGCGACCGTCATCGCGTTCGGCCTGGCAGGGGCGATGTATCTGGTGCAGACGCGCCGCATGCCGGTGGTGATCGGGCTCGTGGTGTCGGCGGTGCTTTCGTTCGGGCTCGCGCTCACCGTCTCGCGCGGACCGTGGCTGCAAACGGCGGTAATCGTCGTCGCCGGATTCTGGATGGCCTTCATTCGCCGACGCCCCGGCGCGGCGGACGACCTCGACGGCCCGACCGGGAGCGATGGACGCGAGGCGCGTGACGTCCGCGCATGGGTCGTGCCGTTCGTGCTTGCCGTGCTCTTCGTGGCGGTGAACGCGGTGGTGCGCTGGGTGAACGTGCGCTATCAACTGGACCTCGCGCAATCGGCGGCGGAGCGCATGCAGGACGCCAATCAGATCGCGCCGCGTCTCGCGCTGTGGAAGTACGGCTGGACGATGTTCAAGACGCATCCGCTGCTCGGCGTCGGCTGGGGCGAGTTTCCGCGTTACCAGTTCGACATGGTGCGCGAGCTCGGCGGCGTCGAGATTGCGAACAACGCGCACGATATCTTCATCGACCTGTTGGCGAAGACCGGGCTGCTCGGCGTCGCGGTGCTGGTTGCGGGCATCGTCTTGTGGCTGATTCGCGTGCTGCGGGCGCCGCATACGCCGGCGCGCGTTTTCGCGCTCTCGCTGCTGGGCGTGCTGATGATGCACGCGCTCGTCGAATATCCGCAGCAGTACATGTTCTTTCTGATGCCCGCGATGCTCGTGATCGGTCTTCTGGAGACGCGGCCGTTGCGGCTCGTGGCGCGGCCGGTGTCGTATGGCGTCTATGTCTTTCTCGTCGTGGCGGGTCTGATCGCGCTCTATCCGACGATGCGCGACTACAACCGCGCCGAGGTGCTGTACTACGGCTCGCGGCCCGCGGAGCAGTATCGCGACGATCCGTCGTTCCTCTTCGGCGCTTGGGGCGAGTATGGCGCGGCGACGCTGCTGCCGATGAACGCGCAGGACATCGAAGCGAAGCTGGCGGCGCATCGGCAGGCCATCGCTTTGCTGCCCGGCGAGACGGTGTTGCGCCGTTACGCGGTGTTGCAGGCGCTCGCGGGTCAGCGTAGCGAAGCAATGGATACGATGGCGCGTCTGCAAATCTTCGCGACCCAACTCCATGACTGGCCGACGCAACTTGCGTCGGTGTATCGGACCGTCGATGAAATCGGTGCGCCGTTGGCGGGCTTCAAGGCCGATCTGGTCAAGCGGTATGGGTCGCCGGAGGGCACCGATTCCCCCACGGACGACGACGCCGACGAATAAGCGCCGGCTCGGGCGCGGTTCAGGCGGACGGCTGAGAGTCCGCCACCCAGTCGCCCGACTTCCCGCCGTGCTTTTCCATCACGCGCACGTTCGTGATGGTCATGCCGCGATCGACGGCCTTGCACATGTCGTAGATGGTCAGCAGGCCGACTTGCACGGCGGTGAGCGCCTCCATCTCGACGCCCGTGCGCCCCACGGTCTCGACGCGTACTTCGCAATGCACGCCGGGCAGCGCGTCATCGACGGAAAACTCGACGGCCACGCGCGTCAGGGCAAGCGGATGACACAGCGGGATCAGATCGGCGGTGCGCTTTGCGCCCTGGATGGCCGCGATGCGCGCGACGCCGAGCACATCGCCCTTTTTCGCGCGTCCTTCGCGGATCAGTGCGAGCGTGTCGTCGCGCATGACGATGGACCCGCGCGCCACCGCGATGCGCCGCGTCTCGTTCTTGCCGCCGACATCGACCATGTGCGCCTCGCCGGCGGCATCGAAATGTGTGAGTCCGGACATAGCGTCTCCTTGCAGTGGGCGCTTATCTTACCAGCGGGGCCTCCGGCAAATTCGGCGCGAAGCCGTGTCCGCACGTACCGCCGCGCGGGCAACACTTGATACGATAAGCGCGTTCCTGTTCTCACGCTGACCGCCGGCGACGCTCCGGCTTCGCGCCATGCTCTTGAATCGTCCGAGCCGCGGGCTCGTGTTCGCCTTGTGCCTCAGTCTCGCCATGCCGCCGTTCGCTGCGGCGCAGGCGGGCGCGAGCGCGGGTCGTGGGGAGCATGACGCGAGCGCGGCGAAGGCGACGAACGCGGTGAACATCGCGACCGGGACGACCGAGACGACTTCGACGGCTTCGACGACTTCGACGAACGCGACTAACCGGGCAAACTTGGCCAACGGTGCAGCAGCGACAAGCGCGACAAGCACGACGAGCGCGGCGAGCGCGGCGAATACGGCCAATACAGTCAACGCGACCAACGCAAGAATTGCGACCAACGCGACCAACGCGACCCACGCGACGAACGCGACCAACGCGACGAACGGGCCGACCGCAGCGAATGCAACCAACGCCGCGAACGCAACCTCGCAGCCCCCCGCAACCTCCACCGCCAGCACACCACCTAACACCGTCGCCGACGGCATCTTCGGCGTCTACGGCGGCGCCGAAAGCCGCTTCGCCAATCGGCCGGGCGCGATGGCGGGCCTGCGCGCGCCGCTGTCGTCCGTGCAACTGCCGGATCTGGGCGACGGCTCCGGCGGCACGCTCTCGCCTCAGGCGGAGCGCAAGCTCGGCGAGCGGATGATGCGCGAAGTCCGCGCCGATCCCGACTACCTCGACGACTGGCTGATCCGCGATTACCTCGACTCCATCGCATCGAAGCTCTCCGCTGCCGCCGCGACGCAGTACCTCGGCGGCTATCGTCCGGACTTCGAACTCTTCGCCGTGCGCGATGCGCAGATCAACGCGTTCTCGATGCCGGGCGGCTTCGTCGGCGTCAACACGGGGCTGATCTCGGCGACGCAGACGGAATCGGAACTCGCGTCCGTCGTCGGGCACGAGATGGGGCACGTGCTCCAGCGCCACATCGCGCGCATGATCGGCGCGCAGGAGAAGAGCGGGTACGCGGCGCTCGCGGCCATGCTCGCCGGGCTGCTGGCGGGCGTCATGACGCACAGCGGCGATCTCGGCATGGGCATCGCGATGGGCGGACAGGCCTTCGCCGTCGATAACCAGCTGCGCTTTTCACGCGCCGCCGAGCACGAGGCCGACCGCGTCGGCTTTCAGATGCTCGCGGCAGCGGGCTACGATCCCTACGCGATGACCGCGTTCTTCGAGCGGCTCGACCGCGCGTCGATGGCCGATAACGGCGTGCCGGCGTACGCGCGCACGCATCCGCTGACGACCGAGCGCATCGCCGACATGGAGGACCGCGCGCGACGGGTGCCGTACCGGCAGCCGCGGCAGTCGCCGGAATACGCGTTCGTGCGTGCGCGCTCGCGCGTGCTTCAGGTCAACTATGCGAGCGACTATCGCGAGGTCGCGAGCCGTCTAAAGTCGGAAATCGACGACCAGACCGCGCTCAATCCCGCCGCGAACTGGTACGGCATCGCGCTCGCGCGTTCGCTGATGGGCGATTACGACGCCGCCAACGATGCGCTCGCCAACGCCCGGCGGCTCTTCGAAGGCGAGGAGGCGAGCGCGGCGGCGGCTTCGGTGCAGGCGCGGCGCGAACTGGCGCAGACGGTCGAGGGCGGTCCAGCTAAGAGCCCCCGGGCTTCCGGAGCCAGTGCGGCGTCGGGCGCGCGCAGCGAAAGCAAGTCCCACGCACAGGGGCAAAAGCGTGCGTCGAGCGCGCAAAGCGAAAGCCTTGCCGCATCGTCGCGATACGGCGCTTCGGCTCCGGCGGCGGGCGTTGGCGCCGGAATCGAAGCTTCGCGTGCGCCTGAGGGCGCGACGGAAGCGCCACCTTCCCAAGCGGCCAACGCTCACGGCGCGTCCGTTTCGGCGGCCAACGCTCGGGGCGGAATGCAAGCTGCGCGTGCTCCTGTTCGCGGCGAGGACGTGCCACCTTCTCGAGCGGTCAATCTTCGCGACGCGTCCACAACCAACGCCGCCCCGCACTCGACGCCACAGACCGCCGCGCTCGCGACCCCCTCCGCGCCGGCCGTCTCGATGTCTTCGCTCCTGAGCAGCAGCGCATACGGTGCGCTGAACGCGCCCAACGCCGAGCGCGCCGCGCCTGCTGCGGCAAGCGCGCCCATCGCGCTCCCGCCCGTGCGCGTGACCGCCCACGAAGCCGCCCGCAGCACGCCGAGCCTCGACGTGCTCGCCGCCGACATCGCGCGTCGCGCGGGCCGCTACGACGACGCCGTGCGCCTCGCCGATATCGCCCAGACGCGCTGGCCCAACTCGCACGCGGCGATCGACGCGCATCTGCAAGCGCTGATGGCCGCGCATCGCTACGAGGAAGCGCAGACGCTCGCGCGCCGCGAAACGCGCGCAGAACCGGCGCGCGGGGACTGGTGGCTGTATCTGGCGCAGGCCAGCGCGGGCTTGAACGATCCGCTGCGCCAGCATCAGGCGATGGCCGAGAAACTGGCGCTCGACGGCGCATGGCCGTCCGCCATCCGCCAGCTGAAGGAAGCACGCGATGTCAGAACCGCCAGCTTCTACGATCTCTCGACGATTTCCGCGCGGCTGCGCGATTTCGAAGCACGCTACAAGGAAGAGCGCGACGAGGAAAAAAGGAGCTGACGCTTCAGGCTTTCGATGCCGCGCGCGCAGCCGGACTGGCGACGAACCGGAAGCGCGACTCGACGTCGGCGCGTGCGATAGGCTGTAACGGCAGATCGGCTCCATCGCGCAAATGGAAGACGCCGCCGCGCGACGCGTCATCGAACGTCGCGTGGCTCGAAAACAGATCGAGATCGTGATCGTGCAGGGCGGCGACGCGCGGCGGCGTGGCAGCGTCGGAAAAGAGCAGGGCGCCTTCGTCGTCGAGAAATGCCTGCGCCGGGTCGAACGGTGCGCCGGTATGGTCCGTCAGCCGCAATGCGCCGTCCATCGCGGAAAGACGCACGATCCACGGCGTATAAGCCAGTTCCACATACACGCGCTGCGGCCCGTTCTGAAAGAACCACTGGCCGTCCGGATCGCGCTCGTAATTGCGGTTGATGAAGCCGATCAGCGCTTCGTGGCGAATGGCATCGCCGAGCGCGCCCGCGGCCTGTGCGGCCTCGTCCCGCATGCGCCACTGACCGCGGCGGTCCAGCAACAGCCAGCCCGTGCAATGCGGAACGTTCGGCCACTTGGCCAGCGCCTGCTTGACGATCTCATCCATGATTCATTCGCCCGGAAGAAAATGTTCGAGGTAGCCGAACACGCGCGACGACAGCCAGTCGATGCGTCCCGGAAACGGCCCCGTCATGAAGCCGACATGGCCGCCGTGGTTCGGCTGATCGAGCGTGACGGACGCCGACACTTCGGCCTGCGAAGGCAGCGCGCGCTCGGGCAGGAACGGATCGTTGCGGGCGTTCAAGACGAGCGCCGGCACTTCGATGCGGTTCAGATGCGCGCGGATGGTCGCCGTCGTCCAGTAATGGTCGGCATCGCGAAAACCGTGCAGTGGCGCGGTCACGACGTTGTCGAATTCATAGAGCGTGCGCGCGGCGAGCACGGCGTGGCGGTCGTACAGACCCGGAAACTGATCGAGCTTCGCGAGCGCCTTCTTCTTGAGCGACTTCAGGAAGCTGCGCGTATAGATCATGCCGAAGCCTTGCGAGATCGCCTGACCGCCCGCGTGGACATCGAGCGGCGCCGAAATGGCGGCGGCCGCGCTGATAATCGAAGCGTCCGTGCCTCGCTCGCATAGCCAGTGCAGAAGCACATTGCCGCCGAGCGACACGCCCGCCGCGACGATCGGGCCCGCATGCCTTTCGCGCAGTCGCCGCAAGATCCAGTCGACTTCCGCGCTATCGGCGAGGTGGTAAAAGCGCGGCAGCCGGTTCATCGGGCCGCTGCAACTGCGAAAGTGCGGCACCACGCCGTGCCAGCCGCGCGCATGGGCGGCGGCCATCATCGTGCGGGCATAGTGGGAGTCGGAGTTGCCTTCGAGGCCATGAAACAGCACGAAAAGCGGCGCGGTCGATGCCGGGCGCGTTGCGTCATCGTGCGCGAGCCAGTCCACGTCGATGAAATCGCCGTCCGGCGTATCCCAGCGTTCGCGCCGATAACGCACCGCCGGCTTGCGCCCGAAGAGCGCGGGCACGATGGTTTGCGCGTGACTTGTCGGCAGCCAGCGCGGCGCGCTGTAGAGCCATTGCGAGACGGGTTCGGCGAGCACGCTGCCTGCGGCCTGCACGGTTTCCTTCAGCGCGACTGCGGGCGCCTTGTCCACGAACGACGAATCGTGTTTCAACAACGGATCGCGCTTCATGGCCTTCTCCCCGGCGAACGTCTTTTCTATGCTTCGTGACTGCGGTATTTCAGTGCAACGGTCCCTGCCCGTGACGCAGCTTCGCGGCGAACTGGCCGGCCGCTTCCATCGGCATTTCGCTCGCGTGAATGTGCGCAATACGCCATTCGCCGCGTTCGTGAACCATCACGTAAGTCGAGAAAATCATGCGCGGCGCGGCGGTCCCGGCCGGCTGATGCGCCTCCGCGATTGCATACACGACCGTGCCGAGGCTGTCGTACACGCGAATATCGAGCGGCTCGATGCTGACGGCCTGCGCGCCGAACTGCTTGCCGAGGCCCGCGCGAATGCTTTCGAGGCCATGCAGATGCGTGCCGTCCGCGCAGATGCAGGTGGCGAACTCCTCGTCGATCCAAAGCGACATCACAGCGTCGATGCTGTTGTCCGCGACAGCCTGATAGTAAGCGTTGAGAGTGTCGGCGGCGGCTTCGAATAGGCGGGCGAAACGTGGCATGGGCTCGTGGGTCTCTGGCATTCGCGCGCAACGCCGTGTCACGATGGCGTGCCGCATCGGTCATGGTTCAAAGCATGCCTCCCGTTCGGAGACACTCGCGTGTCCGCGCCCGCACACGAAAAAGCCGATGCCGCCGCAAAGCCGCCGCGGCAGGGCAGGCGTGACGCAGGGCAGGCGCGACGCCTTAGCGATGCGCGAGCAACATGCCGCGCAGATCGGCGAAAACCTGTTCGGCAGAGAGTTCGCGCAGGCAGTTCAGATGGCCGAGCGGACACTCGCGGGAAAAGCACGGACTGCACTCAAGATGAAGCCATTGTACCTTTGCGACGTCGGACAAGGGCGGCGTGTGGCGCGGATCGGTGGAGCCGTACACCGCGACGAGCGGACGTTTGAGCGCTGCCGCCACGTGCATCAGCCCGGAGTCGTTGGTGACGACGGCGCTCGCCCGGGCGATCAGCGCGCACGCTTCGCCGAGCGATGTCTGGCCGCACAGATTGCGCACGTTCGGCGCGCGCTCCGCGATGGCCTGCGCGGCCGCCGAATCTTTCTTCGACCCGAGCGCGACGATGCGCGCATACGGAAACGACTGCGCGACGAACTGCGCGAGCGACGCAAAGTGCTCGGGCGGCCAGCGCTTGGCCGGGCCGTACTCCGCGCCGGGGCAGAACACGACGAGCGGCGCGCGCGTATCCAGATTGAAGCGCGCCGACACGCGCGCCGCTTCGTTCGGATCGGCTTCGAGGCGCGGCACGGGCAAAAGCGGCGCGTCGCTTGCCGCTGCGTCGTGAGCCTGCGCGTAGCGGTCGATGAACGGCAGCTTCGCGCCCGGCGCATAGGCGAGGGCGGCATACTGCGCGGTCATCGGCGGGCGCTCGGTCTTCGGCGGATTCGGATGTCGCACGTTCAAGAGCCCGTAACGCGCCTCGCCCTTGTAGCCGATGCGCAGCCGGATGCCCGCCATCCACGGAATCAGCGCGGACTTGGCGGAATTGGGCAGCACGTACGCGGCGTCGTAGCCGACATCGCGCAGGTCGCTCGCAAGCTGCCAGCGGCGCAGCAGTTGCAGCTTGCCGTGCGCGAGATCCGTCGCGTAGACGTCGCGGATTTCCGGCATGCGTTCGAGCACGGGCGCGACCCAGGTCGGCGCGACGGCATCGATTGCGATGCGCGGATGATGCTTTCGCAAAAGCGTGAACAGCGGCTGCGCCATCAACGCGTCACCGATCCAGTTCGGTGCTATAACCAGCGCACGGCGCATCAGTCGTTTTCCGGTCTCAAAATAGTGGCGGCTCGCCGCATCGGGCGGCGGGACGTCGGTCGTGTGGTGTCATGGCGCGGCGGCCATGCGGCGAAAAGAAGCGAGAGCGAACGAAAGCGCGCGCTCGGGAGAACCCGGAACGCGCGCATCGACGACGCTCGGAGAGTGCTTCGGCGAGCTTAGTGGCCTTTGACGACTTCGCCGTCCTTCAGCTTGTAGCGCGTGCCGCAATACGGGCAGCGCGCTTCGCCGTGCGTCACGTCGAGGAACACGCGGGGATGCGCGCTCCAGCGTTGCATCTTCGGATTCGGGCAGAACGCGGGGATATCTTTCGCCGACAATTCCACCAGCGGCATTTCCTTCAGGTCGCTCATTGCTATCTCTTTCAATGTCGTTCGTTGCTGTCGTCTTTCGCGCGAGGGCGCGGCCCTCGCGGCGTCAGACTTTCGCGAGCCAGCTCGCGTACTTTTCGTTCTTGCCGCCGACCACGTCGAAGAACGCGCTTTGCAGCTTCTCCGTGATCGGGCCGCGCTTGCCCTCGCCGATGGTGCGGTTGTCGAGTTCGCGGATGGGCGTGACTTCGGCGGCCGTGCCGGTGAAGAACGCTTCGTCGCACGTATAGACTTCGTCGCGCGTGATGCGTTTCTCGATGACCGGGATGCCGAAGTCGCGCGCCAGCGTGATGACCGTGTCGCGCGTGATGCCGTCGAGGCACGACGACAAGTCCGGCGTGTACAGCTTGCCGTTGTTCACGAGGAAGAAGTTTTCGCCAGAGCCTTCGGACACGTACCCGTCCACGTCGAGCAGCAGGGCTTCGTCATAACCGTCGGTGACGGCTTCCTGATTCGCGAGAATCGAGTTCACGTACCAGCCGGAGGCCTTCGCGCGCACCATCGACACGTTGACGTGATGGCGCGTGAACGACGACGTCTTCACGCGGATGCCCTTCGCGAGCCCGTCTTCGCCGAGATACGCGCCCCACGGCCACGCGGCGATGGCCACGTGAATGGTGTTGCCCTTGGCCGAGACGCCGAGCTTTTCTGAGCCGACCCAGATGATCGGGCGGATATAGCACGATTCGAGCTTGTTCTCGCGCACGACTTCGAGCTGCGCGGCTTCGAGCGTCGCGTGATCGAACGGGACTTCCATCTGGAAGATTTTCGCCGAGTTCAGAAGGCGCTTGGTGTGCTCCTTCAGGCGGAAAATGGCCGTTCCCTGGGCGGTCTTGTACGCGCGCACGCCCTCGAATACGCCCATGCCGTAGTGCAGCGTGTGCGTCAGAACGTGGATGTTGGCGTCTCGCCAGTCGATGAGCTTGCCATCCATCCAGATCTTGCCGTCGCGGTCGGCCATTGACATACGGTTCTCCTAGCTGTCTCGTTCAGAAATTCGATGAATCCGGGTGAATCTCCGGGTGAATCTCGGGGTGAATCTTCCCCTTCCGCGCGTTGCCGGCGCTGTCGGCTGCAAGAGCGGTCAAAGTTCGTCATTTTAGCGTCTTTTCGCGATCAAACTGGATGGGAAGCGCCTTTCACGCCGCTATACTTTGCCTTTCGCCGCGAACCGGCAAGCTGCCCGAAAGCGTCGTGCCGACCGGGCAAGCGGCAAGCTGCGCCGAGTCGTCCGTTTTTCGCGGTGCCGGCGCGCGGCGTTTCCACATATCGTCATCGCGGCAATGCAGCCGCGCACCCTTGCATGCTCCACCGGCTATCCGACACGAATCGCCGCGCATTTTTCGACGGTGCCCGCGCTTTCTCTCCCGCCGTCATGGCGACGTTCTCGTGGGGGCTCGTCACCGGCGTCGCCATGACGAAATCGGTGCTCACGGTGCCGCAGGCGCTCGGCATGTCGCTCGCGGTGTACGCGGGGTCGTCGCAACTCGCCGTGCTGCCGCTCTTGGCCGCCAGGCTGCCGCTCTGGACCGTGCTCCTCACCGCCGCCATGGTGAATCTGCGCTTCGTCATCTTCAGCGCCGGGCTCGCGCCGCACTTCTCCTATCTGCCGATGTGGCGGCGCCTCGCGATCGGCTACTTCAACGGCGACATCATCTAT
Organism: Caballeronia sp. SL2Y3; assembly: GCF_022879575.1. Lineage (NCBI taxonomy): Bacteria > Pseudomonadati > Pseudomonadota > Betaproteobacteria > Burkholderiales > Burkholderiaceae > Caballeronia > Caballeronia sp. SL2Y3. Next base: position 460,427 of record NZ_CP084260.1, read on the forward strand.
CTGATGTTCTCCGCGCGGAATTTCCCCGTCGGCCGGCAGCCCGGCAAGGAAGCGTTCTTCTGGGGGCTCGCGCTCGCGTGCTGGCTCGCGTGGCAGGCTTCGTCGGTGGCGGGGATTCTGCTCGCGAGCCTCATCCCCGACAACTGGGGGCTGGAACTGGCGGGAACGCTGGCGCTGATTCCACTGATCGTCTCCGCGATCGCCACACGCTCGACGCTCGCCGCGGTCGTCGTTGCGAGCGTGGTCGCGCTGCTCGCGTTTCATCTGCCGTATCGCTTCGGCTTGCCGCTCGCGGTGTTCGCCGCGCTGCTGGCCGGCACGCTCGCCGATTCCATCGCGGAACGGGCGCGCCCGGCGGCTCCGCGTGCCAGCGACGCCGAAGCGCCCGCCGCGCCGGATGCAGCGGCCGACGCCGAGCCCGGCCCCGCGAGGCCCGCGCGATGACCACGCTCCAGATCTGGCTCGCGATTCTCGGCATGGGTGTGGTGACCGCGGCGACGCGCGCATTCTTCCTGATCGGCGGCGAGCGCACCGTGCTGCCGCCGCGCGTGCAACGCGTGCTGCGCTACGCGCCGGCCGCCGCGCTGGCGGGCGTCGTCGTGCCCGACGTGCTCGAAACGTCCGCCGGCTTCTCGATCGCGTTCTCGAATCATGCGGTGTGGGCGTCGCTCGCCGGCCTCGCATATTACGTGTGGCGGCGCGGCATGATGGGCACCATCGCTGTCGGCATGATCGTTTTCACGCTGCTGCGCCTCGCCGCGTGAGGCGCGCTGCACGCCAAATACGCATCATCAAGAATCACCGGCTAATAGCGGGCGGGGTGATCGGTTAAAATGTCGGTCTTTCCTGTCGCATGGAGCGAGGTCGAAAGTGAGTCCGGCAGTCACCGCAACGGTTCCGAAGCTCGCCGCCTCCGGCTTGTCCGCTGCGTCCGTGTCTGCGCGCTTGGCGCGTATCTCTCTCCGCGTCTCACTCCACTCGACCCTCGGCACGTTCGCGCGGCATGCGCCGGCCGCTCGTTCCGCTCGCGTCTTTCTGTTCCCAGTTTCCGTTTTCAGTCCCCGCACCGAATTTGCAACGAACCGGCCGGCGTTCGTCCGGCCATCTTCGCCCGAACCGCTTTTCTGACTAACGTTGACTCCCATGACGAAAGTACTGCGTTTCACCGATCTGATCGCCGAAGGCAAAGTCTCCGGCAAGCGCGTGTTCATCCGCGCGGACCTCAACGTGCCGCAGGACGACGCCGGCAACATCACCGAGGACACGCGCGTGCGGGCCTCGGTCCCGGCGATCAAGGCGGCGCTCGATGCCGGCGCGGCCGTGATGGTCACGTCGCATCTGGGCCGCCCGACCGAAGGCCAGTTCAAGCCGGAAGACTCGCTCGCGCCGGTCGCGGCGCGTCTCGCGGAACTGCTAGGTCGCGACGTGCCGCTCGTCGCCGACTGGGTGGACGGCGTCGACGTGCAGCCGGGTAATGTCGTGCTGCTCGAAAACTGCCGCTGCAACAAGGGCGAGAAGAAGAACGACGACGGCCTCGCGCAGAAGCTCGCGAAGCTCTGCGACATCTACGTCAACGACGCCTTCGGCACCGCGCACCGCGCCGAAGCGACCACGCACGGCATCGCCAAATACGCGCCCGTTGCGTGCGCCGGTCCGCTGCTCGCCGCTGAACTCGACGCGCTCGGCAAGGCGCTCGGCAACCCGAAGCGCCCGCTCGTGGCTATCGTCGCCGGTTCGAAAGTGTCGACGAAGCTCACCATTCTGAAGTCGCTCGCCGAGAAGGTCGATCAGCTGATCGTCGGCGGCGGCATCGCGAACACGTTCATGCTGGCGTCGGGACTCAAGATCGGCAAGTCGCTGGCCGAAGCCGATCTCGTCGGCGAGGCGCAGGAAATTATCGGAGAGGCGCGCGCGCGCGGCGCATCGGTGCCTATTCCGAGCGATGTCGTGACCGCGAAGGAATTCGCCGCGACCGCGAAGGCCGAAACGAAGCCCGTCGCCGATATCGCCGACGACGACATGATTCTCGACATCGGCCCGGATACCGCCAACGCGCTCGCCGCGCAGCTCGCGACGGCGGGCACCATCGTGTGGAACGGCCCGGTCGGCGTGTTCGAATTCGACCAGTTCGGCAACGGCACGAAGACGCTGGCGCAGGCCATCGCGAATTCGTCGGCGTTCTCGATCGCGGGCGGCGGCGACACGCTCGCGGCCATCGCGAAGTACGGCATCCACGACAAGGTCAGCTACATCTCGACCGGCGGCGGCGCGTTCCTCGAGTTCCTCGAAGGCAAGACGCTGCCGGCGGTGGAAGTGCTCGAGTCGCGGGCGTAACGCCGGGTGACGGCCCGAGACAATCCGGCGAAAGCAGCAAGGAAGGGCGCGCACGCAGCCGGCGGCGCGCAAGCGGATGTCATCGACAACGGCAGTCAACCCGATGCCGCCGCCGTTGCGGCTGTCGTCATCGCTGACGCGGCTCTGAGTGAAGAGCCGCATGTGGAAGAACAGACGGCTGCTGTCGTCACCATCGGCGGCATGCCCGTTCATGCCGCGCAGCCCATCGATAAAGCGACGCCGGCACGAACCGGCGCGCGCGCGCAGCCAGTGAGCAACACGTCACTGCAAGCGCAACGTGCTCGCAGCCTGGTTACGGCCGTTCCCAAAGAGACGAGGAAAGACATGCATCGCGCCACCAAGATTGTCGCCACCATCGGTCCGGCGTCGAGTAATCCGGACATCCTGCTGCAGATGATGCAGGCCGGGCTCGACGTCGTTCGCTTCAACTTCTCGCACGGCACCGCCGACGATCATCGCCAGCGCGCCGAGTGGGTGCGCGAGGCGGCGCGGCAGGTCGGCCGCGAAGTCGCGATCATGGCGGACCTGCAAGGCCCGAAGATTCGCGTCGGCAAGTTCGAGAACGGCAAGACCATGCTGGTCGCGGGCAACACGTTCATCCTCGATGCGAACTGCGAGATGGGCAACAACGACCGCGTCGGCCTCGACTACAAGGATCTGCCGCGCGATCTGCGTGCAGGCGACGTGCTTCTGCTCAACGACGGCCTGATCGTGCTCGACGTGACGCGCGTGATCGGCGAGGAGATTCACACGACCGTGAAGGTCGGCGGCGAGCTGTCGAATAACAAGGGCATCAACCGGCAGGGCGGCGGGCTCACCGCGCCCGCGCTCACCGAGAAGGACATGGAGGACATCAAGACGGCGATGTCGCTCGGAGCGGATTTCGTCGCGGTGTCGTTCCCGAAGAACGCGACGGACATGGAAATGGCGCGGCAACTGGCGAACATCGCCGGCGCGCCGTACGGCATCAAGCCGAAGATGATCGCGAAGATCGAGCGCGCCGAGGCCATTCCGGCGCTGCAAGGCATCCTCGACGCCTCCGACGGCATCATGGTCGCGCGCGGCGATCTGGCGGTCGAAGTGGGCAACGCGGCAGTGCCCGCGCTGCAAAAGCGCATGATCCGCATGGCGCGCGAGTCGAACAAGCTCGTGATCACGGCCACGCAGATGATGGAATCGATGATCCACGCGCCCGTGCCGACGCGCGCCGAAGTGTCCGACGTGGCGAACGCCGTGCTCGACGGCACCGACGCCGTCATGCTTTCCGCCGAAACGGCGGCGGGCAAGTATCCGGTGACGACCATCGAAACGATGGCCGCCGTGTGCATCGAAGCGGAGAAGTCCGAGGAATCGCAACTGGACCGCGATTTTCTCGACCGCACGTTCACGCGCATCGACCAGTCGATCGCGATGGGCGCCTTGTTTACCGCATTCCATCTGGGCGCGAAGGCCGTTGTCGCGCTGACGGAATCCGGCTCGACGGCGCTGTGGATGTCGCGTCACTGGACGCATGTGCCGATCTTCGCGCTGACGCCGCGCGTGGGCAGCGAGCGGACGATGGCGCTGTATCGCAATGTCACGCCGCTGCATCTCGACACCAACATGGATCGCGATACGGCGCTGAATCAGGCGCTCGAAGTGGTCGTGTCCAAAGGCTATGCGGCGCGCGGCGACATGGTCGTGCTCACCGTCGGCGAGCCGATGGGACAGGCGGGCGGCACGAACACGCTGAAGATCGTGCGCGTCGGCGACCATTTCTGATCGGCGCGTTTCGACGTATGGCAAGGCGTTCGCGGTTCGGTCCGCGAACGCCGAATAGCGCGCCAAGGCCGGAAGCTGCTGAGAAGCTCGAAAGAAGCGAAGAGCAGAACCGTGCGCGCGAAGGATTTCGTTTCGCATCCTGGAGTTTCTCAATGCCTCTCGTATCAATGCGTCAACTGCTGGATCACGCAGCCGAACACGGCTACGGTCTCCCGGCATTCAACGTGAACAATCTGGAACAGGTGCAGGCCATCATGTCGGCGGCGAACGAAGTCAACGCGCCGGTCATCATGCAGGCGTCGGCCGGCGCGCGGAAGTACGCGGGCGAAGCGTTTCTGCGGCATCTGATCGAAGCGGCCGTGGAGTCGTATCCGCACATTCCGGTCGTGATGCATCAGGATCACGGACAGTCGCCGGCCGTGTGCATGGCGGCGATCCGCTCCGGTTTCACGAGCGTGATGATGGACGGCTCGCTCGAAGCGGACGGCAAGACCGTCGCGTCGTACGAGTACAACGTCGATGTGTCGCGCAAGGTGGTCGAGTTCTCGCATTCCATCGGCGTCACGGTCGAAGCCGAACTCGGCGTGCTGGGCTCCCTGGAAACCATGAAGGGCGACAAGGAAGACGGCCACGGCGCGGAAGGCACGATGACGCGCGAGCAGTTGCTGACCGACGTGGAGCAGGCCGCCGACTTCGTGAAGCTCACGCAGTGCGACGCGCTCGCCATTGCCATCGGCACGTCGCACGGCGCGTACAAGTTCTCGAAGAAGCCGACCGGCGATATCCTCGCGATCGACCGCATCAAGGAGATTCACCAGCGCATTCCGAACACGCATCTGGTGATGCACGGCTCGTCGTCGGTGCCGCAGGAGTTGCTGGCCGAAATCCGCGAGTTCGGCGGCGACATGAAGGAAACGTACGGCGTGCCGGTCGAGGAGATTCAGGAAGGCATCAAGCACGGCGTGCGCAAGGTGAACATCGACACGGACTTGCGTCTCGCGATTACCGGCGCGATTCGCCGTTATCTGTTCGAAAATCCGTCGAAGTTCGATCCGCGCGACTATCTGAAGCCCGCGCGCGAGGCAGCGAAAGAAATCTGCCGTCAGCGGTACATGCAGTTCGGCTGCGAGGGCATGGCGGGCAAGATCAAGCCCGTCACGCTCGACAAGATGGCCGAGAAGTACAAATCCGGCGAACTCGCGCAGATTGTCCGGTGAGCGGCGCAGGTCTCACGCAGGTCTCACGCAGGTCTCAATCAAGCTCGCTTCATTTGTAAAGTAAAATCAACGGGTTCCGGCGACGGGACCCGTTCGCTTTTTTTCCATCGCCGCCGCGCCAGGCTCGCGGCGGCGATTCACTTTTTTCGGCACCTTTTCGGTACATGACGATGTCCACGCTCTACGAATCCACGATCAAATCGCTGCCGCTGCTCGGCCGTGGCAAGGTCCGCGACAACTACGCCGTCGGCAACGACAAGCTGCTGATCGTGACCACCGACCGCCTTTCCGCCTTCGACGTCGTGATGGGCGAGCCGATTCCGAACAAGGGCCGCGTGCTCAATCAGATGGCCGATTTCTGGTTCGACAAGCTCGGCCATATCGTGCCGAACCACAACACGGGCATCGATCCGGCATCGGTGGTCGCGCCGGACGAAGTCGAGCAGGTGAAGGGCCGCGCGGTCGTCGTGAAGCGCCTGGAACCGATTCTCGTCGAAGCAGTGGTGCGCGGCTATCTCGCGGGCAGCGGCTGGAAAGACTATCAGGCGACGGGCGCCGTTTGCGGCGTGCAACTGCCGCCGGGCCTGCAAAACGCCGAGAAGCTGCCCGAGCCGATCTTCACGCCGGCGGCGAAGGCCGAGATGGGCCATCACGACGAGAACATCACTTACGACGAGATGGAGCGCCGCATCGGCACGGAACTGTCGGCGACCATCAAGCGCATCTCCATTCAGCTCTACAAGGAAGCGGCCGAATACGCGGCCACGCGCGGCATCATCATCGCGGATACGAAGTTCGAGTTCGGCCTCGACAACAAGGGCGAACTGTTCCTCATGGACGAAGTGCTCACCGCCGATTCGTCGCGCTTCTGGCCGGCGGACGGCTACACGGTGGGCACGAATCCGCCGTCGTTCGACAAGCAGTTCGTGCGTGACTGGCTCGAAACGCAGCCGTGGAAGAAGGAACCGCCCGCGCCGAAGCTGCCGGAAGACGTGATCGCGAAGACGTCGGAGAAGTATCAGGAAGCGCTGCAACGCATCACGGGCAAGACGCTGTCGTAATGTCGGCACGCGCGCCGTGGCACCGACACCGGCACGGCGCGCTCGGATCGAGGGAAAAGCAATGAGCGAAGTACAGACCGGAGCGCATGCGCACGACGCGCCGCTCGTCGGCGTGTTGATGGGCTCCAGTTCCGACTGGGACGTGATGAAGAACGCGGTCGCGATGCTGCAGGAGTTCGGCGTGCCATACGAGGCGAGGGTCGTCTCCGCGCACCGCATGCCGGACGAGATGTTCGCGTACGCGGAAAACGCGCGGCAACGCGGCCTGCGCGCGATCATCGCGGGCGCGGGCGGCGCGGCGCATTTGCCGGGCATGCTCGCTGCGAAGACGACGGTGCCCGTGCTCGGCGTGCCGGTGGCGAGCAAGTATCTGAAGGGCGTCGATTCGCTGCATTCGATCGTGCAGATGCCCAAAGGCGTGCCCGTCGCGACGTTTGCAATCGGCGAGGCCGGCGCGGCGAACGCGGCGCTCTTCGCGGTATCCATTTTGAGCGTGACGGATGCCCGCTATGCCGAGGCGCTCGCCGCGTTTCGCGTGAAGCAGAATCAGGCCGCGCACGACATGACGCTGCCGCCGCTCTGAGCGTTCCGTTGACCGAGCCGCGCGCGGCGCGCGGCGTCGGCGAAACTCCCCATACAGGTTATCGGCCAGCCCCACGATGAACCCACACAACTCCCCGAATTCCCCCATTCTGCCGGGCGCGTGGCTCGGCATGGTCGGCGGCGGCCAGCTCGGCCGCATGTTCTGCTTCGCGGCGCAATCCATGGGCTATCGCGTGGCCGTGCTCGATCCGGACGAAACGAGTCCGGCAGGCGCGGTCGCGGATCGCCATATCCGCGCCGCCTACGACGACGAAACCGCGCTCACCGAGCTTGGCCGGCTGTGCGCGGCGGTATCGACCGAATTCGAGAACGTGCCGTCCACGAGCCTCGATTTTCTGGCGTCGCTCACGTTCGTGAGTCCGGCGGCGAGTTGCGTCGCGATTGCGCAGGATCGCGTCGCCGAGAAGCGTTTCATCGCCGGGGCCGGCGTGCCGGTCGCGCCGCACGTGGTGATCGAATCGCCGGAAGCACTCGCCGCGCTGTCCGACGATGAAATCGCCGCCGTGCTGCCGGGCATTCTCAAGACCGCGCGCCTCGGTTACGACGGCAAAGGCCAGGTCAGCGTGCGCAACGTGGAAGAAGTGCGCACGGCGTACGGCTCGTTGTCGGGCGTGCCGTGCGTACTGGAAAAGCGCATGCCGCTCAAATACGAAGTGTCGGTGCTGATCGCGCGCAGCGGCGACGGCAAGTCCGCCGTGTTTCCGCTCGCGCAGAACACGCATGTGAACGGCATTCTCGCGAAGACCGTGGTGCCCGCGCCGGACGCGTCGGACGCGCTCGTCGCGCAGGCGCAGGACGCCGCGCTCACCATCGCCGCGAAGCTCGGCTACGTGGGCGTGCTGTGCGTCGAATTTTTCGTGCTGGAAGACGGCTCGCTGATCGCGAATGAAATGGCGCCGCGTCCGCACAATTCCGGCCATTACACGGTCGATGCCTGCGCCACGAGCCAGTTCGAGCAGCAGGTCCGCGCGATGACCGGCATGCCGCTCGGCGACACGCGCCAGCATTCGCCGGCCGCCATGCTGAACCTGCTCGGCGATATCTGGTTCGAAGGGGGCCAGGCCGACAAGCCGCGCCCGCCCGCCTGGCCCGAAGTCGTCGCCATGCCGGCGGCGCGGCTGCATCTCTACGGCAAGGAGGAAGCGCGTCCCGGCCGCAAGATGGGGCACATCAACTTCACGGCGGCGACGCTCGAGGAAGCGCGCACGGCGGCGCGCGACTGCGCGCGCATGCTGCATATCGCGCTCGACTGAACTTTCAGGCAGTAGCTGCAATGACCATCATTCTCCCGAGCGCCGCGCAGATCGACGAAGCCGCGGCCCTGCTCGACGCGGGCGAACTCGTCGCGTTTCCGACCGAAACGGTGTACGGCCTCGGCGCCGATGCCGAGAACCCGGCGGCGATCGCGCGAATCTATGCCGCGAAGGGCCGGCCGGCGAATCATCCGGTGATCGTGCATCTCGCGCCAGAGGCCGATCCCGGCTATTGGGTGCGCGAGTTGCCGCACGATGCGCAGAAGCTCATCGACGCGTTTTGGCCCGGTCCGCTGACCCTGATCCTGAAGCGTGCCGCGCATATTCCGGCGGCCGTGAGCGGCGGGCAGGACTCGGTCGGGATTCGCTGTCCTTCGCATCCGGTGGCGCAGCAGCTTTTGTCGGCGTTTCATGCGCGGCGTCAAGGAACGGGCAAGCAAGCGGGCGTGGCCGGGCCTTCGGCGAACCGTTTCGGGCACGTCAGCCCGACCACGGCGCAACACGTGCGCGACGAGTTCGGCAGCGCGGTGCATGTGCTCGATGGCGGCGCGGCGGATGTCGGCATAGAATCGACCATTCTGGATTTGTCGCGCGGCTTTCCGGCGTTGCTGCGGCCGGGGCATGTGAGCCCGCAGGCCATTGCCGACGTGATCGGCACCGCGCCGCGTCTGCCCGATGGCGGCGATGCGACCGCGCCCCGCGCGTCGGGCACGCTCAAGGCGCACTACGCGCCGCGCACGCCGCTGGCGCTATTGCCGTTCGCGGCTATCGAGCCGTTGCTCGCGGCCTTCGATCGCGCGAGTGGCGGGGCGCTTGCGTTGGTCGCGCGGCCGTCGAGCGCGGGCGAGTGGGCGCACGCGCCGCATGTGCATTTTGTCGCCGCGCCCGAAGATCCACAGAGCTATGCGCGCGAGCTTTATGGCTTGCTGCGGGCGTTGGACCGCGCGAATGTCGAGCGCATCTTGATCGAAAAGCTGCCAGAAACGGTGGAATGGATCGCGGTGAATGACCGCTTGGGGAGAGCGGCTGCGGCGTTCGAGGAGCAGGAGTAGCCGGCGTCTCGAACAACTCTTGCCGATATGAATCTCCAATAATGTCGGCCGACGATTTCTTCGTTGCTTGGTTTCGGATTTTTCGTATGGTCGGTTGCACTGACGTAAAGTATTAAGTCGTTCGCCCGAATCATTGAGACGGATTCTCCAACAAACGCAATGATGCGTAAAAACCCGCGTCTGTGTTAATCAATTCCAGGCGTCGCGCGTTAGAATTCCGCATTCCTAACAAAACCGAATCCTTCGGCTTATCGCCTGCTGCCGCAACACTTGCGGCGGATGAGGCCGTGCACCGGCGTTACTCGCTCCCTCGTTAAACGTTACTTCCATTCGAATCAAGGATTCTCGATGAACCCTGCCGACTCGTTTCTGGACTCTCCCGACTTCATCAAAATGAGCGCCGAAGTCGTAGAAGCGCGACGTATGTATAACGGGCGTCGACTTTGGCGGGCGACGAACGGAGTCGTTCAACACGGCCTTCTGAAAGGCTATTTCCTCGGGGAACGGGCCACGTGGCGCTACGAAGATACGGGAACGAAACTGGTCGGACTCTACGAACTCGAAGTATGCGAACTTATTCGCAGCATCCATCGCGGGCGCAGCACGCTCATTGATCTCGGCGCGGCCGACGGATTCTACGCAATAGGATTAGTTTGCACGGGCGTTTTCGGACGCTCGATATGCTACGAGATCGACGAAGCCAGCCGCGACAACTTGAGAAGTCTCGCAATTGAACGGGGCGTCGAACACCGGGTGACCATTTTGGGCGCAGCGACGCCGACATTTGCGGAAGAACTCGCTGCTCAGGGCGTCGATTTCGAAGACTCGGTCGTGCTTTGCGATATCGAAGGACATGAATTCGACACGCTCACGCGGGACTGCCTCCGCACGCTGAGGCATGCGCACGTCATCGTCGAAATTCATGACTTCATGATTGTCGGCCCAGACCGGGAGAAATGGCTGCCGAATCTGATCGCCCGCGCGAGCGAATACTTCATTGTCACGGAGATAAAAGTCGGCGCTCGCGACTTATCGCAGATTCCCTTGATAGCCGACCACTGGACCGACTCCGACCGTTGGCTTCTTTGCTCAGAAGGCCGGGCGAAGCCGATGACCTGGCTTCACTTCGCGCCGAAGTCAGATTCCGGAACGATATAACCGCATCATCTTTTTCACACGAATTTTTACGCTGCAATCGGACACCTTGGCCGGAAGCCGACATGCAGTGAAAGGAGGCGGGTTCAACGCGCTATCTATTATAAGGAATCCTTGACATGTATAAAACGAATTTCCGACTCAAACCGATTATCGCCGCTGTCGTCGCCAGTCTCGCGGGCCTCGCGATGAACTCAGCGTCCGGACAAGCCATCGTCCTCGGCACCGGAACGACGTCGGCGAGCACAGGTGTTCTGATCGGGAACAACGGGGCGCATAGCAACATCGAGGAAAGCGTGGTCGTCGGCGATGGCGCAGTCGTAAACGGCGGAAACCAGTCACCCGATCAAGCCTCCGTGGCGATCGGTTCCGGCGCGCAAGCGCAACAGAACGGCGTGGTGATCGGCCGTAACGCGATTGCGACCAACAACCAGGCCACCGCGATTGGCGACAACGCCAACGCGGGCTATCGCGCCGTGGCTTTCGGCATCGATTCGTCCGCGGCGGACGCTGCCGTGGCGGCCGGTGCAGGCAGCATCGCTTCGAACGCCGCCGTTGCAATAGGGCGCAACGCGAACGGAAGCGGAAGCAGTGCCGTGGCGATTGGCAGCAATGCGGTGGGGCAAGGCGCGACGTCGGTGGCGCTCGGCAACAGTACGACATCCGCGGGTCAAAACTCGGTGGCCATCGGCAACTATGCGTATGCGAAAGGCGATAACTCCGTGGTGCTTGGCGCGAGCAGTTATGACGGCGGCCAAAGCAATGTCGTAAGTGTGGGCAGTGTCGGTTCGGAACGACGCATCATCAACGTGTCGGCCGGCACGCAAGGCACGGACGCAGTGAACCTCAATCAGCTTCGGCTAGTGGCCAACGGCACGGCGTCGGCGCTAGGCGGCGGCGCTTTCGCGCTGCCCGATGGAAGCATTGTCGTGCCGTCGTACGTCGTCAACGGCGTGACGTATCACGATGTCGGCAGCGCGCTGGGCGGCGTGGACAGTTCTCTCACGAACATCAACACGACCATCGCGAACATCGTGAACAATTCGAACCCCACGAACGGCGCAACCGATCCGGGCGCGCTGCGATACGACGCGAAGAGCGATTCGTCACCGGATTTCGGCAACGTGACCCTCGCCGGTGCGAACGGCACGGCGATTCACAACCTCGCCGCCGGCTCGTCCGACATGGATGCCGTGAATGTCGGCCAGCTCAACTCCGCGATGTCCGTCATCACCAATAAAATCGCGAACATATCGGTCGGAGGCGGCTCGAATCCGCTGTTTGCGGCTGACGGCAATGCATCGACCGAAGCGGCCGTCGCAAGCGGCGCGCAATCGACGGCAATGGGCGCGAACGCAAAAGCAACCGCCGATGGCGCGGTTGCAATCGGGGCGAACTCGCTTGCCGATCGCGCGAATACGGTGTCGGTCGGCTCGGCGGGCAATGAGCGGCAGGTCGTCAACGTCGCCGCCGGGACGCAGGGCACCGATGCCGTCAATGTCAATCAACTGAACGGCGCGGTGCAGCAAGCCAACGGCTATACGGACAGAGCGGTGTCCAGTGCCAACGCGTACACGGACAGGGCGGTTTCGGCTGGCGTTCAACAGTCGAAGAACTACACCGACAAAGCCGTGGCCGCGGTCCTCGCCATGCCGAGCATTCCCATGCTCCAGGCCGGCGATAAATGGGTCGGCACCAGCATGGGCGCTTACGGCAGCCGTATCGGAATCGGCGTTGCGGCGGCGTATCAGGCGTCTGCGAATCTGAACGTTGGAATGGCCGTTTCCACGACCGATAGCGGGTCGGCGGGCATCAAAGCGCAAGTCGGATACCGCTGGTAATCGGCATGCACTGCGGGCGGCGCATGTTTCCGCGCAAATAGTTAGTAATGCTGACGGATGGCAACGAATCGGGCTCGTCGCGGAATCGTGCTCGCCGGGCGAAATTGCGACGTTGAAGAACTGAGCGCGCGCGTCGAAGTTCTGAGCGCATCAGAAACAAAGCCGCCCGGGCCGAAACCCGGGCGGCTTCGAGAGCGCGCATAACGCGCGAAGTTACTTCCCGAGTCCCGATTTCGCGATCGTCTGCTCGGCGGTCTGCGCGTAGAGCGCGTGCAGATGCGTCGTCGGATGCACCGTATCGGCGTACATGTAGGTCTGGTCCGCGCCGGCGACGGTCTGCGTCTGCGGCGAGCAGAACAGCGACGTGGCAAACGCCTGCGGATTCGGCTCGCCGAACTTCTGCGCGGCCGCCGCCATCGCCTGAAGGTTGCAGGCCGTGCCGGTATTCGACACCGCGAACCCGTACTGCTGATAGTTCGCCGTGATATTAGCGAGCGCCGGGACGATATCGAGATAAATCACCTTCGACATGAGTCCGGTTCGCGTCAGCGCGCCTGCGAGCACCTGATTGAAACCGAGCGATGCCTGCGTGAGCAGCGCGCGCGTCGCCGCATTGCTCGTCACGCCCTGCGGCGTCGCGCCGATATCCGGCACGTTCGACACCAGCACGTGCGTGGCGCCGCTTCCCACGATCTTGCCGATCACGCCCGCGAGATCGACGGCCGCCTGTCCGATCGCCGCCTGCGCCTGCGCGGCGGTGATCTGCCCGGCCTGCACCGCGGTCAGGTTGTAGAGAATGTCGTTCGCGCCGCCGTTGACGATCACGAGCTGATTCGCATTGAAGCTGCCATGCGACGACAGATAGTTCGTCACCTGCTGCACGACCGGCACCGTCAGCGCGCCCGTGTAGTTGGCCGGGTCGGTGCTCTGATGACCGACGCCGATCGGATTCGTCACGCGTGATCCGCCTTGCGCGTAGCCCAAGCCCGCGAGCGTGGTCGGCGGCGTGCCGAAGCCGCCGCTCATAGCGGGCGTGAGCGTGTCGCCGTAATACTTCGCGACGTCCTGCACCCAGATTTCGCCGGGGTTCGTCGTGAAGCGTCCGCCGCCGAAGTTCGCAGCCGCGACAGGCGAATAGGTGCCGACATCGGAGAGGCTGTCGCCGAAGGACACGACTTGCAGCTTGATGCCGCCTGCGGGCGTCGAATTGTTGTCGTCGCCGCCGCCGCCGCACGCTGCGATGAAGGCGAATGCCGCGCTCGCGGCCGCGATGCGCGTGGTGCGCACGACGACAGCGCGCATCGAGAGTTGCTTCTTCATGGACCTCGTCTCCGTTTTCGGTGTTTTGTAGTTGTTTCTCGCGGCGCTCGCGGCCGCCTTACTGCTGTGTCATTGCTGTGTCACTGCTGCGTCCATTGTGCCGCAAAGCGGGCGCATGTCGAGCGATGCGGCCAGTTCTGGACCTGCCGCGCGACCGGCGACGCGCGCCGTTTCGACAGCGTACACGGCGCGCGAGCCTTGGCGGGCGCGACTTCGTAGAAGAAATATTCGGCTCTCGCGCACGGTCGTTCGCAAGAATCGCGGGTTTTGCAGGATTGCCGTTCGGGCAACGCCGTGCATGCGCGCTTAGTCTTCGATGCCAGGCTTGCGCGAGCCTTCGTAGACCCATTCGAGCAGCGCATCGTGGGCCGCGCGCGCCGCTTCGGCGCGCGGATCGTTGATGAAGCTCACGACCACATAGCTTTCGCCGTTGGCCGCACCGACGTAGCCCGCGATGGCGCGCACGTCGCGCAGCGTGCCGGTCTTGATGTGCGCATTGCCGCCCGCGCCCGCGTTCGTGAGGCGGTTGCGCATGGTGCCGTCCACGCCCGCAATGGGCAGCGATTCTACGAAGACCTGCGCGACCGGGCTGGCGTTCGCGGCCTCCAGCACATGGGCGAGCGAGCTCGCGGAAATGGCTTCGTCGCGCGAGAGCCCGGAGCCGTTGTCGAGCGAGAGACCGTCCATCGGCAGCGCGTTGCGGCGAAGGAAGGTCTGGATGGCCTGCGCGGACTTCGCGGTCGTCGCGGGCGGCTTCGACTGCACCGCGCCGATGGTCAGGAACAGGTTGCGCGCCATCACGTTGTTGCTGAACTTGTTGATGTCGCGGACGATGTCCGAGAGCACCGGGCTGCGATGCGTGCCGACGAGCCGCGCGCCCGAAGGCGTCGGGCCTTCGCGCGTCGCGCCCTGGAAGGTGCCGCCCGCCTGCTTCCACAGCGCGAGAAAGCCGCCCGCGAAGAAGGTCGAGTGGTCGAGCGCGGCGACGTTGATGGTGCGCGAGCCGCAGCGCAGCGGATAGTCGCCGATGAACGACGCCTGCACGAAGCCGCCCTGCGTCTGCGCGACGCTCGGCGATGCCGCCGGCAGCGTGCCCGCGCACGCGCCGCGCGTGACACGCAGTTCGTTGTCGATCTGAAGCTGCGCGAGCTGCGGCAGCACGTCGATGGACACTTGCCCGTCCGGATTCGGCGTCAGCGTGAACGAAAGCGACTTGAACGCATACAGCAGCGGATCGGGGCCGACGTTGTACGGCGCGGCTTCGTCGCTGTCGAAGGCGGGCAGATCGCGCGTGGACGCGTCGAAGTAACGCTTGTCGAGCACGAGCGCGCCGTCTATGCCGGTGATGCCGTTCTTGCGAATCTGCTCGACGAGATCGATCAATTCTTCCGGCACGAGCTTCGGGTCGCCAGTGCCCTGAATGTAGAGGTTGCCGTGCAAGACGCCTTGCGCGTCCACGTCGCCATCGGCGTAGGCGGTCGTCTTCCAGCGGTAGTCCGGGCCGAGCAGCGAAAGGCCCGCGTAGGTGGTGACGAGCTTCATCGTCGAGGCGGGGAGCATCGGTCTCTCCGCGTTGATCGCGACGAGCGGCTCCGGCGCGCCGATTCGCTGCACGACGACGCTCATCGACGAAAGCGGCACGTGCGCGCGGGCGAGCGCGCTCATCACGGAGGCGGGCAGGGGACCCGCCGGCGCGACGCGTGCGGCCTTCTCCGCCTTGGCGCTTTTCTTCGCGCCCAAAGCGCCGCGCGCCGCGCGCTCGGGCGCGTGCTTCTGCGAGTCGGACCGCGTGCCGCCGCGGGCGTGCGCGTCCGGTGCGTGGGACAGTCCGGCGCAGGCGAGCGCCGCCGCGAAAGCGAGGGCCGACAGACGCGCGGAAAGTGAACGGGGAATCGGGGAAAAGAGCGGCATACGGAACATGCGTTCTTGGTGTGAGTTCTGAGACTGCCCCGCGCGGCTGGGCCGGGCCGCGCGGGCGAAGCGGCTATTGTAGACAAGCCGGCTTGCGGAAATCGTACGCGGCGGGCGGAGCGGGCTTGCGGTTAAGTCCGGCTTAAGCCTGCGGCCGAGCCGCGCGGCTAAAATGAGCCGCACACACATCTTCCCGAATCACCATGCGAATCCTGCTAGTCGAAGATGACCGGATGATCGCCGAGGGCGTGCGCAAGGCGCTGCGCGCGGACGGCTTCGCGGTCGATTGGGTGCAGGACGGCGAGGCCGCGCTCACGGCTGTCAGCGGCGAGGCCTACGACCTGATGCTGCTCGACCTCGGCCTGCCCAAGCGCGACGGCCTCGACGTGCTGAAGACGCTGCGCGCCCGCGCGAACGCGCTGCCGGTGCTGATCGTCACGGCGCGCGATGCCATCGCGGATCGCGTGAAAGGTCTCGACGCCGGCGCGGACGATTATCTCGTCAAACCCTTCGATCTCGACGAACTCGGCGCCCGCATGCGCGCGCTGATCCGCCGCCACGCGGGCCGGGGCGAATCGCTGGTGCGGCATGGCAATCTGACGCTCGATCCGGTCGGTCATCAGGTGACGCTCGCGGGCGCGCCCGTCGCGCTCTCGGCGCGCGAGTTCGCGCTCCTCGAAGCGTTGATGGCGCGGCCCGGCGCGGTGCTTTCCAAGAGCCAGCTCGAAGAAAAAATCTACGGCTGGGGCGAGGAAATCGGCAGCAATACCGTCGAGGTGTATATCCATTCGCTGCGCAAGAAGCTCGGCGCCGATCTCATCCGCAACGTGCGCGGCTTGGGCTACATGGTCGCGAAGGACGCCTGATGCGGTCGATTCGCCGCCAGCTTCTCGTCTGGCTGCTCGCGCTCGTGCTCGTGGGTGTGGGCTTCGCGGGATGGCTCATCTACCGGCAGGCGCTCGCCGAAGCCAACGAACTCTTCGATTACCAGCTTCAGCAGATCGCGGCGGCGCTGCCTTCCGAGCCGTTCTCGTCGGTGCTCAGTTCGCGCAGCGAGACGGACGAAGGCGTGGTCATTCAGATCTGGAACCGCAACGGCGTGCTGATGTACTACTCGCATCCGCGCGTGCCGCTCGCTCCGCATGCCGAACTGGGCTTTTCCACCGAGACGACGCCGCGCGGCGAGTGGCGCGTGTATAGCGCGATCGTCGGCGATAACGTGGTGCAGCTTGCGCAGCCGCTGTCGATCAGAAACCGTGTCGCAGCCGGCGTCGCGTGGCGCACGCTGTGGCCGCTCGTGCTGCTGTTGCCGCTGCTCGGGCTCGCGATCTGGATCATCGTCGGGCGGGGGCTCGCACCGCTGCAGCGCGTGACGCGCGCGCTCGACTCGCGGCATCCGGAGGCGCTCGATCCGCTGTCGGACCAGCGTCTGCCGCAGGAAGTGCGGCCCCTCGTGCGCGCGCTCAATGCGCTGCTCGCGCGGCTTTCCACGGCGCTCGACACGCAGAAGGCGTTCGTCGCGGATGCCGCCCACGAACTGCGCACGCCGCTCGCCGCCGTGAAGATTCAGGCGCAGCTCGTCGGGCGCGCCAAGGACGACGCCGCGCGCCGCGAGGCGCTCACCGATCTGGACGAAGGCATCGGGCGCGCGACGCGGCTTGCGGAGCAACTGCTCGCGCTTGCGCGGTCGGAGCCGGACGGCAAGGCGGTCGCGGCTGCCGTCGATCTGCGGGCGCTCCTCGACGACTGCGTGCGCGCATACGTGCTCGTCGCGCAGGAACGCGGCGTCGATCTGGGCGTCGAGGCGAGCGAACCGGCGATGGTCATCGGCGATCCGAATTCGCTGCGCGTGATGCTCAACAATCTCATTGATAACGCGATCAAGTACACGCCGAAGGGCGGGCGCGTCGATGTGTGCCTGAAGGTCGCGGCAGGGCGGCCGATCGTCGAAATCGCGGATAGCGGGCCGGGCATTCCCGAAGAAGAACGCGAAAGGGTGTTCGACCGGTTTTATCGCGTGGGCGCAGGGGTGAATCGCGCGCGCACCGACGTGGCGGGCAGCGGGCTCGGGCTCGCAATCGTGCGGCGGATCGCGGTTCAGCATGGCGCGGTCGTGTCGCTGGGCGAATCGGTTGCTGGCGGCCTGAAGGTCACCGTCGAGTTCGCGGCGGGAACGCGAGGGCGGGACTGAGGGGAGTCTTTGCTGCCTCGGCGCGTGCTGGACCGGCATCATCGGCGTCGGTCAGCGGCCGGGAATTCCTTGTTCGCAAGCACGAACCTTGAGTTCGGTCGGTAATTGTTCTGGAGACGAATCTGCGTGCCGCGCTAGTCTGTAGCGCGTAGGTTTCCTCGTGCGTGCCGTTGCCCCGAGGCTTTGTTGGCATTCCTTATCTTGAGAAGTGGCAGCATCCGCGCACGGTCGATTCGATCTGCACGCAACGAACCTTCCGCCGGGCGCCAACGGCACGGACGCGGCCAAGCGTAATCAGATTGACGCGGTGCGTATGGCGCCGACGCGACTGCGCAGCACGCGTGGTCGTTGCCACGCCGGCCATGCGAAGTATCGGGTTGCGGCAGGCGAACAACGGTGGTCGTGGGCTACCAAAGGTTGGGCGACCGATCTCGCGTGCCATCGATCGGTTCCAGCGACAGCCGGTGGCTCGTCCAGATGCGGCCCGATCCCCAGCACCGCGACGTTCATGGGAGCGATCGGTTCGGCCTCGAACGGCATCGCAACCGGAGCGGACGACGGCCAAGCGGCTCGCGCGACGTACCGAGCAGCGCAAGCAGCTAGAAAACCGAAGAGGCCAACCAACCAGTCATCCGAAAGAGTAGCCGCCTCACCGCGCCTCGCTCGCCACAACCGCCGCAGTCACGACAGCAGAAGCAAACCCATCTTACGCCACCCTCATCGTTTAAGAGACGTTTAAGCCACGCCCCGTAATCTTCGTTCATCCCACTGCGCCAACTTCTCAAGCGCATTGCAATCCGTCAGGAGCACACGATGAAAGCGAAGATCCTCACCCGCAGCGCCGTCGCAGCCGCCGTCGCCGTTGCCTTGTCGGCAGGCTATGTCGCCGGTCACAACAACATCCCCGCGCCGCAGGTTATTGCCCCCGCGCAAGCCGCGATGATGCCGGCCGAAGCCGCCGCCAAAACGGGCGTGCCCGACTTCTCCGGCCTCGTCGAAACGTACGGCCCGGCCGTGGTCAACATCAGCGCGAAGCATCTCGTCAAGCAGACGTCCGCGCGCCGCAGCCAGAACCAGTTGCCGATGGACCCGGACGACCCGTTCTACCAGTTCTTCAAGCGCTTCGGCGTCATGCCGGGCTTCGGCGGCGGAGATAACGGCCCCGGCGCGGACCGTCCGAGCGAAGGGCTCGGTTCAGGCTTCATCGTGAGCAGCGATGGCTACATTCTGACGAACGCGCACGTCGTCGATAACGCGAACGTCGTCACCGTCAAGCTCACGGACAAGCGCGAGTATCGCGCGAAGGTGATCGGCTCGGACAAGCAGTCCGACGTCGCCGTGCTGAAGATCGACGCGAAGAACCTGCCGACGGTCAAGATCGGCGATCCGAACGGCAGCAAGGTCGGGCAGTGGGTCGTGGCGATCGGCTCGCCCTACGGCTTCGATAACACCGTGACCTCCGGCATCATCAGCGCGAAGTCGCGGTCGCTGCCGAACGAGAACTACACGCCGTTCATCCAGACCGACGTGCCGGTGAATCCGGGCAACTCGGGCGGCCCGCTCTTCAACCTGCAAGGCGAAGTCATCGGCATCAATTCGATGATCTACTCGCAGACGGGCGGCTTCCAGGGCCTTTCGTTCGCGATCCCGATCAACGAAGCCATCAAGGTCAAGGACGCGCTCATCAAGACCGGTCATGTGGACCGCGGCCGCCTGGGCGTCACCGTGCAGGCGATGAACCAGACGCTCGCGAATTCCTTCGGCATGAAGTCGCCGCAGGGCGCGCTCGTGAGCTCGGTCGAGCCGGGCGGACCGGCCGCGAAGGCCGGCCTGCAACCGGGCGACGTAATCACCGCACTGAACGGCGTGCCGGTGACGGATTCGACCTCGCTGCCGTCGCAAGTGGCCGGCTTGTCGCCGGGCAGCTCGGCGAAGGTGCAAGTGTGGCGCGACAAGGGCTCGAAGGAATTGACCGTGACCGTCGGCGCGCTCAAGGACGCGAAGACCGCCAGCGCGGACGCGAACGGCGATCAGGGCGGCGCGTCGCAGGATGCGCGGCTCGGCGTCGCGGTGCGGCCGCTCACGCCGGACGAAAAGCAGCAGGCTTCGCTTTCGCGCGGACTCGTCGTGCAGCAGGCGAGCGGCGCGGCGGCGAGCGCGGGCATTCAGCCGGGCGACGTGATCCTCGCGGTCAACGGCCAGCCGGTCACGAGCGTGCAGCAGCTCAAGTCGATGGTCGCGCACGCCGGCGACAGCATCGCGCTTCTGATCCAGCGCGACGACGCGCAGATCTTCGTTCCGGTCGACCTCGGCTGACCCCGCGACGCGCGATGCGGGCACGGGCCATGCTCAAAGGCTCGCCGGGGCCCCATCGCGTGTCACCGCGCATCGGGCGTGACGCCGCTCTCGCCGTGGCGCGGCGGCATCGGATAAAGGAGCCAAGAAGATGAAGAGTAAAACGGGCAAACTGGCCGCGACGCTGATGGCGGCCGCATTGAGCGCCGGGCTGGCTGGCGGCGCGTGGGCGCAGCAGTCTGCGGATTCGGGCAATGCAGCGAGCGCCGGCACGAGCGATACGGGCAGCGCCGGCAACGCGAACGGCGGCGGCCTGCCGCAAATCCAGCAACAAGGCGATGTCTCGTACACGTCGGGCGGCGTGGGGCTCGACGAATCGCGCGCATTGTTGCGCGAACAGGGGCACTGGCCGCTCTCGTTGCGCTTCACGGGACCGACCGCCGATTACCTGTCGGGCGTGACCGTGCGCATCGTCGGCGGGAAGGGCGGCGAAGTGCTGAACACCGAATCGATGGGGCCGTACATGCTCGTCAAGCTGCCGCCGGGCAGCTATACGGTGTACGCCAAGTACAAGGATCAGGAAAAGAAGCAGGCCGTCAACGTGTCCGGGCCGGGCAAGGCGAAGGCTGCGTTTCATTGGAGCATTCAATGACGCGGTAGTCGCCGCATCCAATGCCGCCTCTGTCTTGCGGCGAAAACTTGTCTCATAATGAAGCCACGAGTCGCTCCCGGCTCGTGGCTTTTTTGTGAGCGAGGCGCTAGCGCCCGCGATTCTCTCGACCGCAGCGCGGAGGACGCACGATGAGCACGGACCTGAACCACGGCCAAGAGGCGCGCCGCATCGAGATCAAGCCGAACTCGCGGCGCTGTCGCGTGATTCATCAGGGCGTCACGTTCGCGGACACGCATGCGTCGATGACGCTCATCGAAATCGGGCACGAGCCCGTCCATTATTTCCCGCGCGCCGATGTCAACATGGCGCGGCTCCAGCGCTCCGCGCACACCACGCACTGCCCGTTCAAGGGCGAGGCCACGCACTACCATTTGCTGACGGAAGACGGTCCGGTGGAAAACGCCGCGTGGAGCTACGAAAGCCCGTTCGACGCCGCCGCGCAGATCAAAGGCTATCTGGCGTTCTATCCGTCGCGCGTGGACCGCATCGACGAGACGGCTTAGCGGCCCGGCCAACAGACGCATTCTTCCTCGCGTGCGATAAAGCACGAAGACGCGTTTCTTGTCCCGGAGGCTCGGATGGAAGTCACCGAAGCGTTGCGCGTGCCGCTCGAGCCGGCACATGTCGAGGACGCGCTCGGCGATCTCGCGTTGTTGCGCGCGAGTCTCGACAATTGCGAATCGTTCACGCGCACGCCGGCCGGCGAGTACGCGCTCACGCTCTTCGTGCCGTTAGGCGCGCTGCGCGCCCCGTATGACGTGCGGGCGCATCCGGCCGGGCGCACGCGGCAGGGCGACCCCGAGCAGCACGACGACCGCGCCTACGCCCGCACGCTCAGTTTCAAGGCGCGCGGCGAGGGCGTCGGTTCGTTGCGCGGACAGATCGCCGTGGCGCTCAATCCCGGCGACGGCGGCGAGTCGACGTGGATCGAATACACCGTCTGGGCGACGGTCGCCGGGCCGCTCGCGGGCTTGCCAGCGCGCCAGATCGAAAACGCGCTGCGCGAAGGCGCCGACGATTTCTTCGCGGAATTCTGCGAAGTCGTGCGCGCAAAGCACGGCCTGCCGTCGCTGCGCGCGGCGGGCGACCGTGCGCGCCGTCACGTTTTCCTGCGCCCCGGCGGCATGTCGGCGGCGTTCTCGCGCCGCGCGGGGGCGACCGCGCGGGCAGTCCACGGCGCACCGGGCGATGCCGCGCCGAGCGGCGTGCTGCGGCATCGGCTGGGCGCGCATCCGTTCGCGCATCGCGAGCGGCATCACCATCACAATCACGAGCACGATCCGCATCCGTTCGGCCTGCCGGGCTGGGCGTGGGCCGCGATGCTCGTCTTCGTCGCGCTGCTCGCGTTCTTCGCGGAGCGCGCAAGCCTGCAATAACGGACGATCGGCGCTAGAGTGCTGCGTTTCTCCCCGACGTTTTCGGAAGGAATCCACCATGCCGCGCCGCGCCCTGATCGTCATCGACGTGCAGAACGAGTATGTCACCGGCAATCTGCCGATCGAATATCCCGATGTGAACGTGTCGCTCGCCAATATTTCCCGCGCGATGGATGCCGCCGACGCGCACGGCGTGCCGATCGTCGTCGTGCAGAACTTCGCGCCCGCGACCGCGCCGATCTTCGCGCGCGGCTCGAAGATGGCGGAACTGCACGAATCGGTCGCGACGCGCCCCCGCGCTCACTATGTCGAAAAGGCGCTGCCGAGCGCGTTCGCCGGCACCGATCTCGCGGACTGGCTGAACGCGCACGACATCGACACCATCGTGATCGCCGGCTACATGACCCACAATTGCGACGATTCCACGGTGCGGCACGCGGTGCACGCCGGCTTATCGGTCGAATTCCTGACCGACGCCACCGGCGCCGTGCCGTACGAGAATCGCGCGGGGCGGGCGAGCGCGGAGGAAATCCATCGCGTGTTCACGGTCGTCATGCAGTCGCGCTTTGCCGCCGTGCTGACCACCGACGAATGGATCGCGGCGCTCAAAAGCGGCGAGGCGCCGCCGCGCGACAACATCTACGCGTCGAACCAGCGCGCGCGTGGCCGCTGAGCGCCGCGCTCAGACGCTGGCGGTGGTGAGCAGCGCGGGACTTGCGCGCAGCGCGTCGAAACAGGCATCGATGAGCGCTTCGGCGTCCTTCGACGGATCGACGCGTTCGGGCATCATCAGCGAGTCGTGCAGGATGCCCGTGAAGAGCGCGTGCAGAAGCGTCGTGGCGCGGCGCACGTCGAGCGCGGCGGGCAGTTGCGCCTTGTCGATGGCATTGCGCAGCGCCCGCGCGATGCGTTCCATGCCGTCGCGCATGTTGTTTTGCTGGCGCTCGCGCACGGGTCCCATTTCCTCGACGAACTCGCACTTGAGAAACAGGATGTCGAACACGCGCCGGCGTTTTTCGTCCTCGGTGATGTTGCGCATGCACCAGATAAAAATTTCGCGGATGCGCGCGAGCGGGTCGGGTTCCTTGCCGTCGAGCGTGGCTGCGACGAGTTCGTCGAGCGGCAGCAGGCTGCGCTCGAACATCGCGTTGAAAAGATCGCCTTTATTGGTGAAATGCCAGTAGATGGCGCCGCGCGTCACGCCTGCCGCCTGTGCGATGTCCGCGAGCGACGTGCGAGACACGCCCTTTTCATAAAAAACGCGCTCGGCGGCGTCGAGAATGCGGTTGCGCGTCTCCTGCGCTTCTTCCTTGGTTCGTCTGACCATATCCTGGGATTGACGGCTTTCCGCGAGCAGATCGGAATCGCGATGCGGGGTGTGAATGCGGTGAACGAAAAGCTGTACCGTTTTTGTCGAAGGGCAGCGGCGGAACGTCTCGTTACAGCCGTAATCTTCGCGGAATCTTATTTTTACATCCATTCGTGAATGTATTTATAATACCAGCCCACACGACGTCAAGACTCGAACATTTTTGTCGGCTGGTCATTTTCGTCACCATCGTTGTTCAGATTCGCGTGTGGCGCCGCCGTCGTTCCGACGCGCGCCAGATGCTCGCTCATGTGCGCATCGCCGTTTTAGAGAGAAGTGCGTCTCATCACTGAGCCGCCGATCCGGCGATGCGCGTGTTTTTTTCGCTATCAGTCACAAACAGAGGTCGCTCCATGCGCTTCGAAAGGGTTCCGTTTCACCTCGTCAGTGCCGCAACGGCTGCCATCCTGCTGGCGGCGTGCGGACAAAAACAATCGGCGCCGCCGCCGCAGACGCCCGAAGTCGGCATCGTGACGATTGAGCCGAGCGCCGTGCCGGTCAGAACCGAACTGCCGGGCCGCACGAGCGCGTATCTCGTCGCGCAGGTGCGGGCGCGCGTGGACGGCGTCGTGCTGCGCCGCGAGTTCACGGAAGGCAGCATCGTCAAGGCGGGCCAGCGGCTCTATAAGATCGATCCGGCGCCCTACATCGCGCAGTTGAACAACGCGAAGGCGTCGCTCGCGAAGGCGCAGGCGAACCTCGCATCGACGACCGCGCAGGCGAACCGCTACAAGGTGCTGGTCTCGGCGAACGCGGTGAGCAAGCAGGACTACGACAACGCCGTCGCCGCGCAAGGCCAGGCCGCGGCCGACGTCGCCGCCGGCAAGGCCGCGGTCGATACCGCAGCGATCAACCTCGGCTACACGGATGTCGTTGCGCCCGTGACGGGGCAGGTCGGCATCTCGCAGGTCACGCCGGGCGCGTATGTCCAGGCGAGCCAGGCGACGCTCATGGCGACGGTCCAGCAGCTCGATCCGATGTACGTCGATCTGACGCAATCGAGCCTCGACGGCCTCAAGCTGCGCCGCCAGATCCAGCAAGGCCGTCTCACGACGAGCGGCCCGAACGCGGCGAAAGTCTCGCTCGTGCTGGAAGACGGCCGCGTCTATTCGGAGAAGGGCAAGCTGCAGTTCACCGACGTGACCGTCGATCCGAGCACCGGTTCGGTCACGGTCCGCGCCATCTTCGAGAACAAGGACCGTGTGCTGTTGCCCGGCATGTTCGTGCGCGCGCGCATCGAGGAAGGCGTGAATCCGAACGCCATCGTCGTGCCGCAGATCGGCATCACGCACGACCAGAAGGGCACGCCGACCGCGCTCGTCGTCGGCGCGGACAACAAGGTGGCGCTGCGCCAGCTCGTGACGTCCGGCACCTACGGTCAGAACTGGGTGGTCGATAGCGGTCTTGCCGCCGGCGACCGCGTGATCGTGCAGGGCGTCGACAAGGTGCGTCCGGGCATGGAAGTGAAGACCGTGCCCGCGCAACTGCCCGCAGCGCCCGCAGCCGGAGCGTCGCAGGCGAGCGATGCGCAAGCCGCGCAGCCCGCCTCGTCCGCGCAGCCCGCGTCTGCTGCGTCGGGCGCGTAAAACCAGGAGCCCGCCTCATGGCAAAGTTCTTTATCGATCGCCCGATTTTCGCGTGGGTGATCGCCATCGTTTTGATGCTCGCGGGTATCGCGTCCATCTTCACGCTGCCGGTCGCGCAGTATCCGACCATCGCGCCGCCGGCGGTTCAGATCAGCGCGACGTATCCGGGCGCATCGGCGAAGACGGTGGAAAACACCGTCACGCAGGTGATCGAGCAGCAGATGAGCGGTCTCGACCACTTGCTGTATCTGTCCTCCACGTCCGATGACTCCGGCACCGCGACCATCACGCTGACGTTCGCGCCCGGCACGAACCCGGACATCGCGCAGGTGCAGGTGCAGAACAAGCTGCAGCTCGCCACGCCGCTCCTGCCGCAGATCGTGCAGCAATTGGGCACCAAGGTCACGAAGTCGAGCAACAGCTTCCTGCTCGTGCTGGCGTTCGTCTCGCAGGACGGCAGCATGAGCAAGTACGACCTCGCGAACTACGTGGCGTCGCACATTCAGGATCCGGTGAGCCGTCTGGACGGCGTGGGCACGGTGACGCTCTTCGGCTCGCAGTACGCCATGCGCATCTGGCTGAACGCGAACAAGCTGAACAACTTCGGCCTCACGCCCGTGGACGTGCAGGCGGCGCTCACCGCGCAGAACGTGCAGGTCGCGGGCGGCTCGCTCGGCGGCACGCCGTCGGTGCCGGGCCAGTTGCTGCAGGCGACCATCACGGAAGCCACGCTGCTGACCACGCCGGAACAGTTCGGCAACGTGCTGTTGAAGGTGAACCAGGACGGCTCGCAGGTGCGTCTGAAGGATGTTGCGCGCATCGAGCTCGGCGGCGAGAACTACAACTTCGACACCAAGTACAGCGGCCAGCCGGCGGCGGGCTTCGGTATTCAGCTCGCGACGGGCGCGAACGCGCTCGCCACCGCGAAGGCCGTGCGCCAGAAGATCGACGAGCTCTCGAAGTACTTCCCGAACGGCCTCGTCGTGAAGTATCCGTACGACACCACGCCGTTCGTGCGGTTGTCCATCGAGGACGTGGTCAAGACGCTGATCGAAGGCATCGTGCTGGTGTTCCTCGTGATGTATCTGTTCCTGCAGAACCTGCGGGCCACGCTCATTCCGACCATCGCGGTGCCGGTCGTGCTGCTCGGCACGTTCGCGATCATGGCGGCGGTGGGCTTCTCCATCAACACGCTATCGATGTTCGGTCTCGTGCTCGCCATCGGCTTGCTGGTGGACGATGCGATCGTGGTCGTGGAGAACGTCGAACGCGTGATGGCGGAGGAGGGCTTATCGCCACGCGAAGCGACCCGCAAGGCGATGGGCCAGATCACCGGCGCGCTGGTGGGCGTGGCGCTCGTGCTGTCGGCGGTGTTCGTGCCGGTGGCGCTGTCGGGCGGCTCGGTGGGCGCGATCTATCGACAGTTCTCGCTCACGATCGTCTCCGCGATGGTGCTGTCCGTGCTGACCGCGCTGATTCTCACGCCGGCGCTGTGCGCGACCATCCTGAAGCCGATCCCGCAAGGGCATCACGAAGCGAAGAAGGGCTTCTTCGGCTGGTTCAACCGCACGTTCGACAAGAGCCGCGAGAAGTACCATTCGGGCGTCTATCACGTGATCCGGCGCTCCGGGCGCTGGCTCGTCATCTATCTGGTGGTGATCGTCGCCGTCGGCTTCCTGTTCGTGAAGCTGCCGAAGTCGTTCCTCCCCGACGAAGACCAGGGCACGATGTTCGTGCTCGTGCAGACGCCGGCCGGTTCCACTCAGGAAACCACGGCGCGCGCGCTGAAGGACGTCTCCGACTACCTGCTGAATCAGGAAGCGTCCATCGTCGAATCGACCTTCACGGTCAACGGCTTCAGCTTCGCGGGCCGCGGTCAGAACGCGGGTCTCGTGTTCGTGCGCATGAAGGACTACGCGCAGCGCCAGAAGGGCGACCAGAAGGTGCAGGCGCTGGTGGGCCGGCTCTTTGGCCGCTTCTCGGGCTACAAGAACGCGGTGGTGTTCCCGGTCAATCCGCCGTCCATTCCTGAACTCGGCACGGCCGCGGGCTTCGACTTCGAGCTGCAGGACCGCGCAGGCGTGGGCCACGACGCGCTGATGGCCGCGCGCAACCAGCTGCTCGGCATGGCCGCGAAGGACCCGACGCTCGCGCAGGTGCGTCCGAACGGCCTGAACGATACGCCGCAGTTCAAGGTGAACATCGACCGTGAGAAGGCGCTCGCGCTCGGCGTGACGGCTGCGTCCATCGACCAGACGTTCTCGATCGCGTGGGCTTCGCAGTACGTGAACAACTTCCTCGATACGGACAGCCGGATCAAGAAGGTGTACCTGCAAGCCGACGCGCCGTTCCGCATGACGCCGGAGAACATGAACGACTGGTACGTGCGCAACGGATCGGGCGGGATGGTGCCGTTCTCCGCGTTCGCCACCGGCGACTGGACGTACGGTTCGCCGAAGCTCGAACGCTACAACGGCATCTCGTCGGTCGAAATCCAGGGCGCGGCTGGCCCCGGCAAGTCCACGGGTCAGGCGATGCAGGCGATGGAAGCCATCGCGGCGAAGCTCCCGGCGGGCATCGGCTACGAATGGACGGGACTGTCTTATCAGGAAATCCAGTCGGGTTCGCAGGCGCCGATTCTGTACGGCATCTCGATTCTCGTCGTGTTCCTGTGTCTCGCGGCGCTGTATGAAAGCTGGTCGATTCCGTTCTCGGTCATCATGGTCGTGCCGCTCGGCGTAATCGGCGCGCTGCTTGCCGTCACGTTGCGCGGTCTGGAGAACGACGTGTTCTTCCAGGTGGGTCTCTTGACCACGGTCGGCTTGTCGGCGAAGAACGCGATTCTGATCGTGGAATTCGCCCGCGAACTGCAGATGTCGGAGAAGATGGGCCCGATCGAAGCGGCAATGGAAGCGGCGCGGCTGCGCCTGCGCCCGATTCTGATGACGTCGCTCGCGTTCATTCTCGGCGTGATGCCGCTCGCGATCAGCAACGGCGCAGGCTCCGCGAGCCAGCACGCGATCGGTACCGGCGTGATCGGCGGCATGTTGACCGCGACCTTCCTCGCGATCTTCATGGTCCCGATGTTCTTCGTCGTGATCCGCGCGCAGTTCAGCGGCGAGAAGGAAAATCCGGAGACGGCGCTCGAGCACTACGAGCAGCATCATCCCGATGAGCACCGTCCGCGCGATGGCGGCGGCTCCAACGAAGGACATTGAAATGCGTAGACTTTCCTTGATAGCAGCGGCCGTCGCGGTGCTGGCGGGCTGCTCGCTGGCCCCGAAGTACGAGCGTCCCGCGCCGCCGGTCTCGTCGACGTTCCCGACCGGCGGCGTGTACTCGACGCAGCCGGGCGCGGCGGATGCCGGCGCGCGCAGCGCGAACGGCGTCGCGGGCGCGGAGATCGGCTGGCGCGATTTCTTCGTGGATGCGCGGTTGCAGCGGCTCATCGACATCGCGCTGAAGAACAACCGCGATCTGCGCGCGTCGGTGCTCAACATTCAGGCGGCGCAGGCGCAGTACCGCATCGTGCGCTCGGAGCTGTTCCCGTCGATCACGGCGCAGGCCCAGCAGTCGAAGCAGCGCACGCCGCGCAATCTGTCGTTCTTCGACCGGACCATTTCGAACACGTATTCCGTGGGCCTGAACGCGTCGTGGGAACTCGACTTGTTCGGCCGCGTGCAGAGCCTGAAGGATCAGGCGCTCGCGCAGTATTTCTCCACGGCCTACGCGCGCAAGGCGTTCGAGATTTCGCTCGTGTCGCAAGTGGCTTCGCAATATCTGCAAGTGCTGCAAGCGGATGACCTGCTGCAAGTCACCGAGCAGACGCTCAAGACCGCGCAGGAGTCGTACAACATCGTCAAGCTGCAGTTCGACAACGGCACGGCTTCCGAGCTGGATCTGTCGCAGTCGCAGACGGTGGTGGAAACGGCGGTGGCGAACCTGCAGGCGCAGCAGCGTGCGCGGGCGCAGGCAGTGAACGCGCTGGCGCTGCTGATCGGCGAGCCGATTCCCGATGATCTGCCGGCCGGCATGCCGCTCAACGAGCAGGACTTGCTGACGGACATTCCCGCTGGCTTGCCGTCGGATCTGCTCACGCGTCGTCCGGACATCATGGAAGCCGAGCAGAACCTGCTCGCGGCGAACGCGAACATCGGCGCGGCGCGGGCGGCGTTCTTCCCGAGCATTTCGCTTACCGGCAGTTTCGGCACGCTCAGTCCGACGCTCGGCGGCTTGTTCAAGCCCGGCTCGGCGGCGTGGAGCTTCGCGCCGACGATCACGCTGCCGATCTTCCAGGGCGGTCAGAATCAGGCGAATCTGGATCTGGCCAACATCCAGAAGAACATCCAGATCGCGGCGTACGAGAAGGCGATTCAGTCCGCTTTCCGCGATGTCGCCGATGGCCTCGCCGCGCGCGGCACCTACGATCAGCAGATCCGGGCGCTCGAACGCGACACGGCGGCGGAGCAGCGCCGGCTGGATTTGTCGACGATGCGGTACCGGCAGGGCGTCGATAGCTATCTGAACGTGCTGACCGCGCAGCAGGACCTGTACTCGGTGCAGCAGACGCTCATCACCGTGCGCACCGAGCGGCTCGCCAACCTCGTCAATCTGTATCAGGCCCTGGGCGGCGGATGGGTCGAGCATACCGGCGATGCGCCGCGCCCGGCCGATGCGCCAGCTATGCCCGCAGCTCCCGCCGATGTCGGCGCGGCGAGTACACCGCAGGCGGCGTCGGCTGCTGTCGCGGGGTGATTCGTTTAGTCGATTGTTTGGAAGCCCGGCCAGCGTGCCGGGCTTTCATCGTTTAGGACGTCGGCTCGTCCGGCATCACTGACGCTGGCGCAACGGTCGAATAGCCTCCCGCAAATACCGCGCCGTGCGACTCTCCTCGTGACCCGCAACCACGCGCGGCTCCCCCGCCACGAGTATCCTCCCGCCATCCTCTCCCGCGCCCGGACCCATGTCGATGACCCAGTCGCTGTCCGCTGCGACCCGCATGTCATGCTCGACAACGACCACGGTATTGCCGGCATCGACGAGGCCTTGCAGTTGCGCCATCAGGCGGTCGACATCGGCGGGGTGCAGGCCGGTAGTCGGTTCATCGAGAATATAAAGCGTGTCCGCGCGATGCGCCCGCTGTAGTTCGGTCGCGAGCTTGATGCGCTGCGCCTCGCCGCCCGACAGTTCCGTCGCGGGCTGGCCGAGACGCAGATAGCCGAGCCCGATGTCGCGCAACACGGTGAGCGCGCGCATTACCGCAGGCTCGGCGGCGAAGAACGCGCATGCGCTATCCACGCTCATCGCAAGCACGTCCGCGATGTTCTTGCCTTGCCATTCGATCTCCAGCGTCTGCGGGTTGTAGCGCGATCCGTGACACGTGGAGCACGAGGTAAAGACGCTCGGCAGGAATAGAAGCTCGACGCTCACGAAGCCTTCGCCTTCGCATGTCGGGCAACGCCCTTGTGCCACATTGAACGAGAAGCGGCCCGCGCCATAGCGGCGCTTGCGCGCGGCAGGCGTATCGGCGAAGAGCTTGCGCACGTGATCGAAGAGACCGGTGTAGGTCGCAAGATTCGAGCGCGGCGTCCGGCCAATCGGCTTCTGGTCGACGCGCACCAGTCGCTTCACGGTCTCCATGCCTGCCGCGATATGTCCGTCCGCAGGCGTCTCCGCGCGCGCGAGCAGCGGGTCCTGTTCTTCATCGCCTTCGTCGTCGAGCAGCCGTCCCAGCCGCGCGGCGACGAGCTCGGGCAGCGCCTGACTCACGAGGCTCGACTTTCCGGAGCCGGATATTCCGGTCACTGTCGTGAAGCAACCGAGAGGGAACGCGACATCGATTCCATGCAAGTTATTGCGCGTGATGCCCGCAAGCCTCAACCAGTCGCGCGCGGCACGCGGCCGGCGCATCGCGGGCGAACCCTCGGCGAACAGATGCCTTCGCGTCTGCGATGCTTCTATCTCGGCCAGTCCTTCAGGTGGCCCGCTGTACAGCACTTCGCCGCCCGCTTCGCCGGCTGCCGGGCCGACATCCACGAGCCAGTCCGCGCGCCGCATCATGTGCAGATCGTGTTCGATCACGAAGAGGGAATTGCCCGCCGACTTCAGGCGCTGCAAGGCGACGAAGAGCGCCTCGCTGTCGGCCGGATGCAGACCGGCGGAAGGCTCGTCCAGCACATACACGACACCGAAAAGCTGGGACGCAAGCTGAGTCGCCAGCCGCAAGCGCTGCAACTCGCCGGATGAGAGCGTGGGCGTCGCCCGATCGAGCGAAAGATAGCCGAGCCCCAGATCGGTCAGCGTGACGAGGCGCTCCAGCAGGTCGGCTGCGATGCGCTCGGCGGCCGCGCGTTTCTCGTCCGAGAGATTGGGCGTTCGCCGCACGTCCGGCGCCGCCTTGTGCGCCGAGCCGCCGGCGGCCACGCGTTTCGCCGTCGCCGCGCGCCGCGCGTCTTCGTTGAGCACATGGCCGTCGCTATCCGTCTCGGGCCACGCGCCGCGTGCGATCGGTTCGAGCAGTTCAGCCAGCCGGTTAAGCGAGAGCCGCGAGAACTCGGCGATATCGAGTCCGGCGAACGTCACCGACAGCGCCTCTTGCTTCAGCCGTTTGCCGTGACATGCGGCGCAATCCTTGCCGACCATGAAGCGCGACACCCGCTTTTTCATCAGCGCGCTTTGCGTGTGCGCGAAGGTATGCAGCACGTAACGGCGCGCGCCCGTGAACGTGCCCTGATAGCTCGGCTCCGCGCCACGCTTGAGCGCCGCTTGCGTCTCCTTCGGCGTGAGGCCCGCATAGACCGGTACGGTCGGTTGTTCTTCGGTAAATAGAATCCAGTCGCGATCCTTCTTCGGCAAGTCACGCCACGGCTTGTCCACGTCGTAACCCAGCGTCACCAGGATGTCGCGCAGATTCTGCCCGTGCCAGGCGGGCGGCCACGCGGCCACGGCGCGCTCGCGGATGGTCAGGGTATCGTCGGGCACCATCGACGCTTCCGTGACCTCGTAGACGCGTCCCAGCCCGTGACAGACCGGGCACGCGCCCTGTACGGTATTCGGCGAGAAGTCCTCGGCGTAGAGCATCGGTTGCCCGGCCGGATAGCTGCCCGTGCGAGAGTAGAGCATGCGCACGAGACTGGAGAGCGTCGTGATGCTTCCCACCGACGAACGCGCATTCGGTGCGCCGCGCTGCTGCTGAAGCGCGACGGCGGGCGGCAGACCTTCGATCGACCCGACTTGCGGCACCCCGACCTGCTCGATCAGACGGCGTGCATAAGGCGCGACGGATTCGAAGTAGCGCCGTTGCGCTTCGGCGTACAACGTGCCGAACGCGAGCGACGACTTGCCGGAGCCCGATACGCCCGTGAAGACGACGAGCGCATCGCGGGGGACGTCGACATCGACGTTCTTCAGGTTGTGCTCTCGCGCGCCACGCACGCGCACGAAGCCCGTCAGAGACTCGCTGGTGTCGCCTTTCGATGATCGCGTCTGCGTATGTGTTTTAGTTGCTGGCATCCACTCGTCGGAGAATCCGGGAAGCGCGTGAAGGAACGGGTCGGCAGCATGTCGCGTGCCATTATGGCGTGGTGTGCGGCCATTCGCTCAACGGCTCGCATGATATGTCAAGCTCGACGCGCGCGCAGGCGGCAAGCGCGATGGATTCGAGCGACTTAGCTGAGAACGGCATTCGGAGGCCGAGACCGCAGTCAGGAGCCGTGAAGCCATGTCCTTCGCCGCGACAACCGTCTTCGCAGCTTTCGGCGCAGTCACGCGTCGATGCGCGTAGCATGGGCAGGTCAGGCCCCGGCATAGTGCAATGGCATCGTCCGGCACCCAGACGGCTGGTTTCCTGATGTATCACCAGATCTGCCGGCAGATGCTGAACGGCTACCCGCGTCGTCAGAGTCATTTGTTCGAGTGGCATCGACCGATAGATAACCAGTGATCCGAATCGTCGTGCAAGCGGTTACGTTGCCGACTTTGTCGGGCATCGACCCTAGGAGCGAAAACAAAAAAGCGCCGCGATTCCCACCGCGGCGCCAACCCATCACAACCCGCAAGCACTTCCTTCAAGCCATCACTGCGCTTCCGATGCGCGCGCCGCGCCGTCGAGATCATGCCCTGCCTGACGAATCTCGCAGCGCGCTTCGCGTTCCTTGCGCACGCCGTTGAACACGATGTTGAGCACGACCGCCGACACCGACGCCAGCAGAATGCCGCTATGAAGAATCGGCTCAAGCGCGTGCGGCAGTTGCGAGAAGAACTTCGGCGCGACCACCGGCACGAGCCCGAGGCCGACGCTCACCGCGACGATGAAGAGATTATGGTGATTCTTCACGAAGTCCACTTTCGACAGCACCTTGATGCCATTCGCCGCGACCATGCCGAACATCACGATGCCCGCGCCGCCGAGCACGAACGGCGGCACCGAGGCGACCACCTGCGCCATCTTCGGAAAGAGGCCGAGCACGACGAGAATCACGCCG
Organism: Caballeronia sp. SL2Y3; assembly: GCF_022879575.1. Lineage (NCBI taxonomy): Bacteria > Pseudomonadati > Pseudomonadota > Betaproteobacteria > Burkholderiales > Burkholderiaceae > Caballeronia > Caballeronia sp. SL2Y3. Next base: position 493,929 of record NZ_CP084260.1, read on the forward strand.
CCCGTCGCGCAGACGAAGCGGCTCTTCACGCCCGTCACGCCGATCAGCCCGACGTTCTGCGAAAACGACGTATGCGGGAACGAGTTGAACACGCCGCCGATCAGCGTGCCGAGACCATCCACGCGCAAGCCGCGCACGAGCGCCTTCTGATCGACCGGACGCTCCACGAGATCGCCGACCGCGAGGAACATGCCCGTCGATTCGATGAACGTCACGAACATCACGATGACCATCGTTGCGACGGAGAGCGCATCGAAGTGCGGCATGCCGAAGTGGAACGGCAGCACGATGCCGACCCACGGCGCATGCGCGACGCTGTCCATGTTGACGCGCCCGAGCATCGCGGCGATCACGAAGCCCGCGACGATGCCGAGCAGCACCGAGATGTTCGCGATGAAGCCGCGCGCGAACTTGTTGATGAGCAGAATGAGCGAGAGCACGACGAGCGACAGCAGCAGATACACGGGATTGCCGTAATCGGGATTGCCGACGCCGCCCGCCGCCCAGTTGATGCCCACGCCCATCAGCGACAGGCCGATCACCGCGATCACCGTGCCGACCACCACCGGCGGAAAGAAGCGCAGCAGCTTGCCGATCATCGGCGCGAGAAAGATGCCGATGACGCCGGCCGCGATGGTCGCGCCGAACACATCGAGAATGCCGAGCGACGGATTCGTGCCGATGGCGACCATCGGTCCGACCGCCGCGAACGTGCAGCCCATGATGACCGGCAGACGGATGCCGAAGATCCACAGGCCGAGCGTCTGAATCAGCGTGGCGACGCCGCATGAAAACAAGTCCGCGCTGATGAGGAACGCGACCTCGTCCTTCGACAGATGCATGGCCGCGCCGAGAATCAGCGGCACCGCGACGGCGCCCGCGTACATCACGAGGACGTGCTGTATGCCGAGCGTGAGCAACTGGCCGGTCGGCAGCCGTTCGTCGCACGGATGAACCTTCGGGTGGCTCGTGCTCGATGCCATATGTGTCTCCTTGATCGCCTTTCCATTTGAACGGCCTCCAAGGTAAGTGCGACAAAAAGCGCGAACAAGACCACGCGGCGCTATACGTCGCGTTCGCGGGGCGATATGGAAACGGCGCGAAGAGCGCAGCTGATTCGCGGCGAGGCCCTTGCTGCAAGCGACTTGACGCATCGCGAGGGATTTTTGTCGGCTGATGCAAGGCCGACTGAAGGGGCGCGTCGTTATGATGTTCATCACGGCGCGCGTATAGTCCGTTTTTCGTTCATCGTGTGCGGCGGCGGGGTTAACCCGCGTAATTCCGCGTTATTCCACGCTTACCGCGTTTTCCCTAACGTCTTTTCGAGCGGCTCATTTATGCGTTTTCTCGGCATCGATCTCGGCACGGGTTCCGTGAAACTGGCTATCGTCGACGAACACGCGCGCGAAGTCGCAGCGTCGAGCGCGGCCTATGCGGTGACGAGCGCGCAGCCGGGCTGGGCCGAGACATCCGCCGATGCGTGGTATGCCGCTGTCGTCGATGCTGCCTCTCGCCTGCCCGCGCACGAACGCGAAGCCGTGAGCGCCATCGGCTTCTCAGGGCAAATGCACGGCGTGGTGCCGACCGCCGCCGACGGCCGCGCGCTGCGCCCCGCGATGCTCTGGCCGGACACGCGCGCCCGCGCGCTGCTCGACGCGTGGCCGGAGCCGCAGCCGAACCCAGTCGCGCCGGGCATGGCTGGGCCGCTCCTGCGCTGGCTTGTTACGCACGAACCCGCGCTCGCCGCCGACATGCGCTGGGCGTTGCAGCCGAAGGACTGGCTGCGCGCGAGGCTCGGCGGCGCGTTCGTGACCGATCCGTCGGACGCGTGCGCGACCGCGCTCGCTGCCCCATCGGGCGAATGGGACGCGGCGCTCATCGAGAGGCTCGGCTTGTCGCGCGAGTGGTTCGCGCCGCTTGCGGCATCGGATGCGCAGGCGGGCGCGTTGTCTGAGGAAGCTGCTTCGGCGCTCGGCCTGCGCGCCGGCATTCCGATGGCCGTCGGCGCGGGCGATACGCCGTGCGCCGCGCTCGGCAGCGGCCTGATCGCGGATGGCGACGCGCTGCTCACCACGGGCAGCGGCGGGCAGATCGTCGTGATGAGCGACGAAGCGCCGTCGCCGGTGCGCGGACTCCACACATATCGCGGCGCGGCCAGCGCCGGCGCGCGCTGGTATCGCATGGCGGCGATGCAGAACGTGGGCGTCGCGCTGGAGACGGTGCGCGGCTGGCTCGGCTATGCAGCGTGGCCCGCCGCTTACGAGGACGCATTCGCATCGGATGCGAGCGCGTCCGTGAGCTTCCTGCCGTACCTGAGTGGCGAGCGTTCTCCGTGGATGAACCCGGCGGCGCGCGGCGGCTGGCTCGGCCTCGGCCTCGACGACACGCGCGGCACGATGATGCGCGCGGCGTTCGAAGGCGTGGCATTCGCATTGCGGGCGGGACTCGACGCCATCCGGACGAGCGGCACGCCGTTGTCGTCGATGCGGCTTGCGGGCGGCGGCTCCATCGACGCGCGCTGGCGGCAACTGCTCGCCGATGCGCTGCATGTCGAACTGCACGCCTGCGATTGCCCGAATGCGGCGGCGCGCGGCGCGGCAATCATCGGCGGCATGGCGGCGGGGCATTGGCGCGCCGATGACTTAGCGTCGCTTGCGCCTGCCAGCATGCGCGTCGCGAGTCCGCGAGGCGACGCCGCGCTCGACGAAAGGCACGCGCGTTTCATCGCGCTCTACGAGCGCGTCGAAGACTGGTTCTGACGTCTTGCGCGCGAGCCCTTAAACTGACGTGCGATTCGCGTCACTTCAGGCGAGGGCCGCGCCGTCGGCCCATCACAACATCAACGACATCCGCTATGTCCGCATCCGACACGCCGCAACCCGACTTCCGCTCGCGCCAGTTCCTCCTGGATCACGCGCTGCGCACGATGATCTTCTACCACCCGCACTGCATGGACCCGGCAGGCGGCTTCTATCACTTCTACAAGAACGACGGCACGATCTACGACCGCAAGTCGCGTCATCTCGTGTCGAGCACGCGCTTCATTTTCAACTACGCAATGGCGTACAAGCACTACGGCCTCGACGAATATCGCGGCGGCGTGCGGCACGGCATCGACTATCTGCGCGAGGTTCATCGCAATCCGGAAACGGGCGGCTATGCGTGGACGCTCAAGGGCCGCGAAGTCACGGATGCGACCAACCATTGCTACGGCCTCGCGTTCGTCGTCCTCGCGTATGCGAAGGCGGTGGAAGCGGGCTTCGACGAGGCGCGCGCCTATCTCGACGAAACGTGGAACCTGATGGAAACGCACTTCTGGGACGCGCCGCACGGGCTCTACAAAGACGAGGCCAGCGCGGACTGGAAGGTGTCGGACTATCGCGGGCAGAACGCGAACATGCACGCATGCGAAGCGTTTCTGGCTGCGTTCGAAGCGACCGGCGAGACGCGCTATCTGGACCGCGCCGCGCTTCTGGCCGACAACATGGTCAACCGTCAGGCCGCGCTTGCGGGCGGTCTCGTGTGGGAGCACTACAAGCCGGACTGGTCGATCGACTGGGACTACAACAAGGGCGACCGCAGCAACATCTTTCGTCCGTGGGGCTTTCAGCCGGGGCATCAGACGGAATGGGCCAAGCTGCTGCTGATTCTCGACCGGCATCGGCCAGAAGCGTGGCATGCAGAGCGCGCGAGGGAGCTGTTCGATCGCGCGCTCGAACTGTCATGGGATCACGAGCACGGCGGCATGGTCTATGGCTTCGATCCGGACGGCAAGTTCTACGACGAAGACAAGTACTTCTGGGTGCAGGCGGAATCGCTCGCGGCGGCGGCGCTGCTTGCCGAGCGCGCGGCTCGCGATGGCGATCAGTCGGCCGCCGCGCGCTACTGGAGCGATTACGACCGCTTGTGGACGTATAGCTGGGCGCATTTCGTCGATCATCATTACGGCGCGTGGTATCGCATATTGACGCGCGACAACCGCCAGTACAGCGACGAAAAAAGCCCCGCCGGCAAGACCGACTATCACACGATGGGCGCATGTTACGAAGTCCTGAACGTCGTGCGCTGAACGAAACATTGCCATTGAAACGAGGAACCCAACGATGAAGACAAAAGCCGCAATCGCATGGAAAGCAGGTCAGCCGCTCACCATCGAGGAAGTCGATCTCGAAGGGCCGCGCGCCGGCGAAGTGCTGATCGAAGTGAAGGCGACGGGCATTTGCCACACCGATTACTACACGCTCTCGGGCGCGGACCCGGAAGGCATCTTCCCGGCGATTCTCGGCCACGAAGGCGCGGGCGTGATCGTGGACGTGGGACCGGGCGTCGGCACCGTGAAGAAGGGCGATCACGTCATTCCGCTCTACACGCCGGAATGCCGCCAGTGCAAGTTCTGCCTCTCGCGCAAAACGAATCTCTGTCAGGCGATCCGCGCGACGCAGGGCAAGGGCCTGATGCCCGATGCGACCTCGCGCTTCTCGCTCGACGGCAAGCCGCTCTTTCACTACATGGGCACGTCCACGTTCTCGAACTACATCGTGGTGCCGGAGATCGCGGTGGCGAAAGTGCGCGAAGACGCGCCGTTCGACAAGATCTGCTACATCGGCTGCGGCGTGACCACGGGCGTCGGCGCGGTCGTGTATTCGGCGAAGGTCGAGGCGGGCGCGAACGTGGTCGTGTTCGGGCTCGGCGGCATCGGCCTGAACGTGATTCAGGGCGCGAAGATGGTGGGCGCGGACAAGATCATCGGCGTCGATATCAATCCGGGCCGCGTCGAGCTGGCGAAGAAGTTCGGCATGACGGACTTCATCAACCCGAACGAAGTGGAGAACGTGGTCGATCGCATCGTGCAGTTGACCGATGGCGGCGCGGACTACTCGTTCGAATGCGTCGGCAACGTGAAGCTGATGCGTCAGGCGCTCGAATGCACGCACAAGGGCTGGGGACAGTCGTTCATCATCGGCGTGGCGGCGGCGGGCGAAGAGATCAGCACGCGGCCGTTCCAGCTCGTCACGGGCCGCGAGTGGAAGGGCTCGGCGTTCGGCGGCGCGCGCGGCCGCACCGACGTGCCGAAGATCGTCGACTGGTACATGGAAGGCAAGATCAATATCGACGATCTCATCACGCACCATCTGAAGCTCGATCAGATCAACGACGGCTTCGACCTGATGAAAAAGGGCGAGTCCATCCGCTCGGTCGTCATCTATTGAGCGCGGAGGACGCCATGCTCGAACTCGTCGAGGAACACCGTTGTTTCGATGGCGTGCAGCGCATCTATCGGCATGAGTCGCGGTCCATCGGCCTGCCTATGCGCTTTTCGGTGTTCTTGCCCGCCGCTGCGTCGGCATCGAAAGTGCCGGCGCTTTTCTATCTCGCCGGTCTCACGTGCACCGAAGAGACGTTTCCGATCAAGGCCGGCGCGCAGCGGTACGCGGCCGAGCATGGCATCGCGTTGATCGCGCCGGACACGTCGCCGCGCGGCGCGGACATTCCCGGCGAGAAGGACGCCTGGGATTTCGGCGTCGGCGCGGGCTTCTATGTCGATGCGACGCGCGAGCCGTGGCGCGAGCGGTATCGCATGTATTCGTACGTGACGCAGGATTTGCGCGAAGCGGTGCTGGCGGAATTGCCGGTGCGCGAGGACCGGCTCGGCATCTTCGGCCATTCGATGGGTGGGCACGGCGCGCTCGTGCTCGCGCTGCGCAATCCGGATGTGTACCGCAGCGTGTCGGCGTTCGCGCCGATTGCCGCGCCTTCGCAATGTCCGTGGGGCGTGAAGGCGTTCACCGGCTATCTCGGCGACGACCGCGACGCGTGGAAGCAGTACGACGCGAGCGAGCTCGTGAAGGGCGATGCAGCGTCACGCTTCGAAGGCGGCATTCTGATCGATCAGGGACTGGCCGATCACTTTCTCGCCGAGCAGTTGCATCCCGATGTGTTCGAGCGCAACGCGCGCGAAGCGGGGCATAGCGTCACGGTGCGTCGTCACGAAGGATATGACCACGGGTACTTCTTTATCGCGACGTTCATCGGCGAGCACATCGCGCATCACGCGCGGGTGCTCTGCCGTTGAGCGCGGCGCGGCAGCGGCAGCGGTCGGTCAGCTTCCGCGCCGCGCCAGCAGGCTCGCCGCATAGACCACGGCGGCGAGCATCGTGATCCAGAAGCTCGTCGGCCAGTCGGTGTAATAGGCGAGCGTGAGGCCCGCCCACGCTTGCCCCAGCGCGAAGAGCGCGGCGAGCAGCAGGCCCGTCGACAGCCGCGTGGTCACGTTCTGCGCCGCCGCTGCCGGCCCGACCATCAGCGCGAAAACGAGCAGCACGCCGACGATCTGCGTGCACGCCGCCACCGCGAGCGCGGTGATCGCGAGAAACAGCACGGAGACGAGGCGCAGCGAGACGCCTTTGGCTTCGGCCAGTTCCGGCTGCAACGAAGCGAAGAGCAGCGGCCGCATGATGACGCCCAGCGCAACGAGACTGACCGTCGCGAGTCCGGCGAGCACCACGAGCGTTTCGTGACTCACGCCGAGCACGTTGCCGAACAGCAGCGCGGTGGCCTGCGTCGCGTACGCGGTGAAGAAGTGCAGAAACAGCAGCCCGAAGCCGAGCGACAGCGAAAGAATCACGCCGATGGCCACGTCGCGCCCCGACAGCCGCTCGCCTAGCGCGCCCATGCCGACGCCCGCCGCGAGCGTGAAGCCGACCATGCCCCAGATGGGCGATACGCCGAGCAGCACCGCGCCCGTCGCGCCGGTGAAGCCCACGTGCGACAGCGCGTGTCCCGCGAACGTCTGCCCGCGCATCACCAGAAAATACCCGACGATTCCCGCCAGCACCGCGACGATGCCCGACGCCGCGAAGGCGTTCACCATGAAGTCGTATTCAAACATCGTGCGTGTGCGTTCCCTTCTTGCCGTGGCCGTGCGTACGAGCGTGGTCGTGCTGGTGGTCGTGCTCGTGCTGATGCCCGTTGCCATTTTCGTGCGCGTGATCGAGCTTGTCGATTTCGACGTCGCCCGACATCACGAAGATGCGGCCGTTCACGCGCATGACGTCGATGGTCGAGCCGTAGAGACGCGAAAGCACCGGCTTCGAGATGACTTCATCGACGGTGCCGAGCGCCGCGCGCCCGTTGCCGAGATACAGCACGCGATCGAGCGAATTGAGCAGCGGATTCAGTTCGTGCGCGGAGAAAAGCACCGTGATGTTGAGTTCGCGCTGCACGCGCCGCACGAGTTCCACGACGCTCGTCTGATGACGCGGATCGAGGCTGATGAGCGGCTCGTCGAGCAGCAAGAGACGCGGGTTGCCGAGCAGACATTGCGCGAGCAGAAGCCGCTGACGCTCGCCGCCCGATAGCTCCGACAACGGCCGCGCCGCGAGTTGCCGCGCGCCGACGAGATCGAGCACGCGCTCGACGTCGGCGCGCGTGCGCGCGTCGCGACGCGGCAGGCCCCAGCGATGCCCGTCCGCGGCCATCGCGACGAAATCGCGCCCGAGCACGCGGCGATTGGCGAGCCCCGCGCGAATCTGCGGCATATAGCCGATGGACGGATTGCCGCGCACGACCGCTTCGCCGTTCACGCGGATCGCGCCGGACGCGACGGGCACGAGGCCGAGCAGCGCGCGCATCAGCGTCGTCTTGCCCGCGCCGTTCGGCCCGAGCACGCCGATGAATTCGCCGGTGTGAACGGTGAAGCTCGCATCGTTCAGAATCGCGCGTCCGCCGAGTTCGAGCGTCACGCGATCGACTTCGAGCGCGGCCTTCGACTCGCGAATCATTGCTGCCATCCTTGCAGCGCGCCCGCGAGCGCGTCGAGCTGCGTTTCCATCCATTGCTGATACGTCTTGCCGGCGGGCAGCGTCTCGGTCACGCTGATGCTCGGCACATGCCCGTCTTTCGCGATGCCGAGCAGACGCCGCGTGAGCGCGCCCGTCGCCTGGCTGTTGTAGATCAGGACGTGCACGCGCCGTTCGCGCAAGTCTTTCTCGAACGCGGCGATATCGGCGGGGCTCGGCTCCGTCTCGTTCATCGCGGCGGTCTGGAACCGCTGATTGCGCATTTCGAAGCCGATGGCGTCCGCCGTATAGCCGAACACCGGCTCGGTCGCGGTCACGGGCACGCCGCGATAGCGCGACTTCAACTGCGCGATGCGCGCGTCGATGGGCTCGAGCGACGCCAGAAACGCGGCGAGGCGCGCGTCGTAATCGCTCTTGTGCGCCGGGTCCGCGCTCGCCAGATAGGCGCTCACCGCTTTGGCGACGGCGGGCATCGTCGGCGGGTCGTACCAGAGATGCGGATTATCGCCGGACTTCTTGCCGGTCAACTGCGCCGCGACGATCACCGTGCGCTTGCCGCTGCTCTTGCCGTTGCTGTTGGATGCCGCGAGCAGCTTGTCCATCCACGGGTCGTAGTCCGCGCCGTTATAGACGACGAGCGCCGCATGTTGAAGCGCGCGCGCGGTCTTAGGGCTGGCTTCGAAGAGATGCGGGTCTTCGTCGGGATTGTTGAGGATGCTCGTGACCTCGACGTGATCGCCGCCGAGCTGGCGCACGACGTCGCCATAGAAGTTCTCCGCTGCGACCACCGGCACGCCGGCGGCATGCGCCGTCACGCTCTGGCCGATGCTGAACACGGCCGCGATGCAACTCAGAATGTGCGCGAGTTTCATCGGGCTCCTTGTGTGTGGGCGTGATCGTTCGCACGATGTTTCTGCTGGCAATCGCTGCACAGGCCGCTCAGTTCGACAACCTGATGCCGCAGCTGGAAGCCGTGCGCGGGCGGGCTCGCCGACAGCGACGACGCCAGTTCGCGCCCCTGGATTTCGAGCGTCGCGCCGCATTCGTCGCAGATCAGAAACTGGCTTTCGTGCGGGCGGCCGGCGTCGCAGCACGCGACGAACGCGTTCTTCGACTCGATCCGATGCACCAGGCCGTTTTCGACCAGAAAGTCGAGCGCGCGATACACCGTGGTCGGCGGCACGCGCGCGCCGCGCTGCGGTTCGAGCGCGTCGATGAGGTCGTATGCGCCGATGGGCTTGTGCGCCTTCAGCACGAGTTCGTACACGTGGCGGCGCAGGGGCGTGAGCGCGAGGCCGCGCTCGTCGGCTAACGCCTCGGCGCGGGCGAGCATGGTTTCGATTGATGCGGTCATGTCATCGTGGCCGCGCAAGGCGGCGCTATGAGCGAGTGGCGATGATATAACGTATCACGGTGGTTTGCACGTCGGCTTTCCGTTGTGCTCAGAGCGTCCGGCGCGGTGCTGGACGACCGTTCGCCGAGAGAGGAGCGACTAAGGCTGCGAGAGGGCGCCCGAACGGGCGTCGCGCATGATCGCGTTGATGAGGGGGTCGTTCGTCACGCGGATCCGACCGGTCTGCGTGATTCTCCCGCCGGTCTGAGTGATGCCTGTCACGAACTGACAGTCGTCATAGCAGCTCAGTGTTCCGGTGGCCGGTCCGTCCCGATAGCGAACGACAGGCTCGTTGCCTTTGCTCACGCCCACATACCAGACCAGAACGGGCGCTTCGGTATCCGCGCCGTCGACCGAAGCCTTTTCATACACGAACGCATTTCCTTGCCGTCCGACATACGAGTGTTCGGGTTGAGGCTGCGGCGCAACGCCGTCTGCCTGGTCCGAATGAGCCGCAGAGGGCGCAGCGAGCGAATGTAAGACGGCAGTAGGCAAAGTCAACAGGAGGCAAAGGACGGGCAGGGCGCTGACGAACCGACGACGGCATGTGCTCATCGTTTGGTGCTTCGCGAATGAGGCGGCGTGGACGCAGACGGCCCGCCAAGACTTTTCGCATCGAGGTCAATATTGCAGGCCTTCAGGAATTCCGCCTTCGTCCGCCATTTCGACTTTCCATCGGGCAGCCCGAAAACAAGCTCGGTGTCTTCGGGCGTAGCGTATCGGTCCGGCGCTACGAGGAAGCGTGTCTTGCGCCAGGCTAACGCGACCAGTGTCTTCTGTCCGGCGGGCGATACCTTGAACACACGTATCCATGCAGGATGCGTGTCGACCGTGGACGGCTCGGTTGTATCCTCGTCATCTTTCGCCGTAGACGATGTCCAGCCGACAGTGACGATCTCCACCGCCTTGCCGGTTCGGTCCAGCACCTCCTGACGCTGCACTTGCTTGCCAAGTAGCTGGAACCGCACGACCGGCACGTGTGACCCGGCGCGGAAATACTCGGCAATGACCCAGTCTCCCCCGGAAGAAACAATAGGGACGTCGCGCCGACGATCGTAGCGGTAAATGTCAGTCAGGCTCGACAGCACGGACTGCGGCACGCGAGCTTCAGGGAACGAATACCGTGCGGGCTTGAAGTCTCCGGTCTCCGATCTAATGGAGTTCGCGGCGTTCATATCGAGCCGCAAGCGCATCGGCGGCAGCGCAATCGAGAGCAGATGCCCGTCCGCCACGTTGGCGACATAGGGCGGGTGCGACGACTGAACCGTTTTGACGGGATGGGCGGCACGTGAGGAGCCGAGCGCCGCGTTTGCGATGAGGGGGAAGGTGAGCGCGATTGCGATCAGCGCGATTCTCAAACGAGCCACTAAGTCTACGAGTTGATTGCCATTCATGTGCGGCTAAATTTGCACGGTCGAAAGTGGGTGCCGGCTTCTCACGTCGCATGGGTACGTACAGCGCAGCGCATCAGTTTCCGTTGCAGTGATTCCGGGCAGAAGAGGGGCGAGAACTTTGACCCGCGGCCCCAGACGCGTCAATGGACGTTTTCTGAGATTCAGCGACCCAAACTTCCGAAGTGATGCCCGCCCACGAGCCAGCGGCGTTGGATTGATTGCGCATTGCAGCATCGAAACCGCGAAACCACGCCTTGACACGCGCCTCCGCAACACCGATCATTCGATCAAACAGAGAGCAATTGATCGGCCGTCGAGCGTTCGCTCACTTTCGCGCCGGTCGGGCAGAGAATCGGAGACATCGGTGAGACTGGAAGACAAGGTCGCGGTCATCACAGGCGCCGCGAGCGGAATCGGCGAGGCGGTCGCGCGGCGCTACCTCGACGAAGGCGCGAAGCTCGTCCTGGTCGACGTGAAAGACGCGCATGGCATGGCGCAGCGTCATGAGAACGCCGCCGGCCGCGTGCTCGCGCTCGAAGCCGACGTCACGCGCCGCGAAGACATCGAGCGCATCGTGGCGGGCGCCGTGGAGCGCTTCGGCGGCATCGACATTCTCTTCAACAACGCGGCGCTCTTCGACATGCGCCCGATCCTCGACGAGTCCTGGGACGTCTACGACCGCCTCTTCGCGGTCAACGTCAAGGGCATGTTCTTTCTGATGCAGGCGGTCGCCCGGCGCATGGTCGAGCAGGGACGCGGCGGCAAGATCATCAACATGTCGTCGCAGGCCGGGCGGCGCGGCGAGGCGCTCGTGTCGCACTACTGCGCGACCAAGGCGGCCGTCATCAGCTATACGCAGTCGGCGGCGCTCGCGCTCGCGAAGTCGCGCATCAACGTGAACGGCATCGCGCCGGGCGTCGTCGATACGCCGATGTGGGAACAGGTCGATGCGCTCTTCGCCCGTTACGAAAACCGGCCGCTCGGCGAAAAAAAGCGCATGGTCGGCGAGGCAGTGCCGCTCGGGCGCATGGGCGTGCCGGACGACCTGACCGGCGCGGCGCTTTTCCTCGCATCGGCGGATTCGGATTACATCACCGCGCAGACGATCAACGTCGATGGCGGCAACTGGATGAGTTGAGCCGGCGCGTGCGCCTTGCAGCATGAGGCGCACCGTCTATAGTGAAACGGCGTCGCGGTGAAGCATACGCGGGCCAGCCTACGAAAACGAGCAACCACGCGGTTCCCAGCGCAGCAGAATCAGGCAGCGGCACAGACGGCACGTGCGCCATGCATGCACGATCCGCTGCACCGTGCAAACGAAAAAGGAGACGAACCAACATGAAACGCACCCAACGCACGCAACGCACCGAACGCACCCGACGCACCGGTCAGCCCCAGCCGCGCACGCGGCGTTCCATCGCGGCGGTTTCGGCCGCGCTCGCCGCCGCCGCGCTCGCGCCGCTCGCCGCGCACGCCGCGACGACCATCACCATCGCCACGCTCAACAATCCGGACATGATCGAGCTGAAAAAGCTCTCGCCGGCGTTCGAGAAGGCCAATCCCGACATTCAGCTCAAGTGGGTGATTCTCGAAGAGAACGTGCTGCGCCAGCGCGCGACCACCGACATCACGACCAATAGCGGCCAGTTCGACGTGCTGACCATCGGCACGTACGAAGCGCCGCAGTGGGGCAAGCGCGGCTGGCTGTCGCCGATGTCGAATCTGCCTTCGAACTACGATCTCGACGATGTCGTGAAGACGGCCCGCGACGGTCTCTCGTACAACGGCCAGCTCTACGCGCTGCCGTTCTACGTCGAAAGCTCGATGACGTATTACCGCAAGGACCTGTTCCAGGCCGCGGGCCTGAAGATGCCGGATCAGCCGACCTACGACCAGATCAAGCAGTTCGCCGACAAGCTCACCGACAAGGCGAAGGGCCAGTACGGCATCTGTCTGCGCGGCAAGGCGGGCTGGGGCGAGAACATGGCGTACGTCTCGACTGTCGTGAACACGTTCGGCGGCCGCTGGTTCGACGAGCAGTGGAAGGCGCAACTCGACACGCCGGAATGGCACAAGGCCGTGTCCTTCTATGCGGACCTGCTGAAGAACGACGGCCCGCCGGGAGCGAGCTCGAACGGCTTCAACGAAAACCTCACGCTGATGTCCTCGGGCAAGTGCGCGATGTGGATCGACGCGACGGTTGCCGCGGGCATGCTCTACAACAAGCAGCAGTCGCAAGTCGCCGACAAGATCGGCTTCGCCGCCGCGCCGACGCAAGTTACGCCGAAGGGCTCGCACTGGCTCTGGTCGTGGTCGCTCGCGATTCCGAAGACGTCGAAGCAGCAGGACGCCGCGAAGAAGTTCGCCGCGTGGGCGACGTCGAAGGAATACATCGAGATGGTCGGCAAGGACGAAGGCTGGGCCTCGGTGCCGCCGGGCACGCGCAAGTCGACCTATGCTCGCCCCGAGTACAAGCAGGCCGCGCCGTTCGGCGACTTCGTGCTGCAGGCGATCGAGTCCGCGAATCCGAACGACGCGACGCTGAAGAAGGTGCCGTATAGCGGCATCCAGTTCGTCGGCATTCCGGAGTTCCAGTCGTTCGGCACGGTGGTCGGGCAGTCCATCGCGGGCGTCGTCGCCGGACAGACGAGCGTCGACAATGCGCTGAAGGCAGCCAACGCCACCGCCGATCGCGCGGTGAAACAGGCCGGCTATCAGAAGTAAGCGGCAGATAAGCAGCAAGCAAGCAGCAAGCAAGCGGGCCGTTCACACGGAGCGGCCCGCCGGCATCATCGAGAGGTGACACGATCATGCGCCAACTGAATCCCCCCATCGCCGATCACTTCGACGTGTCCGCCGCCGAGCGCGACAAGAAACGCGCGAAGTCGGTCCGCTGGCTGATAACGCCGTCGTCCGGGCTGCTGTTCCTGTGGATGGCCATTCCGCTCGCGATGACCATCTGGTACTCGTTCTCGCGCTACAACCTGCTGAATCCCGATGTCAAAGGATTCGCGGGGCTCGACAACTTCGGGTTCCTCGTCACCGATCCCGCGTTCGGGCCGTCCATCGCGCATACGCTGACGCTGATCGCGTCCGTGCTGGCGATCACGGTGATCGGCGGCGTGCTGCTCGCGGTGCTGTTCGACCGCAAGTTCATCGGGCAGGGCATCGCGCGGCTGCTCGTGATCGCGCCGTTCTTCGTGATGCCGACGGTCTCCGCGCTGATCTGGAAGAACATGATCCTGCATCCGGTGTACGGGCTCGTCGCCTCGCTGATGCGGTCGCTCGGCATGCAGCCTATCGACTGGTTCGCCGAGTATCCGCTCTTCGCGGTGATCGTGATCGTCGCGTGGCAGTGGCTGCCGTTCGCGTTCCTCATTCTTTTCACCGCGATCCAGTCGCTCGATCAGGAGCAGAAGGAAGCCGCGCGCATCGACGGCGCGGGTCCGTTCTCGATGTTCTTCTTCATCACGCTGCCGCACCTGAAGCGCGCAATCGCGGTCGTCGTCATGATGGAAACCATCTTCCTGCTGTCGATTTTCGCGGAGATCTACACGACGACGGGCGGCGGCCCCGGCACGGCGACGACCAACCTGTCGTACCTGATCTATGCGCTCGGCCTGCAACAGTTCGATGTCGGCCTCGCCTCGGCGGGCGGCATTCTCGCGGTGATTCTCGCCAATATCGTCGCGTTCTTCCTCGTGAGAATGCTCGCGAAGAACCTCAAAGGGGAGTACGAGTCATGAGCACGCATCCCGTTACCTCCACGACTTCGGTGCCCGTGCTGGATCATGTGAAGCGCATCGTGCCCGGCGTCGTCGCGTGGCTCGTCTCCATCCTGCTGTTCTTCCCGATCTTCTGGATGACGATCACCGCGTTCAAGACCGAGCAGCAGGCGTATTCGTCGTCGCTCATCTTTTCGCCGACGCTCGAGAGCTTTCGCGAAGTCTTCGCGCGCAGCAACTACTTCGGCTTCGCGTGGAATTCGGTGCTGATCTCGCTCGGCGTGACGGTGGTTTGCCTGTTGCTCGCGGTGCCGTGCGCCTACGCAATGGCCTTCTTCCCCACGCGCAAGACGCAGAAGCTGCTCCTGTGGATGCTCTCCACGAAGATGATGCCGTCGGTCGGCGTGCTCGTGCCTATCTACCTCTTGTGGAAGAACTCGGGACTGCTGGATACGGTGAGCGGTCTCATCATCGTGTACACGCTCATCAATCTGCCGATTGCGGTGTGGATGGCCTACACGTACTTCAACGAAGTGCCGAAGGACATTCTGGAAGCCGGCCGCATCGACGGCGCGACGACATGGCAGGAGATCGTCTATCTGCTCATGCCGATGGCGCTGCCGGGCCTCGCATCGACCGGGCTCCTGCTCGTGATCCTCTCGTGGAACGAGGCGTTCTGGAGCATCAACCTGTCGAGTTCGAATGCCGCGCCGCTCACCGTGTTCATCGCGTCGTATTCGAGTCCGGAAGGGCTCTTCTGGGCGAAGCTCTCGGCGGCCTCTCTGCTCGCGGTCGCGCCGATCCTGATCGTCGGCTGGCTCTCGCAGAAGCAGCTCGTGCGCGGTCTCACCTTCGGCGCAGTCAAGTGAGGGCGGGCTCGTGAACCTGACTCTCGCACATGACCGCCTGATGATCTGCGATTGCGACGGCGTCTTGATCGACAGCGAAGCCGTGGCGGCGCGCATGCTCGTCACCGAATTGCAGGCGCTGTGGCCGGGCGTCGATGTCGAGCCGGTGGTGCTGCCGCTGCTCGGGCTGCGCATCGAAGCCGTGCTCGCGAGCGCCGCCGACAGCGTCAACCGCACGTTGACGCCCGAGCAGGTCGTCGCGATCCGGCGATCGGTCGAGGCAGCGGCCGTGCAGGCGCCGCCGGTCGCGGGCATCGCCGAGGCGCTGGCGGCCGTGCCGCTCACGAAAGCCTGCGCGAGCAACAGCTTCTCGTCGTACGTGGATACCGCGCTGCAACGCACCGGCCTCGTGCGCTTCTTCGGCGAGCGGCGCTTCTGCGCGGACATGGTCGCCAATCCGAAGCCCGCGCCGGACGTGTATCTGGCGGCGGCGCGCGCGATGAACGTCGAGCCGTCGATGTGCCTCGTCGTCGAAGACAGCGTGACGGGCGTCACGGCTGCGCGCGCGGCGGGCATGCCGGTGCTCGGTTTCATCGGCGGCGGACACGCGAGCGAAGGCCACATGGACACGCTCAGGCGCGCGGGCGCGGCCATCGTGTTCGACGACATGGCGCGCCTGCCCGCGCTCGTCGATCGCTGGCTGCAACACGCGTCGTTCGAAACGAATTAGCGCGCACGGCCACCGTGCGCGGCACATGACTCGGCGAAGCAAGGCCGACAGGAGACACATCATGGCTAGCCTGACGTTACGCAACATCAACAAGCGTTATGAAGACACGGAGGTGATGCGCAGCGTCAACCTCGATATCGAAGACGGCGAGTTCGTCGTGTTCGTGGGGCCGTCGGGCTGCGGCAAGTCCACGCTCATGCGCATGATCGCGGGTCTCGAAGACATCAGCGGCGGCGACCTGATGATCGACGGCGCGCGCGTGAACGACCTGCCGCCCGCGAAGCGCGGCATCGCGATGGTGTTTCAGTCGTACGCGCTCTATCCGCACATGACGCTGTACGACAACATGGCCTTCGGCCTGAAGCTCGCGGGCGAGAAGAAGCCCGCCATCGACGCAGCCGTGAAGCAGGCCGCGAAGATTCTGCATATCGACCATCTGCTCGACCGCAAGCCGAAGCAGCTGTCGGGCGGTCAGCGCCAGCGCGTGGCGATCGGCCGCGCGATCACGCGCAAGCCGAAAGTCTTTCTCTTCGACGAGCCGCTCTCGAATCTCGACGCCGCGCTGCGCGTGAAGATGCGCCTCGAATTCGCGCGCCTTCACGATGATCTCAAGACGACGATGATCTACGTGACGCACGATCAGGTCGAAGCGATGACGCTCGCGGACAAGATCGTCGTGCTGTCGGCGGGCAACGTCGAGCAGGTCGGCACGCCCAACACGCTGTATCACGCGCCGGCGAACAAGTTCGTCGCGGGTTTCATCGGCTCGCCGAAGATGAACTTTCTGTCGGGCACGGTTGCGCAGGTCCAGAGCAACGGCGTGCTCGTCAAGTACGAGACCGGCGAGACGCAATTGGTCGGCGTGCTGCCGGGCAACGCGAAGCCGGGCGATGCGGTGACCGTCGGCATTCGTCCGGAGCACTTGCAGCCGATGCCCGCCACGAGCGACTACGGCGTGTCCGCGAGCACGATGACTGTCGAAACGCTCGGCGATGCCGCTTATCTCTATGCGGAAACATCCGTGGCGCCGGATGGCCTCATCTCGCGGATTCCGCCGCTGGAAAAGCACGCGCGCGGCCAGAAGCTCAAGCTCGGCGCGGAGCCGGACCACTGCCATATGTTCGACGCAGCGGGCCAAGCGTTCGCGCGCAACGCGGTGCAGGCGTATCTCGCGGAGCATCCCGAAGTGAAAATGCCGCGCGTGCAAAGCGCGTCGGCCTGACGCGGTGCGTGTTTTGTTCGCGTGCCGGCAGGCGATAATGCGGCTCATCCCGCCACTGCACCGACACGCGCCATGCACGTTCTGAGCGAGCTCTACGTTTATCCGATCAAGTCCTGCGCCGGCATCGCGCTGCAACGCGCGATACTGCTGGAAACCGGTCTCAAATTCGACCGAAACTGGATGGTCACCGACGCGTCGGGCGGCATGCTGACGCAGCGCACGCATCCGCGCATGGCGCTGATCCGCACGGCGTTCGACGGCGGCGATCTCGTCATCGACGCGCCCGGCATGCCGACGCTGCGCACGCCGCTGGATGCTGCCGCGCTGTCGAATGCCGAACCGATGCGCGCGACCGTCTGGCGCGATACCGTCGATGCGCTCGACACCGGCGCGCAGACTGCGCAATGGTTCAGCGAACTGCTGGGCATGCCCGCGCGCCTCGCGCGCTTCGCACCGCAGGCGCGGCGCAACGTCGACCAAAAGTGGACCGCGCCGCTCACTACGCACACGCGCTTCGCCGATGGTTTCCCGCTGCTCGTCCTTGGCCAGGCATCGCTCGACGATCTCAATGCACGACTCGCGCAGAAGGGCGCGCCCGCCATTGCCGCGAACCGTTTCCGCCCGAATCTCGTGGTCGGCGGGCTCGATGCCTACGAGGAAGATTTCGTCGAAGACATGCTGATTCGCGCGGACGGCCGCGACGTGCAACTGCGCCTCGTCAAGCTCTGCACGCGCTGCCCGGTGCCGACCATCGACCCACTCACCGGCGCACCGAATCCCGAGTGGCCGCACGAACCGCTCGACACCATGAGCACGTACCGCGCAAGCGCGCAGCACGACGGCAAGCTCACGTTCGGCAAGAACGCGATGGTGATCGAAGGCGAGGGCGCGATGCTCGAAGCGGGCCAAGCGGTGGACGCGCAGATCGCGTTCTAAAGGCTCACGCGTCGAGCGCGGCTTTCGCGCAAAGCTCGTCGGTCACGAGTCCCGACAGCCACTGGCCCTTGAGCGCCGCGATCAACGCTTCGCGCTTGCGTTCGCCGCCCGCGAAGCCGATGGTCGGCCGCTTCGGCGGCGCGTCGAGCTTCAGGCTCGTGACGCGCGCGCCGGTCTTCGACTGCACGCGCTTGCCGTTCACGTCGATCGGCAAGCCGAGCCATTCCGCGACGGCGCCCGCCTTCATCATCTCGTCCACTTCGGCGCGCGTAATGAAGCCGTCCTGATGCAGCGGGCAATTGATGCCCACATTGCCGATGCCGACGAACGCCACGTCGGCTTTCTGCGCGAGTTCATCGACGATACGGTACAGCCGGTGATTGACCCATTGCGCGCGCTCGGCTTCGTTGTCGGCCATGAGCGGCGCAGGCAGCATGAAGTGCTTGCCGCCCGTCTTCTCCGATAGCTGCTGCGCGACGTCGTAGCGATTCGATGATCCGTCCTGCGCGATCGCGCCGACCATCGACACGAAGCGATGCTGCGGGCGGTCGATCTGTCCGATCTGCTCGACGACCGCCTTCAGCGTGCGCCCGCTGCCGATGGACACGACGATCGGCTTCTCATCGACCAGATAGCGCTCCATGACCTGCGCGCCCGCGACGGCGAGCTTGCGGTCCACTTGCTCTTTCGAGTCGCCGTCGATGGGCACCACTTCGCACATCGCGAGGCCATAGCGGTCGCACAGCTGCTTCGCGAGCGACAGGCAATCCGCGATGCGGTGATCCACCCGCACGCGGATCAGATTCTTCTCCACCGCGAACGCGACGAGCCGCTGCGCCACGGGACGCGAGATCTGGAGCTTCTCGGCGATCTCGTTCTGCGTGTTGCCGGCGACGTAGTAGAGCCACGCCGCGCGGGTCGCCAGGTCGAGTTTTTCGGTTGATTTAGGCACTGAGGTCTTTTCTTTTCCTTCGCGAATTCGCTGGTTCGTCAGTGCGCGGCGTGGGGGTGCCGTGCGTCAGCTACGCCAGGCGTGGGCGCGCCGGATCGAACAGCGGCCGCACGTGCCGATACAGCTCCCGGAAGCTCTTCAGCCGCTGACGCAAGGCCTGATGCCGTTCGCCGTTCGGCGTGAACTCCTGCTTCACCGCCGGTTTGGCGAGCACGACCGACGGATCGCCGCCCGCCGCCAGCCAGCCTAAGCGCGCTGCGCCCAGCGCCGCGCCGGTTTCGCCGCCGCCGTGCGTGCGCGTCGGGGTATCGAAGGCATCGGCGAACATTTGGCCCCAGTATGCGCTTCTCGCGCCGCCGCCGAGCATCGACAATGCGCGCGTCTGCGTGCCCGCGGATTGCAGTGCATCCAGCCCGTCCGTGAGCGCGAGCGTCACGCCTTCGAGCACCGAGTAGCCGAGCAGCGCGCGGTCGGTGGCGTGCGTCATGCCGAAGAACACGCCTTGCGCGTACGGGTCGTTATGTGGCGTGCGCTCGCCGCTCAGATACGGCAGAAAGAGCGGGGCGGTCGCGAGCGCGTCGGGAGGCAACGCCTCGACTTCGGCGAGCAGCGTGGGCTCGTCGGTGGACGTCAGCTTGCAGACCCAGCGCAGGCAGCTTGCGGCCGACAGCACCACGCTCATCTGATGCCAGCGGTCCGGAATCGCATGACAGAACGCATGCACGGCGGAGGCCGGATTCGGCCGGAAGCGGTCGCCGACCACGCACAGCACGCCCGAGGTGCCGAGCGACAGGAAGCCATCGCCCGGTTCCGTCGCGCCGATGCCGACCGCGCTCGCGGCGTTGTCGCCGCCGCCCGCCGCCACGACGACGTCATCGCGCAAGCCGAGTTCTGCGGCAAGCCCGGGCCGCAGCGTGCCCGACGGCTCGCTGCCTTCCGCGAGCGACGGCATCTGCTGACGCGACATGCCGCACGCGGCGAGCAGCTCGTCGGACCAGTCGCGGCGCGCGACGTCGAGCCAGAGCGTGCCGGCGGCATCCGATGGATCGGACACCTTCGTGCCCGTGAGATGCATGCGCAGATAGTCCTTCGGCAGCAGCACGCACGCGGTCTGGTTAAAGATGGCGGGTTCGTTGTGCGCGACCCACAGCAGCTTGGGCGCGGTGAAGCCGGGCATCGCGAGATTGCCGGCGATTTCATGCAGGTTCGGCGCGCGCTCGTAGAGCTCGGCGCATTCCTTGTCGCTGCGCATGTCGTTCCAGAGAATCGCGGGACGCAGCACGCGATCGCTCGAATCGAGGAGCACCGCGCCGTGCATCTGACCGGACAGGCCGATGCCGCGAACCTGCGCGAACTCCGACGGAAACTTCTCGCGCAACTGAAAAAGCGCGGCGCGCGTGCCTTCCCACCAGTCGAGGGGATTCTGTTCCGACCAGCGCGGCTTCGGACGCGAGACGGTGAACGGCGTGCCCGCCGTGCCGATGACGCTGCCGTCGCTCGCGAGCAGCAGCACTTTCACTTCGGAGGTGCCGAGGTCGATGCCTAAGTACATGAACGAGCCCTTGGTCGTTGCCGGAGCGCATGTCCGGCGAAAACGTGAAATTTACCGCCCGGCGCGGCTGCGCGCCATGAGCACAATACCGGAGCTTCAGGTGCTTGCGGATGAACTCATGGACGGTTCGCGAGCCACGCATCGACGCGCGCGACGGCCGCGCGCATCACGCGTTCGAGGCTTTCGCTTTGCGCCATGCTGCCCCAGAGCAGCTTGTCGCCGGTGAACGCCTTGATCGGATCGGCTGCCGTGAAGAAGCCGTGCGCGACGGCCGGGTCCATCACGCCGTCCTGATACGTGTACGGCAGCTTGCCTTCGTGCCAGCGTTCGAGGAAGCGGAAAAAGAGCGCGGGAAGCATGGCCGTGGCGTTCGGATCGATGCCGCGCGCGAAGCATTCCGAGAGCGTCGGCGCGATGAAGCCGGGCAGCTTCGAGAAGCCGTCGGCGGCGACGCGCTGGTTCGTGTCCTTGATATACGGATTGCTGAAGCGGTCGAGCACCACGTCGCGATACTTCGCGAGGTCGATCGGGCTCGGCGTGAGGCACGGAATCACGTCTTCGGTGACATAGGCTTCGGCGAGCGCGCGAATCTCCATGTCCTGCGTGCCTTCGT
The DNA here is from genome assembly GCF_022879575.1 of Caballeronia sp. SL2Y3. Taxonomy (NCBI): domain Bacteria; kingdom Pseudomonadati; phylum Pseudomonadota; class Betaproteobacteria; order Burkholderiales; family Burkholderiaceae; genus Caballeronia; species Caballeronia sp. SL2Y3. The sequence goes on from NZ_CP084260.1 coordinate 515,093, forward strand.
GAATGTATTGGAGGCCGACGAGCGTGCCCGCCCACGCGATGCAGCTATGGCTCGCGTTGAGAATGCGGATCTTCGCCTCCTCGTACGGATGCACGGACTGCACCATCTCCGCGCCGACTTTTTCCCACGCCGGACGTCCCGCGCAGAAGTTGTCTTCGATGACCCACTGGATGAACTTCTCGCCCATCACGGGCGCGCGATCGTCGAAGCCGGTGGCCGCCTTCACGCGCTCGGCGACATCGGGCGTCGGGCGCGGCGTGATGCGGTCGACCATTGCGTTCGGACACGACGTGTTCGCGATCATCCAGTCGCGCAGCGCCGTCTGTCCGCGCCGTTGCAGGAATTCGAGCATGCCGGCCTTGAAGCGGTCGCCGTTGCTGCGCAGGTTGTCGCAGTTTTGGAGCGAGACCTTTCCCGCATTGTTCTGCATGCGCGCTTCGAGGATCGCCGCAAGCGCGCCGTAGATGGTCGTTTTCGCGCCGTTGAGGTCGGCGGCGAGATCGGGGTTGGCGGTGTCGAGCTTGTCGTGCTCGTCGAGGTAATAGCCGCCTTCGGTCACGGTGAACGAGACGATCTTGCAGGCGGGCGCGGCGCCGGTCGCGATCAGCTCGCCGAGATCCGCCGACCACGGCACGACCTTCTTGATGGAGCGCACGACTTCGTACTCGCGCTCGCCTTGCGGCGTGACCGTTTCCAGCGTGTACTCGCCGTGTTGCGCGGCGAGCGCGTCGAGCACGGCGTTCATGTCGCCGCGAATGTTGCCGACGGCGAGCGACCAGTCCGCATCGCCCGATTCGATCAGCTTGTGCAGATACCACGCCTGATGCGCGCGATGAAACGACCCCGCGCCGATATGCAGGATCACGTTCGCGCTCGCCGTGCCTTCGCTGGATACGCTGCTCATGTCTTGTCTTCCTCTGATTGGCTGATGCGCCCGTTCTGCGCGGACGGTTCGTGAGCATTTGCTCGATAGGTGGTCGAATGATCGTATTCGCCCGGTCGAAAGTCAAGGCGCGCGGCGGGCGCGTCGTCGCTGCGGTGCGGCGTGAATCGCCGCGCCGCGCTTTGCACGCGAGCTTCGCGGGGCGCGTTGCGATGCACCATCGAACGCGCGCAGCCTGATTGGGACATACCCGGATAGTCAACGCGGCTCGCATTGACGGAAGGTGCATGCAGCTTCGACCAAATCCACGGCACCAGCAGCGGCAACGGCAAGCACAACCATAAACGCGAGACACGGACATGGACTATGTGATCGGCATCGACATCGGCACGCAGAGCACGAAGGCGCTCGTCGTCGATACGGAAGGCGCGATCGTCGCGCAGCATTCGAGCGCCTACCATCCGGATACGCCCAAGCCGCTCTGGGCCGAGCAATGGCCGTCCGTCTGGTTCGACGCGGTGACCGAGTGCATCGCCGGATGCGTCGGGAAGACGAAGGCGCAGGGCATCGACGCGCGGCAGATCAAGGCGCTGTGCGTGAGCAGCCTCTACGGCGGATCGGGCATTCCGGTGGACGAGCATATGGAGGCGCTTCATCCGTGCCTCATCTGGATGGATCGCCGCGCCACCGCCGAAGTCGAATGGGTGCGCGAGCACGTCGACGTGCCGCGCCTCGAAGCGATCACCGGCAACGGCGTGGACAGCTACTACGGCTTCACGAAGATGCTGTGGCTGCGCGAGCATCGCCCGGATGTCTGGCAGAAGACGCGCTATTTGCTGCCGCCCAACGCCTTCGTGATTCAGCGGCTCACGGGCGAGCTCGCCGTCGATCACAGTTCGGCGGGCAATCTCGGCGGCGTGTACGACGTCAACGCACGCGCGTGGTCGCATGAAGCACTCGATATGCTCGGCATTCCCGCTTCGATGATGCCCGAGCGTCTCGTCGAATCGTCCGAGGTGGTCGGCGGGCTTTTGCCGCAATGGGCCGAGAAGCTCGGGCTCGCCGCGAACACGCCGGTCGTCGCGGGCGGCGTCGATGCGGCCGTCGCCACGTTCGCCGCGGGCGTCACGCAGGCGGGCCACCACGTGGCGATGATCGGCACGAGCATGTGCTGGGGCTACGTCAACCAGACGGTCGATGCGCGGCACGGCCTCGTTTCGATGCCGCACGTCTACAACGGCAAGCGCGATCTCTACGTGTTCGGCGGCGCGAGCACGGCGGGCGCATGCGTCGCGTGGTATCGGGACCAGTTCTGTCAGGCGGAAATCGAAGCCGCGAAAGCGACGCCGCACGGCGACCCGCATCGGCTGCTGGAGGAAGCGGCGTCGAACGTCGCGGCGGGCGCGGACGGCGTCGTGTTCCTGCCGTATCTGATGGGCGAGCGCAGCCCCGTGTGGGACGCGCACGCGAGCGGCACCTTCGTCGGCCTGAATCTCTTTCATACGCGCGCCACGCTGTATCGCGCGGTGCTGGAAGGCGTCGCGTTCGCGCTCAGGCACAACATGGAAGCGGGGCGGCGCGGTGCGCAATCGCTGGATGACCGGCTGATCGTCGTCGGCGGCGCGGCGCATTCGGATCTGTGGATGCAGATCATCGCGGACGTGACCGGCTTTCCGGTCTTGTCGATCGAACAGGAAGTGGAAGCCGCGATGGGCGCGGCGCTGCTCGCGGCGCTCGGCGCGGGGCTGATCTCGCGCGAAACGGCCGAGGGCGGCTGGGTCACGCTCGTCGAGCGCGCGAAGCCCGATGCCGCGCGGCAACGCGTGTACGACGCGCGGTTCGGTGTGTATCTCGACCTTTATCCCGCGCTCAAGGACGCGATGCATCGGCTGCGCGACGCCTGACGCCGACCTGCGCGTTCACGGTTCGCGCATCTGCGTCGGATGCGCGTCGAACACCGGTCCCTGCACGAAGTGGACATCGAACTGTTGAAGCGCGTCGAACTGCGCTTCATCGGACACGTTCGAGAAGATGAGCGGAATCTTCAGCCGGTGCGCATACGCGACGAGATGCTTCACGACCGAATCGCGCAGCGCCGCCCCCGCATCCATCTTGATGAAATCGAGCCTCGCCATCTCCGATACCGCCATGATCTGCCCGGCATTGGGCAGATTGCCGGCCACCTTGAATCCGTAGCGCTGATAGCTCTTGGTCAGATAGCCGAGAAACGTTTTGTGCGCGACCGCCGCCGCCGGCAGCTCGATCACCACGCGCGCCGGGTTCATGCCGAACTTGCGCAGCACCGACGAGAAGACCAGCCCGTGGTCGTACTTCACGCTTTTGAGGAGCCGCTCGTGCACGCGCAGGAACAGCAAGCCCGGCCGCTGCGGACCGAAGAAATTGAACGCATGCAGCGCGCGCGATAGACGGTCCAGCGTGACGAGTTCGTTGTCGTCTTCAAGGTGCGCGAACGGATCGCGCGGCATGTCGCCTTCGATCAACGTCAGCGCCTGCAAGCCGAGTTCGTCGCCGAAGCGTTGCGCGCTTTCCGCCGACGCGGACAGCGTTTGCGGAAAGCTGTGCGTGCCGACATCGAAGATCGGCTCATAGGCGCTCGCGAGCGTCAGTTCGCCATAACGGGCGATGGCCTGCCGCGCATGCTCGTCGCCGGCCAGCACGATATGCGCGCCGAGAAACGGATGGTCGGCGGCGCGGGCGACGAGTTCCGGCAGGGACGGGGAGATCATGGATGTGGATTCGGGTGCAGGCCGACCGGACGCTTTGTGATTATTCGGATGGTATCAGCGCGCGCGAGGGCCGCTTGCACCGAACTGACATATTGATATGCCGGCCGGGCGCATCGAATCAGGGTATACGAGCTATTTCACTAAACGTAATGCGTTTAACATGCCGTAAAACTTTGTCGAGGAGATCCGACGATGCCCCCGTTCGACACGCACACCGACGCGAGCCGGCACTATCAGTCCGGCTTCGCTAACGACTTCGCCACGGAAGCGCTGCCCGGCGCGCTGCCTATGGGCCGTAACTCGCCGCAGCGCGCGGCATACGGCTTGTACGCCGAGCAGTTGTCGGGCACCGCGTTCACCGCGCCGCGCGCGCACAACCGGCGCTCGTGGCTGTATCGCATCCGGCCGGCGGCGGTCCATAAGCCGTTCACGCGGGTGATGGACGATGCGTTGCGGGCGCGGCTCGTCGCCAATTTCGCCGATGTTCCGCCGACGCCGCCGAATCAACTGCGCTGGGACCCGCTGCCGATGCCCGACGCGCCGACGGACTTCATCGACGGCTGGGTGACGATGGCCGGCAACGGCGCGGCCGAGTCGATGACCGGCTGCGCGATCCATCTGTACGCGGCCAACCGCCCGATGCGCGACCGCTTCTTCTACAACGCGGACGGCGAACTGCTGATCGTGCCGCAGCAGGGACGGCTTTCGATTGCGACGGAGTTCGGCCATATCGATATCGCGCCGTTCGAGATCGCGGTGATTCCGCGCGGCGTGCGCTTTGCCGTGACGCTGCCGGATGGCGAAGCACGCGGCTACATCTGCGAGAACTTCGGCGCGCTGCTGCAACTGCCTGATCTCGGCCCGATCGGCTCTAACGGACTCGCGAATCCGCGCGACTTTCTCACGCCGCACGCGGCCTTCGAGGACCGCGAGGGCGATTTCGAACTCGTCGCGAAGCTGAACGGCGTGCTGTGGCGCGCGGATATCGGCCATTCGCCGCTGGATGTGGTCGCGTGGCACGGCAACTACGCGCCGTACAAGTACGATCTGCGGCACTTCAACACCATCGGCTCGATCAGCTTCGATCATCCCGATCCGTCCATCTTTCTCGTGCTGCAATCGCCGAGCGACACGCCGGGCGTCGATTCCATCGACTTCGTGATCTTCCCGCCGCGCTGGCTCGCCGCCGAGGACACGTTCCGGCCGCCGTGGTTTCACCGCAATGTCGCAAGCGAGTTCATGGGCCTCGTGCACGGCGTGTACGACGCGAAGGCGGAAGGCTTCGTGCCGGGCGGCGCGAGCCTGCACAACTGCATGTCCGGTCACGGACCGGACGCGGATACGTTCGAGAAGGCATCGGCGAGCGATACGTCGAAGCCCGCGAAAGTCGGCGACACGATGGCCTTCATGTTCGAAACGCGCACGCTCATCAAGCCCACGCAGTTCGCGCTGGAGACCGCGCAATTGCAGGCGCATTACTACGAATGCTGGCAGGGCCTCACGAAACACTTCAACCCGGAGCAACGATGAACGATGCGCTAAAGGCGACGCTCGCCCCGACGCTCAAAAGCTGGATCGAATCCGCGAACGATCCCAAGAGCGACTTTCCGATTCAGAACCTGCCGTTCGGCGTCTTCAGCGACGCGGTGAACGAGCGGCCGCGCGCGGGCGTGGCGATCGGCGACTGGATCGTGGATTTGGCGGCGCTCGAAGACGCGCGGCTGATCGACGCCAACGGCACATTCAGCGAGCCGCGCCTGAATGCGTTCATCGCGCTGGGACGCGAATCATGGCGCGCGGTGCGTGTCGCGCTCTCCGCGTTGCTCGCACGCGATACGCCGACGCTGCGCGACGATGCCGCGCTGCGCCGCCGCGCGCTCGTGCCGCGCGAGACCGCGACGATGCATCTGCCGGTCGAGATTCCCGGCTATGCGGACTTCTATTCGTCGAAGGAGCACGCGACGAACGTCGGTTCCATGTTCCGCGATCCGAAGAACGCGCTCCTGCCGAACTGGTCCGAGATGCCGATCGCCTATAACGGACGCGCGTCGTCGGTCGTGGTGAGCGGCACGCCGGTGCGCCGGCCCAACGGCCAACTGAAGCTGCCGGACGAGCCGCGCCCGATTTTCGGCGCGTGCCGCAAGCTGGATATCGAGCTGGAGACGGGCTTCATCGTCGGGCAAGGCAATGCGCTCGGCGAACCGATCCCGTGCGAAGAAGCCGAAGCGCACATCTTCGGCATGGTGCTGCTCAACGACTGGAGCGCGCGCGACATCCAGCAATGGGAATACGTGCCGCTCGGCCCGTTCAACTCGAAGACGTTTGCGACGACCATCTCGCCGTGGATCGTCACGCTGGATGCGCTCGAACCGTTCCGCACCGCGACGCCGGCGCAGGAGCCAGAGCCGCTTGCGTATCTGCAACACGCGGGCGATCACGCTTTCGATATCGAGCTATCCGTCGACTTGCGGCCCGAAGGCGCAGCCACCGCGACCACCATTTCTCGCACCAACTTCAGGCTGATGTACTGGTCGATGGCGCAGCAGTTGGCGCATCACACGGTGTCGGGCTGCAACACGCGCGTGGGCGACCTGTTGGGCTCGGGCACGATCAGCGGGCCGACGCCCGACTCGTGCGGCAGCCTGCTCGAAGCGACATGGAATGGCCAGCGGCCCGTGCGACTCGAAGAAGGCGGCGAGCGCGCGTTCCTTCAGGACGGCGACGAGATCACGCTGCGCGGCTGGTGTCAGGGCGATGGTTATCGCGTGGGCTTCGGGGAGTGCGTGGGGCGCATCGTCCCGGCGCGTTCCTTAGCGTGAGGAAAAGAACATGACGACAAAGACGACAATCGACGTCGAGCGCGCGCTCGGCGATGCGCACCGGCCCGCGTTTCATTTCCTGCTGCTCGCGCTGTGCGGGCTGTGCCTCGTGATCGACGGCTTCGACGCGCAGGCGATGGGTTATGTCGCGCCGGCCGTCATCGCCGAATGGGGCGTGCCGAAGTCGGCGCTCGCGCCGGTGTTCAGCGCGAGCCTCTTCGGCATGCTGCTCGGCGCGCTCGGCTTGTCCGTGCTCGCCGACCGCATCGGGCGCAGGCCGGTGCTGATCGGCGCGACGCTGTTCTTCGGACTCACGATGATCGCGACCGCCTTCACGCACAGCCTGCCGGTGCTGACCGCGTTGCGCTTCGTGACCGGCCTCGGGCTCGGCTGCATCATGCCGAACGCGATGGCGCTGGTCGGCGAATTCTCCAGCACCCAGCACCGCGTCAAGCGCATGATGCTGGTCTCGTGCGGCTTTACGCTCGGCGCGGCGCTCGGCGGCTTCCTGAGCGCGGCGCTGATTCCGTCGCTCGGCTGGCGCTCGGTCTTCTGGGTCGGCGGCGCGGTGCCGATCGTGCTCGCGCTCGCCATGTTCGTCGGGCTGCCCGAATCGCTGCAATTTCTCGTGCTGAAGGGGCATGAAGCGCGGGCGCGCGCGTGGCTGGCGAAGTTCGATCCGTCGCTTCGAATCGACTCGACGACGCGCCTCATCGTCCGCGAAAAAGGCGGCGAGGGCGCGCCGGTGGCCGAGCTCTTCCGCGCGGGGCGCGCGCCTGTCACGCTGATCTTGTGGGCAATCAGCTTCATGAATCTGATCGACCTGTATTTCCTCTCGAACTGGCTGCCGACCGTCATGCGCGATGCGGGCTATTCGCCCGGCATGGCGGTGCTCGTCGGCACGCTGTTGCAGACGGGCGGCGTGATCGGGACCTTGCTGCTCGGCTGGTTCATCGAGCGCTTCGGCTTCGTGCGCGTGCTGCTCGGCTGCTTTCTCGTCGGCGCGGTTTGCGTCGGGGTGATCGGCGGCGTCGCGCACGTTCAGACGTGGCTCTTCCTGGCCGTATTCGCGGCGGGCTTTTGCATCGTCGGCGGTCAACCGGCCGTCAACGCGCTCGCCGGCCATTACTATCCGACGACGCTGCGTTCCACCGGCATCGGCTGGAGTCTGGGCATCGGGCGCGTGGGATCGGTGATCGGGCCGCTCGTCGGCGGGCAGATGATCGCGCTCGGATGGAGCAACGTCGAGCTGTTTCACGCGGCGGCGGTGCCGGTGTTCTGTTCGGCGCTGCTCGTGGTGCTGCTCGCGCTGGTCCGCAGGGAAGTGCGTCGCGTGATGACAGCAGCCTAGTCGGGCAACGCTGTTCCATCAATCGGAAAAGACGACCGCGCGATACGCCGATTCGTGCTTGAAAACGCACGGCCGGGAGCCAACAATGAAGCCATCTGCACAGCCGGGCATAGACCCGGCTGCGTCGTATGAATGCCATGCCGTGATTCAACGCGAAACATGCGCGAGGAGGAACGCATGAATATCGAACGCGATCGTTTCCCCGTTTATTAGTAGTACGTAGGTCATACAAAGCAATGCCTCGTCGCATTACACTCATAGCCACGGGTCGATGGAAAACTGCATCGCGATGGTCGCGAGCGCCGCGACGACGACCGCGCCCATGATCGTGCCGCGCGCGCCGTATCGCGACGCGATGCGGCTCGCGAACGGCGCGACGACGACTCCGCCGCCGGCCTGCATCGCCGTCATGATGCCGACGACGTCCGACCCGTAACCCGCCTGCGTCAGCGCGAGCGCGGTGAGCGGCAGCGTCGCGCCGAGGCCCAGGCCCACCACCGCGACGCTCGATACAGCGCGAAGAAGTCGCGCGAGCGGACGCCTCTCATCGACTGCGCGCAGCGAGACTCAGGCAGCCTGCCCGATGGCGAGACGGCGCGCGCGCTTGTCGAGCGTCGCGGAGAGCAGCGTCAGCCCGAACGCGCCGCACGCCATCGCGACGCCCACCCACGGCAGCGAGGTCAGCGGCGCGCCGGCGCTGATCGCGCAGCCGCCCAGCCACGCGCCCGTCGCGTTGCCGAGATTGAAGGCGCCCTGATTGAGCGTCGAGGCGAGATTCGGCGCATCGCTCGCGCGGTTGACGATCAGGATTTGCAGCGGCGGCACGATGGCGAATGCGAGCACGCCCCACAGGAAGATGGTGATCATCGCGGAGATGGACTCGTGCATCGTCGCGGCGAAGACCGTGAGAATCACCACGATCGACACCAGGAACGACAGCAGCGAGCGCAGGAGCTTCCAGTCCGCGAGCTTGCCGCCGAGCGTGCTGCCCACCGTCAGCCCGAGGCCGAAGAGCAGCAGCACGTACGTGACCGCGTGCGGCGAAACGCCCGTCACGTCTTCGAGGATCGGCGTGATATACGTGAACACCGAAAAGAGGCTCGCCGAAGCCAGCACGCTGATGCCGAGCACCATCAGCACTTGCGGGTTTTTGAGTACGTTGAATTCGCGGAGGATGCTGCTTTCGCGCATCTCGATGTGCTTCGGCAGACACACCGCCAGCGCACCCGCCGCCGCGATGCCGATGAGCGTCACGACCCAGAACGTCGCGCGCCAGCCGGCCGCCTGACCGAGCGCGGTGCCGAGCGGCACGCCCAGCACGTTGGCGAGCGTGAGGCCGGTGAACATCAGCGCGATGGCTTGCGCGCGGCGGTTCGGCGCGACGAGATCGGCGGCGACCACCGAGCCGATGCCGAAGAACGCGCCGTGGCAGAACGCGGTGACGATGCGCGCGCCCATCAGCACCCAGTAGTTGGGCGCGAGCGCGCACAGCAGATTGCCGACGATGAACACGCCGATCAGGCCCATCAGCGCCTTCTTGCGCGGCATCTTCGCGGTGACGATGGCGAGAATCGGCGCGCCGATGGTCACGCCGAGCGCATAGCCCGAGACGAGCATGCCGGCGGCGGGAATCGACACGGCGAGATCGCGCGCGACGTTGGGCAAGAGGCCCATGATGACGAATTCGGTCGTGCCGATGCCGAACGCGGCAATTGCAAGAGCGAGGAGAGGCAAGGGCATGGCAAAAGGCGGGGAAAATGGGCGCGCCGGCCTGAATGGCGACGCAAGGAAGGATCGAATTCTACCGAAAGGTGATTTTTGGTGCTGGTAGAAACCCTGAGATTGCGCCGCGCCGACAATGCCGGATCATGAGCGGTTCCTTTTATGCGGCGCACGATTCTGCATGATTCGGGTCAGCGGCGCGGCCCACGTTCTGCATTCTTACCCGGCACGCGCGAATCGTTGCGCGGCGCGGGTGTTGGAAAAACACAGCACTGACTGAAGACATATGTCGCCTTTGAAAACCTGCCTGCGCGCGGCCATCGCCTGCGCGGTTCTGCTTGTCACGCACGCGCACGCCCAAAGCGATGCCGCCGGCCCCGTCGCGACGCAAGCAGGCACCGTCTACTTCCTGCGCGACGAATCGGGCTTTGCCGCGATGCTCGGCACGCAGGCGTTCGATCGCTTCGATGCACGCCGTCTCGCGCATTTCGATGAAGCGGGCAGCAACGGTTCCATCACGCGCGCCTTGATGCAGACGGACACCGGCCCGGTGCTCTATGACTTCCGCCGCAATCCGCCGCTGGTACAGCGCGCGGGCAAGCGCATGACCGTGCAGCGCGTGTTCTGGCAAGGCGACGATGTCGTGATGCAGACCACGGCGGGCTGGTACAAGCTGGAACGCGGCACGCTCACGAAGCTGCAGGCAACGACCAGAACGTATCACTGACGCACGCCGAACACGCGCTCGCCCGCGACCACGTAGACGGCTTCGCTCGCGCGGCGCACGGCGTCGTTGACTTCGAAGCCGCCGGTGAACGCGCCGAACGCCGGCAGCACGCCCGCGCGCCGGCCGAAGCGAAAGCACGGCAGCCGCACGCTGTCGATGCGCGTCGCCAGCCGATACACCGGATGCTCGTGGCCGGCGAGCGCGTAGCCGTCGTCCACGCTCTGCGGGTGATGGCACAGCGCCCACGGGCCGAGCCGATAAGGCTCCTGCACCAGTTCCACGCCGAAGCGCGCCGGCAGCTCGCCCGCATGCCGGTCGTGATTGCCTTCGACGAGCACCAGCCGCAACGCGCGATGCGTCGCGCGCCAGGCATCGAGCGCGGCGAGGGTTTCGTCGGCGTGGGATTCGCGTGCGTGCAGCAAGTCGCCGAGAAAGACGATCGACTCCGGGCGATGCGTCGCGATGAGCGCATCGAGCCGCGTCAGGTTGTCGGCGGTCGCGCCAGCCGGCACCGGGATGCCGCGCGCGCGGAAGACGGCGTCCTTGCCGAAATGCGCGTCGGCGATGAAGAGGCTCTTTTCGAGCGGATCGAACGCGGCGCGCTCGGCGGAGAGCACGAGCGCGTGGCCGTTTATATCGATGGTCAGGGCTTCGATTGGCATTGGGGCGTATCGGGAGTACCTCGGAGACCGGAACCTCGTGCAAGATGCGAGCCGCGCGAGCTTACTTCTCGCGTCCCCTGGAGTACGTTTACCATGCATATCGAAGCCAGAGCAATAGCGCAAGCGCCAGGAGAAATTTGATGACGACGACTTTGCGGACAACCCCAACGACGACTTTGCTCGATACCTTTGACGACTGCTTCTTCCGTTTCATTCGCAACCTGCGCCTCTCATTCCAAACCGTCCAGGACTTTCCAACAACAGTCCACACAGCATAGCCGTGATACGCCGACTCAAGGTGTGGTAGGCCCAATTTTTCGGAAAGATCGGGACTCCTGTTTTTTGGCACGAGACCGCTTGTGAAGCGCATCAAAGCGCTCCACAAAGCAGTTACGGCGCAGGGAAGGGCAACAACAGCCTGGTTGTTGTCAGCATGACAAAGAAAAAAAGGAGCTCACAAACGGAGCTCCTTTTAGGTCTCCGCTACGCGGAGGATTTCTCGCGGTCACAACTCCAACCCGTCGAGGACCGGCCTATCTCCGCAATCGCAGAGAAACCGTGCAACCAGGCAACGCAAGTCAAGCTCGTCGCGCCTGCCGCAAGCTACCAAAAATTGCGTAAGAGTGCAAACGATCAGCTTTGAGTTACATCGGGCTCGAACGGGCAAGCGGGCGTCGATCGTCAGTGCCTGACTGCCAAACCACTCCTACGCTTGCGCCGCCTTCTCCAACTCCGCCAGCATCCGCTCCACACGATCCGCGAGCTTCTCCGTGCTCACCTTCTCCCGCAGCCGCCCGACGATCAGCGGGAACGCGAACGGCGTCGGCTTCTTCGGATGCGTGAGCGCGAGGCGGCTTTCGCTCATCCGCACGAGCGCGTGGCGCAAACGGCTCAGTTCAAGTTCTTGCAGCATGACTTCCTGATCGGCTTGCGTGAGCAGCAGATTGCCGCTGTCGTGCTTGCGAAAGACTTCGTAGAAGAGCCCGCTCGACGCCTGCAACTGCCGCGCGCTTTTCTGCTGCCCCGGATGGCCCTGATAGATCAGCCCCGATACCCGCGCGATTTCCCGAAAGCGCCGCGCCGAAAGTTCCGATGCGTTCAGGCTCGCGAGAATGTCGTGCTCCAGATTGTCGGGCGAGAAGAGCCCTTCCGCGATCAGCGTTTCCCAGTCGAACGGACGCGCCGACAGCAACTCGAAGCCGTAATCGTTCATCGAGATGGAGAACGTGCTCGGCTGATCGCGCGCCACGCGCCAGCCGATCAGCGATCCCAGCCCGATATGCGACATGCGCCCCGCAAACGGATAGCAGAAGAAGTGGTGCCCCTCGCGCGATCGCACCGTCTCCACGACCAGCACGCCCGGTCCGGGCAGCGCGGACCACTTCGCCTGCAAGTCGAGCAGCGGCTTGACGGCTTGCATCTCGGGCTCGTCGTAGATGCCGTCGTTCGCGCGGGCGAGCATCACGAGCGCCGCTTCCGCCAGTTCGGACGACAGCGGCATCTTGCTGCCCGCCCATTGCGGCATGGCCCCGCGCGAGGACGTCGCGCGCTTCACGTAAGCGGTCATGTCGCGCACGCGCACGAGTTCCAGCGCGCGTCCGCCGAAGGTGAAGACGTCGCCGGGCTTCAGGCGCGAGATGAACGATTCCTCCATCGCGCCGATGCGCCCGCCCGTCATGTATGCGACGTTGATCGTGGCATTCGCGACGATCGTGCCGACATTGTTCCGATGCCGTCGCACGAGGTCTTCGCGCGGCACGCGATACACGCCGTCATCGCCCAAAACGACGCGGTGATAATCCGGATACGCCGCCAGCGACGCGCCGCCGCGCTCGACGAATGCAAGCGCCCAATCGAATTCCGCTTGGCTCAGATCGCGATACGCGTAGGCGGTGCGCACTTCGTCGAACATCTCGGCCGCCCTGAATCCGCCGCCGATCGCCACCGTGACCAGATGCTGCACGAGCACGTCGAGCGGCTTCAAAGGCATGTCGCGCCCTTCGATGCGATGCTCGCCGATGGCCCAGCGCGCCGCCGCCGCTTCGACCAGTTCGAGCGCATGCGTCGGCACGATCGTCACGCGCGACACGCGGCCCGGCGCGTGGCCGGAGCGCCCGGCGCGCTGCATCAGACGCGCGACGCCTTTGGGCGAGCCGATCTGAAACACGCGATCCACCGGCAGAAAATCCACGCCGAGGTCGAGACTCGACGTGCAGACGACCGCCTTCAGTTGTCCGTTCTTGAGCCCGAGTTCGACCCAGTCGCGGACTTCCTTGTCGAGCGAGCCGTGATGCAGCGCGATGAGTCCCGCCCAGTCCGGCCGCAGATCCAGCAGCGCGCGATACCAGATTTCCGATTGAGAGCGCGTGTTGGTGAAGACGAGCGAGCTTTGCGCATGTTCGATTTCATCGGCGACCGGCCCGACCTGCCGCACGCCGAGATGCCCGCCCCACGGAAAGCGTTCGATGGTCTCGGGAATCAGCGTATCCACGACGAGCGTCTTCGGCTGCGCGCCCTGCACGACGACGCGCGGCGTCTTCACCGGATGCAGCAGCGCGTCGTGAGCGAGCGCCAGATTGCCGAGCGTCGCGGACAAGCCCCAGATTTGCAGATCGGCGCGCCACTGCGCGAGGCGCGCGAGCGCCAGTTGCGTCTGCGTGCCGCGCTTGTTGCCGAGCAGTTCGTGCCATTCGTCGATCACCACGAGCCGCACGTGCGCGAGTTCTTCGCGGGCGTTCGCGCGGGTGAGCATCAGCGTGAGGCTTTCGGGCGTCGTGACGAGCGCAGAGGGCATGCGGCGGTTCTGCCGCGCGCGTTCCGTCGATGACGTGTCGCCCGTGCGCAGCCCGACGGTCCACGGCACCGCGAGCGCGCTGACCGCGGTTTGCAGGGCGCGTGCGGTGTCGGCGGCGAGCGCGCGCATCGGCGTGATCCAGAGCACGGTGAGCGGGGCTGGGAGCGGCGCTTTGTCGATGTCGGCAGCTGAATCTGCGGCCTGCGAAATCGAGCGGCGCTTGCGGTTCGCCTTCGGCTTTGGCGGGCCGGCGAACGCGGTCAATGCGCCGAGCCAGATCGCCCATGTCTTGCCCGCGCCGGTGGTCGCATGCAGCAGCCCGCTCGCGCCGCGTTCGACCTCGCGCCACACTTCGCGCTGAAACGGAAACGGCTGCCAGCCGCGCGCATCGAACCAGCGCGCGATGCGCTCGTCCATCGGCTTGGCGGCTTCTATCGCGTCGTACACGAACGGCGCGGGCCGGAAAAGCTCGGCGGCAGCATCCAGCTTGGCTTGCGCGGCCTGCGTGCGCGGCACGCGGCGGGGGCGCGGGGCGCGGCGTTTGGCGCGGGTTGGTGCGTCGGGCGGTTGCTCGTCGCCATATTCGGTTGAGAGTTGATCGTCGCGGTTCATGCGGCCGCCTCGCTTGCGTATGCGACGCGATCGGAAACGCGACGGTCGCCGGGAACGCGAGAGCAATCGCGCATGTGAAAGCCGTCGCGAATGCGAAGAACACCGGCAACGCGAAGACCGCCGGCAACGCGAGAGCCGCCACGAACGCGCGCGCAATCCCAAACGCCAACCCCGCCGCCCAATGCCGTCGCGCGCGCCAACCTTCCGCGCTTCCCCGCCTCATCGCCTGAACAGCGCCCGCTCATGCCATCGCCTCGTTCAGAAAGCCCTTGAGCATGTCGAGCGTATCCGCGTCGTCGATGCCCTTATCCGTCCGCCAGCGCAACATGCGCGGGAAACGCACCGCGATGCCCGACTTGTGGCGCGGGCTCGCCTGAATGCCTTCGAAGCCGATTTCGAAGACGAGCGTCGGCGTCAGGCTGCGCACCGGCCCGAACTTCTCGACGGTCGTCTTGCGCACGATGGCATCGACCTGGCGCATCTCCTCGTCGGTCAGGCCCGAGTACGCCTTCGCGAACGGCACCAGCGTGCGCACGCCGTCCGCTTCGTCCCAGACGGCGAAGGTGAAATCCGTGTAGAGGCTCGCGCGCCGGCCGTGGCCCGGCTGCGCGTAGAGGAGCACGGCATCGACGGAATACGGGTCGATCTTCCACTTCCACCACGTCCCGGACGCCTTCGTGCGGCCGACGCCGTACATCGACGCGCGCTCCTTCAACATCAGCCCTTCGACACCGCGCGCCCGGCTCTCGTCGCGCAATGCGGCTAGCGCGTCCCAGTCCGCAGCTTCGACCACGGGCGACACGCGCAGCAGATCGACCGCGAGCGTCGATGAAAGCGTATGCGCGAGCGCATCGAGCTTCGCGCGGCGCGCGTGCAGCGGCTCGGTGCGCAGGTCGCGTCCATCGGCTTCGAGCAGATCGTAGGCGAGCAGCGCAGCGGGGGAATCGGCGAGCACTTTCTTCGTCAGCGACTTGCGCGTGATGCGCGGCTGAAGGCGCGCGAACGGCAGCGGCATGGTCGCGCCGGGCTCCCACGCGAGAATTTCGCCGTCGATCACCGTGCCGTCGGGCAGCGCCGCGCCGAGCGACGCGAGTTCCGGAAAGCGTTCGGTCAGCAGGTCCTCGCCGCGCGACCAGATCCACACGCGGCCGCTGCGCTTCACGAGTTGCGCGCGAATGCCGTCCCACTTCCATTCGGCGATCCACTCGGCGGGCGCGCCGAGCGTCGCCGGATCGGCCTGCAACGGATGCGCGAGAAAAAACGGATACGGCAAGCCGACGTCGCTCTCAAGCGGCGTGTCGATGTCGTCGCCCTCGGCCGCCGGCGCGATCAGCCGGAGATAGCGCGCGGCGCTCGGCGCCTGCCGCGAATCGGTCCAGCCGACCATGCGTTGCGCGATGCGCTTGTGATCCACGCCCGCCACGTGCGCGAGCGCGCGCACGACGAGTTGCCGCGCCACGCCCACGCGAAAGCCGCCGCCGATCAGCTTGGTCAGCAGGAAGCGCTCGCTCCAGTTCAACTCGTCCCAATAGCCGAGCATGCGCTCGCGCAGCTCCACGGGATTCGCGCCGCGCAGCGTCAGCACACGATCCTCGATCCATTGCGCGAGGCCCAGCTCCGATTCGCGCTGCGGCGGCGGCAGCACGTGCGCGATGGTTTCCGCGAGATCGCCGACCGCCTGATACGACTCTTCGAAGAGCCATTCCGGCAAGCCCGCGCGCTCGCGTGCGAATTCGATCAGAAGACGCGTCGGCACCGACTGGCGCGGCTTGCCGCCCGCGAGAAAGTACGAGGCCCACGCCGCGTCTTCCGGTTCCGCGCCCGAGAAATACGCGATCAGCGCCTCGAGCTTTTCGTTGGTCGAGGTCGTCGCGTCGAGCGCGGCATAGAGCGTCGCGAAGCGTCTCATTGCGACGGCGTCTCCGTCGTGGTTTCGGTGGCCGTGTCGGCTTCGATCGCGTCGTCGCCGTATTCGGTCTTGAACGCGCCCGCGTCGAGCCCTTGCTCGCAGAGCCAGCGCACCATCGGCTCTATTTGGCCGTGCGTGACGATCACGCGTTCTGCGCCCGTCGCGCCGATGGCAGTTTGCAGACCGGGCCAGTCCGCGTGATCCGACAGCACGAAGCCGCGATCGACGCCCTTGCGCCGCCGCGTGCCGCGCAGGCGCATCCAGCCGGAGGCGAAGGCATCGCTGTAATCGCCGAAGCGGCGCATCCACGTGCTGCCCTGCGCGGACGGCGGCGCGACGATCAGCGCGCCCTGAAACGCAGCCTTGTCGCGCGCGGCGATTTCGCTGACGAGCCGCGTGTCGGGCAGCGCGACGCCCGATTCGCGGTACGCGCGATTGAGCGGCTCCACCGCGCCGTGACAGAAGATCGGGCCGATGCCCGCGTCGATGCCCGCCAAGAGCCGCTGCGCCTTGCCGAACGAATAGCAGAAGAGCACCGACGCACGTCCTTCTGCCGCGTTGTGCCGCCACCATGAGTCGATGCCTTCGAACACGGCGCGCGACGGTTCCCATCGGTAGATCGGCAGGCCGAAGGTCGATTCGGTGATGAAGGTATCGCAGCGGACGGGCTCGAACGGCGCGCAGGTCGGATCGGGCTCGACCTTGTAATCGCCGGACGCGACCCATACGCGCCCGCCGAGCTCCACGCGCACTTGCGCCGAGCCGAGCACATGGCCCGCCGGATGCAGCGACACCCGCACGCCGTTCACGTCGATGCGCTCGCCGTAAGCCAGCCCTTGCACGTCGATGCCCGGCAGCCGCGAGAGCAGCACGCCGAGCCCCGCTTCGGCCGTGAGATAGCGCGCGTGGCCGAAGCGCGCGTGATCGGCATGGGCGTGCGTGATGACCGCGCGCTCGACGGGCCGCCACGGGTCGATATAGAAGTTGCCCGGCGGACAGTACAGGCCCTCGGGACGCGCGACGATGAGATCGGCGGATGTGTTCACGGGTTTTTCGGTCGTGCTCCTGAGAAGTGTCGTGCAGGCAACAAAGCACGTGACATGCCCGTCACGGCGCTTTCACGAACAGCGACTACGGTGTAAAAGGTTTGTTCAGCATCGTCTTATTTTCGTTTGAGACCGAAGGAGCCGGTTCGAGCCGCGAGGCTCGTTGCAATGCCTTGTCTCACGTGATCTTCCGCTGGTGTTTTGGAATGAAGCCGAATATGGACACGATGGTTGCGTCGACTGCCGCAGAGGCGGTCTGGATTGTCAGGCTCAGGAGCCATCCGCAGTATGACTTCGTGCGCCTGAAGCGGGTGTTCGCCGAGCCCGGTTCGCGCCATCAGGTCGTGCTGGTGGATGTGAAGCGGCTCTTGCAATGCGCCGACCGCGACGACACCGACTACGTGCTCAAGGCCGTCGACGACTGGCACGCGGGCAAGGTGCGCGGCATCCGCGAATTCCTCGACCCGGACAACCCGCGCGTGCCCGAAATGCCGTACGTGACCATCAGCGTGCGGCGCGCGGAAGGCTTGCTCGGGCTGATCGGCGTGCATCGGCAGGGCGTCGTCGCGTTTCGCAACGGCCAGCATCGCGCGCGGTACATGGCGCACGCCGGCGCCCTTTGCATGCCGGTGGAAGTGCACGAGCGCGAGGCCGATCTGCTGCGCGCGATGTGCGCGGCGCCTGGCGATGCAGTCGCGGAGTACGGCGAGGTTTGATGCCTGAGTGATGCCTGAGCGATGTATCACGCAGGCGGCGCGTCGACGACATTGCGCGGCGCGCCGTCCGCCCACGCTTTCACGTTGCCGAGCGTCGTCGTCGCGATTTCGATGAGCGCCTCGCGCGTGAAGAACGCCTGATGCGCGGTGATGATGACGTTCGGAAACGTGAGCAGCCGCGCGAGCACGTCGTCCTGCAAGAGGTGATCCGAGTGGTCCTCGAAGAAGAGGCCGCCTTCTTCCTCGTACACGTCGAGCCCCAGATGCCCGAGCTGGCCGCTCTTGAGCGCGCCGATGAGCGCGTTGCTTTCGACGAGCCCGCCGCGCCCGGTGTTGATGAGCATGGCGCCGCGCTTCATGCTGGCGAGCGCGCGTTCGTCGATCAGGTGATACGTCGACGGCAGAAGCGGGCAGTGCAGCGACACGATGTCCGAGTTCGCGAGTAGCTCGTCGAGGAAGTTGATCGAAGACGGAGCGGGCGAAGATTTTATTAATCGACGCATTGCGACTTCAACGGCGAGTTTCTCGACTCAGTCGTCATTTCGATATTCGTGCGGCCAGGCGTGATATTCGCAATGCCGAAAGGATGAACCGACTCATGCTATGGCGCCTGCTCGCGGCACAACCTGAAATCGCGCTTTTCGCGAGTCTCGCTATTGGCTTCTTTATCGGCTCGTTCAAGTTCGGCCCCATACAGCTTGGCGGTGTCTGCGGCACGCTGATCGTCGCGCTGATTCTCGGTCAAAGCGGCGCGCGCATATCGCCGGATCTGAAAAACATTGCCTTCGCGCTGTTCATTTTCGCGCTCGGTTTTACGGGTGGTCCGCAGTTTTTCGCGAACATCGGGCGCGGCTGGCGGTACGCCGCGCTTTCGCTTGTCGAGGTCATCGTCGTGGTCGCGCTCGTGCTCGGCATCGCGGCGATGCTCAAGCTCGATCCGGGTACGGCCGCCGGCCTGCTCGCGGGCGGCGCGACGGAATCCGCGGTGATCGGCACGGCGTCCGAGGCGGTCGCGCGGCTCGGCTTGTCCGCGGCCGACACTGCGCGCCTTCAGGCGAATATCGTCACCGCGTACAGCGTCAGCTATCTCTTCGGGCTCGTGACGATCGTGCTTTTCGCGAGCCAGTTCGCGCCGCTCATTCTGCGCGTGAACCTGCGGGATGAAGCCGAGCGCGTCTGGCGCAAGCTCGGCGGCGACGGCGCGCTCGGCGAAGGGCAGACGCCCGCCATCATGCCGCTCGCCGGGCGCGAGCTGAAGGTGACGGCCGCGGCCGGCAGCAGCATCGGTGAGCTTGAAAAGCGCTTCGGCCACAACATCAGCGTGCAGCGCGTGGTGCGCGACCGCTCCGTCATCAAAGGACAGCCTTCGGTGACGCTGAAGGCGGGCGATCGCATCGTGATCGCGGGGCGGCGCGAGGCGCTCGTCGAAGCCATTCCGTGGATTGGCGAGGAAGTGTTCAACGGCGGCGGCTCCGATTACTTCGTCGAAAAGGTCGACGTGATGCTCACGAACCGCGCGCTGCACGGACTCACGCTCGCGCAGGCGCGCGCCCGCGCGAATCCGGCGGATGGGCGCGGCGTGTTCGTCGCGGCCGTGACGCGTCTCGACAGCACGGTGCCCGCGCTGCCCGGCACGCAGGTGCAGCGCGGCGACGTGCTCACGCTCGTCGGGAGCAAGGAAGACGTGACGCGCGGCGCGGCGAAGCTCGGCTACATCGTTCGCGCGACGCAGAAGACGGACTTCGTGTTCGTCGGGCTCGGCGTGCTGGTCGGCATCGGAGTCGGGCGGCTGTCGGCGCATGTCGGCGGCATCGACTTGTCGCTCGGCACTGGCGGCGGCTGTCTGCTGGCGGGGCTCGTGTTCGGCTGGATCCGCTCGCGCTATCCGGTCATCGGCTCGTTGCCGTCCGCGGCGGCGCAGATTTTGAAGGACTTCGGGCTATGCACCTTCATCGCAGCGGTCGGCCTTTCGGCGGGCGCGGACGCGCTGCGGCTGATCCGCGAATTCGGCATCGCGCTGCCGCTGGCGGGCATCGTCATCACGCTCGTGCCGGCGCTTGCGTCGCTCTTCGTCGGGCGCGTGCTGCTCAGGCTCGACGTGCCGATGCTGCTCGGCGCGATCGCGGGCCAGCAGTGCAGCACGCCCGCGATCAGCGCGCTCGTCGGCGTGACGGGCAACGCGACGCCCGTCATCGGCTACACCATCACCTACGCCATTTCCAACGTGCTGCTGCCGCTGCTCGGGCCGCTCGTCGTCGGACTGGTGAGCAGGCTCGGCTAGATCGACGCACATCGGGGGTTCAATGGACTGGCTCCACGCGATCTTCGCGAAGTCGCCCGAAACGGCGCTGTTTCTGTCGCTCGCGGCGGGCTATCTGATCGGCCAGATCAACTTCGGCAAGTTTCAGCTGGGCGGCGTCGGCGGCTCGCTCATTGCCGCGGTCGTCGTGAGCCAGGTCGGCGTGCAGATCGACAACGGCGTGAAGTCCGTCATGTTCGCCGTGTTCATCTATGCGGTCGGCTACGACTCGGGGCCGCAGTTCTTCAACTCGCTGAACCGGCAGACCTTGCGCGAGATCGCGATGGCCGTTTTTCTCGCGGTGACGGCGCTCGTCACCGTGATCGTCTGTGCGAAGGTGTTCGGCCTCAACAAAGGGCTCGCGGCGGGGCTGGCGGGCGGCGCGCTCACGCAATCCGCGATCATCGGCACGGCGGGCGACGCCATCGCGCGGCTCGGCCTGCCCGCTGCCGAAACGAAGGCGCTGCAGGGCGACGTGGCGATCGCCTACGCGGTGACGTACGTGTTCGGCTCGCTCGGCGCGATCATCGTGTGCGTGAACATCCTGCCGAAATTCATGGGGCAGAGTCTGAAGGACGCGTCGATCGAGGCCGAGAAGTCGCTCTCGGGCGATGCCGGTCCCGCGCCGGGGCAAGTTTCTGCGTTGCCGCCGCTCGTCGGGCGCGCGTATCGCGTGACGGCGGCAGGCGCGGCGGGACGCACGGTCGCGCAGATCGAGATGGCGCAGCACGACCTGATCACCGTCGAGCGCGTGCGGCGCGCGGGCCACGCACTGGAACCGCGCCCGGACGTGATGCTCGAAGCGGGCGATATCGTGCTCGTCGTCGGGCGGCGCGAAGTGATGGCCGGTGCGGCGTCGCACATCGGCGAGGAAGTCGCGGACAGCGACGGCATCAGCATCGTGATGCAAAAGCGCCAGGGCGTGTTCGCGCGGCGCGGCATGAATCACACGACGATCGCCGCCGTGCGCGCGACGGTCGACCGCGACATG
Organism: Caballeronia sp. SL2Y3; assembly: GCF_022879575.1. NCBI lineage: Bacteria > Pseudomonadati > Pseudomonadota > Betaproteobacteria > Burkholderiales > Burkholderiaceae > Caballeronia > Caballeronia sp. SL2Y3. Next base: position 536,371 of record NZ_CP084260.1, read on the forward strand.
CGCCACGGCGTCTATTTGCAGGCGATTTCGCGCGCCGGCATGCCGTTGCCGGTGCTGCCGGAAACGCGGCTCGAACATGGCGACGTGCTCACGTTCTACGGCTCGCCGCAGGACACGAAGCGCGCCGTCGACGCAGCCGGCTACGAGCTGCCGTACAGCAACAAGACCGATTTCATCTATATGGGCGTGGGCATCGTGGTCGGGCTTTTGCTCGGGCTCGTCGTCGTGCGCGTGGGCGGCATTCCGATCACGCTCGGCTCGGGCGGCGGCTGCCTGCTCGCGGGCCTCGTCTTTGGCTGGATGCGCGGCAAGCATCCGATGTACGGCGTGATGCCGCCCGCCGCGTCGCAGTTGCTGAAGGACTTCGGGCTCGCGGCGTTCGTCGCGGTGGTCGGGCTGAACTCCGGCTTGCAGGCCGTCGTCACCGTGAAGCAAAGCGGCCTCACCATCTTCCTGCTCGGCGTCTTCGTCACGCTGTTTCCGCTTCTGTTGACGATGCTCTTCGGCCGCTACGTGCTGCGCTACGACAACGCAGCGGTGTTCGCGGGCGCGCTGTCCGGTTCGCGCAGCGCGAATCCGGCGTTCGGCGGCGTGCTCGACAAGGCGGAAAGCCCGGTGCCGACGGCCGCCTTCGCGGTGACGTATGCGCTCGCAAACGTGCTCCTGACGCTGCTCGGGCCGCTCGTGGTCGGGCTGGTGTAGGGGCTGGTGTAACGGCTGGCGTAGTGGCTGGCGTGGCGGCTCGGGCGTGCTCCTTGCGCCATAATTGGCGGGCGAACAAGGAGGCATTTCATGGCGAATACCATACCCGTCGTCACGCTGCCCGACGGCGAAGCGATCCCGAAGCTCGGCCAGGGCACCTGGGAAATGGGCGAGCGCCCGAACGCGCGCAAGGCGGAAATCGCGGCGCTGCGTGAGGGCGTCGAACTGGGGATGACGCTCATCGACACCGCCGAGATGTACGGCGACGGCGAGAGCGAGAAGCTCATCGCCGAGGCGCTGTCGGACGTACGCGACGACGTGTTCATCGTGAGCAAGGTGTATCCGCACAACGGCAGCGAGCGCGGCGTGCAGGCGGCGTGTGAGCGGAGTCTGAAGCGGCTGAAAACCGATCGCATCGACTTGTACTTGCTGCACTGGCGCGGCGGCGAAGACTTGCAGGGCGTCGTGGCGGGCTTCGAGAAGCTGCGGCGCGACGGCAAGATTCGGCATTGGGGCGTGAGCAATTTCGACACCGACGACATGGAGGAGCTTTTCTCGCTCGATGGCGGCGATGCCTGCGCGACGGATCAGATTCTTTATAACGTCGCGCGACGCGGGCCGGAGTTCGACTTGCTGCCGTGGCTGCGCGAACGCCGGCTGCCCGCGATGGCGTACAGCCCGGTCGATCATGCGCGGCTGCCGCGCGGCGGGGTGCTTGCGAAGATCGCGGCGGCGCGCGGCGTGTCGGCGTTTCAGGTGGCGCTGGCGTGGGTGCTGCAACAGCCAGGTGTGTTCGCGATTCCGAAGGCCGCGGATGTCGCGCATGTGCGGGAGAATCGCGCGGCGGTGGAGTTGCGGTTGTCGGCGGAGGAGCTGGCGCAGATCGATGGGGAGTTCCGGCCGCCCACGAGAAAGAGGGGGTTGGAGATGCTCTAGAGGCGATATCGCCGTTGCGGAAGAACAGCAGCGAGCAGAATAGTTTGTCCTCCCGACTATTGCTCGCTGGCTGTGGTGAGACGTGATTGCCTCAGCGGGCCTTCCAGCGCCCGCTAACCGCTCCTACTCACGAACACGCATGATGCGCATGCACCGACCCGAGCACCGCCACTTCGGCGGGCGTGCGCCTGAGATCCGCCTCACTGACCTGCTTGGCGTCCGCGAGAAAATCATCGACGATCGACGACACCGTCGTATCCGTCAAACACAGCGACACGCGCCGCGTTTCGTTCGCCGGCATCGACGCGCGTTGCGACAGGAACAGCACGCCGTACTGATACCCGCGCACGATGCCCCGCACCGCGCCGACGCATTGTCCCTGCGCGGCGTTGTCGCCTTTCTGGCCGCACTGCTGCGCGAGCGACCACGCGGAAAAGCTCGGATCGGATGCGCCGGGCGTCGGCGCGGATTGCGCGTGGGCGGCCGTGGCTGCGCAAAGCGCGAGAGAAGCGGCGAGCGAGAGAGCGCGTTTCATCGTGGGTATCCTCTTGTATGAACGTTGAACCGTTGAGAGGCGACGAGAGCGCGTTTGGTTCCGGCGGCTTGCTTCAGGTCACGTTTTCGCGCGATCGCAGCGCCCGCAGTTCGGCCACCGGAATATGGCAATGGATCACGTGGCCGTTTCCGGCATCGCGGCTGGGCGGCGTCTCGCGCTCGCAAATCTCGCCGATCTTGCGCGGACATCGCGTGTGAAACACGCAGCCCGACGGCGGATTCGCCGCGCTCGGCAACTCGCCCGACAGCCGGATGCGCTGATGCGCCGCGTGCGCGTCGTCGAGCGATGGCGCCGACGACAGCAACGCTTCGGTGTACGGATGCTGCGGGCCGTCGAACACATCGGCGGCGCGGCCGATTTCCATGATGCGCCCGAGATACAGCACGGCGATGCGGTCCGACAGATAGCGCACCACATGCAGATCGTGCGAGATGAACACATAGCTCACGCGCCGCTCGCGCTGCAAATCCGCGAGCAGATTCAAAATCGCGGCCTGCACGGAGACATCGAGCGCGGAAGTCGGCTCGTCGCAGACGACCACGCGCGGATCGCCCGCGAAGGCGCGCGCAATCGCGACGCGCTGCTTGAGCCCGCCCGACAGTTGCCGCGTGCGCGAGCCGAGATAACGCTCGGGCAGCCGCACCGCTTCGGTCAGCGTGTGCAGGCGCCGCTCCTTCGCTTCGCCGTGCAGCGCGCCGAGCTTCGCGAGCGACCGCGCAATGAGCCTGCGCACCGAATGCGCGCGGTTCAGCGCCGAATCCGGATTCTGGAAGACGATCTGCAGCGACTTGACCTGCTCGCCGCTGCGCCGCGTGACGCGCTCGGCGAGGCGCTGGCCGTCGAGTTCGAGCGTCGCGCCTTCATCCGGCGAGACGAGGCCGAGCAGCAGTTTCGCGAGCGTCGTCTTGCCGCTGCCCGACTCGCCGACGAGCCCGAGCGTTTCGCCCTGCGCGAGATCGAGCGAGACATCGTGGACGGCGCGCACGTCTTCATCGCCGACGCGGAAGGTTTTCGAAACATGACGGGCCGACAGCGCGAGCGGGGCGTGCTCGCGCGGCGGCGCGGGCGGCGGCGTTTCGTCGGTCGAGCGGGGCAGAAGATGCGCGCGCTCGTGGTAATGACAGCGCGACATCTGGTCGCCGTGAAGCGATGCCACGCGATACGGCGGCGGCGCTTCCTTCACGCAGCGTTCGTCGGCCATCTTGCAGCGCGGCGCGAAGATGCAGCCTTGCACGACCGATCCCGGCAGCGGCAGCGAACCCGGAATCGTGTCGAGGCGGCCGGTTTCCTTCGTGCGCGTGCTCGTCGGCAGGCAGCGCAAGAGGCCGACCGTATACGGATGGCGCGGCTTCGCGAAGACGTCGGCGGTCGCGCCTTCTTCCACGAGCCGGCCCGCATACAGCACGCCGACGCGGTCGCACATGCGCCCGATCACCGCAAGGTTGTGGCTGATGAACAGCACCGCCGTGCCGAGTTCCGCGCGCAACTGGGCGATCAGATCGAGCACTTCGGCTTCGACGGTGGCATCGAGTCCGGTCGTCGGTTCGTCGAGAATGAGGAGTTCGGGATTGCACGCGAGCGCCATCGCGATCACGACGCGCTGCTGCATGCCGCCCGACAATTGATGCGGATAACTCTCCATCACCCGCTCCGGCGACGCGATGCGCACGTGGCGCAGCATGTCGGCGGTGCGGGCGAGCGCGTCGTCGGCGGAGGCGCCCGCCGCTTCGAATGCTTCGGACACCTGACGCGCGATCGTCAGCGATGGATTGAGCGCGCGCCCCGGGTCCTGATAGACCATCGACACGGCGTTGGCGCGCAGCACGCGAAGCGCTTCGGCGGGCAGCGCGGCGACGTCGTGTCCGCCGACCGTGATGCGGCCCGCTTTCACGCGGCCGTTGCGCGGCAGATAGCGCAGGATCGCGAGCGCGGCCGTCGATTTGCCGCAGCCCGATTCGCCGACGAGCCCGTACGCCTCGCCGCGCCGCACGCGCAGCGTCACGTCTTGCAGGACATCGCGGTCGTGCCAGCGCGTGCGGTACGAGACCGTCAGGCCGACGACCGTCAGCGCGTCCGTCTCGCTGCCCTTGGCCGCGCCGAACGCGGGGAAGGCCGATGGCGGCGGTCCGTTCATCGGTCGAGCACTCCTTGCACGGCATCCGCGACGAGATTCACCGCGACGACGAGCGATGCAATCGCCGCCGCGTCGAACACGACGGTCCACCACGCGCCGCCCGCCATCAGCGTGTAGCTTTCCGAGAGCGCCAAGCCCCAGTCGGCGGAAGGCGGCTGAATGCCGAAGCCGAGAAACGACAGCGTCGCGACCGCGAAGATCGCGTAACCGAGCCGCACCGTCGCTTCCACGATGATCGGCGGCAGCACGTTCGGCAGAATCTCCGCGAACATGATGTAGAACGCGTTCTCGCCGCGCAGTTGCGCCGCGAGCACGTAGTCGAGATGCCGCTCGCCGAGCACGGCGGCGCGGACCGTGCGCGCGGTGATCGGCGCGAAGGTGAGGCCGATCACGAGAATCACCGTCGTGTTGCTCGCGCCGACCGCGGCCAGCGCGAGCAGCGCCACGATCACGAGCGGCAGCGCGAGCAGCGCGTCGATCGCGCGGCCGACCACGGCATCCACCCAGCCGCCGAAATAGCCGACGACGAGCCCGAGCGCCGTGCCCGCCGCCGTGCCGAGCAGCGTCGCGAGCGGCGCAATGGTGAGAATGTCGCGCGAGCCGACGATCACGCGCGCGAATACATCGCGGCCGAGCTGGTCGGTGCCGAACCAGTGTTCGGCGGAAGGCGCGGTGAGCGAATTCAACGGGTCGGAGGCGTACGGGTCTTGCGGCGCGAGCCAGTGCCCGAAGAGCGCGCACGCGACCCAGAAGAGCAGGATCAGCACGCCGACATCGAACGTGGCCGAACGCACGAGCGCGCCGAGGGCGTCGAACCGCTTCGGTCCGAGGGCGGCGACCGTGCTCATCGCGCGCCTCCGGTGCGAAGGCGCGGATTGAGCACGACGTAGAGCGCATCCGCGATGAGATTCGCCGCCGTATAGATCACGCCGATGGTGAGCACGCCGGCTTCGAGCATCGGAAAGTCCTTCGCCTTCGCGGCGTTGTAGATGAGCGAGCCGATGCCCTGATAGTGAAAGAGCGTCTCCACGACGACGAGCCCGCCGATCATGTAGCCGAGCTGCGTCGCGGCGACCGTGATCGTCGGCAGCAGCGCATTGCGCAGCACGTGCCGCAGAATCACGACGCGGCGCGGCAAGCCCTTGAGAATCGCGGTGCGCGTGTAGTCGGCGTCGAGCGCCTCGACGGTGCCGGCGCGCGCCATCCGCGCGATATAGCCGAAGAACACGAAGACGAGCGGCAGCACCGGCAGAATCAGATGCTTCAGTTGCACGAGCGCGCTGGCATTGGCGGGCGCGCTCGCTTCGATCGGCAGCCATTGCAGCCATACGCCGAAGATCAGAATCAGCACGATGGACGACACGAACTCCGGCACGACCGTCGCCGTGAGTCCGCCGATGCTGATGAACCGGTCGATCCAGCGCCCCGCGTGCAGCGCCGCGTACACGCCGCCCGCGATGCCGAGCGGCACCACGACCACGAACGCGAGCGCGCCGAGCTTCGCCGAATTCCACAGCGCGCCGCCGATGAACGGCGCGACCGGCGCGCGAAACGCATACGACTCGCCCATGTCGCCGCACAGGAAGTGCGTGATCCAGCCGGTGTATTGCGTGAGAAGCGGCCGGTCCACGCCCAGTTGATGATTCAGCGCCGCGACGGCGCGCGCATCGGCGAGCGGGCCGAGAATCGCGCGGCCCACGTCGCCGGGCAAGAGCTGTCCGCCCGCGAAGACGATCATCGACAAAAGCCACAGCGTGACGAGCGCAAGCAGCACGCGCACGCCGACGAAGCGCAGCACGCGCCGCGCCTTCGCCGAGCCGTTGCGCTTGCCGCCGATGCGCGCCGGGGACGTGATCGTGCTCAAGCGGCCACCGTCGCGCGGTCGAACCACATCTGCGAAATGGCGTTGAAGCGCACGCCCGAGACGTTCGCGCGCGTGACGATCAACTGGTCGTAGAAGTACGGAATCACGACGGGCGTTTCGTCGAGCAGCAGGCGCTGAATCTGCCCGGAGAGCTTTTTTTGCGAGGCCACGTCGAGCGCCGCGACGAACTGCGCGACGAGCTTGTCGTATTCCGCGTTCTTGAAGTGCGCCGCGTTCCACGTGCCGCTGCTAGTGAGCGGCGCATTGAGAAACACGTTCGGCACGCCGCGATGCCCGTAGTCCGTAATGCCGAGCGGAGAATCGAGCCAATCGGACTTTCCGAAGGTGCCCGAGCCGTAATACAGATCCTGGCTCTCCACCTTCAGCGCGATGCGGATGCCGATTGCCTTGGCCGCGTTCTGCACGACCACGGCGAGATCGGGAATCTCCATGTACTTCTCGGTCGTGAGCGTGATGTCGAAGCCGTTGGCCACGCCCGCTTCGCTCATCAGCTGCTTCGCTTTCGCGATGTCGAGATGCCGCTGCGGCACGGTGAGATCGCTCGACGGAAAGACCGGCGCGAACGGGCTGTCGTTGCCGACCACCGCGCGCCCGCGGAACAGGCCCTTCACGATGACTTCGCGATTGATCGCGAGCGCGAGCGCCTGACGCACGCGCTTGTCCTTGAACGCGCCCATGTCGCAGCGCATGTGAATCTGCCGATGCGAACTCGACTTCGCGCCGAGCACCTTGAACTGCGGGTTCGACAACATCGAGACGCCGCCCTGCACGGTGAAGTCGCCCATCACGTCGGCCTGGCGGCCTTGCATTGCGAGGAGTTGCGCCTGCTGGTCGGCGTAGAACGAGAACTGCACGCGGTCGGGCAGCGCCTTGTCGCCCCAGTAGTCCGGATTGCGCACGAACGACGCGCCGACCTTCGGCGTGTACTTTTCCAGCTTCAGCGCGCCCGTGCCCATGAACGACTTCTCGTACGGGCCGCTGAAGTTCGCGGGCAGGATCACCGCGTTGTAGTTGTCGGAGGAAACGTAGTACGGGAAATTGCCGTTCGGCGCGTCGAGATGGAACTCGACGGTGTGATCGTCGACCGCTTTCGCCGAATCCTTCGACAGCACGCCCTTCAGCACCGAGAGGGCAGCCGACCCCGCGCCCGGATCGGCCAGGCGGTTGAACGTAGCTGCGACGTCCTTCGCGGTCATGGGCTGGCCGTCGTGGAACTTGACATTCTGGCGCAGCTTGAATGTCCAGACATCGCCCGTCGCGTTCGACGACCACGAGAGCGCGAGGGCAGGGCGCAGCGTAAGCGTCTCGCTGTCGTCGTCGATCAGAAATTCGCCCGTCTGATTGATGAGCACGAGACCGGCTGCATCGGTGACGGTCAGCGGATCGACCGCGCCCGCCGGCGTCATGTGCGCGACGCGGATCGTGCCGCCGGGCTTGGCCGCACCCTGCGCGCGCGCCGCCGGCATGCCGAAAAGCCCGCCCGCAGTCAGCGCGAAGCCCAGCACGCTCGCGTGCCGCAGCAGTTCGCGCCGCGTGAGGCGGCCGGCCATGAACTCGTCGATCGCGTGATTGCCCAGCTCGCCCGCGTTGCCGCGCGCAAGCTCCAGGTGATGCGCGTCCGTCGATGCTTTCTTCATCGGTGATCGTTCCCTGTGCGTGTTGTCGTGTTGTCGCGTTGTCGCGTTGTCGCGTTGCCGTTGCGTGGCGCGCTTCGCCGATGAGACGCGAAGTCAGCGCGTCTCGGCGTGGTAGCAAGGAACGCGCCGCTTAGTTGGGCGGCGCCTCAATGCTTGTGCGGATGCTTGTGGATGGGATCGACCCAGAAGACTTCTTCCGGCGTTTCGACCGCGTCGATGTTCAGATTCACGACGACCGCTTCGTTGTCGCTGCGCACGAGCACGCATTCGAGCGGCTCGTCTGTGCTCGTGTTGATTTCCTGATGCGGCACGTACGGCGGCACGAAGATGAAATCGCCAGGACCGGCTTCTGCCGTGAATTCGAGGTGCTCGCCCCAGCGCATGCGCGCCTGGCCGCGCACGATGTAGATCACGCTTTCGAGCGCGCCGTGATGGTGCGCGCCGGTCTTCGCGTTCGGATGAATGGTGACCGTTCCCGCCCAGATCTTCTGCGCGCCGACGCGCGCCGCGTCGATGGCGGCCGCGCGGTTCATGCCCGGCGTCTGCGGCGTGTTGGTGTCGAGCTGATCGCCCTTGATGACCTTGACGCCGTTCTCGCGCCAATCGATATGATGTGCGTCGCTCATGGTGCCTCTGGTCTACAGATAGAAAAAGTCCGTTGCCGCCGACACCGCGCGAGCAACGGACTTCCGATATTACACGGCGAAGCGCCCAAAGCGGGCGGCGATCATTTCCCCTTCGAGTTGATGATCGCTTCCGACACGTTGTTCGGCGTCTCGGCGTAGTGCTTGAACTCCATCGTGTAGGTCGCGCGGCCTTGCGTCAGCGAGCGCAGCGACGTCGAGTAGCCGAACATTTCGGCAAGCGGCACTTCGGCGCGCACGATCTTGCCGCCGCCGCCCGCGATGTCCTCCATGCCCTGCACGATGCCGCGCCGGCTCGACAGGTCGCCCATCACGTTGCCCATGAACTCCTCGGGCGTTTCCACTTCGACGGCCATCGTGGGTTCGAGCAGCACGGGCTTCGCGCGGCGCATCGCTTCCTTGAAGGCCATCGAGCCGGCCATGCGGAACGCGTTTTCGTTCGAATCGACGTCGTGATAGGAGCCGAAGGTCAGCGTCACTTTCGTGTCGACGACCGGATAGCCCGCCAGCACGCCCGACTTGAGCGACTCCTGGATGCCCTTGTCCACCGCCGGAATGTACTCGCGCGGAATCACGCCGCCCTTGATGGCGTCGACGAATTCATAGCCCTTGCCCGGGTCCGGTTCCAGCGTGATGACCGCGTGCCCGTACTGGCCGCGCCCGCCGGACTGCTTAACGAACTTGCCTTCGACATCGGTCACCTTGTTGCGCACGGTTTCGCGATACGCGACCTGCGGCTTGCCGACCGTCGCCTCCACGCCGAACTCGCGCTTCATGCGGTCGACGAGAATTTCGAGGTGCAGCTCGCCCATGCCGGAGATGATCGTCTGGCCGGATTCCTCGTCGGTCGTGACGCGGAACGACGGGTCTTCCTGCGCCAGTCGATTGAGCGCGATGCCCATCTTCTCCTGGTCGGCTTTCGTCTTAGGCTCGACGGCCTGCGAGATCACCGGCTCCGGGAAGATCATTCGTTCCAGGATGATGATGTTGCCCGGATCGCACAGCGTGTCGCCGGTCGTCGCTTCCTTCAGGCCGACCGCCGCCGCGATATCGCCCGCGCGCACTTCCTTGATTTCCTTGCGCTCGTTCGCGTGCATCTGGAGGATGCGCCCAAGCCGCTCCTTCTTTTCCTTCACCGGGTTGTAGACCGTATCGCCGGAATTCACGACGCCCGAATACACGCGGAAGAAGATCAGCTGGCCGACGAACGGGTCGGTCATGATCTTGAAGGCGAGCGCGGAGAACGGCTCGTCGTCGCTCGGGTGGCGCTCCGCTTCCTGGTCGTCTTCGGTGTGGCCGAGAATCGCGGGCACATCCACCGGCGAGGGCAGATAGTCGATCACCGCGTCGAGCATGGCCTGCACGCCCTTGTTCTTGAACGCGCTGCCGCACAGCATCGGCACGATTTCGTTCGCGATGGTGCGCTTGCGCAGCGCCGTCTTGATCTCTTCTTCCGTCAGGCTTTCGTGGTCTTCCAGATATTTTTCGAGCAGTTCCTCGCTGGATTCCGCCGCGGCCTCGACCATCTTCTCGCGCCATTCGTGCGCGACGTCCTTGAGGTTGTCGGGGATGTCTTCGTACGTGAACTTGATGCCCTGGCTCTCGTCGTCCCAGACGATGGCCTTCATCTTCACGAGGTCGACCACGCCCTGGAAGTGCTCTTCCGCGCCGATCGGAATCTGGATCGGCACCGCGACGCCCTTCAGGCGCTCGCCGATTTGCCGCTGCACGCGGAAAAAGTCCGCGCCGACGCGATCCATCTTGTTGACGAACGCGATGCGCGGCACCTTGTACTTGTTCGCCTGACGCCACACGGTTTCGGACTGGGGCTGCACGCCGCCGACCGAGTCGTAGACCATGCAGGCGCCGTCGAGCACGCGCATGGAACGCTCGACTTCGATCGTGAAGTCGACGTGTCCCGGCGTATCGATGATGTTGATGCGATGTTCCGGATAATTGCCGGCCATGCCTTTCCAGAAGGCGGTCGTCGCGGCGGACGTGATCGTGATGCCGCGTTCCTGCTCCTGCTCCATCCAGTCCATCGTCGCCGCGCCGTCGTGAACCTCGCCGATCTTGTGCGTCACGCCGGTGTAGAAAAGGATGCGTTCGGTAGTGGTCGTTTTGCCGGCATCGATGTGGGCGCTAATACCGATATTGCGATAGCGCTCGATGGGAGTCTTGCGGGGCACGTGAACCTCCTGTGGGTAATTGCGACCGCAGTTAGGGCTTCGGCCCTTACTACGGTCTCATGCAAAGCTGTCGACCGCAGTTAGGGCTTTAGCCTCAATTGCGGTCCCATGCAATCTTTTTAGGATAGCGCGTAGACCAGCTTCTTGCAGGAATCTTGCCAGCCCTGCCGAACGTTGCGACAAACGGTTTCGGATTGTCCCTGCGCGCCCCGCGAGGGCGAAAAAAAACGGCGCGTCAGGCGACACGCCGTTTTTGTCGTTCATCCAGACTTGCGCTTACTGCACGCCCGGCAATCCCTTGATTTTCATGCCCGGCTTGATGCCCTTCGCCGTGAACCAGCCCTTGCTCATCTCGAGCGCATACACGCCGTTGTTGCGCGGGCAATGGTTATTCGTGGTTTCGGCATCCATTTCGTCGATGTCGGTGATCGTGCCGTCCGCGCGAATGAACGCGATCGACAGCGGGATCAGCGTGTTCTTCATCCAGAAGCAATGCACTGCGTTCTCGTCGAAGACGAAAAGCATGCCTTCGTTCGCCGCGAGTTGCGTGCGATACATGAGACCCTGCTCGCGATCGGCATCGTTGGCGGCTACGGCGGCGTCGATGACGAACATGCCGGCGGTGAGCTTCGCGCGTGGAAAGTCCGACGGCTGCTTCGCGCCGGGCGGCATCGTCTGAGCCTGCGCGAGCGAAAGCGCGGCGAGCGGCAGCAGAATCGCGACGAGGAGCGCGCGCAGTCGTCGAACGACACTCGCGCGGCGAATCGATTCAGCAAAAGAGAATGGCGCGCGCAACGCGCGCAGAGAATGCAACAGCGAATTCACACGATGCTCCTTGGAAAATCGATCGTCCACGCCAAGAAAAAACAGCAGCCCCGCGCATGTTACTTGAAGCGAGACGCGAATGTAAAAAGCGCGGGCAAAGGCAGCGGACGCAGTTCACGGCGCAAAACGAAAGGACGCAAAGGCCGGACGCAAAGACCGCACGCAAAGGCCGGATGCAAAACAAAAGGGCAGATTGCCATTCGGCGATCTGCCCTTTAACGCCGTGAAGACGGCGGTAATGCTCGTTTTTAGCTTCGCTATACCGCGTCTTACAACGAACTTACTGAGCTGCGGAAGCAGCTTCCGGTGCCGAAGCGGCAGCCTTGTGCGACTTCTTGTGCGAGTGCTTCTTGGCAGCCTTGTGAGCCGGAGCCGAAGCAGCCGAAGCAGCAGCCGGAGCAGCCGCTTCCGGAGCCGAAGCTTGTGCGAATGCAGCCGTTGCGAACAGGCCAGCGACGAGAGCAGCGATCAGTTTGTTCATTTGTGAATCCTCAGCTTGAGTTAATTAACCAAACGACCCGGTCATTGAGTCATGTCGGTAAACGAGCCATCCACCTTTCGGTTGACAGTCGTATCGGCAAAAACTCGATACGGCTGTGAACGCTTGTTCCTTTCAAAAAGCCTGGAGCACACAGGTTAATCGAAAGGGTGTTTCGTTCATGCCGGATAGCTTTGTGCGGCATCTGTGGCCCTTAACGCCTCGCCGAAAGAGTCGGTTGACGCAATTTCGCAGCGATTCACTGCCCAGATGCAAAAAATCTTCGCGGGTTGATACGCGGCTAATCGGCGCGTTTCACAAAAGCGCCCGGCGCGATACTTCAATGGCGATTCAACGCCCGGTTTTCCATGGCGATTGCGCCGGCACTTCGACGCTTTCGCCGGGCGCGAGTCCGAGCGAAAACACGTCGAGCGCGCCGATCGCCACGCGCACGAGCCGCAGCGTCGGAAAGCCGACCGCTGCCGTCATGCGCCGGACCTGGCGGTTCTTCCCTTCGGTGATGGCAAGTTCGATCCACGTCGTCGGGATGGCGGCGCGATAGCGGATCGGCGGATTGCGCGGCCACAGCCTTTCGATGTCGTGCTCCGCGACGAAAGCGGCCTTGCATGGCCGTGTCACGTAATCGCCGAGATCGACGCCCTTCGCGAGACGCGCGAGCGTTTCGTCGCCGGGCGCGCCTTCGACCTGCGCCCAATAACGCTTGACGAGCTTGTGGCGCGGCTCCGCGATGCGCGCCTGCAACGCGCCGTCGTCGGTGAGCAGAAGAAGGCCCTCGCTGTCCGCATCGAGCCGGCCCGCCGGATAGACGCCCGGCACCTTCACGAAGTCGCCGAGCGACGCGCGGGTTTCGTGCGCGGAGAACTGGCAGATCGTGCCGAACGGTTTATTCAGAGCGATGAGCGGCATCGGCAGACAAGCGGAACGGGTGGAAGGCGTGCACGCCGCGCGGCAAGGCGCCGGGGCGTGGATGCGGCATCTTAATGCATAATGGATCGCGATCCGTTTCTCTCACTGCCACGCCGGGCGAAGGGCCTGTCGCCCGCCTGCCGTGGATAGAATGAAAGCACTGGCGCAGCGAGCGTCCGCGCCAACCAATCATCAAGTCCGGCCTTCATTGGAGTCGACCATGTCGTATCAGCACATCCAGGTTCCGGCGGGCGGTGAAAAAATCACCGTCAACGCGGATTACTCGCTCAACGTTCCGGATCAGCCGATCATTCCGTACATCGAGGGCGACGGCACGGGCGTCGATATCACGCCGGTCATGCTCAAGGTGGTGGATGCGGCAGTCGAGAAGGCCTACGGCGGGAAGCGCAAGATTCACTGGATGGAGATCTTCGCCGGCGAAAAGGCCACGCGCGTCTACGGTCCGGACGTCTGGCTGCCGGACGAAACGCTCGATGTCGTGAAGGAATACGTCGTCTCGATCAAGGGACCGCTCACGACGCCCGTCGGCGGCGGCATCCGGTCGCTGAATGTTGCGCTTCGGCAGCAACTCGACCTGTATGTTTGCCTGCGCCCAGTGCGCTATTTCAAGGGCGTGCCGTCGCCGCTGCGCGAGCCCGACAAGGTGGACATGGTGATCTTCCGCGAGAACTCGGAAGACATCTACGCGGGCATCGAATGGCCGGCCGAATCGGCGGAAGCGAAGAAGGTAATCGCGTTCCTGCGCGATGAAATGGGCGTGAAGAAGATCCGCTTCCCGGAGTCGTCGGGGCTCGGCATCAAGCCGGTGTCGCGCGAGGGCACGGAGCGGCTCGTGCGCAAGGCGATTCAGTATGCGATCGACAACAACCGGCGCTCGGTCACGCTCGTGCACAAGGGCAACATCATGAAGTTCACCGAAGGCGCGTTCCGCGACTACGGTTACGCGCTCGCACAGAAGGAGTTCAACGCCGAACTCATCGACGGCGGCCCGTGGATGAAGGTGAAGAACCCGAAGACGGGCGCGGATGTCGTCGTGAAAGACGTGATCGCCGATGCGTTCCTTCAGCAGATCCTGCTGCGTCCGGCGGAATACGACGTGATCGCCACGCTCAACCTCAACGGCGACTACATCTCCGATGCGCTCGCGGCGCAGGTCGGCGGCATCGGCATTGCGCCGGGCGCCAACATGTCGGACTCCGTTGCAATGTTCGAGGCCACGCACGGCACCGCGCCCAAGTACGCCGGTAAGGATTACGTGAACCCGGGCTCGGAAATTCTGTCCGCCGAAATGATGCTGCGCCATCTCGGCTGGACTGAGGCGGCGGATCGCATCATCGCGTCGATGGAGCAGTCGATTCTTTCCAAGCGCGTCACGTACGACTTCGCGCGGCTCATGGAAGGCGCGACACAGGTGTCGTGCTCGGGATTCGGCGAGGTGATGATCGAGAACATGTGACGCGGTCCCGGCGGGCAACGCCCGCTGCAGCGCGCATAAAAAAACCCGGCGCGAAGCCGGGTTTTTACGAGCTCATGGCACTTGAACGGTCAGGCTGCGTCCTGGATGTTCGATGCCTGCTTGCCCTTCGGTCCCTGGACGATCTCGAAAGTGACCTTTTGGCCTTCCTTGAGCGTCTTGAAACCGTTCATCTGAATCGCCGAGAAATGTGCGAACAGATCCTCGCCGCCTTCGTCGGGCGTGATGAATCCGTAGCCTTTCGCGTCATTGAACCACTTGACCGTACCAGTAGACATTCGTACTTCCCCTCTAACTCTCGTCTCAACCAGAGCACGCTCGAAAAGCTCGACGGCCCACCCCCACAGCGAACCGCCCCCTCCTCACTGCTCCCCTCGGCCTTTTTTGCCCGATGCCCCCGGAAAAAAGTGCCAGTTTGATTGTTAAATCTCTTAAATCGAGTGTCAAGGAATTTTTGGGATGGCCGATAAGCTCGTTGCAAAGTCCACATTCGTAGGGTAATTCCTGCTTTGCCGTGTGCGCCGCCGTCCAAGCAAGGCATCTTGAAAAGTCGCATAATCGTCTCACTTGTGTGATACGCCCGGCAGCGCGCCACCGTCGTGCGGTTTGTTTTTTTTGAAGCTGTGCGATACTGGATTCGACGAGGTGCAAGCGGGCCGCGCCGAAGGTTGGGCGCCGGCAGGATTCGATGGACGGTCGCTGCGCAACGCGTGTTTTCCAGCCATACCATAGGGCCGTGCGGCCAGTGCTGGAGCGGCAATTGCGAAGGCGTCCGTGTTGTTTAGAATGGGTGTATGGCGATAAATCCCAACAAGCAGGATGGCACGGTACTCGAGCGGCAGGAGCAGAAGCTCAAAAAGCCGGCGATGTACAAGGTGGTGCTGCTGAATGACGACTTCACGCCGATGGAATTCGTCGTGATGATCGTGCAGGAATACTTCAATAAAGATCGTGAGACTGCGACGCAGATCATGCTGAAGGTTCATCGCGAGGGCAGGGGAGTTTGTGGGGTCTATACGCGGGACATTGCGTCGACCAAAGTTGAGCAAGTCGTTAGCCATGCACGGCAAGCGGGGCATCCGCTGCAGTGCGTGATGGAGGAAGCATGATTGCCCAGGAACTGGAAGTCAGTCTGCACATGGCGTTTATGGAAGCACGTCAGGCGCGGCACGAGTTCATAACGGTCGAGCATCTTTTACTGGCCTTGTTGGACAATCCGACCGCGGCTGAAGTGCTGCGCGCCTGCGCAGCAAATATCGAGGATTTGCGTCAGAACCTGCGCAATTTCATTCATGACAACACGCCGACCGTGCCCGGCACGGACGACGTCGATACCCAGCCGACGCTTGGTTTCCAGCGCGTGATTCAGCGCGCGATCATGCATGTGCAATCGACTTCGAACGGCAAGAAGGAAGTGACGGGCGCGAACGTGCTCGTCGCGATCTTCGGCGAGAAGGACTCGCACGCGGTCTACTACCTGCAGCAGCAGGGCGTGACGCGTCTGGATGTCGTGAATTTCATTTCGCACGGCATCGCGAAGACGAACAGCGGCGACGCCGCGAAGGCGAACAGCGAAGCGAATCCGGAATCGGAAGACGCCGCCGCCCAGAAGGAAACGCCGCTCGCGCAGTTCACGCAGAACCTGAACCAGCAGGCGAAGGACGGCAAGATCGATCCTTTGATCGGCCGCGAGTTGGAAGTCGAGCGCGTGGTGCAGGTGCTCTGCCGCCGCCGCAAGAACAATCCGCTGCTCGTGGGCGAAGCGGGCGTCGGCAAGACGGCCATCGCCGAAGGTCTCGCCTGGCGCATCACGCGCGGCGAAGTGCCGGACATCCTCGCGGATGCGCAGGTCTACTCGCTCGACATGGGCGCGTTGCTCGCGGGCACGAAGTATCGCGGCGATTTCGAGCAGCGTCTCAAGACGGTGCTGAAGGAACTGAAGGAGCGTCCGCACGCCATTCTGTTCATCGACGAGATCCACACGCTGATCGGCGCGGGCGCGGCATCGGGCGGCACGCTCGACGCTTCGAACCTGCTGAAGCCGGCGTTGTCGTCGGGGCAGTTGAAGTGCATCGGCGCGACGACGTTCACGGAATATCGCGGCATCTTCGAGAAGGACGCGGCGCTTTCGCGGCGCTTCCAGAAGGTGGATGTCACCGAGCCTTCCGTCGAGCAGACGGTCGCGATTCTGCGCGGTCTCAAGTCGCGCTTCGAGGAGCACCACGGCGTGAAGTATTCGTCGGGCGCGCTGTCGGCGGCGGCTGAGTTGTCGGCGCGCTTCATCACGGACCGTCATCTGCCGGACAAGGCGATCGACGTGATCGACGAAGCGGGCGCGGCGCAACGCATTCTGCCGAAGTCGAAGCAGAAGAAGACTATCGGCAAGAGCGAGATCGAAGAGATCATCTCGAAGATCGCTCGCGTGCCGGCGCAAAGCGTGTCGCAGGACGACCGCAGCAAGCTGCAGACGCTGGACCGCGACCTGAAGGCGGTAGTGTTCGGTCAGGATCCGGCCATCGACGCGCTGTCGGCGTCGATCAAGATGGCGCGCGCGGGTCTCGGCAAGACGGACAAGCCGATCGGCGCGTTCCTCTTCTCCGGCCCCACGGGCGTCGGCAAGACGGAAGTGGCGAAGCAGCTTGCGTTCACGCTCGGCATCGAACTGCTGCGCTTCGACATGTCGGAATACATGGAGCGCCATGCGGTGAGCCGGCTGATCGGCGCGCCCCCGGGCTACGTCGGTTTCGATCAGGGCGGTTTGCTGACCGAGGCCGTCACGAAGAAGCCGCATTGCGTGCTGCTGCTGGACGAGATCGAGAAGGCGCACCCGGACATCTACAACGTGCTCTTGCAGGTCATGGACCACGGCACGCTGACGGATAACAACGGGCGCAAGGCGGATTTCCGCAACGTCATCATCATCATGACGACGAACGCGGGCGCCGAGGCGATGGGCAAGGCGGTGATCGGCTTCACGTCGCGCCGCGAGTCGGGCGACGAAATGGCCGACATCAAGCGCATGTTCACGCCGGAGTTCCGCAACCGTCTCGATGCGATCATCAGCTTCCGCTCGCTGGACGAGGAAATCATCCTGCGCGTGGTCGACAAGTTCCTCATGCAACTGGAAGATCAGCTGCACGAGAAGAAGGTCGATGCGGTGTTCACGGATGCGCTTCGCAAGCACTTGGCGAAGCACGGTTTCGATCCGCTGATGGGCGCGCGTCCGATGCAGCGTCTGATTCAGGACACGATTCGCCGCGCGCTCGCCGACGAACTGCTCTTCGGCAAGCTGCTCAACGGCGGCCGCGTGACCGTGGACGTCGATGCGGAAGACAAGGTGCAGCTGACGTTCGACGAGAACTCGGCGCCGCCGCGTAATCCGAATCCGGAAGCGATCGAAGTCGACTGATCGTAAGTTAGCCTCAAAGAAAAACGGCGCGTTCTTCAATGAACGCGCCGTTTTTTTTGCTTCGGAAAGCTCAGTGCTTGCCCGTGCTGCCGAATCCGCCCGCGCCGCGTTCGCTCGCCTCGAAGTCATCGACGATATTGAACTGCGCCTGCACCACCGGCACGATGACCAGTTGCGCGAGCCGTTCCATCGGATTCAGCGTGAACGCGGTGTCGCCGCGATTCCACGTCGAAACCATCAGTTGCCCTTGATAATCCGAATCGATCAGGCCGACGAGATTGCCCAGCACGATGCCGTGCTTATGGCCGAGGCCTGAGCGCGGCAGAATGAGCGCCGCATAGCCGCGATCGGCGAGGTGGATGGCAAGGCCGGTGGGCACGAGCACGGTCTGATGCGGCTCGATGACGAGCGGCGCATCCAGACACGCGCGCAGGTCTAGGCCGGCGCTGCCGGGCGTAGCATAAGCGGGCAGAAAATCGCGCATGCGCGCGTCGAGAATCTTGACGTCGAGTTTCATGGTCGGGCTGAGCGGCCGAGCGCGAACGCGTCGGCGAGGAGTTGATAGGACCGCGTGCGTGCGGCGTAGCTGCCGGCGACCGTCAGAACGATCAGTTCGTCGGCGTCGAATTGTTCTTGCAGCGCGTGGAGTTTCTCCGTGACGCGCTCCGGCGTGCCGATGATGCTGCGCGCCTTCTCATGCGCGATCACCGCGCGCTCGCGCTCGCCGTATTGCTGCGCGACGCCCTGCGCGACCGACGGAATCGGCTGGTTGAGGCCATACGCCATCTGCACGCGACGCAGATCGACGGCCTTTTCCAGCGCCTCGGCTTCGTCTTCGGTATCGGCGCAGATCGCGAACACCGCCGCCGCGAGATACGGCTTTTCTTCGTGACCCGCGACGAACCGCTCGCGATACGCCTCGGCCACGTGATGCCCCATGTGCGCGTTGATGAAATGCGCGAACGCGAAGCGAATGCCGAGCTGCGCGGCGAGCAGACCGCCGAAATCGCTCGATCCGAGCACCCACAGTTCGGGACGCGTGTCGATCTGCGGTTGCAGCAGCACGCCTTGGGCGAGCGAATCGTCGGGAATCTTGCCGTCGAAGAGCGCGATGAGTTCCGCCACTTGCTGCGGAAAGATATCGCCGCGATTGTACGACCCGGCGGCCACTGCCTGCGCGGTCCGCATGTCGCCGCCGGGCGCGCGCCCGACGCCCAGATCCACGCGATTCGGGAACAGCGCCTCCAGCATCAGGAACTGCTCGGCGACCTTGAACGGGCTGTAATACGGCAGCATGACGCCGCCCGAGCCGATGCGGATGCGCTTCGTCAGACTGCCGATACGCGCGAGCATCACTTCCGGGCACGGGTTCGACACGCCGTACAGGCCGTGATGCTCCGCGCACCAGTAGCGCGTGTAGCCGAGGTCGTCGGCGAGTTGCGCAAGGTCCAGCGTCGCCGCGATGGCGTCCGCCGTCGTGTGGCCGTGGATGACCGGCGTCTGGTCGAGAACGGATAACTTCGTCATGTCGAGCCTACGAGAGAAGCGAGCCGCCGCTCGGCGCGCGCTTGGCGATTTCCGCGATCAGCGTGCGCGCGAGCGACTGCTTGTCGGCGCGCGGCAACGGCGTGCGGCCCGATGCCTCGAAGAGCACGACTTCGTTGTCGTCGAGGCCGAAGGTGAGCGGCCCGAGATTGCCGACCAGGAGCGGCACGTTCTTGCGCTTGCGCTTTTCCTCGCCGTGCAAGTCGAGATCGCCGCTTTCGGCCGCGAAGCCGACGCAATACGGCGGGTTCGGCAGATTCGCGACCGAAGCGAGGATGTCCGGATTCTCGACGAAGTTGAACGCGGGCAACGCATCGCTCGACTTTTTGATCTTGTGCTCGCTTGCGTGATCGACGCGCCAGTCCGCGACCGCCGCCACCGCGATGAAAATCTCGGCATCGGACGCGGCCTGCATGACGGCATCGTGCATTTGCTGCGCGGTCTGCACGTCTTCGCGATAGACGCCCCACGGCGTCGCCAGCGAAACCGGCCCGGCGACGAGATGCACGTCCGCGCCCGCCTGCGCCGCCGCGCGCGCGAGCGCGAAGCCCATCTTGCCCGACGAGCGATTGGTGAGGCCGCGCACCGGATCGAGCGGCTCGAACGTCGGGCCGGCGGTAATCAGCACGCGGCGGCCGCGCAGAATCTTGGGCTGAAACGACGCGCAAATGGCTTCGAACGCGGCTTCCGGCTCGATCATGCGGCCGTCGCCGACTTCGCCGCACGCCTGCGAGCCCGAATCCGGGCCGAGCACGTCGACGCCGTCCGCGCGGATCTGCGCGACATTGCGCTGGGTCGCCGGGTTCTGCCACATCTGGCGGTTCATCGCGGGCACGACGAGCAGCGGACAATCACGCGCGACGCAGAGCGTGGAGAGCAGGTCGTCGCACATGCCATGCGCGAGCTTCGCGATGAAATCGGTCGAGGCGGGCGCGACGACGATGGCATGCGCCTCGCGCGACAGATCGATATGCGGCATGTTGTTCGGCATGCGCGCATCCCATTGCGACACATACACGGGACGGCCCGAGAGCGCCTGCATGGTGACGGGCGTGATGAATTCCGTGGCCGCTTCCGTCATCACGATCTGCACGGTCGCGCCGGCCTTCACGAGCAGCCGCGTCAGCTCCGCGATCTTGTAGCACGCGATGCCGCCGGTCAGTCCCAGCACGAGATGTTTGCCTGCGAGTTCCAACTTGCCTCCGTCGCAAAAAAACGCGGCTCCGGAAAGGGAGCCGCGCCTGAGCACATCACTTCGAGCCGCGTACGCGCCGCAGTTCGTCGAAAATCAGCAGCACCGCGCCGACCGTGATCGCGCTGTCGGCCAGATTGAACGCCGGCCAGTGCCACGTCTTCACGTGGAAGTCGAGAAAGTCGATCACATGGCCGTAGGCCAGCCGGTCGATCACGTTGCCGATCGCGCCGCCCATGATGAGCGCGAGCGCCGCGCAGAAAAGCCGCTGCGCCGAATGCTTCTTGAGCAGATAGCAGATGACAGCCGCCGCCACGACGCCGAGCGCGGTGAACGCCCAGCGCTGCCAGCCGCCCGCCGCCGCGAGAAAGCTGAACGCGGCTCCGCGGTTATAGACGAGCAGCAGATTGAAGAAGGGCGCGAGCGCATGTGGCTCGCCGTACGCGAAGACCTTCTGGACCGCGATCTTCGTCAACTGGTCGAACAGAATCACGATGAGCGCGACGCCGATCCACGGCGCGAGCGAACCGCTCGAAGTACTTTGTTTCGCCATAGTCCTTGCCATTATGCTGCGCCTCGCGTTTCGCCAGCGCCGAACAGGTTGGAGAAGCAGCGGCCGCACAGACCCGGATGCTCGGGGTGCGAGCCGACGTCGGCGCAATAGTGCCAGCAGCGTTCGCACTTCAGGTAGGGGGATGCGGCCACGTCGACGCCTTCTTCCGCTTCGCTCCCCACGCGCTCAACCGACGCCTGCGACGTGATGAGCACGAAGTGCAGCGCATCGCCGAGGCTCGCGAGCGCGTCGTAACGCGCGCCGCTCGCGCGAACGACGACTTCCGCCTGCAACGACGAGCCGATCAGATTCGCGGTGCGCGCTTCTTCGAGCGCCTTGGTGACGTCGCCGCGTGCCGAGCGGATCAGCGACCACTTGTCCAGCAACTCGCCGCCGTTCGGAATGTCCGGATACGTCGCGTAGACCTCGGCGAAGATCGTGTCCTGACCGGGCTTCAGCACCTTGTACGCTTCTTCCGCCGTGAACGAGAGATACGGCGCCACGAGTCGCAGCAAGCCGTGCGCGATGTAAAAGAGCGCGGTCTGCGCGCTGCGGCGCTCGCGCGAATCGGGCTTCGTCGTGTAGAGACGGTCCTTCAGCACGTCGAGATAAAAGCCGCCCAAGTCTTCCGAGCAGAACGTCGCGATCTTGGCCACGACCGGATGGAACTCGTACCTCTCGTAGTGCGAGAGCGCGTCGTCCTGCAGATTGCGCGTGAGCGCCACCGCGTAACGGTCGATTTCCAGCCAATCCGCGACCGGCACCGCGTTCTTCTCGAAGTCGAAATCCGAGAGATTCGCGAGCAGGAAGCGCAGCGTGTTGCGGATGCGGCGATACGTCTCCGTCACGCGCTTGAGAATCTCCTCGGAGATGGCGAGCTCGCCGGAATAGTCCGTCGATGCGATCCACAAGCGGATGATTTCCGCGCCGAGGCGATTCGCCACTTCGTGCGGATCGACGCCGTTGCCGAGCGACTTCGACATCTTGCGGCCTTCGCCATCGACGGTGAAGCCGTGCGTGAGCAGCGCGTCGTAGGGCGGGCGGCCGTCGAGCATGGAAGCCGTGAGCAGCGACGAATGGAACCAGCCGCGATGCTGGTCCGAGCCTTCCAGATACAGATCAGCCGGGAATTGCAGCTCGTCCTTGTGCGAGCCGCGCAGCACGTGCCAGTGCGTCGTGCCTGAGTCGAACCAGACATCGAGCGTGTCGCGGTTCTTTTCGTACATGTTCGCGTCGTCGCCGATCAGCTCGCGCGGATCGAGCGTTTGCCACGTCTCGATGCCGCCTTGCTCCACGCGCTTCGCCACTTCCTCCAGCAATTCGATCGTGCGCGGATGCAGTTCGCCCGTTTCCTTGTGCACGAAGAACGCCATCGGCACGCCCCATTGACGCTGACGCGAGAGCGTCCAGTCCGGGCGGTTCGCGATCATGCTGAAAAGGCGCTGCTTGCCCCACGACGGATAGAACGCCGTGTTCTCGACGCCTTCGAGCGCCGTTTCGCGCAGCGTCTTGCCGCCGTCTTTCGGCGTGACGTCCATGCCCGCGAACCATTGCGACGTCGCGCGATAGATGATCGGCGTCTTGTGACGCCAGCAGTGCATGTAGCTGTGCGTGTACTTTTCGGTCTTGAGCAGCGACCCGGCGTTGTTCAGCGCTTCCACGATTTCCGGATTCGCTTTCCAGATCGACAAGCCGCCGAAGAGCGGCAGCGATTCGATGTAGCGGCCATCGCCCATCACGGGGTTGATGATGTCCGAATCCGCCATGCCGTGCGCCTTGCACGACACGAAGTCTTCCACGCCATAAGCCGGCGACGAATGCACGACGCCCGTGCCGCTCTCCGTGGTGACGTACTCGCCGAGATAGACGGGCGACGTGCGCTTGTAGCCCGGATGCGCCGCCGCGAGCGGATGATGGAAGCGCACGTTCGCGAGCTTCGCGCCGGTCGTCGTGGCGATGACTTCACCGGGCAAACCGTAGTTCTGCAGGCACGCTTCGACGCGCTCCTGCGCGAGAATCAGCAAGCCGCGCGGCGTATCCACGAGCGCGTACACGATCTCCGGATGCACGTTCAGCGCCTGATTGGCGGGGATGGTCCAAGGCGTCGTCGTCCAGATGACGATGCCGCCTTCCGTCTTCGGCAGCGACGGCAGGCCGAACGCCTGCGCGGTCTTCTCCGGTTCCGCGAAGCCAAACAGCACGTCGATGGTCGGGTCAGTCTTGTCCTTGTACTCGACTTCCGCTTCGGCCAGCGCCGAGCCGCAGTCGAAGCACCAGTTCACGGGCTTCAGGCCACGGAACACGAAGCCCTTTTCCATGATCTTCGCCAGCGCGCGGATTTCGCCCGCTTCGTTGACGAAGTTCATCGTCTTGTACGGATTGTCCCAGTCGCCGAGCACGCCCAGACGCCGGAAGCCGACCTTCTGCTTCTCGATCTGCTCGCTCGCGTAGGCGCGCGCCTTCTGCATGACTTCGGCGGCGGGCAGCGACTTGCCGAACTGCTTTTCGATCTGGATCTCGATGGGCATGCCGTGGCAGTCCCAGCCCGGCACGTAGACGGCGTCGAAGCCCGCGAGATTGCGCGCCTTGACGATCATGTCCTTCAGGATCTTGTTGACCGCGTGGCCCAGGTGGATGTCGCCGTTCGCATACGGCGGGCCGTCGTGCAGGATGAACTTCTTGCGGCCGCGGCTCGCCGCGCGGATTTTCTCGTAGACCTTCTTCTCCTGCCATTCCTTGACCCACGCAGGTTCGCGCTTGGGCAGATCGCCGCGCATCGGAAACGGCGTGTCGAGCAGGTTGACCGGGTATTTCGAGGAGGCTTTCTCTTTCTTGTCGCTCATGGGTGACTCAGTGAATTCGGTGAGACGGCGCGTTGGCGCGCGATGATTCGGAGGCGGGGCAGCGGGCGATGCGCGCATGGATCATGCGGCACGGCGCGCTTACCTAATTCGGTCGGTGGCCGAAATGGCGAAGCCCGTCGCGCGGTTGCCCGCGTTGCTGGCGGGCGGCAGGCCGAAGTAGGCGCGCGCGTTGTCGACGTCCCTCGCGATGGCGGCGGACAGCGTTTCGAGATCGACGTACTTTTCCTCGTCGCGCAGCTTCTTCAGAAACTCCACGCGCACGAGCTTGCCGTACGCGTCGCCGTGCCAGTCGAGCACGAAGACTTCGAGCAGTACGCGGCCGGAATCGTCCACGGTCGGACGCAGGCCGAGGCTCGCGACGGCGGGCAGCGGTTCATCCGTCAGGCCGTGCACGCGCACGACGAAAATGCCCGCGAGCGCCGGACGCTTGTGGGCAATCGGAAGGTTGAGCGTGGGAAAGCCGAGATCGCGGCCGAGCTTCGCGCCATGCACGACGTGGCCGCTGATGATGTACGGACGCCCGAGCGCGACGTTCGCCGCGTCGAGATCGCCCGCGACGAGCGACGCCCGCACCGACGACGACGAAATGCGCGCGCCGTTCGGATGCGCGACGGTGGCCATCTGCTCGACCTCGAAGCCGTACTTGTCGCCTGCGGCCTTGAGCGAATCGAAATTGCCCGCGCGTTTCGCGCCGTAGCAGAAGTCGTCGCCGACCATGACCCAGCGCGCGTGCAGGCCGTCGACGATGACGTTCTTGACGAACGTGTCCGGCGGCTGGCTCGCGAACGTGTGATTGAAATGCTCGACCACCACGCGATCCACGCCGTTGGTGCGCAGCGCTTCGAGCTTGTCGCGCAGCATGGCGATGCGCGGCGGCGCGCCCGCCGGATTGAAGAACTCGCGCGGATGCGGCTCGAAAGTCATCACGCAGACCGGCAGCCCGCGCGCGTCCGCAGCGGCCCGCACGCGCGCAAGCAGCGCCTGGTGCCCGCGATGGACACCGTCGAAGTTGCCGATGGTCAGTGCGCAGGGCGCCCGGCTTTCGGCATTGGGGAGGCCGCGAAAGACTCTCACGATAGGCGTTGGTCGGTGGGAGGGCTGATGCTGCAAAGCGTTCGATTATAAACGCTCACACGGATGCACGGGCGCGCGTGCCGGGCGGCGGCGCCCGAGGGACTCGCGCGCCGCCGTCGTCTCACTGGCACGATTTTCGCCGTCCCTGGAATGATAAAATCTGCGGATGAAAAAAATCGTCATTCTGATCTCCGGACGCGGGAGCAACATGGAGGCCGTCGTGCGTGCTTGCGCGCGCGAGGGCTGGCCGGCGCGCGTCTGTGCGGTCATTTCAAACCGGCCGGATGCCGCCGGGCTCGGCTTCGCGGCCGCGAACGGCATCGAAACTGTGGTCGTCGATCACCGCGAATTCGACGGCCGCGAAGCGTTCGACGCGGCGCTCGCGCGTGAAATCGACCGCTTCGAACCGGATTGCGTCGTGCTGGCCGGCTTCATGCGCGTGCTCACCGATGCGTTCGTCGAACGCTACGCCGGGCGCATGCTGAACGTGCATCCGTCGCTCTTGCCGTGCTTTGCCGGCCTGCGCACGCATCAGCAGGCGCTCGACGCGGGCGTGCGCGTGCACGGCGCGAGCGTGCATTTCGTGACGGCGAAGCTGGATCACGGGCCGATCGTCGCGCAGGGCGCGGTGCCGGTCCTCGCGGGCGACGACGCCGCCGCGCTCGCGGCGCGCGTGCTCGCCGTAGAACACATCATTTACCCGCGCGCGGTGCGCTGGTTCGTGGAAGGGCGTCTTTCTATCGAGGGCGAACGAGTCGCCCTCACGCCGTCTGAGCCGCAGTGGCTCTTTGCCGACATTGCCGGGGAGGGCGCATGAGGCTGCATGGATTTCTGATTGGTCAAACCGAAACGCTGCTGGCGGACGTGCTCCGCTTTTCCGGTCCCGCCGATGCGGCGACGAGCCGTTTCTTCCGCGCGCATCCGAAGCTGGGTCACGGCGAGCGCGGCGTGATCGCCGAGGCGGTCTTCGCCGTGCTGCGGCGGAAGATGGAGTTCTCGCATCTCGCGGAAAGCGGCACGGGCAATCAGGCGCGGCGTCTCGCGCTGCTCGGGCTGATGCAGACCGCGGGCCTCACCGCGCTCAAGCCGTTCGTCTCGGCGGACGAGCATCAGTGGCTCGCGCAAGTCTCGAAGATCGACCCCGCGAGCCTGCCGGTGCGCGTGCGCACGAACCTGCCGCAGTGGATCTACGACGCGATGGCCAAGCGCTTCGAGCCGGACGAGCTCGCGCAGCTTGCCGCCGCGCTGAACTATCCGGCGCCGCTCGACTTGCGCGCGAATCCGATCAAGGCGAGCCGCGACGTGGTGCGCAAGGCGCTCATCGACGCGGGCATCGACGCGTTCGACATGCCGTTCGCGCCGTTCGGCATCCGCGTGGACGGCAAGCCCGCGCTCACGCGCCTGCAGCCGTTCCAGGAAGGCTGGATCGAAGTGCAGGACGAGGGCAGCCAGTTGCTGTGTTCGTTGGTGGCCCCGCGACGCGGCGAGATGATCGTCGATTTCTGCGCGGGCGCGGGCGGCAAGACGCTTGCGCTCGGCGCGATGATGCGCTCCACCGGCCGTTTGTATGCCTTCGACGTGTCCGACCGGCGGCTCGCGAAGCTGAAGCCGCGCCTTGCGCGCAGCGGTCTTTCGAACGTGAATCCGGTGCTGATCGACAGCGAACACGACGCGAAGATCAAGCGCCTCGCGGGCAAGATCGACCGCGTGCTCGTCGATGCGCCGTGTTCCGGGCTCGGCACGCTGCGCCGCAATCCCGACCTCAAGTGGCGGCAGTCGCCCGCGACCGTCGCGGAACTCACGCCGAAGCAGCTTTCCATTCTCACGAGCGCCGCGCGGCTCGTGAAGACAGGCGGCCGCCTCGTGTACGCGACGTGCAGCATGCTCGAAGCGGAGAACGAGGGCGTCGTCGCGCAGTTCCTGGAAACGCATCCGAACTTCCGCGTCGTCCCTGCGCGCGACGTGCTCGCCGAGCAGCGCATCGAGCTGGACACGGGCGAGTATTTGTCGTTGTGGCCGCACAAGCACGGCACGGACGGCTTCTTCGCGGCCGTGCTGGAGCGCGTGCCCGGCGCGAAGGCGCAAGCGGCGGACGAAAGCTCCGGGGAAGAGAGCGCATAAGCGCGCGATGCAGACCCGCTTCCTGAGCCACCTTTCGGAACGGCTCGTCCGCGATTTCGGCGAGGCGGAAGTGCTGTGGCAAGTCGGCGCGCTGATCGCGCTGCTCGCCATCGCGTGGTGGTGCGCGGGTTTCTTGCGCAAACAGCTCGACGCGCGGCGGCAGTCGCGCTTCGAGGCCGTCCGCTTCGGCGCGGAGAGTCTCAACAAGGCGCTGTTTCCGCTGCTCGGGACCGTTTTCGTCTCGATCGCGCAACTCGCGCTCGCGCCCGTCATGCACACGGCGCTGCTGCGGCTCGCCCTGGTGCCGCTGTGCGGCATCACCGTGATCTACACCATGTTCTATGTGGTGCGGCGCGTCTTCAGCAAGAGCGCCACCGGCGGCGCGGACCACGAGGCGGGCGCGCTGCTGTTCCTCTTCGAAAAGCTGGTCACGGTGCTCGTCTGGGTCGCGATGCTCCTCACGGTGATGGGCATTCAGGACGACGTCGTCCGCTGGATGGCGAGCGTGCGCTTCAACTTCGCCAACGCGCACATGACGCTGCTCTCGCTCGCCTCGGGCCTGCTCTGGGTGTGCGTGACGCTGATCGTAGCGATGTGGGCCGGCGCGCTTCTCGACGACCGCCTCACGCGTTCGCGCTCGCTCGACGCGAACCTGAAGGTGGTGCTCGGGCGCGTCGCGCGGGCGCTGATGATTCTCGCGGCGATACTCGTGAGCCTGTCGATCGTCGGCATCGACATCACGGTGCTCGGCGTGTTCGGCGGCGCGCTGGGCGTCGGGCTCGGCTTCGGCTTACAAAAGATCGCCAGCAATTACGTGTCGGGCTTCATCATTCTGCTCGACCGGTCGCTCCGGCTCGGCGACATGATCAATGTCAGCGGCTTTCAGGGCACCGTCACGCAGATTCGCACGCGATACACGGTCGTGCGCGGGCTGGACGGCATCGAAACACTGATTCCGAACGAAAAGCTGATTACCGATGTCGTACAGAATCACTCGTCGTATCTGACGCGCGGCAACGCGAAAATCGCGGTGCAGGTGAGTTATCGCTCGGACGTGGAACGCGCGATGCGACTCCTCGTCGAAGCAACGCAGGGCGTCGAGCGCGTGTTGCAGGACCCGGCACCGGCGGCGCTGCTCGCGAGTTTCGGCGCGGACGGCATCAATCTGGAACTGAGCTTCTGGATCGAGGACGCGGCGAAGGGCACGGGCGGCGTTAAGTCGCAAGTCAATCGCAGCGTGTGGCGGTTATTCTGCGAGCATGGCATCGAGATTCCGTACGCGCAGCGCGAAGTGCGAATCGTCGGCGGTGCGGCAAGTGAATCGGTAGGAAATGCCGGATTCCAGCGCGACGAGCTTTCGTCGACGGCTGGAGGCGCCGTTTGAAGCATCAACGGGGCGGCATTCCTTCCTTTTCTGCAAGGATGACGCCAATCTTTGCCGCGTAAGATTTTTCTTGAATGTCCGAGATTCAAAAAAATTCACCTTTACGACAACGACTTGGAACGCATGCAGTAGAATGCGATCGAACTTCGGCGCTGACCTTTCACGCGCCCGACATGCGGCGATAAGTCGATTTTTGACTCTCTTCGTCGGCCATTTTTTCCGAATTTCACAGCTACATAGGTAAATTGCCTTGCTGAATTCCTCCCTCGATTTTCTCGCCAACGGATTGCTGGATTTCTCCTGGTGGCAGATTCTCTTGTTCACGCTGGCGGTGACGCACGTCACCATCGCGGGCGTCACCATTTATTTGCACCGCTGCCAGGCGCATCGCGCGCTGGACCTGCACCCCATCGCGAGCCACTTTTTCCGCCTGTGGCTGTGGATGACCACCGGCATGCTGACCGGCCAGTGGGCGGCCATCCACCGCAAGCACCATGCGAAGTGCGAGACCGAAGAAGATCCGCACAGCCCGCAAACGCGCGGCATCTGGAAGGTGCTGCTCGAAGGCGCGGAACTGTATCGCGCGGAAGCGAAGAACGAAGAAACGCTGCGCCGCTTCAGCCACGGCACGCCGAACGACTGGATTGAGCGCAACGTGTACACGCGTTATCCGATCCTCGGCATCAGCATCATGATGGTCATCGACGTGGCGCTGTTCGGCATCGTCGGGCTGTCGGTGTGGGCCGTGCAGATGATCTGGATTCCGTTCTGGGCGGCGGGGGTCGTCAACGGTCTCGCGCACTTCTGGGGTTATCGCAACTTCAATTCGAGCGATGCAAGCACGAACATCTTCCCGCTCGGCATCCTGATCGGCGGGGAAGAACTGCACAACAATCACCACACGTACGCGACCTCGGCCAAGCTGTCGAGCAAGTGGTACGAGTTCGACATCGGCTGGCTGTACATCCGCATTCTGTCGGCAGTTGGCCTCGCCAAGGTGAAGAAGCTCGCGCCCACGCCGCGCCTGTCGGAATCGAAGTCGGTGCCGGATCACGACACGCTGCAAGCCGTGCTCGCGAACCGTTACGAAGTCATGGCGCGTTATGGCAAGGCGCTCAAGCGTGCGTACAAGCAGGAACTCGTGAAGCTGAAGGAAGCCGGCGCGCGCGAGAAGTATCAGCTGATGCGCGGGGCGCGCAAGTGGTTCCACAAGGACGAGGACGGCCTGAACGAGCCGCAGCGCAAGCAACTGCCGGAACTGTTCTCGGACAACCAGAAGCTGCGCACGTACATCGAACTTCGCAAGGACCTGGCGGCGATGTGGGACCGCTCGAACGCATCGCGCGAGCAACTGCTGGCGCAGTTGCAGGACTGGTGTCATCGCGCGGAACAAAGCGGCATCAAGGCGCTGCAGGACTTCGCGCTGCGTCTGCGCCGCTACGCCCTGTAAGCGATATCCGCTAAAATTCTTAGACGTCACAAGACCCCGCTTTGGCGGGGTCTTTGTTTTTGGGCGACGGATTTTCGCTGATTCGGCAGGAGACAGGGGACATGCAGGCGATCAGAAGCGTCGAGTACGACCGGCCGCAAGGGCTGACGTGTGGAGTAGGCGAGGCGTGGGCGCGCGTGCCGCAAGCGCCGTCGCCGGACGAAAAACGCGCGTTGAAGGAGCGCATTCGCGCGCTGTTGCGGCGGGAACAGGCCGTATTGGTCGCGCACTATTACGTCGATGCCGAGCTACAGGAACTCGCCGACGAAACCGGCGGCTGCGTCGCCGATTCCCTGGAAATGGCGCGCTTCGGCCGCGACCATGCGGCAAAGACACTGGTTGTCGCGGGCGTGCGGTTCATGGGCGAAACAGCGAAGATCCTCAGCCCGGACAAGCGCGTGCTGATGCCCGACCTCGACGCCACGTGCTCGCTCGATCTCGGCTGTCCCGCCGACGAATTCGCCGCGTTCTGCGACGCGCATCCGGACCGCACGGTCGTCGTGTACGCGAACACGAGCGCCGCCGTGAAAGCACGCGCCGACTGGATGGTCACGTCGTCCATCGGGCTGGAAATCGTCGCGGACTTGCACGCACGCGGCGAGAAGATTCTATGGGCGCCGGATCGTCACCTCGGCGGCTACATCCAGAAGAAGACGGGCGCGGACATGCTGCTGTGGCAGGGCTCCTGTCTGGTTCACGACGAGTTCAAGGGCATCGAACTCGACCTGCTGCGTGCCGAGTATCCGGACGCGAAGATTCTCGTGCATCCCGAGTCGCCGGAAGCGGTCGTGAAGCTGGCCGATGTCGTCGGTTCGACCACGCAGTTGATCGACGCCGCCGTGCGCCTCGACGCGAGCCGCTTCATCGTCGCCACCGATCTCGGCATTCTGCACAAGATGCGGCTCGCCGCGCCGGGGAAGACGTTTATCGAAGCGCCGACGGCCGGCAACAGCGCCACGTGCAAGAGTTGCGCGCATTGTCCGTGGATGGCGATGAACGGTCTCACCAATCTCGCCGACGTGCTCGAACGCGGGCATAACGAGATTCACGTCGACGCCGCCATCGGGCAGCGTGCGCGCGTGCCGATCGACCGGATGCTCGATTTCGCCGCGCGTCACAAGAAGCCCGTGCAGGCGAGCGGCGATCTGGCGAAGGACGCCGCGCTGTTCTCGAACGTGGGAGCCGCGTGATGCCGTACTCACCGATTTTCGACGAAGTGCGCTCGCAATACGGCGAAGCATTCGACGCCGCGCTCGCGCGTAATGTCGCCGATGCGCTCGCCGAAGACATCGGCACCGGCGACGTGACCGGTCGCCTCGTGCCGGCGGACGCGCGGCGCACGGCGCGGATCATCGTGCGGGAAGAAGCCGTGCTGTGTGGTGCGCCGTGGTTCGACGCAGTGATGCGGCGCGTCGATGCGTCCATCGAAGTGGAATGGCAGTGTCGCGAAGGGCAGCGCATGGCCGCCGATACCCCGGTCGTGCTGCTGCACGGCCCCGCGCGCTCGCTGCTGACGGCCGAGCGCAATGGCCTCAACTTCCTGCAACTGCTTTCGGGCGTGGCAAGCGCGACGCGCCGTTACGTCGACGCGATCGAAGGCACGCGCGCGCGGATTCTCGACACACGCAAGACGCTGCCTGGCCTGCGGCTCGCGCAAAAGTACGCCGTGCGCGTGGGCGGCGGGGCGAACCAGCGGCTCGCGCTCTACGACGGCATTTTGATCAAGGAGAACCACATCGCGGCGGCGGGCGGCGTCGGCGCGGCGATGGACGCGGCCCTCGCGCTGAACGCGGGCGTGCCGGTTCAGATCGAAGTGGAAACGCTCGCGCAGCTCGAAACGGCGCTCGCGCACCGCGCAGAGTCCATTCTGCTCGACAACTTCACGCTCGACGCGATGCGCGACGCTGTGCGCGTGACGGCGGGCCGCGCGTTGCTGGAAGTGTCGGGCGGGGTGAACTTCGAAACTGTGCGGGCGATAGCGGAAACCGGCGTCGACCGCATTTCGATTGGAGCGCTCACGAAGGACGTGCGCGCCACCGATTACTCGATGCGCCTTATCTAGCCGTCAGACCGCGCGCCGCCGCGCCGCCGGCGGCGTCAGCACGGTCGGCAGCGCCTTCGGCAAGGTTTCGGGCCAGTCGCGGCTGTAGTGCAGGCCGCGGCTTTCGCGCCGCGAACATGCGCTTTCCACGATCAGCGACGCCACATCCACCAGATTGCGCAGTTCCAGCAAGTCGCGGCTCACCTTGAAATTCGCGTAGTACTCGTGGATTTCGTCGCGCAAGAGCGCAATGCGATGCCGGGCGCGCGCGAGCCGCTTGTCCGTACGCACGATGCCGACGTAGTTCCACATCAGAAGCCGCAGCTCGTCCCAGTTATGCGCGACGACGACTTCCTCGTCCGGATCGGAAACGCGGCTTTCGTCCCAGTCGGGCAGGGGCGCGTGGCATCCGGCCGAAAAACCGTCCGCTTCGATGGCCGCCGCCGCCGCCCGGCCGACCACGATGCATTCCAGCAACGAATTGCTCGCCAGCCGGTTCGCCCCGTGCAAGCCCGTGCACGACGTTTCCCCGACCGCATACAGCCCGGGACGGTCGGTGCGCCCGGCGAGATCCGTCACGACGCCGCCGCAGGTATAGTGCGCGGCCGGCACGACGGGAATCGGCTCCTTCGCGATATCGATGCCGAACTCGCGGCAGCGGGCGAGGATCGTCGGGAAGTGTTCTTCGAGGAACGCGCGCGGCTGGTGGCTGATATCGAGGTACACGCAGTCGATGCCGCGCTTCTTGATCTCGAAGTCGATCGCCCGGGCGACGATATCGCGCGGCGCGAGCTCGGCGCGTTCGTCGTGCGCGGGCATGAAGCGCGTGCCGTCCGGCAGGCGCAGCACGCCGCCTTCTCCGCGCACGGCTTCCGAGATCAGGAACGACTTCGCGTACGGATGGAAGAGGCAAGTCGGATGGAACTGGATGAACTCCATGTTCGCGACGCGGCAGCCCGCGCGCCATGCCATCGCGATGCCGTCGCCGGTCGCGGTGTCGGGATTGGTCGTGTAGAGATAGACCTTGCCTGCGCCGCCCGTCGCGAGGACCGTGTGCGGCGCCTCGATCGTGACGGTGCGGCCGCTTTTCAGGTCGAGCGCGTACAGACCGTGGCAGCGATGGCCCGGCAGCCCGAGCCGGTCGGACGTGATCAGGTCGATCGCGTAGTGATCTTCGAGAACGGTGATGTTCGGATGATTGCGCACGCGCTCGCCGAGCGTCGTGACGACCGCGTGGCCGGTGGCGTCCGCGGCGTGGATGATGCGGCGATGACTATGCCCGCCTTCGCGCGTCAGATGGAAGCCGAGTTCGGCCGAGACGTCGCGCGTGAAGGGCACGCCTTCGTCGATCAGCCATTGAATCGCGGCGCGCCCGTTTTCGACGATGTAGCGCGTCGCCGCCTCGTCGCACAGGCCCCCGCCCGCGATGAGCGTGTCGGCCACGTGGTCGTCGACGCTGTCCGCCGAATCCAGCACCGCCGCGATGCCGCCTTGCGCCCAGTCGCTCGCGCCTTCGCTCGCCGCGCGCTTCGCGATGATCGCCACGCGCCGCGTCTCGGCCAGATTCAGCGCGACGCTCAGGCCCGCGAGTCCGCTCCCCACGATCGCTACATCGAAGTTCATGCCGCCGTGTCTCCGTCGCTGTCGTTGTCGATAGCCGGCAAGCATAACGCGCGAGGGCAAAGAAACCGCGAAAACCCATGCACGACCATGTGAAACGCGTGTGAAAAGCGCGCCGCAAAAACAAAAAGCCCCGCGTGAGCGGGGCTTTCTGCTGTCTTCGTCAGGCACTCAATCTCAAGTGCGGTCCGTCTTCCGCTTGCGCGGAACAACGCCGCTTTACTTGATCTTGGTTTCCTTGTACTCAACATGCTTGCGGACGACGGGATCAAATTTCTTGATCAGCATCTTTTCCGGCATGTTGCGCTTGTTCTTGGTCGTCGTGTAGAAGTGACCCGTGCCTGCGGTCGATTCCAACTTGATCTTGTCGCGTGCGCCCTTGGCCATGTGCGTGCTCCTTAGATTTCACCGCGTGCGCGCAAATCTGCGAGCACGGCGTCGATACCGTTCTTGTCGATCAGGCGCAGACCCGCGTTCGAAACGCGCAGACGGACCCAGCGGTTTTCGCTTTCAACGAAGAAACGGCGGTTCTGCAGGTTCGGCAGGAAACGACGCTTGGTCTTGTTGTTGGCGTGGGAAACGTTGTTGCCGGACATCGGCCCTTTCCCAGTTACTTGGCATACGCGTGCCATGCGAGCACTCCTAATACAGTCTGATTCCTACGCTCGGCGCAGCGGATTCTGCGAGCCGACCTCTTTTTCCCTGGTTGCCTTTACCGGGAACTTGGCAGCACGGTTATGCCAATGAGGACCGCGTAAGCTCAGAACAGGTGGGTTGAGAAAAGCAAACGCGGATTCTAGCAGGAAAAGCCGTGCGTTATCAAGGCGTTTTGCTCCTTTTCCTATTCGGCGGATCGACCTGAAAGCCAGCGTCACAGCCAACCCTCGCGCGCGAACGAAAAAATGTCATTCGACGCGACGACCATGTGATCCAGCAGCTTCACGTCGATGAGCGCGAGCGCGTCCTGGAGCGTGCGCGTGAGCTTGCGGTCGCCCGCGCTCGGCTGGATGCTGCCGGAAGGGTGATTATGCGCGACGATCAGCCCGGCCGCATTCAGCGCGAGCGCGCGCTTGACGATTTCGCGCGGATACACGGCCACGCGCGTGAGCGAGCCCCGCGCTTCCTCGCAGATGTCCAGCAACTGGTGGCGCGCGTCGAGATAGATGCAGATGAACACTTCGTTCGGCCGCGTGCCGATTTTCAGGCGCAGAAAGTCTTCGACGGCACCGGGAGAATTCAGCAGCATGCGCTCGCGCGCTTTCTCCGCCAGCATGCGCCGGCACAGTTCGGAAACCGCGATGAGCGTCGCTGCGCGCGCCTCGCCGATGCCGCGTTCGGCTTGCAACTCGGCGGCGGATGCATCGAGCACGGCGCGCAGCGAGCCGAAACGCAGCAGCAGCGCGCGGGCGACATCGACGGCGGTGAACCCCGGCACGCCGGTGCGCAAGAAGAGCGCGAGCAATTCGGCATCGGCTAGCTTCTCGGCGCCCGAACTGAGCAGGCGTTCACGCGGCCGGTCGGCCTTGTCCCATTTCGAGATGGCTAGTGCCGCGAGCCGGACGGTTTCCGCAGCCTCCGCTGGCGCGGCGGGAACGGACGCAGCAACTGGCGCGGCGTCGGTCGCGGTAAGCGACGCGGAAACCGGCGCGACAACCGGCGCAGCATGCAGCGCCACGACGCCCGTCATCGCCCGCTCCTCCGAAGAGACCGAATTGCGCGCGCCGCCGCACCAACGCCGCACGCGCCTGACGCGTCGCCGGACCACTCTGTCTTACAATAGCGGTTTTGGCGCCCGTTTCGACCCTGCGCCACGCGGTTCGCAGCTTCGCGCCGACGAGCCGCCGCTCGCCCGGCCCACGCCGCGCTTTCGACTGAACCGCCACATCCAATACTCATGAGCATCATCGATATCTCCGAGGTCAAGCCCGGCTCCCATGTCACGCTGCATTACCGGCTGGCACTGGCCGACGGCGCCGACATCGTCAACACCTTCACCGACAAGCCCGCCACGCTCCTGCTCGGCGCAGGCCAGCTCGCCCCGCCGCTCGAAGAAATTCTGCTCGGCCTCAAGGTCGGCCACCATTCGACCTTTCGGCTAACGCCGGAGCAGGCGTTCGGGCCGCGCAATCCGGAACTGCTGCAGCGCGTGTCGCTCGCGACGCTGCGCGAAAACAGCATGGTCGGCGAGGATTTTTCTCCCGGCGATCTCGTCGAATTCAACGCGCCCAACGGCGGGCGCTACGCGGGCGTGCTCAAGGAAGTGGGCGAGACGTCGGCGCTTTTCGACTTCAATCACCCGCTTGCCGGCCAGACGCTGGCGTTCGAAGTGAAAATCATCGGAATTCTGTAGCCATGAGCCTGACCGAAAGCCTCACCGATATCGAAACCGACGTCGAAATCCTGCTCGCGCAGCCGCGCGGCTTCTGCGCGGGCGTGGACCGCGCGATCGAGATCGTCGAGCGCGCGATCAAGCTGTTCGGCGCGCCGATCTACGTGCGTCACGAGATCGTGCATAACGCGTACGTCGTCGCGGATCTGCGCAAGAAGGGCGCGATCTTCATCGAGGACCTGTCGGACGTGCCCGAGGGCAGCACGCTGATTTTCAGCGCACACGGCGTTTCGAAAGCCGTGCGCGTCGAAGCGGAAACGCGCGGGCTGCGCGTGTTCGACGCCACGTGTCCGCTCGTGACCAAGGTGCACATGGAAGTCGCGAAGATGCGGCAGGAAGGCTTCGATATCGTGATGATCGGCCACAAGGGACACCCGGAAGTCGAAGGTACGATGGGGCAGTCCGGCGAGGGCATGCATCTGGTCGAGGATATCGAGGACGTGCTGAAGCTCGATCTGCCCGACCCGGAGCGCATTGCGTACGTCACGCAGACGACGCTTTCGGTCGACGACGCCTCGGCGATCATCGACGCGCTCAAGAACAAATATCCCGCGATCAAGGAGCCGAAGAAGCAGGACATCTGCTACGCGACGCAGAATCGCCAGGACGCGGTGAAGTTCCTCGCGCCGCAGTGCGATGTCGTGATCGTGGTCGGCAGCCCGAACAGCTCGAATTCGAGCCGGCTGCGCGAAGTAGCCGAGCGCAGCGGCATTCCGGCCTATATGGTGGATTCGCCGACGCAGATCGATCCGAACTGGGTCGAAGGCAAGAAGCGCATCGGCGTGACGGCGGGCGCGTCGGCGCCGGAAGTGCTCGCGCAGGCTGTCATCGCGCGGCTGCGCGAACTCGGCGTGCGCAGCGTGCGCTCGCTGGAGGGCATCGAAGAGACGATTTCGTTTCCGCTGCCGCGCGGACTGTCGTTGCCGCAATAAGTTAGACGAAACCTTCGAAAAAGCGCCCAGCGGGCGCTTTTTTTTCGCCCGGGCACAGGCAAGCCGACCGCGCGTGAACCATTTCGGTGCACCGCTGCAAAGCGTCGCAAACGTATTCCGCCGAGCCTCGATAAACCCCGCTCCCGGAATGGTGCAACTGCTGCACAAAACCGGATCGCAACCCGGTTGCGCTTTTGACGGAAAATCGCCGGAAAATGCGGGTTGCAATGCTGGAAAACCCCGCCACGCAAGAATATTGCTCGTCTCATATTTAGCGTTACAATTCGCGCGTCCTGAGTCCGGAAGGGCCTCTGGCAACGGTTCTGAAAGGCGCAGGAGATCTCATTTGATGCGATTCAAGTTTGCTTACGCCGTGTCCATCGCGGCTGCGGTTGCAATGGCAACTGCATGCGGCAAGAAGGACGAAGGCGGAGCGAGCGGAGCAGCACCGGCGGCAAGCGCCCCGACGGCGGCAACGGCTGCGCCCGCACCGGCGAGCGAAGCGACGGTGGTGAAGATCGGCCATGTCGCGCCGTTGTCCGGCACGCAGGCGCATTTAGGGAAAGACAACGAAAACGGCGCGCGGCTCGCGCTGGAGGAAATCAGCGCGCAGGGTCTCACCATCGACGGCCGCTCCATCCGCCTCGTGCTCGACAGCCAGGATGACGCAGCCGACCCGCGCACCGGCGAAGAAGCCGCGCAGCGCCTGGTGGATGACCATGTGGTCGCGGTAATCGGCCATCTGAATTCGGGCGTATCGATTCCGGCGTCCAAGATTTATAGCGATGCGGGCATCGCGGAGATTTCGCCGTCGACGACGAACCCGCAATACACGAAGCAGGGTTACAAGACGACCTTCCGCGTGGTCGCAACCGATGCGCAGCAAGGCCCCGTGCTGGCCGGCTACGCGATCAAGACGCTGCACGCGAAGAAAGTGGTGATCGTGGACGACGCTACCGCCTACGGCCGCGGCCTCGCCGACGAGTTCGCGAAGACGGCGCAGGCGGGCGGCGTGAAGGTCGCCGCGCGCGAGACGACGTCGGAGAAGGCGCGCAACTTCAAGGCGATCCTCTTGAAGATCAAGCGCATGCAGCCGGACGCCGTGATGTACGGCGGCATGGACGCAACGGGCGGACCGTTCGCGAAAGAAGCGGCGGCGCTCGGCGTGAAGGCGAAGATTCTGGCGGGCGACGGCGTTTGCACGCAGCAATTGCCGCAACTGGCGGGCGACGCGGTGCAGAACGTCGTGTGTTCCGAAGCCGGGCCCGCGCTCGCGAAGATGGACAAGGGCGCGGACTTCGCGCAGAAGTACGAGGCACGGTTTCACACGCCGGTGCAGATTTACGCGCCGTTCACGTACGACGCGGTGTACGTGATCGTCGATGCGATGAAGCGCGCCAATTCCATCGAAGCGAGCAAGGTGCTCGCGGCGGTGGCCACGACGGATTTCAACGGTCTGACGGGGCATATCGCTTTTGACGACAAAGGCGATCTGAAGACCAGCACCATCACGCTTTACGACTTCAAGGACAAAAAGAAGGATGTGCTCGACGTCGTGAAGCAGTAGCAGCAGGCGTTTGCAGTCTTGCGGCGCCTATCCGACAAGCGCCGTTTCGCATGCGTCTGGCGGACGCCCGCACCTATCCGGCGGCGGGCGCAACGGCAGGCGATTAATCCTTACCGGTTTTTTTAAAAGTACGCGCAGTGCCGCTCCAGATTTCGCTTCACACCGGTTTATCGGCCGGTGATAAAGGCGTCATCCGGTCGCACGGGGCTAAGGAGCTTTAAATGGATATTTTCATCCAGCAGATCCTCAACGGTCTGGTGCTTGGCAGCGTCTACGCCATCATCGCGTTGGGTTACACGATGGTGTACGGCATTCTCGGCATCATCAACTTCGCGCACGGCGACGTGCTGATGGTGGGCGCGATGGTGGCGCTTTCAGCCATCGGCGTCATGCAGAATCACTTTCCCTCGATGCCCGGCCCGATCATGCTGACGATCGCGCTTATCGTCGCGGCGATCGTCTGCGCGATCGTCGGCTACACCATCGAACGCGTCGCGTACCGGCCGCTGCGCAAGGCGCCGCGTCTCGCGCCGCTCATCACCGCAATCGGCGTGTCGATCCTGCTGCAAACGGTCGCCATGATGATCTGGGGCCGCAACCCGCTCGCGTTTCCGCAGTTGCTGCCGACCGACCCGATCAACGTCATCACCGCGACTGAAACGCGTCCCGGCGCGGTCATCTCGATGACGGAAATCGTCATCATCGTGGTGGCGTTCCTCGTGATGGGCGGCCTCCTGCTGCTCGTGCACAAGACCAAGCTCGGCCGCGCGATGCGCGCGATCGCGGAGAACCCCGGCGTCGCATCGCTGATGGGCGTGAACCCGAACTTCGTGATCTCGGCGACCTTCATGATCGGCTCGGCGCTTGCTGCGCTCGCCGGCGTGATGATCGCGTCCGAATACGGCAACGCGCACTTCTACATGGGCTTCATTCCCGGCCTGAAGGCGTTCACGGCGGCGGTGCTGGGCGGCATCGGCAACCTGGGCGGCGCGATGGTCGGCGGCGTGCTCCTCGGTTTGATCGAGCAGTTGGGCGCCGGTTACATCGGCAATCTGACAGGCGGCGTCTTCGGCAGTAACTATCAGGACGTGTTCGCCTTCGTCGTGCTGATCATCGTGCTCGTGTTCCGTCCGTCGGGTCTGCTCGGCGAACGTGTCGCGGACCGCGCTTAAAGACCGTGTGAGGAGCTCTACAAAATGACTTCGATTCAACCGATTGAGCCGTCCACGACGCTCATCCCCGAGAAGAACACGGGCAAGACGCTCGTCGTCGGCATCATCGTCGCCGCGTTCGTGATCGCCGCGCCGATGGTGATCGGCGCAGCCGGCGGCAACTACTGGGTCCGCGTGCTCGACTTCGCGATGCTTTACGTGATGCTCGCGCTGGGCCTCAATGTCGTCGTCGGCTTCGCCGGCCTGCTCGACCTGGGCTACATCGCGTTTTATGCGGTCGGCGCGTACGTGGCGGCGCTCTTGTCTTCGCCGCAATTGACCTCGCAGTTCGAATGGATTGCGCATCTTGCGCCGGGCGGGCTGCATGTGCCGTTCCTTCTGATCGTGCCGGTCGCGATGGCGCTCGCCGCCACCTTCGGCGTGCTGCTCGGGGCACCGACGCTGCGTCTGCGTGGCGACTACCTCGCTATCGTGACGCTCGGTTTCGGGGAAATCGTGCGTATTTTCATGAACAACCTCGACCGCCCGGTGAACATCACGAACGGCCCGAAGGGCATCACGGGCATCGATCCGGTGACGGTGGCGGGCTTCAATCTGTCGCAGACGCACGAGCTTTTCGGCATGAAGTTCCCGTCGGTGTACATGTACTACTACCTGTTCGTGCTCGGCGCGCTCATCGTGATCTGGGTCTGTACGCGTCTGCAACATTCGCGCATCGGCCGTGCATGGGCCGCCATTCGCGAAGACGAAATCGCGGCGAAGGCCATGGGCATCAACACGCGTAACGTGAAGCTGCTCGCCTTCGCGATGGGCGCGTCGTTCGGCGGCCTCTCGGGCGCGATGTTCGGCGCGTTCCAGGGCTTCGTGTCGCCGGAATCGTTCACGTTCTGGGAATCGATCGTCGTGCTGGCGTGCGTGGTGCTCGGCGGCATGGGCCACATTCCGGGCGTGATTTTGGGCGCGGTGCTGCTCGCCGTGTTCCCCGAATTCCTGCGCTCGACGATGGGTCCGCTGCAAAACGCCGTCTTCGGCCATCAGATCGTGGATACCGAAGTCATCCGCCAGTTGCTGTACGGCCTGGCGATGGTGCTGATCATGCTGTATCGCTCGGAAGGCCTGTGGCCCGCCGCGAAACACGAAGACAAGATCGCGAAGATCGCGAAGCGCAACGGCAAGAAGCCGGTGCGCGCCTAAGCGGGGGAATCAAAAATGAGCGACAAACGTACTCGATTGTCCGTGAAGGGCGTGAACAAGCGTTTCGGCGGCTTGCAGGCGCTGTCCGAAGTGGGCCTCGAAATCAAGGAAGGCGAAATCTACGGCCTGATCGGCCCGAACGGTGCGGGCAAGACGACGTTCTTCAACGTCATCACGGGCCTCTACACGCCGGATTCCGGTGAATTCAAGCTCGACGGCGAAGCCTACACGCCGACCGCCGTGTATCAGGTGGCGAAGGCGGGCATTGCGCGCACGTTCCAGAACATTCGTCTCTTTGGCGGCATGACCGCGCTGGAGAACGTGATGGTCGGCCGCCATGTGCGCACGAAGCACGGCCTGATCGGCGCGGTGTTCCAGACGCCCGCCGAGCGCCGTGAAGAGAAGGAAATCAAGGAGCGCGCGCTGGAACTGCTGGAGTACGTCGGCGTGCTGCAATACGCGGACTACACGTCGCGCAATCTGTCGTACGGCCACCAGCGTCGTCTGGAGATCGCGCGTGCGCTCGCGACCGATCCGAAGCTGCTCGCGCTCGACGAGCCGGCAGCCGGCATGAACGCGACGGAGAAGGTCGAGCTGACGCGCCTGCTCGACAAGATTCGCGCGGACGGCAAGACGATTCTGTTGATCGAACACGACGTGAAACTCGTGATGGGATTGTGCAACCGCATGACGGTGCTCGATTACGGCAAGGTGATCGCCGAAGGTCTGCCGCAGGACGTGCAGAAGGACCCGAAGGTGATCGAGGCATATCTGGGTGCGGGGGTGCACTAAATGGCGACCACAAGCGCAATGTTGAAGGTCAAGGGTCTGCAGGTGAACTACGGCGGCATCCAGGCGGTGAAGGGTGTCGATCTGGAAGTCGGGCAGGGCGAACTCGTTACGCTGATCGGCGCGAATGGCGCGGGCAAGACCACGACGATGAAGGCCATCACGGGCCTGAAGCCGTTCTCGGGCGGCGATATCGAGTACATGGGCCAGTCGATCAAGGGCGTGCCCACGCACGAGCTTTTGAAGCGCGGCCTCGCGATGGTGCCGGAAGGGCGCGGCATCTTCGCGCGCATGTCGATTCTCGAAAACATGCAGATGGGCGCGTATCTGCGCAACGATTCGGACGGCATTCAGAAGGACACCGAACGGATGTTCGGCTTCTTTCCGCGTCTGAAGGAGCGGGCGTCGCAGTATGCGGGCACGCTGTCCGGCGGCGAGCAGCAGATGCTGGCGATGGCGCGGGCGTTGTTGTCGCGACCGAAACTGCTGTTGCTCGATGAGCCTTCGATGGGACTTTCGCCCATCATGGTCGAGAAGATCTTTGAAGTGGTTCGGGAGATTTCTAGCGAAGGGCTGACCGTGCTGCTCGTCGAGCAGAATGCTCGTCTTGCTCTGCAGGCCGCTAATCGCGGGTATGTGATGGATTCAGGGACTGTCACTATGTCCGGCGATGCCAAGGTCATGCTCGATGATCCTAAGGTTCGGGCTGCCTATTTGGGCGAGTGAGGGTTCTTTTTCTTTCCCTCGCGGGGCGGGGGCGTGGTTTTGCTTCCCGCTCTTTTCGTTTCTTTGTTCTTTCGTGAAACTTGCTTTCTTGTCGGTCTATTGGCGTTGCCCCTCCCCGCCCCGGGGAGGGGCAACACTAATAGACCGAAACAAGAGAACGAAGCGACAAAACTAGAGCCGCTTCCCAAGACTAACAACCTCATCAACACGATACCCAAGCCGCTCATAAAACGGCAAAAGGTCCGTCCGAGCAGAAAGAATCTGCAAATTAACCTTAGGACAACCAGCCCGACCAAGCGCCGCTTCCGCATGAAGCATCAAAGCGCGCCCGAAACCACGCCCTCGCATAGCAGGCGAAACTGCGAGCGAATAAATCCACCCGCGATGCCCGTCATACCCGCACATCACAGTCCCGACGACATCCCCGTCGGAAACTCCGACAAAGAACAACTCCGGCTGCGTGCGCAGCTTATTAGCAATCGACAACGCCGGATCGCGCTGCGGCCGCGATGCATCCGCATACTCCGGGAACACATCGCGCCACAAGGCGATCACGGCATCGCGATCGCTCGCATCGAAGGTACGGATGATCACAGCGAATCGAGCACCGAACGCAACATCGACATCATCTGATCGATCTCATCCTTGGTCACATTGAGCGCGGGCATGAAGCGCAGCAGATTAGGCCGCGCCGCGTTCAGCAAGAGTCCATCAGGCTGCATCAGCCGAGCCTTCTCGACGATCTGCGGCCCCTGATCGCCATCGAGCAGCAACGCGCGCAAGAGACCTTCGCCGCGCTCGCCGTTGAAACCGCGTTCGTCGGATAGCTTCAGCAATTCCGAACGCAAATACTCGCCGCGCTCGCGCACGCCTTCGAGAAAGCCCGGTGCCGTCAGTTGCGAAATCACCGAATAGCCGACCGCCGTCATCAGCGGATTGCCGTTGTACGTGCCGCCCTGATCGCCCGCTTCGAAGCACGCCACATCCGAAGTCGAGAGCAGCGCCGCCAGCGGCACGCCGCCGCCGATGCCCTTGCCGAGCGTCATGATGTCCGGCTCGATGCCCGACAGCTCGTACGCGAACAACGTCCCCGCGCGACCGCAGCCGCTTTGCACTTCATCGACGATCAAAAGAATGTTGTGGCGCTTCGTCAGCGCGCGCAATTCCTGCATGAACTCGCGCGTCGCGGGAATCACGCCGCCTTCGCCCTGAATCGGCTCCAGCATCACGGCTACGGTCTTCTCGGTGATGAGCTTCTCGACCGATGCGATATCGTTCAAATCCGCCTTCGGAAAGCCCGGCACTTGCGGCGCATAGATGGTGTCCCAGCCCGCCTTGCCGCTCGCGGACATGGTCGCGAGCGTGCGGCCATGGAAGCTGTGATCGAACGTGATGATCTCGTACGCGCCGTTGCGGAACTTGCGGCCCCACTTGCGCGCGAGCTTGATCGCGCCTTCGTTCGCTTCCGCGCCGCTGTTGGCGAAAAACACCTTGTCGAAGCAACTGTGCGCGGTGAGCAGCGCGGCGAGCTTCGCCATCGGCTCGTTATAGAACGCGGGCGACGGATTGATCAGCGTGCGCGCCTGCTTGTCGAGCGCCTCGATCACGCCGTCGTTGCAGTGGCCGAGCGAATTGACTGCCCAGCCCTGAATGAAGTCGAGATAGCGTTTGCCGGTGTTGTCGTAAAGCCAGGAGCCCTTGCCGTGCGTGAACACGATCTCGGGGCGGTTCGTGATGTACATCAGCGAATCGACAGGGTACTCAT
The DNA here is from genome assembly GCF_022879575.1 of Caballeronia sp. SL2Y3. Lineage (NCBI taxonomy): Bacteria > Pseudomonadati > Pseudomonadota > Betaproteobacteria > Burkholderiales > Burkholderiaceae > Caballeronia > Caballeronia sp. SL2Y3. Next base: position 580,605 of record NZ_CP084260.1, read on the forward strand.
TGAAATTCATGACAGCGGGCTCCGGGCGTTGACTCAGGTGAAAAAACGGCGCGCAAAAAACAAAAGCCACGGTGTTTCCGTGGCTTCATTCTCTCGCTTCAGACTAACCGAACATGACGAGCGCGAATGCGTGACGAGCCAGCGGCATCCCTAGGGAAGCGGCGAGCGGCGGCGTCGGACGATGGTTGCGATTCGGTTCATTCGCGAAGGATACGTGATGACGTTCGTGCATGTAAACCGCCGGCGTCGATTTGTTGCGCGCCGGCGGGTTGCGAGGCCCGCGCGGGCCGTCAGACCGGATGCGCGAGGTCCGCTGCGCTCGTGAACGAATCGGCGTAGAACTCGTCCTCCGGCAAGCGGTGATGCTGCGTGAAATCGCGCTGCGCCGATTCCACCATCACAGGCGCGCCGCACGCATAGACCTGATACGCGCTCAAGTCTGGCAGATCTTCGATGACAGCGCGATGAACGAAGCCCGTGCGGCCGGTCCAGCCGTCGTGCGGATCGGGTTCGGACAGCACCGGCACGAACTTGAAGTTCGGCACTTCCTTCGCCCATTGCTCGGCGAGGTCCATCATGTACAGGTCTTTCTTGCGGCGGCCGCCCCAGTAAAGCGTCATCGGCCGGTTCAGGTTCTTGAAGACCGCGTGTTCGATGATCGCCTTGATCGGCGCGAAGCCCGTGCCCGATGCGAGCAGCACGATGGGCTTGTCCGATTCGTCGCGCAGGAAAAACGTGCCGAGCGGGCCTTCGAAGCGCAGGATGTCGCGCTCTTTCATCGCGCCGAACACATGGTCCGTGAACGTGCCGCCCGGCATGTGGCGAATGTGCAGTTCGAGCGGGCCTTCGTGATGCGGCGGGCTCGCCATCGAATAGCTGCGGCGCTTGCCGTCCTTCAGAATGAATTCGATGTACTGCCCCGCGAGATATTGCAGGCGCTCGTTGGCGGGCAGTTGCAGCTTCATTTCGATGACGTCGTCGGCCTTGCGCTGAAGCGCGTTCACGCGGCACGGCAGCTTCTTGACCTGCACGTCGCCGACGCCCGCGACTTCGCGCACGTCGATCGTGAGATCGCTCTGCGCGGTCGCGCAGCAGAAGAGCGCCATGCCGCGCGTTTTTTCGTCGTTGGAGAGTGCCGACGACGAATGCGGCGCCTGCTCGACTTCGCCTTCGACGACCGCGCCCTTGCAGGAACCGCACGCGCCGTTCTTACAGCCATAAGGCAAGCCGATGCCCTGGCGCAGCGCCGCGGTCAGCACCGGCTCGTCGGGTTCCACCTGAAACTGCCGGCCGCTTTGCCGGAGCGTTACGTTGAATGCCATAGATCGATTTCTTGCGATGTGTGAATGTGTCTCTCGATGACGCCGGAACGCGTCACGCAAGCGGCGGATACAATGCTTCGCATGATCGCCACTCGAACCTTGCGCCGCCCGCGCGTCTTGATCGTCGGATGCGGCGATGTCGGGCTGCGCGCGTTGCCGCTCTTGCGTTCGCGCGCCGCGTCGCCGCGCGTGATCGCGCTCACGCATCACGCGGAACGCGCCGCCGAACTTCGCGCCGCGGGCGCCTTGCCGATCGCCGGCGACCTCGATGCGAAGCGCAGCCTTCGCAGGCTCGCAGGCATCGCGCCGCAGGTGCTGCATCTCGCGCCGCCTCAGCGCGAAGGCGACACCGACCGCCGCACGCGTGCGTTGCTCGCGGCCATGCGCGCGCCGCGCCGTTCCGTCGCGCGTGGCGCTCAGGGCGCCGTTGCGCGGCATCGTGCCTGGCGCGCATGGACTTTCATTGTACCCGACGCCTCTTTTGGAGCCACATCGCGCGTTGCGCCTGTGCGCTTCGTGTATGCGAGCACGACGGGCGTCTACGGCGACTGCGGGGGCGCGCTGATCGACGAAACGCGGCCCGCGCGGCCGGACAACGAGCGCGCACGGCGGCGCGTGTCGGCGGAGCAGCAGTTGCGCCGCGTGGGCGCGCGAAGCGGCTGGCGCGTTTCCATCGTGCGGATTCCCGGCATTTACGCGGAGAATCGCCTGCCGCTTGCGCGCATCGAACGGGCGATGCCCGCGCTCACCGAACGCGACGATGTCTACACGAATCACATTCACGCGGACGATCTCGCCGCGATTCTCGTGCGCGCGCTCGGGCGCGGGCGGCCGCAGCGCGTCGTGAACGCATCGGACGACACCAATTTGCGCATGGCCGACTATTTCGATCGCGTCGCCGACGCGTACGGTTTGCCGCGCGTGCCACGCATCACGCGCGAGGAGGCGGAGGCGCGTCTGGAACCGGTGACGCTTTCGTTCATGCGCGAGTCGCGCCGTCTGTCCAACGCACGGATGAAGCGCGAGTTAGGCTACGCGCTGCGTCATCCGACCGTGGACGACTTCTTGCGCTCGCGCGCCGGCACGACGCGGCGCTAGATCAGCGCGGGAATCGTTTCGAGCAGGACGAAGCACATCAGCGCGCCGATCAATGCGCCGATGAGGTTCGGCGAATACCGGTGACGCACGTGCATGACGACACCCAATACCCCGATCACGACCGCGCTCAACGCCACGAACGCGATCAGCGCGACGCTCATGTGGGAAGCCATGATGCCCTCCTGCTTTCTTCTAGTGATTTTGATTCCGTAAGACGAGTATATGAGCGGGGCGCGCAGAAGGCATGCTGCGGCGCAGCGGCGAGGCATCGGGGCTTGTACCGATTGGCGTGAAGATTGATGGCTGCGGGGCGCGTCAGTCCTGGGCGCGCAGTGCGGCGAGGTCGTCGCTGTCGAGACAGCGCCATTCGCCTTCCGCGAGCGACGCGGGCAACGCATAGCCGCTCACGCGCTCCCGGAGTGCGGATTCTCTGTTGTTGCGGGGCCGAGCGCGGCGCGTCAACGCTGGGCGCAAAGTGCATCGAGATCGTCGTCGCGGAGCTATTGCCATTCGCATTTTCGGGGAGACGCCGGCAGCGCGAAGCCGCCTACGCTCCCGGAGGGCAGTTTTTGTTGCTGCGGGGCGGCGCGGCGCGTCAGCCCTGGGCGCGCAGTGCAGCGAGGTCGTCGTCATCGAGCCAGCGCCATTCGCCTTCCGCGAGCGACGCGGGCAGCGCATACCCGCCCACCCGCTTCGGATGCAGCTTCTGTGCTGCGCGGCCGAGCGCGGCGCCTCAGCCCTGGGCGCGCAGTGCAGCGAGATCGTCGTCACCGAGCCACTGCCATTCGCCTTCCGCGAGCGACGCCGGCAACGCGTAACCGCCCACGCGCTCCCGATGCAGCTTCTCCACGCGATTTCCCGCTGCCGCGACCATCCGCTTCACCTGATGATATTTGCCTTCGAGCACGGTCAGTTCGAGCAGCCGTTCGTCGCGGCGATGCGCGGCGAGCGCGGCGCTCGGCTTCGTTTCGCCGTGCAGCAGCACGCCGTCGCGCAGGCTGGCGAGCTGGGCGTCGTCGAGCGGATGGCGCAGCGTCGCGAGATACACCTTTGGCACTTTGCGCTTGGGCGACGTGAAGGCGTGGACGAACGCGCCGTCGTCCGAGAAGAGGAGGAGGCCCGTCGTATCCTGATCGAGCCGGCCCACCGGCTGCACGCCGCGTTCGATGAGTTGCGGCGGCAACAGGTGAAACACGCTCAAGTGATGCTGCGGATCGCGCGAGCATTCGTAGCCGGCGGGCTTGTTCATCGCGATATACGCCTTCTCGCGATACGTCCAGACGGTGCCGTCGACTTCGAAGTCCGGCGATTCGGCGACCGCGACACTGGCGTGCGGATCGCTGCACACCTCGCCGCCGATGCGCACGCGGCCCTCCGCGATGATGCCGCGACATTGACGGCGCGAGCCGAAGCCTTGCGAGAAGAGGAGTGTTTCGAGGTCCATCGGACGAGTGGGGACGGAGGGCGCATTTTAGCAAGCGGAGGGGCGTGAACGCGCGAGGTCCGTGGCCGACGTGCGCAGTCGGCTAAGCCGCGCGGACGGCCGATCTCTGCATGGCATGCGCGTTCGGAGCTTTCGACCAAGTCGCGCGGAGGCGAGCTGTCTGAGTCGAACGGGCGCGCGGACGGCCGATCGCGGCATGGCATGCGCGTTGAGAGCTGTCGGCTACGCCTCGCGGAGGCGAGTTGTCTGAGTCGAACAGGCGCGCGGACGGCTGATCGCCGCAAGGCATGCGCGTTGAGAACTGTCGCCAAGCCACGCGGCGGCGAGTTACCCGTGTCGAACAGGCGCGGATCGCGGCTGCCTCAATGCGCGTCGCCGCGGCCCTTCGCCACCGTCGGCACGCCCAGGCCGAAGATCGTGAATGTCGACGGCGAGCGGTCCTGCTGGCTCGCCGTTACGCCGTGCCTGCCTGCGGCGCTCCAGCGTCCGTCGAATGTCATGGCTGCCGGCACAGGCGCGGGCAGTGCGCTCGCCTGACGGAAGTACGCGGTGTTGGCTTCGGCCTGTGCGGCGGTCGCCTGACGCAGCAGCGTCTGCGCTTGCGGATTGCGCGGATCGAGCGCCACCGCGCGGCGGGCGTTGCGCACGGCGCAGGCGGGTTCCTGCTTGACCGAGCATGAGCGGGCGCTGGCCATCGCGCTGTCGCGTGCGCGCTCCTCGCGCGTCAGATCGGCGGCCAGTTGTTGAATCTCCGGGCTCGGGGCCTGATTCGCGTACAGGCCGCGCATGTGGCGGCGCGCAGCGGAGAGGTCGTGAGCGGCCAGCGCCTGCTTTATCGCGACGATGTTCCGCGCGACCGCGGGCAGTGCTTTTTGCGCCGCGTTGTCCTGGGGGCGTGCGCTTGCGTTGGCGTTGGCGGTTCTCGGCGTTGCTGTCTGCGGCTGCGGGGCCGGGCTCGGACGGTTCCCCGGCAGTGATGCGATCGACGATGCCATCGGCGAGGCCTGCGCCGGGCGCGCGGCCGGCTCTTGCGATTGCGGCGCGAGGCCAGACACTGGACGGCTCGTCGGCAGCGATGCGATCGACGAGGCTTGTGCCGGATGCGTCGTCGTCGCTTGCGGCTGCGAAGCGAGGTCGGGCGTTGGGCGGTTCGCCGGCAAGGCAGCCATCGGCGAAGCGGGTGTCGGGTGCGTCGCCGTCGATTCAGCCTGCGATCCACGGCTGCGCGCTGGCGGAGCCGCCGAAGCCATCGGCGCAGGGGAACTGCTCGACGTCGGAGCGGCCTTTGCCTGCGCGAGCGCGTTCGTGGCCGGTGCGGCGGGGACGTTGGCCGCGAGGCTGGACGTAGCCGGCACGGACCGCGCGGAGGCTGTCGGCGCGGCGCGCGTGAGCGGTGCGACCGCTACAGGTGCGGAGACGCCCGCTCCGGTCGCTATAGTGGCATCGGCCACCGCCGTTGGCATGGGCGAGCGCGGCGCGGTCGCGTTCTTCGTCGCGGTTTTATCCGTTGGTGGCGTGACCGTAGGCGTCGCCGCGACAGTGTTGCCAGGCGCAGACGAGGACGCCCGCGCAGCAGTCGCCGACGCTGCTGGCGCGCCCGCTATCCCGACCGCGCTTGTGGACGCGGAGGCGCGTGCTTGCGCCGACGTCGCAGCGGCTTCTTCCGTCGAGTGGCCGACTGTGGGCGGGACCGTCGCGCTCGCAGACGCGGACGTGCGTGCTTGCGCAGAACTCGCCGCCGTCGCCGTTGCCGTTGCCGCGTCCGTCGATCGCCCGACTCTGGGCGGGACTGTCGCGGCCGCGCTTCCAAGTACGGACGCGCGTGCCTGCGCAGAAGTTGCCGCCGCAGCCGTTGCCGTGTCCGTCGATCGCGCGACTGTGGGCGGGACCGTCGCGCCCGCGCTTGCAGACGCGGTGCCGCGTGCTTGCGCCGAAGTCGCGGCGGCGCTGTCCGTCGCTCTCGCGACTGTCGGTGGGACCGTCGCGCCCGCGCTTGCAGCGGCAGTCGTCCGTGCCTCCGCCGAAGTCGTCGATCCCGACGTCATTGCAGCTTTGTCCGTCGCGCTTGCAGACGAAACATCCGCCGACCGTGTCTGCGAAACCACTGCCCCCGTCGCAGTGTCTGCCTGCAATGCCTGCATGCGCTCGCCGGTGTTCGGCACCGAATCGCTCTGAGATGCTTTGGCTGCCGCAACAGTCGAATGCGCCTGCGCGTCGTCGCTCGATACATCGCTCCCGCGACGCGCGAGCGCCGGACGCGCCGCGTCGGCATGGCTTTGCGCTCCCGAAACGCGGTCGCCGACCGATCCCGCTGCGCTGACCGACTTCGTCGGCGCGACGCCCGCGTCCTGCTCCGCATAAAAGTACGCGCCCGCCGCCGCGCCCGCGACGATGCCGCTCACCAGCACCGCGAGCATCTTGCGCGCGGGCCGTCGCGCCGGGGCGGCCGGCTCGTCGCCCGGCTCGACGAGGCTCGGATAAGACGTCACCATCTTTCGACGCGCGAGCCGCGTAAGCCAGCCGGTGTCGCGAAGATCGACGACGCCGTACATCTCCTCGATGGGCGCAACGGCTGCCGCGTCGGCGACGCTCGTGAAGACCGCGCCGTGGCGATCCGAGCCGCAGTACGGGCAGGTAAGCTCGCCGGCCGGCGAAATGGCGTGGCAGCGGCCGCAAATGACGGCGTCAAGCGTCAGCGAAGATTCGGATTGCGTCATGGCGCGCTCGTTCGAGTTATGGCTCGCGCAACGCGCGAAGCGAGATCACGGCAGCGGTGTATCCATTGCAACCGAAAGCCGATTGCCCGCGGGCGCGTGCCCTCGTGACACGCCCCGCGCCGGGATGCCGCGACGCCGATCCAGCGCCCATTCTTGCGACGCCGGCAGCCACGCGTCTAAGCGATTGCGCACATTCGCGTAATGATCGCGTCAGGGAAAACGCGGAGTGCGAGCGTTCCGCATCTCGCGTCGAACGCACGTTCTGTCGTGCGTATCAGAGCGCGAGCGGGCGGGAAGATGAGTATGCCTGTGCTTTGTCGGATGGCTTCGCGCAAAGTCGTCCGCGAATGTGGGCGATGGGCGCCGAAACGGAGATAGGATTGCGTCGAGGTCCGTAAGGACGTCGAAGCAATGCGCAACGCAATGTGGTTGGCAGAGCGAAGCGCCGTGTGCCGGGTGTCAGCCGTGCCACCATCGCTACGCAGCGCGACGCCGGACGGCAAGCAATGCGAGAAACGCACACCGCGCCGCCCAAACGCAAAAAGCCGCTCGATGAGCGGCTCTTTCGGAAAATTCGTGGTGCCCAGGGCCGGAATCGAACCGGCACGCCTTGCGGCGGGGGATTTTGAGTCCCCTGCGTCTACCAATTTCACCACCTGGGCATGCTGAGTCGGCGATTATGACCCAAAACCGCGCGCTCGGCAAGCAGCGCCGGTTGTCGGCGAATTACTGACTCAGATACGTGAAGGCCCCGTTGCGGACGATGCCCATCACGCTCGCGCGCTGATCGAGGCCGACGTGGTCGCTGGCGCTCGTATTGACGACGCCGTTCGGCACCACCAGCTCATGCGCGTGCTCCAGTTCCGAGCGCAGCGCCACGCGGAATTCCTTCGTTCCCGGCTTGCCGGCCTTCAGCGCGCGCGTCGCCGCGTCCTGCAAGCGCGGATAAACGCCCGCCGCATCGCCGGCGAATTGCGTCACCGTGCCCTTGCCGTACTTGTTCTCGTAAGCATCGACGAACGCGAGCGCCGCCTTCTTCGACGGATGATCCGCCGGCAGGGTGCGCGCGACGACCACCGGCTGCGTCGGAAAGAGCGTGCCTTCCACGTCCTTGCCGCCGAGCTTGATGAACTCCGGCGTCGCGATGCCGTGCGTCTGGTAGATCGCGCCCTTGTACCCGCGCTCGACGAGCGTGCGCTGCGGCAGCACCGTCGGCGTGCCCGCGCCCGCGATCAGGACGGCGTCGGGTTTCGCGGCCATCAGCTTCAGAATCTGGCCGGTGACGCTCGCGTCCGTCCGGTTGAAGCGTTCGCTCGCGACTATCTTGATATGGCGAAGATCCGCGAACTTCGTGAATTCGGACAGCCAGCTATCGCCGTAACTGTCCGCGAAACCGATGAAGCCGACCGTCTTCACGCCGTGGTTGGCCATGTAGCGCGTCATCACGTCGGCCATCGCGCGGTCCGTCTGCGCCATCTTGAACGCCCAGACCTTCTTGCCTTCCTGCGGTTCGACGACCGACGCCGAGCCGATCAGCGTAATCATCGGCGTCTGATATTCGGCGACCGGATCGAGCGCCGCGAGCGCGGCCGGCGTGATGTTCGGCCCGACGATCACGTCCACCTTGTCCTCGGTGATCAGCTTGCGGATATTGCGCACGGCCGCGCCGGGGTCCGAGCCGTCGTCGAGAATGATGTACTGCGCTTCCTGTCCCGCGATGGTCTTCGGCCACATCAGCATCGCGTTCTTGCTCGTAATGCCGATGGCGGCGGCAGGCCCCGTGCTCGACAAGTCCACGCCCACCTTGATCTGTGCGTGGGCGGCGGCGGGCAACACGGACAGCACAGCCAGCGCGGCGCCGGCGGCGAGCCGGCGCGTGATTTTCGACAACGTCATCGGAAAGCTCCCCAGGGAAGTTCGTGTTTTTGTGATCGGCATGGCGCCGTCGCCTTCAGAGTCAGAGTTCGTAGCTTTCGTGGTCGCCGGAAAGCGCCTGCTCGATCAGCTTCCGGTTCATCGAGGGCGAAAGCAGCTCGACGAGCGTATACACATAGCTGCGCAGATAAGCGCCTTGCTTGAGCGCGAGCCGCGTGACGTTCGTGCCGAACAGATGCCCCACCGGCATCGCGCGCAAATGGCGGTCGCGCTCGGGATTGAACGCGATGTCCGCCATGATCCCGACGCCGAGCCCCAGTTCGACGTAAGTCTTAATGACGTCCGCGTCGATGGCTTCGAGCACGATATCCGGCGTCAGATTGCGCAGGTGGAACGCATGGTTGATCTTCGTGCGCCCGGCGAACGCCGCTTCGTACGTGATGAGCGGGTACTGCACGAGATCGTCGAGCGTGAGAAGCTTGCGTTCCAGGAGCGGATGCTCCGGCAGCATGACCGCCAGATGCTGCCACTGGAAGCAGGGCAGCGACACCAGTTCCTTATAGTTCGCGATGGCTTCGGTGGCGATGGCGATGTCCGCCTGATCGTGAATGACCATCTCGGCGACCTGCGTCGGGCTGCCTTGCAGGATGGACAGATGCACTTTCGGGAAGCGTTTCTTGAATTCCGCGATGGCGGCCGGCAGCGAGTAGCGCGCCTGCGTGTGGGTCGCGGCGATCACGAGATTGCCCTGATCCTGCGCCGCGTAATCCTTGCCGACGCGCTTGAGGCTTTCCACTTCCTGCAGGATTTTTTCGACGGACGCGAGAATGATGCGCCCCGGTTCGGTCAGCGACCGCACGCGCTTGCCGTGCCGCGTGAAGATTTCGACGCCCAGCTCGTCTTCCAGCTCGATGATCGCCTTCGACACGCCCGGCTGCGATGTGTACAGCGCCTTGGCGGCTTCGGTCAGGTTGAAGTTCTGCCGCACGGCCTCCCGCACGAAGCGGAACTGATGCAGATTCATTTATAACCCACGCGCATATCAAAGTAATTTTTCAGTCGTTTGCAATATATAGCAGGTTTATTACTATCAGTCCAATTTTTCCAATATCCATAGCTGTTTTCGTCATTAGCAAATGAGCGTTCCGTCTGAACGCCGCGCGCATCGGCGAATCAATGGATATCTGACGCGCGGCGCAACCTAGGGCGCCGGCGGCCAAACAAAAACTTGGGGCCCCCGAATGTACCAATACGATCAGATCGACCAGCGAATCGTTGACGAACGAGTCGCGCAGTACGCCGATCAGGTTCGCCGGCGTCTGTCGGGCGAGTTGAGCGAGGAAGAATTCCGTCCGCTGCGGCTGCAAAACGGCCTGTACATGCAGCGCCACGCATACATGCACCGCATCGCGATTCCGTACGGCAACCTGCGCAGCGACCAGTTGCGCATGCTCGCCACCATCGCGCGGGAGCACGACCGCGGCTACGGCCACTTTTCAACGCGCACCAACATCCAGTTCAACTGGATCGAGCTGGAAGAAACGCCGGAAATCCTGCGCAAGCTGGCGTCGGTGCAAATGCACGCGATCCAGACGTCGGGCAACTGCATCCGCAACATCACGGCGGACCAGTTCGCGGGCGTGGCGCCGGACGAAACCGTCGATCCCCGTCCGTGGGCCGAAATTCTGCGCCAGTGGTCCACGTTCCACCCGGAATTCGCGTGGCTGCCGCGCAAGTTCAAGATCGCCGTCTGCGGCTCGGCGGAAGACCGCGCGGCCGTGCAGATTCACGATCTCGGCGTGTATCTGAAGAAGAACGCAGAGGGCGAAGTCGTCGCGAGCATTCTCGCGGGCGGCGGGCTCGGCCGCACGCCGATCATCGGCGCGGTCATCAAGGAAGATTTGCCGTGGCAGCATCTGCTCACGTACTGCGAAGCCGTGCTGCGCGTCTATAACCGCTACGGCCGCCGCGACAACATGTACAAGGCGCGCATCAAGATTCTGGTGAAGGCGCTGTCGCCCGAGAAGTTCGCGAAGCAGGTGGAAGAAGAGTGGGCGCATCTGAAGGATGGTCCCTCGACGCTCACGCAGGACGAAGTGGAGCGCGTGTCGAAGTTCTTCGCGCCGCCGGTGTACGAACAGCTCGCGGACACGGACGCCTCTTATGAGAAGCATCTGATCGAAAGCAAGGCGTTCGCGCGCTGGGTCGAGCGCAACGTGCGCCCGCACAAGATCGCCGGCTACGCGGCGGTCACGCTGTCGCTCAAGCCGACCGGCGTCGCGCCGGGCGACGCCACCGACAAGCAGATGGACGAAGTCGCGAATCTCGCCGATGAGTTCTCTTACGGCGAAATCCGCGTCTCGCACGAGCAGAACCTGATTCTCGCGAACGTGAAAAAGCGCGACCTGTACGCCGTCTGGGAGCGCGCGAAGGCGATCGGTCTCGCGGCTGCGAACATCGGCCTGCTGACGGACATCATCTCGTGCCCGGGCGGCGATTTCTGCTCGCTCGCGAATGCGAAGTCGATCCCGATCGCGCAAGCCATCCAGGAACGCTTCGACAACGCCGACTATGTCTACGACCTGGGCGACCTGTCGATCAACATTTCGGGCTGCATGAACGCGTGCGGTCATCACCACGTCGGCAACATCGGCGTGCTGGGCGTCGATAAGGACGGCTCGGAGTGGTATCAGGTGACGCTCGGCGGCGAGCAAAGCTCGGGCGCGACGGGCGCGCATCTCGGCAAGGTCATCGGGCCGTCGTTCTCGGCGCACGAAATGCCGGACGTCGTCTCGAGCGTGATCGACACCTTCGTCGACAACCGACTGGAAGGCGAGCGCTTCATCGAGACGTTCGGCCGCATCGGCATCGCGCCGTTCAAGGAGCGCGTGTACGCATCGCGCCAAGCCCACGCTTAAGGATCTGCAGATGACGTTGATTATCAAAAACCGCGCGGTCGTCGAAGACGATTTCACCGTCGTGCGCGCAGGCGAAGACGGCGTGCTGCCGGCCGCCGATGCGCTTCCCGCAGGCAAGGTGATCGTGCCGTTCGCGCTGTGGAAGGACGCGAAGGACGCGCTCGTCGCATCGCGTGCGAAGGAATCGCTCGGCGTGTGGCTCGCGCCCGACGACGAACCCGCCGACCTCGCGCCGGATTTCGACAAGATCGCGGTGATCGCAGTCGATTTCCCGGTGTTTCGCGATGGCCGCGGCTTTTCCATCGGCCGCCTGCTGCGCGAGCGCTACAACTGGACGGGCGAGCTGCGCGCCATCGGCGACGTGCTGCGCGATCAGGTGTTCTTCCACTACCGCTGCGGCTTCGACGCTTTCGCCGTGCGCGCGGACAAGGACATCAACGACGCGCTCAACGCGTTCAACGAATTCAGCGAGCTGTATCAGGGCGCGACCGACAACCCCGAACCGCTGTTCCGCCGCCGCGCCGCCGTGCTCGCGACGCTCGGAGTCTGAAGAATGACGCCTGAGCTCCAAGCTAAAATCGACCGCCTGGATGCGCTGCTGGATTCCATCGCAGCGCGCCACCAGCGCGTCAAGCTGGCTAGCAGCCTTGCCGCCGAAGACATGGTGCTCACGCACGCCATTCTTTCGCGCAAGGTCGGCATCGGCATCTTTTCGCTGAACACGGGGCGTCTGCACGCGGAAACGCTCGGCATGATGGACCGCGTGAAGGAACGCTACGGCTACGACATCGAGCAGTTTCATCCGCAGCAAGCCGCTGTCGATGAATACGTGCGCGATCACGGCGTGAATGCGTTTTACGAGAGCATCGACTTGCGCAAGAGCTGCTGTCATATCCGCAAGGTGGAGCCGCTGAACCGCGCGCTCGCCGATGTCTCCGCGTGGGTCACCGGCCAGCGCCGCGAGCAGTCGGTGACGCGCGCGGAACTGCACGAGGAAGAGCACGACGCGCCGCGCGGCATCGCGAAGTTCAATCCGCTCGCGGACTGGACCGAAACGGACGTGTGGGACTACCTGAAAGCCTTCGACGTGCCGGTGAACCCGCTGCATGCGCGCGGCTATCCGAGCATCGGCTGCGAGCCGTGCACGCGCGCCGTGCGTCCCGGCGAGGACAGCCGCGCGGGCCGCTGGTGGTGGGAATCGCGCGATACGAAGGAATGCGGCCTGCACATGACCAATATCAGCTGCATCAAGATCGTTCAGGAAGCGCCGAGCTCCGCGATCTGAAAAGGCGCACAGACGCCGGCTTAACCCTGTTACTGAACGCGGCTTGGCGAACCACGCCGCACAAAAAAGGATCGACGAACATGAGCACCACGCTCGACCCCAACGTCACGGCCCCGATCGTCAATCAGGCGACGCGGATGGACCACCTCGACTGGCTCGAAGCCGAGTCGATCCACATCCTGCGCGAACTCGTCGCGGAGTGCAGCAAGCCCGCGCTGCTGTTTTCGGGCGGCAAGGATTCGGTCGTCGTGCTGGCGCTCGCGTTGAAGGCGTTCGGCTTAGGCGGCAACCGCAAGACGGTGCTGCCGTTCCCGCTCGTGCATATCGACACGGGCCACAACTTCCAGGAAGTGATCGACTTCCGCGACCGCCGCGCGGCGGAGATCGGCGCGGAACTGGTCGTCGGACACGTCGAGGATTCGATCAAGAAGGGCACCGTGCGCCTGCGCCGCGAGACGGATTCGCGCAACGCCGCGCAAGCGGTCACGCTGCTCGAAACCATCGAGCAATACGGCTACACGGCGATGATCGGCGGCGCGCGCCGCGACGAAGAGAAGGCGCGCGCGAAAGAGCGCATCTTCTCGTTCCGCGACGAATTCGGCCAGTGGGACCCGAAGGCGCAGCGCCCGGAACTGTGGAGCATCTACAACGCGCGCCTGCATGCGGGCGAGCATCTGCGCGTGTTCCCGATTTCGAACTGGACCGAACTCGACGTGTGGCAGTACATCGCGCGCGAGAAGCTGGAACTGCCGTCCATCTACTACGCGCACGACCGCGAAATCGTGCGCCGCAACGGGCTGCTCGTGCCGGTGACGCCGCTCACGCCGGTGCGCGAAGGCGAGACGCCGGAGATCGCGCAGGTGCGTTTCCGCACGGTCGGCGATATCAGCTGCACGTGCCCGGTGGCGAGCGATGCCGACGACGTCGAGAAGATCATCGCCGAAACGGCCGTGACCGAGATTACCGAGCGTGGCGCCACGCGCATGGACGACCAAGCGTCCGAAGCCGCGATGGAACAGCGCAAGAAGCAAGGCTATTTCTAAGCATCACGCTCCGAGGAACCAACGAATCATGAGCATCTATCAAGCGGAAGACCTGGGCGTGTTGCGCTTCATCACGGCGGGCAGCGTCGACGACGGCAAGAGCACGCTGATCGGCCGACTCCTGTACGACAGCAAGGCGGTCCTGTCCGACCAGTTGTCGGCCATCTCGCGCGCGAAGAACAAGCGCACCGTCGGCGATGAAATCGACCTGTCGCTGCTCACGGACGGTCTTGAAGCCGAGCGCGAGCAGGGCATCACCATCGACGTCGCGTATCGCTATTTCGCCACCGCCAAGCGCAAGTTCATCATCGCGGACACGCCGGGCCACGAGCAGTACACGCGCAACATGGTGACGGGCGCATCGACGGCGCACGCCGCGATCATTCTCGTCGACGCGATGCGCGTCACGTTCGAGAACGGCGACGCGCAACTGCTGCCGCAGACCAAGCGCCACAGCGCCATCGTGAAGCTGCTCGGCTTGCAGCACGTGATCGTCGCGATCAACAAGATGGATCTCGTCGAGTACAGCGAGACGCGCTTCAACGAGATTCGCGATGCGTATGTCGCGCTCGCGCGTCAGCTCGGTCTGGAGCACGTGCGCTTCGTGCCGGTGTCGGCGCTGAAGGGCGACAACATCGTGAGCGCGAGCGAGCGCATGCCGTGGTACGCGGGCGAGCCGCTGCTCGATCTGCTCGAATCGCTGCCGGTTGCGCAGCCGAACGAACAGGCGCTGCGTTTTCCGGTGCAATGGGTCGCGCGTCAGGACGGCTCCCAGGCCGACGACTTCCGCGGCTACATGGGCCGTGTCGAGGCGGGCGAGGTGCGCGTGGGCGACGCGATCAACGTGCTGCCGGCGAATCGCCAGGCGACGGTCGCGGAGATTATCGCGCCGGTGCCGGGCGGCGTCGCGCCGGTGGATCGCGCGTTCGCGGGCCAGACGGTGACCATTCGCCTGACCGAAGACGTGGACGTGTCGCGCGGCGATACGTTCGTCCCGGCGACGGCGACCGTCGCCCCGGCGAAGAAGCTCGAAGCCGACCTGTGCTGGTTCGACGAAGAGCCGCTTTCGCCGCAGCGCAAGTATCTGCTGAAGCAGACGACCAATACCGTGTTCGCGCGCATCGGCGCGGTGAAAGAGGTGCTGGACGTGCACACGCTGTCGCATTCGGTGGACCGCACGACGCTCGCGATGAACGATATCGGCCGTGTGGCGCTCACGCTGCAAAAGCCGATCGTCGCGGACGAGTACGATACGCATCAGGGCACCGGCGCGTTCGTGCTGATCGACGAGGCGACGCATCACACGGTCGCGGCCGGCATGATTCGCGAGATCGCGGCTTGATGCTTGATGACGGACGGAATGCACATGGGTAAGGTCTATCTGATCGGAGCAGGACCGGGCGCGGCGGATCTCATCACCGTGCGCGGCATGCGCTTGCTCGAACAGGCGGATGTCGTCCTGCACGACGCGCTGATCGAGCCGGCGATGCTCGACTACGCGCCGAATGCGAAGCGGATTGCGGTCGGCAAGCGCTGCGGACAGCGGTCGACGGCCCAGCATTTCATCAACAAGCAGATCGTCGATGCGGCGCGCGAGCATGGCGTCGTCGTGCGGCTGAAGGGCGGCGATCCGATGCTGTTCGGTCGCGCCGACGAAGAGATGCGCGCGCTGGAAGCGGCGGGCATCGAATACGAAGTGGTGCCGGGCATCACGGCGGCGCTCGCGAGCGCGGCGACGCTGCGTCGCTCGCTGACGTTGCGCGGCGTATCGCGCAGTGTCGCGCTCGCGACGCACAGCCGTGCCGCCGACAGCGAGGACATCCGCGAGCAGGCGAAGGCCGATTCGCTCGTGTTCTACATGGGCCGTGACAGCGCGGCGGATATCGCGCAACAGTTGATCGACGCGGGGCGGCCGGGTTCGACGCCGGTGGCGATCGTGGAGGCGTGCAGCACGCCGCGCGAACGCACGCTCACGCTGACGCTCGCGCGAATGGCGCTCGGCGAGGCGCAGGCGTGGCTGGACCCATCGCAGCCGAGTCTGCTGATGATCGGCGAGGCGTTCAGGGAAAGGGCGTCGGCGGGGAAGGCGAAGGTGCAGCTTAAGGGGATGCAGGCGGCGGCTTGATTTTCAGCCTCCCGGAAGACCAAAGCGCATCGGAGACGATGCGCTTTTTTCATTGCGCGTGCGTTAAGCGTCCGTTTGCCGCACGCAGTACGCGGCCACCGCATCCAGCACCGCATCGTCCTCGCCCACCGCCGTCGCGCAGTGGATGACCACATCCGGATGCGCCTCCCGGCATTTCGCGACGACTTCTGGCAAATCCCGCCGCACATGTCCGCCTTGCCCGAAGAACACCGGAACGACGGTGATCGCGTCACAGCCGCCCGCAGCTTGCGCGGCTACCGCTGCGGGCAAATCCGGCGTCATCAGTTCGAGAAACGCGAGCGACACCGGTTCGCCCCGCAAAGCCCGCAGCTTCGCGGCGAGCCGTTCGAACGGCTCGGCCCAGCGCGGATCGCGTGCGCCGTGTCCGAAAAGGATGATGCCGTGAGTGCTCATCGCGTTGTCCTCCGTTCACACGGCCGTCAGTGCCGCTCGACCCATTTGAGACCCAGCAAGCCGATTGCCAGGTAAGCCAGCGCGGGCGCTGCCGCCGTGATCGGCGCGGGCCATGTGTTCAACGTGCCGATGTGCGAGAAAAGCGTATTGAACAACTGGAAGCTCATGCCGATCATGATGCCGCCGAACACCTTCACGCCCACCACGCCCGCGCGCGTATGCAGATACGCGAACGGCAGCGACAGCACCAGCATCACGAATACCGCGAACGGATACAGAATCTTGCGCCAGAACGCGATCTGATACCGCTGCGTGTCCTGATGATTCTCCGTCAAGTGCTGGATATAGCGGAACAGATTGAACATCGACATGCGATCCGGCGACACCAGCAGCACCGAAAGAATCTGAGGCGTCAGCTCCGAGCGCAACGAGAACTGCGGCAGCGTCGTCTCTTTCGCGCGATACACGGGGTTGAGCGCATCGGCGGTGGTCGCGGTCTGCGGTTGCGCATCGACCAGTTGCGTCTCCGTCACGCCCGTCAGCTTCCAGTGGCCCGGCGGCTGGTACACGCCGCTTTGCGCGATTCGCACGCTCGAGAGCCGGAACTTCGAATCGAATTCGTAGATGCGCACGTTGGCGATCGTCGTATCCGGGTTCAGCGTGCCGACATTGACGAAGCGCGTGACCTGTTCGCCGTTTTCCTTCGCGGAGAGCGTGTCCTTCACCCACACGCCCGACTCGAAATTCGACGACACCGACGAGCCCAGCGCCTCCAGCCGCACGCGCTCGGACAACTGATCGGCATACGGCCCGACCACTTCGCCGATGATGTACGTCACCAGCACGAGCGGCACGCCGATCTTCAAAAGCGAGCGCAGCGCCGCGCCGGTCGAGAGCCCGGAGACGCGAAAGATGGTGAACTCGGATGCCGCCGCCATCTGCGCAAACACGTAGATGGCGGAAATGAGCGCGGCGACCGGAATGATTTCGTAGAAGCGCGAAGGCGTCTGCAAGGCCACGCGCAGCACCGCGAGCGTGAACTTGTAGTTGCCGTGCCCGACCGTGTTCAGTTCGTTGATCAGGTCGAAGAAGAAGAACAGGCCCGAGAACGCGAACAGAATAAAGATGAACGCGAGATAAATCTGGCGCGCGAAGTATCGTTCGTAGATGCGCATGGGCTCAGGCTCCCTTCGAGCGCGTGAAGCTCGCTCGCGTGAAGAGCGGCCGGTTGCGCACGCGCAGCCAGAAGATGAACGCGACGAGCGCGAGCACCAGCACATGCAGTCCGACGATGCCGACGCCGAACGAGAGCTTGCCCTGTTCGATCCACGACTGCACCACGTTCAGCAGGTTCGAGTACGTGAGATAGATCAGCACGGCCATCACGAGATTGATGGTCCGGCTGCGGCGCGGGTTCTGATAAGAAAGCGGAATGGCAAGCAGCATCAGATTGATGGCGATGAGCGGCAACCCCATGCGCCAGGCGAATTCCGCGAGGTTTTCCTTGGTCGGATTGGCGAGCAGATTGGGCGTGGAGATGCCGGTCGTGGTCGGCGTATTGACCACCTGATGGCTCATGATCTTCACGCCATATCGCGCGAACTCCATGATGCGGAAGTTCGGCTGGCCGGGCGTGCCGTCGTAGCGCCGCCCGTCTTCCAGCACGATGAAGCGGTCGCCGTCCGCGCGCGTTTCCGTGTGGCCGTTCTTCGACACGATCACGTTGACCTTGCCGCCCTCGGTGCTCGTGACGAACACGTTTTCCACGTGCCCCTGATCCGGCGACATCTTCTCGATGAAGAACACGCGGTGGCTCGACGGCGATTCGCGGAACTGGCCGGGCGCAAGCAGCGACACTTCATCGCGCTGCTGAAAACGCGCCTTGATGAGCTTGCTTTGCTGGTTCGACCACGGCCAGCCGATGAACGCGAAGAAGATGATGAGAATGATGATCGGCGTGGAGAACACGGCGATCGGCTTGATGAGCTGCGTCTGGCTCACGCCCGAGGCGAGCCACACCACCATCTCCGAATCGCGATACCAGCGCGTGAGCACGAAGAGAATCGAGACGAAGAGCGTCACGATCAGCATGACGGCGAGATAGCCGATGACGGTGAGGCCGATCAGCACGACGACATCGCGCGGGTCGACCTGACCTTGCGCCGCGAAGCCGACGATGCGGATCATCATCGTCGTGAGCATGATCGTGAGCAGCACCATGAATACGGCGCCGGCCGTATACGCGAGTTCGCGCTGCAGGGAGCGTTCGAAGATCATTGATTTCTGCTTGAGGCCGGCGGCGATGCGGCTACGCGTTGACTGACCCGGGAAACGCAGCTTCGTTCCCCGGCGCCGCGAGCCTGTGACCGCCGCGGTAAAAATAGCGGATAATTGCGGCTTTCATCCTTCAGCCTGGATTTTACCGAGGATAAGCGCGATGGACTTTAGCATAAAAGCCTGTGATTGGAGCAAAGGCGAGTCAAATGGTTTCCTGACCGGAAAGGCCGATGTCGTGGTGCTCGGCGTCTTCGAAGCACAGACGCTCTCGGGCGCGGCCCTCGCCTTGGATCTCGCGACGAAGGGCTTGATTTCGCGCATCGTGAAGGCAGGCGACATGAACGGCCGCGCGGGCACCACGCTGCTCGTGCCGGAAGTCACGGGCATCGGCGCGGCGCGCGTGCTGCTCGTCGGCCTCGGCAAGCAGGACGCCTTCAATCAGAAAGCGTATGGCGAAGCCGTGCGCGCGGCGTGGCGCGTCATTCTCGGCACGAAGATCGCGCAAGTCACGTTCACGCTCGCGCAACTGCCCATTCAAGAGCGCAGCGGCGACTGGGCGGTGCGCGCGGCCATCCTCGCGCTGCGCGAGCTGACCTACAAGTTCACGCAGATGAAGAGCAAGCCCGAAAACGGCGCGCGCTCGCTGAAAAAGGTCGTCTTCAGCATCGACCCGGCGGACGAGAAAGCCGGCCGCACGGCGATCAAGCAGAGCGTCGCGATTGCGAACGGCATGGATCTGACGCGCGATCTCGGCAATCTGCCGCCGAACGTGTGCACGCCGACCTATCTCGGCCAGACCGCGAAGCAGCTCGGCCGCGACTGGAAGCTGAAAGTAGACGTGCTCGGCCTCAAGCAGATCGAGGCGCTCAACATGGGCTCGTTCCTTTCCGTGGCGAAGGGTTCGGTGCAGCCGCCGCAGTTCATCGTCATGCAGTACCAGGGCGCGGGCGCGGCTTCGGGCGAATCGGGCAAGGGCAAGAACAAGAACGCGCCGATCGTGCTCGTGGGCAAGGGCATCACGTTCGATTCGGGCGGCATCTCGATCAAGCCCGGCGAGGCGATGGACGAGATGAAGTACGACATGTGCGGCGCGGGCTCGGTGTTCGGCACCCTGCGCGCGGTCGCGGAAATGGGCCTGAAGCTGAACGTGATCGGCATTGTGCCGACGTGCGAGAACATGCCTGCGGGCAACGCGCTGAAACCGGGCGACATCGTGACCGCGATGAACGGCACGACCATCGAAGTGCTGAACACGGACGCCGAAGGCCGCCTCATTCTGTGCGACGCGCTCACTTACGCGGAGCGCTTCAAGCCGGCTGCGGTCGTCGACATCGCCACGCTGACCGGCGCGTGCATCATCGCGCTCGGCCATCACAACACGGGCCTGTTCTCGAAAGACGACGCGCTCGCGGGCGAACTGCTCGACGCATCGCGCGAGGCGGTCGATCCGGCGTGGCGTCTGCCGCTCGACGAGGAGTATCAGGATCAGCTCAAGTCGAATTTCGCGGATGTCGCGAACATCGGCGGGCGTCCGGCGGGCAGCGTGACGGCGGCGTGCTTCCTGTCGCGCTTCGCGCAGAACTATCCGTGGGCGCATCTCGATATCGCCGGGACCGCGTGGAAGAGCGGGGCGGCGAAAGGCGCGACGGGCCGTCCGGTGCCGCTCCTCTCGCAGTTCCTGATCGACCGCGCGGGGCAGTGATCGCGCCATGACGCGCATCGACTTTCACACGAACGTCGGCGATCCGCTTGCCTATGCCTGCCGCCTCGCGCGCAAGGCGTATGCGAGCGGGCGCTCGCTCGTCGTGCTCGCGGAACCTGCGCGCCTCGCCGCGTTCGACGAACAGTTGTGGACCTTCGCGCCGCTCGAGTTCGTGCCGCACTGCATGGCGAAGAGCGCGCTCGCGCAGGAAACGCCGGTGGTGCTCGCCGCCGACCTCGACGACGTGCCGCATCATCAGGTGCTCGTGAATCTGGGCGCGCCGGTGCCCGCGCAGTTCGCGCGCTTCGAGCGTCTGGTGGAAATCATCGGCGACGACGCCGACGAGCTCGCGGCAGGGCGCGAGCGCTTTCGCTTCTATCGCGATCGCGGCTACGCCATCGAAACGCACAAGCAAGGCGGTTGAGCGAACAGTGGGCAAGCCCCGCGCCGCGTTAGCATCGGCGCGTGGAGACCACTGAGAGACCATCCGACATCATGACCGACAACACGCACACGCCCGAATCTTTCGATTCGTCCATTCCCGTTCTCACCGATGTCGTCGTGCCCGGCAAGCCGGAATTCGCGCGCGCCGCGGGCGTCAACGACGCGGCGGCCGCCTACGAGGCGCAACGCGTCGGCGAGCGGCTGCAAGGCCGTGTCACGCAGTTTTTGAGCGGCGATGCCCGCGCGATCATCGAGGCGCGTTGCCAGGACGTGCTGCGCGAGCATTCGGCGAAGATGGTGCAGGAGATCACGCGCGAAGTGTCGCTGGCGCTCGAAAGCAAGATGCGCGAGTGGGTGGCCGTGGCGGTCGAGGAAGAGTTGCAGCGGCAGCGGGGCGGTTGAGTCTCGCGTTGCCGGGAATGACGAAAGGGGCGCATCGAGCGCCCCTTTTGCTTGCATCAACGAAGACTGTCGATCAGCGTCAGCCTGTCACCGCTCCGCGATTCGCCGGCAGCGCCAGCGCCGCGAATTTCGCCAGCACGCCGCGCGTGTACTTCGGCGCGGGCTTCTTCCAGGCGGCGCGGCGGCGCGCGATTTCCGCGTCGTCCACGTTCAGTTGAAGCAGCAGCTTGTGCGCGTCGATGGTGATGGAGTCGCCTTCCTGCACCAGCCCGATCGTGCCGCCCGCGTACGCTTCCGGCGCGACGTGGCCGACCACCATGCCCCACGTGCCGCCGGAGAAACGCCCGTCGGTGATGAGCCCGACCGATTCGCCCAGCCCCTTGCCGATGATCGCCGATGTCGGCGCAAGCATTTCCGGCATGCCCGGGCCGCCCTGCGGGCCGAGATAGCGCAGCACGACGACATCGCCTGCCTTGATCTTGTCGGCGAGAATCGCTTCCATTGCGGTCTGCTCGTCGTCGAACACGCGCGCCGGACCGGTGATGACCGGGTTCTTGAGCCCCGTGATCTTCGCGACCGCGCCGTCTTCCGCGAGATTGCCGCGCAAAATGGCGAGGTGGCCTTCCTTATAAAGCGCCTGCTCGATCGGGTAGATCACCTTCTGATCCGCGCGCGGCTTGCTCGGCACGTCCTTCAGTTCTTCGGCGAGCGTGCGGCCCGTGATCGTGATGCAGTCGCCGTGCATGAGACCCGCGTCGAGCAGGATCTTCATCACTTGCGGGATGCCGCCGGCCTTGTGCAGGTCCGTCGCGACATACTGGCCCGAGGGCTTCAGATCGCAGATAACCGGCACTTTCTTGCGCATGCGCTCGAAGTCGTCGATGCTCCATTCCACTTCCGCCGCGTGCGCAATGGCGAGGTAGTGCAGCACGGCGTTGGTCGAGCCGCCCGTCGCCATGATGAGCGCGACCGCGTTCTCGATCGACTTCTTCGTGATGATGTCGCGCGGCTTCAGGTCCTTCTTCACGGCTTCGACGAGCACGCGCGCCGATTCGGCGGCGGAGTCCACTTTCTCGTCGTCGGGGTTCGCCATCGTCGACGAATACAAGAGCGACATGCCGAGCGCCTCGAACGACGAGCTCATGGTGTTGGCCGTGTACATGCCGCCGCACGAGCCGGTGGACGGGCACGCGTTCTTCTCGACGCCCTTGAAGTCTTCTTCCGACATGCGGCCAGCCGTGAACTCGCCGACCGCCTCGAACGACGACACGATGGTCAGGTCCTTGCCCTTCCAGTTGCCCGGACGAATGGTGCCGCCGTACACGTAGATGCCCGGCACGTTCATGCGCGCCAAGCCGATCATGCCGCCCGGCATGTTCTTGTCGCAGCCGCCGATCACCACGACGCCGTCCATCCACTGGCCCTGCACGGCCGTCTCGATACAGTCCGCGATCACCTCTCGCGACACCAGCGAGTACTTCATGCCTTCCGTGCCCATCGACATGCCGTCGGAGATCGTCGGCGTGCCGAACACTTGCGGATTCGCGTTCGACTGCTTGATCGCCGCGATGGCGGCATCGGCGAGGCGCTGCAGGCCGGCGTTGCACGGCGTGATCGTCGAGTGGCCGTTGGCGACGCCGATCATCGGATTGTCGAAATCCTCTTCCTTGTAGCCAAGGGCGTAGTACATCGAACGATTGGGCGAACGCGCGACGCCCTGCGTTACGTTTTTCGAGCGGCGATTGAAGGCCATGTTGGGGCTCCTTGAAGATTCTTTTGTCTAGTGGCGCAAGAATGCAGCGTCGGCTTGTATCTGTCCAATATATTATTCAGGGTCTATTAGGTCGGAGAAGATATTGATGGACGAGCGAAACGCGCCGATCGAACTGCGTTTGCTGCGCTATTTCGTGACGGTGGCGGAAGAGATGCATTTCGGCCGCGCCGCCGCGCGCCTCGCGATGACGCAGCCGCCGCTTTCGCAGGCCATTCGCGCGCTCGAAGACGCGCTCGGCGTCGCGCTCTTCGCGCGCACCAAGCGCACGGTCGAATTGACGCCGGTCGGCAAGGATCTGCTGCCGGAAGTGCGGCGCATACTCGCCGCCGCCGATGCGCTGCGTCCGCTCGCACAGTCGCTTTCGCGCGGCGAGGCGGGCGTGCTGTCGCTCGCGTTCGTGTCCACCGCCGACTACGGCCTCTTGCCCGCGCTGCTGCGCGATTTCGGCGCGCGCTATCCCGGCGTGCGGCTGCAGCTGACCGAAGCGACGAGCGACGTGCAGATCGAAGAACTCGTCGCCGGGCGCGTGGACGCGGGGCTCGTCATTCCGCCGCTGCCGCCGCGCCACGCGATGTCGCTGTCGTATCTCGCCATTGCCCGCGAGCCGCTCGTCGTCGCGATGTCCGCGGACGCCGCCGAGCAATTGCAGCAGGGTACGGCCGAATGGGCCGACACGAGCGTCGATCTGCGCGATCTCGCAACGGCGCCGCTTGTCGTGTTTCCGAGGCGTCTCGCGCCGGGTTTGTATGACATCATTATGGGCTGCTACGGCGCGGCGGGACTCACGCCGCGCATCGGGCAGGAGGCGATCCAGATGCAGACCATCGTGAGCCTTGTGTCCGCCGGCATGGGCGTCGCGCTCGTGCCGCAGTCGCTGCGGCATTTGCGGCGCACGGGCGTGGTGTATCGTCCGCTGCGGCCGGTGGCGGATGCGCCGGTCGTCGAAACCGGACTCGTGTGGCGCGCGGCCGAGGTGAGTCCGGTGCTCGCCGGCTTCATCGAGATCGTGCGCGCGCGGGCCGCCGCCGTCTCTGCTTTATGATTCGTGCCTGACTTCGCTTGGCTCAAGAACTCTACGATGCTCATTCACCCCAATTTCGATCCCGTCGCGATTCACCTTGGACCGCTCGCCGTGCGCTGGTACGGCCTCATGTATCTGGTCGCGTTCATTTCGGCCATCGTCATCGGACGGCTGCGGCTGCGCCTGCCGTACGTCGCCGCGCAAGGCTGGAGCGCGAAGGATATCGACGACATGCTGTTCTACGGCGTGCTCGGCACGATTCTCGGCGGGCGCATCGGCTATGTGCTGTTCTACAAGGCGAGCTATTACGCCGCGCATCCGCTCGACATCTTCAAGGTGTGGGAAGGCGGCATGTCGTTTCACGGCGGCTTCCTCGGCGTGACCTTCGCGATGGTGCTGTTCGCGTACCAGCGCAAACGCACGTGGCTGCAAGTGACCGATTTCGTCGCGCCGATGGTGCCGCTCGGCCTCGCGGCGGGGCGTCTCGGCAACTTCATCAACGGCGAACTATGGGGCCGCGTGACCGACCCTGCCGCAGCCTGGGCGATGCTGTTCCAGAACTCGACGAACGACGACGCCATCTGGCTCGCGAAGAATCCGCAGCTCGACGCCAAGTGGCATCTGACGGAGATCTTCCAGCGTTATCACATGCTGCCGCGCCATCCGTCGCAGTTGTATGAGATCGCACTCGAAGGCATCGTGCTGTTCATCGTGATCTGGACGTTCTCGCGCAAGCCGCGTCCGGTCGGCGCCATCTCCGCGCTCTTTCTGATCGGCTATGGACTCGCGCGCTTCACGGTGGAATTCGCCCGCGAACCGGACGACTATCTCGGCCTGCTCGCGCTGGGCCTCTCGATGGGCCAGTGGCTGTCGCTGCCGATGATCGTCGCGGGCGTCATCATGTTGGTGTGGGCGTACAAGCGGCATCGTCGCGTGGCGGCGAACGCGGCGTGATCTCGCGCGGGGCCGCGCTTGCGGTCCCGCTTGGGTTAGCTTGAGCTCGCTCGATCAGCGGCCCATCTGCACCGAGCCGGACACATCGACGGTCACGGTCGTGGTGCCGGCTTCGAGCGCCATCGGCGCGGCCATCTTGGCGTCGGCGCCCATGGCGCGCGACTGCATCATCATCACCGGGCGCGGCGCCACGCCGCTATGCCCGACGTTCACCTCGCGAATCGAATAGCTGCTGTAGCCGAACGCCTGCGAGGCGGCTTGCGCCTGCTTGCGGAACGAATCGATGGCCTGCGTCGAGAGCTTCTGCTCCGCGGCGCGCTGCGCTTCCGGCGACAGCGAGAACGTGACGTTGCCGACCTGCATCGACGAACTCATCTTGCCCGCGAGCTTCGAGGCCGCCGCGAAGTCGTGCGATTCGAGCACGACCTCCGTGCGCCCGCGCCACGCGGAAATCTTGCCGTCGCGGTCGGTCGACGGATACACGGTGAACGAGCCGCTCTTCGCGGTCACGCCATCCACACCCTTCGCTTCGCGCAGTGCGGCTTCGGCGCGCTGATTGAGCGTCGCGGTGAGCGATGACGGATCGGCGGCTTCCTGCTCGTAAAAGAGCGTGATGGTGACGACATCCTGCGGCACTTGCGCGCTCGCCTGCGCCGAGAGCGAGAGCACGCCCGCGGGCTGCGGATTGGCGATGACCGTCTGCGCGGCGGCCGAGGCGGAATAGGCGAGAGTGGCGCCCGACATCGCGAGGGCGAGGGCGGCGGCGGTTTTCTTGTTCATCATCGAAGGGCTCCAACGCAAGGCGTCGCGTGATTCGCGACCGCACTTAGGCGTCGGCCTGCAGCCCTTAGTTCCTGCTCTAGACGAGGCGTTCGGTAATAAAGCGCCACTCGTCCTCGGTGACAGGCGTGATCGACAGCCGGTTGCCGCGCGCGAGCACTTGCATGCCGGCGAGCTCCGCGTGCTCACGAAGTTCGGCGAGCGCAATGAGCCGCGTCTTCTTCACGAATCTCACATCCACGAGCATCCAGCGCGGCGTGTCCTGCTTGGACTTGGGATCGTAGTAGGCGCTTTCGGGATCGAACTGCGTGGGATCGGGATGCGCCGTCGAGCAGACCTTCGCGATTCCCGCGATACCGGGCTCGGGGCAACTCGAATGGTAGAAGAGCACGCCGTCGCCGATCTTCATCTGGTCGCGCATGAAGTTGCGCGCCTGATAGTTGCGCACGCCGGTCCACGGCAGCGTCTTCTTGGGCGCGTGCGCGAGATGATCGATGCTCGCTTCGTCCGGTTCGGACTTCATCAGCCAGTAGCGCATGATTTCGGCGTGAAGGAGTGTGCGTGCGGTTTTGGGCGATGCAAATGAAAACGGCACCGGTAAGAACCGATGCCGTTCGTGCTTCGTAAATAAGGTCCCCGCCTCAGCCGCTAGGCCGGCATCCTGAACCTGGGTTCAAGATTGGTCGCGGTAAGCAACACTTCGGGTACATCAGACAGAGTGACGCGCGCGCCCGTGCTGCAACGTTCCGCAACCGTGCCAATGTAGCATTGGTTCAAGGAATATATGACCTTGGCGTACCAGGCAGGGAGACCTCACTGTACACCAAACGTTTGGTCCTTGCAGCGTTTGCCCGCGTTTCTCGCGGTATCTTTTTTTGATGGATATCGCGACGCTGATTAGGTCAGCGCATGACCGTCAGTGCGCTTCGCTCAGTGCGCTTCATATTGCGCAATGACAGCGCCGAGCTGCTCGTTCATCGAATGCATGGTGCGGCGGATTTCCTCGGCCGGGAACGCTTCGCCGTGGCGCACGCTTTCCTGCAGCTTGAGCAATTCGGACGCCAACGAAAGCGCGGCCATTACCGCGATGCGGTCCGTGCCGCGCACGCTGCTTGCGTTGCGGACCTTGTTCATTTCGGCATCGACGCGGGCCACGGCTTCGCGCAGAGCGGCTTCGGTTTCCGGCGAGCACGCGAGGCGATACTGCTGGCCGAGAATGGATACTTCGATCTGCGTGGTCGTCATGCCTTCTCTCCTTGATGATGCTCGCCGTGCACTTCTTCCGCGTGCGCATGTTCGTGCTGCGCTTCGCGCGACGCGCTGGCTTCGGCGTTCAGAAGATCGAGCTGATTGTCGCTCTCGGCATGATGCGCTTTGCCGCGCGGCAGCTTTTCGAGGATCGCGTTGAGGCGCACTTGCGCGTCGTCGATCTTCGCGGACAGCGAATCCCGTTCGCCTTGCAGCGCGTCGCGCTCCTGGCGAACCTGCGCGAGTTCGGCCTGAACGCTGGCGTAATCGGCGCGCAGCTGTTCCATTTGTGCTTCGAGCGCGAGACGCGCCTGATTGTGGCGCTCGCTGATCTTGATCAGCCGGCCGATGTTCCCTGACAGTGATTCGAGTTCGTTGAGCATGTGCTGCGTCCTCTAAAGACCTGGCATTTTAGCGCGGTTCAAAGGCGCTTCCGATAATTGTCTCGTTTCGAGACGTAACAACACGCGATCTTGCGCGCATCGCCGCGTATTCATGTGTGGAATGTCCGCGCGTGACGCACCCGGATGCGCGGCTGACGATGCTCGCTCGTCGCTTGCTCGTCGCTTGCTCGTCGCTTGCTCGTTGTCCAGACCTCGCGGTGAGGCGCCGCGCGCCTTCTTGACGGCCCCCATGCGCGCTCCTACACTTGCCGCACTTTTGGTGCTCGCGCCGCCTTTCTTGCGGCGCAGTCAAACGGGAAACAGGAAGCGTCGTCTCGCCTCGCGCGGCTCGCCAACCTGTGCTGCCCCCGCAACGGTAAGCGACCGCAACGCAAGTTGCAAGTCGTCCCTCGCGCGTTTCTCCGTGTTGCTCCGTGGTCGTTTGCCATTGGAGACGCGACTGCAAGAAACGTGTCGGCGCCACTGCGCTTCGAAGCGCGGGAAGGCGGGACGATGCGTCGCCAGCCCGGATACCGGCCAATCGTCCAGCGCGCCGATGCTTCGCAAGACGGCGCGTGCGTCGCGCACAGACCTCGCGGGGAGCGGGGCACGCGCCAGTCTCCAACGGGAACGCATCCACATGGTCTTGCCTTCGTCCGGCCTCATTCGTCGCGCGGCGCGCGTCGTGATGTGCGCCGCCGCGAGTGCGCCGCTTGTCCAGGCCGCGCACGCCGATTCCGATTCTCCGTCGCAGACACTCGCGCCCGTCGTCGTCACGGCGACGCGCGGCGCGCAACCGCTCGCCGATTCCATCCCGCAGGCGACGCTCTTCGACGCGCAAGACATCGCCGACAGCAATGCGGACGATGTGCTCGGACTCATCGCGCTCGCGCCCGGCGTGCAGATCACGCGCAACGGCGGGCCCGGCGCGACCTCGGGCGTCTTCATACGCGGCGCGTCGTCGACGCAATCGCTCGTGCTGATCGACGGCGTGCGCGTCGAATCCGTCTCTCTGGGCGCGGCGCAGTTGTCGCAATTGATGCTCGATCAGACCGGCCGCGTCGAAGTGGTCAATGGCAATGTGTCGGCGCTGTATGGATCGAACGCGATCGGCGGCGTCGTGCAGATTTTCACGAAGGAGGGCGAAGCACATCCGCCGCGCTTTCACTTCGAAGCCGAATACGGCAGCTATCACACGCAACGGCAATCGGCGGGCGTCGACGGCGCGCTCGATGCCGAGGGCCGCACCACGTTCAGCCTGAACGTGTCGCGCGAGAAGACCGACGGCTTTTCGTCGATCGATCCCGCGCGCGCGCCCGGCGCGAATCCGAACGCGAACGGTTATCTGAACGAAAGCGTCGCCGCGACGCTGCGCCACAAGTTCAGCGACAAGTGGGACGCGGGCGTGCGCTTCCTGCAATCGAACGGCGTGAACAGCTTCGACGATCCCTACGGCGTGCCGACCGATCTCAACGAATCGCATGATCGCGTGCGCTCGGCGTCGGTGTTCGCGAACGGCAAGCTCACCGACAACTGGACGACGCACTTCACCGTCGCGCAGGGGCAAGACCGCGCGAACATCGAGAAGAACGGCGTCTATACGAGCCGCTTCGACTCGGAGAATCATCAGTATCTGTGGCAGAACGACTTTCGGCTCACAGACGCGCACAAGCTCGTGTTCGGCTACGAGCACCTCGACCAGTCGCTCGATTCGGACCAGTTCAGCGCGCCCGACCGGCATGTGAACTCCGTTTTCGCGGGCTATGTCGGCCGCTTCGGTCCGAGCGAAGTGCAGGCCAACGTGCGCCGCGACCAGTATTCCGACTTCGGCGGCGCGAACAGCTACTATCTGGGCTACGCGTACAACTTCGATTCGCACTGGCGCGCGAGCGCGAGCTACGCGGCGTCGTTTCGCGCGCCGAGCTTCGACGATCTCTACTATCCGTTCAGCGGCAATCCGTCGATACAGCCGGAGCGCAGCCATTCGGCCGAGGCCGCGTTGCAGTACGCATCGGACAAGATCGGCGTGATGCGCGTGACGGCATTCGAGACGCGCTATTCGAATCTGATCGACTACGTGGGCGACAGCAGCGGCTTCTATACCGCGCAGAACGTGGGGCGCGCGAAGGTGCAGGGCGTCGAGGGATCGTGGGCGGGACACGTGGGCGCAACGGACGTGCGCGCGAGCGTGACGTTCCAGAATCCCGTCGACGAGACGAATCACGAAGAGTTGACGCGTCGCGCGCGGCGCTTCGCGTCGCTGTCGGCGCATCGGTCGATCGGGCGCTGGCGCGTGGGCGGCGAGTGGATCGTGAGCGGCGCGCGCAGCGATTACGATTCGACGCTCGCGGGCTACGGCGTCGTCAATCTGTCCGCGCAATACGACATCACGAAGTCGTGGTACGTGAATGCGCGCATCGACAACCTGTTCGACCGCAACTATGAACTGGCTTACTCGTACAACACGCCGCGTCGCGGCGCTTACGTCACGATCGGCTGGCATCCGTCGTGAGCCACGCCGCTGACGCGCGCCGTCCGATGAAGGCGATGCACGCAGGCCGCGCCGCCGCGATCTGGCTCGCGTTGGGCGCGGCGGTCGTCGTCGTGCTGGCGGCGTCGCTCGCGCTCGGAAGCGTCGCGCTGCCGCCGACGCGCGCCATCGCCGCGCTGCTGCACGCGCACGCGGCCACGCCCGATATCGCCGATGAAATCGTGCTGAACCTGCGATTGCCGCGCGCGCTCGCGGGCTTCGCATCGGGCGCGCTGCTCGCGCTCGCCGGGGCGCTGCTGCAAGTGCTGCTGCGCAATCCGCTCGCTGAACCGTACGTGCTCGGCGTGTCCGGCGGCGCGGCGGCGTTCGCTCTTTCCGCGATGCTCGCGTCGATGCCGTGGTGGGGCGTCGATCTCGCCGCGTGCGCGGGCGCGCTCGCATCCATCGTGCTGGTGCTCGGACTTGCGCGCACGCACATGTGGCACGGCGAACAGGACGCATCGCCACGGCTCTTGCTCACGGGCGTCGTGGTCGCGGCGGGCTGGGGCGCGCTCATCACGCTGATACTCAGCGTGGCGCCCGAGAACCGGCTGCGCGGCATGGTCTTCTGGCTGACCGGCGACCTCAACGGCGCATCGACGCCGTGGCCCGCGATGATCGCGCTCGGCGTGGCGCTCGCGTTGATCGTGCCGTGCGCGCCGCAGTTGAACGTGCTGTTGCGCGGCGAAGCCACCGCGCGTTCGCTCGGCGTGCCGGTGGAACGCGTGCGGCTGCGCGTGTATCTGGTGGCATCGCTCGCGGCGGCGGCAGCGGTGACTACGGCGGGGACCATCGGCTTCGTCGGGCTCGTGGTGCCGCATCTGCTGCGGCTCGCGTTCGGCAACGACCAGCGCATGCTCGTGCCCGCCGCCGCGCTCGCGGGCGGCCTCGCCGTGATGAGCGCGGACCTCGCCGCGCGGACGGTCATCGCGCCGGCGCAGTTGCCGGTGGGCGTCGTCACGGCGCTGATCGGCGTGCCCATGTTCCTGTGGATGCTGCTGCGAAGGCCGCGATGAAGCCGCTCTCTGTCGATAACCTCGCCTTGCGCGCGGGCGCCCGAACGCTCGTCGATGGCCTTTCTGCGACCATCGCGGCGGGCGAAGTGTGGTGTATCGCCGGGCCGAACGGCGCGGGCAAGACCACGCTCATCGGCGTGCTCGCGGGAATCGCGAAGCCGGCGTCGGGCGCGATCACGCTCGGCGGCCGCGCGCTTGCGTCGTGGCGCGCGGCGGACCTCGCCCGGGAACGCGCGCTGATGCCGCAAAGCACGCACGACGCCTTCAGCGCAACCGTGCTCGACACCGTGCTGCTCAACCGCTTTCCGTATCTGACGGGCTGGGGCTGGGAAAGCGAAGACGACCGCGCCGCCGCGCATGCCGCGCTCGCGGCGCTCGGTCTCGCAGACCTGGCTTCGCGCGACGTGCTCACGCTCTCGGGCGGCGAAAGGCAGCGCGTGGCGCTTGCCGCCGCGCTATGCCAGCAAGCGCCGCTCTTGCTGCTCGACGAACCGCTCGCGCATCTGGACCTGCATCATCAGATCGACTGCCTGCATGCGCTCGCCGCCGCCGCGCGCGACGAGGGACGCGCGATCGTCTTTTCGTGCCATGACCTGAATCTTGCGCGCCGCTTCGCCACGCACGCGCTCTTGCTCGACGGCAAGGGCGGCGCGCATGTCGGTCCCGTCGCCGACGTGCTGACGCCCGCGCGCGCGAGCGCGGCGTTCGGCTATCCGCTGGTCCTGATCCGCGATGGCGAGCACGAAGCGCTCGTGCCTTCGCTTCACCCTTTCTGACGAGGAACGCCGATGTCCACTGCTCACGCGCTGCCGAAGCCTTGCCCGCTCGACCGCAGCATCGAACCGGAGCTGCGCCGCATCATCGACATGAAGACGAAGCCGCCCGGCAGCCTCGGCCGGCTCGAAACGCTCGCGCTGCAAATGGGTTTGATCCAGCAGACGACGAAGCCGCGCATCGAGCGTCCCGCGATGATCGTGTTCGCGGGCGATCACGGCATCGCGGCCGAAGGCGTGAGTCCGTATCCGCAGGAAGTGACGGCGCAGATGGTCGCGAATTTCCTGGCGGGCGGCGCGGCGATCAACGCGTTGTCGCGCTCGGTCGGCATGGCGCTCGAAGTGGTCGATGCGGGCGTGGCGACGCCCATTCCGGTCGATCACGGCTACGAGCGGCTGTCGCTCGGTCTCGGCACGCGCAACTTCGCGCGGCAAGCGGCGATGTCGCGCGAGACGGCGCTCGAAGGCATCGCGCGGGGCGCGTCGCGTGTGCGCCATCACGCGTCGCTCGGGACGAACGTGATCGGCTTCGGCGAAATGGGCATCGCGAACACGTCGGCGGCGGCGTGTCTGATGAGCCGCTTGTGCGCGCTGCCTATCGACGAATGCGTCGGCCGCGGCACGGGTCTCGACGATCGCGGCCTCGCGCATAAACGCGATGTGCTCGGGCGCGCGCTCGCATCGCATGCGGCGAGCGGCAACGCGATCGACACGCTCGCCACGTTCGGCGGCTTCGAAATAGCGATGATGACGGGCGCGTATCTCGCGGCGGCAGAAGCGCGCATGACCATTCTCGTCGACGGCTTCATCGCGACGTCCGCGCTGCTCGTCGCGTCGCGGATCGCGCCGGACGTGCGCGAGTACTGCGTGTTCGCGCATGCATCGAACGAAGCGGGGCATCAGCGCATGCTCGCGCATCTGGACGCCGCGCCGCTCTTGCAACTCGACATGCGTCTCGGCGAAGGCACGGGCGCGGCGCTCGCGCTGCCTATCTTGCGCGCGGCCGTGGCTTTCGTCGACGAAATGGCGAGCTTCGATGCAGCGGGCGTCTCGAACAAACAAGCCTGACATGAACCGGCCGCTCGACGAACTGCGCTATTTCTTCACGGCGCTCGGCTATTTCACGCGCGTGCCGGTGCCGCGCTGGGTCGGCTTCGAGCGCGACTATCTGAACGCGGCGGCGCGGTACTTTCCGCTCGTCGGCGCGATGGTCGGCGGCGTCGCGGCGCTCGTGTATCTCGCCGCGCTGCGCGTGTTTCCCGCAGGCATCGCGGTGCTGCTTTCGATGGCCGCGACGCTTCTGCTCACCGGCGCATTTCACGAAGACGGACTTGCCGATTGCGCCGATGCCTTCGGCGGCGGCTACACGCGCGACGACGTGCTGCGCATCATGCACGATTCGCGCATCGGCGCATTCGGGGCGATCGCGCTCGTCATCGCGCTCGCGCTGAAGTGGCAAAGCCTCGCGGCGTTGCCGCCGATTCGTGCAGTAGTCCTGATGATTGCCGCGCACGCCGCGAGCCGCGCGTTCGCGATCAGCTATCTCGTCACGCTCGATTACGTGCGCGCCGAAGGCAAGGCGAAGCCGGTCGCGCAGCGCATGAGCGCGATGTCCTTCGCGATCGCGATGCTCTTCGGCTTGCCGTGGCTCTTTTGCTTCGGCTGGACGTTCGCCTGCGTCGCGATGGCCGTGCTCGCGTTGCTGCGCGTGGTCGTCGGGCGCTACTTCGTGCGGCGCATCGGTGGTTATACGGGCGATTGCCTCGGCTGCGCGCAGCAGATTTTCGAAATCGCGATCTATCTCGTCGGGCTCGCATGGACCTCGTATTGATACGTCACCCGGCTGTGGCCGTCGATGAAGGCGTCTGCTACGGCCAAAGCGATGTGCCGCTTGCCCGCGATGCGCGAGCTTCGGCGCATGAGATCGACGCGCGCATGCGTTCGCTCGATGTTCCCGCTTGCGTCGATGGATGGCACACGAGTCCTTTGCGCCGATGCGCTTTGCTGGCCGAGGCGCTCGGCGCGGTTCGCATCGACGCGCGGCTCTCCGAACTGCATTTCGGCGCATGGGAAGGCCGCGCCTGGAACGATATCGACCGCGCGCTCATCGACGCGTGGGCCGCCGATATCGAGCACGCGCGTCCGCACGGCGGCGAGAGTCTCGCGCAGTTCGGCGAGCGCGTGACGGGATGGTTCGATGACACGTGCGCGAACGCGTCGAATGCGGTGCATGTCGTCGCGCATGCGGGCGTCGTGCGGGTGCTCGCGGCGCATTTGCTGCGCGTGGATCGGGCGAGCGTGCTGCAATGGCCGCTCGCGTTTGGCGGGATCGTGCAGCTTCGGCGGTTCGGTACGGGGTGGGGGCTTGTGCGGTGGAATGCGTAGGGCATTAGCGGGCGCAAGTCCGTCGGCGTTCGATACCGAACGCGTCATGCCTGGCGGTTCCTTGGCTGCCAGCGCGTGTCTCTGACGCACGCTTGAGTGCTGACGAGGTCGTGTCAAGCCGTACGCGACGTTCGCGCGGCTTGACGGGTCGACGCGAGCGCACGGCCGCCGTTCGGTCGCCCGGCCGCGCCTCGAAGGATTCGGGACCGCAGCTTCTCCGACCGCGCTTACAGCGCCAGGCATGGACGACCAACACCTACCTAACTCCGTCTGCGGTTCACACCGGATGCGGTTGCGCGCCCCAGGGCGCTTCTTCGGTCCCGCTTAGATCACGTCGAAATCTCATCGAACAGATTGCCGACCAGCAAGTTTCAAAGCTTCAAGGCTGCGCGCTGACTCATTGATATCAAAATAAGGGACGCATTCGGAGTTTTCTTGTATCGAAAACTTGCCCATTGAGGATACTCGCATACGGACGTCTCTTCTGACGTGTGCGCCGCATCTTACGACTTACTCGCTTCGCACGAGGCCTTTCGGGGAACTCATTATTCATGCCGCGTCAATCCGACTTGCGCTTCACTTTCGGGACCGCGAGCGGCCTCACGCTCGATGTTCGCAGCTTTGACTTAGTGGAAGGGCTTTCCGAGCCCTTTGAGCTTGATCTGGAGCTTGCTAGCCACGATCCTGCCGTCGACTTCGGTGATGTGCTCGACCAAGGCGCGCTGCTGACCATCTGGCGCGATGATGTGCCAGTGCGCTACGTCCACGGCATCGTCAGCGCCTTCGAGCAAGGCGAGACGGGATTTCGACGCACGGTGTATCACGCGACGGTGACGCCGGCCTTGGCCCGGGCTGACTTGCGCAGCGACTGGCGCGTGTTCCAGCAGAAGAGCATTCCGCAGATTCTGCAGACGCTGATGACCGAGCAAGGCATCACCGACTACGAACAGATGGCGTTTAGCACGCATTTGCCCCGTGAGTATTGTGTGCAGGCAGGGGAGTCGACACTCGAATGGGTGCAGCGCATTGGCGCGGAGGAAGGCTTCTACTATGCCTTTCAGTTCTCCGCGAACGGCCACCGCCTGATCCACGGCGACAAGCTCATCGTGCATGGCGCGATCGCGGGCGGGCCGGTCTCCTATAACCCGAATCCCGGCGGCGATGCGCCCGAGCCGGGCTTACGCAGCTTCCGCTACGCCGAACGCGTACGGACGGCCCGTCAGGCGCAACGCGACTACACGTTCAAGAATCCGCGCTACGGCCAGCAGCACAGCCAGGACGGGGCCAATGTCGACCACCAGGGTCGGGATTACGAACGCTACGGCTACCCCGGACGCTACAAGGAAGATGCGGCCGGTGTTCCCTTCACGCAGACGCGCCTCTTGGCGCTGCGGCGCGATGCGCAGATTGCGATCGCCGAGGGCGACGACGCGCGCCTTGTGCCGGGCTTGCGCTTCGATCTCGTCGACCATCCGCGCGAGGAATGGAATCGCGGCTGGCGGCCCGTGCGCATCATGCATCGCGGCACCCAGCACGTGAGCCAGCAAGAGGAATCTGCGGATGCTCAGCAAGGCACGCACTACGGCTACACCGCCGAGCTGGTGCCCGACGATGTCGAATGGAAAGCGCCGCTGCCACCTAAGCCGCGTATCGACGGGCCGCTGATCGCGACCGTCACCGGTCCTGCGGGTGAGGAGATTTATTGCGACGAGTTCGGCCGCGTGAAGATTTGCTTTCCGTGGCAGCGCAACGACCCGCCCGATGAGCAAAGCTCCTGCTGGGTGCGCGTGGCGCAGAACTGGGCGGGTGCGACCTGGGGCCACATGGCGATTCCCCGCATCGGTCAGGAAGTGATCGTGGCATTTCTGGACGGCGACCCGGACCAGCCGATCATCATCGGGCGCACGTATCACGCGGAGAACTTGCCGCCCTATGAGCTGCCGCGTCACAAGACGCGCATGACCATCAAGAGCCAGACGCACAAGGGCGATGGCTTCAACGAGCTGCGCTTTGAGGACGAGAAGGATCAGGAGGAAATCTACGTTCACGCGCAGAAGGATCAGAACATCCACGTCAATCATGACGAGACGATCTTCGTCGGTAACGACCGCAGCGAGAATGTCGAGCGTGATGAAACCATCGGCATCGGGCACGACCGTAGCGAGACGGTGGGCAACGACGAAGAGGTGAGCGTCGGTCATAACCGTACTCACCGGGTCGGCCAGGACGCCACACTCATGATCGAGCGCAACCACACGCTCACCATCGGCAAGAATCGTGTCGAAACAATAGGAAATGATCGCACCGATAAGATTACTGCCAACCACACCACCGAGGTGGGAGGCCACGTCGAACAAACCGTGCAGGGGCATCACAAACTCAGCGTCGGGCAAAGCATCGAACGCCAGACGCAGATGTACCAGTTGCAGGCCAGCGACCGCGCGGTCATTCAAGGGCCAGGTGGCACGATAACGATCGACGGCAGTGGCATCACGATCAAGGGGCCTCAGATCCGCCTTGAGGGCGCCGTCACGGTGAGCACCGGATCGGGCAACGGCCTCTCGTTCAATGGCTCGGTGATGGAAGGCGCGGCCGATTGCGTGGAGAAGAACCGATGAGCGTGGACACTGTTCTGAACTTCGCGCGCGACACCCGGCCGGCCGATCAATATCTTTATCTCTTGCTCGATCCCCTGTCCGCGTGCGATGAGGCGAATCCTCTCCACATCAATTCGCTCGCCAAACGTCTGGGCGACGCTGCCGTTCAGCGCGTGCCGCGTCCCGACCTTTCTCACGCCTCGGAAGCGTTCCCGGTTTTGATTACGTTGGCCGAGCCTGAGGATCGACCCGATGAGGAACTACTGACCCGTTCGCATGCCTACGCAGCGGACGATCGAGGCTACCGCAAGCCGTACGTCTGCGGATGGCTGACTAGCCGCTTACCGCCCGAGGCGCTGGCGGCGCACCTCGTGTCGTTCTGCCAGTTTTCTTCACAACCCGACATGGAGGAGTTCTTCCCGGTCTTTGAGCCGCTCCGACTCGAACTGCTGGCGTCCGCGGCGCGCAGCGAATTCGCCAGTCGCCTCAGTCCAATTTCGCATTGGCTGTGTCCTACCAGTTGGGGCGACTTCGCGGTGCTCACTGAAAGTCGCGACACCCCCGCAACACCTTTGCCTGCCCTTGCGTTCGACGTTCAGCGCGAGGCGCCGTTGGTCGCTGCCGTACTCGCGGCGTGGAAGCGTTCGACAGTCGCGCCAATGGACTATGCGCCGCATCGCTGGCGCTCTCCTGTCAGCATGCTTCCGCCGCAGGCAGCGGCCCATGCGTATCGCCTGATTCGCGATGCACGGAAGTTCGGCTTGCGTGATAGCCACGACATCATCATGTTGGCGCTTGTGCGGGTGTCCGTGCATCCTCACGTCCCGTACGACCCGGGCGTCCAGGCCGACATCAAGCGAGCAGCTCGCGGCGAGTCCAGCCTAAGCGTCCTCTTAGAACAGTATGACGATCGCGCGTGGATGCGCATCGTCGCGTCACTGCCCCCAGCGAAGGAATACTCATGAGCACGAGCCGAGCGCTCAGCGCCGCTGGCGCGGAAACCAGTCCGGTCACACCGGGACATTGCAACGCATGTCAGCGCAAGGGCTTGCCCATCTTGCCGCTGCGCGAAGCCGTGTTGCCGGCCACCCAATCACTAGCCAAGCACGGGACGCTCAGTAATCCGAACACGCAAATGGGTGCGCGCGTGCTGCGCGAAGGCTATGTGTACGTGCTCCTCGACCAGAACCACTGGCAGGCCTATCAGGTCACGCCCGAAGGGTATCTACGGAGCTTCAACCCTTACGAGATGCCGCGCGCCAAGGCGCCGCCGCTTTCGAAGGATTGCATCACTGCCGGGCATGATCTGCGTGCCGCGTTCCTGAACATAGACACCAGCAGGTACAAGGAAGCGTGGATTGCGTTTTCGCAGGACCCTTGGGCTATGGCAGTGCTCGACGCCTACAAAACTGGGAAGACCATCAAGACCGACGGCAATGGCACACGCTTCGCCGTCCCGCTTCGTAGCGACTGGCGCAGTCGTTTTACCGTCGTCGATCTGACCATTTTGAAGACCGATCCCGCGAAAGCTCAGGCGCTCGCGCTGGAACACGCTCATCCGCTCGTGGGCCAGGTTGCTGAATACTCAAGCGTCATGAGCGATTTCGGCAGCGTACACGGCTGGTACTCGCGCCAGTCTCGCACGCAGGCCATGCGCGATTTTCTGCACATCATGGAGAAGCAGTACCAACTGCCCAATGGCGTCGCGGGCATCGTCCTGCCCGACCCGGCAGGAACGATTCACGAACTCAACAACCTGCGTCTTGCCGAACGCACGCAAAAGCAGCGCTGGGCGGAAGAGCCGACGATTCGCTACAAATACCTTACCTCGCAATGTCTGCTCGGCATCAAGGCACTGGAAGCTTCGCGCGCACGCGATGACGCCGCAGCCGAAGCCAAGGCGAATGCGGCTCGGGTGGAAGCCTGGAACAACAATCCATTTCTTTCCGCCAAGGCTGGCATGCCTCCCGTCGACGTCGCGCGGCAGACCGACCAGCTCGCAGCCAGCAAGACAAAAAGCCGTCACGCCCGCCTGGAGGATCGTTACGATGAAAAGACACGCAAGGACTTTCAGGATCAGTACGACAAGGCTTCAGCGGATTCCCAGAAACGTATCGATGCGTATGCCAAGGATTGGGCCGAGGCCGTGGTCAAGGCAGACTGGAGCCGCATCGTCGAACTGGATTACGTAGACACCGAATCTCGGTGCTGGGCATCCCGTCTGAGCATGGTGTCGGATTGCCTGCTGGGCGGCGTGACCGATGGGCCGCCTCCGCCGGCCAAACCCGGTGCAAAGCCGACACCTGAAGTGTTGGGTCCGAGCGGTAAGGCCTGGCAGCAGTTGCTCAGCGATCCGAAGAGTGCTGCTTACGTGGCCCTCCAAGGCCAGCGCACGCAGTTGCTCGCCGCGCTGACCCCGCTGTTCAACGCAGCGAATATGGCCAACGATGCGGGCAAGAAGTATTACGACAGCGTGAAAGGTGTCGCCGGCAGCAAGGGAGTCGCCGACTTGCGCGAGCACCTCACCGCCGAGGCTGCGGATCGTCTGCTGGCCGCCATGCACGACGCCGTCAACCGCCTGGACAAGCAACTGAGCGATGGCACCAAGTTGGCCCTGAACGGACTCCACCAAGGAGCTAACTGGCTCTACGGAGGTTTCCAGCTGACACAGGTCAAGATACAGCTCACCGTAGGCGAGTGCTTCGATATCCTCTCCGAAAATCTGCGCGGCTCGGTCGATTCCACCAAAGCTGCCGGACGGCGCGTGCGGGCGATGGTCTTCGCTGGCCTGATTGCCATCCCAAATCCTGCTGTGCGCAAGACACTGATCGAGGTGACACTGTGGGTACAGGGTAGCGCGGAACAGGCAAAGCAACGGCTAATGTCGGCGGGCGGTGGGCTGAAAGCTAATACGGGCGAGGTGTTACGCGAAGTAGCCGCGGGCTTGAAGAACCTGGAGCCGGAGGTCGCCAAAGCGCTGCGCGGCATCAAGATCGCCGGACAGGCCGCGCGTGATTTCGCCAGTGGCAGCTTCAGAAGCTTGAAGAATTTGTCCATTAACGGTGTGGACGGCGGCTTGTCGATGATCAGCCTGTACTTCCTGCAAGACTCGCTGAAGAACAGTCTTGCGGATTTGGATGCGAAAGTGGGCGCGCGTCATCCGGAGGCCGTGGCGTCGTTTTATGGCGCGTCGATCGGGATGATGGGTGGCGGCGCGGAGATCGCAGGGCAGGCAATTAAGATTCCGGCCAAGGCGATACAGGCGTTCATTCAGCGCGCGGGGACGGAGGTCACGCCCACGTTATCGAAGGTGATCGGGCTGGGTGAGGTGCTGGTGAAGGCGGGTGGGGTGTTCGCGGCGGTGGGGGGAGTGGCCGATGCGGCGACGAGTTTCGCTGGGGCGGTGCGGGTGGTGAACCGCGCAATGCTAACGATGTTGCGCCGTACAACCTCGCCCTGCGTCTGGCACCGAAGGTCGAGTGGCCCGAAGCGATGGATATCGAATCGCGGACTGCGCCATGAGAAAGGTTTATTCGTCGAAGATCAACAAGGAAGGTAAATCAATGTCAGGCGGTGCAATTCGTTTAGGCGACAGACATTCGGGCGGCGGCGTCATGGTGGAAGCCAGCGGCTTCCCCGTGAACGACATCCGACAGTGCGTGTTGGGCGACATGGCGATCTGTCCCAAGCACGACGGCAAGTTTCCCCTCGTTTCTGGCGGCGATGCCTCAGCCGCCATCGACGGTCGACCGCTGGTGTTCGAGCCCGCCGCGCTCGAGTGCGGCTGTTCGATCTGCTCGTCTTGCGCGGATGGCTATGCACGCGTCTGATAGCGATTTGACTTGCCCATGCGCGATTGCCTGTTTCAGCGGCTCATTGCCAAACAAGCTCACGCTCGTACGCAGAGCGCGCCTGGCTTGCGCAACGCAGGACGAACTCGTCTAGGCGCATCTGTCTACCGCCTCCCAACAAAGGCGGCCCGTACGCTCGCATTCGGCCATCCGCCTCCGCTTTCAACGCCGCTTCCGCGCCCCATCCAAATCACGACAAAGCTGCGCCGCTCCGAGCGCCAGCCGCGGCGTCGGCCGATTGATCAGATCGCCGTCGATGCCGAACAGATTGCCACGCGCGACCGCCGTCAGCGACGTCCACTGCTTCCACCGGTCGAGCGCGGGCAACGGGCGGTCGGGCTTCGTCGCGCCGGGCGTCGCGGTCACGATCGCTTCGGGGTTCGCCGCGAGCACGGCTTCGGTCGAAACGGTCGGCACGCGCGGCGCTTCGGCAGCGAACACGTTCACGCCGCCGCATAGCCCGATCACTTCGCTGAACACGTTGTCGCGATTGAGCGTCATCAGCGGATCGTCCCAGACCTGATAGAACACGCGCACCGGCGGCAGTTGCGCGTATTTCGCGCGCAGAGCCGCGATATCGCGCGTGAAAGCCGTCGATGCGGCGCGCGCCGTGTCTTCCGTGCCGAGCAGCGCGCCGAGCTTGTCGATGCTCGCGGGGATGTCGGCCAGATGCTTCGGCTCGCTGAAAAAGAGCGGGATGCCGAGCGCCTTGAGCTTGTCCGTCTGACGCGCGGCATTGCCGTGCCGCCAGACGACGATCAGATCCGGATGCAGCGCGACGATTCGCTCGAGATCGAGCGCCTTGTTGTCGCCGACGCGCGGAATCGACTGCGCTTCCTTCGGATAATCGCTATAGCTGACCGTGCCGACGATGCGCGCGCCGCCGCCCGCCGCGTACAGCAACTCGGTGACATGCGGCGCGAGACTCACGACGCGCGTCGCGGGCGCAGGGAGCGTGACGGGAGCGCCGGTGTCGTCGGTGACGGTCAGCGACGCGTGCGCTTGGTTCATTGCGAGAAGGGCGGCGCATGTGGCGAGACGCAAGTTGAACGTGCGCGTCGTCATGCGGCGATCTGCCCAGGCGCGGGCCATGTCAGTGGGGCGTGGGCGTGATTCATTGGAATGAGGGCGACGCATGCGATTAAGTGCAGTCTCCATGTGCGCGCCTTCATGCGGCGGTCTCCGCTGGCACCGGCAGTTCAACGACGCGTGAGCTCGATTCATCGCGAAGACGGCGAACCAGTTCATCCGACGATCTCCGCAAGCGCGCGTTCAAGCCGCGCCCAGTCGCCTTCGCTGCCCGGCAGACCGATGCGCAGACTCGGCGTCATATCGGACCGCTCGAAGAGCCGCGTCCAGACTCCGCGCATCGCCAGTTCGTGTTGCAGCGACCGCGCCCGCTGCGTTTGCGTCCATGCGAACAGCGGCGTGCCGCGCACATCGAACCCATGTCGCGCGATGATTGCGGCGAGTCGTGCGCCGTCGCGCTGCAAGCGCTCGCGCGTCTCGGCCTGCCACGCGTGATCGGCAAAAGCGGCCATGACCGCATGCCGCGCCGGTCCGCCGACGGTCCACGCGCCCATCGCGTCGCGCAGTTGGTCGAGCAACGCGGGCGCGGCGAGCACGAAGCCCGCGCGGATGCCCGCCAGCCCGAAGAACTTGCCGACCGAACGCAGCACGACGAGACCCTCGCGGGCGGTGTCACTGGCGAGCGACGCGGCGGGATCGGCGTCGGCGAAGGCTTCATCGACGATCAGCGTGCCGCCGCGCGAAGCCAACCGCGCTTGCCAGCGCAGCAGTGTTTTCCGGTCGAGCCGCTCGGCCGTCGGGTTATTCGGATTCGCGACGATCACGTGATCGAGCGACGCAGGCAGCTCCGCGCAGGCGACATCGAGCGTCACGACGCGATGCCCCGCGCGAACGAACGCCGGCGCATATTCGCCGTAGGTCAGCGGCGCGACGCCCACCGTGCCGCGCTCGAGCAGATACGGGAGCGCGCGGATCGCTGTTTGCGAGCCCGCCACCGGCAACGCGAGCGGCGCGCCGTAGTAACGCGCGGCGCAATCGGCGAGTCCGTCGTCGTCTTCGGGCAGGCGTCGCCAGGCGTCGGGCGGCACGGGCGGCACCGGGTAGCCGCGCGGATTGATGCCCGTCGAGAGATCGAGCCAGTCGTCGAGCGGTATCGAATAGCGGCGCGCGGCGTAGCGCAAATTGCCGCCGTGCGGAATCGGATCAGGCATTCGTCGTCACACTCAGGATGGCGAGGACCAGAAAGACGGCGAGCCACAGCAGCACCGAACGGTCGATGAGCCGCAGCGCCGCCACCACATGCCGGGGCGTCGCGTTGTGGCCCGCGCCGAGCGTCGGCCGCGCTTCGAGCACGCCGTGATAGACCGCCGCGCCGCCGATCAGCACGTTCAGGCTGCCCGCGCCCGCGGCCATCACCGGGCCGGCGTTCGGACTGTCCCACGAACGCGCCTGCGTGCGCCAGCAGTGCCACGCCATGCCGGTGTCGCCCGTGAGCGCGTAGCTCGCGGCCGTGAGACGCGCGGGGATGTAGTTGAGCACGTCGTCGAAGCGCGCCGCCGCCCAGCCGAAGCGCAGATAGC
Source organism: Caballeronia sp. SL2Y3 (assembly GCF_022879575.1). Taxonomy (NCBI): domain Bacteria; kingdom Pseudomonadati; phylum Pseudomonadota; class Betaproteobacteria; order Burkholderiales; family Burkholderiaceae; genus Caballeronia; species Caballeronia sp. SL2Y3. The sequence goes on from NZ_CP084260.1 coordinate 623,613, forward strand.
GCGGCGTGCGATAACCCCACATCGCGTCGAGCGTGTTCGCGAGCCGGAACGCGAGCGCGCCAGGCCCGCCCGCGATCGCGAACCAGAAGAGCGCGCCGAAGATCGCGTCGTTGCCGTTCTCCAGCGCCGATTCGACCGCCGCGCGCGACAACGCCAGCTCGTCCGCCTCCGACGTATCGCGCGACACGATGCGCGACGTGAGCGCCCGCGCGCCGTCGAGATCGCCGAGACTGAGCGCCCGCGCAATCGGCGCGATGTGTTCGCGCAGACTCTTCGCGCCGAGCGCGAACCACAGCAGCATCACGTGAACGATGCACGCGTACGCGAACGGCAGCACGCTCACGACGAGCCACGCGATGCAAACGGGCGGCGCCACCGCGACGATCCACGCGAGAATCCCCGCCGGCCGCGCGCGATGCCCGGTGTTGAGCCGCGCTTCGAGCTTCGTCGCGAACTGGCCGAACGCGACCAGCGGATGCCGCCCGCGCGGCTCGCCGACGATGCGATCGACGATCACGCCGAGGACGGCGAGCAGCGACATCGCGTAGACGGAAAGAAGGAGCATGACGTTCGACCCTTTAGCCCTTTAGCCCTTTAGCACGAGCGGCAGGCCCGCGACCATCAACATGGCGCGCGTGCTGGCGGCCGCGACGCGCTGGTTCAGCCGGCCGAGCTCGTCGACGTAAAGGCGCGTGACCGAGCCGAGCGGCACCACGCCGAGCCCGATCTCGTTGCTCACGACGATGACCTTGCCGCGCGCATCGGCGAGGGCGCGGTCGAAGGCATCGAATGCTTGGATGGCGGCGGGCGGCAGCGTGGCGGGCTCGTCGAAGGAGGCATCGGGAGGGCAGAGCAGATTCGCGAGCCAGAGCGTGAGGCAGTCGATCAGCACGCACTGTCCCGCGCGATCCGCCTCGCGCAACGCGCCCGCGAGATCGAGCGGCGCTTCGGCGAGCGTCCAGTGCGCGGGCCGGCGCAACCGATGATGCCGCACGCGCTCGGCGAACTCGGCATCGCCGATACGCGCCGTCGCGATATACGTGACGGGCAGGCCGCTTTCGTCGGCGAGGCGTTCGGCGTGCGCGCTTTTGCCGGAGCGAGCGCCGCCGAGAATGAACGTGATGTCGGGGATCATCGCAATATTGTACTGACGGGCTAAGATAGCGCGTCGTTCTTCATGGGAATCCTCCGATGCCCTTCACTCCGCGCGGCACGTTGATGATTCAGGGCACCACGTCCGATGCCGGCAAAAGCACGCTCGTCGCGGGTCTGTGCCGTCTCGCGCGGCGCGGCGGCGCGCGCGTTGCGCCCTTCAAGCCGCAGAACATGGCGCTCAACAGCGCGGTGACGATCGACGGCGGCGAGATCGGCCGCGCGCAGGCGTTGCAGGCGGTCGCGGCGGGCGTGCCGGCGCGCATCGACTTCAATCCGGTGCTGCTCAAGCCGACGAGCGATCGCGGCGCGCAGGTCATCATCCACGGCCACGCGCACGCCAATCTCGACGCGCGCGCTTATCACGCGTACAAAAGCATTGCCTTCGATGCCGTCTTGCAGTCGTACGCGCGCTTGCAGGCCGACTTCGACGCGGTGATCGTGGAAGGCGCGGGCAGTCCCGCCGAGATCAACTTGCGCGACCGCGATATCGCGAACATGGGCTTCGCCGAGCGCGTCGATTGCCCGGTGGTGCTGGTGGCGGACATCGATCGCGGCGGCGTGTTCGCGCATCTCGTCGGCACGCTGGCGTGTCTGTCGGAGAGCGAGCGGGCGCGCGTGCGCGGCTTCGTCATCAACCGGTTTCGCGGCGATATCGGCCTCCTGAAGCCGGGGCTCGACTGGCTCGAAGCGCAGACTGGCAAGCCCGTGCTCGGCGTGCTGCCGTATCTGCATGGCCTCACGCTCGATGCCGAAGACATGCTGCCGCGCGATTCCCGTACGCCGAGTGAAGGCGCGGCGCTGAGGGTGATCGTGCCGGCGTTGCCGCGCATCAGCAATCACACGGACTTCGATGCGCTGCGGGCGCATCCTCAGGTCGATTTCGAGTACGTGCGCGCGGGCGTCGCGCCGCCGCCTGCGGATCTCATCGTGCTGCCGGGGTCGAAAAGCGTGCAGCGGGATCTCGCGTGGCTGCGCGAGCACGGCTGGGATCGCGCGATCACCCGGCATCTTCGATACGGCGGGAAAGTGCTCGGCATTTGCGGCGGCATGCAGATGCTCGGGCGCGAGATCGACGATCCGGATGGCGTGGAAAGCGCGGCGGGGCGTGTTGCGGGTCTCGGCCTGCTCGATCTGTACACGATGCTCACGCCGCAGAAGCAACTGGAGAACGTGAGCGGTCGCTTGTTGGTCGATTCGGATTCAGCGCCCGTGCGTGGCTACGAGATTCACATGGGCCGCACGAGCGGCGCGGCGCTGGACCGGCCCTTGGTCGCGCTGGATTCGGGGCGCGTCGATGGCGCGATATCGGACGATGGACAGATCGCCGCGACGTATCTGCACGGCGTGTTCGATACGCCCGAAGCCTGCGCCGCGCTGCTCGCGTGGGCCGGCGTCGATGATGCCGCGCCGCTCGACTATCCCGCGCTGCGCGAGGCGTCGCTGGAACGTCTCGCGGATGCGTTTGCCGAGTCGCTCGATATGGATGCGGTGGCGGCGTTGTTCGGGTAAGGGCGTCAGTACAGGATCATCTGCGTACACCGAAACATCGCGATCAGCTTGCCGTCGCCATTCGTCACCGTCGCGTCCCACACGTGCGTGCTGCGTCCAAGATGCACGGCGCTGGCCTTCGCGACGATCTTCCCCTCGCGCGCCGTCGAAACGTGGTTGCTCTTGAGTTCGAGCGTCGTGAAATTTTGCGCCTTCTCCGGCAGATGCGCGATGCACGCATAGCCGCAGCACGTATCCGCGAGCCCGACGACGGTCGCCGCGTGCAGAAAGCCGTTCGGCGCGAGCAGTTCCGGGCGGATCACGAGTTCGCCGCTGAGCGCGCCTTCATCGAGCGAAAGCAGCTGGATGCCGAGCAGATCGGGCAGACGGCCTTTCTGGCGGTGGCGCAAGAAGTCGAGCGTGACGTCGGGGCGAAGGGGCATGAGCGGTCATCCGGTCGAGAAGAGAAAGCGCGCGCCATCGGCCAACCGGCCAGCGTGCCGCGCGTGTCGTTTGCCGATATTATCAACGGCTCGAATCATGTATCCGTTCTATAACGACGAAACCGTGCGCGCGGCTTCCGCACTTTCTCGCGCGCCGTACAAATATCAGGACATTCCATGACCGTGATCGTGGTGGCAAATCCGAAAGGCGGCGTCGGCAAAAGCACGCTCGCAACGAACCTCGCAGGCTATTTCGCCGCGAACGGCGAATGGGTCGCGCTCGCCGATCTCGACAAACAGCGCTCGGCGCACGGCTGGCTTTCGCTGCGCGTCGACACGCTGCCGAAAATCGAGGAATGGGGCGTGAATCCCGATGCGCCTACGAAGCCGCCGAAAGGTCTGGAAAAAGCCATCGTCGATACACCGGCCGGCGTACACGGCAACCGGCTAGCGCTGGCGCTGCAACTGGCGGACAAGGTGATCGTGCCGTTGCAGCCGTCCATGTTCGACATTCTCGCGACGCAGGAATTTCTCGCGAAGCTGGCGAAGGAAAAGGCGGTGCGCAAAGGCTCGATACAGGTGGGCGTGGTCGGCATGCGCGTCGATGCGCGCACGCGCTCGGCAGACCAGCTGCATCGTTTCGTGGAAGGGCTCGATCTGCCGGTGCTCGCCTTTCTGCGCGACACGCAGAACTACGTGCAGCTCGCCGCGCACGGTCTCACCATCTGGGATGTCGCGCAAAGCCGCGTCGAGAAGGATCTGGAGCAGTGGCAGCCGATCATCGACTGGGTGCAGAAGAAATGAAAAAAGCCGGCGCTCCTTGACGGATGCGCCGGCTTCGTGGGGCAAAGCTCCGACGATTTACGTCCAGTTCTGCGTCGGCACGTGATCGCGGCTGCCCTTGATGCGGTTGTTGTCGTCCACGAACACGAGATTCGGCTTCCAGCCCGCCGCGATCTCCTTTTCGTCCACCTGCGCAAATGCCGCGATGATGACGAGATCGCCCAGTTGCGCGCGCCGCGCGGCCGACCCGTTCAGCGAAATCATGCCGCTGCCGCGCTCGCCCTTGATCGCGTACGTGGTCAGGCGCTCGCCGTTGTTCACGTTCCAGATGTCGATCTGCTCGTTCTCCAGGAGATTCGCCGCTTCGAGCAGATCCTCGTCGATGGCGCACGAGCCTTCGTAGTGCAGCTCGCAGTGCGTGACCGTCGCGCGATGAATCTTCGATTTGAGCATGGTGCGTTGCATGTTGCGGACTTCCTTCAGATTTCCAGATTGTCGATGAGGCGCGTCGCGCCGAGCTTCGCGGCGGCGAGCACGACGAGCGGCGCATCCGCGTCCGCCTCGCCCGGCGCGAGCAGGTCGGCGCGCTTGCGCACGCTCACGTAGTCGGGCTTCCAGCCGCGCTCGGCGAGCGCGTTCATGGCGTCGCGTTCGAGCGCGGCGATATCGCGGTTTCCCGACAGCACGGCTTCGCGCACGCGCTGCAGTTGCGCGGCCAGCTGCGGCGCCTCGGCGCGCTCGGCAGGCGACAGAAAGCGGTTGCGCGATGACAGCGCGAGGCCGTCTTCGTCGCGCACGGTCTCGGCGGCGACGATCTCCGTCGGCAGCGCGAACTGGTGGCACATCTGCCGCACGATCATCAACTGCTGGTAGTCCTTCTTGCCGAACACCGCGACGCGCGGCTGCACGCACGACATCAGCTTCATCACGACGGTACACACGCCATGAAAGAAGCCGGGGCGGAATTCGCCTTCCAGAATGTCGCCGAGATTGTGCGGTGGATGCACGCGATACTGCTGCGGCTCCGGGTACATGTCCTTCTCGGTCGGCGCAAAGAGCACGTAGACGTTCTCGCTTTGCAGCTTTTCGATGTCGTCCTGCAACGTGCGCGGATATTTGTCGAAGTCTTCGTTCGGCCCGAATTGCAGGCGGTTCACGAAGATGCTCGCGACCACGGGATCGCCATGCTGACGCGCGAGCCGCATCAGCGAGAGATGGCCTTCGTGAAGATTGCCCATCGTCGGGACGAAGGCGGTTCGGTTCTGGCCGCGCAACTGGTCGCGCAGTTCATGGATCGAGCTGATGACTTTCATCGAGCGGGTGTCTCCTGGCGGGCGGCGTGAAAAACGGCTGCCCCGAGGCAAATGTGGGAGAAAAGCGGGTTCTTAGGCAGGAGAGTACGCCAGCCGGACGTAGATGGGCGCATACGGCTCGGCCTGCGTGATTTCGAGCAGCGATTCGCGCGACAACTCCAGCATCGCGATGAAGTTCACGACGACGACCGGCACGCCGCGCGACGTATCGAAAAGCTCCGTGAACTCCATGAAGCGCGCGGTTTGCAGACGGCGCAGGATGATGCTCATGTGCTCGCGCACCGAAAGCTCTTCGCGCGAAATCTTGTGATGCTGCACGAGCTTCGCGCGCTTGATGACGTCGGCCCAGGCGGCGCGCAGGTCGTTCATGTCGACGTCCGGGAAGCGTTGCACCGACGCCTGCTCGATATAGACCTCCGCGCGCAGGAAGTCGCGGCCGAGTTGCGGCAACTGGTCGATGCGCTGCGCTGCGAGCTTCATCTGCTCGTATTCGAGCAGCCGGCGCACGAGTTCGGCGCGCGGGTCTTCGGCGTCCTCGCCGGTGTCGGCTTTCTTGACCGGCAGCAGCATGCGCGACTTGATCTCGATGAGCATGGCCGCCATCAGCAGATATTCCGACGCCAGTTCCAGATTCGACTGGCGAATCTGGTCCACGTAGCCGAGATACTGCGCGGTGACATCCGCCATCGGAATGTCGAGCACGTTGAAATTCTGCTTGCGGATCAGGTAGAGCAGAAGGTCCAGCGGGCCTTCGAACGCTTCCAGAAAGACTTCGAGCGCGTCCGGCGGAATGTAGAGATCCGTCGGCAGCTTCCAGAGCGGCTCGCCGTACAGATGCGCGATCGCGACGCCGTCGATGGTGTCGGGCGTCGAATCGGTCGCCGGCGCGGCGAGCGCCACGTCGCGAGTTTCGCGTGCATCGTCCCGCGCTGCTTGCGGCTCCTGGCCGGCGCTCACGTTCAGAAGTTCTGGTAGTACACGTAAGGCGTCTGCTTCACGCGCGAGGTTTGCTGACGCGCGCGCTCGTCGAGATCGACGGGCTGTTTGTCCCACAGGAGCGCGCGGCCGCGGCGCTGTTCGTCTTCCAGCGTGGGTTTCTGCGCCTTCAGCTGATTGATGAACTGGGTGATGTCCGACTGATACATGATGCGGCTTCCGTTGAGTCGATTCGGTTCGATGAGGGCGGCGCGCCCGGGCAATCGGGCGCGCGAGTTCGTCGGCGATTTTACCGCAAGGAGAGGCGCGGTCCACGCATATCGGCGCTTGCCGCGCTCGCGTGCGGAACCCGCCGGGCCCTCGCGCCGTCCAACGGCGCACGGCTTTCGTGCCGTACCGTGCTTTTTTGCGTCGCCCGCGCGCATCGATGTGGTGAAATAGCGCCTGCGCCGTGCGGCGCGAGCCGCGCCGAAGCCGCACTCGAGCCGTACCGGAAGCACCCGCAGGACCGCTTCACCTTTCGATTCCCACTCATCCCGATGCCGGAGGTCACGTTTGGCGGGGCGTTTGTCTGATTCGCTGCGCGCGCTGCGCAACCTGGCCGCAATACCGCGCACAGCGAAACCGTTTGCGCCTCCTGGCCGCAATCGCCCGGCCGCCGTCGCCGGGTTCCGCCTTGCGTCGGCTGCGCTCGCGGTGCTTGCATTGCTGGCGGCCGCGACGCCCGCCTTTGCGAAATACGACGTGGACATCGACGCACCGCGCAGCATCAAGAAGCTGTTGCAGGATCATCTCGACCTCGCGCGTTTCGCGAAGCGCGACGACGTGAGCGACGACCAGTTCCAGTTCCTCGTCACCGCCACGCCGAAAGACGTGCGCGATCTCGTCGCGACCGAGGGCTATTTCACGCCGGTCGTGCGCACGGACGTCAACACGGCGGGCGAGAAGCGTTCGGTGAAAGTCAGCGTCGATCCCGGTCCGCAGACGAAAGTCGCTTCGGTGGACCTGAAGTTCACGGGCGCGGTGGCGACAGAAGACCGCGCGCAGGAAAACGCCGCGCGGTTCGCGTTTTCGGTCAACGAAGGCGACGCCTTCTCGCAGCACGCGTGGGACGACGCGAAGAGCGCGGCGCTGCGGGCGCTGCAATCGCGCCGCTATCTCGGCGCGCGCATCGTCCGGTCGCAGGCGCGCATCAATCCGCGCACGCAGATGGCGGATCTCTCGGTCACGTTCGACAGCGGCCCGACCTTCACCTTCGGCAAGCTCGATATCAGCGGCACGAAGCGTTATCCGCAGAAGATCATCGAGAACGTGAATCCGATCCACGAAGGCGAAATCTACGACATCGCCCGCGTGAACGAGCTTCAGCGGCAGGTGCAGAACACGCCGTACTATGCGAGCGTCGCGATCGACGCGAGCAACGACGTCACGAAGCCCATCGAGACGCCGCTGCACATCAAGGTGAGCGAGTATCCGTACAACAGCGTGCGCTACGGCGTCGGCTATGCGACGGACACCGGCTTTCACATTCAGGGCGCTTACAGCTATCTGAATACGTTCGGCGCGGCGTACCCGTTCACCATCTCCGGCCGGCTCGACCAGACGCAGCAGTACGGCCGCGTGCAGCTCGCCATGCCGCCGGATTCGCGCGGCTGGGTCAACGCGGTGTTCGGCTCCTACACGATCACGGACGTATCGGATACGAAGATCTACAGCGCGCGCGTCGGCGTGCAGCGTTCGCGCTCGACGCAGAACATCGACACGACGTACTCGCTGACCTTTTACGACGACCGTCTCACGCAGAACGAGCCGAACCCGTCGACCGCGCGCGCGCTCGTGCCCGCGTGGACGTGGGTGCGCCGCGACGTCGACGATCCGCTGTTCCCGCGCCGCGGCAACGTGATCCGGGCGGAGGCGGGCTTCGCCGTGAAAAACGTGATGACCGATCAGACGTTCGCGCGCCTCTACACGAATGCGCAGCAGTACCTGCCGCTCGGCAAGAACGATTTGCTGGTGTTTCGCGCCGAGTTCGGCGGCGTGTTCACGACCGGGCCGTCGAGCGGCGTGCCGGCGTCGCTGCTGTTTCGCGCGGGCGGCGCGAATTCGGTGCGCGGTTATAGCTATCTGGGTATCGGCCACAATGTCTCCGGTTCGGTGTTGCCGACCAAGTACATGGTGACGGGCAGCAGCGAATATCAGCACTGGTTCACGCACGACTGGGGCGGCGCGGTGTTCTTCGACATCGGCACGGCGACCGATACCTGGCACGAGCGCGTGTTTCAGCCGGGCGTGGGCGTCGGCGCGCGCTGGCGCAGCCCGGTCGGGCCGGTCAACGTGGACGTCGCCTACGGCCTGAAGAACAAGAGCATCAAGCCGTATCTGACGCTCGGCATCGCGTTCTGAGCACGCCATGAGCGATCTTCCCGACAACGAACGCATGACGGAACCCGACGCGCAAGCAGGCGGCAATGGCAACGGCAGCGGCGACGCGCCGCAAACTCCGAAGACGCCGCCGCGCCGCAGCGGCGGGCGGCGCGCGCTGCGCTGGCTCGCGGCGCTGGTGCTCGTCGTCCTGATCATCGTCGTGCTGGCGCTCGGCACGGTGTTTTTCGCGCTCACGACCGAGCCGGGCACGCGCTATCTGTGGCAGGCGGCGACCTCGCTCCTCGGCGGCCGGCTCACCGGCAACTTGGACGGCGGCGCGGTCGCCACGGGCCTGCAATTGCGCGATGTCCACTGGAAGAGCCTCGACGGCAAAGGCAGCGATATCGCCGTCGACAGCGTGTCGGGCCGCTGGTCGCTCACGCGCGATCCGCTGCGCTTTACCATCGACTATCTGCATGTCGGCACCATCGACGCGCGCATTGCGCCATCCAACGAGCCGAGCAAGAAGACGGAACTGCCGAAGGACCTGCGCCTGCCGATCCAGCTCGCGATCCGCGATCTGAGCGTCGAAAAACTGCGGCTGCACCAGGGGACGACGACCACCGAATTCTCGCGCCTGCTCTTCAACGGGCGCAGCGACGGCCAGCATCACGAGGCGACGGTGCAGCGTCTCGACACGCCGTTCGGCGCCGTGACGGCGGCCGCGAAGCTCGACGGCGGCGCGCGGCCGTTTCCGCTCACGGGCGATGTGACCTACGCGGGCAAGGTCAGCGGCGAGACGGTGCAGGTCGGCGCGCGCCTTTCGGGTTCGCTCGAAGACCTCGTCGCGGACGTGAATGCGAGCGGCATGAAGCTCGCGGGGCAGGCGCACGTCGAAGCGACGCCTTTCGCCGACGTGCCGCTCAAGCTCGCCATCGTCACCGCCGATCACATCAACCCGCAGGCGTTCAGCGCGGGCGCGCCCGCCGCCGATCTCGCCGTGCGCGCCGAAGTGAAGCCGGTGCCCGACGCGAAAACCTTCGTGGTGAGCGGGCCGGTGTCGATCGTCAACGCGAAGCCCGGTTCCATCGACAAGAAACTGCTGCCGCTCATCGACGCGCGGGCGAACGTGCGGCTCGACGCGTCGGCGCAGCGCATCGCGGACCTGAACGTGCGGCTTCTGAAGAACGCGACGATCACGGGCGGCGGCGCGCTGTCGGGCGGCAACGGACAGTTCGACCTGAACGTGGCGAAGCTCGATCTGAACGCAATCGAGCCGAGCGTGCGCCCGACGGACTTCGCGGGTCCCGTGCGCGTCGTGCTGGCGGGCGATACGCAAACCGTCACCGCCGATCTGAACGATCCGCGCGCCGCCATCCGCGCGCAGGCGAAGGTGAAACTCGATCCGAAAGCGACCACGCTCGACGACGTGAAGCTGATCGTCGGGAAAGGCCGCGTGGAGGCGAGCGGCGCGCTGAAGAAAGACGCGAATTCGAGCTACGACGTGAAAGCGAAGTTCATCGACTTCAATCCGCTTCTGCTCACGCAGCAACTCGTTCAGCCGAAGCCCGCCGCGAAGAAAGGACCGCCGCTGCGCGTGATCGAGGCCCGCGTGAACGGCACGCTGGCCGCCTCGGGCATGCTCGCGCCGACGCTCACCACAAAAGCCACGTTCAAGCTGAACGACAGCACATACGACAACCTGCCGCTCACCGGCGCGGGCACCGTACAGGTGGCGGGCATGCGCATCCTGCCTAGCACGGCGCAGCTTTCGATTGCGGGCAACGATGTCGATCTGAACGGCAGTTTCGGCGCGCCGGGCGACCGGCTGCGCTTTCGCGTCGATGCGCCGCAGCTGGAGCGGCTCGGCTTCGGCATCGCGGGCACCGTGAAGGCGGACGGCGATCTCACCGGCTCGCTCGCGCATCCGAATGTCGCGGCGAACTATCAGGCCGATGGCGTCGTGTTCGGCGCGAACCGGCTCGGCCACGCGGAAGGCCGCGCCGATATCCGCGACGGCGCGAACGGCCCGCTCGTCTTCACGCTCAAGGCGCGCGACGCGAGCACGACGGGCATCGAAGTCGCCACGCTCGACGCCAATCTCAACGGCACGCGCATGCAGCACACGCTCGCGGTCACGGCGACCGGCAAGGTGCAGGGTCAGGCGGTGAATCTGGCGCTCGGCGCGAACGGCAAGTTCACCGACGCCGCCGACGGCCCGCACTGGGACGGCGCCATCACGAAGCTGTCGAACAAGGGCACGCCGTCGGTGAATCTCGAAGCGCCTCTCGCGGTGAGCTACGGGCCGAAGCGCATCGTGCTCGGCGCGACGCGGCTCGTCGCGGAGGGCGCGGTGCTTAGTCTCAAGTCGTTCGCGCTGGAAAACGGGCGCATGCAATCGGCCGGCACGCTCACGAATCTCTCGGTGCCGCGCCTGATGGAAGTGCGGCGCGAGATGACCGGCGAGGAATCGTCGCTGCGCACGGACCTCGTTTTCGACGGCGACTGGAACTTCTCGCTCGGCTCGACCGCGACCGGCTACGCGCAGATCAAACGCCGCGCCGGGGACGTGACCATCGACGGCACGCGCGGCGTCGCGGCGCTCGGCATTTCGGATATCGTCGCGCGTGCGGATTTCACTGGCGGCAATCGCCTGAACGCGACGCTGCACGCGCAGGCAAGCCGCATCGGCGTGATCGACGCGAACGCGCACACGACGCTCGTCACCCGCGACGGCGCGCTCACCGTCGCGGACGATGCGCCGCTCACCGGGGCCATCGACGCGAACATTCCCGAACTGCGCACGACCGGCGGCCTGCTCGGCGCGAACTATCTGCTCGGCGGCAGGCTCGCGCTGAAACTGACGATCGCGGGCATCGTCGCGAAGCCGACGCTCTCCGGTTCGCTGACGGGCGACAACGTGTCGGCGACGGTCGTGGATCAGGGCGTGCAGTTGAAGGACGGCATCATCCGGATTGCGCTGTCGGAGAATCTCGTCGACTTCCGGCAAGTGGAGTTCCACGGCGCGAGCGGCACGTTGCGCGCGACCGGCAAGGTGCGGCTCGACCAGCAGCAGCCCGATCTGACGGCGAGCATCATCGCGGACAAGCTCGAACTCTTCGCGTCGCCGGACCGGCAACTCATGCTCTCGGGCAGCGCGAGCATCGCGAATGCGGGTCTTGCGGGCGGCATGGCGATCAACGGCAAGTTCACCGTCGATCACGGACTCTTCGACTTGCCGGAAAGCTCGGCGCCCGCGCTCGGCGACGACGTCGTGGTCATGCGTCCGGACGGCACGGTGAAGGGCGAGAACGCGAAATCGTTCGAAGCCGCGACGGAGAAACCGGTCGGGCCGTTCACGCCGCGCGCGAATATCGATATCGACCTCGGGCAGCGGTTCCGTTTCAAGGGCGCGGGCGCCGACCTCGGGCTTGCCGGCACGATCACCGCGATGAGCGCGCCGAACATGCCGCTGCGCGCGGTGGGCAACGTGCGCGTGACGCCCGGATCGACCTACACGGCGTTCGGCCGCAAGCTGAACATCGAGAACGGCTTCTTCACGTTCAACGGCCCGGTGACCAATCCCGGCCTCAATATTCTCGCGATGCGCCGCAATCAGGAAATCGAGGCGGGCGTGCAGGTGACGGGCACGGTGCAGTCGCCGGTGGCGAAGCTCATTTCGGAGCCGAACGTGCCGGACAACGAAAAGCTCTCGTGGCTGCTGTTCGGCCATGGCACCGATCAGGGCAACAACATCGGCCAGCAAAGCGCGATGACGAGCGCGCTCGCGCTCATCGGCGGGTCGAGCGGCAAGCGCATCGCGCAGACCTTCGGGCTCGACGAGTTCTCGATCGGATCGAGCGAAGTCGGCCTGACGGATCAGCAAGTGGTGCTGATTTCGAAGGCGATCAACGAGCGGCTCGTGATCGGCTACGAGCAGGGGCTGCAGTCGGCGGCCAACGCGGTCAAGGCGACGCTGAGCCTGTCGCGCTTCTGGTCGGTGACCGCGTATGGCGGCACGTATCAGGGCGTGGATCTGTCGTACACGCGGCGCTTCAATTCGTGGATGCGGCTCTTTGCGTCGAGCTCGCCGGATTCGCGTTCGGCGGAGCAGCCTTCGGCGGCATCGGGCGCGTCGGGCGTGTCGGCGCCGTTCGGGGCATCGGCGACGGCGGTGGATTCGGATTGAGCGCCGGGTCTGGCTGAAAGCAAAAGGGCACGCGGTTTCGCGTGCCCTTTATCTCTCCGCCGACGCGCGTCACTTCACCCGCATGCCCGGCTTCGCGCCGCTATGCGGCTCCAGAATGTAGAGGCCCGGTTCGGCCTTCTCGTCCGTGGCGGATGCGGCGAGCACCATGCCTTCGGACATGCCAAACTTCATTTTGCGCGGCGCGAGATTGGCGACCATCACCGTCAGCTTGCCCACGAGATCCTGCGGCTGATACGCCGACTTGATGCCGGAAAACACGTTGCGCGTCTTCTCCTCGCCGATATCGAGCGTCAGTTGCAGCAGCTTGTCGGAGCCTTCCACGGCCTTGCAATCGACGATCTTCGCGATGCGCAAATCGACCTTCGCGAAATCGTCGATGGAAATGACGCCGGAGTCTTCCTTTTTGATTTCCTGTTTCGCAGCGGCGGTCGCGGCTTCCGGCGCCGCCGGTTGCAGCGATTCCCGATTCGCCGCGAGCAGCGCCTCGATCTGCTTCGGATCGACGCGCGTGGTCAGATGCTTGTACGCGTTGATCGCGTTCCCGGACGAAAGCGGGCGTTCGGCATCGGCCCATGCTAGCGGCGCGATGCCGAGAAACGCTTCCACGGATTCGACGAGCTTCGGCATCACCGGCTTCAGCGCCAGCGAAAGCAGCCGGAACGCTTCGAGGCTCACGCTGCACGTCTCATGCAGCGCGACGGCGTTCGCGGGATCTTTCGCCTGTTCCCACGGCTTCGCCGTATCCACGTATGCGTTGACGGCGTCGGCGAGTTCCATCGTCGTGCGCAGCGCGCGGCCGTATTCGCGCGATTCGTAGAACGACGCGATCTGCGGAATCGCGCCGCGCAGTTGCGCGATAAGCGGATGCTGCATCGCGCTGTCCTGCACGCGGCCATCGAAGCGTTTGATGAGGAAGCCCGCCGCGCGGCTCGCGATGTTCACGTACTTGCCGACCAGATCGCTGTTCACGCGCGCCTGGAAGTCGTCGAGGTTCAGGTCGATGTCTTCCATCGTGCTGTTGAGCTTCGCCGCGAAGTAATAGCGCAGCCACTCCGGATTGATGCCCGTGTCGATCACGCTTTGCGCGGTGATGAACGTGCCGCGCGACTTCGACATCTTCGCGCCGTCCACGGTCAGAAAGCCGTGCGCGAACACGTTCGTCGGCGTGCGGTGGCCGGAGAACTGGAGCATCGCGGGCCAGAACAGCGTGTGGAAATACAGAATGTCCTTGCCGATGAAGTGATACTGCTCGGCCTTCGAGCCGGGCTTCACCCAGGCGTCGAAATTCACGCCGATGCGATCCGCCAGATTCTTGAAGCTCGCGTAATAGCCGACGGGGGCGTCCACCCACACGTAGAAGTACTTGCCCGGCGCGCCGGGAATCTCGAAGCCGAAGTACGGCGCGTCGCGCGAAATGTCCCAGTCGGCGAGCTTGGCTTCGCCCTTGTCGCCGAGCCATTCGCGCATCTTGTTGGTCGCTTCGGCTTGCGCGAGTCCGCCGACCCAGCCGCGCAGGAAGTCTTCGCAACGCGGATCGGACAGGCGGAAGAAGTAATGCGTCGACGTCTTGCGGATGGGCGTCGCGCCCGACACCACCGAATACGGATTGATGAGCTCGGTCGGCTGATACGTGGAGCCGCAGACTTCGCAGTTGTCGCCGTATTGGTCTTTCGCGCCGCATTTCGGGCATTCGCCCTTGATGAAGCGGTCCGGCAGGAACATTTCCTTGACCGGATCGTAGGCTTGCTCGATGTCGCGTGCGTCGATCAGGCCGGCTTGCTGGAGCGCGGTGTAGATGGAGTCGCACAGCACGCGATTTTCTTCGGCGTCGGTCGAATAGTAGTTGTCGAACGAGATGCCGAAGCTGTCGAAATCGCGCTTGTGCTCCTTCCAGACGCGCTCGATCAGCGCTTTCGGCGTGATGCCTTCCTTCTCGGCGCGCAGCATGATCGGCGTGCCGTGCGTATCGTCGGCGCCGACGTAGTAGACCTCGTGGCCGTGCATGCGCAGCGTCCGCACCCAGATGTCGGTCTGAATGTACTCGACCATGTGGCCGATATGAATCTGGCCGTTCGCATACGGAAGCGCGGACGTGACGAGAATCTGGCGGCGGCCGCCTTCGTTGGCCGAAGCGGCGGACGCGGTGACGGTAATCGGTGCTGACGATGCTGACATGGAGGCGCGGCCCGAAGGAGTGCTGGAAGCGGGTGAAAAGGGGAATGTCGATTTTAGCAGGGCGGGCGGGCAGGACGCGCGGCTGCGGGTTGCGCCGGGCAAATCAACCCACCAGGCGAAGCTCGCTACGCGTCACGACAAAATGCAACACAGATGTTGTGCTATGGTTGATCGAGCGACGCGAGAGACGCTGTACTGTGACTTTGGCACTGCAGGAGGCATATGAAGTACAGCGAATTCAAAAGGTGGCTGCGCCAGCAAGGAGCTGAGTTCAAGCCGGCAAAAGGAAGCCGTTTTCGCGTGACCTTGCATGGAAGAACAACGATTTTCCCCGACCATGGAAGCAGGGAAATCGGTACCAAGCTAGTCGAACAGATCAAGAAACAACTGGGATTGAAGTGAAAGAAAGTCTCATGCACGCGGGAGCTGACACAGTCATGTTGTCTTATCCAGTCAACCTGGAGCTCGATACCAACAACAGCTACCTGGTGACGTTCCCCGACATTCCGGAAGCGGTGTCGGTAGGCGACGACGAACAGGAGGCGCTTCTGAATGCGCTGGATGCGCTCGAAAGCGCCATCGAAATTTACTTCGATGAGAAACGCGAATTGCCGCCTCCGTCGAAGCCGCGCAAGGGGCAGGCCGTCGTTACGTTGCCGGCGCTCGTCGTCTCGAAAGTTCTATTGGCTAACGAAATGGTGCGGCAAGGCGTGCGAAAGTCCGAGCTTGCGCGTCGGCTCAACGTTCACATGCCGCAGGTGGACCGGCTGCTGAATCCGCGTCATCCGTCAAAACTCGACGCTATTGAAGCCGCATTGAAGTCGCTGGGCAAGCGCCTCAGCATTTCTCTCGCGTAGGGGCGGCCTGCGCGCGAAACGGCGGATTTACGCCGCCCAAAAAAAACCGGGGTCCAATCGGGCCCCGGAGCAACAACGACAAGAGGAGAATGGCAGGCGATGGCCCAGCCATCCACCCACCATAACGACAGACCAGCGGCGCGCCGGCAAGTTTCAAAAATTTTTCACTCGCCTCTGAAACGGTGCCGGATCACGCCCGTCGCCTCACAGTCAGGTCTTACTGAACCTGGCCCGGCTGCGCCGTCGCGCGCAGATAGATTTCCACGCGACGATTCTGCGCGCGGCCGGCTTCCGTCGAGTTGTCGGCGATCGGCTGGTTCTGGCCCATGCCCTGCGCCGACAGACGCTGCGCCGCGACGCCATGGCTCGAAATATACGACGCCACGCTCTGCGCGCGGTTCTGCGACAGCGTCTGGTTGTACGCGGCCGTGCCGGTGTTGTCCGTATGGCCGACGACGCTCGCGATCAGCTCAGGATGCTGCTGCAACGTTTGCGTGACCGAGTTCAGAACCGGGTCGAACGACGGCTTGATCGCGTAGCTGTTCGTATCGAACGAGATGGAATTCGGGATGTTGACCTTCAGCGAGCCGTCCTGCTGCTCGGTCACCTGCGTGCCGGTGCCCTTCGAGTCGCCGGAAATCTTGTTGCGGATGGACTGCCAGTTGTAGCCGGTGATGCCGCCGACCGCCGCGCCCGTGGCCGCGCCGATCGCCGCGCCCTTGCCGCCGCCGAAAATCGCGCCAATGCCCGCGCCCGTGGCCGCACCGACGCCGGTACCGACCGCCGCGTTGGTGCCTTGCTGCGACGCGCAGCCTGCGACGAGCGCGCCCGCGACGGCGAACACGGACAAACGGGTCAACATCTTCATCTTCATCTTGATCTCCTTGATTCAACAAGCGATTCGACGCCCACGCGCCGACAGTGCGAAAGGGTCTTCGGACGGGCTTTCGGACGAGCCTCTACAATATTGAGAAACGTCCGTTTTTCCCCGGCGATACGTCCCCGGAAAACGACAGCAGCGGCATAGTGCAGCGATTGCCGAGTCGCGCGCAACGGCGCTAACAATTACTTGCAAATTCCTCAGTTTGTTGCACGGCGACGCACGGCAGCAACCCTCGTTCCACGGAGTATCAATGAGCATTGACCGCGCACAGATTGACACCGCACTCGCTAACCTGACCGATCCCAACACCAACCGCAAGTTTGTTGACACCAAGAGCATCCGCAACGTATCGGTCGAAGGCGGCAAGGTTTCGGTGAGCGTCGTGCTGGGCTATCCGGCCAGGACGCAGTTCGCGTTGATCGGCAAACTCGTCGAGGACGCGCTGCGTCAGGTGCCAGGCGTCACCGATACCGCCGTCGACGTTTCTTCGCAAGTGGTCGCGCATGCAGTGCAGCGCGGCGTGAAGCTCTTGCCGAACGTCAAGAACATCATCGCGGTGGCGTCGGGCAAGGGCGGCGTCGGCAAGAGCACGACCGCCGCGAACCTCGCGCTCGCGCTGGCGGCGGAAGGCGCATCGGTCGGCATGCTCGACGCCGACATCTACGGCCCCTCGCTGCCGATGATGCTCGGCATTTCCGGCCGGCCCGAATCGCCCGACAATCAGTCGATGAATCCGCTGACCGGCCACGGCATTCAGGCGAACTCGATCGGCTTTCTGATCGAGCAGGATAACCCGATGGTGTGGCGCGGCCCGATGGTCACGTCCGCGCTCGAACAACTGCTGCGCCAGACCAACTGGAAGGATCTCGATTACCTCGTCGTCGACATGCCGCCGGGCACGGGCGACATCCAGCTCACGCTGTCGCAGAAGGTGCCGGTGACGGGCGCGGTGATCGTGACGACGCCGCAGGACATCGCGCTGCTCGACGCGAAGAAGGGCCTGAAGATGTTCGAGAAGGTCGGCATTCCGATTCTCGGCATCGTCGAGAACATGAGCACGCATATCTGCTCGAACTGCGGCCACGAGGAGCATATCTTCGGCGCGGGCGGCGGCGAGCGCATGGCGAAGGAATACGGCGTGCAGATTCTCGGCTCCTTGCCGCTCGACATCTCGATCCGCGAGCGCACCGACGCCGGCCAGCCGACGGTCGTATCGCAGCCGGAAAGCAGGATTGCGGAGACGTATCGCGCGATTGCGCGGCGCGTCGCGATTTCGGTTGCCGAGCGTCAGCGCGACATGACCTCGAAGTTCCCGAGCATCGTCGTGCAGAACACCTGATCCGCGGCAAAGCGGCCCTCTCGCGCGAGCCTTGTGCGGCGCGGCTCGCGGTATCATGTCGCCTTCGAGACGCGGCAGCGTCGACGCAACGGGTGTCGGCGGGCCGCCGAGAGGATCGCATGAGAGACAGAGTCAACGGGCGGACGCGCTTCGCCTGGTTCGCCTTGTTCGCCGTGGCCGCGGCGGTGTGCAGCGTGCTGCTCGGCGGCTGCGGCATCATCTTCCAGAATCACGAGAAACGGGCGGACGCTACGCTCACGCCCACGCCCGGCAACACGGCGCGCGGCACCGTGACGCTGATCGAGCGCGCCGACGGCGTACAGATTTCGTACAACCTCGTCGATATGCCGCCCAACAGCGACCACGCGCTGCAAGTTCACGAACGCGGCGACTGCATCGCGGTGAACGGCGACGCGAGCCCGGTCTTCGCGCTGCCCTCGGACCGCGGGCGTGCCGGCAGCCGGCTCGAAGGCGAACTCGGCAATATCCACGCGGACGCCACCGGAGCGGCCACCGGCTTTATCGTGGCGACGGACGTGTCGCTCGACGGCGTGCGCTCGGTCATCTCACGCGCGATCATGCTGCACCGCGAAGCGGCCGACCCCTACGCGATGAGCCCGCACAACGTGGGTCCGACGCTTGCGTGCGGCGTCATCC
This sequence comes from Caballeronia sp. SL2Y3, assembly GCF_022879575.1. Lineage (NCBI taxonomy): Bacteria > Pseudomonadati > Pseudomonadota > Betaproteobacteria > Burkholderiales > Burkholderiaceae > Caballeronia > Caballeronia sp. SL2Y3. The sequence goes on from NZ_CP084260.1 coordinate 642,216, forward strand.
GGCGATAACGGCATCGTCCGAACGGCCGATCTCGCGGCGGGCGTCGTTCCGCGTAAAATACGCGCTTCCATTTTCGTCTGGCCGCACGCGGCCATGCGCCGTTTCACCGCAGGCCTGCAGTCTCGCCCTCTGCGCGACTTCACGCCGCAACGTTGGGTACGTCCCCTATGAGCATCAAGTCCGACAAGTGGATTCGGCGCATGGCCGAAGAGCACAAGATGATCGAGCCGTTCGTGCGCGATCAGGTGCGCGTGGCCGAGGACGGCCGCAAGATCGTGAGTTACGGCACGTCGAGCTATGGCTACGACATTCGCGTCGCTGACGAATTCAAGATCTTCACGAACATCAACTCGACCATCGTCGATCCGAAGGCGTTCGACGAGAAATCGTTCGTGGACTTCAAGGGCGATGTCTGCATCATTCCGCCGAATTCCTTCGCGCTCGCGCGCACCGTCGAATATTTCCGCATTCCGCGCTCGTGCCTGACCGTGTGTCTCGGCAAGTCGACTTACGCGCGCTGCGGGATCATCGTGAACGTCACGCCGTTCGAGCCGGAGTGGGAAGGCTATGTGACGCTCGAATTCTCGAATACGACACCATTGCCCGCCAAAATCTACGCGAACGAAGGCGTCGCGCAGGTTCTCTTCTTCGAAAGCGACGAGATCTGCGAGACGTCCTACGCCGACCGCGGCGGCAAGTATCAAGGGCAGCACGGCGTGACGCTGCCGAAAACCTGATCGCTTTGCGTCCCTAGAACCGCACACGGCACGCGCTTGTCGAAGGACCGCTGGCTCCGGGAAAAAGTCTCGGGCAGCGGTCGTTCCATTTGGAGATTCGCCTCATGAAGTTCCGCTTCCCCGTCGTCATCATCGACGAAGACTTTCGCTCCGAGAACATCTCGGGTTCCGGCATTCGCGCGCTGGCCGAGGCGATCGAGGGCGAAGGCGCCGAAGTGCTCGGTCTCACGAGCTACGGCGATCTCGCCGCCTTCGCGCAGCAGTCGAGCCGCGCGTCGTGCTTCATCTTGTCGATCGACGACGACGAACTGCTGCCTTACGCCGACAATGTCGTCGTGGAAGGCGACACGCCCGAGCTGGCGTCGGCCATCGTCGCGTTGCGCGCGTTCATCAACGCCGTGCGCCGCCGCAACGCCGACATCCCCATCTTCCTGTACGGCGAAACGCGCACCTCGCGGCACTTGCCGAACGACATCCTGCGCGAACTGCACGGCTTCATTCACATGTTCGAGGACACGCCGGAGTTCGTCGCGCGCCACGTCATTCGCGAAGCGAAGGTCTATCTCGATGCGCTCGCGCCGCCGTTCTTCAAGGAACTCGTGCAGTACGCGGACGAAGGCTCGTATTCGTGGCACTGTCCGGGCCACTCGGGCGGCGTCGCGTTCCTGAAGAACCCGCTCGGGCAAATGTTCCACCAGTTCTTCGGCGAGAACATGCTGCGCGCGGACGTGTGCAACGCGGTGGAGGAACTCGGCCAGCTGCTCGATCACACTGGCCCGGTCGCGGCCTCGGAGCGCAACGCGGCGCGCATCTTCGGCGCGGATCATCTCTTTTTCGTGACCAACGGAACGTCGACCTCGAACAAGATCGTGTGGCACGCGACCGTCGCGCCGGGCGATATCGTGCTCGTGGACCGCAACTGCCATAAGTCGATTCTGCACGCCATCACGATGACGGGTGCGATTCCCGTGTTCCTCACGCCGACGCGCAATCACTTCGGCATCATCGGGCCGATTCCGCGCGACGAGTTCAAGCCCGAGAACATCCGCCGCAAGATCGAAGCGAATCCGTTCGCACGCGAGGCGCTCGCGAAGAACCCGAAGGTCAAGCCGCGCATTTTGACCATCACGCAGAGCACGTACGACGGCGTGGTCTATAACGTCGAGATGATCAAGGACCTGCTCGGCGACATGCTCGACACGCTGCATTTCGACGAAGCCTGGCTGCCGCACGCCGAGTTCCACTCGTTCTATCAGGACATGCACGCGATCGGCGCGGGCCGCCCGCGCACCGGCGCGCTCGTGTTCGCGACGCACTCCACGCACAAGCTGCTCGCCGGCATTTCGCAGGCATCGCAAATCCTCGTGCAGGACAGCGAGAACAGCACGTTCGACCGCCATCGTTTCAACGAGGCGTATCTGATGCACACGTCGACGTCGCCGCAATACGCGATCATCGCGTCGTGCGACGTGGCCGCCGCTATGATGGAAGCGCCGGGCGGCCCGGCGCTCGTGGAAGAGTCGATTGCCGAGGCGCTCGACTTCCGCCGCGCGATGCGCAAGGTCGATGCCGAATACGGCGACGACTGGTTCTTCAAGGTCTGGGGCCCGGACGCGCTGGCCGAAGAGGGCATCGGCGACCGCGAGGAGTGGATGCTGAAGCCGAACGACCGCTGGCACGGTTTCGGCGCGCTCGCCGAGAACTTCAACATGCTCGACCCGATCAAGGCGACGATCATCACGCCGGGCCTCGACGTGGACGGCGAGTTCGGCGAGACGGGCATTCCGGCCGCCATCGTGACGAAGTATCTGGCCGAGCACGGCATCATCGTGGAGAAGACCGGGCTTTATTCGTTCTTCATCATGTTCACGATCGGCATCACGAAGGGCCGCTGGAACTCGATGGTCACCGAGCTTCAGCAGTTCAAGGACGACTACGACAACAATCAGCCGTTGTGGCGCGTGCTGCCGGAATTCATCGCGCAGCATCCGTCGTACGAGCGCATCGGGCTGCGCGATCTGTGCGAGCAGATCCACAGCGTCTATCGCGCGAACGACATCGCGCGGCTCACGACCGAGATGTATCTGTCGAGCATGGAGCCCGCGATGAAACCGTCGGAAGCGTATGCGAAGCTCGTGCACCGCGAGATCGACCGCGTGCCGATCGACGAACTCGAAGGGCGCGTGACGAGCATTCTGCTGACGCCGTATCCGCCGGGCATTCCTTTGCTGATTCCGGGGGAGCGTTTTAACCGCACGATCGTCGATTATTTGCGCTTCGCGCGCGAGTTCAACGAGCGCTTCCCGGGCTTCCACACGGATATCCACGGGCTCGTCGGTGAGATGATCAACGGGCGCATCGAGTATTTCGTCGATTGCGTGCGCGATTGATTTCGTTCTGATTCCCGGCTCTAAAAACGAACGGCCCTTCATCGAAGGGCCGTTTGTCGTTCGGGGCAAGCGCGGATCGCTTAGATCAGGCCTTCTGCCTTCATCGCCGCCTGCACCGCCGGACGCGCCGCGACGCGCGCCTGATACGCGGTCAACGCCGGCCACTTGTTCAGATCGAGGTCGATGAACGACGCCCAGCCGAGCACGGTGAAGAGATACGCGTCGCCGATGCTGTATTCATTGCCGAGCAGATACTGTTTGTCGTCGATATGCTTCGCCACGTACGCGAGACGGCGCTCCAGATTGGCCATCGCGGCGGCTTTCCACTCGCTCGTCGCGGCCGGGTTGAAGAACGGCGAGAAGTTCTTGTGCAGTTCCGTGCCGATGAACGTCAGCCAGCCTTGCAGCCGATAGCGCGACATCGCGTCGGCGAGCGGCGCGAGGTGCTTGCCCGGCACCTGATCCGCGATGTACTGCATGATGGCCGGACCTTCGGTCAGCACGTTGCCGTCATCGAGCTGAAGCGCGGGCACGTAGCCCTTCGGGTTGATCGCCATGAAATCGGCGCCGCTTGCGGTGACTTTCGTCTTCAGGTCGACGGCTTCGATCTCGTAGGGCAGACCGGATTCTTCGAGGACGATATGCGAGGCAAGCGAGCAGGCGCCGGCTTTGTAGAACAGTTTCATTCGAATCTCCAAGGTGAAACGCGCGCCATTATGAACGATTCAAACTAGGGCGCGGCGCGAGCGATCGCTTTTGACATTCGGAGATCAATTTGCCTCAGCTGCAAATAGGACAAATCGTGTGTTCGTTCAAGCTGTTCACGACCATGCTGTCCGATCGATAGCAAAGCAGCGAGGTCATCATGAGCGGCAGGCCAGCATTCGGGAGCGCATGGCTCGCATTCACCCGGGTACGCATGAGCGTGGCGGATGTCGGGAAATTGATCGGCGGTCGCGTCGACGATAACATCAAGTCAGGTATCTTCCAGAACGCATGTCCGATAAGAATGAGCTACGTGCTGAACAGCACCGGTTTTCCCGTCGAGAAGGAAGCAGGCTATGCGACTGTATCGGGCGCTGACGGAAAGCAGTACCTGTTCCGGGTTAACGACATGATGGCCTACCTTGAACGCGAGTTCGGAAGGCCCGATCAAACAGTGAAGTCTCCGAAGGAAACAGACTTCCGGGGTCAGCGAGGCATTCTTGTCGTACGCGGACACGGCGGGAAGGATGCGCGAGGGCACGTCACCCTTTGGAACGGGGCTGCATGTTCGGATTCCTGCCACCTGCTTCAGAATCCGGACAACGGCACGTTCATTCCCGATACGGCATCGCTGTGGGAGTTGCATTGATGCGCCTGTTCGTCGCAGGTGTCATGCTCTTGGCGCTCGGCCAGCTTGCACTCGCCTCCCCGGCGTCAGTGACTGAGAAGCAACAGGCGCTCTTGAAGCGATGGGCACTGAGCCGTTGCCTCGCGAAGGTCTATCCCGGCTCACCGGCGAGGGACGACGCGAACGCTACCGCGAGTAGCTATCTCGAAGCTGGCAGTGTCCCGGCTGACGCATACCTCGCTGTGGACAAGCTCGCGACCGAGTACGCGAACCGGCGTTACTCGGGCGCGGTTCACTCGTCGTTCGGAACGAAGAAATGCATCGATCTTTTCGATAGCAGAGCGCTCGACGATCTCACCGCCCGAATCGTGACTGCACCATCCGCCGCCGCTAATCGACGATGAATCTGCGCGATGGATCGCGCGATACGGGCGGCGCCGGTTCGAACGCCGGGTCCGCCGCCATATCGTGCAGCGCCGCTTCGAGCGTCGCACAGATCGCATTCAGCGCGAGGTCATTCTCTTCCAGCCCAAACGGGTCTTCGATCTGCGCCGCAATCGCCTCAAGCGCCATGAACGCATACGCCACCAGCAACGCGAAGAGCGGCGTCAACAGGCCCGCGCCATCGACAAGACCGAAGGGCAGCAGCACGCAGAACAGATAAATCGTGCGGTGAATCATCACCGAGTACGAGAAGGGCAGCGGCGTCGAGGTGAGCCGCTCGCAGCCGCCGACCACGTTCGACAACGCGTTCAGGTTCGCGTCGATGGCGAGCATCGCGTAGCCGTCGAGCGCGCCTTCGCGCTTTCTCGCCGCGACCCATTCGCCGAGCCACAGCAAGATCAGCGCGGGCTTGTACTGCGCGGCGGCTACGCGCGCATGCAGTTCGGGCGGCAGGCGCGGCGCGAGATCGCTCGTCGCGTCGGTGCCGCGCAACTGATGCCGCAACGCATGCGCCAGTCCGCCTATCGCCGCGAGAAAGCGCCGCGTGTCGACGGAATCACGCGGATGCGGCATCGACAACGCCTGGCGCGCAAGCGAACGCGCCGTGATGACGAGCGAGCCCCAGAGCTTGCGTCCCTCCCACCAGCGGTCGTAGCTCGCGCTGTTGCGAAAGCCCAGGAACACCGCGAGCGCAATGCCGACGAGCGCGAACGGCGGCGTGCCGAGCCCGATCGGATAGTGCCGCATGTGGTCGTGCATGAAGATCGCCGCGACCGACAGCGCGAAGATCAGCCCGAGCCGCGGCAACAGTTGCGGCAGCACGGAGCCGCGCCAGACGAACAGCATGCGGAACCAGTGCAGCTTCGGGCGAATGATCATGTTTCGGGTCTGCTTTCGGAATGAATGGCGTGCGGCGCGATACGACGCAATACGACGTGATACGTCGCGACGAGACGTTGCGCGTCCTGCATTCTAAGTCAGCATGCCGCCGTATCGGAACATTGAACGATCGGCTCGACGCGCTTCGTTCGCAAGGTGCGGCCAGGCGCGGATGCCGCGCGACTGATGCGCCGCGCGAGTCGATCACGATGTGCCTTGACGTCTTCGTGCTAACCGCTTCTGGCGCCGCCTACTAGAATGAAGGTCAGCCGACGCTTGCTTCAAGTGATAGTTAGGTATTCGAAGTAAACGTGACGATGGTTGCGGCGCCGAAACGGTCTCGACACCTGTTCCAGAAACCTCGCACATAGACGACAAAAACGGAGGCATTCATGCTCGCAGCCAGGCGCAACGTCTTTTTGGTGCTGGTTCCCCTTGCGGTTCCATGTGCCGTATCGGCGCACGGAACGCTCGAGACCCCGTTGAGCCGTGTGTATTCGTGCTATCTCGAAGGGCCTGAAAATCCGAAGTCGGCCGCGTGCCAGGCGGCGGTGGCCGTCGCGGGGCCGGCGTTCCTGTATGACTGGGCGGGCGTCAACCAGTTGCCCAACGGCGATCACAAGGCGTTCGTGCCGGACGGGCATCTGTGCAGCGGCGGCAAGACGAATTACTACGGGCTCGATCTCGGTCGCAACGACTGGCCGGCGACTTCAATTTCCGCCGATCTCAGCGGCAACTTCACGTTTGTCTGGAATGCGACCGCGCCGCACGTCACGCGATACTTCCAGTTCTACATGACGAACGACAACTACGATTTCAACCAGCCGCTGAAATGGTCCGATCTCGACAGCGCGCCGTTTTGCGAGATCAACAACGTCACGCTGGATAACGGACGCTACAAGATGCAGTGCAAACTCCCGGCGGGCAAGACGGGCAAGCGCATCATCTATGTGATCTGGCAGCGCAACGACAGCGCCGAGGCTTTCTACGCGTGTACGGACGTGGTCATCAACGCGGTCAAGTCGACGTGGCGCGAACTGCGACCGGTGCCGACGACCGCGCAGAACCAGCCTGCCGGCATGAAGATCACGTTGCGCGTATTCGACCCGGACGGCCACGATCTCGAATCGATCAGCTACATCGTGACGGCGCAGACCACGAACGCCGCCGACTGGATGTACGCGATGGCGACGACCATCAACGCTCAGTCGAGGCGCGTGCATATCGGCCTGATCGACAACAACGGCAATATCGTGCCGCAGAAGGAGCCGTCGGCGAACCGCATTTATGTCGATGGCCCGACGGACTACAACTTCATGGTGGACTACACCGGCTCGACGACGCCGACGCCGACGCCGACGCCGACGCCTGCGCCTGCGCCAACGCCTGCTCCGGCTCCCGCGCCTGCACCGACTCCGACGCCCGCACCCGCACCCGCACCCGCACCCGCACCCGCACCCGCACCCGCACCATCGCCAGCTACCGGCGGCACGTGTGCGGTGCCGTGGCAGGCGGGCACCATCTACAAGTCGAAGGAGCAGGTCTCGGCGAACGGACACAACTACAGCGCACGCTGGGAGAACAGCGACAATCCGGTGACCAACTCCGGCAGCGACAAGGCGTGGCAAGACCTGGGTACATGCTCGGGGCAAACGTCGCTGGCGTGCGCGGCGCCGTGGAGTGCGAGCAAGACCTACGCGACCGCCGGCACGAACGTGAGCTACAACGGCATGAACTATCGCAACAAGTGGTGGTCGGCGAATGTCGATCCGGCGACGAACTCCGACGGCGCGTGGGAAAAGATCGGGCCGTGCAAGTAGTCGTGAGCCGCGCATCGCGCGAGACGAAGCGCTTCGCGCGATGCGTTCACTGCTCCGCGCGAAAGCGTCCGCGTCGGATCCACTTCGTCGCGATCCACTTTTCGCCTTCTTCGACGGGCGTGCCGGCATGCAGCGTTCTCGGATCGCTCTGGCCGAGTTCGTTCACATACTCGAAGTAGAGCGCGCAGCCGCGCCGCGGATGGATGGCGAGTCCGGCGGCCGGAAAAGTCGTGTCGCCGCCGCGCGCGACTTCGTTGAGATAGAGGATGACGGTCGCCACCCGCTGTCCGCCGCGCTGCATGTGATGCCGGCTGCCCGCCTGCTCCTCGGGGAAATAATCGAAATGCGGACGATATTCGCCGCCCACGCCATAACGAAGGATATGCAGATCCTCACCGTTTTCGACGGGCTGCCGGAACAGTTCGGCGAGTCGCCGGTCGATCGTGCCGACGAGCGCATCCGTCGACGCATCGACGAACGCGCCTTCGCTTTGGCGTTCGGTGATGGTGATCTCGTTGCCCGAATCCGGATCGACGACCGACGAGCGCTGCACGCGCGCGCGGCCGATTTCGATAAGCCGGTCGCATTCGCCGTGCGTGAGGACATCGGCGAGCAGCGCGACGACGGGCTGGCCGCAACTGAAGAGCTTGGGCGCTTCACAGTCGCTCGCGGTGAGCACGCGCCGGGCGGCAGCATCGGCGTGCCGTAGACGTATTCGGAGGCATCGGCGGCTTGCGCCGTAGCGGACTCGTCGAACGCTTCGCCCGCCAGGTGACGCGCGAGAATCAGCCGCGCGGTGTTCGGATGAAAGTCCGCGGCGATCATGGCGTCGATCAGCGATTGATGCGTGCATCCGCGAACGATGTTCTCATCGAGCCACGTTTTCCATGCGGCATCGAAGCGAGGAAGGGTGCTCATGGCGGCCTGGCGATGATGACGGGACGTCCATTCATGGAAGCACAAAAGCGCGCGCATCACAACGCCGTGCTTGAAACAGCGCGCGGCACGATGCGAGCGTGTCTCTTCGCGTGCGCGCTGTGCGCCTGTCACGCGCACGCGGCGACCATGCTGCGCTGCGAGTCCGACGACAACACGGTGAGCTATGTCAGCGAGCGCATCGAACATGCGCGATGCAGCCGTGTGCCGATGAACTGGCGGCAACAGGCGTTGCCCGCGACCAGCGCGTCTGCGTCCGCGCCCGCCATGCCGCGCCCCGTCGCGTTGCGGCGGCGCGAAGCCACGACGCGCATCTACAGCTACGTCGAGGACGGCGTGCGGCACTATCTCACGCGCAAGCCGCAAGGCGTCGCAGCGAGCGTGTCGGTGATCGAGCTGCACTACATCGAAACGTGCAATCTGTGCGAGCCCGCCGCGGACGTGAACGTCGCCGCGCTCTCGCTCGACACGCGTTCATACCAACGCGAGATCGACGCGGCGGCGGCATCGTTCGGCGTGGATCGCGCGCTGGTGCGAGCCGTGATTCACGCCGAATCGGGATACCGCGCCGACGCTATCTCGGGCAAGGGCGCGCAGGGTCTCATGCAGTTGATGCCCGCGACGGCAGCGCGCTTCGACGTGGGCGATCCGTTCGACGCCGCGCAGAACATCCGCGGCGGCGTGCGCTATCTCGCGTGGCTTCTGCGGCGCTTCGGCGGCGACGTCGACCTTGCGCTCGCGGCCTACAACAGCGGCGAAGGCGCGGTTGCGCGTCATGACGGCGTGCCGCCCTATGCCGAGACGCAGGCGTACGTTTCGCGCGTGAAGCTGCTCGTGGACCGCTATCGCGCTGTGCGCTAGCGGCCCACTTGGTCGGCGCTGTCGATCGCGCCGCGCGTCTACTTCGTGTTGTCGATCACGATCTGTCCGTTGTATTCGACCTTGCCCCGGAAGAAGTAGTCCGTGCAGGCTTTGTAATCGCCCGGATTGACGAGCGAGAAGGGCATGCCGTAGTCGACGACCTTGCATCCGGTCACGGGCTTGCCGTCGGCCCACGAATAGTCCTTGTCGAGATAGGCCTTGAGCGCCGCCGCCGAGCCTTCGTTGAAGCCGCGCATGTTGGCGCAGCCGAGCGGTTCGTCGGCCGGGATAGTGACGCCGAGTTCGCGCGCCATTTCCTTGTACGCGTTGATGCGGTTGGTGACTTGCGGCTGCTCGGCGCCGCCTTTGCCGCATTCGATGCCGCCGTTGATGATGAACACCGTCGCGCCGAAGCCCGGCTTCATGTTGTTGCCGAGGTCGACCGCATTCGGCTTCCAGGTGCCGTCGATAGCCCAGGTCATCGGCGGTTTGGGCGTTTGCGGCGTCACCGCGAACCAGATCGCCGACGCGAAGTTGAGCCACGTATCCGCGACGCGGCCCGGATTGTCGAGCAGGATGTTCGGATCGTTGTAGAGCGCCTGCGAAAATGGCCCGAAGTTATAGTTCCACGACAGTTGCTTCGCGCCGCGTCCGAAGTAGTCGAGATAGCGGCCCGCCGAATTCTTCGCGCACGCATAGAAGATCCAGTTGGTCGCGTGCGAGCCCGGCTCGCATTGCTGATACGCGCCGACCGCCGATCCTTCCTGATATCCCGATTCGCGCAGGAACCACAGCGCCTGCTGCCAGAAGGGAATCGGCGTGTCCTGAGGCATCTTGGCGAGCACGGCGTTGTTGTGGTCCGGATACCCGGAGCGCACTTGCGCGGGCGTGAGCGATGGCCAGTTTGCGCCGGTTTCCTGCGTGAAGTGCGCGAACGATGTCGCGAGCAGCTTGCGGCAGATGGCGAGCGCATCGCGTCCGTCCGCATAGTCGCCGCAATACGCCGGGAACTTCGCGACGCCGCGCAGGAAGTTCACATACGAGTAGCGGATGTCGCGCACCGGGAAGAGCTGATCGAACTTCTGCTCGTCGATGATCGACTCGACACGCTTCACGTTCGACGGATTCGCCGCGCGGCCGGGGACGACGGCATTGACGTCGTCGTCGGGCAAGACGCGCAGCGCGTCGCGCACGATCGCGATGAGGCCGTTGGTCTGATCGACGAGCGTCTTCTCGGTGGCGCTCAATTGCGCGGGCGTCGGATAGCCCGCCGGTTCGGCGATGTAGGTGATCTTCGGTTTATAGGCGGCGCTCGGGGCGGGCGCGGGCGTGGGAGCTGGAGCAGGGGCAGGCGCCGGTGATGGCGATGGAGCCGGTGCTGGCGTCGGCGTTGGTGCGGGAGCAGGGGCGGGGGCAGGTGCGGGCGCAGGTGCCGGTGCCGGCGTTGGTGCAGGAGCAGGAGCGGGTGCGGGCGAAGGCGCAGGCGCAGGTGCAGGTGCAGGTGCAGGAGCAGGAGCAGGTGCAGGCGCAGGCGCAGGCGCAGGCGCTCCGCCGCATGCGCCGAGGTCTTCCCAGACGCCATACATGCCCGATTGCGCGGGGTTGTCGCCTTGCGTCCACCACTTGTTGCGATAGTTTCGGCCGTTGTATGTCACGCGGGTGTCGGGCTGCGCATAGGTTTGACTCGACGACCAGGCCGCATAGCATCCTGCAGGCGCAGGCGCAGGCGCAGGCGCAGGCGCAGGCGCAGGCGCAGGCGCAGGCGCAGGCGCAGGCGCAGGCGCAGGCGCAGGCGCAGGCGCAGGAGCCGGAGCCGGAGCCGGAGCCGGAGCAGGAGCAGGAGCAGGAGCAGGAGCAGGAGCAGGCGCAGGCACCGCGTCGGCCGCGCCCACATCGCGCCACAACGTCGGCGACGCCGATGGCGTCCATCCCGCGCCGGGATACGCCGTGTGCGTCTGCAACGCCTGATACACGCGCCCGTTGTACGTCACGGTCGCGCCGGCCGAATAGGTCGCGCCCTCGCGCCATGCTTCCTGCGCGAGCGCCGCGCCGGCATGGAGCAGCAATGCGGCGGGCAGCACCGCCAGCTTTCTTCGAATCGATGACATCTCAGTCCTCCACACGCGAACGTCCGGCGGCGGTCAGCGCCGGGTCATGCCTCTGTCGGGGAAATGGGTGAACTTCCACTCCGAATAGCTCGTCTGCGTCGCGAAGCTCGCGTCGCTGTCGGAGAATCCGTCCTTCTTGAGCGGCGCTTGCGTCGATGCGCTATAGACGCCGTACAACTCGCCGCCCGGCCCGCGAATGGTTTGCCACTCGCCGCCCGTCATGGGATCGTCGTAGGGCTGGCGCAGGTAGCGCCGCACGAACGACGCGCGCGGATCGCGTGTGAGGTCCTTCAATTCCTTCGGGAACGCACCGCTCTTGTCCGCCTTGACGTACGCCTTGATGGCTGCGCGTATCGCGTCGCCCCGACGCAGCAGTTCGTCTTCCTTCGCGCGCTGCGTCTGCGTGCTCCACACCTCGCCGACCTTCATCAGATAGATGCCGATGACCGCCACGGACATCAGCGCCCACAACATGCCGAAGCCGCGTTGCCTACCACGCGCTGTAATCGGTGCCATCTTTCGCCTTGCCTTTCGCGCCGCTGCGCACGTTGTAGACGCCCGGCGTTCCGTCGGCGGGCGGCTCGACAGTCCATGTCGAGCGGCTCATGGCAACGGGGTCCAGCGGAACCTCGCGCAGATAGTGCTTCTGCACGAGTTCGTCGAGCGATTGCGGGTAGCGGCCCTGATCCGCGCGAAAGTGGTCGATCGAATCGCGCATCGCGGCGAGGTTTTCGTGCAGCACCGTTTCCTTCGCCTTGTCCGCCTGGCCGAAGTAGCGCGGCACGACGATCGTCAGCAGCGTCGCGATGATCGCCAGCACCACGAGCAGCTCGATCAGCGTGAACGCGCGACGCAGCTTGCGTAGCATCGCCATCACCATCTCCGGTAGGGAATGCCGTTGAGTCCCGTGCCTTCCGAGAGCGAATACACGTCGTAGACGTCGTCTCCTTCGGCGGGCGATTCCGCGTCGCTCGCGTAGCTGCGCTTGCCCCACGTGGCCTCGTCCGAACGGCTCGGGCAGTCGCACATCGGATCGCGCGGCACGCGCCGCAGGAAGTAGATGCGCGCGTGCGTGGGACTGGTCTTGTCGACCACGCCTTCGACGAGCGTCGCAAGCTTCGGCGGATAGCCCGCATCGCCTGGCGCGCGATCCATCTTTCCTTCGTCGCCGGCTTTCTTGTACGCGTCGATCGCATCGCGAATGCTCCACAGCGCGCGACGCAGTTCGTCCTCCCGCTGATGCTGCGCCGCCACCTGAACGAGCGGCGCGGCGACCATGGCGAGCGCGGCGAGAATCGCGAGCGTCACCAGCAGTTCGATGATCGTGAAGCCTCGTTGCATCGTGATCGGCTCATGCGGTGGTTCAGGGCTGCGTGCGCGGCGGCCCATTGGGCGCGGCAGCCGGCGACATGCGTGACGACGGCAGCGGCGGCGGCAACGCGCCGACCGGCTCTGGCGGCGCGGGCGGCTGCGGCGGCTGCTGAGGCGGCGGCGCGGATGTCTGCGGCGCCACCGGAGGCGGCAGGCGCGCAGCCTGATTTCCGCCGACCACGTCGCGTTCGGTGGTGATGCGGCTTTCCGTGCCCGAATCGAATTGCACGACGTTTCCCGCGGGGATCGCCTGATTACGCACGATGCGCGGCGTCAGCAAGAGCACGAGTTCGGTTTCGCGGGCGTCGTTGGTGCGGTCGCCGAAAATGCGATCGAGCAGCGGAAGGCGGCTCAACCCCGGCAGGCCGCTCGCGGCTGCGCGCTCGTTGCGCTGGAGCAGCCCGGCGAGCATCTGCGTTTCGTTGTTGCGCACGCTCATCACGGTGTCCGCCGTGCGCGTGCCGATCTGATACGCGACGAGTCCCGTCGATGTCGTGATCGTATCGGTCACGTTCGACACTTCCATGTGCAGCTTCACCTGCACTTCGTCGTTGTTGACGATGACCGGCGCGACTTCCAGCGACAGCCCGACGTCCTGATAGTTGACGCTCTCGGAACTGAAGTTGCTCGACAGCGTGGTCGTCACGACAGGCAGCCGGTCGCCGATCAGCACCTTCGCCTTCTCGCGGTTTCTCACGCGGATGCTCGGGTTCGCGAGCGTCCGCGTCTTGCCCTGCGTCTGGAGGAAGTCGATGCCTACCGGCCCGATACGCACGAGCACGTCGCTGCTGTTGAGGTTGCGCAATTGCTGGAGCGTGACCGTGTTCGGCGGCAGCGTGGTCTGATCGGCGGCGGTGCCGGACTGCAATCCGAACACGATGTTGTCCGGATATTGAATGCCCAGATGCAGCAGATCGGACGACGACACTTCGAGAATCTGCGCATCGATGACGACTTCGGCGGGCGTCACGTCCAGCGCGCGGATGATGCGCTCCGCCACCTTCAGCGTTTCCGGCGCGTCGCGCATGACGATGGCGTTGGTGCGCTCGTCGAGCACGGCGTCGCGCGTCTTGACCATCTGCTTGAGCACGCCGAGCACCTGCGCTGCCGACGAGTTCGTGAGATAGAACGTGCGAACGACGAGATCGCGGTACTCCGTTTCCTTGTCCGGCCGCTTCGGATAGATGAGGATGGCGTTGTCGCCCACGACCTTGCTCGAAAGCTGATTGGCCTGAAGCACCATGGTCAGCACTTGTTTGACCGGCGTATTGCTGGCGTAGATGGTGGTCGGCGCGCCCGACTGCACGTCGCGGTCGAAACTGAAATTCAGCCCCGTGATGTTCGACATCAGCTCGAAAATGCTGATGAGCGGCTGATCGCGAAACTGCACCGTGATGGGCTGATCCATGTCCTTGTTCAGTCTGGGCGCGAGATCGGCGGCTTTCGGCGTGAGCAGCTCGTCGCGCAGACGCGCGGCGCGGGCGTTTTCGGGCTGCCTGGCGAGCGTGTCCGTGGCGATGGCAAGCGCCGCTTGCGGCTGGTCCACCCGGATCGATTCGGCGTATTGCAGCGCGCCGTCGATGGCGGCTTGCCGGTTGATCCACTCGATCAGTTCGCGCGGCTGGTCGTCGCCGGGCGCGGCGGCTTGCGCGCGGCGCGCCCACGCGAGCGCCTGCGCGGAGTCGCCCGCGCGGTATGCGACCGTCGCGCGCTGCAGGTACTCCACCGACAGGCGGCGTCGCAAGCTCATGTACCAGCTTTTGATTTCGAGATCGTCGGGATACTCCGCGCTCTGCTGCGCGAGCAGGTCCAGTTGCGCGTCGGGCGGCATGCCGGCGAGCCGGTTTTGCAGGTCCTGACGATGCAGTTCGCCCGCGCACGAGCTCAGAAGCGGCAGCAGCAGCCACACGGCCACGTCTTTCAGCCGGATCATTGGATTCCCCCGATTGGCAGCGTTTGCTGGCGTTTCTGCGGCAGGTACGTGAAGCGGACGTGCTTGCGGTCGATCTCGTCGATCCGGTAGGCGTTGAGGATCGTGTCGCCCTGGTGCAGGAAGCCTTTGTTCTGGCAACTCGCGCAGAGCCGGAACTCGCGTCCGGTGCCGGACAGCACGATGTAGAACGCGCCACGCGAATCGAGCCACAGCGAGCGCACGGCAAAGGGCAGCGGCGGCGGTTCCGGCGGCGGGGGCGGCTTCACCGAGCCGGGCGGCGGCGGTGGCGGCGGCGGGGGTGGCGGCGGTTGCCAGTTCTGGCTCGGAAACAGATCGACGGGCGCGCTCGCGGCATTCGCGACGGTCTCGGGCTCGGGCGATTCGGGCGCGCTGGCAGGGGACTGCGGCGCGGCTGCGCGGGGCGTCGATGGCGTCGATGGCGTCGTTGCGTCCACGGGCGGCGCGGCGTCCTGCGTTTCGCCCCGGAAGTACACGAATGCGATCAGCCCGAGCGTCAGCGCGAGGAGCAGCAAAAGCGGCTTCGACACTTTCAGCGCGCGCGTGTCGAGGGCTTTCATTTCGACGCTTCCACGACGAACGCGCATTGCAGGCGCACTTCCAGATTCGTCGCGCCGATGTTCGGCCGCGAGATCGTGACGCGCTCCCAGCGCGTGCCCGGCAAGGTTCGCATTTCGAAGACGAAGTTGCGCAGCGGAAGATAGCGGCTCGTGAACGTCGCCTCCACGATATATCGGCGCAGCGACGAATCCTTGTCCTGCGCGGCGAGCTGATACGTGACCTGCGGGATGGTCAGGCCGTTCTTCGCGGCGATGGCGTGCATGCTGTGAAGGAATACGAAATATCGTTGTTCGGCGCTGACGGGGGCGACCGCCTCATCGGGCGACGACGGCGGCGGTTGCGTGAGCTTCGCGGCGCGCGCGTCGAGATCGGCCTCGCGCGCGGCGATGTCGCGGCGCAGCGGGACGATGTCCGCGAGCGCGATCATGGCCGCGCCGCCTAGCAGAAGCAGCGCGATCAGCCCGAACGTCCCGAGACGCCACCTCAGACGGCGCAGCTCCCACGTCCAGCGGTTCATCGGCGGCCTCCGGATGCGTGGCCGGTGGGCGTCGGCGCGGCGGGCGGGGTTGGCGCAGGCGTCGGTGAGGCGGGAGCTGGCGTGGCTGTCGAAGCGGATGTCGGCGAGCCTGTCGAAGCGGGTGTCGGTGAGCCTGTCGGCGCAGATGTCGGCGTGGCAGTCGGCGGCGCGGTCCTGCCTCGCTCAGCAGTGCGCGGCGCGGAAGCTGGCGCATCGGTCGACGAGGCAGTCGCCGAGCCAGTCGCCGTCGCCAAGCCAGCCGTTGAAGCGGCTGAAGCCGCCGCCGCCCCCCGCGCGGGCGCGCTGGCGAAAGCCTTCCACGTCACCTGCAACGACGTTTGCACCGACGGCGCCGGCGGTCCCGGCTTTTCCGTCTGCCGCTTGAGCGTCACGCTTTCGGTTTGCGGCTGCACCTGAAACCAGTCGGCGTAAGAAATCGCTTCCTGCACCGAGCGCGTCTCGAACTGCATGTTGATCTGCCGCGATGCCGTGACGATATCTATCGTCAGGAAGGCGATATTCGGATGCCATCCCGCTTCGATCAGATCGCGCGCCGGCTCGGCCGCATAGCGTTGCTGCGCCATCAGCGCGGCGCTGCGCGCGTCGCTGCCGCCGCGATGCGCGTTGCTGATGCGCGCGAAATGCGCCTCCTTTCTCGCGATGACGGACTCGCGCTCGTCCAGCGCCTCGCCTTTCGCGTGCAGCGCATCGCGGACCTGCATCGCCGCGATCACGGCGGCGACGCCCGCGACGAGCGCGGCGAGCCCCGCGGCCGCGCCCGGACGATTCGCGCGATGCAGATCGATGCGCGGCGCTTTCATGTCGCTTCGTCCCAGGGCGCGCGAAGCCATTCGATGCCCGGCGCCTCTGCCGACCAGCGCGCGCCGTCGCCCGCGCCGATCACGTAGCGGCGCGCGGGTGGCGTGTCGGCGCAGAGCACGAAGGCATCGCGCAGCACGTCGTCGAGCGTGCCTGCCACCGGCAGCGCGATAAAACCCGTCCAGCCGCCGCCGTTACGCAGTCCGATTTGCGCGACGGCCGCGCCTTCGTCCACGGTCTCCAGCGCGACGATGGCGATGGAACCGTCGCGAATCCGCGCGGCGTGCCGTTGCAGCGCGAACGTATAAGCCGGCTCGATGCCGCTCAGCATCAGCCTGCGTGTCTTGCACATCTTCTCGATGCCCGCGCACAACGCCTCCGGCATCGCGGCGACGAGGCGTGGGCATCGCCAGTTGCCGTCGGTTGCGGCAAAGCGCGATGGCTCGCTGCCCGCGCCGGTCTGCAACGACTGCACGCGTGCGGCGGCAATCCAGTCCTGCGGCTTCGCGAGCGGCTGCCAAGGCAGCGCGTGATAGCGGGCGAAAGGCGCGCCGGCCACCACGCGCAGCGCATGCAGACCGAGACGCGACGGCTTCGGCGCGAGCGTTTCGATGGCCTTGAGCGCCGCCGGGACATCGCCGGGCGAAAACGAACCGGCGCTGCGAGCCGTGCCGGGCACGCGTGCGCGCGCGCCTTCGAGCAGAATCGTCGTGCGGCTGACAAGGCCGGACGCGGCGCTGGCCGATGCCGCGGCCTTCGCGCGCAGAGAGTCGATGTGATCGGAGAAACGCGACATCGTGCGCCTTGCGCCTAGTTTTCGACGATGGTGACGCGATTGACTTCGGCGAGCGTCGTGCGCCCGTCGGCCACCGCGCGCAGCGCGATCTGCCGGATCGGCACGAAGCCGCTGTCGTAGGCCAGTTGCTTCAGTTCCATGATCGGGCGCCGCTCGACGAAGCACTGCTTGATCGCATCGTTCAGACGCAGCACTTCGGCAATCGGCTGACGCCCGAGATAACCGGTGCGCCGGCACATCTCGCAGCCCGCGCCGCGCCTGAAGCGCCAGTTCGCCACCTGCTCGCGCGAAAGCGCCGAGGCGCGCAGCATGGCGTCGTCGGGCGGATCGTCGTCGCGCACGCAGTGCGGGCAGTTCTTGCGCATCAACCGTTGCGCGACCGCGCCGAGCAGGGCATCGACGAAACTGTGCATGTCGACGCCCATGTGCAGAAAGCGGTCGAGCACGGAGAACACGTTGTTCGCGTGCACGGAGGTGAGCACGAGGTGACCCGTAAGCGCCGCCTGCACCGCGATGTTCGCGGTCTCGCCGTCGCGAATCTCGCCGACGAGAATCTTGTCGGGATCGTGGCGCAGGATCGAGCGCAGCCCGCGCGCGAAGGTCAGCCCTTTTTTGTCGTTGATCGGGATTTGCAGCACGCCCGCGAGTTCGTACTCGACCGGATCTTCGATGGTGATGATCTTCTCGTCGCCCGTGTTGATCTCGGTGAGCGTGGCGTAGAGCGTCGTCGATTTGCCGGAGCCTGTCGGTCCCGTCACGAGCAGAAGGCCGTACGGCTCGTGCGCGATCTTGCGGATCGCGTGGACGATCTCCGGCTCGTGACCGATCGAATCGAGCCGCAGCGCGCTCGTCGTCGCTTCGCCGCGCTGTTTGTCGAGCACGCGCAGGACGGCATCCTCGCCGTGGATCGACGGCATGATGGACACGCGAAAATCGATCTCGCGCTGGCTGATGATCGCCTTGAAGCGCCCGTCCTGCGGAATGCGCCGCTCGCCGATGTCGAGATCCGCCATCACCTTCAGGCGCGAGAGCACTTGTTCCGCCGTGTCGATGCCGTTCGCGCTCGCGGTTTCCTGCAACACGCCGTCGATGCGGTACTTGATGACGAGTCCCGTCGCCGTGCTTTCGATATGGATATCCGATGCGCGAGCCTTGAGCGCGTCGTACAGCGACGAATTGACGAGCCGTATGACCGGATGCGAGTCGGCGGCGAGCGTCGCCAGCGTGATTTCGACGCCCGCATCCGCGATCGCCGCCGACTGGCCTTCGACATTGATCTGCATGAGCGCCTGATGCGCCGATTCGTGCAGCGCGAGGAACGCCATCAACTCCGACGGCACGCAGATTCCGAAGGCGAACGGCTTCTTGACGCGGTTCATCGCCCAGGCGCGCAAGAGCGGGTCGAAGGGATCGGCGAGCAGGAGCCAGAGTTTGGCTTCCGTCCGGCTCGGATCGGCGGCGAGCAGGCATTTGCGCGAGGCGGCATCGCCGAAGGAGAGCAGGTCGAAGCGCGGTTCGAGCGTTTCGAGCGCGGCGGCGTCGAATGCGCGCAAGTGGAGCATGCTCGCGACCGTCTCGAGATAGGCGGCGGGATCGTGGCCGGCGTCGTCCCAGACCTGTTGCTGACGCCGGCGAGCCGGTGCGCTGACGGCTTCGTTCATGTTGTCACCCCACCGCGCCGGCCAATTGAAAGATCGGCATGTACAGCAAGAAGATGATGGTTCCGACGATGCCGCCCACCGCGAGCATCAGCACCGGTTCGACGACGCGCATGAGCGTGTCGATGGCGCGGTCGAGTTCCTCGTCGCAGAACTCGGCGGAGCGCGTCACCATGTCGGCGAGCTCGCCGCTCTGTTCGCCGACGCGGATGAGCCGCTCGGCCACCGGCGTCGTCAGGTTCGCGGCGGGCAGCGCGCCGGATAGCGGCTTGCCTGCGCGAATCTCGTCGAGCGCCTCGGACAATGCACTTCGCAGATGCGCGGGCAAGACCTGTGCGGCCAGTTCGAGCGATGTCACCATCGACATGCCGCCTGCGAGCAGCAGCCCGAGCGTGCGATAAAAGCGCGTAAGGCCGAAGAGGCGCTGGTAATCCGCGAGCTTCGGCAAGCGGAAGAACGCCGACATCAGCCGCTCGCGTACCTTCGCGCTGCGCAGCGACAGAGCCGCGCCGGCAAGCGCCGCGAAGAGCGCCGCGAGCAGTACGCCGCCGTGCGCCTCCACCAGCTTGCCCCACGCGAGCATCATGCGGACGGTGAAGGGCATGTCCTTCATCGTCGCGAAAACCTGGCTGAACTTGGGGATCACGTAGAACGCCATGAACAGGATGATCATGGCGCCCGTGCCGATGACGATCGACGGGTACACCATCGACGACACGACTTTCTTGCGCACCGTCGAGAGCCGCGCGTCGTAATGGTGATAGCGTTTGAGCGCCTCGGCCAGATGCCCGGTCTGCTCCGCCGATGCCACCGTCGCCACATACAGCGGCGGAAAGTGTTCGGGCTGACGTTCGAGCGCGCGCGAGAGCGGCTCGCCTTCGTACAGCGCCGCGACGATGCCTTGCAGCACGGTCCGGTTCAAGCCTTCCTTGCTCTTGTCGCGCAGCGTTTCCACCGTCTCGACGAGGCTGAGTCCGGCTTCGAGCAGCGCAATGAGTTCCTGCGTGAAGAGCCCGCGCTCGAACACCGGCTTGCGCAACGAGAAGCCGCGCTTTTTCGGGTCGAGCGGCGCGGCGTCGACGAGCGAGAGACCCATTTCCGCGAGCCGCATGCGCAACTGCGCTTCGTCGTCGGCGTCGAGTTCGAGATACTGCGGGCCGCTTTCGCTATCCACCCGGGCGCGATATCGCATGATGACCGGTGCGCTCGTCATTTGTTGACGATATCCGCGTCCTCGCCCGAGCCGCCGGGCTTGCCGTCGGCGCCGTAGGTCATCAGGTCGTAGTCCTTGCCGCCTTCGCCTGGCGAGCGATAGATATACGGCTTGCCCCACGGGTCGTTCGGAATCGCGCTGCTCATGTACGGGCCTTCCCATCCGCTCGCGTTGCCCACGTTGGTCATGAGTGCCGCGAGGCCAGCGTCCGTGCCCGGAAAGTGTCCCGTGTCGAGCCGGTATCGATCGAGCGCGCTTTCGATGCCCTTCATCTGCGAGGCGGCCGTCTTGCTGCGCGCCTTGCCCACTTCGCCGAAGAGCTTCGGCCCGACATAACCCGCCAGCAGCGCGATGATGAGCAACACCACGAGCAGTTCCAGCAAGGTGAATCCGCGTTGCCGCCAACTGATTGCGCGGCGGGCGAGCCGCGCGCGTGAAGCCGCCGCCGTCGCGCATGCGGCTTTGAGTGAGAGTCGGTGCATGGCTGCTCCCGCCAGATTTCGATACGTCGCCATGCGCGCGGTCGCCGCGTCACGTCATGCGACACGCGCGCGTCTGTTCACGAATCACTTGAGTCCGTCGCTCATGATTTTCAGAAGCTCCGCGCTCGGGCCGTCGCCGTCCAGTTCCCAGGCGAACGAGCCGCGCAGGCTCTGCGCCTTGACGTAGTCCATCTTGAGCCGCACGGCGGCCGGCGAGTCGTAGGACCACCAGTTGTTGCCGTCGAACTTGTAGGACGTCTTCGCGACCGGATGCTCGTACAGCGTGCCCGCTGCGCTCTTGAGGATGCGGTAGTCCTCGATGCCTTCCTCGTACTTGCCGGGCGCGGGCTTGGTCGCCTTCTGATAGAGACCGTTGCCGCTCGGGCCCGCGCTCACGCCGGACCAGCCGCGTCCGTAGAACGGGATGCCCACGACGATCTTCGTCGCCGGCACGCCCGCGTTGAGCAGCGCCTTCACCGCGCCGTCGACGTTGTAGGTCGGCGCGTATTGACCTGCCTTGTAGTTCGGGCTGTCGGGGTCGCCATAGAGCGGCGCCTGGAAGTCCGTTGGCCCGTTCGCTTCCCAGCCGCCGTGGAAGTCGTAGGACATGATGTTGATCCAGTCGAGCGACTTGCTGTATTCGGCCGGCTCGGTCATGGCGATCTTGTCGCCGCCCGCGCCGATGGCGACAGTCAGGTAGTAGTGCTTGCCGTTTTGCGAGCCGATTGCATCCAGTTGCTTGCGGAACTCGGCGAGCAACAGCGTGTAGTTCTTCTTGTCGTTCGGGTCGACGACGTTGTACGGCTGGCCGCCGCCGCCGGGAAATTCCCAGTCGATATCGATGCCGTCGAACACGTTCGCGCCGACGCCTTCGCCGCCCGCATTCGAGCCCGAGTCGAACGGCAGATTGCCCTTGATGTAGACGTCGATGCACGATGCGACCAGTTGCTTGCGCATTGCATCCGTCGATGCGGCCTTGCCGAACCACTTCGACCACGTCCATCCGCCGATCGAAATGATGACCTTGAGGTTCGGATATTTGGCCTTCAACTGTTTGAACTGGTTGAAGTTGCCCTTGAGCGGCCCGGCCTTGCCGCTGCCGTAACGCGGATCGTTTTGCGGGAAGTCCCAGGCATCGGCCTGACCGCTGACGGCTTCATTCGCGGAGAAGCCTTTTTGGTAGTCGGCCCATGCATCGCCGCCGGTGCCTGCATCCGGCGCGCTCGGATTGGTCGCGCCCGGCTCCGCCTTGTTGACGATGCCGCATTCGTAACCGCCGTTCTTCTGATAGATGTTGCCGAATGCGTAATTGATGAAGGTGAGCAGTCTGGCCGAACCCGTCGCGTCGACGTCCTTCACCTTGTAATTGCGATCGTAGATGCCCCACTGGGCGAAATAGCCACCGATTTCCCGACCGCCGACGGGCGCGGGGGACGGTGTTGGTGTGGGCGTCGGTGTTGGCGTCGGCGTTGGTGTTGGTGTTGGCGTCGGCGTCGGCGTCGGCGTCGGCGTCGGCGTCGGCGTTGGCGTTGGCGTTGGCGTTGGTGTCGGTGTCGGTGTTGGCGTTGGCGTTGGCGTTGGCGTGGGCGTGGGCGTGGGCGTGGGCGTCGGCGTAGGAGCAGGTGCAGGTGCAGGTGCAGGTGCAGGTGCAGGTGCAGGTGCAGGTGCAGGTGCAGGTGCAGGTGCAGGTGCAGGAGCCGGCGTCGGCCCGCCGGAGCATGCGCCGATGTCCTGCCACACGCCGTATTGTCCCGATTGCGCCGGATTCTCGCCTTGCGTCCACCACTTGTTTTGATAATTGCGCCCGTTGTACGTCACGCGGCTGCCCGCGTTCGCATAGACCTGCGTTGCCGACCACGCCGCGAAGCACGCAGTGGGCGTCGGTGCGGGCGTCGGCGTGGGTGTCGGCGTTGGCGTCGGTGCGGGAGCAGGAGCGGGCGCCGGAGCCGGCGATGGCGTTCCGCCCGACGCCCCGAGATCTTTCCACAACGTCGGCGTCGAAGAGGGCGTCCAACCCGCGCCCGCATAGGCCGTGTGCGTCTGCAGCGCCTGATATGTGTGGCCGTTGTATGTGACGGTCGTGCCTGCCGTGTAGGTCGCGCCTTCCTGCCACTCGGCGGCCGATGCGGATGTCGAATAGGCGACGATCGCAGCCAGAACCAGTGGCAAAACTTTGGATTGCTTACGAAGTCGATTCATGAAGACGGCTCCGCCACTTTGTTGTGCGTTGTGCGTTTCGATCTTTGAGTTAGCCGTGGCGTTCGACGTGATAAGCGGATCGCCGGCGCGAGGTCATGCGGATGTATTGATAGCCCAACGACCCATGCGAAGCAAGTTGCAAAAGGAGAACAGGCATCGCTGGAATTCGATTTCGAGGATCTTAGGCGCTATGAACCACGCATCCGTTTCTCGAAACGATGTTTCAAGGAGGGCACGGATGGATGGATGTCGAAGCCGTCGTTGCCGACGGCGGTTCATGCGCGATCATCATGCGGTTCGACGTCTATCGAAGACGTGAACGCAACCGCGCAGCAATCCTGCGCAATGCAATGATGGTTTCGTTACGCGAATGCCGCAAAAAAAATGACCCGCATGATGCGGGTCGTGCGGGTCATTCAAATGCGTCGAAGAGGGCTTTCAGAGCGACTCGCGTGCCGCCCTGGCCGCCGCGCGCACCTGATCCGGCGCGGTGCCGCCCGGATGATTGCGGCTCGCGACCGAGCCTTCGAGCGTCAGATACTCGAACACGTCCTCGCCGATGAGATGCGCGACGTTCGGCAGTTCGATGCGCATCGCGTCCAGCGAGAGATCCGCGATATCGCAGCCGCGCTCGTCGCAGATGCGCACCGCGTGCGCCACGGCTTCGTGCGCATCGCGAAAGGGCAGGCCGCGCTTCACGAGATAGTCCGCGAGATCGGTGGCGGTTGCGAAGCCTTGCAGGGCCGCCGCGCGCATCGCCTGCGGCTTCACCGTGATGCCCGCAGCCATTTCCGCGAAGATGCGCAGCGTGTCGGCGACCGTATCGACCGTGTCGAAGAGCGGTTCCTTGTCTTCCTGATTGTCCTTGTTGTACGCGAGCGGCTGACCCTTCATCAGCGTGAGCAGCGCCATCAGATGCCCGTTCACGCGGCCCGTCTTGCCGCGCGCCAGTTCCGGCACGTCGGGGTTCTTCTTCTGCGGCATGATCGACGAACCGGTGCAGAAGCGGTCCGCCAGATCGATGAAGCCGACGCGCGGGCTCATCCATAGCACGAGTTCTTCGGAGAAGCGCGAGACGTGCGTCATGATGAGCGCGGCCGCCGCCGTGAATTCGATCGCGAAGTCGCGATCGGAGACGGCATCGAGCGAATTGGCGCAGATGCCGTCGAAGCCGAGCGAGGCCGCCACCGCGTGACGGTCGATCGGATAGCTCGTGCCCGCGAGCGCCGCCGCGCCGAGCGGCAGCCGGTTCACGCGACGGCGGCAATCGCGCATGCGTTCGGCATCGCGCGTGAACATTTCGACGTACGCGAGCAGGTGATGCCCGAACGTCACCGGCTGCGCCACTTGCAGATGCGTGAAGCCGGGCATGATGGTGTCCGCGTGCTTCTCCGCCATGTCGATGAGCGCGAGGCGCAGGTCCTTCAGCAAGTCGCCGATGCGGTCGATCTCGCCGCGCAGCCACAGGCGGATGTCGGTTGCAACCTGATCGTTGCGCGAGCGGCCGGTGTGCAGCCGCTTGCCCGCATCGCCGATCAGCGCGGTCAGTCGCGCCTCGATGTTCAGGTGCACGTCCTCCAGATCCAGCTTCCATTCGAACTCGCCGCGCTCGATCTCGCCCTTGATCTGCGCCATGCCGCGCTCGATGGCCGCGAGGTCATCCGCGCCGATGATCTTCTGCGCCGCGAGCATGGACGCATGCGCGAGCGAGCCTTGAATGTCGACGAGCGCGAGCCGCTTGTCGAAGAACACCGACGACGTATAGCGTTTGACGAGCTCCGACATCGGCTCGGAGAAGCGAGCCGACCAGGCTTCGCCTTTTTTGTGAAGTTGAGACGTCATGGTGTGTTTTCGGCGTTCGAGGCGTCAGAAAGACGAGAATTTTAACATTCGGGGCTACGCGTCCCCGACCAGAATCACGAGCTTCAGGTCTTCGCGATGCGCCGGCTTGAAGGTGATCTGATTGAACACCACGCGCCCGCGCGACGGATGGTCGAACGCGCGCTCGCCGCCTTCGCGCTCGAACACGTCTTGCGAGGCCCAGTAGCGCGCGAAGGCATCGCTTGCGGCGCTCAACGCGTCGATCAATGCGCGCGTCGGCGGATCGTTCAGATGGCGGATGGAATCGGCGCGAAATTCGGCGGCGAGGCGCCGCGCGCGCGTTTCCCAGTCGACGATCAGCGTCCGCGCCGCCGGCGACGTGAACGTGTAGGTCAGGAGATTGCGGTCGTGCTCGCCGTCGAGCCAGCCGACGAACAGGTCCGCCGCCGGCGCGTTCCAGCGCAGCGCGTTCCACTGACGGTCGAGCACGTAGGCGGGCGCGCCGATCAGGCCGACCGTCTGCAACAGCGCGGCGGGGACGTCCTGCGCGGCGGGATCGGGCTCGGCGGGGTCGCGCTGTGCGGCGAGTTCGAACAGATACGCGCGTTCGGCGCGCGACAGTTGCAGCGCGACGGCGATGCGCGCGAGCGCTTCGGCGGAAGCGGAAACCGGCCGGCCCTGCTCGATCCACGTGTACCAGGTCGGGCTCACGCCGCACAGTTGCGCGACTTCCTCGCGGCGCAGGCCCGGCGTGCGGCGGCGCGGACCCGGCGGCAAACCGACCGCGAGCGGCGACAGACGTTCGCGGTGCGTGCGGATGAATTCGCCGAGCGCGCGCGCGGGCGTATCAGCGAGCGGTTCGGCGGGCTTGTTTTCGGTTCGGTTCATGCGGACTTCGGACGCAAACGTCGGCGCGCGACGGGTGGTTCGGATACCAGGATAACCAGTCAACTTGTACCGGTACAAGGCGGGCTCTATTGTATCGACAGGCCGGCGCTGCGGCGACCGGAATCCGATGCACAACACGCAACCATGCGGAGTCACGATGAAACACCACGAACAGGTCGCCGACGCCTTCGGCAGCACTGCCGCCGCGTATCTCACGAGTCAGGTTCACGCGACCGGCGCCGATTTGCAGAACCTCGCCGCGACTTTCGCCGCGACGTGCGGCAACGCGACCGTGCTGGACATGGGCTGCGGCGCGGGTCACGCGAGCTTCGCGGTGGCGCCGCATGTGAAGCAAGTCGTGGCCTACGACATCGCGCCGCAGATGCTCGCCACCGTCGAAGCCGCCGCGAAGGAGCGCGGGCTGACCACCATCCGCACGCAGCAGGGCGCGGCGGAAACGCTGCCCTTCGACGACGCCTCGTTCGACTGGGCGATTAGCCGCATGAGCGCGCACCACTGGCGCGACGTGCGAAAGGCGCTCGCCGAAGTGCATCGCGTGCTGAAGCCGGGCGGGCGGCTCAAGTTCATCGACATCGCGGGCATCGACGATCCGCTTTTCGACACGCACATTCAGGCGATCGAAGTGCTGCGCGACGCATCGCATATCCGCGACTATCGCGCGGACGAATGGATCGCGATGCTCGACGCCGCCGGCTTCGACGCGCGCGTCACCGAACGCTGGCGCCTGCCGCTGGAGTTCGACGCATGGGTGACGAGAATGCGCACGCCGGCCGAGCGCGTGACGGCGATCAGATCAATGTGGAAGAACGCGCCCGAGGAAGTGCGCCAGTATTTCGGCGTGAAGGACGACTTTTCGTTCGAGCTGGACGCGTTGATGATCGAGGCAAAGCGGCGCGAATAAAGCCGCTTTGCCTCGCGGAAAGCGTCAGCCGGTATTGCGCAGCCCCGCCGCGATTCCGTTGATGGTCAAATGAATCCCGCGCCGCAGCCGCACGTTCTGATCGCCCGCGCGGTGGCGCTTGAGCAGTTCCACCTGCAAGTGATTCAGCGGATCGAGGTACGGAAAGCGGTTCTTGATGGAACGCGCGAGCAGCGGGTTGTCGGAAAGCCGCTCGCTTCGGCCGGTGATCTCGGTGAGCACGCGACAAGTGCGCTCGTGTTCCGCGACGATCTTGTCGAACACGAGCTTGCGCAGCTTCTTGTCGCTGACGAGCTGCGCGTAACGCGACGCCACCGCGAGATCGGTCTTCGCGAGCACCATGTCCATGTTCGACAGCAGATTCTTGAAGAACGGCCAGGTCTTGTGCATCTTGCGAAGCGCTGCAAGACGCCGGCTGCGCTCGGCATCCGATCCGGCTTCATCGAGATAGGCGGTCACCGCGCTGCCGAAGCCGTACCAGCCGGTCAAGAGCAGCCGGCACTGGCCCCACGAGAAGCCCCACGGAATCGCGCGCAAATCCTCGATCTTCCGATGCTTCGGGTCTTGCAGCTTGCGCGACGCCGGCCGGCTGCCGATGTTCAGTTCCGCGATTTCCGCAATCGGCGTCGAGGAGAAGAAGTAGTCGGTGAAGCCGGGCGTCTCGTAGACGAGCGCGCGATACGCCGACATCGCGGCATCCGAGAGCGTCTGCATCGTCGCTTCGAACTGCGGCAGCTGCGCGGGCGCGTTCTCGTGCGGCAAGAGCGTTGCTTCGAGCGTCGCGGCCACGACCGTCTCCAGGTTGCGCCGCCCGATTGCCGCGTTCGCGAACTTGCTCGCGATCACTTCACCTTGCTCGGTTAGCCGGATCTGGCCGTCGACGGTCCCGGGCGGCTGCGAAAGAATCGCCTGATACGTCGGACCGCCCCCGCGCCCGACTGTGCCGCCGCGTCCGTGAAAGAGCCTGAGCGTCGTCTTGCGCTCCTTGAACAGCGCAACGAGTGCCAGTTCCGCACGATACAACTCCCAGTTCGACGTGAGAAAGCCGCCGTCCTTGTTGCTGTCCGAATAGCCGAGCATGACTTCCTGCTCTTGGCCCTGATTCTCGATCAGCTTGTCGATGCCCGGCAGCGCGAAGAATTCGCCCATGATGACGGGCGCATTGCGCAAGTCCGCGATGGTTTCGAAGAGGGGAATGACCATCAGGCCGTCGCGCGCGGCGTCGTCCTTGCTGCCCAGACAGCCTTGCAGCACGCCGGTTTCCTTTTGCAGCAGCATGACTTCGAGCAGATCGCTGACGGTTTCCGTGTGCGAGATGATGTAGTTGCGCACCGCCCGCGCGCCGAACTTCTCGCGGATTTCCCGCGCCGCTTCCAGCACGCCGAGTTCGCTTTTCGCGAGATCGGAGTATTGCGCGTACGGCAGGCGCAGCGGCCGCGGCTGGCCGAGCTCTTTCAACAGCACGTCGCGCTTCTGCGCTTCGTCGAGCGACGCGTAATCGGCCACGACGCCGCCGCGCGCAAGCAGTTCCGCCACGACCGCTTCGTGAATATCCGAGCTTTGCCGCAAGTCGATGCTCGCGAGATGAAAGCCGAACACTTCCGACGCCCGCGCGAGCGGCGACAGGCGCTGCGCCGCCAGCGACGCGCCGTGGTTCTGCCCAAGCGATTCGATCAACACGTTCAGATCGCGCGTGAACTCGGCGGCGTCCGCATACGGCGTCGCGCGGATCGGGGCCGCGCCGCGCCCGGCGCTGCGCACGGACACCACGCCTTCGCCGAGCCGCACGCGCGCGCTCGCCGCGAGCCGCGTGTAGATGCCGATCAGCGCGCGCCGGTACGGCTCGTCCGTGCGATGCGGCGAATGGTCCGGCGACGCATCGGCGAGCGCGAGCAGCGCATCGCTCGCTCCTGCGAGCAGGTTCGACACCGACAGTTCCGCGCCGAGCTTGTGCACCTCTTCCAGATAGTGTTCGAAGATGACGGTCGCCTGCCGCGTGATGGCAGCGTCGAGCGTTTCCGCCGTGACGTTGGGGTTGCCGTCGCGGTCGCCGCCGATCCAGCTTCCCATCTGGAAGAACGGCGGCAGGCGCGTGGGCAGGCCGTGCTCGGCGAGCGCGGCTTCGATGTCGGCGTAGAGCGCGGGAATCTCCGCGAGGAAGGTCGCGCGATAGTAGGAGAGCGCGTTCTCGATTTCATCGGCGACGGTCAGGCGCGCGTCGCGCAGCATGCGCGTCTGCCAGAGCGACGTGACGCGCGCGCGCAGCACCGACTCGTTCTGCGCGCGTTCGCGGGCGGTCAGTTCCTGATCGCGTTCGGCGAGCAGACGCGCGATGTCGTGTTGCGCGTCGAGGATGCTCTTGCGCTGCACTTCGGTCGGATGCGCGGTGAGCACCGGAACGATCAGCGCGTCGTCGAAAAAGTTCTGCAGCATCTTGCGCGTCGCGCTGACGTTTTTCTGCTCGCGCATGCGCTCGATGGCATAGGCGATGGTGCCCGGCTGCGGCGCCGAGCCCGCGAGCGCGTGAATGCGGCGGCGGCGGTTGTGGTGCCGGTCTTCCGCGATGTTCGCCAGATGCGAGAAATAGCTGAACGCGCGCACGACGGATACCGTCTGCTCCGGCGACAACGCACGCAGGCGCTTTTCCAGCGTCTGCGAGGCATCCACGTCGTCCTCGCGGCGAAACTTGACGGCGGTCTGGCGAATCGCCTCGACCATGTCGAACACGGCGTCGCCTTCCTGCTCGCGCAGCACTTCGCCGAGCACGCGGCCGATAAAGCGAATGTCTTCGAAGAGCGGGCGGTCTTTGTCGTCGCGGGCGCGGCTCGCGGGCTTCGCGCGGTCGGCGGGCTCGGCTTCCGGGGATTCGGCGGCGACGTTCGCGTCCGCGACCGAAGCGGCCTTGGCCTTCTTCGACGGCTTCTCCGCTTTCGGCGCTTTCACCATTACTTCGACGCCCGGCTTCTCCTCGACGTCGACCGCCGCCGTGGACGCTTTCGCGGCGCCTGCGGCCCGCGTCTTCGAATTGGAAGGCGACGCCGCCGCGCTGGACGTGTCGGAGGATGAGTCGGGCGATGCGGCGTTGCGGCGCGCCGGGCGGGCCGAAGCGGAAGACGTCACGTTGAGTTCCTCTCTCTGCTCTCTGATAGGCGAAGCCAGGGACCATCGGCGAAACGGCGGCCTGTGCGGCGCCGCGCGAAGCAAGTCATGCGGACCAGCAAAAGATGAACGTGTGCGAGGCGTCCGCGCCCGGCGCATGTGTCTCCCCATGCGCCAAGCCCGCTTCCCGGCGCTCGGAAAGGCGCGCCGGACAAGGCTCTCGCGCGCCGCCCATGCCCGAATGGACCGTGGCGTGCGTGCTACCATTGTTCGTTATTTCATCCCGTATTCGATCGAGCATCAATGAATTCCGAGACGCATTCAACGACACCGCCCGCCACGCTTGTCATCGCTTCGCGGGAAAGCCGGCTCGCGATGTGGCAAGCCGAGCATGTGCGGTGTGCGCTGCACAAATTATATCCATCTTGCGACGTCAAAATTCTCGGAATGACGACACGCGGCGATCAGATTCTGGACCGCACGCTGTCCAAGGTCGGCGGCAAGGGTCTCTTCGTGAAGGAACTGGAAGCCGCGCTCGCGGAAGGCCGCGCCGATCTCGCGGTGCATTCACTGAAGGACGTGCCGATGCAGTTGCCCGAAGGCTTCACGCTCGGCGCCATTCTCGAACGCGAAGACCCGCGCGATGCCTTCGTGTCGCCGCACTACGAATCGCTCGATGCCTTGCCTGCGGGCAGCGTCGTCGGCACGTCCAGCCTGCGCCGCGAAGCGATGATCCGCGCGCGCTTTCCGCATCTCGACGTGCGGCCGCTGCGGGGCAATCTCGACACGCGCCTCGCCAAGCTCGATCGCGGCGATTACGCGGCGATCATTCTCGCGGCGGCGGGTCTCAAGCGGCTCGGCCTGGAATCGCGCATTCGCGCATGCCTCGATGCGTCCGAGAGCTTGCCGGCGGCGGGGCAGGGCGCGCTCGGCATCGAGATTCGCGCCGATCGCCCGGAACTCGCGGCGTGGCTCGCGCCGCTGCATGACGAAGCCACCGCGCTCGCCGTCGAAGCGGAACGCGCGGTGTCGCGCGCGCTCGGCGGAAGCTGCGAAGTGCCGCTCGCCGCGTTCGCGCACTGGCGCGACGGCGCGCTGTTTCTGCGCGGCGCGGTGTCGATGCCTGACGGCAAACGCATGCTGCGCGCCGAGGAAGCGGTGCGCGCGCCCGATCTGGCCGGCGCGCTCGCGCTCGGTCAGCGGGTGTCGGCCGATCTCGAAGCGCAGGGCGCGAGCGAGATCGTCAACGCGCTTTCGACGATGAGCCGCGCCGACGCGCCCAACGAGCCGCCGCCCGCGGCGAACGCATCCTGATGGCGAGCGCGGTCCGCGCCACCGTCGTCATCACGCGTCCGGGCGGGCAGTCGTCGGCGCTCGTCGAGCGGCTCGGGCGCGCCGGCTTCGACGCGTTCGAATTTCCGCTGATCGACATCGCGCCGGTCGCCGACGACGCGCCTCTTCGCGCCGCGCTCGACGAACTGTATGCGCCCGAGCGCTACGCGCTCGTCGTGTTCGTGTCGCCGAAC
Organism: Caballeronia sp. SL2Y3; assembly: GCF_022879575.1. Taxonomy (NCBI): domain Bacteria; kingdom Pseudomonadati; phylum Pseudomonadota; class Betaproteobacteria; order Burkholderiales; family Burkholderiaceae; genus Caballeronia; species Caballeronia sp. SL2Y3. Next base: position 673,565 of record NZ_CP084260.1, read on the forward strand.
GCGGTCGATCATGCGTTCGGCCGCCTCTTCGCGCCGTGGCCGGCGGACGTGGCGGTGGCGGTCGTCGGCCCGGGCAGCGTCGCGGCGCTCGCGCGGCAAGGCGTGCATGCGCCGACGCATTGCGTGATCAGCCCGTCGGAAGAAGCAGACGATCCGCGTTTCGACTCGGAGGCGCTCTACGCCGCCATCGAGTCGCACTTCGGCGCGAACGGACTCGACGGCCGGCGCGTCCTGATCGTGCGCGGCGACGGCGGGCGCGAGTGGCTCGCCGAACGGCTCGAACAGGCCGGCGCCCGGGTGACGAAGGTCGCGGCATACCGGCGTCTGCTGCCCGAGCCGTCCATGCGCAAGTGGGAGCGCATTCACGCGCTGCTGGGCGGCGATCATGCGTGGCTGCTCACCAGTTCCGAAGGCGTGCGCAATCTGGATGAGCTCGCCCGCGAGCATCTCACCGCCGACGAGATCGCCCGGCTCAAGCACGCGCCGCTCGTCTGCCCGCACCCGCGCATTGCCGAAGCCGCGCGCCAAACGGGTTTTGATAGGATTACGGTGTCCGGCGCCGGCGACGAACGCATCGTGCATACGCTGAAGGCGCTGTTTCCCTACGCCTCGGCAGCGAATCAGGAGCCCGACGCGCAGGCGACGGCCGGCGCATTCTCTCGAGCGACCGACACATCGCCGGCCACGCCGCCGGCCCACCAAACGGCTCAATCACGCATGACTGACTCGAACGATTCCAAGAAAGCTTCACCTCAGCCGAACGTGACACCGCCCTTGCCGCCGAACACGCCCTTCACGCCGTATGAACAACAGAAGCGGCGCGGCGGCGCGGGCACTGTGTTGTTGTGGTTCGTCATCGCCATTCTGGCGGTGGCGGCGGGCGCGGGCGGCTACGCGCTGAACCGCAAAGTGGACCGCAAGGAACAGGAAATGGCGCAGCGCGTCGAAGAAGCCGATGCGCAGAACGCCGCGCTGCGCGCGAAGGCCGATCAGGCGGCGAGCGCCACCTCCGCGCTCAACACGCAGCTGATCCAGTTGCAGGGCAAGCTCGCCGATGCCGAAGCGCACAGTCAGGCGTTGCAGCAGCAGTATCAGGATCTCGCGAGCAACCGCGACGACTGGACGATCGCGGAAGTCGAGCAGATTCTCTCCAGCGCAAGCCAGCAGTTGCAGTTGACGGGCAACGTCCAGCTCGCGCTCTTCGCGCTGCAAAGCGCCGACACGCGCCTCGCCGCGACGACCGGCCCGCAAGTCGTCGCGATCCGCAAGGCCATCGCGCAGGACATCGACAAGCTCAAGTCGACGCAAACCACCGACCTCACCGGTCTCGCGATCAAGCTGGATACGGCCATCGAGCAGATCGACGGCTTGCCGCTCGCGGGCGAGGCGCCGATCGAGCCCGCGCGGGCGCAGGCCGCCGCGCCGGGCGACAGCGCGTCGATCGCGGCGGCCACCGGCGAGCCGCGCTGGAAGGTGCTGTGGCGGCAGATCACGACCGGCATCGGACAGCAGTTGTCCAGTCTCGTGTCGGTGCGGCGCATCGACAATGCGGACGCCATGCTCACGTCGCCCGATCAGGGCTACTTCGTGCGCGAGAACGTGAAGCTGCGCCTGTTGTCGGCGCGTCTGTCGCTGCTTTCGCGCAGTGAATCCACGCTGAAGTCGGATCTCGCGGCAGCGGATGCCGCGCTCGGCCGCTACTTCGATCCGTCGTCCAAGAAGGTCGCCGCCGTGCGCGATCTCGTGAAACAGGTCGATCAGTCGTCGCTCGCGGTCGCCGTGCCGAACCTGGACGCGAGCCTTGCCGCCGTTCATCAGTTCAAGCGAGGCGGATGATGACGATTCGAGGACTCATCTGGCTCGCGCTGCTCTTCGCGGTCGCGGTGATCGTCGCGACGGTCGGCGGCTTCAATGGCGGGCAGGTATTGATCGTCGTTCCGCCGTATCGCGTGGACGTGTCGCTCAATCTGTTCGCGGTGGCGCTCGTCGTGCTGTTCATCGCGCTGTACGCGCTGATTCGGGCGGCGCGCGGCGTCTGGAAAATGCCGCAGCGCGTGGCCGCTTACCGCGCCCGCAGCCGGCTCGCGAAGGCGAACGCTTCGTTGCGCGATGCCATCGGCCACCTGTACGCCGGGCGTTTCTCGAAGGCGGAGAAGGCTGCCCGCGATGCGCTTTCCGTCGCGGAGAATCAGGGCGCGGCGGGGCTGATCGGCGCGAACGCGGCGCATCGGCTGCATGAATACGGGCGTCGCGACGAATGGCTCGCGCAGATCAGCGGAGCGGACTGGCAGGACGCGCGTCTGATGGCCACCGCCGACATGCGCGCCGATGGCCGCGACGCGGACGGCGCGCTCGTCGCGTTGACGGAGATTCAGGCGCAGGGCGGGCGGCGCATTCACGCGCAGCAGATCGCGCTGCGCGCGCAGCAACAGCTGAAGAACTGGGCCGAAGTGCTGAAGCTCGTGCGCATGCTAGAGAAGCGCGAGGCGTTGCATCCGGCGGTCGCCGTGCGTTTGCGGCAGGTCGCGGCGGAAAATCTGCTGCGCGACCGGCGGCACAATCCGGACGCGTTGCTGGAACTGTGGCAGTCGCTTTCCGCGACGGAGCGCCAGTCGCCGCGTCTCGCGGATCTCGCCGCGGAACTGCTGATCGCGCTGGACCGCCGCGCGGAGGCGAGAAAGATTGTCGAGGAGGCGCTCGCGCATAACTGGGACGCGCGGCTGCTGCGGCGCTATCCGGATTGCGTGGTGGGCGGCGATGCGTTCCCGCTCATTCAGCGCGCCGAAGCCTGGCAGAAGGAGCGCACGGAAGACGCGGACCTGCTTTTCACGCTCGGGCGCTTGTGCCTGCATCAGCAGTTGTGGGGCAAGGCGCAGGCGTTTCTCGAATCGGCGCTCAAGCTGGCGGACAACGAGCCGCTCAAGATCCGGACGCATCGGGCGCTGGCGCGCCTGCATGAGCAACTGGGCGATGCCGAGAAGGCCGCCGAGCATTATCGGGCGAGCGCGCTGGCGATGAACGTCGTCTAGGGCGTGGGTTCAGCGAGACAAGGCCGCATGCGTGAGAGCGTATGCGGCCTTTGCTTTGTGGGGCGCCGAAATAGCTGAAATAGCCAAACGAGACGCGGGCGACGGCGCCCGCAGAAGTCAATACGTCGGAACCGAAGGATCCACCTGACGCGACCACGCGTCGATGCCGCCGTACAGATTGAAGATATTCGTGAAGCCGCGCGATTCGAGGAACATGCCGACCTGGGCGCTGCGTGCGCCGTGATGGCAAATACAGACGATCTGCGCGTCGTCTTCCAGTTCTTCGCTGCGCGCGGGAATGTCGCGCATCGGAATGGACACGACGTTCTCCATCTTCGCCGTTTGCAGTTCCCACGGCTCGCGCACGTCGAGCAAAACGGGAGCGGGGCGGGAAGAATCCGCGAGCCACGCGGCGAGTTCGGATGCGGTCAGGTTTTGCATGAAATACCGGGCGCGGAAGGATGTGGGCGAAGCGGACGCCGGGCGCGGGGAAGCCCGGCGGCCCGGCGGCGAAAGTCGAACGCTCAGAACTTGAACGCGGGCGGATGCAGCGCGTTCTTGAGCGGTGCGACGAACGTCTCGAACACGGCCGACACGCGGAACTGCTTCTCGTCGATGCGCGTGATGATCTGCGCTTCCATCACAGGCGCCGTGCCGACGAACGCCGCGATGCGCCCGCCGATGTTCAGCAGTTCCAGAAACTCCTGCGGCATCACGGGCAGGCCGCCCGACACGCAGATGACGTCGAACGGTGCGCCCTGGCTCCAGCCGCGCGCGCCGTCGCCCACAACTACTTCCGCATTCGTCACGCCGTTGGCCGCGAGATTTTGCTTCGCGAATTCGGCCAGTTCCGGCGAGATTTCGACGGTCGTCACGCTGCGGCCGCGATGCGCGAGGAGCGCGGCCATGTAGCCCGAGCCCGCGCCGATTTCGAGCACTGTCTCGCCCTTGTGGACCGTCAGTTCTTGCAGGATGCGCGCTTCGATCTTCGGGGCCAGCATGCGCTCGCCGCCCGGCAGCGGGATTTCGAGGTCCGCGAAAGCGATATTGCGATAGGCGGCGGGAACGTAGTTCTCGCGCTTGACGATCGACAGCAGGTTGAGCACGTCCAGGTCCAGCACATCCCAGGGACGAATCTGTTGCTCGATCATGTTGAAACGCGCTTGCTCGATATTCATGTTCTGTGTGCGTGTTGACGACAGGAAACCGATGCCCCGAAGCACCGGCGCGAGCGGCCGGACGGGGCGGATTGACTTCGCGATTGTAGCAAACGGACGGGTTTTCCCGCCCGCCCTAATGCGGCAGGCGAATGTCCAGCTTGAACGTGGCGAGCCGCGCGACGAGGATGAATGCCGTCGAAAGCAGCACGTTGTAGATGGTATCGACGTCCAGTTGCGCGAGGCCGAGATAGATCCAGCAGCCCGCGAACGCGCACACGGCGTAGGGCCGCGAATCGCGCAGAATCAGCGGAATCTCGTTGCACAGCACGTCGCGCATGATGCCGCCGAAGACGCCGGTCGTGACGCCCATCATCGTCGCGGTGAACGCGGGCATCTGCGCATCGAGCGCGATCGACGTGCCCGACCGCTGAACAGGCCGAGTCCGATCGCGTCGGTGACGAGCAGCGCGCGCTGGTCGAACAGGCGCGAAGTCAGGCGCAGAAAGAGCGGCGCGAAGATCGCCATCGCGAAGATCGCGAGCACGTAATCCTGATGCTCGACCCAGTAGAACGGCCGGCGCGAGAGCAGCACGTCGCGCACCGTGCCGCCGCCGAACGCCGTGGCGAGCGCGACGAGAAAGGCGCCCACGGCGTCCAGCCGCCGCTTTCTCGCTTCGATGAGGCCGGAGAGCGCATACGCGAAGATCGCGAACGCCTCCATGATGGAAATGGCGAGGGTGAGTCTCGGATGCACGGTCGTTCAGTCAGCGGGTCTTGTCTTGGGGATGATTGTGGTGCCGCGGCGTGCCGCCCGGCTGCAACAGCACGAGCACGGCCCCCGCGCCGCCGTCGTGCGGACGCGCCTGACAAAAGGCAATCACTTCGGCCTTCTGCGTGAGCCACGCGCGCACCTTGCCTTTGAGAATCGGTTCCTTGCCGATGGAGCCGAGCCCCTTGCCGTGAATCACGCGCAGGCAGCGCAGTCCGCGCTTCACCGATTCGCGGATGAATTCCGCCAACGCCTCGCGTGCTTCCTCGCGCCGCATGCCGTGCAGATCGAGCTGCGCCTGGACGATCCACGCGCCGCGCCGCAGCTTCTTCACGACTTCCTGGCTGATGCCAGGCCGGCAGTAGGAAAGCGTCTCGTCGATATCGAGCAGGCTTTCCGGGTCGTATTCGTCGGAGAGCGCCTCCTGCAACACGGCTTCCTCGTCGCGGCGGCTTTGCAGCGGAAGCGGCGGCGGGGGCACGCGCGTCACCGGCATGCGCGGCGGCGTCTTGAGCGGCTCGATCTGGCCGATGGACCGGCGAAACTCGTCCGCGTGTGCGGCTGCTTCCCGTTCGGCGAGCACCGCCGCCGCGCGTTCGGCGGCGCGCTTGTCGGCGTCGGACTTGAGCGCGTCCTTCAGCCCGGCGAGGCCCGCGAGCCCGTCGCGCTTGACGGCGTCCTTGACATCGCGCGGATCGGCGGCCGGAGGCTTTTCGACAGCGGCCGGGCGTGGCGTCTGCGGACGGCGAGGCTTCGGTTCGTTCGGGTGAGGATGATTTTTCGGCATCGTTCGGCCAGAAGGTACGGCTGCGCGGGCAGCGGCGGAAGGGAGGCGGCAATCCGACGCAGCGCGCCGATTGTGCCACGGGCGCGGTCATCCTCGGATACGCCGGCGCGAAACGGGCATCGACAACGTAGGAAACAAAAAACGGGCCGGCGGCGCGAACCGGGGCCCGTTCTTCGACGAAATGCGTCGTCAAGGTGAAGGCGCGCCGCGCCCTCGTGCTTACCGATCCTTTTCGTGGCTCATCGAGTGCGGCGTCGGCGTTTCGTCGATCGCTTCCAGATAACGCTGCGCGTCGAGCGCGGCCATGCAGCCGGTTCCCGCGCTGGTGATGGCCTGGCGGTAGATGTGGTCCTGCACGTCGCCCGCGGCGAACACGCCGGGGATGCTCGTTGCCGTCGCGTTGCCGCTCGTGCCGCCCTTCGTCAGGATGTAGCCGTTCTTCATCTCCACCTGACCCGCGAAGAGCTCGGTGTTCGGCTTGTGGCCGATCGCGACGAACACGCCTTGCAGCGCAATGTCCGTGGTTTCGCCGGTCTGCGTGTGCTTGACGCGCAGGCCCGTGACGCCGGATTCGTCGCCGGTCACTTCGTCGAGCACGTGATTCCACTTGATGTCGACGACGCCTTCCTTTTCCTTCGCGAGCAGGCGGTCGATCAGGATCGGCTCGGCGCGGAACTTGTCGCGGCGGTGAATGACCGTCACCTTCTTCGCGATGCCCGACAGATACAGCGCTTCTTCGACCGCGGTGTTGCCGCCGCCGATCACCGCCACTTCGCCGTTGCGATAGAAGAAGCCGTCGCAGGTCGCGCAGGCCGACACGCCCTTGCCCATGAACGCCTGTTCCGACGGATTGCCGAGATACTGCGCCGACGCGCCCGTCGCGATGATGAGCGAATCGCACGTGTACTCGCCCGCATCGCCGATGAGACGCAGCGGACGCTCGTTGAGCTTCGCCGTATGGATGTGGTCGAAGACGATCTCGGTGTTGAACCGGCGCGCGTGCTCTTCCAGGCGCTGCATCAGTTCCGGACCCTGCACGCCCGAAGGATCGCCCGGCCAGTTTTCCACGTCGGTCGTGGTCATCAGCTGGCCGCCTTGCGCGAGGCCGGTGACGAGCAGCGGCGCCAGATTCGCCCGGGCCGCGTAGACGGCGGCGGAATAGCCGGCGGGGCCGGAACCGAGAATCAGCACTTTGGCGTGTTTGGGCGCGGGTTGCGGTGATGACATGATGGTGGTCCGTTATGGATGGTCGGATCGGCAGTGCATGCGCTCTGCTTCGCGCAGCAAGTTCGGCACCCGATGCGTGCCGCCGATGACCCGTAGTTGGATGCGAAACCTCGATTATAAAGGCCGCTGCCAAAGCGTTCCGAGTGAACCTTTCAATGGCTTTGATAGGCGCGCGTCGCAGATTTCACGCAGAAACGGGCGATGAACGGCATGTGAGGAGTGTTACAGGTTGCAAGAACGGGGCCGTTTTTGCGCCTTTCACCGCAATGCAGCGTTTACAATAGGTCACCGTTCATGCGGCCCCGATCCAACCGACGAAGGCCGCGACAAGCGACACCGAATCAATGGCCAAAGCATCCTATTCCGCGAGCCCGCAGGCGTTGCCGCACCGCATGTCGCGGCTCTTCACCGAGATTCGCTGGATTCTCCAGGTCGCCCTCGGGCTCTTCCTCGTCATGGCGCTCATTTCGTACAGCCGGAAAGATCCGAGCTGGACGCACGCGGTGAGCGTCGATCACATTTCCAACTGGGCCGGGCGCGTCGGCGCGTACACGTCGGACATTCTGCTGCTCGTGTTCGGGCTGTCGTCTTACTGGCTCGTCGTGCTGCTCGGGCGGCGCATCGTCGCGAACTACCGGCGCATCGCGGAGCCGGCGGCGCAAGCATCGTCGGACGATGAAAACGCGCCGCGCGACCGCACGTGGCTTGCCGAAGCGTTCGCGTTCGTGCTCGTGCTGCTTGCAACGGACGGCATCGAGGCGCTTCGCATGTGGTCGCTCAAGGTGCCGCTGCCGCGCGCGCCGGGCGGCGTGGTCGGCGACATGATCGCGCGTCACGTCTCGCATGCGCTCGGCTTCACGGGCGCGACGCTGTTTCTGCTGATTGCGCTCGCCATCGGTCTGTCGCTCTATTTCCGGTTCTCGTGGCTCTCGGTGTGCGAGAAGGTCGGCGAGGGCATTCTCAATGCGATCACCGGCGCGCAACTGCGCCGCGAAGCGGGCCGCGACCGCAAGCTCGGCGAAGAAGCCGCATCCAAGCGCGAAGGCAAGGTCGTGCGCTCGCGCGTGAAGAGCGAGGATCACGAGCCGATCGTGATCGTGCCGCCGGTCGCCACGCCGCCGCGCTCGGAGCGCGTCGAGAAGGAAAAGCAGGTGCCGCTTTTCGCCGATCTGCCGGGCGATTCCACATTGCCGGCCATCTCGTTGCTCGATCCGCCGCCCAAGACGCAGGAAACCATCGCCGCCGATACGCTCGAATACACGTCGCGCCTGATCGAAAAGAAGCTGAAGGACTTCGGCGTGGAGGTGAGCGTGGTCGCCGCGTATCCGGGGCCGGTCGTGACGCGCTATGAAATCGAGCCGGCGACGGGCGTGAAGGGCAGCCAGATCGTCGGGCTCGCGAAGGATCTGGCGCGCTCGCTCTCGCTCGTGTCGATCCGCGTGGTCGAGACGATTCCGGGCAAGAACTACATGGCGCTCGAATTGCCGAATCAGCGCCGGCAGACCGTCAAGCTGTCCGAAATTCTCGGTTCCGAAGTCTACGCGGCGGCGGCCTCGCCGCTCACGATGGGCCTCGGCAAGGATATCGGCGGCAATCCGGTGTGCGCCGACCTCGCGAAAATGCCGCACTTGCTGGTCGCGGGCACGACGGGCTCGGGCAAGTCGGTCGGCATCAACGCGATGATCCTCTCGCTGCTCTACAAGGCGAGCGCCGAGCAGGTGCGGCTCATTCTGATCGATCCGAAGATGCTCGAAATGAGCGTCTACGAAGGCATTCCTCATCTGCTGTGCCCGGTCGTCACCGACATGCGGCAGGCCGGTCACGCGCTGAACTGGGCCGTCGCCGAAATGGAGCGCCGCTACAAGCTCATGAGCAAGATGGGCGTGCGCAATCTCGCGAGCTTCAACTCGAAGATCGACGAGGCGAAGAAGCGCGACGAGAAGATCCCGAACCCGTTCAGCCTCACGCCCGACGATCCCGAGCCGCTCACGCGCCTGCCGAATATCGTCGTGGTGATCGACGAACTCGCCGATCTGATGATGGTCGTCGGCAAGAAGGTGGAAGAACTGATCGCGCGTATCGCGCAAAAGGCGCGGGCGGCGGGCATCCATCTGATTCTCGCGACGCAGCGCCCGTCGGTGGACGTGATCACCGGCCTCATCAAGGCGAACGTGCCGACGCGCATGGCGTTCCAGGTGTCGTCGAAGATCGACTCGCGCACGATTCTCGATCAGCAGGGCGCGGAATCGCTGCTCGGCATGGGCGACATGCTGTATCTGCCGCCGGGGTCGGGCTTGCCGGTGCGCGTGCACGGCGCGTTCGTGTCGGACGAGGAAGTGCATCGCGTGGTCGACAAGCTGAAAGAGCACGGCGAGCCGAATTACATCGAAGGCATTCTGGAAGGCGGGCTCGCGGGCGAGGGCGACGAAGGCGCGGCGGGCGCGGGCGGAACCGGCTCGACCGATGGCGAGTCCGATCCTTTGTACGATCAGGCGGTCGAGGTCGTGATCAAGAACCGGCGCGCGTCGATTTCGCTCGTGCAGCGGCACTTGCGCATCGGCTATAACCGCGCCGCGCGCCTTTTGGAACAGATGGAGAATTCGGGTCTCGTGTCCGCCATGTCGTCGAACGGCAACCGCGAGATCCTCACGCCCGCGCGCGAGTCGGAATAGCGCGGGCGGCAACGGAAGGAGAACAACGGCATGAAGCAGTACACGGGGAAGAAGGCATTCGGCGCGGCGCTGCTGTCGGCGTCGATGCTGTTTGCATCGCATGCATTCGCGAGCGGCACGGAGCAGTTGAAGATGTTCGTGTCGCAGGTTCACGCGGCGCGCGGCGACTTCACGCAGCAGGAAGTCAAGGCGCCCGGCAAGGTCAACAACGGCGCAAGCAGCACCACGACGCCGACCAAGGGCGCGACATCGAGCGGCACGTTCATGTTCGCGCGGCCCGGCAAGTTCATCTGGTCCTACGAGAAGCCGTATTCGCAGTTGTTGCAGGCCGACGGCGACAAGCTCTACGTCTACGACAAAGACCTGAACCAGGTGACGGTGCGCAATCTCGGCGGCGCGCTCGGCGCGAGCCCGGCGGCCATTCTCTTCGGCAGCAACGATCTGGAGAAGAACTTCACGTTGCGCGATGCGGGCGTGAAGGGCGGCATCGACTGGCTCGAACTCACGCCGAAGGCGAAAGACACGCAATTCCAGACGGTCGGCATCGGCTTCAAGGACGGCAATCTCGAAGCGATGGAACTGCACGACGTATTCGGCAACGTGACGCTGCTCACGTTCTCGAACATCCAGAAGAACCCGCCGGTCAAGGCCGACACCTTCAAGTTCAACGTGCCGAAAGGCGCGGACGTCATCAACGGATGATGTCGCGGCGCGGCTCTTCGGAGCCGCGCGTCGCTTATGGCGCGTCTAGCGATATTCCGTGACGAGCGTCACGCGCATCGCGGACGGCGATCTGTTTTGCATCGACAACAGTCCGCCCGAAGCGCCGACGCGGAATGCACCGTCGCTTGCTGCGGCGATGCGATGGCCGTTGCCGTCGACGAAGTCCGTGACGAGGGCATCCGATTTCGCACGATGGTTGTCGACCATCAGCGAAGCCACGGCGTTCGGGGTGCTGTTCGGAAAAGCGTCGAACGCGACGGTCGCTGTTCGTCCGTTTTGCCTCAGCGTGGTCGATGCACCTGCGTGCATGGCTGGTCGCGCCGATATCGCGAAAGGTGGCGAGACAAGCGCGCCTCGGAACGTGATCGTGCCGCCCGGCATGGTGTACGCGTTCGCCGATAGGGCGAAACAGGCGGCCGCGCCTGCCATTGCAATTCGCCAGCTTCCCGCACTGCGCAGCGTCATCTTGTTCATCGTGTTCCCCTTATTGGTCGTGTTGTCGCGGTTCGATACCGCGCGCATCGGCGGATGTGGTCTTACTCGATCCGTCAATGCGTCAGACGATAATAGGAGGACTCCGATTGATTCGACAATGACTTTTCGCTTGCGCGGTTGAAAAATGTGCGATGCGTGTTGCCTAGGCAGATGTTCGATAGTTTCGACTGCTAAGAAGCTGCAATCACAAGACGCGGAGCGCCGTCGCTAGACTCGCGATGAAGGCATCGCTTCTCAAACGCGTGAACGGAAATACCAGCGCGCGCCCTGGGCAGTTCTCCACAACTTCTGTGCAACGCCCTGTGGAAAAGCGCCTGACAAGTCGCCTAGCGCGTTGATTTGCGAGCCGAATCCTCGCGCGCTGCCGTTCAGGTCACGAGGCGACCGCCGCCCGCCGCGTCGATACCAGCAGCAAATAGCACACTGCGCCGAGCGCGAGCGCCGGCAGCGTCGCGCCGAGATTCGGCAGCCACGCGTTAATGGCGTGATAGGCCGCGATGCCGACCGCCCACGCGATGAACGCGCTCACGTGCCAGCCGCCCGAGTAGCCGTAGCGCCCGTCGAGACGGCCGAGGGCGGCAGCATCCACACGGCGCTTTCGCACGATGAAGTGATCCGCCAGCACGACGCCGAAAAGCGGCGCGAACACGGAGCCGATCAGGAGCAGGAAGTTCTGATACTTCCCCATCGCGACGACGAGCGCGACGAGCGTGCACAGCGCGCCGAACGCCGCCGACAACATCGGCACGCTCGCGCGCGCCCAGAACGTGCCGGTGGACACGGCCGCCGAGTGAATGTCGGCGAAGGCGTTGTCGATTTCGTCGATCAGAATCAGCAGCAGCGCAATGCCGCCGCCCGCCTGCGCGAGCGCGACGGTGAGCAACGTGTCGCCGCCGCCCGCAGCCAGGCCGTAGACCGCGCCGAGCGCATAGAACCAGAGATTCGCGATGCCGTAGCCGAGCAGCGTGCCGCGAAACGTGCCGCTCGCGCTGCGGCCGAAGCGCGTGTAATCGGCGATGAGCGGCAGCCACGACAGCGGCATCGCCACCACGAGGTCGATGCCCGCGCCGAACGCCATTTCGCCGGTGCCGGGGCGCCCCATCAGCGCGGCGAGATCGTGCTTCGACAGCAGATTCCATGTGAGCCAGCCGGCCCCGCCGAGCAGGAGCCAGATGCCCCATGTGCGCAAAAAGCGCCGCACGAACGAGAGCGGCCCGCTCACCGCGAGCAGCGTCGCGAGCGCGCCGGAAAGCAGCGTCCAGACGAGCGGCATCGAGAGATGGAAGGATTGCTTCGCGAGCGCGTCGGCGGAATCGCGCATCACGATGATCTCGAACGATCCCCAGCCGACCAGTTGCACCGCATTGAGCACGGCGGGCACCGACGCGCCGCGCACGCCGAGCGTCGGCCGCAGCGAGGACATGGCCGCGAGCCCGGTATCCGTGCCGACCACGCCCGCGAGCGCCAGCAGCACGACGCCGATCACCGTGCCGATGGCGATCGCGGCGAGCGCGTGCGGCAGCGAAAGTCCCGGCACCAGCAGCGCGCCCGCCTGCGCGACGAGCAGGCCGATGCCGAGCGAGAACCAGAGCGCGAAGGCGTCGCTCATGCCGAAGGCGCGGCGCTCGGCGGGCACCGGCACGAGCGGCGCGTAGGTGGAAGTGTTCTCTTGCTGCATCGAAAGGTCTGCCTATAGAAGTCGGTTGGAGCGGTGCCGTTCGCGCCCGGCGCGCGGCTGTCATAATCACCCGAATCGTGCGCGATTGTGCCTGCCGTCGCCCGGCTTGAAAACTAGGCCGAACGGCCGATGCCGGGCGCACGGGAAAAAGCGCAAGCTTATCGCCGCGTGCGGACTCCGCGCGAGAGCCCGCATCCATTTGCTTCAACCGCTCCAATTGCGTCCACAGCACATGTTCGAAGAAAACCGTGGCACCGTTCCGCTCGCGGAGCGTCTGCGTCCCCGCACCATCGACGAAGTCATCGGGCAGAAGCATCTGCTCGGGCCGAGCAAGCCGCTGCGCGTCGCGTTCGAGTCGGGCGAGGCCCACTCGATGATTCTGTGGGGCCCGCCCGGCGTCGGCAAGACCACGCTCGCGCGCTTGATGGCAGCGGCCTTCGACGCCGAGTTCATCTCGCTGTCGGCGGTGCTCTCGGGCGTGAAGGACATCCGCGAGGCCGTCGAGACGGCGCAGATTCATCGCGCGAACGGGCGGCAGACGCTCGTGTTCGTCGACGAAGTGCATCGCTTCAACAAGAGCCAGCAGGATGCGTTCTTGCCTCACGTCGAGTCGGGGCTTTTCGTGTTCGTCGGCGCGACGACGGAAAATCCGTCGTTCGAAGTAAACAGCGCGTTGTTGTCGCGCGCGGCCGTGTATGTGCTGAAGAGTCTCGATGCCGACGAGCTCAAGGAACTGCTCGAACGCGCGACGGCCGAACTCGGCGGACTGACGTTCACGGACGAAGCGCGCGAGGCGCTCGTCGGTTCGGCCGACGGCGACGGCCGCAAACTGCTGAACAATCTGGAAATCGTCGCGCGGGCAGCGGCCCAGCAGAAGAAAACCGAGGTGGACGGCGCGCTGCTCGGTAGCGCGCTCGCCGAGAATCTGCGCCGTTTCGACAAGGGCGGCGACGCGTTCTACGACCAGATCAGCGCGCTGCACAAGTCGGTGCGCGGCAGCAATCCGGACGCCGCGCTGTACTGGTTCTGCCGCATGCTCGACGGCGGCGCGGACCCGCGTTATCTCGTGCGGCGCATCGTGCGCATGGCGTGGGAGGACATCGGGCTCGCCGACCCGCGCGGCGCGCGCATCGCGCTCGACGCCGCCGAAACGTACGAGCGTCTCGGCACGCCGGAGGGCGAACTCGCCATCGCGCAGGCGCTCATCTATCTCGCCGTCGCGCCGAAGTCGAACGCTGGCTACAACGCGTACAACGAGGTGCGGCGGTTCGTCAGCCGGGACCAGTCGCGTGGCGTGCCGGTGCATTTGCGCAACGCGCCGACCAAGCTGATGAAAGAACTGGGCTACGGCCACGAGTACCGCTACGCGCACGATGAGCCGGACGCGTACGCCGCGGGCGAAACGTATCTGCCGGACGGCATGCGCGATCCGCACTGGTATCAGCCGACGCCGCGCGGCCTAGAAGGCAAGATCAGCGAAAAGCTCGCGCGGCTTTCCGAACTCGACGAAGCCTGGCGCCGCGAGCATCCGGACCCGAAGAAGCGTTGAGCGTCGTTTCGCTGCGGCACGAGGCGCATTTCGCCAAGCGATCCCGCGATGCCCGCGAACGCCTGAGCCCGTGCGCTAGAATCGGCGTTTCCGAATACTTAACAAACGCAGCCCCGCCATGCTCGACATTCAACTCCTCCGCAAAGACCTGGACGGCGTCGCGAAGCGCCTCGCCGATCGAGGCTACACGCTCGACGTCGCCGCCTTCGCCGCGCTCGAAGCCGAGCGCCGCGAGATTCAGACGCGCACCGAAGAACTGCAGGCGCGCCGCAACAGCCTGTCGAAGCAGATCGGCGCGATGAAGGGCCGTGGCGAGGACACGTCGGCCGTGATGGCGGAAGTGAGCGGCATCGGCGACACGATGAAGGAATCGGCGGCGAAGCTCGAAGACATCCAGAAGCGCCTGTCGGACCTCATGCTGACGGTGCCGAACCTGCCGCACGAAAGCGTGCCCGTCGGCCAGGACGAGACGCACAACGTCGAAGTGCGGCGCTGGGGCGCGCCGCGCGCGTTCGACTTCGAGGTGAAGGACCACGTGGACGTTGGCGCGCCGCTGGGACTCGATTTCGAGACCGGCGCGAAGCTCTCGGGCGCGCGGTTCACGCTGCTGCGCGGGCCGATTGCGCGGCTGCATCGCGCGCTCGCGCAGTTCATGATCGACACGCATACGGAACAGCACGGTTACACCGAGGCTTACACGCCGTACATCGTGAATCCGGAGATTCTCTACGGCACGGGTCAGTTGCCGAAATTCGCCGACGACATGTTCCGCGTCGAGAAGGGCGGCGACGAGAACACGGTCACGCAGTACCTCATTTCGACGTCCGAGATTTCGCTGACGAATACGGTGCGCGACAGCATTCTCGAAGCGAGCGCGCTGCCGGTGAAGCTGACGGCGCATTCGCCGTGCTTCCGCTCGGAGGCGGGCTCGTATGGCCGCGATACGCGTGGTCTCATTCGCCAGCATCAGTTCGACAAGGTCGAGATGGTGCAGGTCGTCGCGCCCGAACACTCGTACGCGGCGCTCGACGAGATGGTCGGACAGGCCGAAGCCATTCTGCAGAAGCTCGAACTGCCGTATCGCGTGATCACGCTCTGCACGGGCGACATGGGTTTCTCGGCGGCGAAGACGTTCGATCTGGAAGTGTGGCTGCCGGCGCAGAACACGTATCGCGAGATCTCGAGCTGCTCGAACACCGAGGCCTTTCAGGCGCGGCGCATGCAGGCGCGCTTTCGCAATGCGCAGAACAAGCCGGAGTTCGTACACACGCTCAATGGGTCGGGGCTCGCGGTCGGCCGCACGCTCGTCGCGGTGCTGGAGAACTTCCAGAATGCGGACGGCTCGGTGACCATTCCGGCCGCGCTGCGTCCCTACATGCGCGGCGCGGAGCGAATTGAAGCGCCGGCTGCATGATGTTTATTTGCAAAAAGGTGCTTGGAAAGCTTTCACGACTTCGATATACTTCGATTCTTCGTTGAGCAACGACCCGTTCAGCGAAGGCCGGCAGCAGGAAGCTGGTAGACGGAAAGGTGGCAGAGTGGTCGAATGTACCTGACTCGAAATCAGGCGTACGGTTTCCCCGTACCGTGGGTTCGAATCCCACCCTTTCCGCCAAAATTCAAAACCCCGCAAGTCGTCAGGCTTGCGGGGTTTTTCGTTTTCAGTCAGCGGTTCACTGATGGACGGGACGCGCGGCGCGACGGCCGCGCATTGCCTTCAGACCGCGCAGCGCGCCACATCGAAGCGCAGTTCCGGCTCGGGCACGCCGCCGTCGTCGGACGCCGCGTGCTGCACCTTGACGATCGAGCCATAACCGGACGGCGTCAGCGTCACGAGCCACGCGTTCGATCCTACGAGAAGCTCGGTCGAGCCCTGGTCGCGCGTCATCTGCGCCGACGGCAGCATGCGCTGAAGGCAACTGGATACATCCGACGCCGTGCGCGCCGAAGACACATAGATCACAGGTTTCGATGCCCGCAGTTCCGGGCCACTCGTCGATCCACACGCGGCGAGCGCCGCCGCAGCCGACGCCAGCACACAAGCCACACTCAAGCGATACAAGCTCATAACGCTCCGTACGAAAAGTCGATTCGTCGCACTTGAACACAGACGAAGCCGCATCGCAAGGGCAGCCATCGGGCAAGGGACGCAGCCTGAAAGCAGCCGGCGACGAAAGCGGGAATGCTATCATCGGCCTCATTGTCCTCGTGCGCGGCGCGCGTCGAACGTTCGCGAACGGCGGCCCGGCGCCCGCATGCAGGCGGCACGAATCCATCCGCATCGCTCAATGGCCATCACGCTCAAGACCCCCGCCGACATCGAAAAGTTGCGCATCTCTGGCCGCATGGCCGCCGAAGTTCTCGCGATGATCGCCGAACACGTCCGCCCCGGCGTCACCACGGACGAGCTCGACGCCATCTGCAACCGGTTCATCGTCAACGAACTCAAGGCCGTGCCGGCGAACGTCGGCTACATGGGCTTTCCGAAGACCGTCTGCACCTCGGTGAATCACGTGGTCTGCCACGGCATTCCGGGACCGAAGGAACTGAAAGACGGCGACATCATCAACATCGACGTCGCGATCATCAAGGACGGCTACTTCGGCGACACGAGCCGCATGTATTACGCGGGCACGCCCGGCAAGGAAGCACGCCGCCTCACCGAGACGACCTACGAAGCGATGCTCGCAGGCATCCGCGAGGTGCGTCCCGGCGCGACGCTCGGCGATATCGGCTTCGCGATTCAGTCGGTCGCGCATCGCGAAGGCTTTTCGGTCGTGCGCGAGTACTGCGGCCACGGCATCGGGCGCGTGTATCACGAAGACCCGCAAGTGCTGCACTACGGCCAGAAGGGCGCCGGTCTGCGACTCAAGCCTGGCCTCGTCTTCACCATCGAGCCGATGATCAACGCGGGCCGCGCGGCCACGCAGCAATCGCGCGACGGCTGGACGGTGACCACCAAGGACCGGTCGCTCTCCGCGCAGTGGGAGCACATGGTCGCCGTCACCGACGACGGCTACGAGGTCCTCACACCGTGGCCGGACGGCACCGGCGCGTATCCGGCACCCTGAGCCGCGCCCTCGGCCGGCCGCGCGCGAAGGATGTGCGCTGTAAGGCACTTTGCAAAGATTTAGGAATTGACGGGTTCGCCCGTTCGGTTGAAGCTACGCGAATGGGCCATGTGTCCGAGCCGCTGCAAGGCGTTCGAAGCACAGCCAGAAAGCCAGAGAGATAATTGCCCGCATGAGTCCCTCACTGACCGTCAGCCGCATTGCCGCGCAACAAGGTTCGGTTCTGCGCGAGCTTCGCACGTCGTCGCTGCGCGAAGCGCCCTACGCGTTCGGCGAGACGCTCGAAGATGCACTGCTCGTCGATCCCGCATCGTTCGATCAGACCGCTGCGCTGCACGCCAGCTCGCCCCGGCTCGCGACGTTTCTGCTGTACACCGAAGGTCATCCCGCGGGGCTCGTGCATGCGTACATCGAGGAGAGCGGCAACAAGCGCGCGTTCGTGAGCGCGCTGTGGGTCGCGCCGGCCGTGCGTCACCTGCGCGGCGGTGAACTGCTCGTGAACGTCGCGTCGCAATGGCTCGCCGAGCAGGGCGTATCCGAAGTGCATGCGTGGATCGCCGATGAAAACCGCACCGCGATGCGCTTCTACGAACGGCTCGGCTTCGGTCCCACGGGCGATCGCCGCGCCATGCCTGCGAACGAGCAGGAAGCCGAATCGCTGTATGTGCGTCACATGAAGACCGGGCGCGACGCCTGAGACTTTCGGGCGCATCTCATCGCGCGTTCTTCCTTTCCAGCGGCTGCAAATCGGTCTTAAAAACTATGGCCGCGAGCGTGTACGCCTGTAAAATACGCAAAATTTTTGGCCGTTCCTATGTCGCTCAACAAAACGCCCTTCTTCGAACTGCGCAGCGGCTCCGTCGACACGCTTCTCTTCGTCGTCAAGACTCCAGACCTCGATGCCCTGCGCACCGAACTCACGCGGCGCTTCGAGGCGACTCCCGAATTCTTTGCTAACGATGTCGTCGCCATCGACGTGCGGCGTCTCGCGGCTTTGGGTAATGGCGAAGGCGAACGCATCTCGCTCGCGGACCTCGAAGCGCTGCTCAAGAGCGTGCGCATGCGGCCGGTCGGCGTCGTCGCGCTGCCCGCGCAGACATGGGCGATTCAATGGGCGAACTCGGGCGGCCTGCCGATTCTCGAAGCACGCGATCGCCGCGGCGCGCCGAAGCCATCGGTGGACGAAGCCAAGCCCAACACCGAAGCCGCAGCCGTCATCGAAGCGGCTGTCGCCAAGGAACCGCCGCCCGCGGTGCCGCAACCGGCGACCATCATCGACCGGCCGCTGCGCTCGGGGCAGCAGGTCTACGCGAAGGGCGATCTCATCGTGCTCGGGCTCGTGTCGTACGGGGCCGAAGTCATCGCGGAAGGCAACATCCACGTCTATGCGCCGCTGCGGGGCCGCGCGCTCGCCGGCGTGCACGGTAATCTGGACGCGCGCATCTTCTGCACGTGTCTCGAACCGGAACTGATCTCCATCGCGGGAATCTACCGGACGACCGAGAACCCGCTGCCCGCCGACGTGGCGAGCAAGCCCGTGCAAATCTGGCTGGACGAAGAAAAACTCATGATCGAACCGCTGCGGCTGACCTGAAGCCGCGCGCCCGGTGCGTTTGGCGCGCGCTCGTGCAGGAAGCGCAGGCGGACCCATTTGACGAACACAAGGTACTTGTATGGCAAAAATCATTGTGGTGACTTCGGGGAAGGGCGGCGTCGGCAAGACGACCACGAGCGCGAGTTTCGCATCGGCGCTCGCGATTCGCGGCCACAAGACGGCCGTGATCGACTTCGACGTCGGTCTGCGCAACCTCGACCTCATCATGGGCTGCGAACGCCGCGTGGTGTACGACCTGATCAACGTGATCCAGGGCGAGGCGAACCTGCATCAGGCGCTCATCAAGGACAAGAAGTGCGAGAACCTCTACATCCTTCCGGCGTCTCAGACTCGTGACAAGGACGCGCTCACGCTCGAAGGCGTCGAGAAGGTCATCAACGAACTCATCAAGATGGACTTCGAGTACATCGTGTGCGATTCGCCGGCCGGTATCGAGTCGGGCGCGCTGATGGCCATGCACTTCGCCGACGAGGCGCTCATCGTGACGAATCCGGAAGTGTCGTCCGTGCGCGACTCGGACCGCATTCTCGGCATTCTCGCGTCGAAGACGAAGCGCGCGATGGAAGGCAAGGAGCCCGTGAAGGAGCACCTGCTGATCACGCGCTACAACCCGAAGCGCGTGTCCGAAGGCGAGATGCTGTCGCTCAACGACATTCAGGAGATTCTGCGCATCGACCTGATCGGCGTGATTCCGGAATCGGAAGCGGTGCTGCATGCATCGAATCAGGGCTTGCCGGCCGTGCATCTGGACGGCACGGACGTCGCGGAAGCCTACAAGGACGTGGTGTCGCGTTTCCTCGGCGAGGACAAGGCGCTGCGTTTCACCGACTATCAGAAGCCTGGTCTGCTGCAACGCATCTTCGGCACCAAGTAAGGGGACGCAATGTCGATTCTTTCGTTTTTGCTGGGCGAGAAGAAGAAGTCCGCTTCGGTCGCGAAGGAACGCTTGCAGTTGATCATTGCGCACGAGCGCGCGGGTGGCAAAGCCGCCGCCGATTACCTGCCGGCGTTGCAACGAGAACTCGTTGCCGTGATTTCGAAATACGTGAAGATTTCCGATGACGATATTCGGGTGAGCCTCGAACGTCAGGACGATCTCGAAGTGCTGGAAGTGAAGATCGAGATTCCACAGGCCTAGCGCCGCCATCGGTCCGCGCGGCGCGTGCTGTCGCGGACATCGAAATGAAAAAGCCAGGATCGCGCGATCCTGGCTTTTTGTTTGCCGCGCTATCGTTTGCGCGCGCTATTTCTGCGGTGTAGCCGCCTCGGCAGCGGCCTCCGTCTCGGGGTCCGGCACTTCGGGCGAAGGCGCGGCGGGATGCGCGAGGGGTGTCATGTAACGCTCGGACAGCGCCTCGTAGAGCGGCGGGGCGAACACGCGCGACACGCGGCTCGAAATAAGCGCGGTCGCCATCAGCGAGATGACGAGCGCGTGCCCGTTGATCATCTCCATCACGATCACGAACGCGGTGATCGGCGATTGCGTGACGGCGGCGAGATAGCCGACCATCGCGAGCGCGATCAGCATCGGCAACTGCATGTCCGAGAAGACCATGTGCAGGACGTTGCCGAAGCCCGCGCCGATGGACAGCGACGGCGCGAAAATCCCGCCCGGAATGCCGGGCAGATACGAGCCGATCATCGAGACCATCTTCAGGAGCGGATAGAACACCGAAAGATGCTCGCGTCCTTCCAGCAGGCCGCGCGCTTCCGCGTAGCCGCTGCCGAAGGTGTTGCCGCCCGACACGATGCCGACCGCCGCGATCACGAGCCCGCACAGCGCGGCGAACGCGACCGGCTGCGACGCATGGAGCTTGCGCAACGGCGCGGGAATCCACTTGCTCGTGTTGAGCAGCAGCCAGCAGAACACGCCGCCCGCGATGCCGGTGACGATCGCCGTGACGACGACGGCCACGGCCAGCATCTTCGGAAAATGCGCGCCGACGTCGATGGTGCCGAAGTAGGTGTAGTTGCCGTTGAGCCCGAGCGCGACGATACCCGCGATGATGATGCCGGTGATCAGCACGCCGCTCGCGCGCACTTCGAAGCTGCGCGTGAGTTCCTCGATGGCGAACACGATGCCCGCTAGCGGCGTATTAAATGCCGCGGACAATCCGGCCGCCGCGCCGGCGAGCACGAGCTGGCGTTCGATCAGCGAATTCGAGCGAGGATAGAAGCGCCGCATGTTGAACATGAGCGCCGCGCCCACCTGCACCGTCGGCCCTTCGCGACCGATGGTGAAGCCGCCGAGAATGGCGAGGAACGAAACGGCGATCTTGCTGGCGAGAATCTTGAGCGTGAGCAGACGCCCGCCCGCCGCCGATGTCGGGCTATGCAGCACGGCGATCACCTGCGGAATCCCGCTGCCTTCCGAGCCGCGAAAGAACGCGCGCGTGACGAGCACGCAAAGCGCGGCAACCGTCGGCGTCACGATGAGCGGCAGCCACGCATGTTCCGCGCGAAAGCCCATGAAAAGGCCGTATCCCCAGTCGATTAGCCGCGCGTAATACACGGCGACGAGACCGACGAGAATCGCGCCCAGCCAGAAGATGCCGTAGCGGCGCCAGAGGCTGCGCGTTCTGCGCGTGGTGAGAGTCGAGAGGGAACGAAGCGCGCGGATCATGCGAAAGCCACCGGCAAAGCGCCGATTATAACGACGATCTCAAAACGCAATCCGCGTCGCCAGCGTGAAGACAGGAAAGCCGGCGCGGAAAAAGAACAGGCGCGAGGCTTTCGCCAGGCGCCCAGGAAACGCTCCTATCAACCAGGAGCGGAGAGGAGAAGAGAGCCGGGCGCGCCGCAGTCAGCGACGCGAACGGCAATACAGCTTCCGACCACGCCCGCTCGCCAGAGTTCAAAGAAATCGAAAGTAGTCCGCAAAAAAGTCAGGCTGTCAGCATTTCGAAAGCGACGACCGCCGCGATCGCGCTCAGGTTGGCAAGGAGCGCCTCGCACACCACGCCGCGCCAGGTCGCAGGCCGGAACCGGATCGCGAGCAGCAACGCGACCGAGAGCGCGATGGCGATCATCGCGACGAGATGGGAGCTGGTCAGGTGGAGGGACATGATGGTCTCGATGCAACGTCCGTTGTTGTCCAGGATCGGTCGAACCGGGCGCGGCGAAACCGGCGAAACGGCCATTTCGCCGCCAGCTTGCCGACCGTCTGCGGGTGTTACCTTGAAAGTACGTACCTGATTACGTTGCCACGGGAATTTTATTTCGACGCTAGGTACAAACCCCGTATGCGCGCGATCGCTTCCGCCAGGCGCGCCCGACCGCAGTCCGAGGAGCATTCGACAGATGACTTCCCCGCCGGCACGTTCGCTCGAAGTCGATTTCTTTCGGGGAATCGTGCTTCTGATCATCGCGGTGGACCACATATCGGGAAGCGTTTTATCGCGCTTCACGCTGCATCAGTACGCCTTTTGCGATTCCGCGGAAGTGTTCGTGTTTCTGGGCGGTTACGCGTCGGCGGCGGCTTACACGGCGCTTGCGACGCGCCGCAGTGATTCGGCCGCTCGCCGTCGCTTTTTCCGGCGCAGCTGGGAAATCTACCGCGCGTATCTGCTGACGGCGGTGCTGATGCTCATCGGCGGCGCGCTCCTGATGCTGCTGCGGATCGATTCGCCGATGCTCCAGTACACCGAATGGCCGGCGCTTCTCGCGCGTCCTTTCAGCCTGCTGTTCGATGTCGCGTTGCTGCGGCAGCAGCCGTATCTGTCGTCGGTTCTGCCGATGTATTCGCTCTTCGCTCTCGCCGTGCCGGTCGTGGTGCCGCTCGCCGCGCGCAGGCCCGTCGTCGCGATGTTCGGCAGCCTGCTCCTTTGGCTCGCAGCCACGCCGCTTGCGAACGCGCTTCCGGCTTCCTATGCGCAGGCGTGGTCCTTCAATCCCTTCGCGTGGCAGCTGATGTTCGTGACCGGCGTGCTCGCGCGCGTGCAGCCGATCAGCGACGACTTCCACGCGGGCCGCGTCGCGCGGGCGCTGACTTGCCTGGCGGTTGCGTTCGCGCTGACGTTTGCGTTCGCGAAGCTCTTTCTGGAAACGCAGGCGCCGCCCGGATACATGAAGCAGAACCTCGCGACGCTGCGCATCGTGAGCTTCGGCGCAGTGGCGTGGATCATCGCGCGCGCGGTCTATGCGGGGTGGATCGGCGCGCTCGCTCGCAGGTTTCCGGGCATCGTGACGGTTGGGCAGCAGGGGCTCGTATGCTTTATCGCGGGCGCGGCGGTTTCGCTCGTGCTGGATTCGGCGTTGCGCGCGATGGGCGTCGAGAACCTTGGGCGGTATCCGTCGCACTGGCTGGCGGGGATCGCCGCGGATGCGATCGCCGTCGGCTTTCTGATGTGGCTCGCGCGGTTTTGGGCGGAGCGCAAAGCGGCGAGAGCAGCAAAGGCGGCGCGCGTCGGTCACGCGACGGCCCAGCCTCGTGCCGCCATGAATCGACGGCCCGTTCCCGCGCATGCGGTCAAACGGTGCGATCGGTGAGTGCGGGCGTGCGTGGCTGCTCGTCGTTGTCGCGGGACTCGTTGACGTCCCCGACACAGCGACGGCCCGCAAACGCCGCTTCATTCGGGTACGTCTTCGCGCTGACGAGCGCGCCAGCTACGACACCGCGACAGTAGGCGAACGCTTCTGGAATGATTGCTGGGCAGGCCGGCCTTTTCCGCTTCCGCGCGTCATCGCACGCGCTAGCGCGCCGGCCACGCCCTTACTCCATCACGATGTCGCGCGTCTCCCGCATGGCGAGCACCGCGAGCAGGCTGACCGCCGCTGCCGCCGACACATACCCGCCGACCCACGCCAGCCCGCCGCGATTGGCAAGCAATTGCGCGATATACGGCGCGACCGACGCGCCCAGAATCCCGCCGAGGTTGTAGGCGACGCCCGCTCCCGTGTAGCGCACGTTCGTCGGAAAAAGCTCGGGAAGGAGCGCGCCCATCGGTGCGAACGTCGCGCCCATCAGGAACAGCTCGATGGTCAGAAAGAGCGCCACGTAAGCCGTGTTGCCGCTGCCGAGCAGCGGAGACATCGCGAAACCGGACAGAATCGCCGCGATGCAGCTCACGATCAGCACCGGCTTGCGGCCGAACCGGTCGCTGGCGATGGCCGAAATCGGCGTGGCGATCGCCATGAACAGCACCGCGAAGCAGAGCAGACCGAGGAACTTCTCGCGCGAGAAGTGGAGCGTCGCGACGCCGTACGACAACGAGAACACCGTCGAGATGTAGAAGAGCGTGTAGCAGACGACCATCGCGAGCGCGCCCAGCAGCGTCGGCGCGAGATAGCGGCTGAACAGCGTCGCGATCGGCACCTTCACGCGCTCGTGACGCTCCAGCGCGGCGCGGAACGCGGGCGTCTCGGCGATTTTCAGGCGCACGTAGAGGCCGAGCGCCACCAGCACCGCGCTGACGAGGAACGGCACGCGCCAGCCCCAGCTGCGAAACTGCTCGTCCGACAGCGAGAGCGCGAGGCCGAAGAAGAGCCCGTTCGACGCCAGAAAGCCGACCGACGGCCCGAGTTGCGGAAACATCCCGAAGAGGCCGCGCTTGCCTTGCGGCGCGTATTCGGTAGCGAGCAGTGCCGCGCCGCCCCATTCGCCGCCGAGCCCGATGCCCTGCCCGAAGCGCAGGATGCACAGCAGCACGGGCGCGAGGCTGCCAATCGACGCATAGCCGGGAACGAAGCCGATGAGCGTCGTCGACACACCCATCACCAGCAGAGATGCGACGAGCGTCGATTTGCGGCCGACGCGATCGCCGAAATGTCCGAACAGAAACGAGCCGACCGGCCGCGCGAGAAACGCGATGCCGAACGTCACGAACGCCGACAGCGCCTGTGCGGCGGGCGATCCGTGCGGAAAGAACACCGGCCCGATGACGAGCGCGGCGGCGGTCGCGTAGACGTAGAAGTCGTAGAACTCGATCGCGGTGCCGATGAAGCTCGCGAAGATCACGCGCGACGTGCTTTGGGCTTTGTCGCCGTGCTTGGCGGCGGAAAGCGAGGGTGATGACATGCTGTCTCCGTTTATAGCGTTGTAGTGTCTGTTGCTGCGCGCTCGCATTCGCGGGACGTGCTCGATGGGCGCTGCATGCGTCTGGAAAGTCGGGCGCGATGGCTCGGGCTCGCGCGAGGCGTGGTGCGCGAGGCGGGCGCGGGCGGGCCATGCTTGGAGGCGCTTCGCACGGCGCGCGGGGTAAGCGCGTGGCGAAGGCCGGCCGGTGTGGAACCGGCGAGGGATGCCAAAAATTATAACGATCGCGCCCGGCGAGCGCCAATCTGCACCAACGCGCGCGAGTCTGCGCCACTCCGCGCTATTCGATGCTCGTCGCTTGGGGCGAATGCGACGTCTGCAACTGGAACTGTCCGTTGTCGTTGAACATCCAGCCTTCGAATAATTCGACCTGACCTTTGCCGTCCAGAAGGCGGACGGGCGGCGCCGGCAGCGGGGCCGAGCGACGCAGGGATGCGAGCGCTGTGGCTTCGGCTTCGTCGTCGCCGTTGGTTCGATACACGGACGATTGCACGAGCCGCCCGCTACGGTCAACCGTAAACGCGACGAGCACGAAGGACCGCAGCATCGCCTGCGGCGTGCCGTGCAGCACGAGCGACGGATTGCGCTCGAAAATTCTTTCCGCGATGCGCGCCTTGTACTGATCGAGCGTCAGCCCGGGCGCCGCTGAAGGCGCGGCGGCGCGCGCCTGAACGACGCTCGGCGGCGGCGTGAACGTGCAGGCGGTCGTCGAGAGGATCAGCGCGATGCCGAGCCAGCCGGCGGCGATGCGAACGGGCGATGCGGACGTCGCGATCATGATTCGTGAGGACGAGTGGCGCAGAGGGCGATACCCAAATAGTAGCCGCTGCCGGAGCGGCCCGGTATTAGCGCTTTCCGGGTGCGGGTTTTGCTCCGCTACTCAGATACATCGAACGTACAAGGAGGGAGCCATGACCGGTGAAACGAATCGTCCCGACGACGCACAGCCTGCCGAACACAGCGATAACGAGAAGAGCAAGCTGCCGGAGCGTGACGATCAGGGGCGCAAGCAGGCGCCGCACGACAACCCGGGCCAGCAGCCCGGCGAGGGCGAACCGCCCGTGGGTTGAGCGCGGTTGCGCGCCGGGCTAGTCGGAGTAGGGCTTGACGAGCTCGGCGCAAAGCGGCGGCGACGTCGGGCGCGTCGCTTCGCGCGTTTCCACGCAGCGGTACACGCTATTGGTTTTCTGCAGGATATACGTGTCCTCGGACGACGCCGGGCTGCGCGCGGGCGCGCTCGTCACCGCGACGATGGTGTAGCCGTTCTGGACTAGATCGAAGAGGGTGGTGTCGGCGCGGCGCCATTGGGCGTTGGGCAATGTGTCCGCCTGCGCCGACGCTTCGCGGCAGCAGGCGAGCGCCAACAGAAGAGGGATGCTGCGAGTGCGGCGCATCGGCAGGTCTCCGCGCTGAGTCGTAAGCGCGGTTAGATGCGGTAGCGGGCGCGGCGTTCACTTGCCGTTAGAAGTGACCGCAGCGGCAAAAAAGAGCCTCGCGCCCGGCGAGGCCCAAGCCAACCTACCATCGAAGGCTCCCATCACGCGGATACGGGGGAACGCGCGAAGAAGCTCTGCGACGATACTTGGCGGCGAGTGGGGGCGCAATGCGGTTTGTCTGAAACTCGAACGCTCCTATGCGACGGATCACGGCGCGTTTGTGACGAACGCGCAGGCCGACGCGTCATTGCGCTTTCCGGACCCGCTTTCGCTCTCCTAAAATGTTAATCGGGTCGAGCGTCGGAATCTGCCGGCCCAATCTTTGAATGGTCGAGTGGGCGTCAGAGCCGCAGAAAGATTGTGTCGAGTAATTCCGAAGGATGGCACGTCGACTCGCTCAAACCCTTCATGCCGCAGATTCGACGATTCCGGTCGGCCGGATCGATGCGAAAAACGCATCGCGTTGCGCTGTCCGTCGGCACTGAAGCTACGCGAGACCTTTGTCTTTCCGTCACCACGCAGGAGACTTGTCAGCGACTGTTTCTAACGTCCTTTCTTCGCCGCGTGCAAGCGAAGACGATAGGCCGGACGCATCGCCACGGCCCACGGCTTTCGCAGCAGCTTCCGCGCTTGGGCCAGCGACCGGACTGCGCTAATGACGTTGCTGAACTCGCTCGCGCATACCGTGGCGAACTAGGTCAAAGCGGTGTTCTCATCGCTTCAAAACAAACAAGAGCGCTGCCAGCCCATAGTCAACTGCGCCACGTTTCGGACAAACGCACTATTCCCCTGCCACGGCTGCGTGCTACTTCTGTCGTTGCCTTTCGAGACGCAGGAAGTGGGGAACACGATTCAAGTCTTACCTTGTTCCGGACTACGACACGCATGGCGCTTACACGGAATATGCACATCTCTTCTGGGCAAGCCTCCATCAATCGCTCGCTGTGAGCGTGCAGAACCCATGCATGTTTTCCGCCGCCGATCATTATTGTTTTGGGACGAGCCGGAGCGCCGCCGATGTCACCCGCGACGAGATCGCCGCAATCGCGTCGGCGATGCAAGCCGCAAGACAGGCATTTCTTCTGGGTTTTGACGGCATGCGAATGGCGCACTCACGCGAACACCTGCGCTCCGTGCTGGGACGCTCCAGCGAATCGTTTCCGGAATGGGTATGGCAGGACCAACGGCAGATGGCCGAAGCCGTGCGCGAGGAAGTAGAAAAAGGCCGCTTGGTCTTCGTTCCAGAGCCGGAGGATTTGCGCAGATGCGCCCGAGCCATCCAGGCGGACCGGCAGAAGCAGTGTTCACTCGCAGTGCAGCAGCATGACTCCAACCCTTACGCGACTGTGCAGCAGATGATGAGCAAGCCGCCGCGCTTGCCGCAAAATCTCGATATCGCGTCTTCGTTCGGTGACGCGGAACCGTTCGAGTATCAGCCGGATGATCCCGGCGGAGCCGTGGATACTTTGGCAGGTGGGGAAGGAACCCCGAGCAATAATCAAGCACAGAACAAGCAGTTCAGAGCCGTAGTGAGGGCGTTGGGTCTCGACAAAGATCAAGCGCAAGAACTCCACATGGAAGTTAGTAAGCAGGGGCTGGGCTATCACGAAATCATGGAGCGCGCGCAGGACCTTTTTGGAGGTGCAGGTGACTGACACGAAAAGCGAAATCACTCAACGCCTGTCAGTGCTCATCGGACTCGACGTGAGTGCAGTCAGCCATGCGGCAGATATGCTGACCATACATTTTGGTCCACAAAAGCAGTACACAACGCGCAGAGGCGCTGTTCTACAAGGCGGTACTTGGGCCCTACATGTTCAATGTCAGTGGCAGATCGCGCGAGCCGGTGTTGTCGTGGCAACGCAAGCCGTGCTTGCCGGTTCCGATGACGCGGCCCATCGTGGTGCGACTTGGCTCAACAGGCTTTTGGTGACGGACGGACCAACGATTGTAAAGAGCCTATCGGCAACTGAGTTCGGCGGTTTTCAACTCGAAATGGCGAATAGTTTTTGTTTAGAAGTCGTTGCGGGGACGATGCCAGATGAGGAAGATTGGCGGCTCTTTGAACCGGGCAGTGGCATCAAGCATTTCGTTGTCGAAGGAGGGAATATCGACCCGTGGTCGTTGTCTTAGCGCGAAGATGACTTTGATCGAAGCCGTCATGTGCGTCGCAAATCTGTCAAAAGACGACACAGCCAGACAGTTGAACTCGCTCCCGCCACGCTGTATGAGTCGAGGGCGATTCAATCAGAAGGACGAGACAATGCCGAACGGCATCAGGCCGCAGTGGGGAGCCTTGACGGTGATACATCGTCGCAGCGTCGTTGCTCAGACCGCCGACGAAAAGGAGCAGGCGGAGCGGGCAGCGCGGGCGTTCCTGTCGAACAAACTCGACTGGATTGGGGATCTTCAGTTCCTCGAAGGAATGCGCAAACTTCTTGGTATCAGCGAACCCGATTCGCTGCTTCTGCGATGGAAGATCGAACGTGCCATCGAAATGGGCGAACTGGTCACAATTCCGGACGCGCCGATTGAGACCGCGCACGATCGACCACGCGAGGGCGGTCAGTCGGGCGGCGGGCCCCGCTCATTTGCATCAGGACCAACGTTCACGCCGTCGCAGCTCTTTAAGCGTGCGGCGAGCGTGTTGCCGCTCGCCGCGTCGTACGTTGCGCCAGCAGTGCGGCAGCTAACTGCCGCCGATGGCCCAGCAATTTAGGCGGCGGAACCGGGCGACATCCTGCCGGACGGTTCCATCGCAACGCCGGTCTCGAAGTGCTTTTTCGCCGATGCACAGCCGTTCGAGTACGTTCCCGATGAGCTCGGCGGCGATGTCGACGAGCTCGCGGCTAGCACGAACAACCCGCGCTATGCGGCGAAGATACTCGGCTACGACCAGAAAACCTTTGGCAACATCTTGCACAAGTTCAAACCCGATAGCGGCCTAGGGCCAGCTGACAACGTAATCTGGCATGACAACGGCGATGTCTACTCAACGGGGATTTCGTTGGCAACTTTCACGATTGGGCCAATTGACGGGATCGAGAATGACTGACTATCAACTAGCGCACGCGACGTTCCATGTAATGGATGACTCGTTAGTCCCGGCGTTTTGGACCGACTATTTCGGCGTCAGGCCTGACACGGCCATAACCAAGGGCGAATTCTTCACGACACCTTCTGGAAGACTGAGCCGCTCGCCTGGCCGCGTAGGACTGTGGGGTGCCGAGAGCAAATCATTCGTCCACAGCGATGTCCTCGAGCCGCATCTGCGCTTTCTCATTGAACGACTGAATCTGACACGTTCCGGCCTTCGCGAAACGCTGGAGCAGAAAGGGGTCAAGGCGCGGTTCTGGTGCTACTGGGATAACGAAGGGGGCGGCCGCGTGCCAGAAGTCCCCGATGACATTCGCGCCATGATGGAGTCGCTGGGCGGCACCATCGAGATTGACGAGTACCGGTGGTAGATTCGCCCCGCGGCTTGAAGAAGGTTCGTGCGCCCGCACGCGACTCTGCGTCGAGGCGGACCAGAGCGTTTGGCCTATGCGTCGTTTTCCATTTATCAAGACGTGGAGCCGCCAGAATTCTGGACGGGCTATTTCGGCTTGCCGCCTTCGACGACCGGAGTAAAGGGGCAGCCCCGGCTAACCCTATCCGGCGGCAAGAGTGCATTCCCTTGGCGCCAAGGATACTGGAGCGTTTCGAGCAAGGATGTCGTGTCTAGCGACTACCTCTCGCCGCACCTCCGCTATCTCGTTAGCCTTCTCGGTCTTCCTCGTGGCGATCTGCGCGCACAGATCGAGCGGCAGCACGCGCAGGTTCGGTTCTTCTGCTATTGGAACAACGCGGACGGAAACCGAGTGCCGGACGTGCCTCCGGATATTCGAAGGATGGCTGACGCGACGGGAATTGAGATTGATATCGACGAATACCGGTGACAGGGCGGGCCGACGCCTGCGGTAGTTCCGTCCGCCGGCGCGCCGGCGCATGAGCATCGGTCAGGGGAGGTAAGCCCGGGCGCTCATCGTGCCGGTGCGCGGCATCGCCGAACGACTTGTAAGTTCCCGTTGGCGAATGTGAACAACGAATCGGCGGCGGCTCTAAGGGCGTGCCGGCGGAACTTACCTGGCGAGCGTTTCGGGGAACAATTCAGACGGAAGGGGACCAGCGCGGAAAGGAGAATTGGCGGAGGCGGTGAGATTCGAACTCACGGAAGGATCGCTCCTTCGCCGGTTTTCAAGACCGGTGCCTTAAACCGCTCGGCCACACCTCCAGCAAGGCGCGTATTGTAGCGCAACTCGTCGGCGTCGAGGACCTCAGCCTTCGAGCGTACGCGTTGCCCGGAGCGCGGGGAAAAGCCGCATCCACAGAAGCGCGACGATGATCGTCCCCAATCCGCCGATCAGCACCGCCGGCACCGCGCCGAACAGGCCCGCCGTCATGCCCGATTCGAACTCGCCGAGCTGGTTCGACGTGCCGATAAAGAGCGAATTGATCGCGCCGACGCGACCGCGCATCTCGTCCGGCGTCTGCAACTGCACGAGCGACATGCGCACGACCACGCTGATCACATCGGATGCGCCCAGCGCCGCCAGCGCAATCAGCGAAAGATAAACGTTGCGCGAGAGCCCGAACACGATCGTCGCAATGCCGAACGCGATCACGCCGGCAAAGAGCGCCGTGCCCGCGCGCCGTCGCAGCGGAAAATGCGCGAGCCAGATCG
This sequence comes from Caballeronia sp. SL2Y3, assembly GCF_022879575.1. Lineage (NCBI taxonomy): Bacteria > Pseudomonadati > Pseudomonadota > Betaproteobacteria > Burkholderiales > Burkholderiaceae > Caballeronia > Caballeronia sp. SL2Y3. The sequence goes on from NZ_CP084260.1 coordinate 704,532, forward strand.
ACCCGCAGAGCGCGCCCACGGCCGGCGCCGCGCGCAGGATGCCGAGTCCCCACGGCCCCGTGTGCAGAATGTCGCGCGCGAAGACCGGCAGCAGCGCCGTCGCGCCGCCGAGCAGCACGGCGAACAGATCGAGCGACAGCGCACCGAGAATCACCGGCTTGCTGCGAATGAAGCCGATGCCCGAGAACAGCGCCTCGAACGACAACGGCGCGCGCACGCGCACGGCGCTCTCGATTTTGATCGCGCCGACCGCGCACGCGGCAACGAGAAACGCCACGCACACCGCGCCGTACACGGTCGACGCGCCCAGGCCGTAGAGCAGGCCGCCCATCGCGGGACCGAGAATCTGCGCCGTCTGGTTCGCGGACGTCGACCAGGCGCTCGCGTGCTGCAACTGGTTTCGCGCGACGAGGTTCGGCAGGAGCGCCGCCATCGACGGCGATTCGAACGCGCGCGCCGCGCCCGTGATCGCGGCGATCGCGTAGATCGGGCCGGCGTGATTCCAGCCGCGCCATGCGTAAAGACACAGCATGAGCGCCGCGACGCTCTCGACCGTCTGACAGACGTACGCAATCGTGCGGCGGTCATAGCGGTCCGCGACGTGCCCGACGACGAGCGTCAGCACGAACATCGGCAGGAACTGCGCGAGGCCGACGAGACCGAGCGCGAACGCGCTGTGCGTGATCGAATAGACCTGCCAGCCGATTGCGACCGACATCATCTGAAACGCGACGGAAGACATCACGCGCGCCGTCCAGAAGAGCGCGAACGGGCGATGCCGCATGACCGAGCCCGGCGCCATCGTCGGTGCGCTCATCGTGCCGAATCGTCCAGAAAGAGCTCTTGCAGATCGTTGAGAAAGCGTTGACCGCGCTCGGTCGGCGCGATGCGCTCGAAACTGCGCGTGATGAGGCCGCGCTTCTCCGCCTCCACGAGCGCCGGCTCGATCGCCGAAAGCGCGAGTCCGGTGCGCTCGACGAACGCATGCACCGGAAAGCCTTCGACCAGCCGCAGCGTGTTCAGCATGAACTCGAACGGCAAATCGCGCGGGCCCACTTCGCGCTCTTCCTGAATCGCGCTTTCCGTGGCCGACAGCGCGTGATCCATGTACGTCGCCGGATGCTTGAAGCGCGCCTGCCGCACGATCTTCGACGGAAACGACAGCTTCGTGTGCGCGCCCGCGCCGATGCCGAGGTAATCGCCGAAGCGCCAGTAGTTGAGATTGTGGCGGCTCTGCCGATGCGGCTTCGCATACGCCGACACTTCATAGCGCTCGTAGCCGGCGTCAAGCGTGCGCTCGTGTATCCAGTCCTGCATGTCGGCGGCGGCATCGTCGTCGGGCAGGGCGGGCGGGTATTTGGCGAAGAGCGTGTTCGGCTCCATCGTCAGGTGATACAGCGACAGATGCGGCGGCGCGAAGGCAATCGCCGTTTCGATATCGCGCCGGCATTCGTCGAGCGACTGCTGCGGCAGCGCGAACATCAGATCGAGGTTGAAGTTGTCGAAGTGCTTCGCCGCGATCTCGACGGCGCGCTGAGCCTGCGTCGCGTCATGGATACGGCCGAGCGCCTTCAGATGCGCCTCGTTGAAGCTCTGAATGCCGATCGACAGCCTGTTCACGCCGCTCGCGCGGAACGACGCGAACTTCGCCGCTTCGAACGTGCCGGGATTCGCTTCGAGCGTGATTTCGGCGTCGGCGTCGATGGGCAAGAGCGCGCGCGCGTCCGAGAGCAGCCTGTCGAGGCCCTTGGCCGACAACAGCGACGGCGTGCCCCCGCCGATGAAGATGGTATGCACGTGCCGTCCCCAGACGAGCGGCAACGCACGTTCGAGGTCGGCGCGCAAGGCATCGAGATAACGTTCTTCGGGGAACGTATCGTCCTTCCACTCGTGCGAGTTGAAGTCGCAATACGGGCACTTGCGCACGCACCACGGAAAATGCACGTACAGCGAAAGCGGCGGCAGCGACGTCAGCCGAATGCTTCCGGGCGACGTGAACGCCTGCACGATGTTGATCGTCTTCGGTCCGCTGCTCACGCGAGTTCCTTCAGTCGTTGCAGCAGATCGCGCAATGCAAGCGCGCGATGACTCACCGCGTTCTTGCGCGCCGGATCGAGCTCGGCGGCGGTCGCGCCGAGCGCCGGCAGGAAGAAGTGCGGGTCGTAGCCGAAGCCGTGTGCGCCGCGCGGCGTGTCGATCACTTCGCCGTGCCAGCGGCCTTCCGCGATGAGCGGCTCCGGATCATCGGCGTGACGCACGAGCACGAGCACGCAGAAGTAATACGCGCGACGGTCCGCTTCGTTCGCGAGATCGGCGACGAGCCGCGCGTTGTTCGCGGCATCGCTCTTTTCGCCGCCGTGCTTCATCGCGTAGCGCGCCGAGTGCACGCCGGGCGCGCCGTTCAGCGCGCGCACGCAGAGACCGGAATCGTCGGCGAGCGCGGGCAGGCCGGTCAATGCCGACGCGTGACGCGCCTTCGCCAGCGCGTTCTCGACGAACGTCGGATGCGGCTCCTCGGCTTCCGGCACGCCCAGTTCGCCCTGCGCGATCAGTTCGATGCCCGCGGCGTTCAGAAGCGACGCAAACTCGCGCAGCTTGCCCGCGTTATTCGACGCGAGCACGACGCGTCCGATGCCATGTGAATCAGACACCTTCGATCTCCAACGCGGCCTTCTGCTTGGCGATCAGCGCCTTGATGCCGCTGTCGGCGAGATCGAGCAGCGCGTTCATCTCGTCGCGCGAAAACGGCGCGCCTTCGGCCGTGCCCTGCACTTCGACGAAACCGCCCGCGCCCGTCATCACGACGTTCATGTCGGTATCGCACTGCGAGTCTTCTTCGTAGTCGAGGTCGAGCACGGGCGAGCCTTCGAAAATGCCGACCGAGATGGCCGCGACGAAATCCTTCACCGGCGACTGCGCGATGCGTCCGCTCGCAAGCAGCTTCGTCACGGCATCGTGCGCGGCGACGAACGCGCCCGTGATGCTCGCGGTGCGCGTGCCGCCGTCGGCCTGGATCACGTCGCAGTCGAGATGCAGCGTGCGCGGGCCGAGCACGTTCAGATCGAACACGGAGCGCAGCGCTCGGCCGATCAGCCGTTGAATCTCCTGCGTGCGCCCGGTCTGCTTGCCGCGCGCGGCTTCGCGGTCGCTGCGCGTGTGCGTCGCGCGCGGCAGCATGCCGTATTCGGCGGTGAGCCAGCCTTGCTCGCGTCCGGTGAGAAACGCCGGCACGCGTTCGGCGATGCTCGCCGTGCAGATCACCTTCGTATCGCCGAACTCGACGAGCACCGATCCTTCCGCGTGCTTCGTGTAGTGCCGTGTGATGCGCACGTCGCGCAACTGGCTCGCGCGGCGGCCGCTCGGACGGGCGATGGAAGGCTTGAGCAGGGGAGAGTCGGTCATGGTGAGCGAGGGAAGAAAGAGTCGGGCGCGATTCGAATGTCCGGTGCGCCAGGTGGTGCGATTTTATCGTCAATCCCCGGGCGGCGTTGCCGACCGCGGAATGCGCGCCGCGGGCCCGGAGCGGGCGGGGCGCGCGGCAAAAATGGGATAATGCGGGTTCATCGCCCGGCGGCCAAACGCGTGCCAATCCCAGCGCACCTTCATTCGCGCCGGGCGTTTCGTTGAACCGGCCTTCGGCAAGCGAAGGCGCACATCGCGAGACGTACCATGATCTACAGCATGACAGGCTATGCCAGCGCGACGCGCGAAGTCGCAGCGGACGGCGCGGGCGGCGCAGGCGTCGGCGTTTCGGTGGAATTGCGCACGGTGAATTCGCGCTTTCTCGACCTGAACTTCCGCATGCCCGAAGACGTGCGCGCCACCGAGCCGCAAATGCGCGAAATGCTGATGACGAAGCTCTCGCGCGGCAAAGTCGATATCCGCATCAACCTGAATCGCGTCGAGCAGACGGCCAATGCGGGCGCGCTCAATCGCGACGCGCTCACGCAACTCGCCACGCTGGAGCGCGCGGTGCTCGACGTCTTTCCGGATGCCGAACGCATGCGCACCGGCGAAATCCTGCGCTGGCCGGGCGTGCTCGCGGAAAGCTCGGTCTCGCAGGACACGCTGCGCGAAGCGGTGCTCGCGTGCGCCAAGCAGGCGATCGCGGATCTCATCGAAGTGCGCGCGCGCGAAGGCGCGGCGCTCGCCAGCGTGCTCATCAACAACGTGACGGAGATGGAAGCGATCGTCGCGCGCATCACGCCGCTCGTGCCCGAACTGATCGCGAAGCATCAGCAGAAGATCGTCGAGCGCCTGCAGGACGCGCTCGGCATCGCGACGTCGGACAATGCCGCGACGACGAGCGTGCCGCGCGATGAAATCGCCGAGCGCATCCGTCAGGAAGTGACGATGTACGGCATTCGCATCGACATCGCGGAAGAGTTGCAGCGCTTAAGCGCGCATCTCACGGAAACGCGCCACGTGCTGCAAAAGGGCGGCAAGGTCGGCAAGCGGCTCGACTTCATGATGCAGGAGCTCAATCGCGAAGCGAACACGCTCGGCTCGAAGGCGGCCGCCAAGGAACTCGCGGATGCGTCCATGACGCTGAAGCTGCTCATCGAACAGATGCGCGAACAAGTACAGAATCTGGAGTAACGCTCGATCATGCCGAACACCACGCACCGCTCGCATAGCACGTACACGGGCATCTATCCCGGCAACCTGTTCATGGTCGTCGCGCCGTCGGGGGCGGGCAAGTCCACGCTCGTGAACGCGCTGCTCGCGCAGGACCCGGCCATCCGCCTGTCGGTTTCCTACACGACGCGCGACCCGCGCCCGGCCGAGACCAACGGCGTGCAGTATCACTTCGTGTCCGTCGACGAATTCATGGAGCGGCACGACAAGGGCGAGTTTCTCGAAAGCGCGGAAGTGCACGGCAACTACTACGCGACCTCGCGCCTGTGGATCGAGGACCAGATGAAAATGGGCCACGACGTGCTGCTCGAAATCGACTGGCAGGGCGCGCAGCAGGTCAAGAAGCGCTTTCGCAATGCGGTCGAGATTTTCATTCTGCCGCCTTCGCTGGATGCGCTCGAAGACCGCCTGAAGAAGCGCGGCCAGGACGCGCCCAACGTGATAGTGCGGCGGCTGCTCGCGGCGGGCAGCGAGATGGCGCATGCGTCGGAAGCGGAGTATGTCGTCATCAACGAGAACTTCGATCGCGCGCTCAACGAACTGCGCTGTCTCGTGGCCGCCACGCGCCTGCGCTTCACGTCGCAATACGCGCGTCATACGCAGCTTTTCGTCGAGCTCGGCATTCATCCCACGCACCCGCAATGACGCGAGCGGTGGCCGAGTCGTATCGGTCACATAAGGTAGAATAAAACCCACATCGAGAAGGATACAAACATGGCCCGCATCACTGTCGAAGACTGCCTGAAACAAATTCCGAACCGCTTCGAGCTCGCGCTCGCGGCAACGTATCGCGCGCGTCAGCTCGCGCAAGGCCACACCCCGAAGATCGAAAGCCGCGACAAGCCGACGGTCGTCGCGCTGCGCGAAATCGCAGCGGGGCAGGTGGGCGTCGAAATGCTGAAGAAAGTGCCCGTCTGACGGGCGGCTTTTTCGAAGTCTTCTACCCGTTTCACCCGTTTCACTTCTTGCAACCGGCGCAACTGATGGATAAGCGGCGCGTCAGACGAACACGGAGGCGAACATGAGTCAGACACCGCTGCCCGTCTCCGCTTCAGTGGAACCGGACATCGAGATCGATCAGGATTCGCTTCTCGATGCCGACAAGCCGCACGCGGCGCGCAAGTACATCGACGCGGTTCTCGAACAGTCGTTTCGTCATCTGTTCGGGCCGACCGCCACGCCGGAGCAGCCGCGCAAGCACGACGTCGTTTCCATCGCGAATCTGACGAACGCGCTGGCAAGCTACATCTCCGCCGACGAGATCAAGGAAGTCAAGTCGGCGTTCCATTTCAGCGACGAAGCGCATCTCGGGCAATATCGCCAGAGCGGGGAGCCGTACATCACGCATCCGGTCGCGGTCGCGGAAATCTGCGCGGGCTGGAAGCTGGACGCGCAGTCCATCATGGCCGCGCTCCTCCATGACGTGATTGAAGATCAGGGCGTGACCAAGACCGAAATCGCCGAGCGTTTCGGCGCGAAGGTCGCGGAACTGGTCGACGGCTTGTCCAAGCTGGACAAGATGGAATTCCGCAACCGCGAGGAAGCGCAGGCGGAGAACTTCCGCAAGATGCTGCTCGCCATGGCGCGCGATGTGCGCGTCATCTTGGTGAAGCTCGCCGACCGGCTGCACAACATGCGCACGCTGGGCGCGGTGCCGCCGGAGAAGCGTCGGCGCGTCGCGCGCGAAACGCTGGATATCTACGCGCCGATCGCGCATCGGCTCGGCCTCAACAACACGTATCGCGAGTTGCAGGACCTGAGCTTCGCGAACTTCAACCCGAACCGCTACGCCACGCTCGAAAAAGCGGTGAAGGCGGCGCGCGGCAACCGGCGCGAGGTGGTCGGCAAGATTCTCGAAGCGGTGCAGCGCACGATTGCGGACGCGAAGATCAGCGCCGAAGTCACCGGCCGCGAAAAGACCATCTACAGCATCTACAAGAAGATGCGGGACAAGCAGTTGTCGTTCTCGCAAGTGCTGGATGTGTACGGCTTTCGCGTGGTCGTGGAAAGCGCGCTGGAGTGCTATACGTGCATCGGCGCGCTGCATGCGCTCTACAAGCCCGTGCCGGGCAAGTTCAAGGATTACATCGCCATTCCGAAGGTGAACGGCTATCAGTCGTTGCACACCACGCTCGTCGGGCCGTTCGGCGCGCCGATCGAGTTCCAGATTCGCACGCGCAAGATGCACGAGATCGCCGAGGCAGGCGTAGCGGCGCATTGGCTGTACAAGAACGGCGGCGCCGATCTGAACGACGTGCAGAAGCGCGCGCATCAATGGCTCAAATCGCTGCTCGACATCCAGAGCGAGGCGGGCGATTCGAGCGAATTCCTCGAACACGTCAAGATCGACCTGTTCCCTGACGCGGTCTACGTGTTCACGCCGAAGTCCAAGATCATGCCGCTGCCGCGTGGCGCGACGGCGCTCGACTTCGCGTATTCGATCCACAGCGACCTCGGCAATCAGTGCGTCGCGGTCAAGATCAACAACGAACTGCTGCCGCTGCGCACGGAGCTGAAGAGCGGCGATATCGTCGAAGTGATCACCGCGCCGTATTCGAAGCCGAATCCCGCGTGGCTCGGCTTCGTGCGCACCGGCAAGGCGCGCTCGGCCATCCGTCACTATCTGAAGACGATGCGCCTGAACGAATCCGTGCAGCTCGGCGAGCGCCTCGTCGATCAAAGTCTCAAGGGCTACGGCCTCGCGCTGTCGGACGTCACGCCGGAAGTGTGGGACAAGCTCGTGCTGTGGACCGGCAACAAGACGCGTCAGGAAATCTTCGCGGATATCGGCCTCGGCCGGCGCGTGGCGGCGGTCATGGCCAAGCGCATCGAAGTGCTGATGAACGGCATCGCGGACGACGAGGATCATCCGCATCGCGAGCACCACAACACCAATACCGCGCCGCCCGTGGTCATCACCGGGACGGAAGGCATGTCGGTGCAACTGTCGCCGTGCTGCCGCCCGATTCCGGGCGACGACATCATGGGCTATATCGGCATCGGGCTCGGCATGGCGATCCACACGACGGAATGCCGCGTCGCGCAGCGCATCCACCGGCGCGATCCGGGACGCTGGATCGACGTGGCATGGGCGCCGCAGCCGGGCGTCTCTTCGACGTCGCCGTGAAGGTGCTCGTGAAGAACACGAAGGGCGTGTTCGCGCGCGTGGCGGCGGATATCACGTCGGCGGACGCGAACATCGTTCACATCGCGATGGACGAGGACGTCTCGCAGGAAGCGAAGCTGCTGCGCTTCGTCATTCAGGTGAGCGATCGCGTGCATCTCGCGAACGTGATGCGTCGCGTGCGCACGAATCTGGACGTGATGCGCATTGCGCGCGAGCGTCCGAGCGACGAGCCGCATCATCGCAATCAGGACGGCGGCATGCGCATCGACCGGGAACGCGCCGACTACTGATCCGGCGCGGGAACGCGGCGTGCATGCGGTCGTCAGTCGACCGAAAGCATGGAGAGCGCCGATATGAATACATCCGACCTCGAAGGCCCCACGCTCGATTACTGGGTGGCGCGCGGCCTTCACGACTTCATCAGGGAAATCCACTTCACCGACAGCGGCACGACGCTTTCGATCCGCGGCAACGACCGCGGCAAGGCGTGGGACGGGCGGTTTCTGCCGTCGACGTCGTGGGAGGCCGCCTCTGTCGTGCTGGAGCGCGCCTGCCGGCTCGAAATGAGCGATGTTGGGCGCGGCGAAGTGGAATGCACCGCGACGTTCGGCAAGGACGGCGAGCCGGTGCGCGCGCGCGGGCCGTCGCTACGCGTGGCGCTCTTGCGCGCGTTTGTGCGGCATTCGTTCGGCGATACCGTCGAGGATGTCTACTTGCGGCATCCGCAGACCTTGCTCGGCACGCGCGCGGAAGCGATCAGCGAGCCGACGGCGTTCATCTCGGCCGAGGATGTGCCGGCGCCCAACGCGCGCATCGGCGATATCAAGTCGCCGCCGCGGCCCTGACGATCAGCGTAGCGATAAGCGCGGCCAAAACAAAAAGGGCCTTCCGGATGGAAGGCCCTTCGAAAGTGGCGCGGCTGGCAGGATTCGAACCCACGACCCCTTGGTTCGTAGCCAAGTACTCTATCCAACTGAGCTACAGCCGCACGCAAAACGGTGCTACTAAACGGTACTACTACTTGTGACTTCAACGCGCTTTTGGTTAAGCGCTGGTGTTCGGCTTTGAAGCAAAACACCGGAAAAAGTGGCGCGGCTGGCAGGATTCGAACCCACGACCCCTTGGTTCGTAGCCAAGTACTCTATCCAACTGAGCTACAGCCGCACGCAGAAGCGGAATTATAGCCAAGCCTGTTTGAAAAAGGAAGAGGCGTTGACCGAAAAGTGGCTGAGACCGGCTAGCGCCGTGGTAAGTTGACGATTACACGCCTCTACACACTCAGCGCGCGATGCGCGGAATTCTGGAATTGGTTTGCATCATGAACAAGGCATTTGTCAAAGAATCCGACGAGAGCGACGACGATCTCGAACTGGCCCAGCCGGATGTGCCGGCGGGCGCGAAGAACTACATCACGCCTGCGGGGCATCAGCGGCTGCGTGACGAGCTGCTGCAACTGCTCGACAACGAGCGCCCCGAAGTGGTCAAGCTCGTGTCGTGGGCGGCGTCCAACGGTGATCGCTCGGAGAATGGCGACTACATCTACGGCAAGCGGCGCCTGCGAGAGATCGACCGGCGCATCCGCTTTCTAACCAAGCGTCTCGATCTCGCGGAGGTCGTGGATGCGCGCAAGCAGGAGAACGTCGATCAGGTCTTTTTCGGCGCGACGGTGGACTACGCGGGCGACGACGGCATCGTGCATACGGTGACGATCGTCGGCGTCGACGAGGTCGATCTGGACCGCGGGCACGTGAGTTGGATCTCGCCGGTCGCGCGGGCGCTCCTGAAAGCGCGTATCGGCGATACGGTGCCGCTGCACACGCCGGCGGGCGTGCAGCAGATCGATATTCTTGATGTGCGGTATCCGCGCTAGTTCGCGCGTCACGCGACGAACGGACGAAAAAAAAGCCGCTCCGAAGAGCGGCTTTTTGACAAGCAGAACTGCAGTCGAGGCTTAGAAGCGGTGACGAACGCCAACCGTTGCCGAGACTTGGTTCGACGTCGACGAGATGCCAACGCCGTTGATCGTCGCGCCGATGTTCGTGCCGTCCGTGTTCGTCACGTGCTGGTACTCGCCCTGCAGGTACACGTCGGTACGCTTCGACAGCGCGTATGCCGTTTGCAGGTCGACCTGGTGGAACTTCGGCTTCACGCCTTCGATGCGCGCATCGGTGAACGTGTAGTTCGCTGCCAGCGACAGAGCCGGCGTTAGGTTGTAGCGGCCGTTCACTTCGTAGTTCTGGAAGCGCACGCTGTTGCCCAGCGCGAGGTTGCCGAGACCTTGCGAGCCGACGTTCGTCAGACCGACGCCGCTGTCGAGCATGGTCTGCGTGAAGACGAAACCGACCGTCGCCGGACCGAACGCGTAGTTCAGGCCACCGCCGAAGATGCGCTGACGGCCTGCCGAGAACGGAGCCTGGTCAGCCGTGACCGCGCCGCCCGCGATTGCCGCGCCCGCTGCATTGAGCGGCGCGCTGTTGTTCGTCTGGAAGTACGCACCCGCCACGTTCAACGGACCGTAGTTGTACGACACGCCCGCGCTGTACGCACGGTTGTTCGCGAAACCGCCAGCCTGGTTCGAGAAACCGTACATCGCGCCGAACTTCAGACCAGCATAGTTTGCGCTCGTGTACTTGACCGAGTTGTCGACGCGGAACGTGTTGGTCAGGTTGTCGTTATCGAACGGGTGGGCGAACTGCGTGCCGCCGTATTGCGTGCCCGTCAGAGCCAGAGGCCCGAGGAAGTCGACCACGGAGTCATATTGACGGCCGAGGGTAACGGCGCCGAACTGGGTGCTCGACAGACCGACATATGCCTGACGGCCAAACTCACGACCACCTTGGCCGTTCGTGCCGTTCATGATGTTGAAGCCGTTCTCCAACGTGAAGATCGCCTTCAGGCCGCCGCCCAGGTCTTCCGAACCACGCAGGCCCCAACGGCTGCCGTTGACCGCGCCGCTCGTCGCCTTCCAGTTGCTGTGGCCGTTCTGATTGTTCGTGTAGGTGATGCCCGCATCGATCAGGCCGTAGAGCGTGACGCTGCTTTGCGCGTGAGCTGCGGTAGCGAAGACGCCCGTGAGGGCTGCGACCATGAGAGTCTTTTTCATCTTTGTAACTCCGAGAGCAGATTGGGCCTAAGGAACCCAGGCTTTGAGGAAACCTCGCTGCGACCGGCTGCGAGAGGCGCGGTCGGAGGAGCAACATGCCGCCAGGGGCGACACATTTGTTTCCGGACCAGACGAAGTGTAAAGAGGGTGTTACAGACAGGACGTTCCAGTTCGCGCAATAAATCATTCTCCGATTAGCAATGATCGAAAGAGGCGTTTTTCGCCTTTATTTTCAATGCTTTATAGTCGAATAAAGTGTCGCGCGATTAAGTGTCAACCAATGCGCGTTGCAGATGCGCGACACGATTCACGCGTTCAGGCAATCGGATAACTCCAAGAAAACGGATTGTTGAGGAATTGGCAACAGAAGATTGCTGCGCCTGAGGGTAATTATTGCGATGGCCGTGGCTATACTGTCATTTCTGCTTTCCGAAGCAGACTTTTTCGTTGACGGAAAAGATCTCCAAACTTTGTCAGCGCGGCCTTTGGGTCGCGCTTTTTTTTGCCGATCTCTCTCCGTCGCGCCGGATCAAAGCGTCTCCAAGCCCACGGCCTCGTGCGAGTCCGGCACCAGGTCGTCGTCGAGCGGCGTCGCCCAGTCCTCCATGACGTAGCGGCGGGCGTCCATCGGCGATGCAAGCAGGTTCTGCCAGTGGTCGCCATGCCATGCCGGTTCAAATGGAAGTGGCGATATCGACGGCGTGCTCGGTGAAAAAGACGGACCGACGCGTGATTTCAGCCATTGCGCGAAGTGCGTCAAGTAATTCATCGTCGATCCTCCCGTTCATTACGCCGCGTGCTGATTCCAATGATCCTCTCGGGCGGAGAATCAGGCAAGGCGAGTTAACACTTAATCTTGCGCAATGGCTTTTAAAGACCGTGCGAGATAATCAGTCGGGAGAGTCGCTCCTTTTTTATTGAGCCTTATAGGGGGAGTAAAACTGTCGCATGATTCAACTGAGGCTGATTGAACAGGCGTGATTAATACGGACCATATAATCCCGTGCGCCGTTAATAAGGAGGTAATCAGCCGTGGCGCGTCGTGCGCGGCCTTGCGAGGCTGCGCAACCCGACAGGCTCGGCGCAGCCGCCTTGGCGGGAAGGGTGCGGCCCGCTATGGATGCCCGGCGAGCCCTAGCACGCCAAATCTCTGAAAAAATATTCGCCTAAGGGTCTGCTGGCTCGGGGCTTATACCAATTTGCAAACCGGTAAATTTGAGCGGAAGCGTACAAACCCGTTATGCGTTATGGTCGCCCCTGCGACTCCATAATAGCCGGGTAAATCGGTGAAAATACTTACGCCGATGCCCTAAAGATATCCGATGAAATGCCGCCCACACCCGCTTTCTCCGAAATTTCCGCCGATGCCTCCGAGATACCAGTGCGTTAGAATGGGCAATTCAGAAACCTCCGCTGCACGGCCGAAGCCGCCGCATTGCCTCAGATCACGATGCACCCTCATTTCCCTCCCGCGCTGAGCCTGCCTTCCACCCCTCTCGTTTTCGTCGATCTCGAAACCACAGGCGGCACGTTCGGCGTCGATCGCATTACTGAAATCGGAATTGTCGAGGCCGGGCCGCAAGGCGTGTCGCAGTGGACCTCGCTCGTGAATCCGGAGCGGCCGATTCCCGCATTCGTTCAGCAGCTGACCGGCATCGACGACGCGATGGTGCGAGACGCGCCCACGTTCGCCGAACTCGCGGCCGGCCTGCTCGACCGGATGGACGGGCGGCTCTTCGTCGCCCACAACGCGCACTTCGACCACAGTTTTCTGAAGGGCGAGTTCAGGCGCATCGGCATGCGCTTCGTGCCGGACGTGCTGTGCACCGTCCAACTGTCGCGGGCGGTGTATCCGGCCGAAACGCGGCACGGTCTGGATGCGCTCGTCGAACGTCACGCGCTCGTGCCTGCCGCCCGGCATCGCGCGCTCGCCGATGCGGATCTCCTCTGGCAGTTCTGGCAGCATCTGCATCGGGCGCACGCGCCGGAGACGGTTGCCGAGCACGTGGGCCGCGTGACGCGCCGGTTTCGGCTTGCGGCGCAGATCGACGAAGACACCATCGAGCGCATTCCGGCCGGCTGCGGCGCGTACGTGTTCTTCGGCGACGACGACGCGCCGCTCTATGTCGGCCGCAGCGTGCGGCTGCGCCAGCGCGTGCGTTCGCATTTGACCGGGCCGCGCCGATCAGCGAAAGATCTGCGCCTGGCCGCGCTCGTGCGGCGCGTGGAATGGAAGGCGACGGGCGGCGAAATCGGCGCGATGCTTGCCGAAGCGCAAATGATCGCGACGCTGCGTCCTTCGCTCAATCGCGCGCCGAAGTCCCGTTCTGGCGATGCGCGCGGCATGCCGTGGCCGCACGCAGGCGCCATCGCAATCGAGGAACGCGACGCGGCAAGCGGGCAACGCGCATGGCATGTCATCGACAACTGGCAGTACTTCGGCACGGCTGAGTCGCTCGAGCAAGCAAGAGAATTGCGCGGAAAGGCCGAGCCCGCGCGTTTTGACCTCGCCATCTACCGCATTCTCGGCGAACGTCTTGCTCGCGGTCTCGCGTTCGTGCCGTTGCGGCAGGACGTGCTGGCGAGCGCGACTTCGTAACGTCAGCCGACCGCGCCGACGCCCCCGGCCGCGCACACGTGCGACAACGCACGTCCGAGCGGCGCGTTCATCGACGAGTCATAGCGCGTGACGTGCTTCCAGCGCGCGAGGCTGTCGGCGAGGCGCAGCGGACAGTCATCGGCGTGGCGCATCGGCTCGATACGGGCAAGGCCGGTCAACAGCGCGGTGGTCAGCCGGTCCAGCTTCGGACGCGTGTCGGTAGCGAGATCGGGCGGCGAACCTTCGGGCGCGGCCTTCAGCGCGCGCCAGTTCGCGAACAGCGCGTTCTGCACGTCCTTGCTAGCGTCGATCTGATCGCGGAAGAACTGTTGCGCGAACTCGGGATCGATGTCCGCGGCGCGCGCTTTTTCGTCCACGTGCCGGAGCAGCGCGGCTTCACGCGGCCCGTCGGTGATCGGCTCATGGCGCGCCCATTTGTAGCGGGCGACCGGTTCCGCGAGTGCCAAGCGTTGTGAAACGAGCGCGATGAGGTTGGTGAACGCCGTGTCGTCGCCATCTGCTTGTGCGGGCGCGGCGGCCGCGAGCAGCAGCGTGCAGGCGACGGTCAGGCGAGAAAGAAGAGAGAGGAGAACGGGGGCCGATCGGTGGCGCATCGTCTGGGCGGTTCGCGCAAAAGCGCCAGCATAGCGCAGGCGCGCAGTCGTGCGGGCTCTGAGATCAGACGAGCGAAGCCAGGCGTCAGCCCGACTCGTTTCAGAAGGAGAGGGCGTGACGCTTCCTGGCGAGCGCCATATGCGGACTACGAAGTCCGTGCGCGCCGCGCGCACCGGGCGTCGTGTTCACGACGGCGGCGTGATGGTTCAGCGCAGCCGCCTACTTGACCGAAGCCAGCTTGCGCTGTTCGTCGAAGAACGCGCGCACGTGCTCGGGCAGTTCGGTCGCGAGAAACTCGACGGCTACCGGCTCCGGGTCCGGACAATGCACCTTGTCGGGCGTCGGGATTTTCGTCGGTTTGGCGTCCATGGTTCTCTCCTCGGGTGACATCGACATTCGATTGCTGGCGATCGCGGCTGCTGCATGTCTCGTGCGCCGCCGCAATGGCCGATTAACTGATCCTCTAATTAAGCGTTATCGGTTCGGCGTGGCTTCGGCTTGAGCACGAAACCGCGGGGACCGATCAAGCATATGACCGTTCGTACGGCCGTCGGTAATTCTCGCTGGCGGATGAGTTCGCTTACTCAAGTTTTAGCAAAAACAACCGCAGTGGACCAGCCGTCGGGACAGCGCAGAGCCCCGTCGCGCGAGGCGCTGGGGCGTGTCCACGCTGGATCGTCGCCTTTCCTCTATGGATATAACGATACCGGGAAACGTTAGTTGACGCTGTGGTGCAAAGCGGAAAAAGGTTCGTCGTTGTACGAAAGCGCACATTCGGCGCAACTTCGACATTCCGAGTGTCCAAATGCGAAATGCTTTTGCGTATTTCCGTCGAGAACCGAATCGGGAAGCAGCCGAGAGGTGCGGGCGATTGCGCGCTGAGGGGAGGGCCGGTCTCGCGCGCGTTCGAGACCACCGATAGGAGACCACCGATACGAGACACCAATAACAAAAACCCGCGTCATTTGCATGAACGCGAGTTTTGGTTTGCTGCTTGAATCTTGTGGTGCCGGAAAGAGGAATCGAACCCCCGACCTTCGCATTACGAATGCGCTGCTCTACCGTCTGAGCTATTCCGGCATCAGAGAAACAAGATTATAGCGACCACATTCTCGATTTGGCAAGACCCTGAATCAATTTTTCTTTTCGAGATGGTAGCGGGTCACGCGGTCCACCTCGTTTTTTGAACCGAGGAACACCGGCACGCGCTGGTGCAGGCTCGTCGGAACGATGTCGAGAATGCGCCGCTCGCCGTCGGTCGCGGCACCGCCCGCCTGCTCGACGATGAACGCCATCGGATTCGCTTCGTACATGAGGCGCAGCTTGCCCGGGCGATCCGGCGTGCGCTTGTCGGCCGGATACATGAAGATGCCGCCGCGATTCAGGATGCGATGCACGTCCGCGACCATCGACGCAATCCAGCGCATGTTGAAGTCTTCCTTGCGCGGACCGTCCTTGCCCTCGTTCAGTTCGTTGACGTAGCGTTGCACCGGCTCGTACCAGTGGCGGCTGTTCGATGCGTTGATCGCGTACTCGCGCGTTTCGGTCGGCACCTGCATGTCGCGCTGCGTGAGCACCCACGATCCGAGTTCGCGGTCGAGCGTGAAGCAGTTGACGCCATTGCCCGTCGTCAGCACCAGCACCGTCTGCGGTCCGTACACTGCATAACCCGCGGCCACTTGCGCGCTTCCCGGCTGCATGAAGACCGCTTCCGTCGGGTCAGCGCCGTCCGGGCAGCGCAATACCGAGAAGATCGTGCCGATCGACACGTTGACGTCGATGTTCGACGAGCCGTCGAGCGGATCGAACGTCAGCAGATAGTTGCCCTTCGGGTAGCGGTTCGGAATCGGGAAAATTTTTTCCATTTCTTCCGATGCCATCGCGGCCAGGTTGCCGCCCCATTCGTTGGCTTCGAGCAGGATTTCGTTCGAGAGCACGTCGAGCTTCTTCTGCACTTCGCCCTGCACGTTTTCGCTGCCGGCCGAGCCGAGCGCGTCGCCGAGCGCGCCCTTGCTCACCTGATAGCCGATTTGCTTGCAGGCACGCGCGACGACTTCGATCAGAAGACGCAAGTCGGCGGGCAGGTTCTGGTGTTCGCGCTGCTGCTCGATCAGATACTTCGTGAGCGTGGTACGGCTTGAAATGGAGGACATGCTGGGCTCCGGTGAGCGTTAGACGAATATTCACGATTCTAACCGCTCGATCCTGCTCGCCCGTGTGACAGCACCGGCCGTCGCCGCCATAAACAAGAATGGCCGCCGCGCGAAACATCGCGCGACGGCCACTGAGCAGCTAACAACGCTTAGGCCGCGAGTGCCTTTTCGACCACTTCGCGCACGTCGCGCGACTTCGCCTTCGACGCGACTTCGCTCAACGCCGCGTGCATCTTCTCGCGCAGCGCCGGCGTGAAGCGCCGCCACATCTCGAGCCCGCGCGCGAGCCGCGCCGCAACCTGCGGATTCAGCGCGTCGAGCGCGATGACTTGCTCGGCCCAGAACGCGTAGCCGGAACCGTCGACCGCGTGGAACTGCGCGGGATTACCGCTACAGAAGCTGAAAATGAGCGAGCGCGCGCGGTTGGGATTTTTCAGCGTGAACGCGGGATGCTGCATCAGCTGCCGCACGATATCGATCACCTTGCGCTCGTCGCCGCCGCGCTGCGTCGCCTGAAGCGCGAACCACTTGTCGATCACCAGCGCCTCCTTCTCGAACCGGCGATAGAAGTCCGCCAGCGCCGCGTCGGCGACGGTGGCGTCCGCGCCAGCGGTCGCGCTCGCGAGCAGCAGCGCGGAAAGCGCGGCGGAGCGGTCCGTCATGTTGTTCGCGTCGTCGTACTGCTTCTGCGCGAGACGCACGGCGTCGCTCGGATCGTCGAGCTGGCTCAGATAGGCGAGCGCCAGATTCTTGAGCGCGCGCTTGCCGGCGTCTTCGGGCGTCGGCTGGTACTCGCCCGGCGTCTGGTTCGCCTCGTAGACGGCGAGCCACTTGTCGCGCAACTGCGACGCGAGCCGGCGGCTCATGAACACGCGCGCAGCGTGGACGGCGGCCGGGTCCGACACGCTCATCTGCTCGGCGAGATAGCTCTCGGACGGCAGCATCAGCGCGAGTTCGCGGAAAGCGGGCGTGAGCGTGGTGTCGTCGAGCACCTGCGCGAACGCCGCGATGACTTCATCGCCGATAGAAAGCGTCTCGCCGTTGGCCGCGCGCCCGGCGAGCGCAAGCAACTCGCGCGTGGCGAGGCGCTGGCCGGCTTCCCAGCGGTTGAACGGATCGCTGTCGTGCGCGAGCAGGAACGCGAGCTGTTCGTTCGTGTAGTCGAATTCGACGATCACAGGCGCCGAGAAATTGCGCAAGAGCGAGGGCAGGGGCGCCTCGGCGACATCGACGAAGGTGAACGCCTGCTCGCGCTCGGTGAATTCGAGCACGCGCGTCGTGCCGCTCGGCTCGTTTTCGCCTTCCAGACGCAGCGGCAGATCCGCGCCGTTCGCGCCGATCAGACCGACCGCGAACGGAATCAGCAGCGGCCCTTTTTGCGTCGCGCGGGCGGCTTCCGACGTCTCGCCGTAGCCTTGCGCGAGCGTCAGCGTGTATTTCTTGTTCGCGGCGTCGTAGGACGCGCGAACGGTGACGCGCGGCGTGCCCGCCTGGCTGTACCAGCGCTCGTATTGCGCGAGGTCGCGATGATTCGCGTCCGCCATCGCCTGACGGAAGTCGTCGCAGGTCACGGCCTGGCCGTCGTGGCGCTGGAAGTAGAGGTCCATGCCGCGCCGGAAGCCGTCGCGGCCGAACAGCGTCTGATACATCCGCACGACTTCCGAGCCTTTCTCGTAGACGGTCATCGTGTAGAAATTGTTGATCTCGACGTAGCTCTCCGGGCGCACCGGATGCGCCATTGGGCCGGCGTCCTCGGCGAACTGCATCTGCCGTAGCACGCGCACGTCTTCGATGCGCTTCGTCGCGCGGGCTGCGGCGCTCGCCGCGCCATCGGCGTCGCCGGCGGCCATGTCGGCGGAGAACTCCTGATCGCGAAACACCGTCAGCCCTTCCTTCAGGCTCAGCTGAAACCAGTCGCGGCACGTCACGCGGTTGCCGGTCCAGTTATGGAAGTACTCGTGGCCGACCACCGCTTCGATATTCGAGAAGTCCGTGTCCGTGGCCGTTTCCGGATTGGCGAGCACGTACTTCGTGTTGAAGATGTTGAGGCCCTTGTTCTCCATCGCGCCCATGTTGAAGTCGCTCACGGCGACGATCATGAAGCGGTCCAGATCCAGTTCCAGCCCGAAGCGCTTCTCGTCCCAGCGGATCGAGTGGATGAGCGAATCCATCGCGTGGCGCGTCTTGTCGAGATCGTGTTCCTCGACCCACACCTGCAACAGCTTCTCCTTGCCCGAGCCGGTCTTGATGCGTTCTTCCAGCGCGACGAGCTTGCCTGCGACGAGCGCGAACAGATAGCTCGGCTTCTTGAACGGGTCTTCCCACTTGGCGAAGTGGCGGCCATCGGGCAGATCGCCTTCCTCGATCAGATTGCCGTTGGACAAGAGCACCGGATACGCCGCCTTGTCGGCGCGCAGCGTGACGGTGTAGGTGGCCATCACGTCCGGACGGTCGAGGAAGTACGTGATGCGCCGGAAGCCTTCCGCCTCGCATTGCGTGAAGAAGTTGCCGCTCGACACATAAAGACCGGAGAGCGTCGTGTTCTGCTCCGGATTGCAGATGCTCTCGATGCTGAGTTCGAACGCGTCGCCGGGAAGATCGCCGATCGACAGGCCGTTGTCGTTGATCTGAACATCCGCGTGCGCCGCGCCGTTGATCGCCGCGCGCACGAACTCCATTTGCTCGCCGATCAGTTCGAGGCGCGGCGCGTGGCCGGGCGCGTCCGGGTTGCGGCGCAGGCGCATGGTGTTCTTCACGACCGTGCGCGACGGCACGAGGTCGAATTCCAGCGCGACCGAATCGATGAGGAAAGCGGGCGGCGTATAGTCCTCGCGGCGAATCACAGCGGACGCGGTCGGTGCGGGCGTGTTGGACATGGCAAGATCTTCTCGGTGAGAGTGGCGGCCCGCTCGGTCATGTGCATGAGTACGGCACGAATGCGGGCTCCGCAGGTCGAACCATTGTACAAAACGGTTGGCTATCGTGAGTCCGGTGAGTCGGACGCCGCAGTGCGACGTCGCCCGAAGCGCAGTCAACGAAGTGAGGATGACCATGAATCTCTCGATCCATTGCCTGATGCGCGCGTCCTGCCTGACGGGCGCGCTATGGCTCGCGGGCTGCACCACCTACGTCCAGACGCAGGTGACAGCGTTCTCGGACTGGACCGGCAGCGACGCCACGCGCACGTACGCGTTCGCTCGCGGTGACGAACAGCAGAACAGCATCGAGCAGAAGACTTACGAGACGCTCGTCGCGGGCGAACTGGCGAAATACGCGTTCAAGGAGGCGCCGCAAGCGAGCGCGCATTATCGGGTGGCGCTCGCGTATTCGGTGCGCGGCGACCTGGTGACGGTGCGCCGGCCCGTCTATTACGATCCGTGGCCGTGGTACGGCTACTACGGCCGTCCCTTCTGGGGGCCGTGGGGCGGCTTCGGTCCATACGGCCCGTGGGGTCCGACGGGCTATGTCGACCAGAGTTACCCCGTCTATATTCACGCGCTGCAAATCCGCATGACCGACCGGGCGACCGGACGCGAGGTCTACAAGGTGACGGCGGTGAATTCGTCCGACGACGCCTCGCTGTATCGCGCGATGCCCTATCTCGCCCGCAGCGCGCTCGCCGACTTCCCGCTCGGCAACGGCACGGTGCGCACGGTGACGCTGCCGGTGGACAAGAACGGCGGCATCGGCAACGAAACTGCGGCATCGCTCGATTCGACGGCGAGCGGCGCCGCGCCGGCACCCGCAACAGCGCCCAAAACTGCTGAGTGACGGTGGCTTGCGGCACGCCGAGACGCGCCAGGACAGGGCATTCGGCCGCGCCGCAATATATGCAGCGGCGGTCAATAAGCGATATATTCGCGGTCATGACAAAACCGTGTCCGCCCCATCCGAAAGCCGTTCCCGAGCCCGCCACATGGGACGCCCGGCTCGCCCGCCGCCTCGTCACGCCGCTCGTCGGCACGCCCGTCACGCCGAATCATCTGACGACCGTTCGCCTTGCCATCGGGCTCGGCGGCGCGTACTACCTTTCGCTCGGCGACTTCTGGCTGTGCTCGCTCGGCGCGCTTCTGATCGCGCTGTCAAATTTCGTCGATCACACCGACGGCGAGCTTGCGCGCATCAGCGGTCAGTCGAGTAAGATCGGACACTTTTACGACCTTGCGTGCGACGCGCTCGTGACCGTGCTGCTCTTCGCCGGCATCGGTTTCTACGTCGCGGTGCATCATCCTTCGTACGCGACGGCCGCGCAGTGGCTCGGCGGCGTGGCGGGCGTCGCGGTCGCGCTCATTTTCTTCCTGCGCATGCGCATCGAGTCGATGGTCGGCAAGTCCGGCACCAAGCAGGCTTCGGTCGCCGGCTTCGAAACCGAAGACGTGCTGTATCTGCTGCCGGTCGTGACGGTGCTGAACGGCATGACGCCGTTTCTGATCGCGGCGGCCATCGGCGCGCCGTTGTTCGCGGTATTCGTCGCGGTGGACTACCGGCGCGTGACGCGCCGCGTGCGCGCCGAGGCCACCGTACGCGCCAAGGCACAGACGGCACAGACGGCACAGTCGGCGCACGCGGCGCGCAAGGACGGCAACGATTTCCAGGCGGTGAGATGAGCGATACGGCAACTCCGGTCAACCAGCAACCTCGACAGTCACACGCGGACCCTGCGGGCCGCCCGTCGCCGCGCGATATCGACGCGACCCTCGACGCGCGCCTCGCCTCGCTGCCCACGCCCAAGCTGCACGCGGACTACGAGAAACAAGGCTCTTTCCTTTATCTCGACGACTTTCTTCCGCGCGACTACACCGAACGCCTGATCGCCGCCGTGCACGACGTGATGCCGGCCGTGAACCGCAACTATCTGCCGGGCCACAAGGCGGGCGGCAGCGTGAGCCGTCATACGCTCGACAAGCTCGCGCCGTTCATCGCGGACCTGTACCGCTCGGAAGCGCTCATCAAGTGGCTGGAGGCGGTGAGCGGCGACAAGCTGCAACTCTCGCCCGAAGACGATCCTCACGCCTACGCGCTCTATTTCTATACGCGCCCCGGCGATCACATCGGCTGGCACTACGACACGTCGTACTACAACGGCCGCCGCTACACCATGCTGCTCGGCGTGATCGACGACTCATCCTGCCGTCTCGACTACGAACTGCACACGCGCACGCCGAACGCGACGCCGGAACCCGGCTCGGTGCAGTATCCGCCCGGCGCGCTGGTGTTCTTCGACGGCGACAAGCTCCGGCATCGCGTCACGCCGCTCGGCGAAAACGAGATGCGCGTATCGCTCACGTTCGAGTACGTCACGAACCCGGAGATGCGGCCGTTCCAGCGTTTCATCTCGAACATGAAGGACTCGATCGCGTACTTCGGCTTCAAGCAGGTCTTTCGCCGCAAAGGCGGCAAAAACGGACAGGCATGAGTCGCGCGGGCACGTTTCTGCTCTCGATCGGCGTGGTGTTGTTCATCGCGCTGCTCGGCTGGCAAGGTTTCGGCTCGGTTGCGTCGACGCTCGCTGACGCGGGCTGGGGCCTCTTCGCGGTGGCCGCTTTTCACTTCGCGCCGCTCGTGCTCGACGCGGGCGCGATCAGCGTGCTCTTCTCCCGCAACGAACGCGACGTCACTTTGCGCGACGCGCTGCTCGCGCGCTGGGCAGGCGAATCGGTCAATAGCCTGATGCCCGCCGGGCAGATCGGCGGGCCCATGCTGATGGTGCGCCATCTCTCGCAGCGCGGCATGCGCGCACGCGACGCCGCCGCCGTTATCACCGTGAGCACGACGATGCAGACCGTCGCGCAACTGCTCTTCGCGCTCGTCGGCGTCGTGCTCTTGACGAGCTACGCGGCGGGCGGCTCGTCGACGGTCGTGTCGATTGCGGTCCTCGCGGTCGTCGGCGTGATCGGCGCGATGATCTTCGGTTTCTATCTTGCGCAGCGGCGCGGTCTCTTCGGCCGTGCGATGCGCTTTGCGTCCGGCATCGCCGCCCGCTTCTCGAAGAAACGCGACTGGTCGTCGCTCGTCACGCGCGCCGAGGCGGTCGATACCGCCGTTCACGCGCTGTATCGCGAGCGGAGCAAGGTGGTGGCGAGCTTCGGCCTGAGCCTTTTCGGCTGGATCGTCGGCACGGGCGAAGTCTGGATCGTGCTCGATCTGCTAGGGCATCCGGTCGGCTGGACGGAAGCGCTGCTGCTCGAAAGCCTCGGTCAGGCGATTCGCGGCGCGGCCTTCGCCATTCCCGGCTCGCTCGGCGTGCAGGAGGGCGGTTATCTGCTGCTCGCGCGCCTCGTCGGCCTGCCGCCCGAAACGGCGCTGGCGCTCTCGCTCGCGAAGCGCGCCCGCGAGCTCTTGCTCGGCGTGCCGGGCATCGTCTACCTGCATTTCGTTGAAAAAGGCTGGCAGCGCCGTCGTCTTGCGCGCGTGCCGGATATCGACTGATTCACCCTCGAAGGGAACAACAACCATGCGCGCAATTATTCTTGCGGCCGGGATGGGACTGCGTCTTGTCCAGCCCGAAGGCCAGCAAAAGCCGAAATGCCTGCTGCGCTTTGGGGACGCGTCGCTTCTCGAACGCCATCTTCATTATCTGAAAGGCGCGGGCGTCGATGAAATCGTCTTCGTCACCGGCTTCAAGCACGAACAGATCGAGGCCGAACTCGCGTCGATCGACTGGAAGCCGAAGACCGAAATCGTCGTGAACGAGGAATTCACGCTCGGCAGCGTGCTGTCCGTGCACACCGCGCGCGAGGCGATGACGCGCGGCGGCGACGTGCTGCTGATGGACGCCGACGTGCTCTACGACGAGCGCATCATCGAACCGCTGGTCGCGGGCGGAACCGTAAACCGCCTGCTGATCGACCGCGACTTCGAAGCCGGCGACGAGCCGGTGAAGCTGTGCATCGAAAACGGCGTGCCGGTGGAACTGCGCAAGCAGGTCGCGGCGGGCCTCGCGTACGACACCATCGGCGAATCGGTCGGTTTCTTCCGCTTCGACGAGAAAACGGCCGCGCGTCTTGCCGATATCGTCGCGAGCTATGTCGAAACGGGCCGCGCGAAGATGCCGCACGAAGAAGCGGTGCGCGACCTGCTGCTGGAAAAAGCCCACGTGTTCGATATCGCCGATGTCACCGGCGCGCCGTGGATCGAAATCGACTTTCAGAACGACGTGAAGCGCGCAGCGGACGAAGTGCTGCCGCAGTTGCAACCGCTACGTCAGTTTGCAGGAGCCTCCCAACAATGAACGCACCCCGAACCATTCCCGTCGGCTACTCGCGCACCATGCGCCTGCGCGAGATGCTGCAAAGCAGCCGCCTCGAATTCCTGATGGAAGCGCACAACGGCATCTCCGCGCGCATCGCGAAGGAAGCCGGTTTCAAGGCGATCTGGGGCTCGGGCCTCTCGATCTCCGCGCAGTTCGGCGTGCGCGACAACAACGAAGCGAGCTGGACGCAGGTTGTCGATAACCTGGAATTCATGGCCGACGCGAGCGATCTGCCGATCCTGCTCGACGGCGACACCGGCTACGGCAACTTCAACAACGTGCGCCGGCTCGTGAAGAAGCTGGAGCAGCGCGGCATCGCGGGCGTGTGCATCGAGGACAAGCAGTTCCCGAAGACCAACAGCTTCATCAACGGCGAAGCGCAGCCGCTCGCCGACATCGACGAATTCTGCGGCAAGATCAAGGCGGGCAAGGATTCGCAAAGCGATCCTAACTTTTCGATCGTGGCGCGCGTCGAGGCGCTGATCGCCGGTTGGGGCATGGAGGAAGCGCTCAAGCGCGCCGAGGCGTATCGCCAGGCGGGCGCGGACGCGATCCTGATCCACAGCAAGCTCTCGAAGCCCGACGAAATCCTGACCTTCGCGCGCGAATGGGCCGGGCGCGGTCCGCTCGTGATCGTGCCGACGAAGTACTACAGCACGCCGACCGACGCGTTCCGTCAGGCGGGCATCAGCTGCGTGATCTGGGCGAACCATCTGATTCGCGGCGCGGTGTCGGCGATGCAGGCCATCGCGAAGGAAATCCACGACAGCGAGACGCTCGTCAATGTGGAAGACCGCATCGCGACGGTCAACGAGATCTTCCGCCTGCAAGACGCCGACGAATACTCCGCCGCCGAGAACATCTATCTGACGGCGGCCAACGAGAAGCGCAGCGCGGTCGTGCTGGCGGCGAGCCGCGGCGCGGGGCTCGAAGCCGTGACGGCCGATCGTCCGAAAGTGATGCTGCCGGTCGCGGGCAAGCCGCTTCTGCGCCATCTCGTCGAGGCGTTCAAGAAGGAAGGCATCAACGACATCACCGTGGTCGGCGGCTACCGTGCCGATGCGATCGATACGTCGGGCGTGCGCCTCGTCGTCAACGACAAGCACGCGTCGACGGGCGAACTGGCATCGCTCGCGTGCGCCGCGAAGCACATCACCGGCGACACGGTGCTCTCCTACGGCGACCTGCTGTTTCGCAGCTATATCCTGCGCGATCTCGTCGAATCGCCGAGCGACTTCTGCGTCGTCGTCGATTCGTCGCAGACGCCGCAATCGGGCGCGTCCGCGACCGACTTCGCTTACTGCTCGCAACCGGATGACCGCGCGCTCTTCGGCCAGAAAGTGTGGCTGGAAAGCGTCGTCGGCGCGGGACACGCTCTGACCGAAGGACGCGCGCCGCAGGGCCGCTGGATGGGTCTCATCAATGTGCGCAGCGGCGCGCGCGAGCGCCTGCTCGCGGTGCTCGCGCAGCTTCAGGCGCGTCCCGACTTCGATACGCTCGACATGGCCGCGCTGCTGAATGCGCTCGTCGCGGCGGGCGAGAAGATCGAAGTGCAGTACGTGCACGGCCACTGGCGCGGCGTGAACGACCTCGACGACTTCCGCCGCGCGGGCGACTTCGCGCACGGACAAACGCCGATCGGCTCGGAAGGTCTGGAGAACGCGCGTGATTGAGGCCGCCCAGTTCGTCGAAGCGGCGCGCGCGCGCGGCTTCGACTGGTATGCGGGCGTGCCGTGCTCGTTTCTCACGCCGTTCATCAACTACGTGCTGCAGGACGAATCGCTGCATTACGTGTCGGCGGCGAACGAAGGCGATGCGGTCGCGCTGATCGCAGGCGTGGCGCTTGGCGCGGGAAGCGGCACGGGGAACGGCGCGGGGAACGGTGAGCGCAAACGTCGCGGCATCGCGATGATGCAGAACTCCGGGCTCGGCAACGCGGTGAGCCCGCTGACCTCGCTTACGTGGACGTTCCGGCTGCCGCAGCTTCTGATCGTGACGTGGCGCGGCCAGCCGGGCGTCGCCGATGAACCGCAGCACGCGCTGATGGGCCCGATCACGCCGCAAATGCTCGACACGATGGAGATTCCGTGGGAGCTTTTCCCGACGGAAGCGGACGCCATCGGTCCGGCGCTCGACCGCGCGACCGAATACATGGACCGCACGGGCCGTCCGTATGCGCTCGTGATGCAGAAGGGCAGCGTCGCGCCGTATGAACTGAAGAAGACCGGGCTGTCCGGCGTGCGCTCCGGTCAAGCCGCCGCGCCGGTCGACCGATTCGAAGGCGAGCGCGTGACGCGTCATGCCGCGCTTGAGCGCGTGATCGCACGCACGCCTAAGGATTCGACTGTCGTGCTGGCTTCGACCGGCTTCTGCGGCCGCGAGCTGTACGCCATCGACGACCGCGAGAACCAGCTGTATCTCGTCGGCTCGATGGGCTGCGTGACGCCGATGGCGCTCGGCCTGGCGTTGTCGCGTCCGGACCTGGCCGTCGTCGCGCTCGACGGCGACGGCGCGGCGCTCATGCGCATGGGCGCGTTTTCGACGCTCGGCGCGTACGGCCCGTCCAACCTCATCCACTTGTTGCTCGACAACGGCGCGCACGAATCGACGGGCGGACAGGCGACCGTCTCGCGCGGCGTCGATTTCGCGTCGATCGCGTCGGCGTGCGGCTACGCGCTCGCGCTCGACGGCGACGACATCGGCGTGATCGACCGCCTCTTCGACGCGCAAGCGCCCGAAGGCGCGCGCTTCGCGCGGCTGTCGATCAGCACCGGCACGCCCGCCGATCTGCCGCGCCCGAAGATCACGCCGCAAGACGTGCGCGCGCGCTTGCAACGACACATCGGAGAACGCTGATGCTGCTGCTCAATCCCGGCC
The DNA here is from genome assembly GCF_022879575.1 of Caballeronia sp. SL2Y3. Lineage (NCBI taxonomy): Bacteria > Pseudomonadati > Pseudomonadota > Betaproteobacteria > Burkholderiales > Burkholderiaceae > Caballeronia > Caballeronia sp. SL2Y3. Next base: position 730,896 of record NZ_CP084260.1, read on the forward strand.
CCGTCACGCTGACCGAACGCGTGCGCAACAGCCTGCTGCGGACGGACCTGTGCCATCGCGAGCCGGAGTTCTTCGACTTGCAGGACGAAGCGAGAGCGCGGCTCGTCGCGGCGTACGAGCTCGATCCCGCGAAGTGGACGGCGGTGCTGATGACCGGCTCCGGCACGGCTGCCGTCGAAAGCATGATCGCGGGCCTCGTGCCGGAAGGCGGGCGGCTGCTCGTCGTGGAAAACGGCGTGTACGGCGACCGCATCGCGCAGATCGCGGCGCAGTACGGCATCGAGCATGAAGTGCTGAAGTACGAATGGATGCAGGCGCCGGACACCGACGCGATCGTCCGGATGATCGACGAGAAGGCGTTCTCGCACGTCGCAATCATTCATCATGAAACGACGACCGGCCGCCTGAATCCGCTGGATGCGCTCTCGCGGGCGTGCGCCGAGCGCGGCGTCGGCCTCTTGGTCGATGGCGTGAGCAGCTTCGGCGCGGAAGCGATCGACTTCGACGGCGGCGGCATCGTCGCGGTGGCGGCGACGGCGAACAAGTGCCTGCACGGCGTGCCGGGCGCGGCGTTCGTGATCGCGCGGCGCGACGCGCTGGCGAAGGCCGCGAGCCGCACGTACTACCTCGGCATCGCGCGGCTCGCGAAGTTGCAGGACGCGCGCAACACGCCGTTCACGCCGTCCGTGCATGCGTACTACGCGCTCGTCGAGGCGTTGCGCGAGTTCGAGGACGAAGGCGGCTGGCGCAAGCGCCACGAGCGTTATGCCGCGCTCGCCGAGCAAGTGCGCGCGGGCTTTGCGGCGCTGGGTATCGAGAGCGGGTTGCCGGCGGACGAGTCATCAGTCGTGCTGCGCGCGTACCGGTTGCCGGCGGGCATCAGCTACGAAACGCTGCACGATGCCCTGAAGGCCAAGGGCTTCGTGATCTACGCGGGGCAGGGCGGCTTGTCGAAGACCTTGTTCCGCATCTCGACGATGGGCGCGCTCGATGCCAGCGACATGGATCGGCTGATCGGATCCGTCGCGGAACTGCTGCATTAACAGCTAACGGCCTTTGCAGAAGATCGCCGTGATGAAGGGCGCGACGTGGTGTACATCCGCGTCGCTGCCCGCTGCGTCGACCTTTTCCTTCACGGCGTCGTCGCTCGCCCAGACGACCACGCCGTAAGCCGAATCCGCGATCGGCTCACCGTTGCCCTGTTTGAACATCGGATCGTCCTTCTGGTAGCCGACGACCGCATACACCTTGAAACCGTATGCCGTCAGCGTCGCGCCTTTGACCGCCTTGAATGCGTTGACCGAGTTCGGCTCGACACGCATCGGCTTCTTCTCGATCAACCCGTCCTGCTGAAGCGGCGCGATGAAGTCGTGCGCGGTGGAGCGGCAGTCGAGTTGCGCTTCGATTGCGCGTGCATGCGACGGCGCGGCCGACATGGCGAGCGCAATGGATGCGGCTAGGCGAAAGAAAAGCGCAGCGGCCTTCATAACGAATCTTCACGGTGACGGACGAAAGCTTGCACTTTAGCGAGCCTGCAAAGATTGTGCTCGGATGAGCGCGTCCGGTCCATCCCGCAAGGAAAAACGCCCTTCGTCAGAAGGGCGCTTCTTGAACACTCAGGCCGCCAGTTCCAGCGCCGTCGTCCTGCGCCGCTCGCGCTCGTGCACGCGCTTGCCTGCCGCGTAGGTCTCGGACACGGCGCGGTCATCGCCGAGCAGCGCGAACGCGAACAGCAGTTCTTCCAGCGACTCCACGCGCGCCGTGCGCCGCGCGAGCAGCGGCGTCGCGGCCGGATCGAGCACCACGAAATCCGCTTCGCTGCCGGGCGCGAGCGTGCCGATCTTGTCGTCGAGTTCGAGCACTTGCGCCGCGCCCGTCGTCGCGAGCCAGAACATGCGCGTCGCGCTCAGGTGATGCCCGGTCAGACGCGCGACCTTGTGCGCTTCGTTCATCGTCTGGAGCATGGAGAACGACGTGCCGCCGCCGACGTCCGTCGCGAGCGCGACCGGCATCTTCGACGCGCCAGCTTTCTCGAAATCGAACAAGCCGCTGCCGAGAAACAGGTTCGAAGTCGGGCAATGCGACGCCACCGCGCCCGTTTCGGCCATGCGCTGCCGGTCGGTATCGTCGAGGTGGATGCAGTGGCCGTACACCGCGCGCCGCCGCAATAGGCCGTAGTGATCGTAGACGTCCAGATAGCTGCGGTGCCCCGGAAACAGGCTTTCGACCCACTTGATCTCGTCGGTGTTCTCCGCGACGTGCGTCTGGATGAACACATCGCGGTGCTGCTGCGCGAGCGCGCCGCACGCTTCCAGTTGCGCTTCCGTCGATGTCGGCGCGAAACGCGGCGTCAGCGCGTAATGCTGACGCCCGCGGCCATGCCAGCGCGCGATGAGCTCGGCGCTTTCGTCGTAGCCGGATTGCGCGGTGTCACGCAGGAACTCGGGGCAGTTGCGGTCCATCAGCACCTTGCCCGCCACCATGCGCAGATTGCGCGCCTCGCTTTCGGTAAAGAACGCATCGGCGGATTGCTTGTGCACCGTGCAGTAGACGAGCGCCGTGGTCGTGCCGCAGGCGAGCAGTTCATCGAGGAAAAAGCTCGCCGTCTCGCGCGCGACGGCTGAATTCTCGAAGCCGCGCTCGGTCGGAAACGTGTACGTGTTGAGCCACGGCAGAAGACCCGGCGCGGGCGACGCGATCATGTCCGTCTGCGGAAAGTGGATATGCGAGTCGATGAAGCCTGGCACGATCAGCTTGTCGCGCATGGTGTGCACGGTCGCGTCCGCGCCGAGCGTGTCGCGCAGCGACGCATACGCGCCCGCCGCGACCACCTTGCCGTCCTCGACGATCAGAAGGCCGTCGGCCTCGTACACCGCGCCGTCGGCGGCGAGCGCGGGGTCTTCGCGGAAGGTGAGCAACTGGGCGCGGTAGGCGGTCTGAGTCATGGTGCAACGTCTCCGATTTCTAGTGATGTCTACAACTGCGAAAGCAATACGAGCGAGAAGGCCGCGATGATCCACATCGCCGGCTTGATTTCCTTCGCGCGCCCGGTCGCGGCCTTGAGCACGACGAACGCGAGAAAGCCGTACGCGACGCCGTCGGTGATCGAGTAGGTCAGCGGAATCAGGATCATCGCGAGGAACGCGGGAATGGCTTCATCGAAGCGATGCCATTCGATCTGCGTGATCGCTTCCATCATGAACACGCCGACCAGCACGAGCGCGGGCGCGGTCGCGATCGCCGGAACGAGCGACAAGAGCGGCGAGAGGAAAAGGAACGGCAGGAAGCACAACCCCGCGACTACTGCGACGAGCCCGGTGCGCCCGCCCGCCGAAATGCCCGCCGCCGATTCGATATACGCGTTCGCGGGACTCGTGCCGAGCGGCGCGGAAACGAGCGCGGAGAACGCGTCGACCATCATCGACTGGCGGATGTTGCGCGGGTTGCCGTTCGCGTCGAAGAGCTTGCCGGCCTCCGAGATCGCCATGAACGTGGAGAGCGCGTCGAAGAACGACGTGAAGAGCATCACGAAGATGAACGGCCAGTAGACCACTTTCAGCGCGCCCGTGAGGTCCAGTTGCCAGATGCCCGAAAAGTCCGGCGCGGAGAACAGGCCGTTCCAGTTCACCAGCGTTTTCGTGGCGATGGCGGCGGGCCAGTACGCGGTGCCGTCGCCCCAGACGCGGCCGATAGGAATGGCGATGATCGTCGTGAACACGATGCCGAGCATCAGCGCGCCGGTCACTTTGCGCGCGACCAGAATCGTCGTGACGGCGAGGCCGATCAGGAACGTGATGACCACCGGATTGAGCGAGGCCGAATGCACGATGGTCACCGGATCGCCGACGACGAACTTCGCGTTCACGAGCCCGATGAGGCTGATGAACAAGCCGATGCCGCACGACACCGCATGGCGCAGGTTCGCGGGAATCGCATCGACGACGAGCTTGCGCGCGTTGAACACCGCGAGCACCGCGAAGATCACGCCGGCCCAGAACACGCAGCCGAGCGCCGTTTGCCACGGCATCTTGCCGCCGTGGACCATCACGAAGGCGAAGAGCGCGTTCATGCCCATGCCGGGCGCGACGAGCACGGGGTTGCGCGCGTAGAGGCCCATCGCGCAGCTGCCGAGAAAGCTGACGATGACCGTTGCCGTGAGCGCCGCCGGGAACGGCACGCCGGCCTGCGAAAGAATGCCCGGATTGACGACGATGATGTACATCGCCGTGAGAAACGTCGTGATGCCCGCGACGATCTCCGTCTTCGTACGCGAGCCGGCCGCGCGAATGCCGAAGAATCGTTCGAGGGCGGTGGTGTCGCGTTGTGTTGTTGCTGTGGTATCCATCTGTCTTGCTTTAGTGCGGTTAGTGCTTGGGTTTATTGCTTCCAGTACGCGTCGAGGCGCGCGACCATCGCGGCGCGTTCCTCATCGGTGACGAACGAGGCTTCCAGGCTGTTCTTCAACAGCGTGTAGACCTCTTTGTCGGACAGCTTCAGCGCATCGACGATGGCGAAGTAGTTCGCGTTGACGTAGCCGCCGAAGTACGCGGGATCGTCCGAATTGATCATCACCGCGACGCCCTGATCCAGCAGGTCTTTCAGCGTGTGCTTGGTCATGTCGTCGAACACGCAGAGCTTGATGTTCGAGAGCGGGCACACGGTCAGCGCGATGCGCGCATCCGCGAGACGCGCGACGAGCGCCGCGTCCTCGATGCTGCGCACGCCGTGATCGACGCGATCCACCTTGAGCACATCCAGCGCTTCGTAGACATACGCGGGCGGGCCTTCCTCGCCCGCATGCGCGACGAGCTTCAGGCCGCGCTCGCGCGCCTTCGCGAAGACGCGCTCGAATTTCGACGGCGGATGCCCGCGTTCCGACGAATCCAGCCCGACGCCGATCAGCCGGTGCGCGTACTGATCGAAGAGCGGCAGCGCGCTTTCATATGTGGCCAGCGCGTCTTCCTCGGAAAGATGACGCAGGAAGCAGAGAATCAGCTTCGACGTGAGGCCGCGCTTTTCGCCTTCGGCAAGCGCGCGCTCGATGCCCGCGACGACCGTTTCGATGGCGACGCCGCGCTCCGTATGCGTTTGCGGATCGAAGAAGATCTCCGCGTGCGTGACGTGGTCGGCGAGCGCGCGCTCGACGTAGGCCATCGTCATGTCGTAGAAATCGGCTTCATGCAAGAGGACGCTCGCGCCCGCGTAGTAAATGTCGAGGAACGACTGCAGATCGGTGAACGCGTACGCGGCGCGCAGCGCGTCGATGGAGTCGTACGCGAGCTTCACGCCGTTCCTTTCGGCAAGCGCGAAGATCAGTTCCGGCTCGAGCGAGCCTTCGATGTGAATGTGCAGTTCCGCCTTCGGCGCGCGCGCGATCTTGTCGGCGAGTGTGGGATTCATGGGCTGGGTTCTTATGTCGATGCTAGGGGCTTCCGCTCGGGGTCAAGCGGTCTGTTGCGACGACGCGGAAAGCTCGGCACGCGCTTCCACGGCCTGCAGCAGCTGGGCGGCCGCTGCGACGGCGATCACTTCCGGCGCTTTGTCGACGATGCCGTCTATGCCGATCGGACACACCATTCTCGCGATGCGCGCGGGGTCGATGCCGCGCGCCGCGAGCCGGTGCTCGAACTGCCTGCGCTTCGTGTGCGAGCCGATCATGCCGAAGAACGCGAAGTCGCCGCGCGCGAGAATGCGTTCGGCCAAAACGAGATCCACCGCATGGTTGTGCGTCATGACGATGAAGTACGTGCCCGGCGGCGCGTTGTCGACGGCTTCGTCGGGCGCGTCGTTCGGCTCGATCGTCACGTTGTCCGGCACGAACTGCGCGGCGGCAAACGCGGCGTCGCGCTCGTCGACCCATCGCACGTGACAGGGCAGCGTGGCGAGCACGCGCACGAGCGCCGCGCCCACGTGACCCGCGCCGAACAGCACCACCTGAAAGTCGCGCGGCGCGATGGTTTCGGTGAGCAGCGCGCCGCTCTCGTCGAAGCCCGCGCCGTCCCACAACAGGCAGTCGGCGTTGTCGGCGCCCGGCTCGGGATCGGACAGCATCACGGCGTCGGGCATCGGCGCGAAAGAGACGCTGCGCACCGTCGAAAGCCCGGCTGCCGTGCGTTTGGCGAGCGAAGTCACCCAGTTCAGGTCCGATACGTCGAGCCGCTCGAACGCGAGCACGACCGCGCCGCCGCAGCACTGGCCGAGGCTCGGACCGAGCGCGAAACGCTCGAGCCTGCGCATGCGCGGGCTGCGCATGCCGTCCTTCAGCACTTGCCGGGCGGTTTCGATCGCCTTCCATTCGAGATGGCCGCCGCCGATGGTGTAGCGGGCGTCCTCGCGCGTGACGATCATCTTCGTGCCCGGCTCGCGCGGTGCGGAGCCTTCGACACGCGCGACCGTCACGAGCACGACGGCGTCGCCGTGCGCGAGCAGGTGTTGCAGGTCGTTCAGCCAAACTTGCATGGATGAGGCTCCGGGAGAGGATCGGGTTGTTGCGTCGTCGCAGGCGCTAGTTTACCGGGGCGGCGGACTCGGCTTCGACGGCAAGCGAAGCCAGCGCGTCGAGAATCGCTTCGGGCGTGGCGGGCGCGCGCAGCTTCGGCGCGTGCTGCGCGTCGGGCGAAGCTCCCGCGATGGCCGCGCGGATCGCGAGCAGCACCGAAAACGCCAGCAACAGCGGCGGCTCGCCGACCGCCTTGGAGCGGAAGATGGTCGGCTCGACATTCTCGTTGCCCGCGCCGCGAAAGAGCGCGACGTTGAACGCGGCGGGCGTGTCGTTGACGGCGGGAATCTTGTAGGTGGAAGGCGCGTGCGTCATCAGGCGTCCGTCGCGGTTCCACCACAGCTCCTCGGTCGTGAGCCAGCCCATGCCCTGAATGAAGCCGCCTTCCACTTGGCCTAAGTCGATGGCCGGATTGATCGAGCGCCCCGCGTCGTGCAGCAGGTCGGCGCGCAGCAGCTTCCATTCGCCGGTGAGCGTATCGACCACCACTTCGGAGACCGCCGCGCCGTACGCGAAGTAGTAGAACGGATGGCCGGTCAGCGTCTTCGCGTCCCAATGGACTTTGGGCGTGGCGTAGAAGCCGTCGGACCACAACTGCACGCGCGCCAGATACGCGGCCGCGACGAGTTGATCGAAAGGCATCTGCCCGCCGTTCGCCTCGACAACGCCGCCGTGAAAGCGCACGTCGGCCGCTGCGCCGCCGAGCTGCTTCGCGGCCAGTTCCGCGAGGCGCTCGCGGATGGTCAGCGCCGCCGCTTCCGCCGCCTTGCCGTTGAGATCGCTTCCAGTGGATGCCGCCGTCGCCGACGTATTCGCGACCTTCGACGTATCGGTGGCCGTCACCCGCACGCGCGCGAGGCCGATGCCGAGCACGCTCGCCACCACCTGCGCGACTTTGGTATTGAGCCCCTGGCCCATTTCCGTGCCGCCGTGATTGACGAGCACCGAGCCGTCCTTGTAGACATGCACGAGCGCGCCGGCCTGATTCAGAAACGGCACGTTGAACGAGATGCCGAACTTGACCGGCGTGAACGCGATGCCGCGCTTGAGCACGTCGTTGGTCGCGTTGAACGCGGCGATCGCTTGGCGGCGCGCGTGGTAATCGCTCGTCGCGATCAACTCGTCGGTGAGCGGCGCGAGCACGTTGTCCGCGACCGTCTGGCCGTACGGCGTGACATTGCGCGCGTCGATGCCGTAGTAGTTCGCGCGCCGCACATCGAGCGGATCGCGCTTCAGCCGATGCGCGATTTCATCGAGCATCACTTCCATCACGAGCGCGCCTTGCGGGCCGCCGAAGCCGCGAAACGCCGTGTTCGACTGCGTGTTCGTCTTGCAGCAGAACGCGCGGATATCGACATCGCTCAAGAAGTACGCGTTGTCGAAGTGGCAGACGGCGCGCGTCGCGACCGCGCCCGACAAGTCCGCCGAATAACCGGCCCGCAGCGCGATCTCGACGCGCGCGCCGACGATGCGCCCGTCGTCGTCGAAGCCCGCTTCGTATTCGTAGACCGCGTCGTGGCGCTTGCCGGTGATCATGAAGTCGTCGTCGCGGTCGGCGCGCAGCTTCACGGGGCGTTTCAGCACATGCGCGGCGAGCGCCGCGACGCACGCGAACACCGCCGATTGCGATTCCTGGCCGCCGAACCCGCCGCCCATGCGCCGGCATTCGCACACGACCGCGTGCGTCGGCCAGTCGAGCATGTGCGCGACGACCTGCTGCATTTCGCTCGGATGCTGGGTTGAGCTGTAGACGAGCATGCCGTCCGATTCCTTCGGCACCGCGTACGCCACCTGGCCTTCGAGATAGAACTGTTCCTGCCCGCCGACCTCGAATTCCCCGGCGATGCGATGCTTCGCGCCCGCGATGCGCGCGTCCGGATCGCCGCGTTTCAGATGCAGCGGCGGCAGCACGAACTGCTTGCGCGCCTTGGCTTCGCGCGGCGTGAGCACGGCTTCGAGCGGCTCGTAGCGCACGACATCGTCGCTTTTGGCGAGCGCGGCGGCGCGGCGCGCCAGGTCGTGCGTCTCGGCGATCACCGCGAACACCGGCTGGCCGAGGTACTGCACTTCGTCGGCAGCGAGGATCGGGTCGTCGTGCAGCACTGGGCCGCAGTTGTTCTCGCCGCAAATGTCGGCGGCGGTCAGAACCGCGACGACGCCGGGCGCGGCGCGAACGGCATCGAGATTCATCGAGACGATGCGCGCGTGCGCGTATCGCGACAGCCCGAGCGCCGCGTGCAGCGTGCCGCGCAATTCGCGGATGTCGTCGGTGTAGACGGCCTCGCCGCTCACATGCAGCGCCGCCGATTCGTGCGGCAGCGCGGCGCCCGCGGCATCGGCGTCCACGTTGGCGGGGCGGGCTGCGGCATCCAGTGCCGTATCGAGTGCGATCGGTTCGCTCGCCTTGTTCATGGCTGCTCCTCGGAGATCGACGCATGCGCGGCGTACGCGAACGCGTTCACTTGGGCCAGCGCGAGCGGCGCGTCGGCGCGCGTCTCCAGATGAAAGCGCCGCAGCAGGTTGCGCGCCACCTTCGCCCGATAAGCGCTGGATGCGCGCATGTCGGTGAGCGGCTGGAAGTCGGCGTCGAGCGCGTTCATCGCGGCGCGCACGGTGTCGTCGCTCCACTGCGCGCCGATGAGCGCCGCTTCGGCCTGCGCCGCGCGCTTGGGCGTTGCCGCCATGCCGCCGAATGCGATGCGTGCGCTCGTCACGCGATGGCTGTCGTCGAGCCGGATCGCGAAGGCGGCGCATACGGCGGAGATGTCCTGATCGTAGCGCTTCGCCGCCTTGTACGTCCGGAACCGCAAGTCCGCGCCCGGGCGCGGCACGCGAATCGCCGCGACGAATTCGCACGGCTGAAGCGCGGTCTTCTGATACGCGAGATAGAACGCGTCGAGCGGCATCGTGCGAGTCTTGTCGCCGAGTTGCAGCACGAGTTCGGCGTCGAGCGCGATGAGCGCGGGCATCGAATCGCCGATCGGCGAGCCGTTCGCGATGTTGCCGCCGAGCGTGCCGGCATTGCGGATCGGGCGCGACGCGAAGCGCGTCCAGAGTTCGGCGAGTTCCGGGTAATCGGCGGTGAGCGCGGCATAGGCGTCTTCGAGCGATGCCGCCGCGCCGATCGTCAGCGTCTGCGCGTCGCGTTCGATGCGCTTCAGTTCCTCGACGTTGCCGATAAAGAGGATGTCGCCGAGATCGCGAAACTGCTTGGTGATCCACAGGCCGATATCGGTGCTGCCCGCGAGCAGCCGCGCGTCCGGGTTCGCTGCCCGGAGGCGGGCGAATTCGGCGCGCGTGACGGGCGCATGGAACGCCGGCGCACCGAAGGCTTCGCCGCGCGCGTCCGGCGCGCGGTACTCGAACGTCTGATCGCGGCGCAAGCCGGCGAGCGTTGCGCGGATCGCATCGCGGTCGAAAGCCGGCGGCGGGTAGTCGAACATGCGCTCGGCGGCGTCGATGATCGGCCGGTAGCCGGTGCAGCGGCACAGATTGCCGGAAATGGCGGCGGCGATTTCGTCGCGCGACGGCGGGCCGGCATCGCGCGGATGGGCGTGATACAGCGCCCACAGCGACATGACGAAGCCCGGCGTGCAGAAGCCGCATTGCGAGCCGTGGCAATCGACGAGCGCCTGTTGCACCGGGTGCAGCGCGCCGTCCGCGTTGCGCAGATCTTCGACGGTGAACAGCGCGCGCGAATCGAGCGTCGGCAGAAGCTGGATGCACGCGTTGACGGCCTTGAGCGCGAGCTCGCCGGCTGAATCGAGTTCGCCGACGACCACGGTGCAGGCGCCGCAATCGCCTTCGGCGCAGCCTTCTTTGGTGCCGGTGCAGTCGTTCGCGCGCAGATGCTGAAGCACGGTGCGCGTGGCGGGCGCATCGGCGATGTCGCGGACGATGCCGCGGTGCAGGAAGCGGATGGTGTGCGTTGTCATGAGCCGGGCAGGGACATTGCGGACCAGGCGCGCGTTACGCGGTTTCCGCCTGCATCCCGAAATTCGGGCATGTCATGCGGACTGCGCGCACGTAGATCGCCATCCAGCCTCGACCATAGCACCGCAATATCCCAAAAATATTTTTGGGATCGTATTCAGATTATGCGGAAGCGCTGATGCGGGGAAGTGAAATGCGAGAGAAAGGCAAGACGCGCGGGCCGTGAATGCCCGCGCCGAAGGCAAGTCAAAGCGCCGCCGCCCGCGTTTTGCGCCTCGACCGGAGGCTCAACGCAACGAGCGCGAAAATAATGGCGAACGCGACCAGCGACCACTGCGGCAGCGAGAGCCCGAGAATCGGCGGATAAGCGGTCTCGCAAAGCCCCGCTACCTTGAAGACTTGCGGCAGCCAGCGCGCGGGCGGCAGGCTGTCGACGACGGGTTGCAACGCGTCGAAGCCGCAGCTGAAGCCGGGATTCGCCTGAATGTAGACATGCCGCGCGGCCGTGGCCAGCCCGCCCAGCGCCGAAAGCGCGACCAGCGCCTCCAGCAGCGCGACGCCGCGCCAGCCGTTGAAGCCCGCGCCGAGAAACGCGAACACGGCGATCAGCACGAAGAAGTAGCGCTGGATGATGCAAAGCGGACACGGGTCTTCGCCACGGAAGAACTGCAGATACAGCGCCCCGGCGACGAGCGCGAGACACACGAAGCCCAGGAGCGTCAAGAGCCGACGCTCGCGGCGCAGCGCGCGGTCGTCCTCGTGCATCGTGAATTGATGTAGATGGTTGTTCATTATTTCGCAACGTTTCGAGAAGGAAGCACCTGACCGGGCGGGCATCGCGCAGGAATTCTAGCGCGATCGCCCGGCGCGAAACACAGCCGCGTTTTCGTGACCGATGCGGCGTGTCAGCGCGTCGTCTCCAGCACGGCTTCGACCGCGCGGCCGATGGAGAGCAGCGTGTCGTCGGCGTTCGGCGCGCCCGCGAGCATCAGGCCGACCGGCGCCTCGCCGCGCCGATGACACGGCAGCGACAGCGCGCAGGCATCGAGGAAATTGAAGGTCGTCGGGTTGCGCAGCACGAGCGCGTTGGTGCGCGCGAAACGGTCGTCGTCGGTCTCAAGATCGACAATGCGCGGCGGCAGCACGGGCACCGTCGGGCAGACAATGGCGTCGAAGCGTTGCCAGAGCGTCGTTCGCGCGGCCTCGATCATGGCGGCGCGGGCTTCGCACAGTTCGATGTAGTCCGCGGCGCTCGCGGATTCCGCGCGCATCAGGCGCGCGAGCACGCGCGGATCGTATTCGCTTGCGTGCTCGGCAATCAGCTTGCGATGCCACGCGTACGCCTCGATCGCCACCAGCCCGAAGCGGTTGATTTCCGGCAGACGGTCGAGCGGCGCGAAGCGCACGTCTTCCACCAGCGCGCCGGCAGCGGCGAGATGATCGACCGCCGCCTGCACGGCCTGCGCGACAGGCGCTTCCACGCCGTCCGTCACGTAATTCGTGAGCACGCCGAGGCGCACGCCGTCGAGCGGGCGGGTGGCGGGCACGTCCGGCTCTCGCCCCGCGAGAATGCGGTCGACGAGCGCGCAACACGCGACCGTCGCGCCGATCGGGCCGAACGAATCGAGCGTCTTGGAAAGCGGCACGCCGCCTTGCTTCGGAATGCGGCTCGCGGTCGGCTTGAAGCCGGTCAGGCCGCAGAACGCGGCGGGAATGCGCAGCGAACCGCCCGTATCGGTGCCGAGCGCGACGGCGGCCATGCCGTCCGCGACGGATGCCGCCGCGCCCGACGACGATCCGCCCGCGATGCGCGCGTCGTCCGGCCCGTTCGCCCGGTACGGCGAGCGGGGCGTGCCGTAGTGCGGATTCAGGCCGAGCCCCGAAAACGCGAACTCGCTCATGTTCGTGCGTCCGACGATCACCGCGCCCGCGCGGCGCAGGCGCGCCACCGTGACGGCGTCGGCGCGGGCGGGCTCCGCGTTCGCCAGCACGCGCGATCCGGCGCGCGTTACCTGACCTTCGACATCGAAGAGATCTTTCACGGACACCGGAATGCCCGCGAGCGGCGAGAGCACTGTGCCTGCGCGGCGCAGTGCGTCGTGGGCGTCGGCGGCGGCGCGGGCGTGTTCGGCATCGACCTGAAGGAACACGGTCGAGCCCTGGCCGTTGGGATCGGCGATCCGTTCCAGCGCGGTCTCGACGAGCGCGCGGCTCGTCGTGCGGCCGCACTTCAGTTCTGCGGCGAGGAGGGCTAGCGGGGGAAACTGCGGCGAAGTGGTCGGCATGGCATCGAGCAGTGGCGTTGCCGGCGGTGGCGCAGGCGAAGCGTGCGGCGGGCTTCGGTCATCGTGCCGGCGGCGGTCCGATGCGGGCGGCGGCGCGGCGCATCGGCGGTGAAAGGGCGGGCGGTTGGCGAACTGAAGCCGGACGCCCAGGGTGGCTGTCATTCTAAGCCAGCGCAGTAAGAAATACCCGACCTCGCGATGAGTCGTGTGTTTAGATCGTCCGCGAGAACCGCCGGAGGCTCGCCTGCCCCAGATAGCGGTCGAACACCGATGCGACGTTGCGCACGAGCATGCGTCCGGCCGGCAGCACGCATATGGCGTCCGGCGCGATGTCGATGAGGCCGTCGTCGGCCATCGGCGCGAGGCGCGCGAGTTCGGCCGCGAAAGCGTGTGCGAAGACGATGCCGTGTTCGCGCTCGACGTCGGCAAAGCGCAGCGCGCCGCCGCACATCAGCCGCATGATGACGTCGCGGCGCAAGACATCGTCAGCGGAGAGACGCACGCCGCGCTGAATGGGGAAGCGGCCCGCGTCGATGGCGGCTGCGTAGTCGGCGAGATCGCGCGCGTTTTGCGCGTAGACGTCGCCGACCTTGCCGATGGACGACGCGCCGATGCCGATCAGATCGCAGTCCGCATGCGTGCTGTAGCCCTGAAAGTTGCGCTGGAGCGTGCCGGCCTCGAAGGCGCGGGCGAGTTCGTCGCCGGGCAGCGCGAAATGGTCCATGCCGATGTAGACGTAGCCCGCATCGCTCATCCGCTCGATCACGCGCTCCAGAATGGCGAGCCGCACGGCGGCCGAAGGCAGCGCCGCTTCGTCGATCTGACGCTGCATCTTGAAGAGCGCGGGCATGTGCGCATAGCCGAACACGGAGACGCGGTCCGGCGCGAGCGCGATGATCGTATCGAGCGTGCGCGTGAAGCTCTCGACGCTCTGATGCGGCAAGCCGTAGATCAGATCGACGCTCACCGACTCGAAGCCGTGCTCGCGCGCCGCGCGCATCACGTCCTCGGTCATCGCGCGCGGCTGGATGCGGTTGACGGCCTGCTGCACGCGCTCGTCGAAATCCTGCACGCCCAGGCTTAACCGGTTGAAGCCGAGTTCGCGCAGCACTTTGATGGTTCCGACGGACGCTTCGCGCGGATCGACTTCGATCGAATATTCGGCGCGCGCATCGGGCACGAGATTGAAATGCTCGGCGGTGGCGGCCATGAGTTCGGCCATCTCGCCGTGCGAGAGGAATGTCGGCGTGCCGCCGCCCCAGTGAAGCTGCGTGACGGGGCGGCGCGTATCGAAGCACGCGGCCTGCATCGCGAGTTCGCGCTTCATGCGGTCCAGATACGGGCGGGCGTGCGCGCGGTTTTTCGTCGCGACCTTGTTGCAGCCGCAGTAGAAGCAGACGGTGTCGCAGAACGGAATGTGGAAGTACAGCGACAGATCCGCCGATGCGCCGCCTTGGCGTGCGGCTTCGAAGTAGTGCGCGGGATCGAACGCATCCGTGAACTGGACGGCCGTGGGGTAGGACGTGTAGCGCGGGCCGTGCGCGTCGTAGCGCGCGAGCAGGTCCGGGCGAAAGAGGGTGTCGGCGAGAGTCATGGGCAGCCTTGAAGTTGCGCCGATCTTACGCGGGCGCGTGCGCGCGCGCCTTGCGTGATAACGTCGCAGCCGCTTTCCGGGGTGCTCCTGGCCGGCATGGGACAATGGCGCCTTAGCCGCTGTCTCGTCCGCTTTCGCCATGTCTACTTCGTCTTCGTCCCCTCATGCCTGCCGCGAAGGATGCGGCGCGTGCTGCATCGCGCCGTCCATCACGAGCGCCATTCCCGGCATGCCCAACGGCAAGCGCGCGGGCGAGCCGTGCGTCCAGCTCGACGATGACCTGCGCTGCAAGATCTTCGGCGATCCGCGCCGGCCCGCGTGCTGCGGCGGCCTGCAGCCGTCCGCCGAGATGTGCGGCGAAACGCGCGAGCACGCCGTTCAATGGCTCGCGCGGCTCGAAATCGACACGCAACCGCAATGAACTTCGTGTGTCCAAGCACCGTCACGACATTCAGTAGAGGAGATTCCCGCATGCCACGACCCGTCGCGCCGCTCAGGCGCCGGTTGCTGCTGGGCGCGCTCGCCGCGTGGCCGGCACTCGCGCTCGCATCGACGGCGCATGCCGCATCCATCTTTCCGTTTATTCCGGACCACTACACATTCTCGCAAAAGCAGGTACAGGAAGCGGTCGCGCGCAAGTTTCCGCTGGAACGCACCGCGCGGCAGATTTTCGATGTCGTGCTGAGCAATCCTGTGGTCGGCATGGCGGCGGACCGCAACCGCGTCACGGTGCGCGTGGATGCGCGTCTGTCCACGCCCTTCATGCCGAACCCGGTGAACGGCGCGTTCACGTTGTCGACGCAACTGGCCTACGACGCACCGAGCCGCTCGGTCGTGCTCGTCTCGCCAACAGTTGACGATTCGCAGCTAACCGGCGACGCTGCCCAGTACAACCAACAAATCGCGGCGGCCGGCGCGCTGCTCGCCGCGCAATTGCTCGACCGCTATCCGATCTACACGTTCAAGCCGGAAGAGCTGCAATTTGCGGGCGTGTCTTACGAACCCGGTACAATCACAGTCCTTACAAACGGCATACGCGTTCAGATTGTCGAGAAGTGATTCGAAATCTCGGCGCGCACTGCTGCACACCCACAGCAAAAAAGCGAACAAGGGCTGACGGATGGACTGGATTTTGATGGTGAAGGCGCTCGTGCTGGGCGTCGTGGAAGGCTTGACGGAGTTTCTGCCGGTGTCGAGCACGGGGCACCTGATCGTCGCGGGCAGTCTGCTGAATTTCACCGACGCGCAAGCCAAGACGTTCGACGTCGTCATTCAGTTCGGGGCGATTCTGGCGATCTGCTGGGAGTACCGCGCGAAGATCGGCTCGGTGGTGGGCGGCCTCGGCAGCCGTCCGGACGCGCGGCGTTTTGCGATCAACGTCATCATCGCGACGATTCCGGCCATCGTATTGGGCCTGTTGCTCGAGAAGAAGATCAAGTCGGTGCTGTTCTCGCCGGTGCCGGTGTCGGTCGCGCTGATCGTCGGCGGGATCGTGATTCTCTGGGCGGAGGCGCGCCAGCGGGATCGCGGGGCGCCGCCGCGCGTGCATTCGGTGGATGACCTCTCTTACGCCGATGCGCTCAAGGTCGGCATCGCGCAATGTCTCGCGCTGATTCCGGGCACCTCGCGTTCGGGCGCGACGATCATCGGCGGCATGCTCTTCGGGCTGGAGCGCCGCGCGGCCACCGAATTCTCGTTCTTTCTCGCTATTCCGATCATCTTCGGCGCGACGCTCTACGAAATGGCCAAGTACTGGCGCACGCTCACCGTGAACGACCTCGGGCTCTTCGCCATCGGGCTCGTATCGGCGTTCGTGAGCGCCTTCATCTGCGTGCGCTGGCTGCTCCGTTACGTCGCCTCGCACGATTTCACGGCATTCGCGTGGTATCGCATCGGCTTCGGGCTGCTGATTCTGATCGTCGGTTATAGCGGCGGGCTGAGCTGGGCGGACTAATCGGGCTCGCGTGCCGCACGAACGACAACGCCACGGCTAGCCGTGGCGTTGTCGTTTTCAGCGCGACTTACTTGCGGCGAAAGAGCAGATCCCAGACGCCGTGTCCGAGCCGCAAGCCGCGGCGCTCGAACTTCGTCACGGGCCGGTAATCCGGACGCGGCGCGTAGCCGTCCGCGGTGTTTTCGAGCGTCGGTTCCGCCGACAGCACGTCGAGCATCTGCTCCGCGTAGTTCTGCCAGTCGGTCGCGAGATGCAGATAGCCGCCCGGCTTCACGCGCGAGCTCAGGAGCGAGACGAACTTCGGCTGGATGAGCCGGCGCTTGTGGTGCCGCGCCTTGTGCCACGGATCGGGAAAGTAGATGTGCACGCCGTCGAGACTCGCGGGCGCGATCATGTGTTCGAGCACCTCGACCGCGTCGTGCTGAAGGATGCGGATGTTGCCAAGCTGCTGCTCGCCGATCAGCTTCAACAGCGCGCCGACGCCCGGCTCGTGCACTTCGACGCCGATGAAGTCGTCGCCAGGGCGCGCGGCCGCGATTTCGGCCGTCGTCGCGCCCATGCCGAAACCGATCTCCAGCACGCGCGGCGCCTGCCGGCCGAAGACGGCGTCCCAGTCCGCCAGTTCCGGCGCGTACGGCACGACGAAACGCGGACCCAGTTCGTCCATCGCGCGTTGCTGCCCCGGCGAAACGCGGCCCGCGCGCGTCACGAAACTGCGAATACGCCGATGATGCAGCGGCTGCGATGCCGCACTCTCGCTACGCTCACCGGCGGCATGCGCGTCGTCGTCGTGGGAATCGTGGGATTGGTCGTTCATGGCGGGATCGGAAGGCGAAGAAGCGTCGCGCGGAAACTAAAAAGCCGCCTCGCTGTATGGAAGGCGGCTTTCGCTTATTTGCTGCTTAATTGCTGCTTATGTGCTGCTCGTCATTCTGGAGCGGGCGATGGGAATCGAACCCACGTCAGTAGCTTGGGAAGCTACGGTAATAGCCATTATACGACGCCCGCGTGAGCCGACTATTGTAAGCGCAACGCGCGCCGCCGCGCAATCGCGGGCGGCGCGGCCTCACTCAGATGCCGAAGAGCGTCATCGAGACCGCGACGCGCGTCACGACCATCAGCAGCACCTGCACGATCACGAAAAGCAGGATCGGCGACAGGTCGATGCCGCCCAAACGGGGCAAGATGCGGCGCAGCGGCTCGAGAAACGGCGCGGTGATCTGATAGAGCAACGGCATGGCCGGCGACTGCGGATTGAGCCACGAAAGCAGCGCCATCAGAATCGTCATCCAGATGATGAGGTTGAGCGCCCACTTCACCACCGTCAGCGCCGCGACGAGCAGAAGCATCGGCAGCATGACCGTCGGATCGACGCCGGCGAGATAGACCATCAACGTCACATAGACGAGCGCCGCGATATAGGCGGCGACAATGCTGGCCCAGTCGATCTTGCCGCCCGGCAGAATCTTGCGCAGCGGCAGCACGATCCAGTTGGTCGCCTGCATGACGGCATTCGAAACCGGGTTGTACGGCGGCATGCGCACGACCTGCATCCACGCGCGCAGGAGCAGCGCCGCGCCGAACAGGGTGAAAACGGTATTGAGCAGAAAACGGGCGATATCGCCGAACATCTCGGGTCCTCTGGAAAACGTGCGCGGGACGAGGGCCGCGCCGGGGTCGGGAAAAGCGAAGGAACGAATGACGCTGGCAGCCGCTACGACGGTCGCCGCGACAGATGCTGGCGTGGCGCGGCGAACGCGCCCGCTGCGTCGCGCGAGTCGTAATGAGTGACCTTGATCATTGTTCGTTCTCTGGACTGGATGTCATGTGAAGTCGTCGCGCTCGTGCCGCTGCCCGCGAGCGCCGCGATTTCTTTCTCTTGCAAGCCACTGGCGCCTTGCGTTCCCCGCCCACCGTCGATGCCGGTGGCGCGCCGGACGTCACCATAACATGGCTGCGGGGCGGCTTGGGCGCGTTGTCGAACAACGGCGAGCGTTTCCTCTCACAGTCGACTGAAAGGCGATCGCAAGCATAGCGTATGTGCGCGCGCATTGCCGCAAACCCTGATGTTGCCGCCGCACGACGCTTTCCGCGAGCGCGTTTCACGCAAAGATGGCAGCATAGGACGACAGAAAACGATTGAATCAGACGCCGTTACAGATCTGGCGGCATTGCGCCGGTTAATCCATGGCATGTTTTCTGCTGGTTTAATCCTGTTTATGTGGTTCACCGCACGCGGCTTGCGGGTTTTGGTTCTTTTGCGAACATTGATGAACGAACCGGGCGCGAATACTAAAGACAAGAGTGATTAACGGAAACGCATGGTCCGCGTTTTAAGCGGCTGCTTTCCTCCACGTTTCAAAACGCTACGTTCGGAGGTCGCATGAGCATTTTCTCTTATCGAAAGCATCTGCGTTTCTTGAGCCAGGCGCAAAGGCGTCGGTGGTGGGATCAGAAGAAGCGATTGACGCCGCGTGTCGTAATCGGTGGGGCGTATGTCCCGCCGAATGTCACGCGCGAATTCGCTTATGTCAAAGTAGGCTGATCGCCTCAAAAGGAGTCGAGACACAATACACAGCCCCGCCGGACGGTCAGTCCGGCGGGGCTTTTAATTTGATTTGTAAAGATGCGTTACTGCAATCGCACGTTCGCTCGACGCAGCTAGATGGACGGTGCGCCGTCCACCTTGCCGCTCGGCCGGTTCCTAGCCCGGTGCATCGCCAGCCCGCCCGCGCGGCATTCGCAGACCTTGCAATTTGCAACAAATGGCCCGAGCGTCCGCGTACGTTTTTCGCTAAATTCAGAGTACGCAGCCGCGCGACCGGATGGACCGGTCGGCCCTAAGCGGCGAGGAGAACCAAAGTGAAAAAGCTCGGTAGTTTATTGATCGCCGGCACCCTTGGCCTGGGTGCCGCGGGTGTCGCGCAAGCGCATGTTTCGGTCGGGGTCGGTATCAGCGTGCCGGCGTATCCGGTGTATCAGGCGCCGCCCGCGCCGGTTTATGTCGCTCCCCCGCAGCCGGTTTATGTCGCGCCGCCACCGCCTGTCGTTTATGGGCCGCCGCCGGCCGTCGCCGTGGGCGGCTATGGATACGGATATTACGGCCGTCCTTATTGGCGGCACGGGTATTATGGCCACCCATATGGCCACGGTTACGGCTACGGTCACGGCCGCTGGCACTAATAACCGATTTTCGCGATCGACCGCAGGAGCCCCGCAAGGGGCTTTTTCTTCGGCATCGCTGAAACTGGCTATTCCGGTTTGCTTCGGAACTGGCGAGAATGGCGTTTTTCCGACGCCACTTCACATCCGATGCTTCCACTTCCTGCCCCGACTTTCGATGACGTCGCCGATGCCGCCCGCCGTATAGACGGCGTCGCGCATCGCACGCCGGTTCTCACGTCCCGCACGGCGGACGAAACCGCCGGCGCGTCGCTCTTCTTCAAGTGCGAGAACTTCCAGCGCATGGGCGCTTTCAAGTTCCGCGGCGCGTTCAACGCGCTTTCGCATTTCGACGACGCCCAGCGCGCGGCCGGCGTCATCACGTATTCGTCGGGCAATCACGCGCAGGCGATCGCGCTATCGGCCAAGCTCGCCGGCATCCGCGCGACGATCGTCATGCCGGAAGACGCGCCCGCCGCGAAAATCGCGGCGACGCGCGGCTACGGCGGCGAAGTCATCACGTATGACCGCTACACGCAGAATCGCGAGGAGATCGGCCGCGTGCTGGCCGAGGAGCGCGGCATGACGCTGATTCCGCCGTATGACCATCCGCATGTGATCGCGGGGCAGGGCACGGCGGCGAAGGAATTGATCGAAGAAACCGGGCCGCTGGATTACCTCTTCGTGTGTCTCGGCGGCGGCGGGCTGATCGCGGGCTGCGCGCTCGCGGCGGCGGCGCTGTCGCCTTCGTGCAAGGTCATCGGCGTCGAGCCGGAAGCCGGCAACGACGCGCAGCAGTCGCTCGCGCGCGGCGAGATCGTGCATATCGAGGTGCCGCGCACCATCGCGGACGGCGCGGCGTCCACGCACGTCGGCGAATACAACTTTCCGATCATCCGCAAGCATGTGGAGCGCATCGTCACCGTGAGCGACGCGCAACTCGTCGATACGCTTCGTTTCTTCGCCGAGCGCATGAAGATGGTCGTCGAACCGACCGGCTGCCTGGCGGCAGCGGCCGTGCTTCAGAAGGTCGTGCCGGTGGAGGGCAAGCGCGTGGGGGTGATCGTAAGCGGCGGCAACGTCGACTTGGCGCGCTTCGCGCAGTTCATCGCGTGAAGCGGGCGTCAGGACGCCGCGTGAACGATCAGATCGCGGTAGCCGTTGACGATCACGCTGTACGCGAAATAAGCGAACAGCACGGCGGACATCACATGGCACGCGCGCAGGAGGCGCGTGCCGGCGCGCTTGCGGCCGTGGGCGGCGAGCGTGCAGACGAAAAGCGTCCAGCCGAGTCCGCCGCAAAAGAAGCCGAGCAGAAACACCGACGCGCTCATCGGGCTCGTTGCCCCGGCTTTCGCGATCAGCGCGCCGCCGACCGCCGCGAACCACAGAATCGCGCTCGGCGATGAAACCGCGAGCAGGCATCCGCGCAGGAAGCTCTTGAGATGGCTCTGGCGCGGCGCGCGCGCATCCGCTTCGCCCTCGACGGGCGGCGCGGACGCGGGATTCAGCGCCTCGCGCGCCATCTTCCACGTGAGAAACAGCAGCACGATGGCCCCGCCGATCCACACGACCCAGCGCACGGCGGAGAATTGCAGCAGCGCGGACATGCCCGCCAGCGCCAGGGCGGCGTAGAACAGGTCGCCGAAACACGTCCCGAGGCCGAGCACGAGCCCAGGCTTGAACCCGTGCGACAGCGCGAGCGAAATGATCGCGACGTTGGCGATTCCGATATCCAGACACAGCGACAGCGACAGGAAGAAGCCGTCCGACATCAACGACCACGAATGCGTCATGCGTGCTCCGTGAGCGCGAGCGTGACGTCGAGATGGCCGGTCGGCACGCGCATCGTGTTCAGCATCGGCGGGTGACGGAAATCGTCGAGCGCGGCGCGTTGCTCGCGCGTGCCGATGTCGAGCAGCTGCAGCACGTGCGCGACGATCGCGTGCAGCACGTTCGTGTTGCCGTCTTCGACCTTCACCGCAATACCGAGCGCGCCTTCCGGCCGCTTTACGCCGATCGCATAGCTCGCATCCGCGCCGGTCTTGCCGACGAGCGCGCCGCCGTACGCCCGCATCAAGCGCGTGCAGAAGCGTCCTTCGCCCGCGACGAGTTCCGGATGCGAGGTCATCGCGCGATAAATGCGCCCGAGCGGCGAGCCGTCCGGCGCATCGGCGATCTTCATGTAAAGCCGCGCGAGGCGGTCGAGCGGGAAGGCGGGCGTCGGCGAATTGCATCCGTCGATGGCCCAGAGCACGTCGCCGAACGGCAGATCGACTGCCTGCGCCGTCGCTTGCTTCACGCGCGCCTGCAGCGGATGCTCCGGCAAGTGATAGCCGTCGAGCGCCGCGTTCATGGCCCGCGCGCCTGCCAGCATGCCGGCATGCTTGCCGGAACAGTTGCTGCACACGGGCGTCGGCGTGAAATCGCGGCGAATCCAGTCCTTGTGGACGGCATCCGATAGCGGCGGATGGCCGCCGCACCGCAGATCGCTCTCGCTCGCGCCGGACTTCACCAGCATCGCGCGGGCGCGTTCGATGTGGCGCGGCTCGCTGCTATGCGAGCCGCACATGAGCGCGAGATCGGCTTCGTCGAAGCCGAACTGTTCCAGCGCGCCTGTTTCGATCACGGCAAGCGCCTGCGCCGGCTTCGCGGCCGAGCGCGGCAGCGTCACGCGATGCGGATCGCCGAACGAATGGAGCAGACGGCCGTTGGCATCGACCACCGCGACATGCGCGACGTGCGTGTTCTCGATTGCGTTTCCCCGATACAAGGTCGCTGCGATCATGCGTTTTTCCCCGCGTCGTCCAGTCCGATTTCGGTCCAAAGCGCATCGACGCGCCGCTTGACGGCCGCATCCATCGTGATGGGGCGGCCCCATTCGCGATTGGTCTCGCCCGGCCACTTGTTGGTCGCGTCGAGTCCCATCTTCGAGCCGAGGCCCGCGACCGGCGACGCGAAGTCGAGATAGTCGATCGGCGTGTTGTCGACCATGACCGTGTCGCGCGTGGGATCGACGCGCGTGGTGATCGCCCAGATCACTTCCTTCCAGTCGCGCACGTTGACGTCCTCATCCACCACGACGATGAACTTCGTATACATGAACTGCCGCAGGAAGCTCCAGACGCCGAGCATCACGCGCTTGGCGTGGCCGGCGTAGCTCTTCTTCATCTGCACGATGGCCATGCGGTAGCTGCATCCTTCGGGCGGCAGATAGAAGTCCGTGATCTCGGGAAACTGCTTCTGCAACAGCGGCACGAAGACTTCATTGAGCGCGACACCGAGCACCGCCGGTTCGTCGGGCGGCTTGCCGGTGTAGGTCGAGTGGAACAGGGCGTCACGGCGCAGCGTGATTTTTTCGACGGTAAAGACCGGAAACCACTCCTGCTCGTTGTAATAGCCGGTGTGATCGCCGTACGGACCTTCGAGCGCGTGTTCGTAACGCGCGGCGGCGCCTGTCGACGGACGCGGCGGCGCGCCTTCCGGCGCGGGCGGCACCGCGCCTTCCTGCGGATAGATGAAGCCTTCGAGCACGATCTCGGCACGGGCCGGGACCTGCAAGGTATCGACGCCCGGCGTCAGGCACTTCGCGAGCTCGGTGCGCGATCCGCGCAGGAGGCCCGCGAACTGATATTCCGAGAGCGTGTCGGGAACCGGCGTGACCGCGCCGAGAATGGTGGCCGGGTCCGCGCCCAGCACGACCGCCACCGGATACGGCTTGCCCGGATTGGCGAGCGCGAACTCGCGGAAATCGAGGGCGCCGCCGCGATGCGCGAGCCAGCGCATGATGAGCTTGTTGCGCCCGATGAGTTGCTGCCGATAGATGCCGAGGTTCTGCCGCGTCTTGTTCGGCCCGCGCGTGACGGTGAGGCCCCACGTGAGCAGCGGTCCGGCGTCGCCCGGCCAGCAGGTCTGGATCGGCAGACGCGCGAGGTCCACGTCGTTGCCTTCCCACACAATCTCCTGACAGGGCGGCGCGCTCACCGACTTGGGCGCCATGTCCCACACGGCCTTGGCGAGCGAGAGCAGCTTGCCGGCGTCCTTCAGGCCGCGCGGCGGCTCCGGTTCCTTGAGCGCGGACAGCAGCCTGCCGATATCGCGCAGCGAACTGAGCGCGGCGGTGTCGCTGCCGAGGCTCGCATCGGCGCCCGGCTGCGCCTCGGTTTCGATGCCCATGCCGAGCGCCACGCGCCGGGTCGTGCCGAAAAGGTTCGCGAGCACTGGCATGGTGTGACCGGTCGGCGCTTCGAAAAGCAGCGCCGGGCCGCCCGCGCGCAACACGCGGTCGGACAGTTCGGTCATTTCAAGGATGGGGGAGACAGGCTGCGGGATGCGGCGCAGTTCACCGAGCGCTTCGAGGCGGGCGGTGAAGTCGCGCAGATCTTTATATTTCATCGATGGTCGGACGAGGACTCGAGGCCGCCACAAGGAGCGGGACGGGCGGGACGGCTGCGCGCTAAGCGATTGTCGATTTTACCTGCGTGTCAGTCCGTGCGCTGGGAGACATTCAGGACATTCCGCTGGAAACCGCCTCCGGCACGTGCGCTGGCGCTCCTAAACAGTGTTCATTATTACTGTAAGTAATTGAAACGGAACGGTATAGCATTGACGGATCATTAAACCCTGCTAGAATCCCTTCGCATCCATTGCAGGTTTTGAAACTTTTTACCTTAGCCTCAGGTCTTTTCTCAGACGCTATGCGTCGCCTGCGCCGCACCTGCCCGGCGATTCATGGCTGTTGGTTGTCACGGCCGGCGTTATCGAACGCCGGTTTTTCGCGTGGGAAGCCATCTGCGCATCAAGGGCATGCTGTTCGTGTCGCGCACTCCGGCCGCTTTTGCCGGTTCGGCTTTCCAGACGGCGCATGCCGTTTCCCCGATGCCGCTTACGCCTTGCCAAGAGCGAGCGGTGTCTGATTTGCGCTTTCGAACACCGGTTTATTGGTATTCATCAGCCTAAATCATGCAACATTGGGAGCATCGATGAACGCTTGGTTATCGTGGCGTCCTGACACTCGCGTCGCGCAAAGTTTGCGCACCGCGCTGCGTCGTGGAAGCCGTATGAGTCACTATCTCTTCAGCCTGGTCGGTTGCGCGGCCATCGTCACGGCGCTCGCGCTGTGGCTCCTGCCGTCCTGGCGCACCACCTTTGCCGCACGGATCATGCCGTTCGTGTCCGCCGCGGTCCAGGCGGGTCCTGCGCGGCTTCTGGCCGGCCAGCCGCTTCCGCCGTTCTCGGCCGTGCATCGCCAGCGGGCGGACGCCGCGCCGGTCAGCCTCGCCGCGAACCCGGAACTGCCGGCTGCGCCGCCGGCGCAGGTGCCGTCGCTCGGCGCCGCCGCCACCGACGACGAGAGCACCCGTCAACTGACGGGCGGCATCAGTCTCGCCGTGTCGCCCAACGGGCTCGATCCGCGCACGATGCCTTCGGTCAGCTTGCTGGCGAGCGCGATTCCGGCGCAGCGCATCGTCGCCGATGCGCGCGACGACCGCGTGCTCGTCTCCACGCGCGAGCAGAAGCTCGTTGCCAGCTTCATCGCGCGGCGGTATCGCGTGGCCGAAGAGCCGGTCAGCGACCTCGTGCGCGCCGCGTTCGACACCGGCCGCGAAGTCGGTCTCGATCCGCTGCTGCTGCTGTCGGTGATGGCCATTGAATCCGGTTTCAATCCGTACGCGGAAAGCGGCGTCGGCGCGAAAGGGCTGATGCAGGTGATGTCAAAGGTGCACTCGGACAAGTTCGAGTACTTCGGCGGCAGCCACGCGGCGCTCGATCCGCTCGCGAACATCAAGGTCGGGGCGCTGGTGCTGAAGGACTGCATCGCGCGGGGCGGCTCCGTGGCGGGCGGCCTGCGCTACTACGTCGGCTCGACCTCGCAGGACGACGGCGGCTATGGCGCCAAGGTGCTCGCCGAGCGTGCGCGTCTGCGCGATGTCGCGCGCGGCCGCAACGTGCCGATCAACGCGCCGCAGGCGCCGGTTCAGGCCGCGCCGAAGCAGGTGCTGGCGTCCGCCTCGGCGGATACGGCCAAGCGCGTTCACGTGACGATCGACGGCGCGAAGAAGGCCGACGCGCAGGACGACAGCGATTCCGGCGAGTCGAAGCACGCCGCGTCCGCAGAACTGGGCGCTTGATCGGTCAGTCGGACGGTCGGACGGTCGGGCAAAAGAAAAGGGCACCTCATGCGGGTGCCCTTTTTGTCGTTTGCGTCGAGTAGTGGTCAGCGACTGAACAAGTCCCCGAGCCGCGACACCGCTTCTTCCAGCTTCGAATACGCCGTCGCATACGAGAGCCGGATGTAACGGTCCGGCGCGTGAAAGCCGAAATCCGCGCCCGGCACGAGCACGACGCCCGCGTCGTGCAGCATGGAACGCGTGAGCCTTTCGCTGTCTCCGGCGGCGGGATGCGGCACGCTCGTCGTATCGGCGTAGACGTAGAAAGCGCCGTCGGGCACCACCGGCACGCCGAAACCGAGCGAACGCAGCGCCGGCACGATGTAGTCGCGCCGCCGCTTGAACTCCAGCCGGCGCGCTTCGTAGATGGCGAGCGTCTCCGGCTCGAAGCACGCGAGCGCCGCATGCTGCGCCAGCGCCGATGCGCAGATGAACAGATTCTGCGAGAGCTTCTCGACCGCGCCGACCATCGCGGGCGGCACCACGAGCCAGCCGAGCCGCCAGCCGGTCATGTTGAAGTACTTGGAGAAGCTGTTGACCGTCACCACGTCGTCGCCGAAGGAGAGCGCCGACACGCGCTTCGCGTCGTAGCTCAGGCCCTGATAGATCTCGTCGACGATGGTGAAGCCGCCGCGTTCCCGCACTTTCCCGACGATGCGCCGCAATTCGTCCGGCTCGATGGAGGTTCCCGTCGGGTTCGACGGCGACGCGAGCAGCACGCCGCGCGTCGCGCTTGTCCAGTGCGCTTCGACCTGATCGGCGGTGAGCTGGAAGCGTTCGGCCGGGCCGCTCGGGATCAGCACCGGCTTGCCGTCCGCCGCCGACACGAAGTGCCGGTTGCACGGATAGCACGGGTCGGGCATCAACACTTCGTCGCCGTTGTCGACGAGCGCCATGCACGCGAGCAAGAGCGCCGCCGACGCGCCCGCCGTCACCACGATGCGCGCGGGATCGACGGCGAGGCCGAAGGCGTCGCGGTAATGCGCGGCGATCGCCTCGCGCAGCGCGGTGACGCCGAGCGCATTCGTGTACTGCGTGACGCCGCGCGTGAGCGCGTCGGCGGCGGCGCGCGTGACCGGCGCGGGCGCGGTGAAGTCCGGCTCGCCGATGCCCATATGGATGATGTCGCGTCCGGCGCGCTCCAGCGCCTGGGCGTCCTTCATCAGTTCCATCACGTAGAACGGCTCGATGGCGTCGACGCGGGAGGCGAGCCGCATGAGCGGCTCAGAGGCGGTATTCATGCCGTCGATCCCGTTTCCCGTTAGCCGCGGCCGCGCGCCTGCGCTTCGGCAGGGCGCATGGCGACGGCGAGCTTGTCCAGCACGCCGTTCACGTACTTGTAGCCGTCGGAGCCGCCGAAGGTCTTCGTCAGCTCCACGGCCTCGTTGATGACCACGCGATACGGAATGTCGATGTGATGCTTGAACTCGAACGCGGCCACGAGCAGCACCGCGCGCTCGACCGGCGACAACTGGTCGATCGGGCGGTCGAGGCACGGTTGCAGTTCGGCGGAAAGCGCATCGGCTTCCTTGATGACGCCGTGCAGAATCGCGTCCAGATGTTCGTGGTCGGCCTTGTCGAAGCCCTGCGCGTTGCGCAGTTGCGCGTCGATCTCGCCGCCGGGCGCGCCCGACAGCAGCCATTGGTAAAGCCCTTGCGTCGCGAGTTCACGCGAGCGGCGTCGTGCGCTCTTCATGCGCGGTCCTCGTCTTCGTCTTCGTCGTCTTCTTCGTCGCCGCCGAGCTGTTCCAGCGCGACCGACAGGTTCGCCATTTCGACCGCCACGCGCGCAGCGTCGCGGCCTTTTTCGGTCATGCGCGCGACGGCTTGTTCGTCGTTTTCGGTCGTGAGCACCGCGTTCGCCACCGGAATGCCGAAATCGAGCGCGATGCGCGAAATGCCCGAGCCGCTCTCGTTCGACACGAGCTCGAAGTGATACGTTTCGCCGCGCACGACCGCGCCGAGCGCGATCAGGGCGTCGAACTGGCCGGATTCGGCGAGCTTTTGCAGCGCGAGCGGAATTTCGAGCGCGCCCGGCACGGTCACGAGCAGCACGTCCTCGCCGATCACGCCGAGGCGTTCCAGCTCCTCGATGCATGCGTCCGCGAGGCCGTTGCACACCGGTTCGTTGAAGCGCGACTGCACGATGCCGATGCGCAGGCCGTCACCGTCGAGGTTCGGCTGGTATTGTCCGATTTCCATGTAGAGATCCGTTGGTTTGGAATAAGTTGAATGCAGCGGCTGTCGTGAATCAGGCCGAACGCAGATGCGCGACCGTGCCGTCCGTGGCGCTCGCCGCCGTCGCGGGGCAGCCGGGCATCGGAATGAAGCCGGTCACTTCGAGCCCGTAGCCCGACATGCTGCCCAGGCGCCGCGGATTGGCGAGCACCTGCATCTTGCCGACGCCCAGATCGCGCAGAATCTGGGCGCCGATGCCGTACGTTTTGAAGTCGATCGGGCGGCGCTGGGGCTTGGCCGCTTTGTCGCTTTCGTCGAGCGCGCGGAAGGTTTCGACCAGATGCTCGCGGCTGTCGCCGCAATTCAACATGACGATGGCGCCGAGATCGCGCGCGGCGATTTCCTTCATGGCGGCGTCGATGGTCCAGGAGTGCGTGGACGCGTCGATCTCGAGCAGATCCAGCACCGACAGCGGTTCGTGCACGCGCACCGGCGTTTCGCGATCCGGCGACGGCGTGCCGCGCACGAGCGCGATATGCGGCGAGCCGGTCGGTTCGTCGCGATACAGCACCGCGCGGAAGGTGCCGTGCGCGGTCTGCATGGTGCGCTCGCTGACCTTCTCGATGATGGATTCGGTGCGGCTGCGATAGTGAATCAGGTCCGCGATGGTGCCGATCTTGATGCCGTGCTGCTCGCCGAACTCGATCAGGTCGGGCAGACGCGCCATTTCGCCGTCGTCGCGGATCACTTCGCAGATCACGGCGGCGGGCGTGAGGCCCGCGAGCGCGGTCAGGTCGCAGCCGGCCTCCGTATGCCCCGCGCGCACGAGCACGCCGCCCGGCTGCGCCATGATCGGGAACACGTGGCCCGGCTGGACGATGTCCTCGGCGCGCGCATTCGCCGCGACCGCCGCTGCGATGGTGCGCGAGCGGTCGGCGGCGGAAATGCCGGTGGTCACGCCCTCGGCGGCTTCGATGCTGACGGTGAACGCCGTGCCGTACTGCGTGCCGTTGCGCTGGGTCATGAGCGGCAGGTTGAGCAGCTTGCAGCGTTCCTGCGTGAGCGTGAGGCAGATCAGGCCGCGGCCGTAGCGCGCCATGAAGTTGATCGCTTCGGGCGTGATGAAGTCGGCGGCGACGATAAGATCGCCTTCGTTCTCGCGATCTTCTTCGTCGACGAGGATCACCATGCGGCCGGCCTTGAGCTCGGCGATGATTTCTGGAGTGGAAGCGATCGACATGGTGGCGTCCCGGCAGGTCTGTTTGGGAAAGGCCTGTATTTTACGCCACGGCCGATGGACAGTTGTCGGGAAAACGCGGGGCGGGGCGGCGGTGTTGCGTGCTGTGTCGATGAGCGTTGCTTCCGTGCCGCCTCACCCCGCCGACATCATCCTCTCCACATACCGCGCGATAAGATCGATCTCCAGATTCACCTTCGCGCCCGCGTGAAGCGCCTTCAACGTCGTCACTTCGACCGTGTGCGGAATCAGATTGATGGAAAACTCGCAGCCGTCCGCGCCATCCTCCACGGCATTCACCGTGAGGCTCACGCCGTTCACGGTCACGGAGCCCTTGTAAGCCAGATACTTGCCGATGTCCTTCGGCGCGACGATGCGCAATTCATGCGATTCGCCCACGCGCTCGAAGCGCGACACCGTGCCGAGCCCATCGACGTGGCCGGAAACCAGATGCCCGCCCAGCCGGTCGTGCGCGCGCAGCGCCTTTTCCAGATTGACCTCTGCGCCCGCATCGCCCAGGCCGACCGTCTTGTTCAGGCTTTCGCGCGAGACGTCGACATCGAACGCATCCGGCGTCTTCTCGATCACCGTCATGCACGCGCCCTGAATCGCGATGCTGTCGCCCAGTTCGACATCCGCGAGATCGAGGCCGCCCGCCGCCACCCGCAGACGCACGCCGGCTTGCGGCTCCGTACCGAGCGGCGTGACCTTTTCGATGCGGCCTACCGCCGCGACGATTCCTGTAAACATGAAGCGCGTTCCTTTATCGAAGCGTGTTTAGAGCAGCGGACCGGCGACGTGCGCATCGGCGAAGCGCGCCAGAATGCGCAGATCGTCGCCGAGCCGGTCGATGCGATGAAACTTGAGATGCGGCCGCGCATCGAGCGTGGCGGGCGGCGCGAAGTCGAACATGCCGGGCGCGCTGCCGAGCAGGCTCGGCGCGAGATACACCAGCAGTTCATCCACGCAGCCTTCGCGCAAGAGCGAGCCGTTCAGCTTGTGGCCCGCCTCGACGTGCAATTCGTTGATGCCGCGATCGGCGAGCGCCGTGAGCATCGCGGGGAGATCGACCTTGCCGTGCTCGTTCGACAACTCGATCAATTGCGCGCCCTTGTCGCGCAGCAACTCGGCGCGTTGGGCGTCGGCATTGGCGGAATGGAAGATCCACGGCGGCGCGCCGTCGAGAATGCGCGCGTCCAGCGGGACGTCGAGCCGGCTGTCGATCAGAACGCGCTGCGGCTGGCGCGGCGTGTCGACCGCGCGCACGGTGAGTTGCGGATCGTCCTCGCGCACCGTGCCGATGCCGGTCAGGATCGCGCAGGCGCGAGCGCGCCAGGCGTGGCCGTCGGCGCGCGCGTCTTCGCCGGTGATCCACTGGCTTTCGCCCGACGGCAGGCCGGTGCGCCCGTCGAGCGTCGCCGCCACTTTCATGCGCACCCACGGGCGACGGCGCGTCATGCGCGAGACGAAGCCGATGTTCATCTCGTGCGCCTCGTTCGCGAGCAGCCCGCAGCGCACGTCGATGCCCGCGTCGCGCAGCATCGCGAGTCCGCGCCCGGAGACCGTCGGGTTCGGGTCTTCCATCGCGGCGATGACTTTCTCGACGCGCGCGTCGATCAGCGCGTGCGCGCAGGGCGGCGTGCGCCCGAAGTGGCTGCACGGTTCGAGCGTCACATAGGCGGTCGCGCCGCGCGGGTCCTTGCCGCGCGAACGGGCGTCTTTCAGCGCGCGCACTTCGGCGTGATCCTGGCCGGCCGGCTGCGTGAAGCCCATGCCGATCACTTCGCCGTTCTTGACCAGCACGCAGCCGACGCGCGGATTCGGCGTCGTCGTGTACATGCCGCGCGAGGCGAGCGCGAGCGCGCGCTCCATGTAGGTGAAATCGGATTGCGAGAACATCGCGGCGGCCCGTTGCGCGACGCGGCCTTAAACCGCGAGCGACGCGAACGCGCCACGCGCGGCGTCGAGCGTCGCGTCGAGCACGGCGTCGTCGTGGGCGCTGGACACGAACCCCGCTTCGAACGCGGACGGCGCGAAGTACACGCCGGCATCGAGCATCGCGTGGAAGAACGCGTTGAAGCGCTTGGTGTCGCCCTTCGCGATCTGCGCGAAGCTGCCCGGCACGGAATCCATGAAGTACAGGCCGAACATGCCGCCGATGGAGTCGGCGCAGAAGGGCACTTTCGCTTGGCGGGCGGCGGCAGTCAGCCCGTCGACGAGCTTGCGCGTCTTCTTTGCGAGGTCGTCGTAGAAGCCTTCGCGCTGGATGATCTGCAATGTCTTCAGACCCGCCGCGACCGCGATGGGATTGCCCGAGAGCGTGCCCGCCTGATAGACGCCGCCGAGCGGCGCGAGATGCGCCATGATGTCGCGTCGTCCGCCGAATGCCGCCGCCGGCATGCCGCCGCCGATGACCTTGCCGAGGCACGTCAGGTCCGGCTGGATGCCGTACACCTGCTGCGCGCCGCCGAGCGCGACGCGAAACCCGCACATCACTTCGTCGAAAATCAGCACGGAGCCGTACTCGTTGCAGCGTTCACGCAGCGCGTTCAGGAACTCGGGCGTCGCGCGCACGAGGTTCATGTTGCCCGCGACCGGCTCCACGATCACCGACGCGATCTCCGCGCCGAACGCAGCGAACGCCTCGTTGAGTTGCTCGACGTTGTTGTATTCGAGCACCGTCGTGTGCTTGGCGATGTCCGCGGGCACGCCCGCCGACGTCGGATTGCCGAAAGTCAGCAGGCCCGAGCCCGCCTTCACCAGCAGGCTGTCCGCGTGGCCGTGATAGCAGCCCTCGAACTTCACGATGCGGCTGCGGTTCGTGAACCCGCGTGCAAGACGCAGCGCGCTCATCGTCGCTTCGGTGCCGGAAGACACCATGCGCACCTGTTCGATCGACGGCACGAGCTTGCAGATTTCCTCCGCGATCTCGATTTCAGCTTCGGTCGGCGCGCCGAACGAGAAGCCGTCCGCGAGCACGCGCTGCACCGCTTCGAGCACTTCCGGGTGCACATGGCCGACGATCATCGGCCCCCACGAGCCGATGTAGTCGATATAGCGTTTGCCTTCGGCATCCCAGAAGTACGGGCCTTGCGCGCGCTCGATGAAGCGGGGCGTGCCGCCGACCGAGCGAAACGCCCGCACCGGCGAATTCACGCCGCCGGGAATGGTTCGCTGAGCGCGTTCGAAGAGGGCTTGGTTCTTGGACATGGAGAAGGCCTGCGCTGAAAGTGGATGCAAGACACGCGACCGGCTTACGCGGCGAAAGACGCCCCGCGGCGCGATGAAAGCACGGCGCCGATGCGCGTCCGGTGCGACAAATGTTGCCTGAAATTGTACCGGAGTCGTTGACGGGGAGCCGGTTACGGCTGGCGCGTTCGCGCGGGCTTGCGCGGCGGCGCGTCGCCGGCTGCGCGGGCCTGGCGCGCGCTTGCTTTGCTCGGCATCGCGGGAACGGGATTGCTCAACGCGGGCGGACGGCCGCGGCGGCCGGTGCGCTCGGTCCAGAGCTTTTCGAGCGCGCCCTCGGCCATCGGCTTGATGAGCGTGCCGGAGCTTTGCGCATCCCACGTCTGCACGGAGAACGGGTGCGCCCGCAACTCGTCGCGCGTGACGACGACTTCTTCGTGTGCATCGGCGAGCCAGTCATACACGAAGTCGATGCATAGCCGATACCCGCGCTTCGACTGCGCGTCCGGCACCTCGTACGGCGCGCGCGTCACGTAGCCCGAGCCGAACACGCCCTTCGGCTCCTGCGCCACGCGATGCACGAACACGCGATCGCCGGGCATGAGGCCGCGCGCCGTGCCGCAGCCCCAGACATCGGCGACGGCTTCGCCTGCCGCCACGCGGCGCGCGATGTCGGGCAACTCGGGCCACGGCCATTTCTTCGGGCTCCAGATCAGCAAAAAGGCGGTCATCCTGTCGTGGCAAGGGGGCAAGGGCGCAAGGCGGAAAGGGCAGGAGCGGTGAGCTTAGCGCACCCGGCCGAATCGGGGCGTCGCGTACAATGGCCGCTCGCTTCGAACGCTTCCCCGATAGCTGCAACCACCACGACGGGCCATTGAGCGCCCGTCCTCTTCCTTGCACACTCGATGTCAGACACCACCCGCCGCCGGCCCGATGGCCGGCTGATCCTGTTGCTCGGCGCGCTCGCCGCATGCGGTCCGCTGTCCATCGACATGTATTTGCCGAGCCTGCCGTCGCTCGCCGCCGCGTTCGGGACGAGCCCGGCCGCCGCGCAAAGCACGCTGACGAGCTTCATGTTCGGCTTCTCGTTCGGCATGCTGCTGTACGGCCCGCTGTCCGACGCCTACGGCAGGCGGCCGATTCTTCTGGGCGGCATCGCGTTGTATGCGATCGCGAGCATCGCCTGCGCGACGGCGTTTTCCATCGACGCACTCGTGTTCGTACGCTTCCTGCAGGCGCTCGGCGCGGGCGCGGCGTCTGTGCTGGCGCGCGCCATCGCCCGCGACGCGCACGCGCCGTCCGACGCCGCCCGCGTCCTGTCGATGCTGTCCATCGTGACGTCCATCGGCCCGCTGCTCGCGCCGCTGATCGGCGGGCAACTGCTGCTGCTCGGCGGCTGGCGTGTGGTGTTCGTTGCGCTCACGCTCTTCGGCACGCTGTGCGCGGTGACCGCGTTCCTGCGCGTGCCCGAAACATGGCCGAAGGAGAAACGCGCGGGCGCGGCGCTCGGCACGTCGTTCGCGGCATACGGGCATCTCTTGGCCGATACCGTCACGTGGGGCCACGTGCTCTGCGGCGGCATGGCGTTCGCGTCGATGTTCGCGTACATCACCGCGACGCCCTTCGTCTACATCGACTATTTCCACGTCAAGCCGCAGCATTACGGGCTGCTGTTCGGGCTCAATATCGTCGGGATCATCGGCGGGAACGTGCTCAACACGAAGCTCGTCGGGCGCGTGGGCGCGATGAAGATGATCTCGGCAGCGGCGTTCGTCAGCGTCGTGGCGGCGATCGTGGTGGCGTTCGTCGCGCTGACGGGCTGGGGCGGCTTGTGGTCGATCGTCGCGAGCCTGTTCTTCGTGGTCGGCGTGGTCGGTCTCCTGTCCGCCAATTGCACGACGGAACTCATGCACCGGTATCCGCGCAACGCGGGCGCGGCCGCCGCCGTCTTCGGCGCGATGCAGCTCGCGCTCGGCGCGCTGGCGAGTCTCGCCGTCGGCCTCTTTCACGACGTCTCGCCGCACGGCATGGGCATCGTGATCGGCACGTGCGGCGTGCTGACGTTCGCCGGGCGCACGCTCGTGATGCGCTCGCACGCCGCGCCCGTGCGTGTCTGAGATCAGGCAGTCGCGCGGCGCGCGGGCGAAAAAAAACCTCGCGCGATGGCGAGGTCAATCTGGGTCAAAGGTGCTTCAAACTCGACTCATGCCGCCTTGGGTCAGAAGGCCGCGCGGTCGAGCGGTTTTCAGTGGGCAGTATTCGTCCGGGTCAAAGGTGAATACTCGCTCGATTCGGCTTGGGCGATAGGCGTCTGCTCCTGTCGAGAATCGGGTGCCTGGGTCAAAGGTGTTCCCGATCGGTTCGTTTCGGTCGAAAAGTCAGTCAACCATTCCCGTTGCCGCGCACCTTCTGTCGAGGAAGGCGTTTCGCCGGATCAACAAGGAATGGTTGAACTATAGGCGGGCCGTAAGCTCGGCTATATCGAACGAATTCGAATCGTAAGAGAGCGACCCTTTTTCACCGAAACGCGCCGTTGCGCCCCGTGCGGATCACCGTGTCGGCGGCAGCGGCCCGACAACCGACGCGAGGAACGTGAACGCCGCAGCCTCCGCCTGCGCGACGGCTTCCGGCTCGACGCCCGCGCCGTGCCCGCCTTCGCCCGTTTCCTGATACCAGACGTTGTCGTGGCCTTGCGCCTGCATCTTCGCGACCATCTTGCGCGCGTGGCCCGGATGCACGCGGTCGTCGCTCGTGGATGACGTGAAGAGCGCCGGCGGATAGACGGCATCCGCTTTGACGTTCTGATACGGCGAATAAGCCATCAGATGCGGGAGATCGGCGGCGTCGTCCGGATCGCCGTACTCGTCGATCCACGACGCGCCTTGCAAAAGCGTATGAAACCGCGCCATGTCGACGAGCGGCACTTCGGACAGCACCGCGCCGAAGCACTCCGGCCGCTGCACCATGCACACGGCGGTGAGCAGGCCGCCGTTGCTCGCGCCGCGAATGGCGAGCTGCTTCGCCGTGGTGACGCCGCTTTCGACGAGCGCCTGCGCGACCGCCACGAAATCGTCGAACGAGACTTGCCGGTTCTCGCGCAGCGCCGCCTGATGCCATTGCGGACCGAACTCCCCGCCGCCGCGAATGTTCGCCACCGCGTACAGGCCGCCGCGCTCCAGCCACGCGATGCCGGTCGTCGCGTCGTAATGCGGGTCGAGCGCGACTTCGAAGCCGCCGTAGCCGTAGAGGAGGCACGGCCGCGCTTGCTGCGGCGTTTGCGCATCGACATCGCGGCCGATCAGCCAGTACGGAATGCGCTCGCCGTCGGGCGCAATTGCGTGGCGGCGCACGGCGGTGAGCCCGGTCGCGTCGAACTGCGCGGGCAGGCGTGCGAGCAAGGTCCACGGGGCGTCGCTGGCAAGATCGGCGTGATAGAGCGACGGCGGCATCAGGAAGTGCTCGACGTGAATGAGCACCGTGTCGTCGCGCTCGCTGTCGATGGAATCGACATAGCTCTGGCTCGACTCCGGCAACGCGAACTCGCGCGATTGCCACGCGCCGTCGACATCCGTGGGCGGGCGCCAGAGCGTGACGCGCGGCGTGCCGTCGTCCATTTGCGAGACGATCAGCCACTGCTTCGTGAAGTCGATGCTCGCCAGCACGCGCCGTTCGGCGGGCGTGAAGAGCGCGGTGAAGTTGCGCGAGCCGTCGAGAAACGCGTCGCGCCGGATCACGGTGAGCGAGCCTGCCGCGTGACGCCGGCCGCCCACGTTCCATTGCTTGCGCGGCGTGACGAAGAGCCAGCCGTTCCAGTGCTCGATCTCGACGTGCTGAGGCAAGTCGTACTGACGCCATTCGTTCGCGGTTTCGTCGAGCCAGAAGTGCAGCGTGTCGTAGAACGTCACGGCGCGCGACGCGAGATGCAGCTTTTCGAGCGGATCGTAGTCCGCGCCCGCCGACACGTCGCGGCGCGCGCCTTCGAACACGACGGGCGCATCCGCGAGCGGCGTGCCGCGCTTCCAGCGCCGCGCCTGACGCGGAAAGCCCGAAGTGGTGAGCGCGGGCCGCGCGCTCGTCTTGCTGTCGTCCCAGCCGACATAGACCGTATGGCGGTCGATCCACGAAATGTCGTGCTTGCCGACTTCCGGCAGCACGAAGCCGTCTTCGACAAAGCGGCGTTCCTCGATATCGAACTCGCGCACGATGCAAGCATCCGATCCGCCCGGCGACAGCGACACCAGCGCGCGGTCGTAGCCGGGGTAGAGCATGTCGAAGTCGGCGAGCGCCCAGCGCGTGTCGTCGCGCTCGTTCGTGTTGAGGTCGAGCGCATCGACATCGAGCACGATGTCCCATTCGGGCGTTCCGGCGAGCCACGTGCTCCACGGTGCGCGGCGCACGATGCCGAGCGGATGCGCGTCGTCCTGCCACGTGTTGTAGGCCCAGTCGCCGTAGCGCGAGCAGGTGACGATGCGATCCTGCGACGTGTACGCCTTCTCGAGCCGCGCGGCGAGCGCGCGCGCGTCGCGCGTTTCGCCGAACGCGGCTTCGGTGCGGCGATTCTGCGCATCGACCCAGGCTTGCACGCGGGTGTCGTCGAGCGATTCGAGGCCGATGAAGGGATCAGGGTTGTCGGCTTGCGGCCAGAGGAGCGAAGGGTGATCGGAGAGCAGGGACATGGCGCGGCGCATTCGAAAGCGAAACGCTGATTGTGCCGCATCGGCGCGACCGCGCCATCAAACAAAAAGCCGCGCACGAGGCGCGGCTTCGAAGCAGATTAGCGACGACGGCGCTCAGGCCAGCCGCTCTTCCGTCTTCGGATCGAACAGCACCGCCTTCGACACATCGAACAGCAGCGTCATGTTCGACAACGGCTGCGGATTGCTCGCCGGGTGCACGCGCGACACGATGCGCTTGCCGTTCACCTGCGCGAACACGAGCGTGTCCGGGCCGGTCGGCTCGATCACGTCGACGCGCACGTCCATCGGTTGCAGGCTCGCGTCCGCAACGTCGTGCGCGCTGCGCGCGTCCGTGATGCGCTCCGGGCGCAGGCCGAGCACCACGTCCTGACCGATCCTGCCGCGCAGCTTCGCGGCATCGAACGGCAGCTTCAGCACATTGCGCGCGACGCCCGTGTCCAGTTGCAGCCCGACGCCCGCGCCGGCCTCGACCAGCTTGCCGCTGATGAAGTTCATCGGCGGCGCGCCGATGAAGCCCGCGACGAATAGGTTCGACGGCGAGTCGTAGATTTCCTGCGGCGCACCGAACTGCTGCACGATGCCGTCCTTCATCACGGCGATGCGGTCGCCGAGCGTCATCGCTTCGATCTGATCGTGCGTCACGTAGACGATGGTCGTACCGAGGCGCTGATGCAGCAGCTTGATTTCCGAGCGCATCTCGATGCGCAGCTTGGCGTCGAGGTTCGAGAGCGGCTCGTCGAAGAGGAACATCACCGGATCGCGCGCGAGCGCGCGGCCCATGGCGACGCGCTGACGCTGACCGCCCGACAGTTGCCCCGGCTTGCGGTCGAGCAGATGGCCGATCTGCAGCGTCTCGGACACGCGATCGACGATCTTCTTCTGCTCGTCCTTCGGCACCTTGCGGATGTTGAGGCCGAACGAGATGTTGTCGCGCACGCTCATGGAAGGGTAGAGCGCGTAGGACTGGAACACCATCGCGATATCGCGGTCCTTCGGCGAGAGGTTGTTGACCGTCTTGCCGTCGATCTGGATTTCGCCCTTGGTGACGGTCTCCAGCCCCGCGATCATGTTGAGCAGCGTGGACTTGCCGCAGCCCGAGCCGCCGACGAGGATCAGGAACTGTCCGTCCTCGATGTCGATGTTGACGCCCTTGAGAACCGGCACCCCGTTCGGGTAGGTCTTGTACACGTCACGGATGGAAAGGCTTGCCATGCTTGAATCCTCTATGTTGTCTCTTCAGCGGGAAGCGCGTTCGTTGCGCTCAACCCTTCACCGCGCCCGCCGTCAGGCCGCGCACGAAGTAACGTCCTGCGATCATGTAGACGAGAATCGTCGGCAAGGCCGCGATGATCGCGCCCGCCATGTCCACGTTGTATTCCTTCACGCCCGTCGACGTATTGACGAGGTTGTTCAGCGCCACCGTGATCGGCATCGAATCCACGCCCGAGAACACGATACCGAACAGGAAGTCGTTCCAGATCTGCGTGAACTGCCAGATCAGGCAGACCATGAAGATCGGCAGCGAGACGGGCAGCAGGATCTTCGTGAAGATCGTGAAGAAGCCCGCGCCGTCGATGCGCGCCGCCTTCACGAGTTCAGCCGGAATGCTCACGTAGAAGTTGCGGAAGAACATGGTCGTGAACGCGATGCCGTAGATCACGTGCACGAGCACGAGGCCGCTCGTCGTGTTCGACAGTCCGAGGAAGCCTTGCAGCCGCGCCATCGGCAGAAGAATGGCCTGGAACGGAATAAAGCAGCCGACGAGCAGCATCGTGAAGAACGCGTCCGCGCCGCGAAAGCGCCAGTGCGTGAGCACGTAGCCGTTGAACGCGCCGACGATCGACGAGATCAGCACGGCGGGAATCACCATGCGCACGGAGTTCATGAAGAACGGCTCCATGCCGTCGCAGCGCACGCCGGTACACGCTTCCTGCCACGCCTTCACCCACGGCGCGAAGGTGATATGCGTGGGCGGTGTGAGCAGGTTGCCGGTGCGAAGCTGGTCCAGGTCCTTGAACGACGTGGACAGCATCACGTAGATCGGGAACAGGAAGTAGAGCGCGAAAAGAATCAGCACCGCGTAAATGACGGCGCGGCTGATCGTCATCTTAGGCTGCATTGCGAGTGCTCCTCGATTCCAGATACATGAGCGGCACGAGAACCGCGACCACCGTGGCGAGCATCATCATCGACGAAGCGGCGCCGACGCCCAGTTGTCCCCGGTTGAACGAGAACGTGTACATGAAGATGGCCGGCAGCGACGACGACGTGCCCGGTCCGCCCGCGGTCAACGCGACGACGAGGTCGAAGGTCTTGATCGTGATGTGGCAGAGAATCAGCAGCACGGAGAAGAACACCGGACGCATGCTCGGAATCACGATCTTGCGGTAGATGGTCGGCAGCGTCGCGCCGTCCACTTGCGCGGCCTTGAAGATTTCGCTGTCCACGCCGCGCAGGCCCGCGAGGAAGAGCGCCATCACGAAGCCGCTCGATTGCCAGACAGCCGCGATCACGACGCAGAAGATGGCCTTGTCCGGGTCGCCGAGCCAGTTGAAGGTGAAGCTCGTCCAGCCCCAGTCGTGGAACACCTTTTCGATGCCGAGGCCGGGGTTCAGAATCCATTGCCACGCGGTGCCCGTCACGATGAACGACAGCGCCATCGGATAGAGAAAGATCGCGCGCAGCGCGCCTTCGTTGCGGATTTTCTGGTCAAGCAGGATGGCGAGGAAAAGGCCCAGACCGACGCAGATGGCGATGAACGGAATGCCGAACCAGCCGAGATTGGCGGCGGAAGTCCACCAGACGTCGTTGGCAAAGAGTTGACGGTATCGGTCGAAACCGGCGAACTCGTAGCGCGGCATGAGTCGCGATTCGGACAGCGACAGATAGCCCGTCACGGCGATGAAGCCATAGACGAAGATAAGCGCGATCACGATGCTGGGAGCGAGCACCAGCTTGGGAATCCAGCGATCGGCGAGCGCCGCCGTGGGCGAAGCGCGGCGAGGCTGGTGCGGACTCTTTTCCGCGGTACCGCTGAGGGAGGCAGTCACAACTCGACTCCTGGAAGATGCGCCGGCGCTTGAATGGCGCCATGACGCGCTTGAATGACGCTGACTTGCGCGCGCGGTGCGAAGGTGTGCTTTCGGATCGGCTGACTTCGGCACGACCGGCGCTTGGTACGCGTTTTGTACGACCTTGTGCGACGCTTCTGTGGCTCGGGCGGCGGGCGGCCGTATTGCGCCGCCTGCCGCCCGTCACGCTGCTACGTCCTTACTTCGTCTTGGCGGCGTTCGCGAGCGCCTGAACCGCGCTCTTCGAATCCTGCGACGAATTCATGAACTTCGTCACGACGTCGGTCATGGCGCCCGCGACAGCGTCGCCCTGAGCCATGCCGTGCGCGAGGGACGGAACATAGCCGCCCGACTTGATCGCCGTCTGTTCATCAGCGTAGGACTTCTTCGCGCAGTCGTCGAACTTGTCCATCTTCACGCCGAGACGCACCGGGATCGAGCCCTTGTTCAGGCTGAACTGTTCCTGGAACTCCGGCGACATGATGGTCTTCGCGAGCGCGAGCTGGCCCGGCGTGGCCGTCTTCTGGCCCTTCTGCTGGAAGAACACGAACGAGTCGACGTTGAAGGTGTACGCCTTCTCCGTGCCCGGCACCGCGGCGCAGATGTAGTCCGTGCCGGCCTTCTTGTTCGCGCCGGCGAATTCGCCCTTCGCCCAGTCGCCCATGAACTGCATGCCGGCCTTGCCGTTGATGACCATGGCGGTGGCGAGGTTCCAGTCGCGGCCGGTGCGGCCGCTATCGAAGTAGCCCTGGATCTTGCGGACGGTGTCGAACACCTGAACCATCTTGTCCGAGGTCAGCGTCTTCTGGTCCAGATCGACGATGGCCTTCTTATAGAAGTCCGCGCCCTGCGACAGCACGACGTCTTCCCACAGCGTCAGGTCTTGCCACGGCTGGCCGCCCATCGCGATCGGCATGATGCCCGCGGCCTTCATCTTGTCGGCCACCTGGAAGAACTCGGCCCAGGTCGTCGGCACCTTGCCGCCTGCCTTGTCGAGCGCGGCCTTGTTGATGTACAGCCAGTTCACACGATGCACCGAGAACGGCGCCGCGACGTAGTGGCCGTCAGCGTGGATGATCTTGTCGATTTCCGGCGGCAGGTTCTTCTTCCAGTCGCCGGCGACCGAGTCGATCGGCACCAGCACGCCTTGCTCCGACCATTCCTGGATCAGCGGACCCTTGATCTGAGCCGCCGACGGCGCGTTGCCCGAGATCACCTGGGTCTTCAGCGCGGTCATCGCCGCAGCGCCTGCGCCGCCCGCGACCGCGAAGTCCTTCCACTGATAGCCCTGCTTGGTCATGTCGTCCTTGAGCACGCCGACCGCTTTCGATTCGCCGCCCGAGGTCCACCAGTGCAGCACGGAAACAGCCTCGGCAGCCTGAACCGCCGACGCC
This sequence comes from Caballeronia sp. SL2Y3, assembly GCF_022879575.1. Lineage (NCBI taxonomy): Bacteria > Pseudomonadati > Pseudomonadota > Betaproteobacteria > Burkholderiales > Burkholderiaceae > Caballeronia > Caballeronia sp. SL2Y3. Next base: position 772,259 of record NZ_CP084260.1, read on the forward strand.
GTCGCGCCGCACAGAAGACCTGCGGCGCACAGCGCGCCCATGAGCTTACGGACTTTCATTGTTTATCTCCTCCAGCACCTGAACAAGTAACGAGTGGCCCCTGATGTCGCCAGGAAGCGTTGAAAAAACGGTGGTTACACAACGGCAATGCTTGGGTGGCCGGGACTCGGGTGTCGGGGGTGTCGGCGGAAAAGCGCGCCACGCGGGCGATGCATGCGCGCGTGCGAAGCCGGCAGTCCGGTACCGATTAGTCGGCCGCACGGCTCTCAAGAGATGAGTAGGTCAAATCGCAACGACTGTCTCCTCTGCGAGCCGATGGCGTCATGCCTGTGCCGGCCCATGCTAGTGATTGCTTTTGATTTTTACCCGCGCACACGAGCCGCATTGCAAGCGGACGAGAGGGCGCAGGCACGAGGCGGTACACGTGTGAGACGCAGCCGGTGCATGGAAGCAGCGATTTCCGGTCTTCGCTAACATGAGTACGCGGTCGCCTTAGGGAAAACACTCAGCTTCTGATTGACAAGCCATTTTTTTCCCGGGTGACATTTCCTCTTGATTTGGATTGTAGTTAAACTACAATTCAGTGTCAAAAAAAATTTTGTCGAACTACGGTAGCCTTTCGTTCGACGTCCCACCGACTTCACAGGCGGCCTCAAAACCCATGCAAAGCGACTCGAATTTCATCTTCGTGCTCTTCGGCGGGACTGGCGACTTGTCCATGCGCAAGATTCTTCCGGCGCTGTTCGAAGCGCACCGGGCGGGCATGCTGGCCGCGTCGGGCAAGATCGTCGCGGTGGCGCGCGGCGCGCAGGCCCCCGGCGAATACCTCGCGTGGGTCGAGGAACACGTGAAGCCGCATGTGTCGAAGAAGGGCCTGGACGAGACCGCGTGGCGCAGCTTTCTGGAGCGCATCGAATACGTGCAGCTCGATCTCGGTCGCGCGGAAGACTTCGTGGTGTTGCGCGACGCGCTCGCCAAATACGACGGCACGCGCGTCTTCTATCTCGCGACCGGGCCGTCGCTCTTCGTACCCATCTGCCGCGCGCTGTCGGAAGTCGGTCTGAACCAGAACGCGCGCATCGTGCTGGAAAAGCCGCTCGGCTACGACCTGAAGTCGTCCAACGCCATCAACGACGCGGTCGGCGAGATCTTTCAGGAAGAGCAGATCTACCGGATCGACCATTACCTCGGCAAGGAGCCGGTGCAGAACCTCCTCGCGCTGCGCTTCGGCAATGCGCTCTTCGAGCCGCTGTGGCGGCGCGAATGGGTCGAGAGCATCCAGATCACCATCGCGGAAGAACTCGGCGTGGAAGCGCGCGGCGACTTCTACGACAACACCGGCGCGTTGCGCGACATGGTGCAGAACCATTTGCTGCAACTGCTTTCCATCGTGACGATGGAGCCGCCGCATTCGATGGATTCCGACTCCGTGCGCGACGAAAAGCTGCGCGTGCTGCGCGCGCTGAAGCCGATCGACGAACGCGACATTAGCCGCGTCGCCGTGCGCGGGCAGTATCACGCCGGCGTGATTCGCGGCGCATCGGTGCCGGCCTACGCGACGGAAGCCGGCGTGCGCCCCGACAGCAACACGGAAACCTTCGTCGCGCTGAAAGTCGAAATCGAAAACTGGCGCTGGGCCGGCGTGCCGTTCTTCCTGCGCACCGGCAAGCGGCTCGCGGACCGCGTCGCGGAGATCGTCGTGAATTTCCGGCCCGTGCCGCATTCGGCGCTCGGCGCGAATGCGTTGCGCGCGGGCGCGAACCGGCTCGTGATCCGCCTGCAGCCGAACGAGACGATTCGCCTCTACTGCCTCGCGAAGCAGCCGGGCGAGGGCATGAATCTCGCAAGCGTCCATCTGGACCTCGCGTTCGACCAGTTCTTCAAGGAAGGGCAGATGGAGGCGTACCAGCGGCTGTTGCTGGACGTGATCCACGGGCGGCTCGCGCTCTTCGTGCGTCGCGACGAGCAGGAAGCCGCGTGGCGCTGGGTCGAGCCGATTCTCAACGCGTGGGCGGCGTCCACGAACAAGCCCAAGCCGTATGCGGCGGGCACGTGGGGGCCGGCGGCGTCGAGCGCAATGCTCGCGCAGCATGGCACGTGCTGGCTGGAAGAAGAGAATTGAGGGCGTCGCGCTGACGGCTCCGTTCAGAGAGACGCCGCGCGCGCCAGCACACAAGACCGCTTCGCGGGCCGTTCGCGGCTTCGCGGCATAAGGCGGGTCGATAAACCAAGACAAGCAGGATGGAGGAGCAGTGATCGAGCTTCGCACTTTCGACGACCCGCGCGCCCACTCGGACGCGCTGGCGAAGGCCGTCAGCGACGCGCTTGCCGCGTCGCTCGCGGCCAGAGGCGCCGCATCGGCCGATGCCAGCGCAGCCGCATCAGGACAGTCCGCTCATGCCACGCTCGCCGTGTCCGGCGGCACGAGCCCGCGTCCGTTCTTGCAGACGCTGTCGCGCGAGCCGCTCGCGTGGGCGCATATCGACGTGACGCTCGTCGACGACCGCTGGGTGCCTGAAACCGATTCCGCGAGCAACGCGCGACTCGTGCGCGAGACGCTTTTGCAGGACGCGGGCGCGGCGGCGTACTTCCTGCCGCTCGTCGATACGTCCGCCACGCTCGACGCGCACGTCGCCGCGCTCAACGCAGACGCGCGCCGCCGTCTGCCGGATGTCGCGGTGCTCGGCATGGGCGAGGACGGCCACACGGCGTCCATCTTTGCGGACGCGCCCGAATGGGACTTCGCCATTTCCACGCAGGACCGCTTCGTCGCCGTGCATCCGGGCAGCGCGCCGCACGCGCGGGTGAGCCTGTCGATGTCCGCTCTCAAGCAGGTGAAGCAGCTTTTCCTCTTCATCTCCGGCCAGAAGAAACTGGACGTGCTGAACGCGGCGCTCGCCGCGCGCCAAAAGAATGCCATCTCGACCCTGGCCAACGATGAAGGAGTGAAGCTCGATGTCTACTGGTGTGCATAAGGCCGCGCCGGCGCCGAGCCACGCCGACGGACCGAGGCTGCTCGCCGACATCGGCGGCACCAACGCGCGCTTCGCGCTGGAGACGGCGCCCGGCGAGATCGGGCAGATTCGCGTGTATCCGGGCGCCGATTACCCGGGCATCGCCGAAGTCATGCAGCAGTATCTGAAGGACACGAAAGTCGGACGCGTGAATCACGCGGCGATCGCGATCGCCAATCCGGTGGACGGCGATCACGTGAAAATGACGAACCACGACTGGAGCTTTTCGATCGAAGCGACGCGCCGCGCGCTCGGCTTCGACACGCTGCTCGTCGTCAACGATTTCACCGCGCTCGCGATGGCGCTGCCCGGCCTCACCGATGGGCAGCGCGTGCAGGTGGGCGGCGGCGCGCGCCGGCAGAACAGCGTGATCGGCTTGCTGGGTCCGGGCACCGGCCTGGGCGTGTCGGGTCTGATCCCCGCTGACGATCGCTGGATCGCGCTCGGCAGCGAAGGCGGCCACGCGACCTTCTCGCCGTTCGATGAAAGCGAAGACCTCGTCACGCGCTATGCGCGCCGCAAGTACCCGCACGTGTCGTTCGAGCGCGTGTGCGCGGGGCAGGGGCTGGAGCTGATCTACCGCGCGTTCGCGGAGCGCGACAACGTCGCGGTCGCCGACACCTTCACCGCCGCCGACGTCACTACGCGCGCGCATCAAGGCGAAGCGCTCGCGCTCGAAACGGTGAACTGCTTCTGCGCGATCCTCGGCACATTCGCGGGCAACATCGCGGTGACGCTCGGCGCGCTGGGCGGCATCTATATCGGCGGCGGCATCGTGCTGAAGCTGGGCGAGCTGTTCCACAAGTCGCCGTTTCGCGAGCGATTCGAGTCGAAAGGGCGCTTCCAGCAGTATTTGTCCGGCATTCCGACTTACGTCATCACCGCGGAATATCCGGCGTTCCTCGGCGTGTCCGCGATTCTTGCCGAGCAGTTGTCGAACCGCGCGAACAGCGGATCGTCGGCCGTGTTCGAACGCATTCGCCAGATGCGGGACGCGCTCACGCCCGCCGAGCGGCGCGTGGCCGATCTCGCGCTGAATCATCCGCGCTCGATCATCAACGATCCGATCATCGACATCGCGCGCAAGGCGGACGTGAGCCAGCCGACGGTGATTCGCTTTTGCCGCTCGCTCGGCTGTCAGGGCCTGTCCGACTTCAAGCTGAAGCTCGCGACGGGGCTCACGGGCACGATTCCGGTGAGCCACAGTCAGGTGCATCTCGGCGATACGGCCACCGACTTCGGCGCGAAGGTGCTGGACAACACCGTGTCCGCCATCCTTCAACTGCGCGAGCATCTGAACTTCGAGAACGTCGAGCGCGCGATCGACATTCTGAACGGCGCGCGGCGCATCGAGTTCTATGGCCTCGGGAATTCGAACATCGTCGCGCAGGACGCGCATTACAAGTTCTTCCGCTTCGGCATCCCGACGATCGCCTATGGCGATCTGTACATGCAGGCAGCCTCGGCGGCGCTGCTCGGCAAGGGCGATGTGATCGTGGCCGTGTCGAAGTCCGGGCGCGCGCCGGAACTGCTGCGCGTGCTGGAAGTGGCGATGCAGCAGGGCGCGACGGTCATCGCGATCACGTCGAGCAACACGCCGCTCGCCAAGCGCGCGACGGTGGCGCTGGAGACCGATCACATCGAGATTCGCGAGTCGCAGTTGTCGATGATCTCGCGCATTCTGCATCTCGTGATCATCGACATCCTCGCGGTCGGCGTGGCGATCCGCCGCGCGGCGCCGCAGCCGGGCGCGCAGATCAGCGAGACGGTCGCGCACGCGCGCGAGTCCAGCGACGACGAAGCCGCCGCCGTGCTCGACTGGCTGAGTCACGGTGCGTCGGGCATGGCGAAGGAATAGCGCCCGAGCAGTTCGAACAAAGGGCCGTCGATGCGAATCGGCGGCCCTTTTTCTATGGCGGACAATAAAACGGCGCGGCCCTTGCGGGGGGGCCGCGCCGCTCAGTGCATCAGACGCGCGGCTTAAAACGAGTGCTGAATGCCCGCGTACACGCCCGTCTGACTGCGGCCGGGGAACGGATTGTCCGTCGACGCAGCGGTGCCGAAGCTGTTCGCGTTGAGGCCGTAGTTCGCCGTCTTGCTGTTCTGAACGGTGGCGACTTGCAGGTCGAACAACGTGCGCTTCGACAGGTTGTACGAACCGCCGACGGTGTACATCGTCGCGTTGCCTGCGCCGTTGTTGCCGTTCACGTGATAGACGGCGGCGGTCAGCGCCGCGGCCGGCGACGCCTGCCACGTCACGCCGCCCCATTCGTGGTCGAGCGTGGTCGGCTCGCCCGGCAACTGGCCGGTCATGCCCGAAGAACGAATCGCCTGATAACCCGCCTGGAGCTTGAACTGGCCGAGGAACACGTTCGCCATGGCGGAGTATTCGCGCGAGTAGGCGTAGACGCCCTGAGTCGCGCCATAGCTGCCGCCGAGCTGACCGTTGGCCGGATTGCGGATCTCGTCGTACATGCCGCGCACCTGGAGATACGGCGACGTGTACGTGACGTACGCGCCTGCTTCACGGCCTTGCGGCGTCGTGCCGTTGCCGTTCCAGTTGGTCGCATTCGAGAGCGCGTATTGACCGTAGAAGTCGAAGCCCGCGAACTTCGGCGACTGATACGAGATGTTGTTGCTCGATTGCGGCCAGTTGCGGCCACGCACCAGCGAAGCCGACGACCAGTTCGACTGGCCGAACGGATCGAAGTCCCATACGCCGTTGGACACGAACAGTTCGCGCCCCAGCAGCACGGTGCCGAAGCTGTTGTTCGCGATACCCACCGTCGCCCAGCGATTGAAGAGGCCGCCGCCGCCCGGGCCTTGGCCCGTCATGGTGTTGAAGCTGCCTTCCAACTGGAACACGGCGCGATTGCCGCCGCCCAGATCTTCGGCGCCCTTCAAGCCCCAGAGGCTCGTGCCCCAGTCGCCGCTTTCGGCGCGGATGCGGCTTGCCGTGACGTTCTTCGCCGCCCCGGTCGGCACGCCGTTCATGTATTCGAGTCCCGCGTCCAGGCGGCCATACAGCGTCACGCTGCTTTGGGCATGCGCCGCCGCGCCGAACGTCAGCAGCGCCGCCGCTGCAAGCAAAGCCTTCTTCATCATCTCCTCCAACTCCTGTCAAAAGTGAACCAACTGCCGTCGGAATTTTGAAGGAGAACTACATTTTCGGAGGGTCGAGCGTGTACTTTTGATTCAATTTGACAAACGCGGCAACAAGCCGCCGCATGCATGCGTCAGACGAGCCGCCAATAAAAAACGGTGCGACACCCTTTCGGGCACCGCACCGATACGCGCCTCTCGCAGCAGCGTGAAAACCTTATAGAACTATTCTTGCTTCAGACTCGCTTAGAACGAGTGCTGAATGCCGGCATAGACGCCCGTCTGGCTGTGGCCGGCGAACGGGTTGTCCGTCGCGGCAGCCGTGCCGAAGTTGTTGGCGTTCAGGCCGTAGTTGGCGCTCTTGCTGTTCTGGACCGTCGCGACTTGCAGGTCGAACAGGGTGCGCTTCGACAGGTTGTACGAGCCGCCGACCGTGTAGATGGTCGCGTTACCCGCGCCGTTGTTGCCGTTCACGTGGTAGACCGCGCCGATCAGCGCCGCCGCCGGCGTTGCTTGCCACGTCACGCCGCCCCATTCGTGGTCGAGCGTGGTCGGCTGGCCGGGCAACTGGCCCACCATGCCGGACGAGCGGATCGCCTGGTAAGCGCCCTGAACCTTGAACTGGCCGAGGAACAGGTTGAACATCGCCGTGTACTCGCGCGAGTACGCGTAGACGCCGTTGCCGTTGTTCGTGCCGCCGTTGAGCGCGTTGTAGGCGCCGCCGAGCGTACCGTTGGCCGGGTTGCGGATTTCGTCGTACATGCCGCGAATCTGGAAGAGCGGCGTGGTGTACGTGATGTACGCGCCACCTTCGCGGCCTTGCGGCGTCGTGCCGTTGCCGTTCCAGTTCGTCGCGTTCGACAGTGCGTACTGGCCGTAGAAGTCGAAGCCCGCGAACTTCGGCGACTGGTACGAAATGTTGTTGCTCGATTGCGGCCAGTTGCGGCCACGCACCAGCGAAGCCGACGACCAGTTCGACTGACCGAACGGATCGAAGTCCCACACGCCGTTAGCGATGAAGAGTTCGCGGCCCAACAGCAGCGTACCGAAGTTGTTGTTCGCGATACCGACCGTCGCCCAACGATTGAAGAGGCCGCCGCCGCCCGGGCCTTGACCCGTCATGGTGTTGAAGCTGCCTTCCAACTGGAACACGGCGCGATAGCCGCCGCCCAGGTCTTCGACGCCCTTCATGCCCCAGAGGCTCGTGCCCCAGTCGCCGCTTTCCGCACGGAAGCGGTGCGACGAGCCGGTGGCCGCGCCGTTGGCGCCAACGCCGGTCGGCACGCCGTTCATGTACTCCAGGCCGGCGTCCAGGCGGCCATACAGCGTCACGCTGCTTTGAGCCTGAGCCACTGCGCTGAACGTCAGCAGTGCTGCTGCCGCGAGCAAAGCTTTCTTCATCATCTCCTCCAACCCTGTCAAGAAATAGAACCAAGTGCTGCCGTGTGCGGTTCGATGCGGGCGCATCCAACCGGAAATTGTTTTTCGAGGAACGACACACGCGTAACGACAGTGCTCGTGATGACTCGCGCGTCGTGGGCGCGAATCTGACGCTGGTCCGTCGACTGGCGTCTCCTCACTTTGTTTTGAAGTAAAACTACTTTTTGTGCACTTCGTTTTGGTACTTTAGTTACCAATTTAACAAATTACGTCACACTCGCCAAAGGAATTTGACGCTCGCCGATGCGGTGTGTCAAAAACGCAAAGCCATTGTGGCTTAGACGCGACCCAAAGCATGGGAAACGGCCCGCAAAGCCTTACCCAGCAAGGCTCTGCGCTCGGGAAAGTTTCGGGGTCAGGTTTCACGCCTATTGACGCGCGGACGTGTCGGCGCTAGGTGGCCGAAACGGGCTGGAAGGGCCGTCGGGCGGGGCGCGGGGGCGAAAAAAAAGCGCCTTGGGGGCGCTTTTTCCAGAGAAGTGTGCGGCAGCTACTTGAGACTACCCGAGAGGAACTGCCTGAGCCGCTCGCTCTTCGGTTGAGCGAACACCTCGTTCGGGCGACCTTCTTCTTCGATACGCCCCTGATGCAGGAACACGACATGGTTCGACACATTGCGCGCGAACGCCATTTCGTGCGTGACGACGATCATCGTGCGGCCTTCTTCGGCGAGCGTCTGCATCACCTTCAGCACTTCGCCGACGAGTTCCGGATCGAGCGCGGACGTGGGTTCATCGAAGAGCATCACATCCGGATGCATGGCGAGCGCGCGGGCAATCGCCACGCGCTGCTGCTGACCGCCCGACAAGTGCGACGGATACTGCTTCTCCAGCCGCGGCGCGAGCCCGACCTTCTCCAGATACGTGCGCGCGCGATCCTCGGCTTCCTTCTTCGGCAGGCCGAGCACGTTCACGGGCGCTTCCGTCACGTTCTCCAGCACGTTCATGTGCGACCAGAGGTTGAAGTGCTGGAAGACCATCGAGAGCTTCGAGCGGACCTGCCGCAGTTGCTTCGCGTCCGCGACCTTCAACGCGCCGGTCTTGTCCAACATCGTGCGCACTTCGGCGCCGTCGACGAAGATGCGCCCGCGATTCGGCTGCTCGAGGAAGTTGATACAGCGCAGCATCGTGCTCTTGCCGGATCCCGACGACCCGATGATGCTGATCACGTCGCCGGCGTTCGCCTTCAGCGAGACGCCTTTCAGGACTTCGTTGCTGCCGTACTGCTTGTGAATGTCGTCGACGAAAAGCTTGTGCTTCTGGGAATTCATGTGCGGTCCTGTAGGCCGATTGCCTGACTTATTTGCCTTGCGGCCGCAGGTACGCGAGCCAGCGATGTTCGGCGCGGCGGAACAGCCACACGAGCGCGAACGAAATGACGAGATAGAGCAGGGCAGCGATGCCGAACGCCTGGAACGACTGATACGTCGCTGAGTTCACGTCCCGCGCGATCTTCAGGATGTCCGGCACGGTCGCCGTGAACGCGACGGTCGTCGCGTGCAGCATGAGAATGACTTCGTTGCTGTAGTAAGGCAGCGCGCGGCGCAGCGCCGACGGCAGAATCACGCGGCGATACAGCGTGAAGCTCGACATGCCGTACGCGCGCGCCGCTTCGATCTCGCCATACGGCGTCGCCTTGATTGCGCCGGCGAAGATTTCCGTCGTGTAGGCGCAGGTGTTCAGCGTGAACGCGAGCAACGTGCAGTTCATGCCGCTGCGGAAGAACTGGGAAAGCAGCATGTGATCGCGCACGACCTGCAGGCTGTACAGGCCCGTATAGCAGAGCAGCAGTTGCACATAGAGCGGCGTGCCGCGAAACACGTACGTGTACAGCCAGACGCTGCGCGAGAGCAGCTTGTTCTTCGACACCCGCGCCACGGCGAGCGGCACGGAGAGGCAGAACCCGAGTCCGATGGACACCACGAGCAGCCACATCGTGATGGCGAGACCGGTAATGCGGTAGCCGTCGGTGAAAAGGTAGTTCTTCCAGAATTCCTGGATGATTTCGATCATGAAGTCCGCCGCTCTCTGATACTGGAATAAGGCTGGATGTCCGAATGCCGCTGGTTACAGGTCCGCCTTGCGCACGCCGATGGAGTAGCGCCGCTCCAGCCAGATCAGCACGAAGTTCGAGATCGTGGTGATGGCGAGATAGACGACGCCCGCGAGCAGCGTGAACAAGAAGAACCGCTGCGTGCCTTTGCCGGCGTCCTGAGCGGCCTTCACGACGTCCGCGAGGCCGATGATCGACACCAGCGCGGTCGCCTTCACCATCACCTGCCAGTTGTTGCCGATGCCCGGCAGCGCGAAGCGCATCATCTGAGGAAACATGATGCGCGAGAAGGTCTGCCACGGCGTCATGCCGTAGGCCGCGCCCGCTTCGAGCTGGCCGCGCGGCACCGAAAGGAACGCGCCGCGGAACGTTTCGGTGAAGTACGCGCCGTAGATGAAGCCGAGCACGAGAATGCCCGCGAGGAACGGATCGATATCGATCTGATCCCAGCCGAGGTGATCGGTCAACAAGTTCAGCCAGATCTGGATGCTGTAGAAGAGCAGCAGCATCAGCACGAGATCGGGTACGCCGCGAATCAGCGTCGTATAGACGGTGCCGATGCCCGACGTGATACGGCTCTTGGAGAGCTTCGCCGCCGCGCCGATGAGGCCGATCACGAAGGCGAACGCCAGCGACAGCACCGCGAGCTTGACGGTCTGCCAGGTGCCCGCGAGGATCAGCGGACCGTAGCCTTGCAACATGGTGATTCCTTGATAAGGTGCGCCATTCCACGCGCGCACGAAGCGGCTCGCCGCCGCGATTTCGCCGCCGCCATTCGCCGCCGCCATTCGCCGCCGCCATTCGCCGCCTACGCGCGGCTCGCGAGCGTTGCCTCGATGAAGCTCCGGCGCGATTGGTCTCGTTTCTTTCCGGCGCCGCTCGTGGCTCGCGCGCTGGCGGTCCGCCGGCGGTCCGTATTCTAGGTGGCCAAAATTGGCGAGCACGTCCAAAACGCAAATGCCGCGAATGTCGTGGATGCCGCGAATGCCCCGAATGTCCGTGTTTCCGAAGGCGCTGCTACACCGCCGCCGCCCGAAAAGCGCGGTATTTTACCCGAACCCGGCGTGCGCGCGGCGATAGCCGGACAAGTCCGATTACCTCCATCGGCGGGACGGTGTAGTGCCGTTGCGCTCGTTGTTCCGGCAGGCGGCCGCCCTTACATTGTCTCCATCGCAGTTCAACGTCTACACCGGGAGCACAACATGTTCGAGATTCGCCGCAGCAACGAACGCGGTCACGCCAACCACGGCTGGCTGGACTCGTATCACAGCTTCTCGTTCGCCGACTACCACGATCCGGAGCACGTTCACTTCGGCGCGCTGCGCGTGATCAATGAAGACCGGGTCGCGGGCGGACAGGGCTTCGGCACGCACGGTCATCGCGACATGGAGATCGTGAGCTACGTGCTGGAAGGCGCGCTCGCGCATCGCGACAGCATGGGCAACGGATCGACCATCCGCCCCGGCGACGTGCAGCGCATGAGCGCCGGAACCGGCGTGCGGCACAGCGAGTTCAACGGCTCGCCGACCGAAACGGCGCACTTCCTGCAAATCTGGATCATTCCGGATGCGCCGGGCGGCGCGCCGGGCTACGAGGAAAAGCGTTTCGCCGATGACGAAAAGCGCGGCCGCCTGCGCGTGATCGCTTCGCCCGAAGGCACGGACGGCTCGGTGAAAATCGGCGCCGACGCGCGAATTTTCGCGGGCCTGTTCGATGGCGACGAGCGGGGCGAGTTCGACGTGCCGGCGGGCCGCCGCGTGTATGTGCATGTGGCGCGCGGCAAGGTGTCGGTGAACGGCGAGGCGCTCGGCGCGGGCGATGCCGCGAAGATCGAGGATATCGCCAAGGTGAGCATCAACGGCGGCGAGCGGGCGGAAGTGCTGCTGTTCGATCTGGCTTGACCGGCCATTAATGTGAGAAACCGCGGGCTCGCGCCCGCGGTTTTTTTGCGCCTGCAAGAACCGCTTAGGGCTTCGCAGTCGCGGATGCGCCCGGCGCGCCCGGCGCGGCCTGAGCCGCGTCCGGCCCGCCGCGATGCTTGCCCCAGCGTTCGTGCATCTTCTGCTGATGCTCGCGCATGCGGGCGAAGTGCTGCTTGAGCGCCGTGCTCACGGTCGTCTTTTGCTGGTCGTTCAGCGAGTTATAGAAATTGAGCCAGGCGGTCGCCGTCTGCTCGTGCAACTGCATTTGCTGCTCTTCGAGCTTCTGATGCGCCGCGTGCATCGCGTTCAGGTCCACAATCGGCTGGTTCTGCATCGACTGGAACTGCTCGTGCATCTGGCGATGGCTCTCCCGCATGGCCTTGTGGTTCTGGTTCATCGTGTCGATGGCCGTCTGCCACAGCTTCTCCTGATCCGCATTCAGCTTCAGTTGGCCGTGCAACTGGTCGAGCTGCTTCTGCATGCGCATTTCCATGTGATGACCGCCAGGACCGCCCATCATGCCCGCAGCGCCGGGCGGCGGCGCGTTCGGCGCGTCGTTGGTGGCGGCGTGGGCCGCGCCGAAGGTCAGCGCGAGTGCGGTAGCAGCGGCGGCGAGAATGCGATATTGCTTGCTCATCGTGAGACTCCCTGATTGATGTCGGAGCCGAATGCGCGGATTTCGTTGAGACCGCGCTTGGTCGGTGAGACACAGCGTAGTGGCTGGTGCCGTCGCGCGTGTTACCAAGGCGGCGTTTCGTATTACGCTGGTTTACGCGCTGCTTTCGCGGTAACACCCCGTAACCCTTTGCGGCGCGAGAGACCGCCGACCGGCCGGGACTCCCGCGCTAAACTCCCTCTCATGACTACACAAATTCTAGTCGTCGACGACGACGCCGAACTGCGCGACCTCCTGCGCGATTATCTGGTCCGGCAGGGCATCGAGGTATCGGTGCTGCACGACGCCGGTTCGCTCGAACGCCGTATCGAGCGCGAGCGCCCCGATCTGATCGTTCTCGATCTGATGATGCCGGGCGTCGACGGTCTGACGGCGCTGCGCAAGCTCCGCGCATCGGGCGACGACATTCCCGTCATCATGCTGACCGCTCGCGCGGACGACGTGGACCGCATCGTCGGTCTCGAACTCGGCGCGGACGATTACCTCGGCAAGCCGTTCAACCCGCGCGAGCTGCTCGCGCGCGTGCAGGCCGTGCTGCGCCGCCGCCGCACCATTCCGTCCGCCGCGCCCGAGCAGCGCGAGCCGTATTCGTTCGGCCGCTTCCGGCTGGACTTCCAGTCGCGCACGCTGCAACACGACGAAAAGCCAATCACGCTGTCCGGCAGCGAATTCGCGCTCCTCAAGATTTTCGTGAATCACCCGATGCGCACGCTCACGCGCGAGCGCCTCCTCGAACTGCTGCACGGCCCGGAATACGACGGCACCGACCGCGGCATCGACGTGCAGGTGTGGCGCCTGAGGCGCATTCTTGAAAGCGATCCTTCCGCGCCGCGCTTCATTCAGACGGTGCGGGGACGCGGCTACGTGTTCGTGCCCGACGGCGAGCAAAATGCGCCGGCCCATTGATTCTCTGTTCGGCCGGCTGGTCGTTCTGGTCATCGGCGTGCTGGTGCTTTCGCATCTCGCCTGGTTTGCCGTCATCCGCGTCGAGCGGGATTACTCGCAAACGCGCTACGCGGTCGAAGAAGCGGCGTTCCTCGTCGAAGCGGTGCGGCAGCACATCGCCAACAATCCGGAGCAGCCGTTGCCCTCGCGCGTGCGCATCGTGCCGCTGCAAGCGGCGGATGCGCCGCAGCCCGCGAGCGGCGACGAGCTTCCGCGTCCGCTCTCGCGTTTCATCGAGGACATGAAAGACCGCTTGCCCGACGGCACCGACGTGCGGCCCGGCCCGCCCGGCGCGCCGCCGAGCGTCTGGGTTCACGGCGCGAAGGACGCGGGCTGGATCGTCGTGCCGGTGCAGCCGCTGCGCCCGCCGCGCTCGCGCGACCGCATGCTCGTGTGGCTTGCCATCATCTTTTCGACGGCCGTGCTGGCGGCGCTCTTCGCCGCGTGGCAGTTGCAGTCGCCGTTGCGCTCGCTCGCGCAGGCGGTCGCGCGCTTCGGTCGCGGGCAGCCCACGCCGCCGGTGCCGGAGCGCGGCCCGCGCGAGCTGCGCCAGCTCACGCACGGCTTCAATCAGATGGTGCGCGAAGTGTCGCAAAGCGAGAGCGACCGCGCCGTGATGCTGGCGGGCGTCGCGCACGATCTGAAGACGCCGCTTGCGCGCCTGCGCCTGCGCGCCGAAATGATGGACGACGAAAAAACGCGCGACGGCGTGGTGCGCGACGTCGATTCCATGGCGCATATCGTCGATCAGTTTCTGGTCTTCGCGCACGACCGCCCGGACGGCAGCGAGCCGGTCGCGGTGGATGAGCAGTGCGAGCGCGTCGCGCGGGCGTATCGCGCGGTCGCGCCGGGCGCGGATACCGTGCGTCTGAAGCTCGAAGCCGGGCCGGGCTTCGTGTTGCCGGCCGCGACGCTCGACCGGCTGCTATCGAACCTGCTGGACAACGCGCATGCGTATGGCGCGGCGCCCATCGTCATCGAGACGCGGCGCGAGGCGAAAGGCTGGGTGCTGTCCGTGTCGGACCACGGCAAGGGCATTGCGCCCGACGACCTCATCAAGGCGAGCCGCCCGTTCGTGCGGCTCGATCCGGCGCGCGGCGGCAGCGGGCATAGCGGCCTCGGGCTCGCCATCGTGGAGCGGCTCGCGCGGCGCGCGGGCGGGGAGTGCGAGATCGGCAATCAGGTCGATGGCGGCTTGCAGGTCGCGATGACCTTTCCGTTCGATCCCGCCGCCCGAACGGTCCCGCCGCGCCGCGCCGGAGCGCCGCACGAGGAGCGCGCGTTCTGACGACGCGCGCGTGCTTCCGCGAGGCTCAGTCGAACAGCGTCTGGAGTGCCGAGGCCGCCTCGCTATCCACCGTGTTGTACGTCACGGTGGACGCCTCGAAGATGTAGTGCGTCGTGTACTTGCCGAGGCGCGACAGGATTTCCTCCTGAATCACTTCCGGCGCGAGGTCGATCTTCAGATACCACGCGGTGGACGACAGCCGCGTCTGGAACGACCCGTACTCCGCGAGCAATTGGTCGAACGTTTCAGCGTCCTGATCGCGGCACACGATGACCAGATTTCCCTTCATGCAATCCTCCCGATAACAGCCACGCAGTCGATACCCAAGGACCGATGATACCTGCGCGGACATGTCCGCGTGGCGACGAGGGACATGCCGGCGGCGCTACTTGCCGGCGAGCGAGTCCACGGTGTGGCGCGTGGGCGGCGGGTCGGCGGGGCGCACTTCGCTGCGGTCGCGCCCGCGCGACTTCGCCTCGTAGAGCGCGAGATCGGCGCGCGAGAGCATCCATTCGAGCGCGTCGTCGTTCGCCTGTTCGGTGATGCCGATGCTGACCGAGAGCACCGCATCGTCCGGCAGATGCGCGCAGTGCTCATGATGAAAGCGCTTGCGCAGCCGTTCGAGCACGGCTTGCGCGTCGGCGAGCGAGGTCTGGGGCAGCAGAATGCCGAATTCCTCGCCGCCGAGCCGCCCGATCGCGTCGCTCGGACGAAGCTGCTCGCGGCAGACCTCCGCGAAATGCTCGAGCGCGCGGTCGCCCGAGGCGTGCCCATAGCGGTCGTTGATCTGCTTGAAATGATCGAGATCGGCGATGGCGACCGACAGAGGCGTGCCGGTCGAGCGCGCCAGTTCCACCTCTTGCCGCAGCGTGTCGAGGAAATAGCGGCGCGACAGCGCGCCCGTGAGCGCATCGTGGCGCGCTTCCGCCGACAGCAGCGTATTGGCCGATTGCAACTGCTCCGCGAGATCACGCGTTGCGCGATGCAGCCTGCGCTCGCGCGAATACGAGGTGGCGATGACCACGGCGAGCGTGACGACGCCGAGCATCGTGAGGAACACGAGCAGGCGGTCGCGAGTATGGTTGCGCGTGATCTCGGTCCAGCTGGTGAGCGGGTGGACGATATGCGCGGACAAGCCCGAATTGAGGCCGGTGCGCTCGTCGTAGAGCGAGGGCACGGAGTCGCCGTTGACGGCGAAGAAGCCCTTCGCGAGCGCGGGCGCGAGCCAGGGCGCCGACTGCCGCATGCGCTCGCCGACGTTTTGAATGCGCAGCGGCGCGAACGCGTCGCGCCGATAATGTTCGAGGCGCTCGCGGGCGGTCATGCGTGCGATGGCCGCGTCCGGCATCGCCCGATATTCGAGCCGGCCGTCGTGCGCCATCACCACGACGCCGTTTTCGTCGGTGACGAAGGTGCCGGGGCGCGAGACCCAGTGCCGCAACCGGTCGATGCTCACCTTCGCGATCACCGCGCCGACCAGAAGCCCGTCCTGGTACACGGGCGCCGCGATGAAGATGCCCGGTTCGCCCGACAGCCGGCCGACGCCGTACATTTCGACGAAACCGCCGAGCAGCGCCCGCACGACATAGGCGCGGGCGCTCATGTCGTAGCCGATGAAGCTGTCTTCTTCGCCCGCGTTGCTCGACGCAATGCAGTAGCCCTGTTCGTTCACGAGCCAAAGGGAGTCGAGTCCGGAGAAGCCCTGCGCGTCATGCAGGAAGCGGTTCACCTTCTCCAGTCCGGGCCGTGCCATCCACTGCTGGCGCCGCACGCTTTCCGTCGCCTGCACGCTCGACGCATAGCGCCGCGACTCCGACAGCGCGCGCTGCGTGACGTCCATCTGCGCGAGCGTCGCGGGAATGGCGCGGGACATGGCGAGGTCGCTCGCGATGATTTGCGCCATGTTGTCGACGATGGAACCCGCCATCTGCCGTTCGGTGCGCACGGTCGCGGTCATCTCCTGCTGTACCATCCGGTCCGACAGCAGGCCGGCGGCCACCCAGCACCCGAGCGCGAGCAACGCGAGGCAAAGCGTCGCGATGGCACGGTGCAGAAGGAGCTTGTTCATCGGTCGGGCCCGTGGCGCGGCGTCACGCCGCGACCATCGGGTGTTCGGCGCGTGCCCGGGGCGCGTTCGCAAAAAGCGGGGCGCCGGGCGTGGCCGATTCGCGCGGGGACTCGCCGTCACGGGCCAAAAACGCGATAATCGCCGCCCTGAGGCGGGCGTTCAGCCGGCTTGCCCGGGCGCGTTCATTGCGTCTGTAAGGCGCGGCAGCGGCTTTGCCTGCATGCGCGCGAGCTTCGGGCGTGCGGCCAGAAGGGCGTCTCGCGTCCGTCGGACGGCCCTCCGACTCGGTCTTGGCGTCTCGCATTGCATCGGCGCTCATTTATTGTTTGTGATAAGCCCAGATTGGACGATGTTTTTCGTCGTCTATCAAGCGCCTTATTGCTGCGAACGGCGTTCGCCCAACACATCGCTTCGCAACCACGCGACTTCGCTTGCCGCGGCGGCCCGCTTGTGCGTGCATTCGTGCGTGCATTCGTGCGATGGCCGGCCGAAAGCGCGCTGCAAGGACGAAACGGTGGGCGCTCGGTCTGCGCCGGCCCTTCAGTTCGGCCGGGCCGTGCCGATGAGCAACACAAGCCGCGCGCCGCGAGCCAAAGTTCGGCGCGAAGGTTGTGCCTGTCATCGTGAGTGGTGTAGTGTCGCTCGGTTCAGCGCGAGCGCGTGTCGTCCGCCGGGCGGCCGGACGCGTTGAACCGGTTGAACGTGTCGTGCGCCATCGCGCGCCGTCGCGGCAGCTGGAGTGAGGGGGCTCGCCCGGGCGACGGCATTGGCCGTCTCGAGCATCATCCGCGCGTGGCGCGGTCGTAACACAGCCTTACGGGGAGGGCCTTGAATGGAATTTGGTTTCAATCTGAATCGCACGGCGAACGCGTCCGCCTGGCGGCTCCTGCCCAACCGCTGGGACTTCGTGGCGTTCCCGATGATCATCTGCATCATCGCGCTCGCCGCTGTCGGCTTTCACGAGACGCTCGCGCCCATCTCGACCCTGCAGACGCAGGCGATCTCGCTCGACCCCGCGAATCTCCCTGAATACGCATTGCGCACGACCTTGCGCATGCTGGCCGCGATGGTCGCGTCGCTCGTCTTCACGCTCGCCTACGGCACGCTCGCCGCGAAGAGCCGGCGCGCGTCGCTCGTGCTGGTGCCGATTCTCGACATCCTCCAGTCGGTGCCGGTGCTCGGCTACATCTCTTTTACCGTCACGTTCTTTCTCGCGCTTTTCCCGGGGCGCGTCATCGGTGCGGAGTGCGCGGCCATCTTCGCGATCTTCACGAGCCAGGCGTGGAACATGACGTTCAGCTTCTACCAGTCGCTGCGCACGGTGCCGCGCGACCTGGACGAAGTCTCGCGCGGCTTTCACCTGACCAACTGGCAGCGCTTCTGGAAGCTCGAAGTGCCGTTCTCGATGCCCGGCCTCATCTGGAACATGATGATGTCGATGTCGGGCGGCTGGTTCTTCGTCGTGGCGTCGGAGGCGATCACGGTCGGCAATCGCAGCATCGTGCTGCCGGGCATCGGCGCGTATCTCGCGGCGGCCATCGGCGAGCGCAACCTCGGCGCGATCGGCTGGGTGATTCTCGCGATGACCGTCGTGATTCTCGCCTACGACCAGTTGATGTTCCGCCCGCTCGTCGCGTGGGCGGACAAGTTCCGCATGGAGAACACGAGTTCGGGCAACGCGCCGGAATCATGGCTGCTCGACCTGATTCGTCGCACGCGCCTGATTCACCGCCTGCTCGTGCCGGCCGGATGGATTCTCGCCAAAGCCGCGCGCGTGCCGATCAAACTGCCGTCGCTGCAAGGCGTGAAGCTGCCGCTGCGCGCGCCGGTGTCCTCCACGCGCGCCGGCGATATCGCGTGGGGCGCGGCGGTGCTCGTGATTACCGCGTACGTGGTCTGGAAGGTGGTGTCGTTCGTCGCGACGGGCGTCACCTGGGGCGAAGTCGGGAATGTGTTCGTGCTCGGCTTCATCACGCTGCTGCGCGTGGTGGTGCTGATCGCGATTGCCTCGGTGATCTGGGTGCCGATCGGCGTGCTCATCGGCCTGCGCCCGGCGCTCGCCGAGAAGTTCCAGCCGCTCGCGCAGTTCCTCGCGGCGTTTCCGGCGAATCTGCTGTTTCCGGTGTTCGTCGTCGCGATCGTGCGCTGGCATCTGAACCCGGATATCTGGCTGTCGCCGCTCATCGTGCTCGGGACGCAGTGGTATATCCTTTTCAACGTGATCGCGGGCGCGTCGGCCTATCCGAACGATTATCGCGAGGCCGCGACCAACTTCCAGATTCGCGGCTGGCAGTGGTGGAAGAAGGCCATGCTGCCGGGCATTTTCCCGTACTACGTCACCGGCGCGATCACCGCTTCGGGCGGCGCGTGGAACGCGAGCATCGTCGCGGAGGCGGTGTCGTGGGGCAAGACCAGCGTCGTCGCGCACGGACTGGGCGCCTATATCGCGCAGAACACGGCCGATGGCGACTACCCGAAAATCATTCTCGGCATCGCGGTGATGTCGCTCTTCGTGACGCTGTTCAACCGCCTGTTGTGGCGCCCGCTGTACGCCTACGCCGAAGCGCGGCTTCGACTGGATTGAGGACGAGTTCCGATGCAGAACCTTAAAAATACTCAGACGCCCGCCCAGCAGGCGGCGGTGCGCACTCCGGGCACGCCCGCCGGCGCGCAGGCGGCGTCGCAGAAGCCGCCGCGTCTCGGCCCGGAGATTCTGCGTGTGCAGAACGTGAGCCGCGGCTTCAACAAGACGCAGGGCGAACTGCTGGTGCTCGACGACGCGAACCTCTCGCTGCGCGAAGGCGAGATCGTCGGTCTGCTCGGGCGCTCGGGCTCGGGCAAGTCGACGCTTTTGCGCATCATCGCCGGACTGATCGAGCCGACCGATGGCCAAGTGACCTATCTGAACGAGCCGTTGCGCGGCCCGGCGAAGGGCGTCGCGATGGTGTTCCAGACTTTCGCGCTCTTTCCGTGGCTGACCGTGCTGCAAAACGTGGAGGCCGGTCTCGAAGCGCAGGGCGTGGGGGCGCGGGAGCGCCGCGAGCGGGCGCTCGCCGCTATCGACCTGATCGGTCTCGACGGCTTCGAAAACGCCTATCCGCGCGAACTGTCGGGCGGCATGCGGCAGCGCGTGGGCTTTGCGCGGGCGCTCGTCGTCGATCCGACGCTGCTCCTGATGGACGAGCCGTTCTCCGCGCTCGACGTGCTGACGGCCGAGAACCTGCGCACCGACTTGCTCGACTTGTGGACGCAGGGGCGTCTGCCGATCAAGTCCGTGCTGATCGTGACGCACAACATCGAAGAAGCGGTGTTCATGTGCGACCGCATTCTCGTGCTGTCGTCGAATCCCGGCCGCGTGATGGCCGAGATCAAGGTGCCGTTCAAGCATCCGCGCAACCGGCTGGACCCGGCGTTCCGGCGCCTGGTGGACGACATCTACGCGAAGATGACCGCGCGCCAGCTCGACGACGCGAAGAAGAAGGGGCTGGAGCTGGGAAGCTGGCTGCCGTCCGTGTCGACGAACCTGATGGCCGGTCTCATCGAAACGCTTGCCGCCGAGCCGTACCACGGCCGCGCGGACATGCCGGAAATTGCGCGGACGCTGCATCTGGAAGTGGACGACCTCTTCCCGATTGCCGAAGTGCTGCAACATCTCGGTTTCGCGGACGTGCGCGAAGGCGACATCTACCTGACGCCGCAGGCCCGCGTGTTCGCGGAATTCGGCACGCAGGAACGCAAGATGATGTTCGCCGAGCACTTGCTGCGGCACGTGCCGCTCGCCGCGCGAATCAAGAAGGTGCTCAACGAGCGGCCGGGGCATCGCGCGCCGCGCGTGCGCTTCGAGCAGGAACTCGAAGACTTCCTCTCCGATAAAGCTGCGCAGGAGACGCTCGATGCGGTCATCGACTGGGGACGTTACGGCGAGATCTTTTCGTATAACGACCAGACGGAAATGCTGAGTCTGGAGGATGTCGAAGCCTGATTGCGGTTTCTCGGCGCAAAACAAAAGCGCGGGCCCCGGAAGCGGAAACCGCGCTTTTTTTTAGCGTGCGCGTTCGCATCGTCGTCATCCACGGCGGAGAACGCGAGTGGACGCACAAGCAGATTGCGCGGTTCTGTCGCCCAAATCAAAAGCGCGGCTGCCGAGAACAGAAGCCGCGCTTTTTCGTACGCCACGCGTGTTGCTTACTGCAAGTTGCCCCAACGCTCGACCGCTGGCTCCGCCGACGCCCACTTCCAGCCTTCGGTCTGCTTGCACGCGCTCGCGACGAACCATTCGGCGTGCGCGTTCGCATCGTCGCCGTCCCCGACGGAGAAGGCGAACTCCTTGCAGCTTGCGAGCGCGTTGTCGAACTCGCGCAGCACGCGCACATCGCCGTGACCGTTTTCGATCGGCAGCGTGTGCTTGACCTTCCACGGTCGCGTTTCGCCGACGGCCGACACGCCCGCCGCAGCCGCGATGGCCACTTGCTGATCCGTATGCAG
Organism: Caballeronia sp. SL2Y3; assembly: GCF_022879575.1. Lineage (NCBI taxonomy): Bacteria > Pseudomonadati > Pseudomonadota > Betaproteobacteria > Burkholderiales > Burkholderiaceae > Caballeronia > Caballeronia sp. SL2Y3. Next base: position 793,251 of record NZ_CP084260.1, read on the forward strand.
CGACTTCGACACACGCTTCACGGCTTCGTCGGTGGCGGCCTGCACCGCGATGCCGACGCCTAAGCCGATCGCCGGATTCGTCGTCACGGCGCCAGTCGCGATGCCTGCGACCGCGCCCGTGGCCGCGCCGATGGACGCGCATCCGCTCATCGTCACGCACGCGGCGGCGACCGCCACGGCAAGCGAGAAGCGCAGCGCGGGATGGACTGCGAGCCGCACCGTCATTGCAGCGAGCCCCAGCGCGGCGTGGCGGGTTCGGCCGACGCCCATTTCCACTTGGCTCCGTCACGGCAGACGGAGGCGACGTAGAACGCGCTGTCGGCGGGGCGGTCCTTGGTGGCGTCGCGATCGACGGAAAACACGATTTCCTTGCAGTCGAGCGCGCCGCTGCTGATCGTACGGCTGACCGTCACGCGGCCTTTTTCGTCGTCTTCGAGCGGGATCGAATGCGTCACGACCCACGGGGCCACGGCGCCCACCGCGAGCGGGCCGGCGACAGCCGCGATCTTGTCCTGCGTATCCGTATGCACGATGCGCTGCGTGTACTGCACGCCCGCCCGCGCCGCCGCCACCGCGCCCAGGCCGATGCCTGTCGCCACGGCGGCGTTGTCCGTCACCTTGGCCGCCACAGCCGCGCCCGCGATACCCGCGCCCGCTGTCGCGCCTTCGCTATAAAGGGAATTGCATCCGCTGAGAGTCAGGCACGCAATGACGCCGCTCGTGATCGCGGCGAGCGCGGCGGCGCGCTTGCCGCGCCGGGGGACACCAATCTGCATATTGCTTTTCCTTCGTCTGCCGTTTTTTCTCGCTGCGGCCTTCCGAAAGGCCGTAGCCGACGTTCCTTCGAGCAGTCACTCAGTGCGAGTCCTGTCGCGGGCTTCGCGCATTTTGAAGCATGCCTCTAATTACCGCTTCGGGAAAATTGCAAGAAATTGCAAGCGGCGGGAACGCGTTGCGCATTCCGTAACGCGGGCCGCACGAGAAGGACGCCGCAAGAGGCTGCAACGGCCTCCTGCGGCGGTTGAGACGAGGATCAGCTTTCGCTGGTGGAAGGGGTGTCGCTCGCGTCGGTGTCTTCGTTTTCGTAGGCGCCGAGGCGGTTGTACAGCGTCTTCAAACTGACGCCGAGCGCCTTGGCCGCGCGCCGCTTGTCGCCGCCGCAATGCTTGAGCGTGCCGAGGATGATCTGCTTCTGCGCGTCGGCGAGCGGCGTGCCAACCCAGACGTTCATTGCATCGCCTTGCGTGACGGGCTTCTTCACCCGCGACGCCAGGTGCGGATGCGCGATTTCGACCGTCTTCTCCGCGAGGATGAACGCGCGATAGACCGTGTTCTTCAACTCGCGCACGTTGCCGGGCCACGAATAGGTGCGCAGCACGTCGAGCGCGCGCTTGCTGAAAACCTTGTTCGTGCCTTCCTGCGCGTTCATTTCGGAGAGGAAATGCTGCGCGAGCAGTTCGCGGTCGGCGTCGCGCTCGCGCAAGGGCGGCGCGCGCAGCGGGAACACGGCGAGACGGTACATCAGGTCTTCGCGCAGCCCGTTTTCCTTGACCGCGGCGACCGGATCGCGGTTCGTCGCGGCGATCACGCGCACGTCCGAACTGATCAGATCATTGCCGCCGACGCGAAAGAACGTGCCGGTTTCCAGCGCGCGCAGCAGCTTCACCTGGCGCACCGGGGACATTTCCGTCACTTCGTCGAGGAACAGCGTGCCGCCGTTCGCATGCTCGAAATAGCCGATGCGGCCCTGCACCGCGCCCGTGAAACTGCCTTTCTCGTGGCCGAAGAGTTCGGCTTCGATCAGGTTGTCCGGAATCGCGCCGCAGTTGACGGCGATGAACGGCGCGTCCTTGCGCGCGCTGTGGTCGTGAATCGTCCGCGCGACGAGCTCCTTGCCGGTGCCCGACTCGCCGATGATGAGCGCGGTCGCGTCGGTGGCGGCGACGCGCTCGATCTGCGCATACAACTCCAGCATGACGGGCGACGAGCCGTACAGTAGTCCGTAAGACTTCAAACCCGGCACGTCCCCCGCAGAGCGCTTTTTCTGCGCCGGTGTTTCGCCTGCGACAAGCGGCGGGTCAAGATCGGTTGACGCCATAGGTCCTGATAGTTCCTGAGTTCTGCGAATGTGATGGGCGGGCGGCGCGCGGCGCCGACGGCTGACGCGCCGCCCGGTGGGCACGCGCGGTCGCTCGATTCGGCTGAATGTCCGGCGCGGCCGGGCGGGTCCGTGGCGTCGAGCGTCGGTAGCGGCGCGGCGGTGCTGACGCGCTGCGCTGTCGTGCGCTCGATGGCGATGAGCCGGTTTCCCTCGAAAGCGTCAGTCCGGAGTCGCGGCGCAACCCAATGATTCGCCGCTGCGACTCTATCTCATAAACGCTATTTAACCATTCGCGACGATATTGCGGCAATGCGTGCCGTCAGTCGGATGGCAATTTGTCTGAATGCGTTTTGCGAAGCGCGAGTGATCCGGAAAGGTTCTCCGTGCGCGCCGCGAATTTACAAGTCCACGGCGTAAGAGTTACCCGACAGACGCGCGTCTATTTCGACTTTTGCGCAGACGCCCACGCGCGCGCCGCCCTCCGCGTGAATGGCACGGAAGCTGCTTCGTCGTGATCATCCTTATTCGAATGCCCGCGACGGGAAGCTGAAGAAACGGGCAACGGGAGAGGTCGAGCACATCATGGAAGACATTTTCGATTTCGATGTTGCCGCCGACGAGCGTCGCGATCAGGCGGCGGGTGCGCGGCCGGCTCGCGGCGGGGGTGCGCGGGCATCGGGCGAGCGGCAGGAACTCGCGGCCGGTGAACCGATCGACATCTATCACTGGGCGGCCGTCGCGCTGGTCACGGCGCTCATGTGCGCGGTGCTCGGCTACGCCGCCGGCACGCCCGCGCTGGCTCGCGCCGCCAACGTGACGAGCCTCGTGTTCGGGGTGGCAGGCGGCGCGCTGACGGCGAGCGGCGTCATCCGGCGGCTGCGCGCACGCATGGCGACGAGCGGCGCACATCGGCCGCTGGCCGTCACGGTGCCGAAGGCGCAGTAGTCGCCTGGCCGCTGTAGCTTTATTGAGGCCCGCAATCGTGCGGAAGACCCACTTGGCGAGGACTGATTCATGAGTCACACGACTGTCCAGCTTGCGTTGGGCAAGCAGAAGATCATCGAAGACATCAAGGTGCTGTTGAACGACTCGGAAGAGTTGTTGCGGCTGTCGTCGGCGCTGCCGGGCGAGGGCGTCGAGGCGCTGCGCTCGCGTCTGCGCGATCACGCCGACACTGCACGCGCCGCGCTCGAAGACGCGCAGGCGAGTGCGCAAAGCCGTTACCGCGCGAGCATCGAATGCACCGAGCGGTACGTGCGCGAGAATCCGTGGCAATCGCTCGGCATGGCGGCTGCTGCGGGATTCCTGCTGGCCGCAATCATTTCGCGCTAACGGCGCGGCATCGAATTCACGACACGGGAGAGAACAACAATGGCACGGTCATCGATTGGAGTGTTCGGCGCGCTTTTCGCGGTCGGCAGCGTGCTCGCCTGGAAATGGGTGCAGTCGCAGGACGCGAACGGGCGGCGCGCCGTAAGCGGCAAGAACCGCTGGCAAGGAGGACGCTCGCGCGGCGGAAAGTACGTCGTCGGCGGCACGCCTGACGCCTGGCATTTCCCGAAAAGCTGATCGCGCAATTCGCGTCGACACTGCGCGCTCGGGCGCATCGGCTGGATGCGCCGAGCCCTTCGCGATACTCACGCAATAAAACGCACGCCCTCGTGGCGTGCGTTTTTATCTTGATAAACCCTTATAATCATTGAACCTCTGCCATAAGTCGCGAATTGGAAAAACTTACGGCTCAGAGACCCAAGCGTGCGGAACTTTCGGAAATTTATCTGTTTTCTGCGCTTCGCGGTCGGGTTTTAGCCCCTCGGGCGCCCGACCCGCTAGACGCACCGGCCCGGACGGCCACAGTCGCCCGGAGAAGACCACGCCGCCGCGCGGCGTGTGACCCTGAAACGCTTTGGAAGAATTCGAGACGCAATGCCACACGTATTGATTGTCGATGACGATCCCAGTACCCGCGAGGCGCTAGCCGCGATCATCGGCGAAGACGGACTGACCACGGCCACCGCCAGCGATCTGCGCGAAGCGCGCATTCAGCTCGTGCGGCAGACGCCGGACGTCGTTTTCACCGATCTGAAACTGCCCGACGGAACGGGCGTCGACCTGTTCGAAGATCTCGATCCGCGCTCCGGCGTGGAATTTATCGTCATCACCGGGCATGCGACGGTGGAATCGGCCGTGAGCGCGCTCAAAATGGGCGCCGCCGATTACCTCGTCAAGCCCATCAACATGCAGCGCGTGAAGGCGATTCTGTCGCGCCTGCCGCGCGCCGGCGACCTGAAGGCGGAAATCGGCACGCTGCGCGGCGAGTTGCGCCGCATGGGCCGTTTCGGGCTCATGCTCGGCAATTCGCCCGCCATGCAGACGGTCTACGACCAGATCGGCCGCGTCGCGCCGACCGCGGCCTCCGTCCTGCTGATCGGCGAATCGGGCACGGGCAAGGAAGTCGCCGCGCAGACGCTGCACGAGCTCAGCCTGCGCCGCAAGCATTCGTTCATCGCGGTGAACTGCGGCGCGATCTCGCCGAACCTGATCGAGTCCGAAATGTTCGGCCACGAACGCGGATCGTTCACGGGCGCGGATCGCCAGCACAAGGGTTATTTCGAACGCGCGAACGGCGGCACGCTGTTCCTCGACGAAATCACCGAAATGCCGATCGAATTGCAGGTGAAGCTGCTTCGCGTGCTGGAGACGGGCATGTTCATGCGCGTCGGCACGACGAAGGAAATCGAGACCGACGTGCGCCTGATCGCCGCGACGAACCGCGATCCGGAGCAGGCCGTGCTCGAAGGCAAGCTGCGGCTCGACCTGTATCACCGGCTCAACGTGTTCCCGATCAACCTGCCGCCGCTGCGCGAACGCGGCAAGGACGTGGAACTGCTCGGTCAGGCGTTCCTCGACGAGCTGAACGCCCGCTACAACACGAAGAAGGACTTCCCGCCGGCGGTGCGCGAGATGCTCGCGTCGTACAACTGGCCGGGCAACGTGCGCGAACTCAAGAACTACGTGCAGCGCGCGTACATCATGTCCGGCTCCGATTCGGACAGCACCGCGACCGTCCCGCTGCAAATCTCGCTGTCGCGACCTTCGTCGGGCACGGCGGTGACGATTCCGTTCGGGACGTCGCTCGCGCAGGCCGACCGCCAACTCATTCTCGCGACGCTCGAACAGTGCGGCGGCGTGAAGACGCGGGCAGCGGAAATCCTCGGCATCAGCCTGAAAACGCTCTACAACCGGCTGGTGGAGTACGGTGAAGATGCGAACAAGGCGGCCGTCGGCGAAGGCGGAGACGTGAGCGAATCGGAAAGCGAAAATCGCTGAACGTCGGCTATCTTCACACGAAAACCACGCCCGCTGCTTGCAAAAGCGCGGGCGTTTTTGTTGGCAGGCGCGCTTTCAGCAACGATAATGACATGAATGGACGCGTCGGCCGAGGTGAAATCAGGGGCATAACCCTTGCTGCCGATCCATGCGACATCCGCGTACAACGGGGCCGCAGCTAGCCTCCGGACGAGGATGCAACCACGATCACAAGACCGCAAGGAGCCCGCAATGTCCGATTTCGCCTCCGACCGCGCGCCGATCAGCGCGCAGACGCCGCAGCCGCCGGACCCGCCGGTGACGCCGCCCGATCAGCCGCCGCCGACGCCGATTCCGCCCGATACCAATCCGGACCCGACGCGCGACCCGCCTGAGCCGCCGACGCAGCCGATCGGCGATCCGCCGCCCGGGCCGAACGAAACGCCGCATGTCGGCTGAAGCTCGATTCGGCCGGTTCACCGAAGTCGTGCAAGCCTTGAACAATCTTCCATCCCGAACGTAGGGATTACAACAGACGAAGTACGAATGACCGGCGGCATCTAAGATCGTCGGTCGTTCTTTCTCAAACCGCGCCGCCGGCAAGCCCGGCAGCGCATCGGTCCGACGCCGCCGAGGTCCATTCGCGACGGCCTTCTTTCTGGAGGCATCAATGAGGCATCCCGCACTGCGACGCTCCGCGCGTCATTCGTCCAAACGCGAAGCGCGCGCCGAAGCCGCGAAAAACGGCGCCGCGCCCGCGTCGGTCACGCCGCCCGCGCACCACGACCCGGCGGGCCAGAACCGCCCTGCGCCTGGCGTTCCGCCGGATGGCGAACACAACCAGGGCGGCGTGCGTTCCGAAGGCATCGACTATCAGCGCGACCTCGGCTCCGAGCAGGACGCGTGAGCGTCCTCCGCTCGGGCCAACCATCACAAGCATAAAGTTCTACGCGGCAGCCTTTCGCCGCGTGTTTTCGTTCGCCAGTAACATCTGGATACGAATTTCCCACTCGATAGCGGAGCAAAAAGGCATAAGACTTGCATGTTTCCCGTCGCCAATCGAGCAGCAACGATAACTGATGGAGTGACGCCGTAATGAGCAGATTGATCGTGGTATCGAATCGCGTCGCGCCGGTCCAGGAAGGCAAGCCCAGCGCGGGCGGGCTCGCGATCGGCGTGCTGGACGCGCTCAAGGAGACGGGCGGCGTGTGGTTCGGCTGGAGCGGCGAGATCGTCGGCGAAGCGGCTGCGCCCGTTGTCGAGAAGAACGGCAACGTGACCTATGCCACCGTCGGGCTCACGCGGCGCGACTACGACCAGTACTACCGCGGCTTCTCCAATGCGACGCTCTGGCCGACCTTCCACTATCGCAACGATCTCTCGCGCTTCGATCGCGAAGAATACGCGGGCTACATGCGCGTGAACGCGACGCTCGCCGCGAAGCTGAAGACGCTGCTGCAGCCGGACGACATCATCTGGGTCCACGACTACCATCTGCTGCCGTTCGCGCAGGAGTTGCGCAAGATCGGCGTGACCAATCCGGTCGGTTTCTTCCTGCACATTCCGTTTCCGGTGCCCGAAGTCATGCGCACGGTCCCGCCGCACGAAGAACTGATGACGGCGCTGTGCCAGTTCGATGTCGTCGGCTTCCAGACCGAGAGCGACAAACAGTCGTTCATCGATTACATCGAGCGCAGCGGCCGCGGCCACTTTAGCGACGACGGCATGTTGCAGGCGTTCGGCCGCATGCTGAAGGTGGGCGCGTATCCGATCGGCATCTATCCGGACGCGATCGCGAAAGCCGCGGAGCAGTACTCCACGCGCAAGCAGGTCAAGAGCCTGCGCGACTCCATGCGCGGCCGCAAGCTCATCATGAGCGTCGACCGGCTGGATTATTCGAAGGGTCTCGTCGAGCGCTTTCAGGCATTCGAGCGGCTCCTCCTGAACGCGCCCGGCTGGCACGGCCGCGTGTCGCTCGTGCAGATCGCGCCGCCGACGCGCGCCGACGTGCAAACGTATCAACGCATCCGCCAGAACCTGGAAGGCGAGGCGGGGCGCATCAACGGGCGCTTCGCGCAGCTAGACTGGACGCCGATTCAGTACCTCAATCGCAAGTACGAACGCAATCTGCTGATGGCGCTGTTCCGGCTGTCTCAGGTCGGCTATGTGACGCCGTTGCGCGACGGCATGAATCTGGTCGCGAAGGAGTACGTGGCATCGCAGGACCCGGAAGATCCGGGCGCGCTGGTGCTATCGCAGTTCGCGGGCGCGGCGGATCAACTGCCGGGCGCGCTCGTCGTCAATCCGTTCGATCTCTCGCAGATGTCCGAGGCGCTGGAGCGCGCGCTTTCGATGCCGCTCGCCGAACGCCAGGCGCGCCACGCCGACATGATGGCGCCTTTGCGCAAGAACAACCTTTCCGTCTGGCGCGATTCCTTCCTGTCGGATCTGCGCAGCGTTGCCACTGCGACGTCCGTCACGGCGAAGACGGTCAAGACGGTGAAGCAGGGCGCATCCGAGGCGAAGCGGGCCGCGCGCGCGTAAGACTCTGCATTGGATGCCATTCGGCCCCGCACATCAAGACAAGCGCGGGGCTTTTCACTTGAGCGATGCCAACCGCGGAACGCTCCTTGCGATCTCCTCTGCGACACACTTGAAGGAGATCGATGATGACTGGAAGCACACTGAATCCGCCGGAAGAAGGCGGCACGGAATGGGGCAAAGGGCACGGCACCGGCGCGCTCGGCCCGAGCGATTCTTCGGACTCCGGCTCTGACGTACAGGGCGAAATGCGTCGTCCGGGCGACATCGAAGACGAACTCGACGCCCATGCGCTCGGCCTGTCGGATGCGCAGCTCGACAGCGACAGCGACCGCGCCGGCACCGGCGAAGACGCATCCGCCGACGGCGACAACAACCTCTTCGCGAACGCGGACATCCTGCCCGACGGCGTCGAGGATGAAACCGAGATCAGCGATCTGGCCGACGACGAAGCCGTCGATCCGGACGCGGACGAGGAAGACGTCTGACGGTTCGGGCCGGCCAGCCGTAAAAAGAGGCGCGCGCGGATCATTCCGTGCGCGCCTTTTTACGTGCATCGCCCGGGAACGCTAACATCGGCGGTCGAACCACGAACGCGCACGCCCGCGCCGCCCTTGCCGATGAACCGCGACGTTTCCAAGCCGATGACTCCGCTCGCCGAAGGCCGCACGACGCGCTTCGGCTGGCTTTCGTGGGTCGCCGATCCCGTCACGCAGTGGATACATGACCACTGCCTGATGTTCTCGGCGGCCATCTCGTTCTTCGCCGCGTTCTCGCTCGCGCCGACGCTCGTCATCGTGATCGCGGTGGCGAGCATCTTCTTCGGCGCGGACGCCGTGCAGGGGCGTCTGTTCGATGAGATCAGCGGCATCGTCGGCGCGGACGCCGCGCATACGCTGGAGGCCATCGTCGCCAATGCGTGGCACGCGGACATGGCGCGCAGCACGGCCGTGCTGTCCGTTGCGGGCGTGCTGATCGGCGCGTCGGCCACGTTCTCGTCGCTGCACAGCGCGCTGAACGTGATCTGGCCGACGCCTCTCGTCAGCACGCGCGAGAGCATCGTCGGCCTGTTGCGCGTGCGGGTGATGTCGTTCGCGCTCGTGGTCGGCGCGGGGCTGCTCGTCGTCGCGCTGCTGCTGCTCGATGCGGCCGTCGAAGTGCTCGGGCATTGGGCGCTCGGCGACGGCAATCCGTTCGTCGTGCTATCCAGCCTCACGCGCCACGCCATTTCGCTGGCGATGCTGATGCTCGCGTTCTCCGTTCTGCTCAAGTTTCTGCCGACGACGCGCATGCGCTGGCGCGACGCCGCCCTCGGCGCGGCCGCCGCCGCGCTGCTGTTCGAAGGCGGCAAGCGGCTCTTCGCGCTCTACGTGCAACACGCGGGCACGGCGAACATGTTCGGCGCGGCGGGATCGCTCGCCGTCATCCTCTTGTGGCTCTACTACTCGGCGGCGGTCTTCCTGCTGGGCGCCGAGCTTTCCGCGACGGCGGCGCGCAAGCGCACGCATCGCGAGTCCGGCTGGCGCTGACGAAAAAAAGGCCGCCCGATGTGGGCGGCCCGACATGGCGCTTCCTGCTGTGCTGCTCTGCGATTCGCTTGACCGGGTCTTCGCTGAGTGCAGGAGCGCGGAAACTGCTTGCGGCGTTCTGCCGTCAAGCCTGCCTGCGAAGTTCCGCAGGCGGCACCTTCATCAGATGCCGATACTTCGCTACCGTGCGGCGCGCGACGATCACGCCCTGATCGGCGAGCATCTTCGCGAGACTCACGTCCGAGAGCGGATCGCGCGTGTTTTCCTTCGCGATCATCTCCTTCAAGAGCGCGCGCACTGCGGCAGCCGAGCACGTGCCGCCGCTTTCGGTGCTGAGTTCGCGCGGGAAGAAGTGCTTGAACTCGAAGATGCCGCGCGGCGTCGACATGTACTTGTTGCCCGTCGCACGCGAGATGGTCGATTCGTGCAGGCCGAGCTCATCGGCGACATCGCGCAGGACGAGCGGCTTCAGCGCAATCTCGCCGTAGTCGAAGAACGCCTTCTGATGCGAGACGATGCATTCGGCCACGCGCTGAATCGTCGTGAAGCGCTGCTGCGCGTTGCGGATCAGCCAGCGCGCTTCCTGCAACTGCTGCGCGAGCGGCGAACGGCTCGCGCCCGCCGACTGCGCGAAGAGTTCGGCATACATGCGGTGGATGCGCGCGCGCGGCAGCACCGCCGGGTTGATCGTGACGACCCATTGCTTCTTGACCTGGCGCACGATCACGTCCGGCACCACGTAGTTGTCTTCGCTCTGGCCGTAGTTCTCGCCCGGCTTCGGGTCGAGACGCCGCACGAGCGCGCACGCGATGCGCAGTTCCTCTGCGCTGCAGCCGATCTTCTTCTGCAACTCGGCCTGCTCGCGGCGCGCGAGCCGCTCCAGATGATGCCCGACGATTTCGCGCGCCACGTCGCGGCCCGGCGTGTCTTCGGGCATCGCGTCGAGTTGCAGCGTCAGGCATTCGGACAGGTTGCGCGCGCCGACGCCCGGTTTGTCGAGCGACTGCACGAGCTTGAGCGCGATGTTGAGCTCGTCCTCGTTGATCGCGGGCTCGATGTCCACGACATCGGCCAGTTCGCTCAATTCCTGACGCAGATAGCCGTCGTCGTCGAGCGCTTCGATGATGAGCTGCGCCACCGCGCGGTCGCGTTCGTTCAGCTGATAAAGACGCAGCGCGTCGTGCAGCGTTTCGTGCAGCGACGGTTCGATGCGGACCCAGTCGGCCGGATCGGAGCCTTCGCCGTCGCCGTTGTTGCGCGAGCCGTTGCGTCCGAACGGGTCGGACGAGAATTCGCTGATGGCGTCGTCGCGCGAACCGCTGTCCGCGCCCGAATCGCCGTCCATGCTGCTTTCCGAGGCGAGCGGCGCCTCGGCGGGGCTGTCGGCGGCGGGCGAGAGCGCGGTGTCGCTCATCGAGTTGCCGTTGTCCGCGCCGAGAGCGTTGTCCTCGGTTTGCGACTCGTCGTATTCGAGGAAGGGGTTGGTATCCAGCGCGTTACGCAGCTCTTGCTGAAATTCGAGCGACGAAAGCTGCAGCAGGCGTACGGACTGCTGTAGGCGCGGGGTGAGCGCAAGGCTTTGCTTGGTGCGGAGTTCGAGTGAAGGCGGCATTGCTTGCTAATCCTCGATGTTCTTGACGGGGTCGATGTGTGTGCCGACCACCTAGAGCAACACCTATGCCATCGATTGCTAAAGCCATGCTCAGCTTGAGTTTTTTCTCTCGGCGCGCGTCGCATTGATGCGTGCGGAAGGCCACTTTCACGCACTTTTTACACGGGCTCAGACAAAAGCACCGCGCCGGTCGAGGCTTGGCGCGCGGGGTTTTGCGCGGCGTCGGCGGCATGGCGAGCGAGGGCGTCTGAACCGTTGCCGGCCCGCAGACGGCAGCGTTCCCGGCTTGTGCGCCCCCGAACGAAGACCCGTTTCGCTACGACCCGGCACGCGAGTTGCATCAGACCTTTGCGGTCGGCGCGGCGACGCCGGCCGAGATGACGCAGCATGCAACACGCACCAGACCAGCAGCACAAACGGGGCGCTCCATCCATGTCCCGCGACAGAGCGGGTAAGACCGGGGCGCAAGGCCAGAACTGAAAACAAGGAGTAATACTATGAAGACGACTCAATTCCTCAAAGCAGCCGGCGGTATCGCGTGCGTCGTGTTCGCGCTCAACGCAGGCGCCCAGACCAACTCGACGTCGTCGTCCTCGGGCTCGGAATCGTCCGTCGGCCAGAAAATGGATCAGGTCGGCAAAAAGGTGGATGACAGCGCGGTCACGACCAAGGTCAAGGCCGAACTGCTCAGCGCGAAGAACGTGAAGTCCACGCACATCCACGTGAAGACGCGCGGCGGCGTCGTTTCGCTGACCGGCACCGTGCCGTCGGCAGAAGACAAGACGAATGCCGAGCAGGTTGTCAAGGAAGTCTCGGGTGTTGCATCCGTGAAGAACCATCTTAAAATTGCTGCCGACTAACACGAAAGTGATGGCATAGTTCGTATGCCCGGCCTGCCTCGGCGGGTCAGGGCGCGAGCAAACGAACCCGCGCAGGGGTCCGTCATGTGGCCGAAGCAGGCTGCACATCGGGCTCCGGGCGCGGGTTCGCGCATCAGGCGGTCATACCGCTCGTGGCTCGAAGCAGAAGATGCATCACCTCGCAGCATCGTTGACACCCTAAAAACAGACGGCCCGTTCAGGCGTCACTAGAGGCGGCAAGAAGCGCCGTACTGCGGCGCTGGAAGGCCCCGGCAAAAGGAGCTCTTGATGAAGACGAAAAAGATGGCATTGATCGGCGCGCTGGCGCTCGCATTCACGACGACGGCGTTCGCGCAGGCATCGGACAGCGCCGCGACGACGGACGCAGCTTCCGGCGCGCATGCGAAGAAGAAGGGCACGTATCTGCATCAGCAGAACAAGAGCCACAAGCTGAAGGGCGCGTCGGCGGCCGCTGCCGCTTCGTCGCTCGGCACGAACGACAAGGGCCAGCCGCACTAAGCCTGCGGCGCGCGCTCGACAAAACGGCCACGCGAGTGGCCGTTTTGCTTTCCGATCGCCGCATGAAAGCGGTTGGCGCTTTAGGACTTCGCGGCTGCGTACTGGTCGCGCAGATCGCGGATGCGGTCGTGGTTCTCGACGACGCCCTGATACTGCCGTTCGACCACGGCGCGGATATCGGCCGGCAGGTCCTTGTCGAGCGCCTGGCGGTAGTTCTTCTTCGCGGCGTCTTCACCGCGCTCGCATTCGGCGAGAACGGCGTGATCGCTTTGCGTCGTCACGGCCGACTTCACATCCACCCAGCCGCGATGCAGCGCGCCGGAGATCGAGCCGCCCGTTTCGGGCTTGCCGCCCAGACGCTGCACGAGACCTTGCAGTTCGATGGCGCCTTGCGCGCAGGCTTCCGCGCGGTTCTGGAACAACAGCTTGAGGCTCGGGTCACGCGTGTCTTCAGCGGCCTTCAGGAACCCCTTTTCGCCGTCCTTCGACGTTTCGATGAGGTCATTCAGTACCGATACGACGTTCGTGCTCATATACACCTCCTTTTAGTGACGAAGTTGCGTTCTACGCAGCCTCGGTGCCGAGGCGCGCGCTTGCCGGTTAGCTATTGCATGTCGCGTGCCCGGACGGCCAGAAAGCGCGGCACATGCATTGCTCAGCCTCTGCCGCACATATCACGACGCGTCCCATGCAGATGCGCAGCGACAAGGCAACAGGAGAAACGATGAAAGGGTCCCGCATGCTCGCGAATCGCGAGCTTTTCGTATTCGTTGCGATCGTCGCGTCGGCGATTGCGCTGCACGTCCGTGCAGAAGCGATTGACCGGTCCGCTGACTCTGCGGCAGCCGCAGCGATGCGCGCGGCTTATTCGCAGCTATGCGAGCCTTCGCCGCATGGCTCGACGCGAGCGCACCCGCGCCCCGCCGATTGCCGGGCGCGCGCGCGTGTGGAGCCGACGCCAACCGAGCGGCTATGGGTTTGATTGCTGCGTAGAACCAAATAGTACGAAGAAGCGCCCGGCCAGAACCGGGCGCTTCGGCTTTTATGCGTGCGATCGTCGAGCGATAACGATCAAACCGGTTGCGGCGGCTTGAGCGGATCGAAGTCGCTCCAGCGGCCTTGCTTCCAGCGGCCCGACGCGCGTTCGATATCCAGCCCGCCGGCTTCGCGCAGAATGTTCGCCGCGCGATCATACGTCTCCGGCGATACGTGCACGGCCACCAGCACGCCGGAGTGACGCGTGGGTTCTTCCTCGGGCTGCGCGGGCGCGCCCGGCTTCTTCTTCGTGTGCGACATCGCGCCCGCGAGCGAGCCGATATAGGCACCGACGCCGGCAGCCACCACCGACACGATCAGCGGCGCCTTGAACACTGCGAAGATCGCCGCGCCGATGACCGCGCCGATCACCGCGCCGATGGTCACGCCCTTGCCGGCGCCTTTGGGCGCGGCGCCCGCGCCCTTGTCGGTATGGACGTCGCCGCCGATCGGAAAGCGCGCGTGCTGCCCGCTCGGGTTCACGAAGAACAGCGTGACGTCCTCTTCCACGAAGCCGTTTGCGAAGAGCCGCTGGGCAGCCGTTTCGGCGGCAGGAAAAGTCTGGAACCGGCCCGCGATGATCAGGGACATGTTTCCTCCTTTTAGTATCGGTTGGTCGAATGCGGCTCGCGCAGGGCGGAGCCGTTCAGAGAGACGCGCGCGGAATCATTCCGGCTCCATGCCGGCCACGCGAAAGAGTCCGCTGCGCAGCACGACCGACTGGCCGCCGTTGTCGTCGAGCGCTTCGGCGCACACCGCGCGAATGCGCGCTGCGCCGCTTTCGAACGCGGGCAGCAGGTCTTCCTCGCGCGGCGACTTCGCGCCGAAATGGTCTTCGAGCGCCTCGGCGCTGATCGAGCAGACGACCGCTTCGCCATCGACGAGCGCGGTGAAGTGGATGGCGAGATCGTCGCCGTTGTAGACGGGGGGATCGTCGGAAAACGTGATGTGCATGGTCGAGTCCTCATAAGCCGGACGAGGGCCGGCGGACGCGCGAACGCATGGAGCGTCCGCGCGGTCGAGAAGGTGCCCGGCGCTCATGACGCCTTCGCCTTGGCTAATTGCTGGGCCATCGCGTAGTGATGACGGAGGATCGGCAGCGCCTTCGCCGCCGCCGCCTTCAACGCGGCATCGTTGCCTTTTTCGCTCTCCTTCGCGAACAGCTCGACCGCCTTCTGATGCGCGGCGAGCGCGACTTTCTCAATATAGGCCTTGTCGAAGTCGGCCCCCTTGAGATTTTGCAGACTACCGGTGACGGACGAATCCGCGCTCGGCGGCGACGTGATGCCGTGGCGCTTCGCGATGACATCGAGGTTGCGCGCGAGCTTGGCGTGATCCGCGATCATTCGCTGTGCGAACTCCTTCACGTCCTTGTCGCCCGAACGCGTGAGCGCCAGCTTGCTCGCCGCGATCTCGGTCGCGCCCGCGGTGCCGGCGTCCTGGATGAACTGCTGGTCGGTCGCCGAGAGCTTCTGCGATGGCGGCGCGTTCGCGGGCGTGCTGGCGCTCGCGGCCTCTTCGATCTGCGCCTGGGCGATGGTCGCGCAGGCCGCGAACAGAAGGGCGATAAAGCGGGCGGTGAGATGGGCGGCGCGTGGCATCGGCGTGGCTCCGGTTCGTGGGTCGAGCCGGCGCATTCAGGCAGCGCGCGCTTGGCCGAGCGCCTCGATCAGCGCCTGATTGAAGGCAGGCAGGTCGTCGGGCTTGCGGCTCGTGATCAGATTGCCGTCGATCTGCACTTCCTGATCGACCCACGTGCCGCCTGCGTTGCGCACGTCGTCCTGAAGGCTCGGCCAGCTCGTCATCGTGCGGCCCGCGACGATGCCCGCCGAGATCGGCAGCCAGCCGCCGTGGCAGATGACGGCAATCGGCTTCTTCGCCTGATCGGCTTCCTTGACGAAGGCTTGCGCTTTCGCGTCGAGGCGGATGGCGTCGCCATTCACGACGCCGCCGGGCAACACGACGGCGTTGTAGTCTGCGGCGGTCGCTTCGTCGAGCGTGCGATCCACTTTCACGGTGTCGCCCTTGTCGACGTGCTTGAAACCCTGGATCTCGCCGTGCTTCTGCGAGATGACGTCGACCTGCGCGCCGGCTTCCTTCAGCGCGCGCTGCGGATCGACGAGTTCGGCCTGCTCGAAGCCGTCGACGGCGAGGATCGCTACCTTGTAGCCGTTGAGGGAAATCGCCATGAACACTCCTGTCATTGCTCGTTTCGGATGGTCGCGCGGCAGATTCACGCGCGGATTCGCGCTCGAAAGGGGAGCAAGGGATGTGCCCAATTAATCGCCTTATTGCATCGGATGGATGCAGATGCCGGCGTGATCAGGCGGCAGGCCAATCGCGGCCGCAATGCGCGTTACGCCGCTTCGACGCTGTACGGGCTGGAGAGACGCAGATGGTGACGACGGCCGTGCTGCCGCCGAGAATGCCGCTGCCACGCCGAGCGCAATCAGCGGCCCGCGATGCGGGCTTCAGTCAAGGACGAGCGCGGCGCGGCTCACGCCGCTTCGACGCTATGCTTGCTGGCAAGACGCGACATGCTAACAACGGCCGCCGCCGAAAACATCGCCGCCACGCCGAGCGCGAACAGCTGCCCACGATGCGGCTTCAGTCAGAGACATGCGCGGCGCGCGTCACCACGCTTCGATGCTTTGCTTGCTGGCAAGACTCAGCACGCTGACGACAGCCGCCGCCGCCGCGAATGCCGCCGCTACGCCGAGCGATTAGCGACCCGCGAAGCGCTTCAGTTAAAGACAAACGCGGTGCCCTTAACGCCGCGTCGACGCCGTGTTTGCCGGCAAGCCGCAGCATGCTGACAACAGCCGCCGCCGCCGAGAACACCGCCGCGACCCCGAGCGCGATCAACGGCCCGCGATGCGGCTTCGGTCAGAGACATGCGCGGCGCGCGTCACCGCGCTTCGATGCTGTGCTTGCTGGCAAGCACCAGCACACTGACGACGGCCGCCGCCGCCGAAAACGCCGCCGCGACGCCGAGCGCGATCAACGGGCTACGATGCGGTCTTAGTCAAAGACGAGCGCGGCGCGTCACGCCGCTTAAACGCTGTGCTTGCTGACAAGCCGCAGCATGCAGACGACAGCCGCCGCCGCAAATGCCTCTGCCACGGCGAGCGATCAATCACTCGCGATGGCGCTTCAGTCGCATATCAGCGCGGCGCGCTTCACGCCGCTTCGACGCCGCGCTTCCCGGCAAGCCGCAGCATGCTGACGACAGCCGCCGCCGCCGAAAACACCGCCGCGACCCCGAGCGCGATCAACGGCCCGCGATGCGGCTCCAGACCAAAAATCAGCGCGACGAGCGCGGCTCCGAGCGTCTGCCCGGTCAAGCGCGCGGTGCCGAGCATGCCGCTCGCGCCGCCGCTGCGATGACGCGGCGCCGACGACAGCATCTGGCGATTGTTCGGCGACTGAAAGAGGCCGAAGCCGAGCCCGCAGATCGCCATGCGCCAGCTGATGTCGAACGCGCTTGGATGCCCGCCGACGGTCGCGAGCAGAACGAGTCCCACGGTCAGCACCGCCAGCCCGATGCCGCCGAGCAATCCGGCGGGATAGCGGTCCGAGAGCACGCCCGCGAGCGGCGCGACGAACACGATCACCAACGGCCACGGCGTCATCAGAAAGCCGGTCTGGACCTGACTCATGCCGAAGCTGTCCTGCAGCAGAAACGGCAGCGAGACGAACGCGAGCATCTGCGCGCAGAACGAACAGACCGACGTGCCGATCGACAACGCGAACACCGGAATGCGCAGCAGATCGACCGGGAGAAGCGGGGCGCTCTGGTTCAGTTGCCGCCGCACGAAGATCGTGCCGATCACGCCGGTCGCGATGAATTCTGCGATCACGTACGGGCGATGCTCGCCGTGCCCGAGTCCATCGACCGCGACGATCGCAATGCCGAAGAACAGCGCGTTGAGCACGGCGCTCACGTAATCGTACGGCTGCCGGTGGCCCGGCGTGCGCGGCAGCGCCTTCATGCCGATGGCGAGCGCCGCGAGCCCGATCGGCACGTTGATCGCGAAGAGCCACGGCCACGACGCCACCGACAGCACGCCCGATGCGACGGTCGGACCGATCACCGACGAGATCGCGACCACCGTGGCGTTGATGCTGACGCCGCGCCCCAGTTGTTTCTGCGGATAGATGATGCGCACGATGGCCGTGTTCACGCTCATGATCCCGGCCGCGCCGAAGCCCTGAACGACGCGCGTGAGGGTGAGCGCGACGAGCGATCCGGAAAGCGCGCAGCCGAGCGACGAGAGCGTGAAGAGCGCGAGGCCGCCGAGATACACGCGCCGATAGCCGATCCGGTCGCCGAGCGAGGCGAGCGGCAAGAGCGAGATGGTGACCGCGAGCTGATACGCGTTGACGACCCAGATGGACGAGGCGGGCGTCGCCGACAGATTGCGCGCGATGGTCGGCAGCGCGACGTTGGCGATGGCGCCGTCGAGCACCGCGAGCGTGATGCCGAGCGCGACGACGACAATCGCCCAATAGCGTTGGGGAAGGGGCAGGCCTTGATCGGAATCCATCGACGGATCTTGAGTGGCAAGGCGGCGCATTGTACGACGCGCCGTTTTCAAATCGCTTGTGGCGTCGGGCCGCGTGATCGCTCATGCGGCCCGGCCTGCGTGGTTCACGCGTTACTTGAGTTCGTAGAGACCCGTGTAGGTCGCCGAATCGATTTCGTTCAGGTGCGTCATGAAGCGCGCGACGGCGTTGGTCGCGTTGAGGTCGAGCGGCAGCTTTTCCGCCTGCAGCGCGTGAATGCGGAAGATGTAGCGATGCGGCTTGTCACTGCGCGGCGGCGCGGCCCCGCCGAAGCCGACCGTGCCGTAGTCGTTGCGCAGTTGCAGCGCGCCCGCCGGAAGCAGACTGCCGTCCGCCTTGCCGGCATTGCGCGGCAGCGAGCGCGCATCGGCCGGAATATTGACCACGACCCAGTGCCAGAAGCCGCTGCCCGTGGGCGCGTCCGGGTCGTAGACGGTGAGCGCGAAACTTTTGGTGTCGGCGGGCGGGTCTTCCCACTGGAGCGCGGGAGAGATGTTCTCGCCCGACGTGCCGAACGCCTGCATGTCGAGTTCCTGCGCGCGGGTCATGAAACCGTTCGGTGGAAATTCGTCGGACCAGATGCGGAAATCAGCCATGTGAGTCGTGCCTCCTGATAAGCGATAGAAGCGTGCCCCGCAGCGCGTGGCGCTCCTTCGGATGCGCCAAGCGCCGCAGCGAATGTGCCCGCAATGGAGCGAGCGCCGGGGGAGCGCGTCGAGTTTAGCATCCGCCCCCGAATTTCCGCGGCGGGCCCGTGGTCGATGCGCGGATCAGAAGGGCGATGGCCGTCGATGACCCGAAGTTCAAAGCGCACGCGTTCGCTTGCCGCTATTGCGGCTGCGTGACTTCGTCGATACCGCGGTTGAGCGCGGGACATGCCTCGTCGATTTCCTTCTTGTACTCGGCGGGATTGCTCGTCTTCAGCTTGTCGAAGCGGTCTACCGTCGCTTGCGCCTGCCGATAACCGAGCGTCCATTCGGCCTCGAAGTCGGGCGCGTCCACGAAGTTGGCGCGCGCAGCGTCCTTGAAGCGCGCGACCTTGGCGGCATCGATGTGGCAGATATCGGCCGCGCCGCGCGCGATGTTCGCGCTTGTCATCACGCCTTCGGCCGCGAGCAGTTGCGGCCTCGATGGATGGCTTGGCGGAAGCTGCGTTTGCGCCGACGCGTTCGCGCAGAGCGTGCAAAAGAGGGCGAAGCATGCGGCGAAAACTGCGGGGCGCGGCATGCGGAATGAGTGAAATCGAATGAGGGAATCGGGCATCGGAAAAGTATAGATGAAGCCCTGGAAAGAAGCGCTTTCCTTGGCGAAGAACGCTATGACCCCCATGCTAGAATCGTTTCCCAATGCCGTTCTCAGACGCAAACATGAAAAAAGCAAGCAAGGCCGCCACCGAGGTGAGCAAGGCCGCCAGTGCTGCGTCCGCGCCGGCCGGATCGGAGGGGCGGCGCAAGTACGATCCAGAGGAGACCAAGCGCAATATTCTCGACATCGCCACGCAGGAATTCTCGGCGATGGGCCTCACGGGCGCGCGCGTCGATGCCATCGCCGAGCGCACCAACACCACCAAGCGCATGCTGTACTACTACTTCGGCAGCAAGGAAGGGCTGTACGAGGCGGTGCTGGAACAGGTCTACGGCGATATCCGCGCGCTGGAACAGGAACTGGAACTCGCGGAGATGGACCCCGAAGAGGCGCTGCGCGAGCTTATCGGTTTCACGTTCGACTACCACGACAAACATCGCGATTTCGTGCGTCTCGTGACGATCGAGAACGTGCACGGTGCGAAGTACGTCGAGCAGTCGAAGACCTTCAAATGGCGCAACGCCACGGTCGTCAAAACACTCGAAGACCTCATCGCGCGAGGCGTCGCGGCAGGGCGTTTTCGCGACGATGTCGAGCCGCTCGACCTGCATCTGATGATCAGCTCGTTCTGCTTTCATCGCGTGGCGAACCGCCATACGTGGAGCGCCGCGTTCGGGCGCGATCCGTCCGGGCCGCGCTCGCGGGCTAGGCATCGCGAGATGATTATCGAAGCGGTGCTGTGCTACATGCGGCGCGAAGGCTAAAGACAAACGGCGGCTCTCCTGCGAGGCCGCCGTTTTGTTTTCGATGCCGCGCTTACTTCGCGTCAGCGGGCAGCAAGGTCTGGAAATGGGCGAACATGCGCTCGGCGTCCGGCTCGCGTCCCGTGAAGATGCGCAGCGCATCCACCGCCTGACACACCGCCATGCCGCCGCCGCTCACCGTGCGGCAGCCGAGCGCCTTCGCCGTCTTGAGCAGCTCGGTTTCGAGCGGAAAGTAGACGATCTCCGCCACCCACAAGTCCTTGTGCAAATACTCCGCCGGCAGCGGCATGCCGGGCAGCTTCGCCATGCCGGTCGGCGTCGCGTGAATCAGGCCGTTGGCCGGGCGCAAGGTCTCGCGCAGGTCGCCGCCGCTCGTCACTTCGCGATCCGGAAAGCGCGCCGCCAGTTCCGCCGCGAGCGACGATGCGCGCGCCTCGTCCGAATCGAACAGCGTGAGCGCGTTCGCGCCCATGACCAGCGCCGCATGCGCGACCGCCGCGCCCGCGCCGCCCGCGCCCAGTTGCACGACGCGGCCGAGCGGCGCATCCGGCAGGCCGCGCTGGAACGCGCGCGCGAAGCCCGACCAGTCCGTGTTGTAGCCGATGCGCTTGCCGTCCTTCAGCACGACGGTATTCACCGCGCCGAGCGCGCGGGCGTCGGGGTCCAGCTCGTCGAGCAATGGGATCACGCTTTGCTTGCACGGATACGTGATGTTGAGGCCGTCGTAGCCCATGCGCTCGGCGGCGATCAACAAGTCGGGAAGCGCGGACGGCTCGAGCTTCAGCGCCTGCAGGTCGATGCGCCGATACACGTAGTTCAGCCCGAGCACGCGGCCTTCCTGCTCGTGCATGGCGGGCGTCAGCGATCCGGCGATGCCCGAGCCGATCAGTCCGATCAGATACGAAGTTTTGCTGGTCATGCGAGTGCTCCCGCGAGAAGAGGCTTAAGGCTAGACGCTCGCACGTAGCGTACAGCAGTGAAAGAGGGCGCGATGGTGCAGTGCGGCGATTGCAAGCTCAGTGTGCGCGTGCGCGCGCATCCTGTCCTTCGGTATTTTCACGTATTTTGTACCATCTAGTTAGTTTGTTATGCTCGCACACAATGACGTGAACTGCGCGCAGAGCGCCTACACTCTAACGGTTCACCCCGCAACGAAATGCAGAGGAGGCAGCGATGCCGCGTTCCATCCCGACATCCATCGCGACGGTATCCATCAGCGGGACGCTCGTCGAAAAGCTGAAGGCCATTCGCGCGGCGGGCTTCGACGGCGTCGAGATCTTCGAAAACGATCTGCTCTACTTCGACGGCACGCCCGCCGACGTCCGGCGTCTCTGCGACGACCTGGGCCTCGCCATCTATCTGTTCCAGCCGTTTCGGGACTTCGAGGGCGTGAGCGGTGAGCGGCTCGCGAAAAACGTCGAGCGCGCGAAACGCAAGTTCGACCTGATGCACGAACTGGGCGCGGATCGTATGCTCGCGTGCAGCAACGTGTCGCCGGACACCGTCGCCAACGACGCGCTCATCGTCGATCAGCTCGGCGTGCTCGCGCGCCTCGCCGAGGAAGCGGGCGTGATCGTCGGCTACGAGGCGCTCGCGTGGGGCCGGCACGTCAACTCGTACAAGCACGCGTGGCGTCTGGTGGATGCCGTCAATCATCCGAGCCTCGGTCTCGTGCTCGACAGCTTCCATACGCTGTCCATTGGCGATTCCGTCGATGAGATCGCGGCCATTCCCGGCGATCGCATCGCCTTCGTGCAGATCGCCGATGCGCCCGTGCTCTCGATGGACGTGCTCGAATGGAGCCGTCACTATCGCTGTTTTCCGGGGCAGGGCGCATTCAATGTCGCCGGCTTCACGGCGCGCGTGCTCGAGGCGGGCTACACGGGGCCGCTCTCGCTCGAAATCTTCAACGACGGCTTTCGCGCCGCGCCGACCGCCATCACCGCGGCGGACGGGCATCGCTCGCTGCGCTTTCTCGAAGAGCAGACGCGCGCGCTCATGGGCGAGCGCGCGCCCGCGGCACTCTTCGATCCGCCCGCGCCGCCTGCGCACATCGGCTTCCAGTTCCTCGAATTCGCCGTGGACGACACGACGCGCGAGCACGTCGCCGACTGGCTGCGCAAGCTCGGCTTCCGGCTCGCGGGCACGCATCGGTCGAAGGACGTGACGCTGTATCGGCACGGCGCGGGATCGATCGTGCTGAACGCGGAAGCCGATTCGTTCGCGAGCGCGTTCTTCCAGCAGCATGGCTTGTCGCTGTGCGCGTCGGCGTTTCATGTCGATGACGCCAGATGCGCGTTCGAGCGCGCCGCCGCTTACGGCTCCAAGCCGTTCTCGGGCCGCGTGGGACCCAACGAGCGCGTGGTGCCGGGCGTGCAGTCGCCGGACGGCAGCCTCGACTATTTCGTCGATGAAGCGCCCGGCGCGCCGACGCTCTGGGAATCGGACTTCGTCCTGACCGATATCGACGGCCCTTACGAAGTCGGGCCGCTTTCGCGCATCGATCACGTGTGCCTTTCGCTGCCGGCCGAGGCGCTCGATACGTGGGTGCTCTTTTTCCGCAGCGCGTTCGGCTTCGAGACGGAGGCGAGCGTGCTCGTGCCCGATCCGTACGGGCTCGTGCGCAGCCGCGCCGTGCGAAGCCGCGACGGCTCGGTGCGCATCGCGCTCAACGCGTCGATGGACCGCTTCACGGCGGTGTCCGAGTCGCTCTCGACGTATCGCGGCTCGGGCTTGAATCACGTCGCGTTCAGCACGCCCGACATCTTCGACGCGATTCCGCGTCTGGAAGCGGACGGCGTGCAGTTCCTGCGCATTCCGCGCAACTACTACGACGACCTCGTGGCGCGCTACGGCCTGCCCGACGAGCAGGTCGACGCGATGCGCGAGCACAACATCCTGTACGACCGGGACGAGCGCGGCGGCGAGTTCTTCCACGCCTACACGGAGCAGCTCGATCAGCGCTTCTTTCTCGAAGTGATCGAGCGGCGCGGCGGCTACGACGGCTACGGCGCGGCGAACGCGGCGGTGCGGCTCGCGGCGCATGCGCAGCAGCAGCGCGCTCGCCAGGCAGCATAGGAAACTAGGCGCGTAAATGCCAGCGACTTGCGCCGCGCGCGGCCTATCATGGAAGCATGACGGCAGCCGCAAGCAGGAGGGCGCCATGCTCGATTTCCCCGACATACTCATCGGCGTCGCGGCGCTGGCCGCGATCGGCCTCGTGTTGCTCGCGCATGACTGGCGCGACGAATATCGCGAGAGGCGGGCGCATCGCGCGAAAACAGCGACGCGCGCAGCCGCGCCGGGCCATTCGCTGCGCGAGTGGTGGCTCAGGCACCGGCACTGACCGACGGGCCGCTCAAGCGCCTGACGCGGCGAGCGGTTCGTCGGGCGCGGGGCCTTCGGCATTGGCATCGGCATCGCTCCTGGCGGACGCGGCTTCGAACGCATCGATCACCAGATAAAGCCGGTGAACGATCTGGATCTGCGTATGCGACAGGTGTGCCTGCCGCGTGATGGCAGCAAGCCGCCCGCGCCAGTACGAGGGCGGCAGCAATGGACCGCCGAGATCGCAAGACAGCGAACGACGCAGCACCTTCTGAAGATGCGCGAGGTCCTGGTCTGCCAGCAACGCCGAAAACGCGCCCTGGGGCTTGATATCGGATATGGGGTCCATTTGTCCGATGGCGGCGCGTTTGCGCGGAACTTGATAGGGACAAACCCGCGGTTTTGTCGCCAAACCTTTGCGCCGATGCTTTTTCGTTCGGCGTGCGCATGGCCGTCGAATGCGTTTGCGAATGCGTTTGCTATACTCTGCGCTCCCGCCAGCCCGGACGTCCGCTTGGGTGCAGCTTGAGTCGATCCGGCCCTCGGCGGGACGTGCGGTCCGCTCCCCGTAGTTCAATGGATAGAACGAGTGCCTCCTAAGCGCTAGATACAGGTTCGATTCCTGTCGGGGGGACCACGATAGCTTCTCTATGCGCGCCGACGCCTCCCTTCATCGGCACCCGCGGGTGCCGATTCGTCCTCGTCAATCAGCACCCGCGACGCTCAACTCGCCAGTTGCGCGGCGAAGTCGCGGTACGTGTGCAGCGGACGCCCCAGCATGCGCACAAGGCGTTCGGCGTCGCCGGCTTCCGGCACCATGCCGTCGCTGACATAACGCTCGGCCATCAGGCGCATCTCGTAAGCCATCCACTTCGGCATGAAGCCCGCAAGGTTCTGCTCGAATCCGCTAGGATCGTCGCCGCCGTAGGCCACCGGCCGGCCGAGCACGTCGGACCAGATGGACGCCAGCGCAGTGCCCGTCAATGTGTCCGGTCCGACGAGATTGATGACCTCGACGGGAAGATCCGCAGCGGCCTCGTCGCGACGCAACAGTTCGATGGCCGCGACCTCCGCGATATCCCGCGTGTCGACCATGGCGACGCCCTTGCTCCCGATGGGCATCGGATATACGCCGTGATCGACGACGACGTCCCTGACCATCAGTTCGTTGTCGATGAAGTACGCTGGGCGCAGGATCGTCGCGCTGAAACCCATTTGGTCGATCATGCGCTCGGCGCCGGACTTCACCGCGAAGTGCGGCACGTTCACGAACCGCTCCGCGTGCATGACCGACAGATAAACCACACGCTCGACGCCCGACTCCCGCGCGATGTTCAGCGTGATCAGCGCCTGCGTGAACTCGTCGCCCGCGACCGCGTTGAGCAGGAACAGCGTGCGCACGCCGGCGAAGGCCCGGCGAAGCGAATCGATATCGAGCATATCGCCTTGTGCGACCGCCACGTCGACCGGGAAGCGCGCTTTCGATGGATCGCGCACCAGCACGCGCACGTCCGCGTTGCGGCTGACGAGTTGTTCGACGACCTGACGGCCGACGCGGCCGGTGGCGCCGGTAACGAGAATAGTCATGGTGGAACTCCTTCAAGTGGTTGGCATGCACCTAAGGTAAGTGATCCACTGACTGTCCGGAAGATGTGATATAGAGACGAGGCGTCTCACTCATGGAACACTCCTCGAACGCTGACTAGGACCCGCATGGACCTTCTCGCTCTCGCTGACTTCAACCTCGTCGCGCGTTACGGCAGCTTTGGAGAAGCCGCTCGCGCGTCCGAGCGGCCCAAGGCGACGCTCTCGCGACGCGTCACCGAACTCGAAAACGACCTTCGCATTCGGCTCTTCGAACGCGGTCCGCGCGGGGTCACGCTCACCCAGGAGGGCCGCGCCCTCTACGAGCGCACCGGCGCGCTCCTGGCCGAACTCAACGAAAGCGCCGCCGCCATTGCATCCGGCAGCGACGAGCCGCGCGGCCGCTTGCGCATCAGCGCGCCCGCGCTCTTCTCGCAGATAGCCATGGGAAAGCTGGTGGCGTCGTTCGTCCTGAAGCACCCGCAGGTCCGCATCGAAGTGACGACGGAAGATCGCCCGGTCAACATGATCGAAGAAGGGTATGACCTCGTGATCCGCGTCAACCCTGAACCGAACGAGACGCTGGTCGGTCGCATCTTCCTGCGCGACCGGCTCGTTGTCGTCGCGCAGCCGGGACTGAAGCGACCGGCCGCCGAATCCAGCGTTCGCGCAGTCGTTCGGGTAGCGCCGGAAGGCACTGCGTACTGGGACGTGATCGGCGCGCGGGGAAAGGCGCGCATATTCATCGAGCCGGTCGCGCAACTGTCGTCGCTCGTCATGGTGCGCGACACCGTTCGCCTCGGCGTGGGCGCCGCCTGTCTGCCGCTGTCGCTGGTGAGCCGCGATATCGCCGCCGGCAAACTCGCGCATTGGGGCGATGTCGACGGGCCGGAGATTGCGTTGTGGGCGCTGTATCCGTCCAGGCGCTTGCTGAGCACGCGCGTGTCGGCTTTCCTCACGCACCTCAAGGCATCGTTTCCGTCGGGTACGGCGGATGAACTCGCGGCACTGATCGAATGACGGTGGTTCGGGCAGATCGTCCGCTTATGCGCTAGAGTCGGCGTCACGCTGGACCAAACGTTTCGTTCATGTGGAGTTGACCGTGCCTGTTCTTCAGTTTGCCGAATCATTCGACCTCGAAGCCGCGTTCGGCGATGTCCGCGAATATTGGTCGCCGAAAGTCGTCGCGCAAGTCAACGATCAGTATGTGAAGGTCGCCAAGGTGCGCGGTCAACTCGCGTGGCACGACCACGCGAACGAAGACGAGTTGTTCTTCGTGGTGCGCGGCAATCTCACCATCGAATACGAAGGCGGCCGCGCCGTGCGTTTGCCCGCAGGCTCCATGCACGTCGTGCCGCGCGGCACGCTGCATAACCCGGTTGCCGACGAAGAGTGCTGGATCGTGCTGATCGAGCCTGTTGAGACGAAGCACACGGGCGACGTGCAGTCGCCGCTGACGAGGACGATAGAAGAGCAGTTGAGCGGCGCGGCCAGAGCGTGATTCGCGTCCACGCGAACGCGACAACGTTGGGCGCCGCAAGCTAGAATCCTCGTCGACACATCGCCGGGTTTCGGCGGTCCTCGCGCACCGCCAGACGGTGGATGCGGCCAGAACGAGGACAAAAATTGAACATTGAGCGCCCCACCGTAAGCAACGTACGGCCATCCTTCAGCGACCATTCGAACGATATTTTTTTCGCGGCCGTTTCGACGACACGCATGCCCATGCTCGTCACCGACCCGAATCAGCCCGACAACCCGATCGTCTTCGTGAACTCGGCGTTCCTCAACCTGACGGGGTTCAGCGTCGAGGAACTGATCGGGCAGAACTGCCGGCTCTTGCAAGGGCCGGAGACGAGCCAGGCCACCGTGTCCGAGATTCGCGATGCCGTCCTGCAAGGCCGCGAAATCAATATCGAGGTGCTGAACTATCGCAAGGACGGGTCGACCTTCTGGAACGCGCTCTTCATCTCGCCGGTCAGAAACGAGGCCGGCGATATCGTGTATTTCTTCGCGTCTCAACTCGATATCAGCCGCCGGCGCGACGCGGAAGAGGCGCTGCGGCAATCGCAGAAGATGGAAGCGCTCGGGCAATTGACAGGGGGCATCGCGCACGACTTCAACAACCTGTTGCAGGTCATGAGCGGCTATGTCGATGTGATGAAGCTCGGCATCGAGGAGCGGTTTGATCTCAGCCGGTTCGTGATGCCGGTGGAGCGGATGCGCGATGCGATCACGCGTGCGTCAACGCTCACGCAGCAACTGCTCGCGTTTGCGCGCAAGCAGGAACTGCGCGGCCGAATCATCAACCTCAACGCACGGCTCGCCGACATTCGGGAACTCGCGGAAAACACGTTCGGCGACAGTGGGGCGCTCGACTTCGTTCCGGACCCGGGGTTGCGCAATTGTCAGCTCGACGCTTCGCAACTGGAAGTGGCCGTGCTCAACCTGCTTCTGAATGCGCGCGATGCGCTTAACGGCAAGGACAAGCCGCAAGTCACGGTGCGCACCGGCAATCTGTCGCTGACGGACCGAAGGCCCATCGGATTCGCGCAGCTCACGCCCGGCGAGTATGTATGGGTGTCGGTGAGCGACAATGGCACCGGCATTCCTGCCCATATTCTCGCGCATGTGATGGACCCGTTCTTCACGACGAAGGAAGAAGGCAAGGGAACGGGCCTGGGTTTGTCGATGGTCTACGGCTTCGCGAGACAATCAGGCGGCGCGGTCGATATCTACTCCGAGCCGGGCCACGGCACGACCGTGCGGCTCTACTTTCCGGCGGTGGCGGCGGAGCCGTCCATCGAGCAGCGGCACAGACGTGTCGCCGAGTCCGCGCACAACGAGACGATCCTCGTGGTCGATGACCGGCCCGACGTGGCCGAAGTCGCCGCGATGATCCTGCAGCAAGGCGGGTACAAGACGCGCGTTGCACATGGGGCGCATGACGCTCTCGAGATACTCGGCGGGGACGCTCAGGTCGAACTGCTCTTCACCGACCTCATCATGCCGGGAGGCATGAACGGCGTGATGCTCGCGCAGGAAGCGAAGCGCCGCAAGCCACTGCTGCGCGTCTTGCTGACGACGGGCTACGCCGACACGTCGATTGCGAGAAACGACATCGACGGCACGGAGTTTCCGGTGCTCCACAAGCCGTATCAGGCCATCGAACTGCGCGCGGCGATATCGCAGGCGCTGCACAATCCCGGCACCGACAGTTGACCGCGAAGCCTGCGCGACGAGCGCAGGCTTCGCGACGCGTCGCGGTGTAGTGAGATTCGGTGTGCTTATCGTTTTGTTCGTAAGTAGCGGCTTTCGACTCAGTCCAGTTCCAACGGATTCGAGATTCTAAGCCGCCAGGCATCGTCCGTTCCTTTCTCCATGACCTGAGTCGCGCAGCCCGATTCGACGTGCGGCTACCCGTCGGGTAGCGTAACAGCCAGCGTCCAGTCCGCCAGAACCCGCGCGATGTTTCCGCTCGACACCACGCGCCGCACCGTATTGCGAATGCGCGGCTTCGCGGCCAGCAGTTGCGCCATCGCGCGGTGTAGTTCATCCGGGCGCGCGCTGATCTCGACGCTGTTCGTCGGACGCATCGCGGCATCGTTGTCCGCCGATTCGTGGATTCCCTCGCGGAGGCGTTCGGCGATGCACCGCCGTTGTTCGACGAAACGCGGCTATGACAAGCCGCGCAGAAGCCGCTCGTCGTCAGCCTCAGTCGCCGCCCGCATTGGACCGCGAGCCGTTTCCACCGGATAATGCGAGCACACCCATTCTCGCTCGCGGCTCATGCGCTCATGACGGAAATCGAATCCGCGCTGCTCGTGTTCTTTCTGCTGCTCGCGAGCACTGGCATCGGCGCGATCATTCGGCCGCTCTTGCCGGAGGAGCACAAGGCGCAGGAAACGGTGCAGCTCGTGCAGCTTGTCGTCGGCATGCTGGTGACGTTCGCGGCGCTCGTGCTGGGGCTGCTGACGGCATCGGCGAAAACCGTTTTCGATACCACCGATAACGACGTGCGCGCCTACGCCGCCGCGATCATCGAACTCGACCGGGCGATGCGCGACTACGGCGCGGACCTCGACGAAACGCGCGCCGTGCTGCGCAGCTACACGGCGGCCGCGATTGCGAGCACCTGGCCGGCCGAGCCGCCTCCGCCGGGCGATTACTACCCGCAAGTGGAACCGTCGCCGCACGCGAGCGGCAAGCTGGAGAGTCGCGCGCTGGGCGAACTGCTCGATCGCGGGCAGCGTCAGGTCCGGTTGCTTCAGCCCGCCGACGCGTATCACCGCAAGCTCGCCGACAACACCGCCACGCGCTTCGAGCAACTCATCGCGCTGCGCTGGAAGCTGATCGAGGAAGCGCACGGCACCATTTCGTATCCGTTCGACCGCATTCTCGTCGGCTGGCTGCTCATCATCTTTCTGTGCTTCGGGCTGATCGCCCCGCGCAACGCGCTGTCCCTCGTGACGATCATGCTGGGCGCGCTTTCCATCGCGTCGGCCGTGCTCGTCATTCTCGATCTCGATACGCCGTTCACCGGCCCGATCATGGTCCACAGCCAGCCGATGCGCGAAGCGCTCGCCTACCAAAGCCGCTGATGCCGACGAATCTCTATGCCGACCCGCGCCTCGTCGCGCTCTACGACGCGCTCAATCCCGCCGCTGCCGACACAGCGTTCTACGTGGCGCTCGCCGAGTCGGCGGCGCATGTGATCGACCTCGGATGCGGCACCGGTCTGCTTGCTTGCGAGCTTGCCGGGCGCGGCTATCGCGTGACGGGCATCGATCCGTCGCCGCAGATGCTCAAGATCGCGCGCGGCCGTCCGTCCGGCGACCGCGTGACGTGGATCGAAGGCGATGCGTCCGCGCTGCCGTTCGTCGGCGCGGCCGACCTGCTCGTGATGACCGGTCACGTCGCGCAAGTGTTTCTCGACGATGCATCGTTCTTCGCGACGCTTGTCGCCGCGCGACGCGCGTTGCGTCGCGGCGGGCGCATCGCGTTCGAGAGCCGCAATCCGGCGGCGCGGGCATGGGAGGACTGGACGGCGGAGCGGTCGCTTAGACGCATAGAGAGCGCGGACGGACGCGCCGTCGACGTGTGGCAGGAGCGGCACGCGAAGCCCGATCCGCTCTCGACCGGCCGCGTCGCGTTCACGACTCACGCGCGCTTCGATGGCGAGACCGAGACCCTGCGTGCCGAAAGCGAACTGCGCTTCCGCACTCGCGACGAACTCGCGCAACTGCTCACCCGCGCGGGCTTCGCGCAGATCGACTGGTATGGGGACTGGAACCGCGCGCCGGTGGACGAAACGAGCCGCGAGTTGATCGCGGTGGCGCGCTGAAAGAGCGCCGCGAGTGCGGCGCCGTGTTGCTTCAGAACTCGACGACGACGAAATCTTCCTTGCCGACGTCGCATTCCGGGCAGCGCCAGCTCGCGGGAATATCGGCGAAACGCGTGCCCGGCGCGATGCCTTGACTCGGCAGGCCGTCCTGCTCGTTGTAGACCCAGCCGCAAATCAGGCATACCCAGCTTTTATATTCGATGACTTCGCTCACGACAGACTCTTGATTCGAATTGAAAAGGGCCGTGCAAGCCCGAGAGAAAGCTCGCGAAACGGCGAGCCGGCATCTTACCCGAAGCGCCGTCGCAAAAAACGCGCGTCCGATGCGGTCGGCCAAAAGGCAGGTGTATGCTGGGGCGCCGTTGATTTCCAGAGCGACGCTCGCTCCATCAAAAAGGAGAAGACCATGCTGAACAAGACCGTATTAGCCGGCGCCATCGTCGTTGCGGCGGCCTTCGCGGGCCACGTGCACGCGCAGTCGCGCGTGTACTTCATCGAGCCGAAAGACGGCGCCACCGTCACGAGCCCCGTCCATGTGAAGTTCGGCGTCGAGGGCATGACGCTCGCGCCGGCCGGCACGATGACGGAAGGCGCGGGGCACCATCATCTGCTGATCGACAGCGGCCCGCTGCCCAAGGGAACCGTGATCCCGGCGAGCGACACGTCGCTGCACTACGGCAAGGCGCAGACCGAAGCCGACGTCAAGCTGCCGCCCGGCGACCACACGCTGACGATGCAGCTCGGCGACGGCGCGCATCGCTCGTACGGGCCCGAGATGGCGCAGACGATCAAGGTCCACGTCAAGTAGGCGCGGGCGGCGGACGGCGCGCGCCACGGCCCGCGCGCCCTTGTCCGTTCGGCCGATGCGACCTTCGGCGCGAGGGAACATCGGTACAATGACCGCTTCCTCGGTATCGCCTTCGTTCGCATTCATCCCCATGTCGCTTTATTCCATCACGGACGCACAACTCGCGTTCGGCCACGTCGCGTTGCTGGATCACGCCGACTTCTCGCTCGAAGCGGGCGAACGTGTCGGGCTGATCGGCCGCAACGGCGCGGGCAAGTCGTCGCTGCTCAAGATCGTCGCGGGGCTCGCCGCGCCCGACGACGGCCTCGTCACGCGCCAGAGCGAACTCACGACCGTCTATGTGCCGCAGGAGCCCGAGTTCGATCTCGACGCATCCGTGTTCGATGTCGTCGCCTCCGGCCTCGTCGATGCGCGCACGCTGCTCGACGAATACGATGCCGTCGCGCACCGGCTCGCGGACACGCCCGAAGGCGCGGAGCACGACGCGTTGCTCGCGCGCATGAACACGCTGCAATCGGCGCTCGATACGCGCGATGCCTGGAACTGGCGCACGCGCGTCGCCACCACGCTCGCGCAGATCGGACTCGACGGCGAGGCCCGCGCGGGCGCGCTGTCCGGCGGCATGCGAAAGCGCGTCGCGCTGGCGCGGGCGCTCGTCGTGCAGCCGGACGTGTTGCTGCTGGACGAGCCGACCAACCATCTGGACTTCGAAGGCATTCGCTGGCTCGAAGAACTGCTCGTCACGTTGCGCACGGGCCTGCTTTTCATCACGCACGACCGCGCGTTCCTGGATCGCGTGGCCACGCGCATCGTCGAACTGGATCGCGGGCGCTTGCTGTCGTATCCCGGCAACTTCAGCGCGTATCAGATCCGCAAGGCGCAGCAGCTCGAAGTCGAGCAAGTGGAGCAGGCCAAGTTCGACAAGCTGCTCGCGCAGGAAGAAGTGTGGATTCGCAAGGGCGTGGAGGCGCGGCGCACGCGCAGCGTCGGGCGCATTGCGCGGCTCGTCGAAATGCGCAAGGAACGGGCCGAACGGCGCAACGTGCAGGGCAACGTGAAGCTCGACGTCGGGCAGGGCGAGAAGTCCGGCAAGATCGTCGCGGAACTGACGGACGTGACGAAGCGTTTTGGCGCGCGCACCATCGTCGACAGCTTCACGGCCACGGTCATGCGCGGCGACAAGATCGGTCTCGTCGGGCCGAACGGCGCGGGCAAAACCACGCTGCTCAAGCTGATTCTCGGCGAGTTGCAGCCCGACGAAGGCCGCGTTCGCACCGGCACCAACATTCAGACCGCGTATTTCGATCAGATGCGCGCGCAGCTCGACCTCGACAAATCGCTCGCGGATACCATCAGTCCCGGCAGCGAATGGGTCGAAGTGAACGGCGTGAAGAAGCACGTGATGAGCTATCTCGGCGACTTCCTGTTCGCGCCCGAGCGGGCGCGTTCGCCGGTGCGGTCGCTCTCGGGCGGCGAGCGCAATCGCCTGTTGCTCGCGCGCCTCTTCGCGCGTCCGGCGAACGTGCTCGTGCTCGACGAGCCGACCAACGACCTCGATATTCCCACGCTCGAACTGCTCGAAGAACTGCTCGCAGACTACGACGGCACCGTGCTGCTCGTGAGCCACGACCGCGCGTTTCTCGACAACGTGGTGACATCCGTGTTCGCGGCGGAAGGCGGCGGCAACTGGCGCGAGTATGTCGGCGGCTTCTCGGACTGGCAGGTTCAGCGCGAACGTTCGGACCGCATCGCCGAGGAAGCCGCGCGGCAAAGCGCGAAGGAAGCGCCCAAGGAAGACGCGCCGAAGGAAAGCGCGGCGGGCCGCAACGCGCAGCGCACGGTCAAGCTCTCGTTCAAGGAACAGCGCGAACTGGAGGCGCTGCCCGCGCGCATCGCGGAACTGGAAGACGAGCAGAAACGCATCGGCGCGCTGCTCGAAGACGGCTCCATCTTCGCCACGGATGCGAAGGAAGGCGCGCGCCTGTCCGAGCGTCACGCGGCCATCGAAGAGGAATTGCTCGTCGCGCTGGAACGCTGGGAAGAACTCGAAGCGAAGCGCGGATAGGCTCTGCGCTGGGCGGCGCGATTCGCCATTCGGCGCTCGCTTTAGCGCGCCCGAGGTGGGCGCGGCGGGCGAAAACCGCTATTCTCCTAGCGCGGCCGGACGGGCGGACGGGGCGAAGGCCCTCGCGACGCCTATCCGGTGAGGCAATCTTGAGCATTCGATAAAGCATTCGCCGGCATCGCGGCGTCGTGCGGTGACCATTCCCGCGCGGGGTCGCGAGCCGGATCAACGTTCAACTATGTCCACGAAAAAATCCAGTGTGGCCCAAGCAGCCACCCCACAGCGCGCCGAGGGCGCCAGGCCGCGCGCGATGAGCGCGAAGGCGGCGGGCTACAGCGAAGCATCGATCAAGGTCCTGAAGGGCCTCGAGCCGGTCAAGCAGCGGCCCGGCATGTACACGCGCACCGAAAATCCGCTGCATATCGTGCAGGAAGTCATCGACAACGCGTCGGACGAAGCGCTCGGCGGCTACGGCAAGCAGATCACCGTGACGGTCCACGCCGACAACTCCGTCTCGGTGGAAGACGACGGCCGCGGCATTCCGTTCGGCCTGCATCCGGAAGAAGGCGTACCGGTCGTCGAGATCGTGTTCACGCGGCTGCATGCGGGCGGCAAGTTCGACAAGGCCGCGGGCGGCGCGTACACCTTCTCGGGCGGCCTGCACGGCGTCGGCGTGTCGGTGACGAACGCGCTCGCCACGCGCCTCGAAGTCACGGTCTGGCGCGACAACAAGGTCGCGCATCTGGCGTTCGCCAATGGCGACGTCATCGAGCCGCTCACGACCCGTTCGCCCGAACGCGGCGAGAAGAAGAGCGGCACGCGCGTGCGCGCCTGGCCGAACGCGAAGTATTTCGATTCGCCCAATCTCCCGCTCGGCGAGTTGCAGCGCCTGTTGCGCTCGAAGGCCGTGCTGCTGCCGGGCGTCGAGGTGGTGCTCGTCATCGAGAAGACCGGCGAGCGTCAGACATGGAAGTACGAAGACGGCCTGCGCGGCTATCTGCTCGAAGGCATGGGCGGCAGCGAACTGCTGATTCCGCTGTTCGAAGGCGAGCGTTACGCGGACAACTCGCGCACGACGGAAGAGACTTTCGCGGAAGGCGAAGGCGCGTCGTGGGTCGTCGCGTGGAGCGAGGAAGGGCCGCTCTTGCGCGAATCGTACGTGAACCTGATTCCGACGCCCGCGGGCGGCACGCACGAATCCGGCCTGCGCGACGGGCTCTTTCAGGCGGTCAAGAACTTCGTGGAGATCCACAACCTTCAGCCGAAGGGCGTGAAGCTGCTCGCCGAAGACGTGTTCGCGCGCGTCTCGTTCGTGCTGTCGGCGAAGGTGCTCGACCCGCAGTTCCAGGGGCAAATCAAGGAGCGTCTCAATAGCCGCGATGCCGTGAAGCTGGTGTCGTCGTTCTCGCGGCCGGCGCTGGAGTTGTGGCTCAATCAGCATGTCGAATACGGCAGGAAGCTCGCCGAACTCGTCATTCGCCAGGCGCAGGCGCGCACGCGCGCCGGTCAGAAGGTCGAGAAGCGCAAGAGCTCGGGCGTGGCCGTGTTGCCGGGCAAGCTCACGGACTGCGAATCGACCGATATCACGCGCAACGAGCTTTTCCTCGTCGAGGGCGATTCGGCGGGCGGCTCCGCGAAAATGGGCCGCGACAAGGAGTTTCAGGCCATTCTGCCGTTGCGCGGCAAGGTGCTGAACACGTGGGAAACCGAACGCGACCGGCTCTTCGCCAACAACGAAGTGCATGACATTGCGGTGGCCATCGGCGTCGATCCGCACGGTCCCGACGATCAGATCGATCTCTCTAATCTGCGCTACGGCAAGATCTGCATTCTGTCGGACGCGGACGTAGACGGCGCGCACATTCAGGTGCTGCTGCTCACGCTCTTCTTCAAACACTTTCCGCAACTCATCGAACGCGGTCATGTGTGCGTCGCGCGTCCGCCGCTCTTTCGCGTCGATGCCCCCGCGCGCGGCAAGAAGCCGGCGCAGAAGCTCTACGCGCTCGACGAAGGCGAGCTCGAAGCGATTCTCGACAAGCTGCGCAAGGACGGCGTGCGCGAAACGCAATGGAGCATCAGCCGCTTCAAGGGCCTCGGCGAAATGAGCGCCGAACAGCTCTGGGACACGACGATGAACCCCGACACGCGGCGTCTCTTGCCGGTCCGCCTGGGCGATCTCGGCTTCGATCTCACCGTCTCGCGCATGACCATGCTGATGGGCAAGGGCGAAGCGGCGTCGCGCCGAAGCTGGCTCGAAGAGAAGGGCAACGAAGTGGAAGCGGACATCTGATGCCGGCTTCGGAAAACGCATAACGGATATTCGATGGGAATCACTGACGATCTTTTCGCCGAACAGCAAGCGGCGCCCGACGGAGAACACCTGACGCTCGGCGATTACGCCGAACGCGCGTATCTCGACTACGCGGTGAGCGTGGTCAAGGGCCGCGCGCTGCCCGACGTGTCGGACGGGCAGAAGCCCGTGCAGCGCCGCATTCTCTACGCGATGAACGAGATGGGCCTCGCGAGCACCGCGAAGCCCGTGAAGTCGGCGCGCGTCGTGGGCGACGTGCTCGGCAAGTATCACCCGCACGGCGATCAGTCCGCGTACGACGCGCTCGTGCGTCTCGCGCAGGACTTCTCGATGCGCTATCCGCTCATCGACGGTCAGGGCAACTTCGGCTCGCGCGACGGCGACGGCGCCGCGGCCATGCGCTACACCGAAGCGCGCCTGACGCCGATCGCGCGCTTGTTGCTCGATGAAATCGATCAGGGCACGGTCGATTTCATGCCGAACTACGACGGCTCGTTCGAAGAGCCGAAGCTCTTGCCCGCGCGCCTGCCGTTCCTGTTGCTCAACGGCGCATCGGGCATCGCCGTCGGTCTCGCGACGGAAGTGCCGTCGCACAATCTGCGCGAAGTCGCGCAAGCCGCCGTCGCGATGATTCGCGATCCGAAGCTCGATCACGCAGGCGTGATGGACAAGCTCAACGGCCCGGACTTCCCCGGCGGCGGGCAGATCATTTCGTCGCAAGCGGAAATCTCGGCGGCCTACGAAACCGGGCGCGGCAGTCTGAAGGTGCGCGCGCGCTGGAAGATCGAAGACCTCGCGCGCGGTCAGTGGCAACTCGTCATCAACGAATTGCCGCCGAACACGTCGGGCCAGAAGGTGCTCGAAGAAATCGAGGAACTGACCAACCCGAAGATCAAGCTCGGCAAGAAGACCCTGACGCCGGATCAATTGCAGACCAAGCAAACGCTGCTGGCGCTCGTCGACACCGTGCGCGACGAGTCGGGCAAGGACGCGCCGGTGCGCCTCGTGTTCGAGCCGAAGTCGAGCCGCATCGACCAGACGGAGTTCGTCAACACGCTGCTCGCCCATACGAGCCTCGAATCGAACGCCGCGATCAACCTCGTGATGATCGGCGCGGACGGCCGGCCGAGGCAGAAGGGCATCGTCGAAATCCTGCACGAGTGGGTCGGCTTCCGGTTCGTCACCGTCACGCGCCGGACGCAGCATCGCCTGGGCAAGGTGAACGACCGCATCCATATTCTCGAAGGGCGGATGATCGTCTTCCTGAATATCGACGAAGTCATTCGCATCATCCGCGAGGCGGAGGAGCCGAAGCAGGCGCTGATCGCGCGCTTCAGGCTCTCCGACCGTCAGGCCGAGGACATTCTCGAAATCCGTTTGCGGCAACTCGCGCGGCTCGAAGCGATCAAGATCGAGCAGGAACTCTCCGACTTGCGCGACGAGAAGAAGAAGCTCGAAGAACTGCTGAACAGCGACGCCGCGATGAAGCGCCTGCTCATCAAGGAAATCGAAGCGGACGCGAAGCAATATGGCGACGACCGCCGTACGCTGATCCAGCAGGAAAAGCGCGCGACGTTCGAAGTGCGCGTCGTGGATGAGCCGGTGACGGTCGTCGTCTCGCAGAAGGGCTGGGTGCGCGCGCTGAAGGGCCACGGGCTCGATCCGGCGGGCTTCACGTTCAAGGCCGGCGATTCGCTGTACGCCGTGTTCCAGGCGCGCACGCCGGACACGCTCATCGCGTGGGGCAGCAACGGCCGCGTGTACTCGGTGCCGGTGGCCGCGCTCCCGGGCGGTCGCGGCGACGGCGTGCCGGTCACGTCGCTGATCGAACTCGAATCGGGCACGCATCTGCTGCATTACTTTGCGGCGTCGGCGGAGCAGCCGTTGTTGCTGGCGTCGAGCAACGGCTTCGGCTTTATCGCGAAGCTCGGCGACATGGTGAGCCGCAACAAGGCGGGCAAGTCGTTCATGACCATCGACGAAGGCGCGTTGCCGCTCGCGCCGATGCCGGTGCTGCCGGGCGCGCTGTACGTCGCGTGCCTGTCGAATGCGGGCCGCCTGCTCGTCTTCGGCATGGACGAGATGAAAACGCTCTCGGGCGGCGGACGCGGCGTCACGCTGATGACGCTCGATCCCAACGAAACGCTGCGTCAGGCGCTCGCCATCGACGCGCGTGGCGTGGTGCTGATCGGCGCGGGGCGCGGCGGCAAGATCCGCGACGAGAAGCTCTCGGGCGCGCAACTCCAACAGCATCTCGGCAAGCGCGCGAGAAAGGGCCGCACGCCGGATACGTCGCTGAAGGTGAGCGAAATGCGGCCGGTGTTCGAAGGCTGACTTCGCGCCAAAGCGTAGATAGCGCCTCGCTGCGAACCTCGCACCGAGGCGTTTTCTTCTGGCTTCGCGCCGACGTTTCGGAACTGACGCGCCGCGCTTGAGTCGAACGGCCAAACTTCACTTACCTTCTGCCCTCGACACCTCATGACTCATGCCATCGAAGCCGCGCTCTTTCTTCACTTGCTCGGCGTGGCCGTATGGATAGGCGGCATGGTCTTCGCGCACTTCTGCCTGCGCCCCGCGCTCGGCGACCTCGCGCCGCAATTGCGTCTGCCGCTCTGGGAAGCCGTATTCGCGCGCTTCTTCAACTGGGTCGCGGGCGCGGTGCTCGTGATCCTGATCACGGGCGGCTTTCTGCTGACTCAATACGGCGGCGCGCATGCCGCATGGCCGCTTCACGCGATGGCAGGCCTAGGCATCGTGATGATGCTGATCTTCGGGCATATCCGCTTCGCCGTGTTTCCGCGCATCCGCCGTGCGGTGCAGGCGCAGAACTGGCCCGATGGCGCGCGGGCGGTCGGCACCGTGCGAAGGCTCGTTGTCGTCAATCTCGTGTTGGGAATCGTGACGATCGGGACTGCGGTGCTGTCGCGCGGCATCTGATCCCAGCAACCGGATCAACCGATTAACTACCGCGCTCGTCGCTCAACGCCGTATTCGACGGCTCCTGGCCGAGCGTGCCGAGCCCGAGCGCGCCGCTTGCGAGCGCCCAGCCGCATACGCCGAAGCGGTCCAGAAGCGCCTGGACGCCGTCGGCGGGAACGGGCCGCGAGAACAGGAAGCCTTGCGCTTCCACCGGACCGAGCGCCGCGAGCCAGGTGATCTGTTCCTCGCGCTCGGTGCCTTCGACCACCACGGTCAGCCCGAGCGAGCGGGCCAGATTGATGATCGCGGACACCATCACGCAGACGCTGCGATCTTCGGGAATGGCCTGGATGAACGAGCGGTCCA
Source organism: Caballeronia sp. SL2Y3 (assembly GCF_022879575.1). NCBI lineage: Bacteria > Pseudomonadati > Pseudomonadota > Betaproteobacteria > Burkholderiales > Burkholderiaceae > Caballeronia > Caballeronia sp. SL2Y3. Next base: position 832,116 of record NZ_CP084260.1, read on the forward strand.
CCTTGAGCGTATCGACCGAAAAGCGGTTCAGATACGACAGCGACGAATAGCCGGTGCCGAAGTCGTCGAGCGCGATGCGCACGCCCAGACGCTTGAGCGCAACGATCTTCTCCTGCACCAGTTCCGGATACTCGACCATCACGGTCTCGGTGATTTCGAGTTCGAGCTTGGCCGGCGGAATGCCGGACGCTTCGATCGCGCGGGCGACGGTTTCGAGCAAGTCGCCGCGCCAGAATTGCACCGCCGAGATGTTGACGGCGAGCGACAGGCCCGTGTAGCCGGCCCGCTGCCACTGCGCGAGCTGCGCGCAGGCCGTGTGAATCACGAAATCGCCGACCGCGACGATCAGCCCGGTCGATTCGGCCACCGGAATGAACTCGTTCGCCGGAATGAGCCCGTGCTGCGGATGGTTCCATCGCACGAGCGCCTCGAATCCCGTGATGCAGCGGCGCGCCAGATCGATCTTCGGCTGATAGACGAGGAACAACTGGCGCTCGGCGAGCGCGACGCGTAGCTGCTGCTCCCACTTCATCAGATGGTCCGCGCGATGCGAGAGCTGCGGCGAGTAGAACTGATAGCAGTTCTTGCCCGCGTCCTTCGCGCTGTACATCGCGAGGTCGGCCTTCTTCAGCAGGTCGATCTCGCTTTCATTCGACACCGAGTACAGCGCAATGCCGATGCTCGCGTGCAGCACGAACGCGCTGCCGCGCACGTCGAAGGGCGTCGCGAACATGGTCACGATGTCGTTGGCGAGCCCGACCGCGCGCTTTTCGACGTCGTCGCCCTTGACGATCACGACGAACTCGTCGCCGCCAATGCGCGCGAGCGTCCCGCCGTGGCCCACCGTTTCGGCGAGCCGCGACGCGGTCATTTGCAGCACGATATCGCCCGCGTTGTGGCCGAGCGTGTCGTTGACCGTCTTGAAGTTGTCGAGATCGATGAAGAGCAGCGCGAGCCGCCCGATGTTGTCCGTCTGCGCGACGTCGGCCCGCAACGCGCGCAGCGTCGAATAACGGTTGCGCAGCCCGGTGAGCAGATCGTATTCGACAAGATGCGTCATCTCGCGCTCGCGTCCGAGCAGCTTGCCGATCAATCCTGTCGCGACGGCGAAGAAGCCGAGCATCGCGAAAGAGATGAAGCTCGCCATCAGCAGATAGACGTTGCGCGTGTGGTTGTAGTCCGCGAATTCCTCGCGCTCCGAGAGGCCGACGAGCACGCCGAGCGGATAGCCGTCGATATGCCGGTAAGAGACGAGGCGCTTGACGTGGTCGATCGGATCGACATAGATGCCCGAGGCGTGCTCGGAGGTCGGATAGACGCCGCTTGCGCTGAATGCGGCGTGCGCGGATCCTGACGCATTGCCCGCGTTGCGCGAGCCCCCAGCCGACACCGCGTCGCGGGCGGAATTCTCCGCCAGCGTGCCGCTCGTGCTGCGCGCAAGCACCGAGCCGTTGTCCGACACCACGGCGATCACGCCTTCGCGCCCGATCGACGCGACGTTATAGAAGTCGCTCGTGAAGTACGTCGGGTCTTCGGAAACGACGACCACGCCCGCGAACGAGCCGTCCGGATGATTGAGCCGTCGCGTGATCTGCAGCGTCCACAGGTTCGAGACGCGCCCGCGCACCGGACGGCTGATGTAGAGCAGATCGTCGTTCGCGTGCAGGTGAACCTTGAAGTGCTCGCGGTCGGACAGGTCGATCGGCTTCGGATGCGGGTCCGACGTATTCGCGATCAGAATGCCGTCCTCGTCGATCAGCGAAACCTGCACGAGCGTGTCGCTCTGCACGACGCCTTTTTCGACGGTCGCGATCAGGTTGAAGTGGTCGGGCGCTTTCTCGTACTCGTATTTGACGAAGCGCGTGATCTGATCGACCTGATGAATCGCCTTGATGGTGTGCTGTTCGAGCGCGGACGAAAGAATCGCGGCGGAGGCCATCGATTCGTGCATGGTGGCCTCTCGTTCCACCGAAAGCCGCGCGAAGATCACCGCCCACAGCAGCACCAGCAGCAAGCTGCCGAGCACCGGGATCGCCAGCAGCGCGCGGCGCCGCCGCAGCGACGGCGCGTTGACGCGCGAATCGCTCGCCGCGTGGGAGCGCGTGCGCTTCATGGAGTGCCCGGCGCGGCCATGCCGCGAAGCGCGCGCCCTGCGAACCAGCGCGCGTCGTGAAAGTGGCGATGCATGTCTCGAGACGTTCGGCCAAAGCCGTTCAATATACCGCTTGACGAGCTTCGGCCGCCTGAATGCGACCGTTTAACCGTTTGCGTGACGACGAAGCGGGCGTCGGCGCCTGCGTTTGCGCCTGCGTTTGCGGCCTCGCCGCACTACGCGGCAGGGCGCGGGACCGGGTTCCGCGCCTTTCTTCCGGCCCCCGAATGTTCAGATAGTACTGAAGCCGCAGCGATTAAGAAAGCAAAAGCATGGCCGCTCGGGGTTTACGGCTAGCCGCGCGCAGGCCATTGTTTCACAAGCGGATTGTCCCTTCGATGACCGTCACCGAGTCGCCGCCGATCCACACCTGCGGGCCGTCCGCGCGGTCGTCGTAGATGACGGTCACGCGGCCGTCACGGTCGAGCGCGGTGCCCTGGCGCACCGTATACGCGTCGGCGGGGCGCCTGCCCTGGCGCGTGAGCAACATGGCGAGCGCGGCGTTGGCGCTGCCCGTCACCGGATCTTCGACGTTCTCCGCGCCGAGCAGCAGCGCGCGCAACTCGAACGTCGCCGGCACGCCGTTCTCATGCGGGCCATAGACCACGAGCCCGTGCGTGCCGACTTCCGCGACGAGCGCCGTCAGCGCCTGCCGTGCCTCGCCGCGAAGCGACATCGCGAGGCATTGGGCCGCGTCGCTCAGACGCACGATCAGCCACGGCGCGCCGTTGTCGACGGCGCACGGCGGCGCGCTGAAGTCGATCTCGACGGGCGCGAGCGCGGCGGCGAGACGCTCGCGCTGCGCTTCATCCAGCTCGATCATGCGCGCGGGCGGCGCGGCGAACGCCCAGCATCCGTCATCGCGGTCGCGCAGCGTCACCAGCCCGACGCCGCATTCCTGCACGAGCATCCCCGGTTCTTTCGGCGCGTAGCCGCTCGAACGCAGCGCGTGCGCAGTGCCGAGCGTCGGATGGCCGGCAAACGGTAACTCGGTCGCCGTCGTGAAGATGCGCACGCGATAGTCGGCGCGCGGATCGGTCGGCCGCAGGAGGAACGCGGTTTCCGAGAGATTGGTCCAGCGCGCGATGGCCTGCATGCGCTCGGTGGAAAGATCGTCGGCGTCGAAGACCACCGCGAGCGGGTTGCCTTTGAACGCGACGGACGTGAAGACATCGACCTGACTGAAGCGCACGGTGCGGGCGGACATGGTTTGAAAGTGGAAGGGTAATAAAAAACCCGGCGCGCTCACGCGGCCGGGTTTGCGAAGTGCGCAAGAACCGTCGCGATCAGCCGACTTCGGCGATCAATTCGATCTCGACGCACGCGCCGAGCGGAATCTGCGCGACGCCGAACGCCGAGCGCGCATGCTTGCCGGCATCGCCGAACACGTCCGCGATGAGCTCCGACGCGCCGTTGGTCACGATGTGCTGCTCGGTGAAATCGAAGGTCGAATTCACGAGGCTCATCACCTTGACGATGCGTTTCACGCGGGAAAGATCGCCGGTGTGCGCATGCAGCGTCGCGATCAGGTCGATGGCCACGTTGCGCGCGGCGGCCTTGCCTTCTTCGGTCGTGAGCGTGTCGCCGAGCTTGCCGACGTAGGGCTTGCCGTCCTTCTTCGCGATATGGCCCGACAGATAGACGGTGTTGCCGCTTTGCGCGCTCATCACGTAAGCGGCGGCCGGCGCGCCCGCGCTGGGCAGGTCGATGCCGAGTTCCTTCAGCTTGTCGTAAATGTTGGATGCCATCGTTGCTCCTGTTCAAGAGTGAAGGGCGCGCGGGCGCCCGTGAATCGCGTCAGATGCTCGCGCGAATAAGCGCGCCCAGCCTCGCGACGCCTTCGTCGATCGTCGCGGGCGGGACCGTGACGAACGAGAGGCGCATCGTGTTGTGTTCGGCCTGATTCGCAAAGAACGGACCGCCCGGCACAAAGGCCACGTTCTGCGCGATGGACTCCTCCAGCAGCTTCATCGAGTCGATGTGCTTCGGCAGTTTCACCCACACGAACATGCCGCCTTCCGGCCGGTTCCATTCGACACCCGCCGGCATGTGGCGTTCCAGCGCGGCGAGCATCGCGGCGCACTGGTCGCGATACAGCGCGCGGATGGTCGGCACGTGCGTATCGAGAAAGCCGTCCTTGACGACTTCGTACACGATGCGCTGCGTGAGGCTCGGCGTGTGCAGGTCGGTGGCCTGCTTCGACTGCACGAGCTTGAAGTGCAGTTCCTCGGGCGCGATGATGTAGCCCACGCGCAGGCCCGGCGCGAGCACCTTCGAGAACGAGCCGAGATGCACGATGTGATCGGGCGCCATGGAGAGCAGAGTCGGCAGCGGCGCGCCGGCGTAGTCGAGCGCGCCGTACGGATCGTCTTCGATCACGGGGAACGCGGCTTTCTGCGCGAACGCCGCGAGCGCGCGGCGGCGGGCGAGCGGCAGGCGGCGGCCGGTCGGGTTCTGGAAATTCGGCTGCGCGTACAAAAGGCGCGCATTCGCGACGAGCGCGGCATCGAGGCCTTCGGGGATCAGGCCGGACTCGTCGGTCGGCACCTGCACGTAGTTCGGCTCGAACAGCGAGAACGACTGCAGCGCGCCGAGATACGTCGGCGTTTCGACCAGCACGCGGCTGCCCGGATCGATCAGCACCTTGCCGAGCAGGTCGAGCGCCTGCTGCGAGCCGGTCGTGATGAGCACCTGCGTCGGGCGGATGGTCACGCCGTCCACCGAATAGCGCGCGGCCACCCATTCGCGCAGCGGCATGAAGCCTTCGGTCGCGCTGTACTGCAACGCCGCCGACGGCTGATCGCGCAGGATGCGCTCCGACGCTTCGCGCATTTCTTCGACCGGAAACGTGGCCGGCGAGGGCAGTCCGCCCGCGAACGAAATGACTTCGGGCCGCTCCGTCACCTTCAGGATTTCGCGAATCGCCGAACTGGTGAGCTTGCGGGCGCGTTCGGAGAGTTGCCACGGCGTGGCGCGGAGGTCGGCTTGATTCATGAAGTGTCTCGGTTGTCTCGGGTTTCGGTTATTGCGTTCGCGTGGGCAAGGAAGACGCGCAAACTGCGATTATCGCCCGCGTGGGTTATTTTGCGTGGCCGGGATGCGCGGCCACGGGCGCCGGGCTCTTACTGACGCTGCTCACCGCAGCCGGCGCGGCGCGCACCGCGGTCTTGCGGCCGATCACCACGGTGACGATCACCGCGGCCGCGTACAGCCACGTCGATGCGCTCACGTGCTCGCCGAAGAAGAGCGCGGAAAATGCCATCGTGAAGAAAATCTGCAGCAGTTGCACTTGTCCGACGCGCGCGATGCCGCCCATCGCGAGCCCGGCGTACCACGCGAAGAAGCCGATGAACTGCGAAAAGAGCGTGACGTAGCCGAACGCGAGCCACGTGCGCAACGCGAGCGGCTCCGGGTGCGCTGCGTGATGCGCCCACGCAAGCCAGCCCACCGGCAGCAGCAGGAACGGCGCGGACAGCACGAGCGCCCAGCAGATGACCTGCCAGCCGCCCATCTGACGCGCGAGACGCGCGCCTTCCGCATAACCGAGCGCGCCGATGCCGACCGCGACGAGCATCAGCAGGTCGCCCGCCTGCAAGCCGCCGCCGCCCGCCTGCAACGCGAACGCGACGACGATCGCGCTGCCCGCCACGGCGCTCGCCCAGAACGCTTTCGACGGCCGTTCGTGCGACAGCCACGCCGCGTAGATGGCGACGCACAGCGGCTGCAAGCCGTTGACTACCGCGCCGTGCGACGCGGGCACGGTTTTCATCGCCCAGGCGGAGAACACCGGGAACGCGATGATGACGCCGAGCGATACGACCGCGAGGCTCTTGATCTGCGGCCAGGTCGGGCGTTTCTCGCGCCGCCATGCGAGCAGGAGCGCCGCCGGAATCGCCGCGACGAGCGCGCGCCCGAGGCCGTTCAGAAGCGGATGCACTTCCTGCACCACGATGCGCGTCATCGGCAGCGTCAGGCTGAAGATGACGACGCCGATCAGGCCGAGCAGCATGCCTTCGGTTTCGCGGGTTCTCATCGTGGGGCGTCTCCTTTCTTATGCGTCAGTCGGGTGTATCGAGTGTTTCGGGTGAAAGCGGGAGTTCCGGCTGCGGCGCATCTTCGTCGGCCTTGCGGGCTTTCGCGCGGCGGCGTTTGTTCGACGCCTGCTGCGCTTCTTCCTGCGCGCGCCGGGCCGCATCCGACGATTCGGCGGTTTCGCCGAGCGTCACGACGGAGCCGTCCGGCAGCTCGAATTCCGCGACGAGCGCGGGCGCGCCCGCCGTCGTTTCCACGCGCATCAGATGCGCCGCGCCGAGCCACGCGAGCTGCTCGGCGACCGCCTCCGCGTTCGGGTGATAGCCCGTCAGCGAGCGCAGCAGGATGCCGGTCTCCGGGAGCGCGCCGCTCGGATGGCGCGGCGTGTCCCACTGAATCAGCGAGGGCAGCACGCCGTCGCCGGCGCCTTGCCACGCGGGGAACGCGCCGTCGTCGGGGACGGTGAGGCCCCACGTATTGCCGCCGCGCGACATCGCGACCACCGGCGCAATGCGTTGCGGATACTGCTCGCGCCAGCGCGCGAGCGACTTCGGACGCTCGACCCGCGCGACCCAGTGCACGAGTTGCGGGCCGTTCGCGAGGCGCGCGTGCATGGCCGGATCGTCGAGCGCGAAAAGGCGTGCGCGCGGCGCCTCGCGCGGCGGCGCGGCCGGATCGATGGCGATCACTTCGAGATACGCGCCGCCCCACAGGTTGAGCAGCCGGTTGTGCGTGCGCATCTGCGCGTGCGCGCCGCCCGGCGCCGTCTCCACGCCGAACGTCGCGGCGACGAACCGCGCGCCTTCTTCGAGCGTGCGCGCGGCGATCACGAGATGGTCGAGTTTCAGCGGATGAGCGGTCATGGCTTCGCGTGAGGCGGTAATCGGGGGCCGATAGCATAACCGCTGATTCTGGCCCGTCGGGCGTCCGTACCGGTCGCCGGAAAGGAAAATGTAGCGGCAATCACCAGAACAGTAACGGTACAATCGGCCTGATCCCATTCGGTACAGTTTCGCCCATCCGTCCGCCGAGGTCCGCATGTCCGTTCCGCTCGACCAGATTCCCGCGCCGCATGACGCAGAGCAGCTCACGCTCGTCGACCAGCTCGTGCAGTGGGGCCGACGCCGCATCGACGAGCGCGTGTTCCGGCCCGGCATGCGCATGCCGTCCATCCGCAAGCTCGCGATCGACAAGGGCGTGTCGCGTTTCACCGTCGTCGAAGCGTACGAGCGGCTCGTCGCGCACGGCTATCTCGATTCGCGGCGCGGCTCGGGCTTCTACGTGCGCGATCGCATCACGCCGTCTGCGCCGGGCGCGCTTGCCGTGTCGCAACGCGAGCCGGTGCAGAGCACCATCGACGTCGTCTGGCTCTTGCGCAACATGCTGCACACGGCGAGTCCCGAGAAGGGGCCGGGTTTGGGCTATCTGCCTTCGCGCTGGCTCGACGGCGAACTGATCACCAACGCGCTGCGGTCCATGAGCCGTCTCGCCGGCGCGCAAATGCTCGGTCTCGGCACGCCGCAAGGCTTCCTGCCGCTGCGCCAGCAGTTGCAGACGCGCCTCGCGGAACTGGAGATCGGCGCATCCGAGCAGCAGATCGTGCTGACATCGGGCATCACGCAGGCCATCGACCTGATCGCGCGCATCTACGTGAAGCCGGGCGATGCGGTGATCGTCGGCGATCCCGCGTGGTTCCAGATGTTCGGCCGCTTCGCGTCGCAGGGCGCGCGGCTCGTCGGCATGCCGTACACGCCCGAGGGTCCGGATCTGAACGCGCTGGAAACGCTCGTCGCGACGTGGCGGCCGAAGATGCTCATCGTGAACTCGGTGCTGCACAATCCGACCGGCACGTCGCTGACCGCGGCGCAGGCGTTTCGCATTCTTCAGCTCGCGCAGGAGTACGACTTTATCGTCGTCGAGGACGATGTCTACGGCGACCTTTGCCCGACGGGCTTCGCCGCCACGCGTCTCGCTTCGCTCGATCAACTGAAGCGCGTGACCTTTCTCGGCAGCTTCTCGAAGACGCTCGCCGCGAACCTGCGCGTGGGCTACGTGGCGGCGTCGGTGGACGTGGCCAACGCGCTCGCCGATCAAAAGATGCTCGTCGGCATGACGAGTCCGGAGCTGAACGAACGCGTCGTCTACAAGATTCTGACCGAGGGCCACTACCGGCGCCACGTCGAGCGGCTGCGGACGCGGCTCGACACCGTGCGCGACAAGACCGCGCGCATGCTGGAAAGCACCGGCCTGCGGCTTTTCACGACGCCCGAGGCCGGCATGTTCCTGTGGGCGGACGCGGGCGTCGATTCGGACGGTCTCGCGGCGGCGGGCCACGAGGCCGGCTTTCTGATGACGCCCGGCAGTCTTTTTTCGCCGCAGCAGTCACCGACCACATGGATGCGCTTCAACGTCGCCAATTGCGGCGATCCGGCGCTGCCCGCGCTGATCGCGGGCCATCTGGAGAAGGTCGCGCGGCGCTCGGTCTAGCGGCCGCCCGGCAAATGGCGTCGTGAAAACGGCGCGTCGATAAAATCCGCGAGCACCGTTTCGTAACGTGCGAGCGCATCGGGCGCGTGCCGGTAGCGGTGTTCGTAGAGCGCGCCGGGCGCGTCGCAGAACTTCAGCGCGAAGTAGTCGGCTAGCAGATTGCCTTGCGCTTCCATGTTGTAGTCGGACAGGCGCTTCTCCGCTCCGAGCGCATACCCGTAGCCGAGCCCGATGCGAATCGCGCCGCGCAGGCGCACCCAATAGCCGAGCTGGAACTGCCAGACGTGCGTCATCTCGTGGATGAACCACATCTGATCGCCGATGCCGCACCCCGAGAAGTCATCGCGATGGCACGCGCGCGGGAAATAAAGGCTGCCGTTGGGGGCCATTGCGGTATGCGGCGGCTGCAAGCCGAAGGGCAGATACGCCCGCGCATGCACGCGGACCGTCGCATAGTCGATCGCCTCGCGAAAGACGAGACGCGCCAGCGCGATCTCGCCGGGCGTGAGCGAGCGGGAGCGGCGGGCGGGCTTGAGCATGTCGTTCGGCGAGGTGGAAAGTGGCGCAGGCGCATCTTATCGAACGCGTCGCTCAACGCTCTTGAAATGGCGCAGGCCGCCCTCATATCGGACGAATTCGCCGGGCGGCGCGCCGAAAGCCGGCCGCATTGCCCGGCGGCACGACAGCATCCGACGACATCAACCAGAGGACCCGACCATGGCGCAAGAAACCATGAGCTTTCAGGCGGAAGTGAAGCAGCTTCTGCACCTGATGATCCATTCGCTGTACAGCAACAAGGAAATCTTCCTGCGCGAGCTGATCTCGAACGCATCGGACGCGGCGGACAAGCTGCGCTTCGAAGCGATCGAAAACAGCGCGCTGTACGAGAACGATCCCGACCTGCGCATCCGCATTTCGTTCGATAAAGCCGCGCGCACCGTCACCATCGACGACAACGGCATCGGCATGAGCCGCGACGAAGCCATCTCGCATCTGGGCACCATCGCGCGGTCCGGCACCAAGGAGTTCTTCTCGAAGCTCTCCGGCGACCAGCAGAAGGACGCCGCGCTCATCGGCCAGTTCGGCGTGGGCTTCTATTCGGGCTTCATCGTCGCGGACAAGATCACGGTCGAAACGCGCCGCGCCGGCCTGCCGGCGAGCCAGGGCGTGCGCTGGACGAGCGCGGGCGAGGGCGATTTTGAAGTCGAGGACATCGAGCGCGCGCAACGCGGCACCACCATCACGCTGCATTTGCGTGCGGACGAAGACGATCTGCTGTCGTCGCATCGGCTGAAATCGATCATCCAGAAATACTCGGATCACGTCGCGCTGCCCATTCTGATGAAGAAGGAAGAATGGGACGCGGAGAAGAGCGAGGTGGTCGTGAAGGACGAGGACGAGACCGTCAATCAGGCGAGCGCGCTCTGGACGCGCCCGAAGAGCGAGATCACCGACGAGCAGTACAAGCAGTTCTATCAGCACATTTCGCACGATCACGACGATCCGCTCGCGTGGACGCACAACCGCGTGGAAGGCCGGAGCGAATACACGCAACTGCTGTATGTGCCGAAGCACGCGCCGTTCGATCTCTGGAACCGCGAGCATCGCGGCGGCCTGAAGCTCTACGTGAAGCGCGTGTTCATCATGGACGACGCCGAGCAACTGCTGCCCGCGTATCTGCGCTTCGTGAAGGGCGTGGTCGATTCGGCGGATCTGCCGCTCAACGTGTCGCGCGAAATCCTGCAGGAAAGCCGCGACGTGAAGGCGATCCGCGAAGGCGTGACCAAGCGCGTGCTGTCGATGCTCGAAGAACTGGCGACGTCCTCGGCCGAAGCGACCGAAGACGCCGACAAGGAAAAGTACGCCACCTTCTGGCGCGAGTTCGGCCAGGTGCTGAAGGAAGGCATCGGCGAGGACTTCAGCAATCGCGAGCGCATCGCGAAGCTCGTGCGCTTTGCATCGACGCATAACGACAGCGACGTGCAGAACGTGTCGCTCGCCGATTACGTCGCGCGCATGAAGCCCGAGCAGACGAAGATCTACTACGTGACCGCCGACAACTGGCAGGCCGCGAAGAACAGCCCGCATCTCGAAGTGTTCCGCAAGAAGGGCGTCGAGGTGTTGCTGCTGACGGATCGCGTCGACGAATGGATGCTGTCGTTCCTGAACGAATTCGACGGCAAGCCGCTCGCGAGCGTGGCGCGCGGCGACCTCGATCTCGGCGCGCTCAACGACGAAGAAAAGCAGCAGCAGGAAAAGGTCGGCGAGGAAATGAAGCCGCTCGTCGAGAAGATGAAAGAGGCGCTTCAAGGCAAGGCGAAGGACGTGCGCCTCACGTTCCGTCTGACCGATTCGCCGAGCTGCCTCGTCGCGGACGAAGGCGACATGAGCGGCTATCTCCAGCGCATGCTGAAGGCGGCGGGGCAGAAGGCGCCGCAAGCGGAGCCGATTCTCGAAGTGAATCCGGACCATCCGCTCGTGAAGGCGCTGAACGCCGAGAACGCGAATTTCGCGGACTGGTGCCATCTGCTCTTCGATCAGGCGCTTCTGGCCGAAGGCGGCACGCTGGAAGATCCGGCGAGCTTCGTGAAGCGGACGAACGCGTTGTTGCTCGCGCACTAAGCCGTATTGAGACGCGCATGAAAGAACGCGCTGCCGGGTGAGCCGGCAGCGCGTTTTTTATTTGCTCTTGCGGTCTTTCGTCGACTGCGCGAGCACAGATGCGGCGAGCGTCTTCGTCTCGTGCGAATACTTTTCGCTGTGCAGCACTTCACTGGCCTTGTGCTCCAATTCGGCGCTCGTCTGCTTGGAAGAGTGCGATTGCGCGAGCGCCGATCCGGCCAGCTTCTTCGCGATTGCGGATGCCTTCGGATCGTGCAGCGTATCGGCGGCGAGGTGCGCGACCTTCGGCGAGGTTTGCTTCGTGTTCTTAGTCATTTCGATGTCCTCAAGGTTTTACAGATTCCGGCGTTCGGCAGCGCGCGGATTCAATAGTCTTGCCCGCCCGCGCTACGCGCGCCATACGATTCATCCGAACCCGAGGCCGGTTCTATAATGGCCGCCATGCCGATTCCGAACGATCCCGTCGATGCCCATTGGCGCATCGCGCCGCATCCCGTTTGCAGTGACGATCAGAAAGACTGGCTCACGCGCGGCGGCTCGTTGACCGCCCATCTGCGCACGCTCGGCGCGGTGACGGTCGAGGTCACGCGCGAAGCCGTCGATAAACCGTGGCGCGACGAATGCCGCGCGCTCGGCGCGACGCCGCGCACGCCGGTCTGGACGCGCGAAGTCGTGCTGAAGGTCGATGGCGTGCCGTTCGTCGCGGCGCACAGCATCGTCGCGCTGTCGCACAGCACGGGCGTGTGGCAGTCCATGCGACGCCTGCGCACGCGGCCGCTCGCCGAGCTTCTCTATAGCGACAGCAGTGTGTCGCGTTCGATGCTCGCCAGCCGCGTGCTGACCGCGCGGCATCCGCTGTATCGGCTGGCGGCGAAGCACGCGCAGGCGAGTCACGCGCTCGTCGCGAGGCGGTCCGTCTTTCTGCGCCACGGCGCGGCGCTGATGGTCACCGAATGCTTTCTCGATGCGCTCTGGCGCGCGCTCTCATCGCGCCATGTGCCGCATGCGGTGCATCGTGAACATGCGCGGGCCTACGAGCATTTGAGCTCGCATGCAAAGCGCGTCGCGCACGGCGAAGCGCGATGAAACTCGCGGGCTTCGCGCCGGTCGGCGACGCGCATACCCATACGCTCATTCTCGGCAGCTTTCCGGGCGTCGCGTCGCTCGCGGCGACGCAGTACTACGCGCATCCGCGCAATCAGTTCTGGCGGCTGGTCGGCGCGGTCATCGGCGAACCGTTGCACGAACTCGCCTACGAACAACGGCTCGCGCGCGTGATGAAGCACGGCATCGGCCTGTGGGACGTGCTCGCCGCGTGCGAGCGCAAAGGCAGTCTTGACAGCGCGATCCGCCATGCATCGCCGAACGATTTCGCCGTGTTCCGCGAGCGCTTTCCGACGCTGCGCAAGGTGTGCTTCAACGGCAAGACATCGGGCAAGTTCGCGCCCGTGATCGCAGCGGCGGGCTACGCCACGCTCGTGCTGCCGTCGTCCAGTCCCGCCAATGCTATCCTCTCGTTCGATCAAAAATTGCGCATCTGGCGCGACCTTCTCAGCACACAATGACGACTCTCATCAAGCGCGCATCGGCCGAAGCGCGTGCGTTCAGCCGCAAGAAAGACAACAAGCATCGACATGACGAAGACGATCTCGCCAACGCGCCGCGCATCGACGCGCCGCGCAAGCCGCGTTTCGCGCCCGTGACGTTCTCCGAAGAAGGCGGCGTGCGCTATCTGCATTTCGGCACCGAATGGGTGCAAGGCGCGATGCGCCTCCGAAAGCCCGATCACATCGAACTCGAATACGCGCAGCAGATGATGGCGTGGCTGCTGTTCATCGAGACGCCCGAGCGCATCGTGCAACTGGGGCTCGGCGCGGCGGCGCTCACGAAGTTTTGCTATCGGTATCTGAAGCGCGCGAAGGTCGAAGCGGTTGAGTTGAATCCGGCGGTCGTGATCGCCGCGCGCGCGATGTTCGAGCTGCCCTACGACGACGCGCGCCTCACCGTGACCGAACGCGACGCATGGGAGTTCGTCAACGACCGCGCGAATCACGGCACCATCGGCGCGTTGCAGATCGACATCTACGATGCCACTGCGCGCGGTCCCGTGCTCGACAGCGTGTCGTTCTACCGGGCGTGCCGCGCGTGTCTCGCGCCGCAAGCGGGCGTCGTGACGATCAATCTCTTCGGCGATCATCCGAGCTTCGTGCGCAACATGCGCCATCTGAACGAAGCATTCGATCGTCGCGTGATCGCGCTGCCCGAAGTGCATGACGGCAACCGCGTGGCGATTGCGTTCGCCGGTCCCGCGCTCGACGTCCCGTTCGCCGCGCTCGGCGAACGCGCGAAGTTGATCGAAGCGGAGCTCGGCTTGCCCGGGCGCAAGTGGGTGAAGGGGCTTGCCGAAAGCGCGGGCCTGCCGTTGAACGGCTCTTTCTCCATCTAGTTCGAAGCGAATCACGCAGGGCGCCGACCCACCTCAGCGCCTTTCACATCTGGGGAATGCTCGGGATTCTCCCTGCTTGACCGTGTTTTGGCGGTCCCTATACTCCTCCTGTTATTTCGGGGCGCTTTCTGCGGCGTGTCGTCTGCGCGAGCGCCGCACCGGACGGCTCCGCGGGCCACGGCTCGAAGCAAATGCTCAAAAACAAACTGGAGACCATCATGGCTCAAGATCCGGGCCGCACTGGACAACCGCGCAACAAGCATTGGCTCTGGCTTCTGATCCTTCCGTGGATCGGCGTGGTGTGGGTGCCGTTTTACAACAAGATCGAGCCCGTGCTGTGGGGCTTCCCGTTCTTCTACTGGTATCAGCTTCTCTGGGTGCTGCTGAGCGCGGTCATCACAGCCGTCGTCTACAAGAAAACCAAGGCGCTGTCGTCCGGCCGCGCGGGGCAAGGCCAAGGAGGCGCGCGATGATGAACGTCACCGCAACTTTCGTATTCGTTCTGTTCTTCGTCGGGGTGACGATTCTCGGCTTCATCGCGGCGCACTGGCGCAAGGCGGATCTCGGCCAGCTCGACGAATGGGGTCTCGGCGGCCGGCGCTTCGGCACCATCGTGACGTGGTTCCTGCTCGGCGGCGATCTCTACACGGCCTACACCTTCGTCGCGGTGCCGGCGCTCGTGTTCGGCGCGGGCGCGACGGGCTTCTTCGCGCTGCCGTACACCATCCTGATCTATCCGTTCGCGTTCGTCGTGTTTCCGAAGCTGTGGAGCATCGCGAAGCGTCACGGCTATGTGACCGCAGCCGACTTCGTGCACGCGCGCTACAACAGCCGCATGCTGGCGCTCGCCATCGCGGTGACGGGCATCGTCGCGACCATGCCGTATATCGCGCTGCAACTCGTCGGCATCGAAGTGGTGATCGGCGCGCTCGGTTTCAGCACGCAAGGCTTCGTCGGCGATCTGCCGCTCATCATCGCGTTCGCCATTCTCGCGGCCTACACGTACACGTCGGGCCTGCGCGCGCCCGCGATGATCGCGGTCGTCAAGGACGTGCTGATCTACATCACCATCATCGCCGCGATGATCGTGATTCCGGCGCAACTCGGCGGCTTCGGGCATATCTTTGGCGCCGTGCCGCCTGCGAAGCTGCTGCTGAAGGCGCCCGACGCCGCGAGCCTGAACGGCTACAGCGCCTACGCGACGCTCGCGGTCGGCTCGGCGCTCGCGCTCTTCCTGTATCCGCATTCGGTGACGGCGATTCTCTCGTCGAACTCGGGCAACACCATCCGCCGCAACATGGCGCTGTTGCCCGCGTATTCGCTGGTGCTCGGGCTGCTGGCGCTGCTCGGCTACATGGCGCTTGCCTCGGGCGTGAAGGACATGCCGGAGTACGCGTCGTACTTCAAGGCTTACGGCGCGAACTTCGCGGTGCCGGCGCTCTTCCTGCACTACTTCCCGTCGTGGTTCGTGGGCGTGGCGTTCGCGGCCATCGGCATCGGCGCGCTGGTGCCGGCCGCGATCATGTCGATCGCAGCGGCGAATCTGTACACGCGCAACGTGCACCGCGAGTTCCTTAATCGCTCGATGACGCCGGAGCAGGAAACCAACGTCGCCAAGCTGGTGTCGCTGATCGTGAAGGTCGGCGCGGTCGTGTTCATTCTGGCGCTGCCGCTCACCTACGCGATTCAGCTTCAGTTGCTCGGCGGCATCTGGATCATTCAGACGCTGCCCGCGCTCGTGCTCGGTCTCTATACGCGCGTGCTCGATCATCGCGGTCTGTTGATCGGCTGGGCGGTGGGCATTGCCGTCGGCACGTGGATGGCCGTGTCGCTCCAGTTGAAGGGCTCGATCTTCACGGTGCACATGTTCGGTTACGCCGTGCCGGGCTATGCGGCCGTGTGGGCGCTGATCGTCAATCTGATCGTGTCGGTGGGCGTGAGCGTGCTGGTGCGCGCCATCGGCCTGAAGCGCTCGGATGACCGCACGCGCCCCGAGGACTATCTGGACGTCGTGGAAAGCTGAAGCCGGCGCTGCGTGTCGTGACGCGGCAGTCTGTCTGATACGCTAACGCCCGTAATGGCCATCGGCCGTTGCGGGCGTTTTGC
Source organism: Caballeronia sp. SL2Y3 (assembly GCF_022879575.1). NCBI lineage: Bacteria > Pseudomonadati > Pseudomonadota > Betaproteobacteria > Burkholderiales > Burkholderiaceae > Caballeronia > Caballeronia sp. SL2Y3. The sequence goes on from NZ_CP084260.1 coordinate 847,961, forward strand.
TTCGCGCCCGTCGATCGACAAACCCGGATACCGACGCGAGCGACTCATGTTTTCATCGACATCGGCGTCAGCGCGCAGAAGCCGCGCGATGCGGCTCATGCACGGCCTGGCGTCGCCATTCTTCCGCTATCGCCATGCGAAGATGATCCACGCGGTGCGCGTCGCGCTCGGCATGGCGACGTCGTTTCTCGTCACCACGGGCATCAATATCCCGCACGGCAGTTGGGCCTCGGTCTCGCTGCTCGTCGTGGTCGGCGGGCTGCAGCACTACGGCAATATCCGCAAGAAGGCGGCGGAACGGGCGCTCGGCACGGCGCTCGGCGCGGCTATCGGACTCGCGCTGATTCTCGTGCAGACGGTCTTCGGCTCGCTCACGCTGTTCTTCATTTTGATGTCCGCCATCGCCGGGGCGTGCGCGTATTACGCCATCGGCAAGGCGGGCTATGTCGCGCTGCTGACGGCGATCACCATGGTCATTGTCGCGGGCCACGGCGATTCGCCGTTCGATGTGGGCTTGTGGCGGACCGCGAACGTGCTGATCGGCATTGCCATTGCGCTGGCGTTCTCGTTCGTGCTGCCGCAGTACGCGACGTACTCGTGGCGCTATCGCCTCGCCGACAATCTGCGCGAATGCGCGCGTCTTTACGGCGCGTTGCTCGACGGCACGCCGTTGCTCGCGGAAGAAACCGCGCGCCGCTTCTTCGCGATGAGTCAGCGCCTCGTGCAGTCCCGCGCGCTGATGGAGTCCGTCGCGAAGGAAACGCGCGTGCCGGTCGCGCGGCTCGAAGAGATTCAGCGGCTGCATCGCTCGATCCTCGCCGCGCTGGAAATGCTCGTGACGTCGATGCCGGATACGCCGCGCGCGACGTGCAATATCGCACTCGACTGCTCACCGCACGAGCAGCAGGTGCGGCAGAAGCTGCTGAAGATGGCGCGCGCGCTGCGTTTCGGCCGCGTCGGTTTGCTGTACATGCGTCCCGACGCTAAAGCGGATGCGAGCGTCGAAGCGGAGGCGGGCGATGGATCGACGCAGGGCATGCACTGGCTCGCGATGCGTTTCGCGGAGCAGGTGGATCGCTTGCGGCTGCGTCTGAGTGAAATAGAGCGGGAGTGGAATATCGAAGGCGCGCGGCCGCTTCCCGGCTGACGCGCCGCGCGCTTTAGGACTGCGCTGCCGCGTCCTGCGACGGTTGCGGTGCGTCGGCCATCTCGACGGCGTTGACGACGTTGATGAGCCACGGTACGCCGAAGCGGTCTTTCAGCATGCCGAAGCCCGCCGTGAAGAACGTGGACTGCCACGGCGTCAGCACCGTGCCGCCTTCGCTCAATGCGTTGAACGCGCGCTCGCCCGCTTCGGGGCTGTCGGCGCCGATCGACAGCGTGAAGCCCTGGTATTCGCAGTGCGGCTGACCGAACTGGCCGTCCGACACCATGATTGCCGTGCCGCCGACGCTAAAGAGCGCGTGCATGACTTTGTCGTGCCACTCCGCCGGCACGTTCGCCGCGTCGGGCGTGTCGCGGAAGCGAATGAGCGTCTGAATCTCCGCGCCAAACGCGGATTGATACAGCGCGAGGGCGTCCGCGCAATCTCCGTGGAAGAAAAGATACGTATCCAGTTGCATTGATAGCTTCTCCGAGCTTGGGCGGCGCTCCCGCCAAAGCTCGGAAGTCTATTGCAACCGGGAGCCGCGCCGACTCGGAGAAGGTCAATTTACGTCAAAAGACGCCTGGAAACCGTATTTTTCTGAATGTCTTGCGGCAGGCGAGGCGCGCGCAGCGCGCCTCGTGCATCGCTTGTTGCCTATTGCCTATTGCCTATTGCCTATTACTTATTGCTTATTGCTTATCGCAGCGCCGTGATCAGCTTTTCCAGCTTGATGGCATCAGCCGCGAACGCGCGGATGCCTTCGGCCAGCTTTTCGGTCGCCATGGCGTCTTCGTTCACGGCGAAGCGGAACGTCGGCTCGTCGACGCTGATCTTCTCCAGATCCGTGTTGTCCGCTGCGTCCGGCGACAGCTTGCGCTCGACCTTCTCGTCGCTGTCCGCCAGCTTCTTCAGCAGGTCAGGGCTGATGGTGAGCAGATCGCAGCCAGCGAGTTCGGTGATCTGGCTCACGGTGCGGAAGCTCGCGCCCATGACTTCGGTCTTGTAGCCGAACTTCTTGTAGTACGAGTAGATGCGGCGCACCGACTGCACGCCGGGATCGTTCGCGCCGCCGTTTTTGACTTCGTCCCAATCCGCGCCGGCCGACTTCTTGTACCAGTCGTAAATGCGGCCGACGAACGGCGAAATGAGCTGCGCGCCCGCTTCGGCGCACGCCGCGGCCTGCGCGAGCGAGAAGAGCAGCGTCATGTTGCAGCGGATGCCTTCCTTCTGCAGCACTTCGGCTGCGCGGATGCCTTCCCACGTCGACGCGAGCTTGATCAGCACGCGCTCGCGGTTGATGCCCGCGGCTTCGTACAGCTTGATGATTTCGAGGCCCTTGTCGATGGACCCTTTCGTGTCGAACGAGAGGCGCGCGTCGACTTCGGTGGATACGCGGCCCGGCACGATCTTCAGGATTTCGGTGCCGAACGCGATCAGCAGATGGTCGATGATCTGGCCCATCGGCTTGCCGGCGTGCTCCTTGACGGTCTTCTCGAGCAGCGGCTTGTAGTCGTCCTTCTGGACGGCCTTCAGGATCAGCGACGGATTCGTGGTCGCGTCCTGCGGCTTGAACTGAACGAATTGCTGGAAGTCGCCCGTATCGGCGACGACGGTGGTGTATTGCTTGAGCTGGTCGAGAGCGGATGTCATGTCGAGTCGTCGGCGCGAAGCGCCTTGTCAAATTGCGGTAACCCGCGGGGTGTCCATGATCGCGATGCCGGAATGCGCCTTCGAAGCGCCGGGCTCGCCCCTACTGCCAATGTCTCATTCTAGACCCGCGCGTGCTGTTCGCGCTCGGGGCGTGCGCGTCGCTGGTTCGACCGGGCGAGCGCCGGGGCGTTCCGTCGCCCGCCGCGCCGCATCAATCAGTCGACGGCGTAGGCGAGCTCGTGCCAGCGCCGCACGGTGCCGGAGCCGAGCTGCCCGCGGGCGAAGCGCATCTTGCGCACTTCTTCGAGCGCGTGCGCGTCTTTTGCGGGATCGCCGCAGCTCATTTTCAGGACGACGTCCTGAACGTGGCCGGCGTCGTCGAGCAGCACGCGGACGATCGTCTTGCGTTTGGTGGGGCCGGGCGGCGCGGTGCGCGCCAGCAGTTTGTCGAGCAAAGCCATCTTCGTGATTCTGAAATGGGGTCGTGGTGCATCGGCGCGAAGCACGTTCGGCCGATTCCCGCATTGTAGGCCGCGTCAGCCGCGCCGGGCGTTCAGAATGACATGCGTCACGACGCCCGCGATCAAGCCCCAGAACGCCGGCCCGATGGACAGCAGCGTGAGGCCGGAGGCCGTCACCATGAACGTGACGAGCGCGGGTTCGCGCTGGCGGGCGTCGTGCATCGCGTTGGCGAGGCCGCTCATGATCGAGCCGAAGAGCGCGAGCGCCGCGACCGAGACGACGAGCGCCTTCGGAAACGCCGCGAAAAGCGCGGCGATGGTCGCGCCGAAAACGCCTGCGATCAGATAGAAAACGCCGCACCACACCGCCGCCGTATAGCGCCGGTCGTGGCGCTCGTGCGCTTCGGGGCCGGTGCAGATGGCAGCCGTGATCGCCGCGAGGTTCACGCCGTGCGAGCCGAACGGCGCGAGCAGAAGCGACGCGATGCCCGTCGTCGCGATGAGCGGCGCGGAGGGCGTCGTGTAGCGGTCCGCGCGCAGCACGGCGATGCCCGGCACGTTCTGCGAAGCCATCGCGACGATGAAAAGCGGCACGCCAATGCTCACGATGGCGGAGAGCGAAAACGCGGGCATCGTGAAGACGGGGTGCGCGAGCGCGACGTGAAAGCGTGTGAAATCGAGCAGGCCGAGCGCGCCCGCGACGGCCACGCCTGCTGCCAGCGTCGCCGGAATGGCGTAACGCGGCGTCGCGCGCTTGAACACGAGGTACGTGAAGAACATGGCGAGCACGAGCGCCGTCTGATGCTCCGCCGCGCGGAAAATCTCGATGCCGATCTCGAACAGGATGCCCGCCAGCAGCGCCGCCGCGATGCCCGACGGAATGCGCTTCATCAGCGCGTCGAACCAGCCGGTGACACCCACTGCGGTCAGCAAAAGCGCGCAGACGACGAACGCGCCGATGGCCTCGGCGTAAGGCACGTTCGGCAGCGACGTGACGAGCAGCGCCGCGCCGGGCGTCGACCAAGCGACGACGATCGGCGCGCGAAAACGCAGCGAGAGCCCGATCGTGCACAGCGCCATGCCGATGGAAAGCGCCCAGATCCACGACGAAATCTGCGCGTCCGACAGATGCGCGGCCTGTCCCGCCTGAAACATCAGCACGAGCGAGCTCGTGTAGCCGGTCATCATCGCGACGAAACCGGCGACGACCGCGGACACCGATGTATCGGAAAAAGGGCGCAGCGGGGCGTGCGCGACAGACGGCGTGGCTTTCATGCGGGTTCTGCTTCTTTCTGGCGGTGTTATTTGGACAGCGCGCGCATGGCGCTTTCGAGTCCGGACAGGGTCAGCGCGTACATGCGGTTGCCGAGCACATGACGGATCGCGGAAATGGACTGGCGGTATTCCCATAGCCGCTCGGGCTCGGGATTGAGCCACGCGTGATGCGGAAACTGATCCGCGAGCCGCCGCAGCCACACGGCGCCGGCTTCGGCGTTGTTGTATTCGACGGAGCCGCCCGGCTGAAGCACTTCGTAGGGACTCATCGTCGCGTCGCCGACGAAGATCAGCTTGTAGTCCGGCGTGAACTTGTGAAGCACGTCGAACGTCGGCGTGCGCTCGGTGTGGCGGCGGCGATTGTTCTTCCACAAATAGTCGTAGACGCAGTTGTGGAAGTAGTAGAACTCCAGATGCTTGAACTCGGCCTTCGCGGCGGAGAACAGTTCTTCGACGCGCTTGATGTGGTCGTCCATCGAGCCGCCGACATCCAGCAGCATCAGCACTTTCACGTTGTTGTGACGCTCGGGCACCATCTTGATGTCGAGCCAGCCCGCGTTCGCCGCGGTGCTGCGGATGGTGTCGGGCAGATCCAGCTCTTCGGCCGCGCCTTCGCGCGCGAAGCGCCGCAAGCGCCGCAGCGCGACCTTGATGTTGCGCGTGCCGATTTCCACCTGATCGTCGTAATCGCGAAACGCGCGTTCGTCCCACACCTTGACCGCCGTGCGATTGCCCGCCGATTCCCCGCCGATGCGGATGCCCTCCGGGTTATAGCCGCCATGCCCGAACGGCGACGTGCCGCCGGTGCCGATCCACTTGTTGCCGCCTTCGTGCCGTTCCTTCTGCTCGTCCATCAGCTCTTTGAGGCGCTCCATGAGCTTGTCGAGCCCGCCCAACGCCTCGATGCGCTTCTTCTCCTCCGGCGTGAACTCGCGGTCGAGCCGCTTCTTGAGCCAGTCGAGCGGAATGTCGAACGCTTCGTCGGGCAACTGCGTGACGCCATGGAAGTACGCGCCGAACGCGCGGTCGAACTTGTCGAAGTACTTTTCGTCCTTCACGAGCGTCATGCGCGCGAGGAAATAGAACTCGTCGAGCGACGGCGAGATGACCTGCGCCTTCAGCGCTTCGAGCAGCGTCAGGTATTCCTTCACCGACACGGGCAGCTTTGCGTCGCGCAGCGAGTAGAAGAAGTCGATCAGCATGGCGCGCTTTCCTTCGTGACGTGGATCAGCGGTCGAGCCGGTGCGTGAGATGCGCGCGCACGGCCGGCCATTCCGATTCGATGATCGAGAACACGACGGTATCGCGATACGCGCCGTCCCGGCCGATCTGGTGATTGCGCAGAATGCCGTCCTGCTTGGCGCCGAGCCGCGCGATGGCCGCGCGCGACTGGTGGTTCATGAAATGCGTCCGGAACTCCACGGCGATGGCCTTCAGTTGCTCGAAAGCATGGCCGAGCAGCAGGCGCTTCGCTTCGGTGTTGAGCGCGGTGCGCTGCACGCGCCTGGCGTACCACGTATGGCCGATTTCGAGCCGCCGATGCACCGCTTCGACGTTGAAATAGCGCGTGGAGCCGACTACATCGCCTGTCTTCGCATCGATGACCGCGAACGGATGGGCGCCGAGCCGGTCGCGCATGTCGATGGCCGCGTCGATATAGGCGCGCGCCGTATCGGGCGAAGGCACGCTCGTGTACCAGAGCTTCCAGAGCTCGCCGTCGGCGGCGGCGGCCGCGAGCCCCTGTTCGTGCTCGACGGTCAGCGGCACCAGTTTCACGTGCTCGCCTTCGAGCGTGACGGGTTCGATCCAGCGGCTCATGCGTGGTTTCCTTTTCTTGGCGTGCTGATCAGCGGTTGTGGCGGTTCATGTACAAGAGCCGCTCGAAGAGCGCGACGTCCTGTTCGTTCTTGAGCAGCGCGCCGTGCAGCGGCGGCACGATCTGCTTCTGATCCGACGACTGCAACGCCTCGGGCGGAATGTCCTCGGCGAGCAGGAGCTTCAGCCAGTCGAGCAGTTCGGATGTCGATGGCTTCTTCTTGAGCCCCGATACGTTGCGCAATTCGAAGAAGCTCTGCATCGCGGCAGCGAGCAGGTCCTGCTTGATGCCGGGGAAGTGCACTTCGACGATGTCCTTCATCGTCGAGGCATCGGGGAACTTGATGTAGTGGAAGAAGCAGCGGCGCAAAAACGCGTCCGGCAGTTCCTTCTCGTTGTTCGACGTGATGATGACGAGCGGCCGATGCTTCGCCTTCACGAGCTCGCGCGTCTCGTAGACGTAGAACTCCATGCGGTCGAGTTCGCGCAGCAGGTCGTTCGGAAACTCGATGTCGGCCTTGTCGATCTCGTCGATCAGGAGCACCGATTGCCGGTCCGACTCGAACGCCTGCCACAGCACGCCCTTCACGATGTAATTGCGGATGTCCTTCACGCGCTCGTCGCCCAGCTGCGAATCGCGCAGGCGCGAGACGGCGTCGTATTCGTAGAGACCTTGCTGTGCCTTCGTCGTGGACTTGATGTGCCATTGCAAAAGCGGCATGCCGAGCGCGCCCGCGACTTCCTCGGCGAGCATGGTCTTGCCGGTGCCGGGTTCGCCCTTGATGAGCAAGGGGCGCTCTAGCGTCATCGCGGCGTTCACCGCGAGCTTGAGGTCGTCCGTTGCGACGTATTGCGATGAGCCTTCGAAGCGCATGACGAAGATTCGGTGAGGAAAAAAATCCCAGTATAAGTCAGAAGCCCTGTTGCGACGGACGCCTCGCCGGTATCGTTGCAGCCGCCTGCGACAGGGCTGCAAAGGAGCCCCGGCAGTGCTGCATGCCGCTTGCTGAGAACACGCTGTGAAGCGAGACGAGCCCGGCGTACAGAGGCGAATTGTCGCAGGGCGAGAAGGCGTCTTTCAGCCGGTTCCCATTGCCAGAGGCGGCTCTGCGCTATCTCGGAGAATGGACGCTAGGGTGGTCGCGCGGTACAATTAGCCCGATTTTTTTGGCCTGCGCGGCCGGGCGGCCGCATTTAGGTGCGCATGCGCCGCTTGCGAAGCAGTGAAAGGCAGCAAACAGTCCCGAGAAGGTTGTGATGCGCTCGGCGCGGGCCGCGGCTTTCGAGCGCCGGTTTTCCCCTCATGCTAGGTTACAAGCTATGAACTATTTCGTCGGCAAACTTGCCGTGATTGCAGTGCTGTCCGGTCTTGCCGGCTTCGCGACCCAGGCGTCGGCCGACGTCGTGGGCAATGCAAAGGCCGCAGAGGGCAAGGTCGCGATGTGCATCGGCTGCCACGGCATTCCCGGCTATCGCACGGCTTACCCCGAGGTCTACGAGGTGCCGATGCTGGGCGGTCAGAACGCGCAGTACATTGCCAACGCGCTGCACGCCTACAAGAAGGGCGACCGCCACTTCGACACCATGCGCGCCATTGCGGTGACGCTCTCGGATCAGGATATCGCGGATATCGCCGCGTACTACGCCGCGCAGACGCCGCAGTCGAAGAACAACCCCGACAAGTAATCCCCGTTGCCGCGATCGAGCGGGTCGAAGCGCCCGCCGCCGTGACAGGACAATCCGATGCACGGCAGTCCGACAACGCAGGCAGTCATCATCTTGCATGGGACCGGGTTCAGGCGCCGCGCCTCGAAAACCGGTCGACAGGAGAATTCATGAAGCCCTATCAGGCACAGTCGCAGGCACAGTCGCAGGCACAGTCTCAGGCATTTCGGTTCAGCTTCAAGGCAGCATGCGCTGCCGCCGCGATCATCGGCTCGGCGGCGTTCAGCACGGCGCACGCAGCGGATGCGGGCAACGGCAAGGTGCTTTCCGAAAGCCACAACTGCGCGGCCTGCCACGGCCCCGGCCTCAACAAGCCGGTGAGCGGCGAATATCCGAAGCTGGCCGGCCAGCATGCGACCTACATTTACTGGGCGCTGCGCCAGTATCAGATGGGCAACGGCAACCCGAACTTCGGTCGCAACAACGCGATCATGGCCGCGCAGGTGCAGAACCTGTCGCAAAGCGATCTGAAGGACATTGCCGCATACATCGAATCGCTCGATGGCAGTCTCGTGCTGAAGAAGTAAGCGCGTCGCCGCATCGTAGGAAACGAAACACCCCGCTCTCGCGGGGTGTTTTCGTTTGGGCGCGTGGTGTTTGGATCGTCAGTCGCGCGTCAGTCGCGCGAAGCCCGCCGCTCGATGAGCGCGAGGTACGCGTCCGTATCCGGCGGCGTGTTGCTGCGCTGTGCTTCCCAGATAACCTGACCGAGGCATTCCATGATGGCGTGCTGCGCGTCGTGCGGCGAGCCGAGGCGCGCGACGAGCTTGTCGTGCGCGCGGCGAATGCCCGGCGGCTGGTCGATCGACAACTGCTCGCTGATGGCGAGATGCATCGACAGGTGCAGGAACGGATTGGTGCGGCCCGCGTCGGGCGAATAGTCCGCCTGCCGCGCGTCGGGGTCCGCAAGTTCGGCCTGATACTCGGGATGCTCGCGGATCCAGTCGGCGGCCATGCTTTCGAGCGGCGTCAGGATTTCGCCCGCGCGCTCCTTACGCCACGTCTCGGTGAAGAACTGGCGGACTTCGTCGCGACTAGGGTTGAACATGAGAGTGGGGTTCGGCTCGGGAATTCATCATTGTAGATCGCGGCGGCATGTCGCCGCTCGATCCGCAGGCGACGTGTCACTCGGCAGGCGGCGGCGTCTTCGGCCGATATTCGCACAGCGGCTCGATCGCGCAATGCCAGCATTCCGGCACGCGCGCCTTGCAGACGTATCGGCCGTGCAGAATGAGCCAGTGATGCGCGTCCTGAATGAACTCTTTCGGCACGTGCTTTTCGAGCGCCGCTTCCACCGCGCGCACGTCCTTGCCGGGCGCGATGCCCGTGCGATTCGCGACGCGAAAGATGTGCGTGTCGACTGCGATCGTCGGTTGCCCGAACGCAATGTTCAGCACGACATTCGCTGTCTTGCGTCCGACGCCCGGCAGCCCTTCGAGCGCCTCGCGATTGTCCGGCACTTGTCCGCCGTATTGTTCGACGAGGATGCGGCACGTCGCGATCACGTTCTTCGCTTTCGTTCGATAAAGCCCGATCGTGCGGATGTATTCCGTCACGCCTTCTTCGCCGAGCGCGAGCACCTTCTCCGGCGTATTCGCCACCGGAAACATCTTGCGCATGGCCTTGTTGACGGAGACATCCGTGGCCTGCGCCGACAGCATCACGGCAATCAGCAGTTCGAACGGTGTCGTGTATTCGAGCTCGGTCTTCGGATGCGGATCGATGCTCTGCAGCGTTTCGAAGATGGCGCGGCGCTTCTTCGCGTTCATTGCGTCGTGTCTGAATCGGTCTCGTTTGTATCGCCGCCTGCATCGCTCGCGCGGCTCGCGTGTTCCACGAGGCCGATGCGTTTGCGGCGAGCTTCGGCGGCGTCGATCTGCGCCTGCACTGCGGCGCTGACATGCTCCATGTTCTTCGGACCTGCGCCGAGCTTGGCCATTTCTTCTTTCTTCTTGCGCGCGCGTTCGAGCGCGGCCTGAATGATGGCGCGTTTCTTCGCTTCAGCGTCTTCCGTCGATGCGGGCGGCATAGCCGATGCGGCAGCGGCCGCTGTCTGCGCTGCGCGCGACGCCTGCCGCGCGGACGCTTTCGCTTCGGCCTGCGTGCGTTCGCGTTCGAGCCGCGCGAGGCGCCGGTCGTGCCGCGTGCGCGCCGCATCCGCTTGTTCCTGGCTCCATGCGTCCCAGCCGGTGGCGTCGCCCGTGACGGGAATCATCGTGATGCAATCGACCGGGCAGGGCGGCACGCACAGGTCGCAGCCGGTGCACAGCGCGTCGATGACCGTATGCATCTGCTTGGCCGCGCCCGCGATGGCATCGACCGGACATGCCTGCATGCACAGCGTGCAGCCGATGCACAGGTTCTCGTCGATGACCGCAAGCGGTCGCGCGCGCTCGACGCCATGCGTGGTATCGAGCGCGATCTCCGGCTTGCCAAGCAACGCCGCGAGACGCGCGACGCCTTCCTGTCCGCCCGGCGGGCACTGGTTGTAGCTCGCCTCGCCTGTCGCGATGGCGTCGGCATAAGGGCGGCAGGCCGGATAGCCGCACTTGGTGCATTGCGTCTGCGGCAGCAGGTTTTCGATGCGCTCGGCGAGCGTCTTTGAAACAGTTGCGGTCACGTGAGGTTGCGCGGTGGCAAATAAGGCGGGCAAAAAGCAGTAGAAACGGCAGCAACAATCAGCGGCAAAAACAGCGGCAAAAAAAGAGACGCGAGACGGCGCCGCGTCAGCGCCGCGATTCATTGCGGCAGACGTGATTATCGCGCAAGTGCGTGACGCCCGCCGCAGGTGATCCTTATCCTAATTGCCAATGCTCCGCTGATGTGCGCATAATCGAAGCGCTTTATCGTTTGACCGCAGGACGGTGTTCCCCCATAACCATGGGCAGCGCCCGTTCACGTCATGTACCCCCTGCGGGCCGCGTGACGCATATCCGGACAACGCGGCTCCCGACTCATGCCATCATGAATCAGCCGAAAATCAAAAGAGATCCCGAAGGGACACGCCGCCGTATCCTGCTTGCCGCCGCGGAAGAGTTCGCAGCCGGCGGCCTGTTTGGCGCACGTGTGGATCAAATCGCCCGGCGGGCAGAGACCAATGAGCGCATGCTGTACTACTACTTCGGCAGCAAGGAGCAGTTGTTCACAGCCGTGCTCGAACATGCACTGTCCGCACTCGTCGAGGCCGAGCGCTCGCTCGATCTCGAGGGCCTCGCCCCCATCGAAGCCATGACGCGGCTTGCGCATTTCGTTTGGGATTACTATCGTGACCACCCCGAATTGCTGCGTCTGATCAACAACGAGAACCTGCACGAGGCGAGATATATCAAGGGATCCAATCGCATGCGCGAGGTCATCTCGCCGGTGGTCGAGACGCTCGCGACCATTCTCGAGCGCGGACAGAAGGCCGGACTGTTTCGCACCGACGTCGATCCGCTGAAGTTCTATATCACGCTGTCGGGCCTCGGTTATTACATCGTATCGAATCGTTTTACGCTTCAGGTGAGCTTCGGTCTCGACTTCAGCGAACCTACGCAGCGCGAACAAATGGTGAAGATGAACACGGAATTGCTGCTTGCATATTTGACCCGTCGCTGACGCCGCTCGAAAAGAGCGCCGTCTGACGAAAAAAACGTCGCGCCTTGCAAAGGGCGCGACGTTTTTCTTTTGCGAATGGAATCGGTACCGAAGCGCAGGTTGAAGCACTGCGCCGCGATGAATCGACTTACGCGGGGACCGCTTCTTTCTTCGGCGACTTGTCGTGTTCGAGAATGAATTCGCGCAATTGCGGATACACCATCGTGCGCCAGCGCCGGCCCGAGAATATGCCGTAGTGGCCGGCCTTTTCCGCGGTGAAATGGCGCTTGTCCTTCTGCGAAAGGCCCGTGCACAGGTCATGCGCGGCGCGCGTCTGGCCGTCGCCGGAGATATCGTCGAGTTCGCCTTCGATGGTGAAGAGCGCCGTCTGCGTGATGTCCTGCGGGCGCACGCGTTCGCCGTTCACGTCCCACGTGCCCTCGGCAAGACGGAACTCCTGGAACACGATGCGGATGGTTTCGAGGTAATACTCGGCGGCCATGTCGAGCACGGCGTTGTACTCGTCATAGAAGCGGCGATGCTGTTCGGCATCGTCGTCGTCGCCGCGCAGCAGGTTTTGATAGAAGTCCCAATGGGCCGTGAGATGCCGTTCGGGATTCATCGCGACGAAGCCCGCATGCTGCAGGAAGCCCGGATACACCTTGCGGCCCACGCCCGGATAATTCGCCGGCACCGTGTAGATGACGTTGTTCTCGAACCATTCGTACGAGTGCTCGCTCGCGAGCGAGTTCACCGATGTCGGGCTGCGTCGCGCGTCGATCGGGCCGCCCATCATGGTCATCGTGCGCGGTGTGTCTTCGCCGCGGCTCGCCATCAGCGAAATGGCGGCGAGCACGGGCACCGTCGGCTGACACACCGAGATCACGTGCAGATCCTTCGCGCCGATGTGACGGATGAACTCCTGAATATATTCGACGTAATCGTCCAGATGGAACGCGCCGTTTTCCACCGGCACCATGCGCGCGTCGAGCCAGTCGGTGATGTAGACCTTGTGGTCCTGCAACAGCGTGCGGACGGTATCGCGCAAAAGCGTCGAGTGATGGCCGGATAGCGGCGCGCACACCAGCACGATCGGCTCGTCCTTGAGCTTCGTCACGGTCGCGCTGTCATCGGCAAACCGTTTGAAGCGCAAGAGCCGGCAGAACGGCTTCTCGACCACCGTTTGTTCGACGATCGGAATGTTGTGGCCGTCCTTGACGATCTGATGGATGTTGAACTCGGGCTTCTCGTAGTCTTTCCCGAGCCGGTAGAGCAGTTCGTATCCGGCGGCAAGACGCGTGGAACCGGGAACGTAGGCGAGGGGGCTGGCCGGATTCACGAACGACTTCGAGGCGGCCTGGGCCCATGCCGTGAGAGGAGACAACATGGCCCGCTGGAATTCGTGTATTTGATAGAGCATGGTGGCCCCAATGACTTCGGTACGAACCGGTAATGCCCGTTGGTCCCGGCGATTCGGCCGGCAACCTGACCCAACGGCAATCAAAAAATCCCCGCCGTGCGGCTCGACCGCACCGCGGGGCTGCTGTTTCTTACTGCAAAGGCGCGTTTTCGCGCTCGGTCGCTGGGTATCGCCGTGATTCCCTACATTAACGACCAGCGATGCAAAAGTTTGATACTAAGCAGCAACAGTTTCCGCTCGACGCCTGGATAGCACAATAGACCGGTCAAACTTGCGGGCTTTCCTGCAACAGCTTCATCGTTGTGCATTGCACCATTCTAGCGTCGCGCAGCGATGCCGCCAAACTAAAACGCGCTCCGTCTTTCCTCAGCCTTCCTCGCTGATACCAACCGGAGCCTCTTTGCCTGCGGCGCTGCGGTCCGCAGCGGACGGCTGACCGGTGACATGCGCCATCGCCTGCTCGTGCTTCATCAGGTTCATCCCCGTATGCACCAACGCCACGTGCGTAAACGCCTGCGGAAAATTGCTGACCATGCGTTTCGCCGTCGTGTCGTATTCCTCGGCGAGCAGGCCGACATCGTTCGCGAGGCCGACAAGACGCTCGAACATCGCGTGCGCGTCGTCGATCCGGCCCTGCAACGCCAGGTTGTCCACCAGCCAGAAGCTACAAGCCAGAAACGTGCCTTCTCCTGGCGGCAGCCCGTCCGCCGTTTCGGTCGTGTGATAGCGCTTGACGAGACCATCGTGCGTCAGATTGGTCTCGATCGCATGTACGGTGGCGGTCACACGCGGATCGGCCGGCGGCAAAAAGCCGAGCAGCGGTATGAGAAGCAGGCTCGCGTCGAGTGCATCGCCGTGGTACACCTGCGTGAAGGCGTTCACCGTCGGATTCCAGCCTTTGTCGCAGACGTCCGCGTGGATGCGCGCGCGCATTTGACGCCAATGGTCGATCGGTCCCGCCAGCGCAAACTGTTCCGCCGAACGGATGGCCCTGTCATACGCGACCCACGCCATGACCTTCGAAAAGGTGAAGTGCTGACGGCCGCCGCGCACTTCCCAGATGCCTTCGTCGGGCTGATCCCAGACCGTATCCAGATGTTGGAGCATCGTGCACTGGATGGACCACGCGGTTTCGTCGCTTTGCAGGCCGCCGACGCGCGCGAGATGCAGCGCGTTCATCACTTCGCCGTACACGTCGAGCTGCAACTGCTCGACCGCGCCGTTGCCCACGCGCACCGGCTGCGATCCTTCATAGCCCGGCAGCCACGGAATCTCCCATTCGGCGAGCCGACGCTCGCCCGCGATGCCGTACATGATCTGCACCTGCGACGGCGCGCCGGCCATTGCGCGGCCGAGCCACGCGCGCCAGGCGCGGGCTTCGTCGTAGTAGCCGCCGCGCATCAGCGCGAGCAGCGTGATGGTGGCGTCGCGCAGCCAGCAGTAGCGGTAGTCCCAGTTGCGCGCGCCGCCGAGCTGTTCGGGCAGGGATGTGGTCGGCGCGGCCACGATGCCGCCTGTCGGCTCGTAGGCCAGCGCCTTCAGCGTGATGAGCGAGCGGCGGATGGCGCCGGCCCAGCGGCCCGCGAGCTGGCTCTTGCCGGACCACTCGCGCCAGTGATTCTCAGTGCGCGCGAGTTGCGTGTGCGGATCGTGCGCGGGCGGCAGCCGCAGATGCGACTGCGAATAGCAGAGCGAGAAGGGCACGCGCTCGCCTTCGGTCACGTCGAAGCAGGCGGTCGTGCGCATGTTTTCGCCGACGAGGTCCACCGGCGTGCGCAGCACCGCGAGGTCCGGACCGGCGATCACACGGATGCCGCTGTCGTTCGGCAGGCGGCTGACCCACGGCACCACCGACCCGTAATCGAAGCGCACGACGAGTTCCATCTTCATGCGCACGACGCCGCGCCGTCCGATCACGATGCGCACCAGTTCCGAATGACCGTTGCGCGACGGCATGAAATCGACCACGGTCACGGCGCCCTGCGGCGTTTCGAAGTCTGTTTCCAAAATGAGCGTGTCGCCGCGATACCGGCGGCGCACGACCGGCGCTTCGCCGTCCGGCATCGACGGCGCGAGCAGCCATCGGCCATGCTCGGGCGTGCCGAGCAGCGCGGCGAAGCACGCGCCCGAATCGAAGCGCGGCCAGCAGAGCCAGTCGACGGAGCCGTCGCGGGAGACCAGGGCGGCAGTATGGCCATCGCCGATCATGGCGTAGTCTTCAATCAGAGCGGGCATAGTGAGCGTGGTTGTGCTGGCGGCGATGCGCCGCGAGGCAGAGCGATTTGGCGGTTATGTCGTCGCATTCTGCCGCATTCGCTTCGCGCAAGCAGAAAACCGGGCGCGTGCGGCGGCGCGGGAACCGTCCCGCGACCGCAAGCCGCGCCGCGTTGGCGGAAAAGCACTATCGAAGCGCCGATCAAACCGTTGTCACGCGTTTCGGCTGATGTTTAGAATGGAAGCTAAACGTAACCGTGCCGCGCGTCACCGCGCTCGCGGCTCCGTTTTCCCCTGTCGGCTTGCGGGGCGGCCGGCGCCATTCGTTGCTTTGCGTTTCGAGGAAACCATCACTATGCTCAATCCGTCGAAAGCAGACTGCATCGCCATTCTTTCCGCTGCGAGCCGCATGCGCGACAGCGACAACCTGCTTCCTCTCGATCACAAGCGCCTCGGCCTCTCCCGCAATGCCATGGACACGGCTGCGGCCTTTCTCACAGAACGGGGCTGTTTCAGCCGCTACAGCTTCGATATGAGCGGCCTGTCGGTCGGCGCGTTGTCGCTGCAAGGGCGTCTGCGTCTGGACCAGCTTGCAAACGGCTGAACGCCGTTGCCAGCCGCGCCTCCGAAACGCGGCGCCTTCCGTCATCCATCACATACTGCGCACGTCCGCGGCTCCATCCGCGCGTGCGCCTTTTTTCGCTCGGCGCCCGGCGCACGGAACCGCGAGCGCGCATCGCCGTCACAAGTGTGTCGCGCCCATGCCGAACAGTCCGATGAGCCCGATGACGATCAGATAGATCGCCACGATGAAGTTGAGCAGGCGTGGCATCACGAGAATAAGGATGCCCGCGATCAGCGAAACGAGCGGCCCGAGGCTTATGTGGATGTTCATCGCATCAGCTCCGTTTCTTGGTTAGAGTGCTGTGGCTGGACGGAACGCGCGACGCACCGACTCAGGCCTCGCGCGAGCGGTCCGCAATTTGCTGCCCACGCACGCCGGTCACGCCGGTCACGCCCGTCGCGCGACGCCTGTGCGCGTGACATCCATAACACGCAGCAAATAGTCGATGAGGAGGTCTCATGCAACCGAGCCGTTCCTGCGCCGCGATGCGTGCGCCGTTGCAAGCGCCGCGCCCGCTCTTGCGCGCGTTGCGCGCGCGCGCCAAGCCGGCGCGCTGGGCCAAAGGCGTGGCGCTGATGCTCTCGCTTGCCGCCGCGCAGTCGTTCGCGCAAACGGCCGGCAACGCGACGCCAGCGGCGAGCGCAGCGAGCGGCAGCGCCGCCAGCGCGACGACCGGAAACTCGGGCGAGGTCTTCGACCTGCTCATCGGCACATACACGGGCAGCGGGAAGAGCGAAGGCATCTACGTCTATCGTTTCGATGCGGGCAACGGCGAACTCACGCGCATTGCATCGGCGCAGACGGTGAATCCGTCGTATCTCGTCGTCAGCCGCGATCGCAACTACGTCTACGCGGTGAACGAATTGCCGGGCGACAATGGCCCGGCGTCGCAGCGCGGCGGCGTGAGCGCATTTCGCTTCGATCGCGCGAGCGGGCAGTTGAGCTTTCTGAACCGCGTGTCGGCGGACGGCAACGATCCCTGCTATCTCGCCATCTCGCCCGACGGCAAGTACTTGCTCACGGCCAACTATTCGGTCGCGGCGAATCCGGGCGGCAGCTTCGCCGTGTTTCCGCTTTCCGCCGATGGACACGTCGGCACGTCGGTCTTGACCGTGCATCACGAGGGCAGCGGCCCGGTCAAAGGACGGCAGGACAACTCGCACGTGCATTCGACCGTTTTCTCGCCCGACGGCAAGTATCTCTTCGCGCAGGACCTGGGCGTCGACAAGGTGTTCGGCTATCGCTACACGCCGGACGGCAGCCGCGGTCTGTTCGGCCCGACCGAGTCGCGCTACACGCCGATCAAGCCGGGCTCCGGTCCGCGCCATCTGATTTTCGACGCAAGCGGCAAGCACGCCTATCTGACGACCGAGCTGAACGCTTCGGTCGTCGTCTTCGACTACGCCGGCGGCAAGCTCACCGAAACGCAGTCCGTGCCGATGACCGCGCCCGGCTTCAAAGGCAAGATCGGCGGGGGCGCGCTGCATCTGTCGCAGGACGGGCGCTTTCTCTACGCGACGAATCGCGGCGACGCGAACCAGCTCGTGGCATTCGCCGTCGATCCGGCCAACGGGCATCTGAAGCTGCTAAAACGTTATCCGACGCTCGGCAAGACGCCGCGCGAATTCGCCATCGATCCGACCGGACGCTGGCTCGTCGTCGGCAATCAGGAGAGCGACAGCGCGTATTTCTTCCGCCGCGATCCGGCGACGGGCGAACTCGCGTCCGATCCCAAACAGCTGTCGATCGGCTCGCCGGTCGATTTCAAGTTCGTTTCGCCTTCGTGAGCTCATGACGAAGCGCCGCGCGTCGTTTGACGCGCGGCGCCCCGGCGTCTTACCTTCACAGCGATGCGCAGTCCATCGACGATGACAAAAAAAACAGCGGTCAGGGCGGTCACGGTTTCGTTGCTGAGCGTGTGCGCGATAAGTCCCTTCGCCGCGCGCGCCGACGAAGGGCAATGCGATTTCAAGCGCGACTGGATGTCGTCGGCGTGCGAGCGCGTGATGCGCGTCGCGCACGAGGGCACGTGGGACCTTTACGTTACCGGCTACGGCTGGCACATCGACGGTTACACGAATCGCAGCGAGCTGAATCCGTGGTCCTGGGGCGGCGGCGCGGGCAAGCACTGGACCGACGCCAACGGCGACGAGGACATCCTGTTCGCGTTCGGGTTCTCGGACTCGCATCACAACTTCCAGCCGATAGGCGGCTATGCGCGGCAGTGGTTCACGAAGCCGGTGCTGGGCGGCTTGCAGGCCGGCGGCGGCTTCTTCGCAGGCTTCACCGCGCGCTCGGACGTCGCGCACTATTTGCCGTTGCCGCTCGCCTTGCCCATCGGCTCTATCCGCTACAAGCGCGCGTCGCTCATGGGCACGTTCATTCCGCGCCTGCCCGGACTTAACGACGGCGACGTCGCCTTCTTCTGGGGACGCTACGAGTTCTAGTACGATGGCCGCGCGGCCCGCTTCATGCGGGCGTGAAGTCGCATCGTATCGGAAATCGAAAGGTGTCCCGACCAATTCGTAAGGTAACAGCAGGGAAGCAACATTGGATACGACCCGTACGCAGGACCCGGCCGAGCGCGCGCGCGCCGGCCACGACCAGCCGGCGCCGCCGGGATTCATCAGCGCGTTCGACTTCGCGGGCGGCGACGCGTTGCGGCTCTCGTGGGACGAGGCGCGCCGGGCCGTGGCGGGCGACGGCTTCACGTGGCTGCATCTTTCGGCCAACGACGACACGGTGGAAAGCTGGCTCGAAGGCGTCACGTCGATGCCGGACGTCGCGCGTGAGTTCCTCAACGGCGAGGACAAGCGGCCGCGCGTGCACATGGGCGCGAACTTCGTGTACGGCGTGGTCGCGGACCTCGAACTCGTCGCGGCCGCGCCGGATGCGGCCTCGCCGGGCGTGCGCGAGGCCAATCGCGCGACGAGCGCGCTGCGCTTTTTCGTGGACCGCCACCGCATGATTACCGTGCGGGCGCGGCCGCTGCAATCGACCGACCGTCTGCGCCACGCCGTGCTCGAAGGCGCGACGTTCCGCGATACCGTCGACCTGTTCGCGGGCCTGATTCGCGCGCTGAACGAGACCTTCGTCGATCGCATCGACGACATCGGCGACCGGCTCGACGACGTGGAAGAGGGCGTGCTCGAAAACCGTCAGGCGAACTGGCGCGCGCATCTCGGTGACGTGCGGCGCAGGCTGGTGGAGGTGAAGCGCTTCATCGATCCGGAGCGCAACGCGCTGACGCAGCTCGTCACGCGCCGTCTGGAATGGGCCGAGCCGCGTTCCATGGAGGCGCTCGTGCAGGCCATTCAGGTGCTCAACGGCCTGGGCGCGGGGCTGGAAGGACTCTACGAACGCGCGAAACTCTTGCAGGACGAAATCGCGGCGCTGCTCTCCGAGGACATCAACCGCAAGCTGCTGTGGCTCGCGATCATGTCCGCGCTCTTGATGCCCGCGACGCTGCTTACCGGCATCTTCGGCATGAACGTGGCAGGCTTGCCGGGCACGCATAATCCGGCGTCGTTCTGGATTGTCATCGGCGTGATGGCGGGCTGCGCCGCCATCACGATCTACCTGTTGCGCAAGCTGCGCGTCTGGTGAGGCGCTTGGCTGAGGCTCAGTCGGCCGGACCGGGCGGCGCGAGCACTTCGCGGTTGCCGTTGCTGCCCATCGGCGAGACGAGCCCGGCCGATTCCATCTGCTCGACAAGACGCGCGGCGCGGTTATAGCCGATGCGCAACTGCCGTTGCACCGACGAAATCGACGCGCGCCGCGTGCGCACGACGAACGCGACGGCTTCGTCGTAGAGCGGATCGGCTTCGGCATCGGGCGCTTCGCCGAAGAGATCCTGCGAGCCGCCTTCCGGCGTCGGACCGGAGAGGATGCCTTCTTCGTACTCCGGCTCGCCGAACTGCTTCAGATATTCGACCACGCGATGCACTTCGTCGTCCGCGACGAACGCGCCGTGCACGCGCTGCGGATAGCCGGTGCCGGGCGGCAGGAACAGCATGTCGCCCGCGCCGAGCAGCGATTCGGCGCCCATCTGATCGAGAATCGTGCGCGAATCGATCTTCGAGGACACCTGAAACGCCACGCGCGTCGGAATGTTCGCCTTGATGAGCCCGGTGATGACATCTACCGACGGCCGCTGCGTGGCGAGGATCAGGTGGATGCCGGCGGCGCGCGCCTTCTGCGCGAGCCGCGCGATCAACTGCTCGATCTGCTTGCCCGCAACCATCATCAGATCCGCGAGTTCGTCGATCACGACGACGATCAGCGGCAGCGTCGAAAGCGGCTCGGGCGCGTCGGGCGTCAACGAGAACGGGTTCGTGAGCTTCTTGCCCGCGGCTTCGGTGTTGCGCACCTTCTGGTTGAAGCCTTGCAGGTTGCGCACGCCCACGGCCGACATCAGCCGATAACGCTTCTCCATTTCGCCGACGCACCAGTTGAGCGCGTTCGACGCGAGCTTCATGTCCGTCACGACCGGCGCGAGCAGATGCGGAATGCCCTCGTAGACGGACAATTCGAGCATCTTCGGGTCGATCATGATGAGGCGCACGTCCTCGGGCTTCGCCTTGAAGAGCAGCGAAAGGATCATCGCGTTGATGGCGACGGACTTGCCCGAGCCGGTCGTGCCCGCGACGAGCATGTGCGGCGCTTTCGCGAGATCGGTCACGACCGGATTGCCGACGATGTCCTTGCCCATCGCGATGGTCAGGTTCGACTTCGACGCGCGATACACGTCGTCTTCGAGAATCTCGGAGAGGCGGATCATCTGCCGCCGGGCGTTCGGCAATTCCAGGCCCATGCAGGTCTTGCCGGGAATCGTTTCGACGACGCGAATCGACGTGAGCCCGAGCCCGCGCGACAGATCCTTCATCAGCCCGACGATCTGGCTGCCGCGCACGCCGAGCGCCGGTTCCACTTCGAAGCGCGTGATGACCGGACCCGCCGACGCGCCGACGACCGTCACCGGCACCTTGAACTCCTGCAGGCGCTGTTCGATCAGTTGGCCCGTATCGGCGAGGCGTTCCTCGGACACGGGCTCGACTTCGTCGGAGGCGGGTTCGAGCAGATCGAGCGTCGGCAACTCGACGGCCGACGCCTGCGGCGCGTGGAATTCGAACTCGGTCGGCGCGAAGCCGCGCAGCGGCTGACGCGGCTCGGGAGCGGCGGCGGGGCGCGTTTCGTCGATGCTTGCGCGCGTGGATGGGGCGTCGAATGCGGGCGGCGCGGACAACACGCGCAACGTCTGCGGCTCCTGATCGAGCCAGGGCGGTGCTTCGTCGAACGACGGCTGCGGCTCGCCAGGCCCGGACAGCGCGCGGGGCAGCGGCGGCGGCAGAATGGGCGCCGAATCGAACGGATAGTCCGGTCGGTCCGGCACAGTGTCCGGTTCGATGGGCGATGCTTCGCGCTTTTCTAGCCGTGGCGTGTTCGCAGGCGTGGGCCGGTCGTCTCGCGAGACGTCGATGCTGGGAGAGGGCGCGAGATCCTGTGGGCTTGCGTGTCGCACGGCGGCCGAGTCCATGCCCAAACGCGTCGGCTCGTCCGCCAGCGGTTCGCGCATCATCCATGAGGGCGCGTGCGGCTCGCGTTCGGCATCGGAGCGTGCTTCAAGCGTGGCCGGTGCGTCAGCGACGATGTGCGCCGGCAATGATGCCGCCGGTTCCATGCTTGGCGCGTCGGCGGACGGTTCTGCGCCACGCCCGACCGTGGTCGCCGTGGACGCTTTCCATGACGGCGCATGCGGCTCACGTTCGGCATCGGAGCTTGCTTGGAGGGTCGCCGGTGCGTCAGGGACGATGTGCGCCGGCGATGTTGCCGCCGGTTCCATGCCTGGCGCGTCGGCGGGTGGTTCTGCGCGATGCCCGACCGCGGTCGCCGTGGACACTCTCCATGACGGCGCGTGCGGCTCACGTTCGGCATCGGAGCTTGTTTGGAGAGTGGCCGGTGCGTCGGGGACGATGTGCGCCGGCGATGTTGCCGCCGGTTCCGTGCTTGGCGCGTCGGCGGGTGGTTCTGCGCCATGCCCGACCGCGGTCGCCGTGGACGCTTTCCATGACGGCGCGTGCGGCTCACGTTCGGCATCGGAGCGTGCTTCGAGCGTGGCCGGTGCATCAGGGACGATGTGCGCCGCCGATGTTGCCGCCGGTTCCATGCTTGGCGCGTCGGCGGGTAGTGCTGCACCACGCCCGACCGCGGTCGCCGTGAACACTTCCGCGAGAGGCGTCGGCGACGGCGATGCCGTCAAAGTCGCCGGCTCGGTCGACGCGCCTTGCGCTTCCACAGCGCTCGCAAACGCGTGGACGACTTGGTGCGATACGGGCGCGTGCGCCAACGCCGTAGCGGCAGTCGCTGGCTGTAGCGCAACAGCCGGAGCCTCGTCAACCCGCGATGCTTTGCCGTCAGTCAGGCGTCGGCTAGTCTCGGCTGTCTCCGAAGCGGCGCGCGCGTCGACTGCTGATTGCGGAACGGATGCGGGCGTTTCCGCGATGCCGGGCGTTTCTTCGCCAACGTCCGAGGTTGCCATCGGCGCTTCATGCGTGCCGATGGGTTCGCTCGACGGCTCATCGGGGATCGGCGACGGCATCGAAGGCGTCGTTGCGCTCAGTTCGCGCTGGACGCGTGCACCGGCGTCCAGCATTGCCGGCGACACTTCGACCTCGCTCGCGGGCTCGCGCTGCGGCGTTCGGAATGCGGTTGATTGCAATTCATCGGCTTGTGGCGCAACGGGCGCTTCCGCACTCGCTTTACCTTGAACGGACAAGCTGGACAAGGCGGCTTCTCCGATCGGTGCAGCCGTGGCGCGCGTGTCAGACGAAGAATCCGGCGAAGCGCGCAGCCCGAACGGCGCACGATCGCCCGAAACGCCGTCCCCCAACGCGTTCGCGGCCACCGCGCGCTCCGGAACCAGCGACGCAGCATCGGTCGGCGGCGACGCCTGCGCCTCGTGATGACGCGCGAGACTCGCTCCTGCGAGCGACGTCCAGAGCGCCGCTTTTTCCTCGATGGAACGCAGCGTCGCCTGAATGGCGTCGGGCGCGGGCGGCGGCACAGGCGGCGAAGGCGGACGCGAGAACGCGGGCGGCGCGAAAGCCGACGAGCGTCCATCGCCTGTCATCTCCGTCGGCAGGGGGCGCCTTACCGGGCCACGCGATACCTGAGTCGATGTCGCCGCGGACGCCGGAACCGGGTTGCGCGCCGGCACGCCGTTCCTCGGCGCGGGAGCCGGGCCGCTCGCAAGCCCGGCGGCGCGTGCCGGCGTCGTCTGCGTGGGCTGCGTGGACATCGGCCGCTGCGGCGCCCTGGCCGACGCAGAAGAAGAACCCGTGGAAAAAGCTGCGGAACGCGTCGAAGCCGCCGCGCCGGTCTCGTTGTTGCGGCCAGGCGAGCCCGACGGCAAATTGGCGCGCGAAGCCGTCGAGCCGAGCGCCGCCGCTGCCGTCGACAGGGAATTGAGCCATCCGTCAGGCGCGACCGGCTCGACGAACGTGGACACCGGCGTGCCGGCGCGCTCGAACGCGGGGCGGCGCGAATACGCCTCCGCCGTCGCCGCGATGCTCGCCGCCGATGTCTCCGCGCCCTTCACGACGCGCCCGGCCGTCGCTGGCGGACGCCACGGCGTCGGCCGCTGATAACGTCCGCTGCGTTGCCCGGTGGGCATGCCGAGCGTCGGCTCGTCGGGCGAAGTGCGAGAGGCCATGGCATCGAAACGCTCGCCGCCGATGCCTCGCAACGGCGCATCCGCAGTCGTCGTCTCACGCGTGCGGCGCTCGCGCCAACGCATGCCGGTGGGCTGCTCGCTTGCCGGCGCGCTACGCTTCGACCTCGACTTGGCACGCTCGGGCTCGCGAGCGCGCGACTCGCGGTCGGACGGCTCGCGCGGCGTCAGCCAGCTTTGCGGAAGGCCGAAGCCGAATGCTTCGTCGGCCCAGGCGAGCACCGAACGCCAGCTGAATTCGAGGAGCCACGGCAAACTGATTGCAAGCACCGCAGCCGCGATGGCGATGGCCCCCGGCGCATGCGCGAGGCCGGCGAGCGCCCCCGCGAGCGCGCGGCCAGCGCGATTGACGTTCTGCTGTGCTTCGAGTGCGCCGGCGAGCGCGCCTTCCAGCGCTGCGCTCGACAGCAGAACGGTGAAAAAGCCGAGCCACAGGCGGATCGTGCCGGGACCGCGCAGCCCCGCGCCGCCCGGAAGCACCGATTTGACGACGCGCCAGAAGAGAGCGAGAAACCAGACGACTGATGCACCGAACCAGCCGAGAACTACCGTGTGCATGCTAAGGATCGAACCAAGGTTGGATGAGACGGATGGGAGACGGCTGCCCGGTCGCGTAGTCGGCGCAATGTGCGTGTGTCGCGCACGGGCCGGGCGTATCGACTGTGCAGTTTAACGGTTGCGGGCTAAACCGGACGCGCATGGCGCAAGCGCGCAACAGTCAGCAACACTTAGCCTGTCATGTGCCGCGCGCGCGAAGCGGCGGCGAGTCATTCAACGCGCTGCGCGAACGTCAGCACGCCGCCGTTGTCGAGCGTCAACTGAAGCGACTGCGGCGGATTCATCTGCACGCCGCTCTTTGCGACATGCGAGAGCGCGTCCAGATAAGGTTGCTCCGCCGCGCCGCCGACGCTCGTTGGACACGCCATGCGCGTGCCGGCGAGCGCGCCGAAACTCAGCTT
The DNA here is from genome assembly GCF_022879575.1 of Caballeronia sp. SL2Y3. Classification (NCBI taxonomy): domain Bacteria; kingdom Pseudomonadati; phylum Pseudomonadota; class Betaproteobacteria; order Burkholderiales; family Burkholderiaceae; genus Caballeronia; species Caballeronia sp. SL2Y3. The sequence continues at coordinate 872,557 of NZ_CP084260.1, forward strand.
GCCGTCCTTGAGGACGTACGGGCCGGTGTAGCGATTGCAGCCCGAAAAGCCGCTCGCCCGGCGACGGCCGCTCTCCGTGGAAAGATCGAGCGTGATCGGCTGACCGCCCGCGGCGCGAGTCGGCACGGCGCGCGGCTGGCCGTTCGCCTCGGTCCAGCTCGTGAGTTCCCAATGCGTGTCGTCGAGCAATTGTGTCGCGGCGGGGTTATAAGGATCGGTGGGCGGCGCGCTCGCGTCCGAGTGCTTCGGCATGGCGCAGCCGCTCACGAGGCTTGCCATTAAAACAGCGACGCCAGCGCACGGCGCAAGGATTGCCAGCGGACGCGGCATCGAGCGTGGAGATAAAGCGCGGCGAAAATGCGAAGACATCGAAAATCCCAGGACTGGCGAAAGCCGTAAGGGTACCGCACGCGTCGTATCGTTTGTCCAGCATTCAGATGCAACAAATGGATTTGTCGCGCAGCGGACCATCGACGCGCGCGGGAATTCCCGGCGCGGACGCGAGTCCATATGCGTTGTCAATAGGCCGAATGGCATAGCAGTCGGCGGCTGCGCTGCGTGTTAACATCGCCGCCGAATCGTGACAATCGGCGTTCGAGTTATCGAAGAGACTCATTGCCGACGCACAACCGAAACGCTTCCGGAGCACGCATGCAGACCGACTCAGCCGACAAGAACGCACCGCACGATATCGCCATGCGCATCGGCACGCCGCTTTCTCCGAGCGCCACGCGCGTCATGCTTCTCGGCGCGGGCGAACTGGGCAAGGAAGTGATCATCGCGCTACAGCGCCTCGGCGTCGAAGTCATCGCGGTCGATCGTTATGCGAACGCGCCGGGGCATCAGGTCGCGCACCGCGCGCATGTCATCGACATGACCGATCCCGCCGCGCTGCGCGCGCTCGTGGAACGCGAGAAGCCGCATCTGATCGTGCCCGAGATCGAGGCGATCGCCACGGACGCGCTCGCGGACATCGAGGCGTCGGGCAGCGCGACCGTCATTCCGACCGCGCGGGCCACGCAGCTCACGATGAACCGCGAAGGCATTCGCCGGCTGGCCGCCGAAACGCTCGGCTTGCCGACTTCGCCGTATGCGTTCGCGCAATCGCTCGACGAGATGAAAGCCGCGATCGCGACCATCGGCTTTCCGTGCGTCGTGAAGCCGGTCATGTCGTCGTCGGGCAAAGGGCAGTCGGTGCTGCGCAGCGAGGCCGACGTGGAGCCGGCGTGGCAGTACGCAATGGCCGGCGGGCGCGTCAATCACGGCCGCGTGATCGTGGAGGGCTTCATCGACTTCGAATACGAGATCACGCAGCTCACCGTGCGCGCGGCGGACCCGGCGAGCGGCGAAACGCGGACTTACTTCTGCGAGCCGATCGGGCACGTTCAGGTGGCGGGCGATTACGTGGAATCCTGGCAGCCGCAGCCGATGAGCGCGGCGGCGCTGAACAAAGCCCGCGAGGTCGCCGAAAAGGTGACGACGGCGCTCGGCGGGCGCGGCCTCTTTGGCGTGGAACTGTTCGTGCGCGGTGACGACGTGTGGTTCTCCGAGGTGAGCCCACGTCCGCACGACACCGGGCTCGTCACGCTCGCGACGCAGCGTTTCTCCGAATTCGAGCTGCATGCTCGCGCGATTCTCGGGCTTCCCGTAGACCCGTCGTTGAGCACGCCGGGCGCGTCGGCGGTCATTTACGGCGGTCTGGACGAAGCGGGCATCGCCTTCGAAGGCGTGCGCGACGCGCTCTCCGTGCCGGGCGCGGACTTGCGGCTCTTCGGCAAGCCGGAGAGTTTCGTGAAGCGGCGCATGGGCGTCGCGGTGGCAACCGGCGTCGATACGGACGAGGCGCGCGAGCGCGCAAAGCTCGCGGCATCGAAGGTGCGTCCGGTTTCCACCAAGTGACGGCAGCCGTGCGACAGACAGGAGCATTCCAGTGAAACGCTTTTTTCTCGCCGCGCTCGTCGCGGCATGCGTCGGGCTGTCGGGCTGCGGCCTTGCCGCCGCTCCGTGCCGGATCGCATCCGCAGGCCTGAAGATCGTGCCGGTCGTCGGTCACGTCGCGGCCGCGCCCACCGATGCGTGCGCCGACGTGATCGATCCCTGACCGGCGTGCGGTCTTCTCAACACCGAAAAACAGGACGATGAACAAGTTCCTCGCACTCTCGATCGCCTTGCCGACGGCGCTGGCCGTGCAATCGGCGCAGGCCATGCCGCTGACGGTTCCGCAGATCCAGACGGCATCGACGCAATCCACGCATTACGACTGCCGCGACGGCAAGAGCGTCACCGTGCAGTACACGACCACGCGCAATCGCCAGAGCTTCGCGGCGTTGACCGTCGACGGGCGCAAGCTCCTGTTCGTGAACGTGGTCGCCGGTTCGGGCGCGAAATACGCCGCCGATCAATATGTCTGGTGGACCAAGGGCCCGCAGGCCAACCTGTACGACGAGATGGCCGCCAAGGATTCCCCGCCGCTGCTTGCGGACTGTCAGGCGCGCACGAAGTAGCCGGATGCGAGCGCGCGGCCCCGGCCGCGTGCGTCCGAACGCTTCGAGAGGCGGTGCTACAATGTGCGGCTTTCCCGCAGTAAGAGGGCGGCGGTCGCCAGCGGACCTTCCCAGCGCCCGAGCAACCGCTGCGCAGCGGGCCGTACGCGCGGCATCAGCGCCCGGTGTCGCTAAAGCGTCATCGAAGCCGTGTTCCATTCGGGTGTGCGTCGAAGGAAGGTGCGAAACAAGTCTCGCCGCCGATGCCCGATGTCCGGCAGCCTGTCCAGTCGCGCGCCAAGGCACGCAACATGCGCACGACAAGCGTGCACCCCTAACAGATGCGTCGCGGGTCGTTCCGCGCCATCGAAACTTACGCGTGAAACGTCGAGTCGGATTCAACGATCGTTCACGCGCGCCGCATACGCGGTTTTATAGCGAAAGCCACCATAGTCACCATGTCTGATTCCGTCGCCCCGAACACGTCCACCGAAGAAGCCACGGCCGCACCGACGTTCGACCAGTTCGGCTTGTCCCCCGAGATCCTCAAGGCGGTGCGCGAGTCGGGCTACACGACGCCCACGCCGATCCAGGCGCAAGCCATTCCCGTCGTGCTCTCGGGCCGCGACGTGATGGGCGCGGCTCAAACCGGCACCGGCAAGACGGCGAGCTTCTCTCTGCCGATCATCCAGCGCCTGCTGCCGAACGCCAACACCAGCGCGTCGCCTGCGCGGCATCCGGTGCGCGCGCTCATGCTCACGCCGACGCGCGAACTCGCTGATCAGGTCGCGGCGAACGTGCAGACGTATTCGAAGCACACGCCGCTGCGCAGCACGGTCGTCTTCGGCGGCGTCGACATGAACCCGCAGTCGGAGGCACTGCGCCGCGGCGTCGAGATTCTCATCGCGACGCCGGGCCGCCTGCTCGACCACGTGCAGCAAAAGACGCTCAACCTGGGCCAGGTGCAGATGCTCGTGCTGGACGAAGCCGACCGCATGCTGGACATGGGCTTTCTGCCCGACCTGCAACGCATCCTGAATCTGCTGCCGAAGGAACGTCAGACGCTGCTTTTTTCGGCCACGTTTTCGCCGGAAATCAAGAAGCTGGCGGCGACGTACCTGCGTAATCCGCAGACCATCGAAGTCGCGCGCAGCAATTCGACGGCGACCAACGTGCGCCAGATCGTCTACGAGGTCCACGAGAGCGACAAGTCGGGCGCGGTCGCCCAGATCATTCGCGAGCGCGGACTGAAGCAGGTGATCGTGTTCTGCAACAGCAAGATCGGCGCGAGCCGGCTCGCGCGCGTGCTGGAGCGCGACGGCATCGTGGCGACCGCGATTCACGGCGACCGTTCGCAGAGCGAGCGCATGCAGGCGCTCGACGCGTTCAAGCGCGGCGAGATCGAGGCGCTCGTGGCCACGGACGTCGCGGCGCGCGGTCTCGACATTGCCGAACTGCCGGCGGTCATCAACTTCGACCTGCCGTTCAACGCGGAAGATTACGTGCACCGCATCGGCCGGACGGGGCGCGCGGGCGCTTCGGGCGACGCGCTGTCGCTGTGCAGCCCGAACGAGCGCAAGCAGTTGGCCGACATCGAAAAGCTGATCAAGCGCCCGCTGGAAGTCGAGACGCTGCAGGTTGCCACGCCCATGCGGCGCGACGCATCCCGCCGCGACGAGCGGCCGGCGCGCGGCGAGCGCACCGAGCATCGGCATGGCGCGCGGGAAGAGTCGGGTTCGCGCCGCCGCACGTCGAGCGCATACGACCGGCCGCGCGGGCGTCAGCAGCCGGTGGACGAATTCTTCCTGAAGCCGTATGAACCGTCGCCCTCGGCGATGAAGCGTCAAGAGGAAAGCGTTGAGCCCGAGCGCAAGAGCGTCTCGAAGCAGCCGCTGGCGGCGCTCCTGGGCGGACTCGGCATGCCGCGCAAGACGTCCTGAGTTTTGCACGCGTCCATCGGAACGGCAGCCCTTCGCGGCTGCCGTTTTTCGTTTTACGGCACGAATCGCTTCGCCCAGTCGGCGATGGCCCGAGCGTAGAACGCATCCAGCGAGCACGCCGCCGAGGCATCGATTCCGAGATGCCGCGCTGCCTGTGTGAGCGCGTCGAGCGGAGCGGTGGTGTCGAGCGGCGTCGCGCCGGTCTGCTTGCTGAGTTTCTCGCCGATGTCATTGTTGACGACCGGCACGTGCAGATAGGCAGGCGTCGGCATGCCGAGACAGCGCTGGAGATAGATTTGCCGGGCGGTCGAATCGAGCAGATCCGCGCCGCGCACGATGTGCGTGATGCCCGCGTCGGCGTCATCGACGACGACTGCCAGTTGATAAGCCCACAAGCCGTCCGCGCGCTTCAGGGCGAAATCGCCGACTTCGGTGGCGAGATCTTGCGACTGCGGCCCTTGCCAGCGATCAACGAATGTGACGCGCGCCGCGTCGCCGTCCGGCACGCGCAGCCGCCACGCGCGCGCCGGGCGGCCGTTCAGCCCGCTGCGGCACGTGCCGGGATACGCGAGCGTCGCGTGACGCGCGTGCGCATGCACGAGGGAATCGGCGATCTCGCGCCGCGTGCATCCGCAAGGATAGACGAGGCCGTCGCCTTGCAGCTGAGCGAAGGCGCGAGAGTACGCGTCGTCGCGCCGGCTCTGCCAGACGGGCGGCTCGTCGGAATGCATGCCGAAGCGGGCGAGCGTCGCAAGGATGTCGTCGGCGGCGCCGGGGACCGTGCGCGGCGAATCGACGTCCTCGATGCGCACGATCCACGTTCCGCCGTGCGCGCGGGCATCCAGAAAACTCGCGAGCGCGCTGACGAGCGATCCCGCGTGCAGCGGGCCTGTCGGCGAAGGCGCGAAGCGGCCGCGATAGATCATGTACCGAGGCTTAAGCCGCCTGGCCGACTTTCGCGTCCGGGTGACACGCGGGGCACGTCTCGCCCGGCTTGTAATACGGCGATTTCTGGTCTTCGACGCTCACCACCGCGCGGCAGCCGAAGCACTGCGCGGTCGCCGTCGGCTGGAGGTTCGGATCGAGCGCGGTGCGGTAGTCGAACACGAAGCAGTCGCCGGTGTAATGCGCGCCGCCCACTTGCTCGAAGTATTTCAGAATGCCGCCTTCGAGCTGATAAACATGCTCGATGCCGACTTCCTTCATGTGAATCGCAGCTTTCTCGCAGCGAATCCCGCCGGTGCAGAACGACACCACGGTCTTGCCTTCGAGGTCCGCGCGGTTCTGCTCGATCACCTCGGGGAACTCGCTGAACTTCGTGATGCGATAGTCGAGCGCGTTCTCGAACGTGCCGACGTCCACTTCGAACGCATTGCGCGTGTCGAGCATCACGACGGGGCGGCCGGCGTCGTCGTGACCGCGGTCGAGCCAGGCCTTGAGCGTGGGCGCATCCACGGACGGCGCGCGGCCCAGTTCCGGCTTGATCGCGGGCTTTTTCATCGTGATGATTTCGCGCTTGAGCCTCACCAGCATGCGGCGAAACGGCTGCGTCTCCGAGAAGCTCTCCTTGAACTGCAGATCGGCGAAACGGCCGCCGAAGAGGGCGTCCGTCCGAATGTAGTCGATGAACTCGCGCACTCGCGCGACCGGCCCCGCGATAAACAGATTGATGCCCTCCGGCGCAAGCAGGATCGTGCCCTTGAGGCCGAGCGCATTGCAGCGTTCGGTGACGAGCGGCCGCCACGCGGCGCCGTCCTCGATGGTGACGAATTTGTAGGCGGAGAGATTCAGTATGCTCATGATCGGATACGGGTGAAACATGTCGAAACGGGACCAGGCGCGGCACGCGTGCGTCGCGCGAAACCGCTATTATCCCGCAAACGGCGGGCGCGTCCGGCGCGGCGCGCGGCCCCGCTCGGCGATTCGCGGCGCGTGCCCGATTTCGAGAGCGGCGGGCGCCTTATCCGTTCGGCCAACGCGGCCCTCCCGGGCAATTTCGCGACAGCCCGCATGTACAATATCGGCATGTCAGATCCCCGCTTCGTTCATCTCCGCGTCCACTCCGAATTCTCGATTGCCGACGGCATCGTGCGGCTGGACGACGTTGTCAAATCGGCCGCCGAAGACGGTCAGGGCGCGCTCGCGCTGACCGATCTCGCCAATGCTTTCGGCCTCGTGCGCTTCTACAAGGAAGCGCGCGGCAAGGGCGTGAAACCCATTGCGGGCTGCGACGTCTGGATCACGAATCCCGCCGATCGCGACAAGCCTTCGCGCCTGTTGCTGCTCGTGCGCGACAAGACCGGCTATCTGAATCTGTGCGAACTGCTGAGCCGCGCGTGGCTCACGAATCAGTATCGCGGCCGCGCGGAGGTGATGGTCGAATGGCTCGAAGAAGGGCTCGCTAAAGGGCTGCTGGCGCTCTCGGGCGCGCAGACCGGCGACATCGGCATGGCGTTCGCGGCGGGCAACACCGCGAGCGCGGAGCGCCACGCCGAGCGCTGGGCGAAGCTCTTTCCGAACGCGTTTTACATCGAACTGCAGCGCGCCGGTCAGCCGGGCGAGCAGGCGTACATTCTGGAGGCCGTCGCGCTCGCCGCGAAGCTGCGCCTGCCGGTGGTCGCCACGCATCCGCTGCAGTTCATGACCCCGGACGACTACACCGCGCACGAAGCGCGCGTGTGCATTTCCGAGGGCGACATTCTCGCCAATCCGCGCCGCCAGAAGCGTTTCACGACCGAGCAGTACTTCCGCACGCAGGACGAGATGTGCGCGCTTTTCGCGGACATTCCGTCGGCGCTCGCGAATACGGTCGAAATCGCCAAGCGCTGCAATCTCACGCTCGAACTCGGCAAGCCGAAGCTGCCGCTTTTCCCGACACCCGACGGCATGTCGCTCGACGACTACCTCGTGCAGTTGTCGAAGGAAGGCCTCGAAGTGCGGCTCGCGCAGCTTTACCCGGACGAGGCCGAGCGCGACGCGCAACGCGACACGTACTACAAGCGGCTCGACTTCGAGTGCGGGACCATCATCAAGATGGGCTTTCCAGGCTACTTCCTGATCGTCGCCGACTTCATCATGTGGGCGAAGAACAATGGCGTGCCGGTCGGCCCGGGGCGCGGCTCGGGCGCGGGTTCGCTCGTCGCGTATGCGCTCGGCATCACGGATCTCGATCCGCTGCGCTACAACCTGCTCTTCGAACGCTTCCTGAATCCGGAACGCGTGTCGATGCCCGACTTCGACATCGACTTCTGTCAGGAAGGGCGCGACCGCGTCATCCAGTACGTGAAGGGCAAGTACGGCGCGGACGCCGTCTCGCAGATCGCCACCTTCGGCACCATGGCGGCGAAGGCGGCGGTGCGCGACATCGGCCGCGTGCTCGATCTCGGCTACATGTTCACGGACGGCATCGCGAAGCTCATTCCGTTCAAGCCGGGCAAGCACGTGACCATCGCAGACGCGATGAAGGAAGAGCCGGCGCTTCAGGAGCGTTTCGACTCCGAAGACGAAGTGCATCAGTTGCTGGAGCTCGCGCAGCGCGTCGAGGGCTTGACGCGAAATGTGGGCATGCACGCGGGCGGCGTGCTGATCGCGCCCGGCAAGCTCACCGATTTTTGCCCGCTCTATACGCAGGGTGAAGACGGCGGCGTCGTCAGCCAGTACGACAAGGACGACGTGGAAGCCGTTGGCCTCGTGAAGTTCGACTTCCTGGGCCTGACCACGCTCACGATTCTCGACTGGGCCGAACGGTATATCCGCCGGCTCGATCCGAGCAAGCGCGACTGGAGCCTCGCGCAAGTGCCGCTGGACGATCCGGCTTCGTTCACCATCCTCAAGAAGGCGAACACCGTCGCCGTGTTCCAGCTGGAAAGCCGCGGCATGCAGGGCATGCTGAAGGACGCGCAGCCGGACCGCTTCGAGGACATCATCGCGCTGGTGGCGCTGTATCGCCCCGGCCCGATGGACCTGATTCCGAGCTTCTGCGCGCGCAAGCACGGGCGCGAAATCGTCGAGTATCCGGACCCGCGCGTCGAACCTGTCCTGAAAGAGACCTACGGCATCATGGTCTATCAGGAGCAGGTGATGCAGATGGCGCAGATCATCGGCGGCTACTCGCTCGGCGGCGCGGACTTGCTGCGTCGCGCGATGGGCAAGAAAAAGCCCGAGGAAATGGCGAAGCACCGCGAGATTTTCGCGGAAGGCGCGGCCAAGAACGGCCTCACGCGCGAGAAGTCCGACGAGATTTTCGACTTGATGGAGAAGTTCGCGGGCTACGGCTTCAACAAGTCGCACGCGGCGGCGTATGCGCTGCTCGCGTACTACACGGCGTGGCTCAAGGCGCATCATCCGGCGGAATTCATGGCGGCCAACATGTCGCTCGCCATGGACGACACCGACAAGGTGAAGATCCTCTTCGAGGATTGCATCGCCAACGGCATGACGGTGCTGCCGCCGGACATCAATCAGTCGGCGTATCGCTTCGAACCGGTCGCGGAGGCGGACGGCAAGCGTTCGAAGACCATTCGCTACGGACTGGGCGCGGTGAAGGGTAGCGGCCAGAACGCCATCGAAGAGGTCCTGCGGGCGCGCGAAGACGGCGCATTCACCGACCTCTTCGATTTCTGCGAGCGCATCGACCGGCGCGTCGTGAACCGGCGCACGGTCGAGGCGCTGATTCGTGCCGGCGCGTTCGACGCGGTGCACGCGAATCGCGCGCAACTGCTCGCTTCGGTGCCGCTCGCGATGGAGGCCGCCGAACAGGCCGCCGCGAACGCCATGCAGGCGGGCCTCTTCGACATGGGCGACGCGCCGCTGCAGAAGCACGAACTCGTCGACGAGCCCGCGTGGTCGGACAAGAAGCGTCTGCAGGAAGAAAAGACGGCGCTCGGCTTCTATCTGTCGGGGCATCTTTTCGACGCCTACAAGGGCGAAGTGCGCCGCTTCGTGCGCCAGAAGATCGGCGAGCTGAAGGAAGGCCGCGACAAGCTCGTCGCGGGCGTGATTTCGTCGATGCGCACACAGATGACCCAGCGCGGCAAGATGCTGATCGTCAATCTGGACGACGGCACCGGCCAGTGCGAAGTGACCGTGTTCAACGAGCAGTTCGAAGCGAACAAGGCGCTTTTCAAGGAAGACGAACTGCTGGTGGTGCAGGGGCAGGCGCGCAACGACGCATTCACGGGCGGCATCCGCTTCACCGTCGATACGGCGATGGATCTCGAACGCGCGCGTAGCCGCTACGCGCAAGCCGTGAAGGTCGAGATGAACGGGAACGCCGACGCATTGCGGCTGCGTCGCGTGCTCGAAGCGCATGCGGCAGGCGAACAGGCCGCGCCGCCGCCGATGCCGGTCAGAGACAATGGCCGTCAGCGTCAGAGCGCCGCGCCGATTCCCAATGGACTCAACGTCAGCATCGTCTATCGCAGCGAGCACGCCGAAGGCGAAGTGCGTTTAGGCGACGCGTGGCGCGTCAAGCCGACCGACGATCTCATCAGCGCGCTGCGCGGGGAGTTCGCGGGGAGTGAGATCGAGATTGTTTATTGATGCGCATCGGCATATCGGCGAATGCGCTGAAGCATTCCGGCGGCCTTGAACGTTACGCGATGGACCTCGTGCGCGGCTTCGCGCAAGCGGGTTTCGTCGCGCCGAACAAGCCCGTATTCTTCGCGCGCAAGATCGATTCTTCGCTGCCCGAATACGCGATGGTGGAGGCGCATCGCATCAACGTGTCCTTTTTGCCGGGCAAGTGGCGCGATGGGTTTTTCTCCAGGGCGTTGCAGCGCGAGCGCAGGCGCGCCAACGTCGATGTGCTGATTGGGTGCAATCGCGTGAGAGGTTCGGAGATTGCGATCTGCGGGGGCACGCATATCGGCTTTCTGCGCGCGACGGGACGGCGCGAGAAGCGTTCGGACAGGCGGCAAACTGCGCTGGAACGGAACCAGTACGCGACGGCTTCAGTGATCGTCGCGCATTCGGAGATGATGCGCGAGGAGCTCCGCACGCTCTACGACATTGCCGACGACAAGATTCGCGTGCTGTACCCGCCCGTGGATGGCGCGCGTTTCTCGCCCGTCGATGCCACCGAGCGCGAGCGTCTGCGCGAGCAGTTCGGGTTTGCGCGCGACGAAACCGTGCTGCTGTTTCCGTCGAGCAGTCACGAGCGCAAGGGTCTGCCGCTCATCGAAATGGCGCTCGCAGGCATGAATGTAACGGTCGCCGTGGCGGGACGCGCGCCGCAAGCCGCGGCGTCGAACGTGCGCTATCTCGGCTACGTGAAGAACATCGAGGACGCGTATCGCGCGGCGGACTTTACCATTCTTGCGTCCAGCTACGAACCGTTCGGCCTTGTCGGCATCGAATCGGTGATGTGCGGCACGCCGGTGATCTTTCCCGCGAGCATCGGCTGTGTGGATGCCATCGAAGAGAGCGCCAAACATGTATTTCTGCCGGGCGACGCCGACGATCTGCGTCGTGTGGCGAGCGCGGCCATTGCATCACGGCGCGAGCGCGTGTCCGGGACGGCCGTGCGGTACGACGCGAGCGTTGCGGCGCACGTCGATGCGCTGCTCGCGCTTGCGCAGGGCATTCGCGCTACCTAGTCTTGTTGAGGTGCGCGAGCTTGAGAAAGCGGTAATAGACGGTCTGCGCGTTGAACAGCGCGATCATGAAGCCGGTCTTGCCGTCGAGAAAGCCCCGCCTTAACACGTAAGTGCGAAGGAACGCCCATGCGCCGCGCGACACCGCCACGCCGAAACTGCCGCGCTTGCCTGCCGCATGGCGCTGCTGCGCGCCGGCGGTCGAATAAGCGTCCAGCTTGCGCAATACCGCTTCGAAGTCCTCGTACGAGTAATGCATGAGCTTGCCGCTCAGACGCGTGACGGGTGTGTCCGTCGACAGGATAAGGCGCTCGTGTACCAGATCCCCTGAAAACCGCGCCGTGCCGCGCCTGAACAAACGCGGAATCCAGTCCGGATACCAGCCGCTGTGATGCACCCACACGCCGCAGAAACTCGACAAGCGGTCGATTGCGTACACATCGGCGTGCGGAGCGCCAATCGCCGACTGGATGGACGCCGCGAGTTCCGGCGAAACGATTTCATCCGCGTCGATCGACATGATCCAGTCCGTGGTCAGGGCATCGACGGCGCGGTTCTTCTGTGGACCGAAGCCCGGCCAGTCGTGCGCCTCGATCACGCGCGCGCCGTTCGCCCGCGCGATGTCCACCGTGGCGTCCGTGCTGCCGCCGTCGACGATGACGATCTGATCCGCGAATGACACGGATTGCAGGCACTGCGCGAGCCGCGCGGCGGCGTTGTAGGTGATGATGGCGATGCCGAGGGTAGGCACGTTCAACGTTTCCTTCGAATCGACGAAAAGAGCCGGGCGGCCATGACGCATCCTGTCAACGGCGCAGATGCCATTTCACGAAGAAGAACGGCGCGAGCAACCACGGCCAGGTCGCATACACGAACATGCGAATGCGAAAGCCGGGGCTCACGTCCTTCGATCTTGACATCAACGAGAGGCGGCGCATGGCCGAAGGTTCGTCGAACAGGGCGCTGACGTACCGCTCACGGGCAGATTTGCCGGCAAGCAGCGCGCGCATTCGTTCGCCGACGCCGACTTTATCGGCATCACGTTGCAGTTGGCGCGTTTCGCCGGAGCCATTCAGATTGGCCAGCTTGATGCGCGCAACGTAATCGGAGGGCGTGCGCCATGTGCGCTTGCTCGATAGCCCTCCGCGCCGATAGAGCACCAGCGGTTCGTGCAGCGTATATGCGCCACGGCTCATGATGGCGCGGAACGCCATGATCTGATCTTCGCCGTAAATGCCGGGCGCAATCGGCCCAAAGGCTTCGAACAGTCGCCGCGTCCATGCATGCGCCGCTCCCACCAGATGAGGGCGATTGGCCGACCACGCTTCGAAGCTGCGGTAAGCGTCCAGATCGGTCACGCGCAGCACGCCGTGCGCCTCGCCGTTCGCGTCGAGGTCCTGCAGATCGGTGGCGATCAGGTCCCAGCGCTTGCCGCTGTCGAGCCATACTCGCATCACGCGCTCGACGCGCTCGGGCTTCGATATGTCGTCGCCGGCGGCGATGAACAGCATCTCACCGGACGCGCGCGCGGCAAGCGCGCTCAGATGCGCGCTGATGCCGAGATTTACCTCATTCCGAAAGAGCCGTACAGTGTGCGGACCTCGATAAGCGTTCACGCAGCGCTGCGCAATCGCAAATGTGGCGTCCGGAGAGGCATCGTCCGAGATCAGGATTTCGAGCGGCGACCATGTTTGTTCCAGGGCGCCTCGTATTGCATCGGCGACAGTGTCTTCTTGGCGGAATGTGATGAGCAGCAGGCTCGCGAGCGGCGCGGTCGGCGTAGATTGGGATGTTGCAGACATTTATCGATCAAGACACATCGGCCGTTCTAAGGAGCCTTGCTGATGCAGGTCTCTCTCGCCTTCGTTGACGAGTACGCCATGGGGCAGCCGTATAATACCGGAGTTCTGGGACACGCGGCCGGACCGGCCTGCCGCACCCCTTCAGGTTCGAAGATTGGAAAAGACAATTCGCTATCTTATTGCCAGCATGGTCCTGCTGGCGCCCGCAAGCACGTTGGTCGTGAGAGGCGGAACGGGGTACTGTTTCTTTGTCCTGGTCGCGATCGCAGTCTTCGCCGGTTTGTCCAAGCCGTTCAGGCTCAGCCCCGGTTTGCTGATTTCAGCTTACCCGTTGTATACCGCGGGCATGCTGTGCTTCATGGTCTATTTGCCCCTGCAGCAGGCACTCGAAGGATATTATCTGCCGCGCGAGTTCGACGGTCTATCGCGCTTTGCGCTGTCATTGCCGATCTTTCTTCTGCTCGTCAACGTGCCGATCGGATATCTGAAGGCGCTTGGTTGGGGTTGCACGCTAGGCGCGTTCGGTGCGGGCGTCTGGGCAGCCGATAGCGCGATCCACATGACGGTGACTGAACTCAACCGTCTCGGCAACGATTTCACGAATCCTATCCCGTATGGCAACACGGCCTTGCTTCTCGGCTTCCTGTCAGTGATGACGATTCGCTGGGACGACTACCGCAATGCCTGGATGCGGCGCCTCGGCATCGGGCTCAAACTGTTAGGATTCGCGGCGGGACTCTATGCGTCGTACCTTTCGGGCACGCGCGGCGGGTGGCTCGCCATCCCGCTTTTCTTGGTTCTTTGTTCGTTCAACTTCGGGTGGGTGAAACGGTGGCAAGACGGGTTGGCGGCGGCCGGTGCCGTCGTCCTGGCGATGGCGCTTCTTCTTGCATCGCCCATCGGACGCGAGCGCGTCATGGCGACGGAGTCGGATCTTGCGCAACTGACCCACGATGCCGCGCCGAGTACATCGCTCGGTGCTCGCTTGCAGCTATGGCGGGCGTCAATCCAAATGTTCGAAGAGCATCCGTTGCTGGGCGTGGGAAAGGGTCACTTGAAAAGCCATCTGCAGAGCATGGCGGACGCCGGCGTAATATCGCCGCTCGTCGTCAACCAGCGTGCGCACAGTGAATTTTTCTCGACGGTTGCCGAACTCGGCGCCGTCGGAGTCGTCTGTCTTGCGTTGCTGTATTTGGGGCCGCTCGTGTACTTCTTGCGATACCGTCGTTCGCCGCACCGCGATGTTTCGACTGCCGCGTATTGCGGAATCGCGGTGTCGGGGTCGGTTATCATCTTCGGCTTGAGCATCGACGTGCTTACGGTGGTGATGAGTACCGCCCTTATCGCGCTTATGTGGGCTGTGCTGCTTGCGGTTATAGCGCGTGACACTTGTCTGCGGCAAAGCTCGACCATCGAGTCGAGAGCCGATAGCCGAAATCGCTGATTGCCCGCATCAGGCTCGAGCGATTCACCTAGACGTAATATTAGAGATTGGGTCACGCGACAGCGGACCGGCGCGGGGCGAAGTGGAGAAACTTTCTTGAACAAACCGGCATCACTCCGCAAGCCCATCGGCGGCACGGAAGCTTCATCGCCGATGGCCGTCATGAAGCGGCTCTGGCCGTACATTCGCCCGCTGATGGGCATGGTCATTCTCGGCATCGCGACGATGGGCATCGTCGCCGCGACCGAGGCCGGCATTCCGATGCTGCTCAAGCCGCTGCTCGACCACGGCTTCGGTACAAAGGGCAGCGATCACGCGAAGTGGCTCGTGCCTGCAGCCGTCATCGGTCTCGCGCTCGTGCGCGGGGCGGCGCAGTACGCATCCGGCTATTTCCTGTCGTACGTGTCGAACAAAATCTTGCTGCAACTGCGGCTCGAGATGTTCCAGCGCATGATCCACACGAGTGCAGGCTTCTTCCAGCGCGAGACGGCGAGCACGGTCATCAACGCGATCGTCTTCGAGGTCAATCAGATTCTATCGGTGCTGTCGAGCGTGGTCGTGACGCTCGTGCGCGATTCGCTCACGGTTGTGTTCCTGCTTGGCTATCTGTTCATCCTCAACTGGCGCCTCACCTTGATCGTCGCGGTCATCCTTCCGCTGATCGGCTGGCTCGTGAGCAAGATCAATCGCCGGCTGCGGCGGCTGAACCGCGAGCATCAGGCGCTCACGAACGAACTGTCGTATGTCGTCGAGGAAACCGTGGGCGGCTATAAGGTCGTGAAAGTGCACAACGGCGAGCGCTACGAGATCGACCGCTTCACGGAAATGAGCCACCGGCTGCGCGGCTATTCCATGCGCATGCAGGTATCCGGCGGCCTCGCGCAGCCGCTCACGCAGTTTCTCGCGTCGATCGCGCTTGCAGTCGTGCTCACCATCGCGGTCGTGCAATCGGCCAACGATCAGACCACGGTCGGCGGTTTCGTGGCGTTCGTCACGTCGATGCTGCTGGTCATTTCGCCGCTCAAGCATCTGATCGACATCAATCAGCCGATGCAGCGCGGCATGACCGCGGCCGAACTGATCTTCGGCCTGATCGACGAACCTCCGGAGCCAAGCGGCGGCGGGCGTCGTCTGGAACGCGCGCGCGGCGAAGTGGAGTTCCGCGACGTTTCCTTCGCCTATTCCCCCGACCGGTCGACGCTCGATCATGTGTCGTTCAAGGTCGCGCCCGGCGAGATGGTTGCGCTGGCAGGGCCGTCAGGAAGCGGCAAGACCACGCTCGTCAATCTGCTGCCGAGATTCTTCGATCCGGCGAGCGGCGACGTGCTAGTGGACGGCGTTCCGCTGCGCGAATATGCGCTCTCAGACCTGCGCGCGCAAATGGCGATGGTGAGCCAGGATGTCGTGCTCTTCAACGACTCGATCGCCGCCAACGTCGCCTATGGCACGACGCCGGACCGGGAACGCGTGCTTCGCGCGCTCACTGCGGCGAACCTGGCGGACATGGTCGCGTCGATGCCTGATGGCATCGATACGCTGATTGGTGGTAACGGCATGCGTCTGTCAGGTGGCCAGCGGCAGCGGCTCGCGATTGCGCGGGCCATCTACAAGGACGCGCCGATCCTGATTCTCGACGAGGCGACATCTGCGCTCGATTCCGAATCGGAGCGGCATGTGCAATCCGCGCTAGAGGCGCTCATGAAGGGTCGAACGACGCTCGTGATTGCGCACCGGCTATCGACTATCGAACGCGCGGACCGCATCCTGGTCATGGAACGTGGCCGCATCGCCGAGCAGGGCAGTCACGCGGAATTACTGCGGCAGAACGGACTTTATGCCCATCTGCATCGCATGCAGTATCAACAAGAGGCGGCGTAGCTCTCATGTCGACTAGAAGTCTCCTCATGATCCCGACGGTTGGCGTCGGAAAGATACCTGGACGATGAAGCGAATCCTGGTCGTGAAAGTCACGTCGTTGGGCGACGTGATTCAGGCGCAGGCGGTGGTCGGCGATCTGCATCGCGCGTTTCCCGGCGTGATTGTCGACTGGGCCGTCGACGAGGCCTTTGCCGACATTCCACGCTGGAATCCGGGTGTCGAGCGTGTGCTCTGCGCGCCGCTGCGACGCTTCAAGAAGATGCGCAATCTTCGTGATCTGTCGGCCATCTGGTCTTCCATATCCGATCTTCGACGCGAGAAGTACGATCTGGTGGTGGACCTGCACGGCGTTTACAAGAGCGCCATCATCTCCTTTCTAACGCGCTCGAAGCGCCGCTTCGGCTACTCGCGGGCGAATCTGGGCGAGGCCGGTGCGGCCTTCGCGTACACGCACCGCTTCGCGCCGCGCAGAGACGACAACGCATGGGAAGGCATGCGTCGCACGCTGTCGGAAACTTTCGGATATTCAATCGAGCCGTTCCCGCCGGCTGTCCTCGCCATTCCGAAGCCGAAGGTGGCGCCCCAGGCGGCATCGGACATGCCTTTTGCGTTGCTATTTCACGCGACGTCGAAAGCGGAAAAAAAGTGGCCCGCCGCCAACTGGATCGCTGTGGGAAAGGCGCTTGTCGAGCGCGGGCTCACGCCGCTATTGCCGTGGGGAACGGATGCAGAGCGGATCGAAGCCGAAGCGATTGCCCGCGAGGTGCCGAATTCGCGCGTGCTGCCGAGGCTCACGATCGAGGAGATCGCGCAACACGTCGATCTTGCCGCACTTGTCGTCGGAACCGACACGGGTCTGGTTCACCTCGCGTCCGCACTGCGCAAGCCCACCGTGATGATCTTCAGCGCGACGTCGCGGCCGCATTTCGGGGTCAACATTCCCGGAGTTTGCTTGTCGGTCGGGGACGAAGGGAGGCCGCCTTCAGTGGAAGAAGTCCTGGCGGCCATTCGCGCAGTCGAGCCCGAGAAACAGGAAGCGGCGGGGCAGGCGCCTACATCAACACAATGTCATACTGCTCCTGACTCAAATTCGACTCCACCTGCAACGAAACCGGCTTCCCGATGAAATCCATCAGCATCGCGAGATGCTGTGACTCTTCCTCGAGAAAAAGGTCGATGACCTGCTGCGACGCCACCACGCGAAACTCGCGCGGATTGAACTGCCGCGATTCGCGCATGATTTCGCGCAGCACGTCGTAGCAGACGGTCCGCGGCGTCTTGACCTGCCCCTTGCCCTGACACGTCGGGCAAGGCTCGCACAACACATGCGCGAGCGATTCACGCGTGCGCTTGCGCGTCATCTCGACAAGCCCCAGTTGCGAGAAGCCATTCACCGTCACGCGTGTGCGATCCCGCGACAGCGCTTTCTTGAGTTCGCCCAGCACCTGATCGCGATGCTCGACGTTCTCCATGTCGATGAAGTCGATGATGATGATCCCGCCCAGGTTCCTCAAACGCAGTTGCCGCGCGATGGTATGCGCCGCTTCGAGGTTCGTCTTGAAGATGGTGTCGTCGAAATTGCGCGCGCCCACATAACCGCCCGTGTTCACGTCGATGGTCGTCATCGCCTCGGTCTGGTCGATCATCAGATAGCCGCCCGACTTCAGATCGACGCGCCGCGACAGCGCCCGCTGAATCTCCGCTTCGATGTTGTACAGGTCGAACAGCGGCCGCTCGCCGGTGTAGTGATGCACGCGCGACGCCACCGCGGGCGTGAACTCGGCCGCAAAGTCCGCGAGCATCTGGTACGTCTCGCGCGAATCGACCTGAATGCGCGTGGTCTCGTCGTTCACGAAATCGCGCAACACGCGCTGCGCGAGGTTCAGATCCTGATAGAGCAGCGTGGTCGGCGGCACGCGCTGCGCCTGCGTCACGATGGTCGCCCACGTCTTGCGCAAATAGGCGACATCGGCGGCCAGCTCCTCGCTCGACGAATCTTCCGCGATGGTGCGCACGATATAGCCGCCTTTCTCGTCGGCGGGCAGCACGGCGGTCAGGCGAGCGCGAACGGCCTCGCGTTCCGCCTCGCTCTCGATCTTCTGCGAGATGCCGATATGCGGCTCCTGCGGCAGATACACGAGGGTGCGTCCCGCGATGCTCACCTGCGTCGACAGCCGCGCGCCCTTCGTGCCGATGGGGTCCTTCACGACCTGCACCATCAGCGCCTGGCCTTCGAACACGATCTTCTCGATCGGAACATGCGCGGCGGACCCATGCGCCTCGCCCGCGATGCGCGGATGCCAGATATCGGCCACGTGAAGGAACGCGGCGCGCTCCAGACCGATATCGATGAACGCGGACTGCATGCCCGGCAACACGCGCACGACCTTGCCGAGATACACATTGCCGACGCGCCCGCGCGAAAGCGTGCGCTCGACGTGAAGCTCCTGAACGGCGCCTTGCTGAACCAGTGCGACGCGGGTTTCCTGCGGTGTGACGTTGATCAGGATTTCTTCGTTCATGGCCTGTTTAGAATGCGACGCGCGCCACGCGCAAGAGTGCTGCGGTTTCGAAAAGGGGCAGACCCATGATACCCGAATAGGACCCCTCGATTCGCTCGATGAACGCCGCCGCGCGGCCTTGAATGCCGTACGCGCCCGCCTTGCCGAGCGGCTCGCCGGTCGCGGCATAGCGTTGCAGCGCAGCACGCTCGACAGCGGCGAAGCGCACCGTCGAACGCGACAGCGCCACTTCGAGCAGCGTGCCTTCGGCATCCACGACCGCAAGCGCGGTCAGCACTTCGTGCTCGCGGCCGGCGAGGCGTTCGAGCATCGCGACCGCATCGGCTTCATGCAAAGGCTTGCCGAGAATCAGGCCGTCGATGGTCACGGTTGTATCGGCGACAAGAATCGGCGCGAGTGCATGTCCGCCGGCAAGCAAACGCGCGCGGGCTGCTTTCGCCTTCAGCGCGCAGACGCGCACGACATAGGCGTCCGCGGCCTCGCCCGGAAGCTCGGCTTCGAGGGCTTCGGCGTCTTCATCGGGGCGCGGCAGCAGCAGTTCGTATGGGACGCCCAGTTGCCGAAGCAACTCCTGACGGCGCGGGCTTTGCGAGGCGAGATAGACGAAGGAGTAAGCGGAGGAGTGAGCGGACATCGGCGAAAAGGTCTCGAAGAAGTGCGCGCGTGGTCGGACCGCACAGCAAGCCTGAACGAAGACCTGAGCGCAAAGCCCAGCGGCCCGGACTCACGCGCGATGGTAGGGATGATTCTGCGTGATGCTCCACGCGCGGTAAAGCTGTTCGGCCAGCAGCACGCGAACCATGCCGTGAGGCAGCGTGAGGCTGGAGACGCGCAACATCAGTTCGGCGCGCGCCTTCACTTCGGGCGCGAGGCCGTCCGCGCCGCCAATCACGAACGCGACATCGCGCCCGTCCTGCTGCCAGCCGGGCAGGGCGTTCGCGAGTTGCATCGTGGTCCAGTCGCGGCCGCGTTCGTCGAGCGCGACCACGCGCGTGTTCTTCGGCAAGGCGGCTTCAATTCGCTGCCGCTCGGCAGTCATCACGCTCTCGGCATTGCGTCCGGACGAGCGTTGCTCGGGCTTGATTTCCTTGAGTTCGATGCGCAGCTCGGGCGGCATGCGCTTCGCGTACTCGTCGAACCCGCTTTCGATCCAGTCGGGCATCTTGTGTCCGACGGCCAGGATATAGAGCTTCATGAAGGCGCGAGCCTTCAGGCCTGCTTGCGCGCGGTCTTGCGCGCCGGGCGTTTCACCGCGGGCGCGTCTTCTTCGTCTTCGTCCTCGTCGTCGGTCACGCTCGCGCCGCCGAACATGTTCGGCTTTTGCAGCTTCACGCGCACGGGCTTGTCGCCCCAGACTTCCTCGAGGTTGTAGTACTGGCGCAGCGCCGGTTGCAGGATATGAACGACCGCGTCGCCGCAGTCGACCAGCACCCATTCGCCGATCTCTTCGCCTTCCGTGCTGATGATGTCGCCACCCGCTTCCTTGACCTTTTCGCGCACGCTGTTCGCAAGCGCCTTGGTCTGCCGGTTCGACGTCCCGCTCGCCACGACCACGCGGTCGAACAGCGACGTCAGGTGGCTCGTGTTGAACACCTTGATGTCTTGCGCCTTGACGTCTTCCAGACCGTCGATGATCGCGCGTTGCAGCTTTTGAAGTTCCATGGTTGCTGTGTCTTTACCGTGTCCGGTACAGGTGATGTTGAACAATATAGTCCCATACGGCGGAAGGGACCTGAGCGCGCAGTTCGCGCGTGCCGTCTTGCGCGCGAGCGTGCTCGCGGATCGCCGTGGCGGAGACGTCGATGGACAGTGATTCGTCGATCAGCACATGACCGCACGGACTCGCGCAGAGCACGTCCGCCGACGCGCGGCGCGCGGCCACTTCCTTCGCGACTTCTTCGGGCAGCACGCGCATATCGAAGCCCGGCCGCGCCTCGACGCAAATGTGCGCGTAGTCGAAGAGCCGCTTCCAGTCGTGCCATGAATCGAGCTTCACCAGCTGATCGGCGCCGATCAGAAGCGAAAGCGACGCCCCCGCGCCTTCGCGCTCGCGCCACTGAGCGAGCGTGTCGACGGTGTAAGTGGGGCCGTCGCGCTCGATTTCATCGGTCGCGACGGTAATTTTCGTGCCGCCGAAATCGAGCGATTGCGCCGCCGCGCGCGTCATCGCCAGCCGATGATGCGGCGCCGAGACGCCCGCCTTCTGCCACGGCTGGCCGGCCGGCAGCAGCACGAGTTCGGTCAGTTGCAAAAGTGCGGCGAAGCGCCGGGCGAGCGCGAGATGTCCGTTGTGAATCGGATCGAACGTGCCGCCGAGCAGGCCGACGCGCTTCTCGCACGGCGCGCCCGGAGTGGCGGCGGAGATCACAGCCATTCGCGGCGCACCAGAAAGTCCCGGTACAGCCGCGCTTCCGGCGTGCCGGGCTCCGGTTGCCAGTCGTAGCGCCAGTTCGCGACCGGCGGCATCGACATGAGAATGGACTCGGTGCGGCCGCCGCTCTGCAGACCGAAATGCGTGCCGCGATCGAAGACGAGATTGAATTCGACGTAGCGCCCGCGCCGGTAGGCCTGAAAATCGCGCTCGCGCTCGGTGTACGGCGTGTCGCGCCGCCGCTCGATGATCGGCAGATACGCGTCCAGAAACGCATCGCCGACGCTTTGCATCATCGCGAAGGAACGCTCGAAGCCGGGCTCGGAGAAATCATCGAAAAAGATCCCGCCGATGCCGCGCTGTTCGTTCCGATGCTTCAGGGTGAAGTACTCGTCGCACCACGTCTTGAAGCGCGGGTACAAGTCCGCGCCGAAGGGTTGCAGCGCTTCCCGGCATACGCGATGAAAATGCACCGCGTCTTCCTCGTAACCGTAGATGGGCGTGAGGTCCATGCCGCCGCCGAACCAGAAGATCGGCGCTTCGCCGGGCGCAACGGCCGTCAGCATGCGCACGTTCATGTGCACGGTCGGGCAGTGCGGATTGCGCGGATGCATGACGAGCGAGACGCCGAGCGCCTCGAAGCCGCGGCCTGCCAGCTGCGGACGCGCCGCGCTGGCCGAAGGCGGCAGGGCGTCGCCCGCGACGTCCGAGAAACCGATGCCGGCCCGCTCGAAAAACCCGCCGCCTTCGAGAATGCGCGTCACGCCGCCGCCGCGCAGATGCGCGCCCGGCTCGCGGGTCCAGGCGTCGGTGGCGAAGGGCGTGCCGTCGAACGCGCCGAGCGTGTCGGCGATGCGCGTTTGCAGGCCCGTCAGATAGTCGCGCACCGCCGCGATATCGTGCGATGCGTCTCTTTGTGCCTCGCGGTCCGCGCTGCGTTTCGGTTCACTCATCGATGGATGCACTGCGCCAGCCGGCTGGCGCGAAAGTCGTGGTTCTCTTCAAAACGCGCTGCCGAACACTAGGTCCGGCAGCGCGGGTTCGGCGAAGCGGAAAACTCCGCGTCAGCCGTGGCGGTCGGCCTGTTTGCGGCTCACCGCCCGGTAACCGATGTCCCGGCGATACTGCATGCCGTCGAACGAGATCTGATTGACTGTATCGTAGACCACGGATTGCGCGCCGCGAACCGAATCCGCCAGCCCGACGACGCACAGCACGCGTCCGCCCGAGGTCGTCAGCTTGCCGTCAGCCAGCGTCGTGCCCGCGTGGAACGTCACGGCGTTGTCCGTTTCGGCCGGAATGCCGTTGATGCGGTCGCCCTTGCGCGGCGCGTCCGGGTAATTGTGCGCGGCCAGCACCACGCCGAGCGCCGTGCGGCGATCCCACTCCAGTTCCGCGCCGTCGAGCTTGCCGTCAATGGCCATTTCCACGACCTTCGAGAAGTCGCCCTTCAGGCGCGCCATGATCGGCTGCGTTTCCGGGTCGCCCATTCGGCAGTTGAATTCGAGCGTCTTCGGATTGCCGTTCGCGTCGATCATCAGGCCCGCATACAGAAAGCCGGTATAGCGGATGCCTTCGTTTTCCATGCCGCGCACCGTCGGCAGGATGATTTCGCGCATCACGCGGGCATGCAGTTGCGGCGTGACGATAGGCGCGGGCGAATACGCGCCCATGCCGCCGGTGTTCGGGCCCTTGTCGCCGTCGAGCAGGCGCTTGTGGTCCTGGCTGGAGGCGAGCGGCAGCACGTGCTTGCCGTCCACCATCACGATGAAGCTGGCTTCCTCGCCGGTCAGGAACTCTTCGATGACCACGCGCGCGCCCGCATCGCCGAACTGGTTGTCGGCGAGCATCGAATCGACGGCGGCGTGCGCTTCTTCGGCGCTCATCGCGACGACCACGCCCTTGCCGGCGGCGAGTCCGTCCGCTTTCACGACGATCGGCGCGCCTTTCGCGTCGATGTAGGCGTGCGCGGCGGCGGCGTCCGTGAAGGTCTCGTACTCGGCCGTCGGAATGTTGTGGCGCTTCATGAACGCCTTCGCGAAGTCTTTCGAGCTTTCGAGCTGCGCGGCTTCCCTGGTCGGCCCGAAGATCTTCAGCCCGCGCGAGCGGAACAGATTCACGATGCCCGCGGCCAGCGGCGTTTCCGGACCCACGACGGTCAGCGAAACGTGCTCCTTCTCGACGAAATCGGCGAGCGCGGCCGGGTCCGTTATATCGACGTTGCGCAGGCGCTCGTCCTGCGCGGTGCCGCCGTTGCCGGGCGCCACATAGACGATCTGCACGCGCGGCGACTGCGCGAGCTTCCATGCCAGTGCATGTTCCCGACCGCCCGAACCGACGACGAGTAACTTCATTTGAATCCCCGAAAAGCTTGAATGAAAACTGTGGCCGCGCACGCGTACGCGCCTGGTTGCGGCGCGGTCAGAGCGGTCGAAAGGCGGCTCGCGCGGACATCGGCTGCGTCACGCGCCTTTCAATCGTCGAAGCCAAGCGAAAGCCGTTCCAGTCGCGGCGCGGCGAAACCACCCGGCGCGGCGGCTGCCTGCTCCTCGTTACTCGTCGTTGATTGCGGCGTTCGTATAGACTTCCTGCACGTCGTCGAGATTTTCCAGCGCGTCGAGCAGCTTTTGCATTTTCACTGCGTCGTCGCCGCTGAATTCGACTTCCGTCTGCGGCTTCATGGTGACTTCGGCGAGTTCGGCCTTGAAGCCCGCGGCTTCCAGCGCGTCCTTCACCTTCTGGAAGTCGTTCGGCGGGCAGAGCACTTCGATACTGCCGTCCTCGTTCGTCACGACGTCGTCGGCGCCTGCTTCGAGGGCCGCGTCCATCAGCTTGTCTTCGGGCGTGCCCGGCGCGAACAGGAACTGGCCGACGTGGTCGAACATGAACGACACCGAGCCGTCCGTGCCCATGTTGCCGCCGAACTTCGAGAATGCGTGGCGCACTTCCGCGACCGTGCGCGTGCGGTTGTCCGTCATCGTGTCGACGATGATCGCCGCGCCGCCGATGCCGTAGCCTTCGTAGCGGATTTCTTCGTAGTTCGCGCCATCGACGCCGCCGACACCGCGCTGGATCGCGCGATTGACGTTGTCCTTCGGCATGTTCGCGTCGTAGGCCTTGTCGACGGCGAGCCGCAGGCGCGGATTCGAGTCAATGTCGCCGCCGCCCATGCGGGCCGCGACCTGGATTTCCTTGATGAGGCGCGTCCAGATCTTGCCTTTCTTCGCGTCGGCCGCTGCTTTCTTATGCTTGATGTTGGCCCATTTCGAATGACCCGCCATTACCTTTCTCCGTCGCGCGCCGCGTGAATTCGTGCGCCTAGTGTGCTGTGATGCGTGATTATCGACCGGCCTGCGCGCTGCCTCGTTGAGTGCTTGCGAGCGGCTGCCGGGTCCGTCCGGCGACGCGGCGCAATGCTGGTACGCGCGTCGATTCCGGATCGGAAACAGACCAAAATTTTAGCATGGCGCAACGCCCGGACAGCGGCGTGCGCGCCGGCCGGCCGCTAAAACGAAACCGCCGCGCGGTGCGCGGCGGTCGGGCGGCGGTCAGGCGGCGGTCAGGGCAAAACGGACGAGCGGTCAGTTCTTCGTGCCGAAGAGGCGGTCGCCGGCATCGCCGAGACCGGGGACGATATACGCATGCTCGTTCAGATGCGAATCGAGCGACGCCACATAGAGCTTCACGTTCGGATGCGCGTCCTGGAACACCTTTACGCCCTCGGGCGCGGCGACCAGCGCCACGAAAATGATGTTCTCGTCCTGCACGTTGCGCCGCTTCATCACGTCGACGGCGTGCACGGCGGAGTAACCGGTCGCGACCATCGGATCGCAGAGAATGAACACGCGCTCCTCCAGATCGGGCGGCAGGCGCACGAGATACTCCACCGGCCGATGATCGTCCGCGCGATACACGCCGATATGCCCGACCCGCGCCGACGGCACCAGGTCGAGCAGGCCGTCCGACATGCCGATGCCCGCGCGCAGCACCGGCACGATCGCGAGCTTCTTGCCGGCGATCACGGGCGCGTCGATTTCCACGAGCGGCGTTTCCACGCGCTTGGTCGTCAACGGCAGGTTGCGCGTGATTTCATAGCCCATCAGCAGCGTGATTTCCCGCAGCAACTCGCGGAACGTGCGCGTCGACGTGTCCTTGTCCCGCATGTGCGTGAGCTTGTGCTGGATCAGCGGGTGATTGAGGATGAAGAGATTGGGAAAGCGGCTGTCTTGTTTCATGGGTCTCGCGCAATGCGCGTCCTGCTCGGGTGATGGTCCTGCCGTGGGCGGTCGCGCGCGGCGCGCTTTTCGGAGAGCGCCGGGCCGACAGTGGCGACAGTTTACCGAAAAGGCCGCCATGACCTAAGAATAATCGCCCTCGATGCGGCCATGCGAGCGCCGACGTTGCCGCCCCGATTCTTCTAGAATGCGCGAGAGGGTTTCGACGCGTGCAACGATGCCACGCTGCCACGCTTGGAACCGATTCGAACACTAAACGACGGTCATGGAGGACGGACGATGGATATGGGAATCGCAGGGCGCACCGCGCTCGTGTGCGCGGCAAGCAAAGGACTCGGGCGCGGCTGCGCGGAGGCGCTGGCCGCCGAGGGCGTGAATCTCGTCATCACGGCGCGCACGGCCGAGACGCTCGAAGCGACGGCGGCGAGCATCCGCGCGCAATACGGCGTGAACGTGCAGGCCGTCGCGTGCGACATCACGACGCCCGAAGGCCACAACGCCGCGCTCGCGGCCTGTCCGCAGCCGGACATTCTCGTGAACAACGCGGGCGGCCCGCCGCCGGGCGACTTCCGCAACTTCACGCATGACATGTGGATCAAGGCGCTCGAAGCGAACATGCTGACGCCGATCGAACTCATCAAGCGGACGATCGACGGCATGATCGATCGCGGTTTCGGGCGCATCGTCAATATCACGAGTTCGTCGGTGAAGGCGCCTATCGACGTGCTCGGGCTGTCGAACGGCGCGCGTTCGGGGCTCACGGGCTTCGTCGCGGGCGTGGCGCGCAAGGTCGCGGCCACCGGCGTCACCATCAACAATCTGCTGCCGGGCACGTTCGACACCGACCGCGTCGCCGTCACCTTCGAGGCGCAGGCGAAGGCGCAGAACATCTCCATCGAAGAGGCGCGCGCGCGCCGCGCGCAGAGTCTTCCGGCCGGGCGCTTCGGCAATCCGGACGAGTTCGGGCGGACCTGCGCGTTTCTTTGCAGCGTCCATGCCGGCTATATCATCGGCCAGAACATATTGATCGACGGCGGCGCTTATCCTGGCACCTACTGACCGGCGACACGACAAGAGGGGAGAAGGCAGCAGATGAGCACACGCGTCGCGCTGATTGCGCACGACATGAAAAAGGACGACATCGTCGCGCTCGCGGGCGAGTACGTCGACACATTGGCGCAATGCCAGTTGGTCGCGACCGGCACCACGGGCGCGCGCATCGCAGCGGCGCACGGGCTGGACGTCGAACGCAAGCTGTCCGGCCCGCATGGCGGCGACTTGCAGATCGGCGGCGAACTGGCGGAAGGGCGCGTCGACGTGGTGATCTTTCTGCGCGATCCGATGACGCCGCAGCCGCACGAGCCCGACATCAACGCGCTGGTGCGCGCCTGCGACGTGCATAACGTGCCGTGCGCGACCAACGTGTCGACCGCGCGCATGATCCTCGACGAGTTGCGCGCCCGGCTCACGCGGGCGCGCTGAAGCATCCACGAAACGAAGGAGACGTTCGAGCGATGACCAAGGCAATCCGATTCGACAAACCCGGCGGCCCCGAAGTCATGAAATGGGTCGATGTGAACGTGGGCGAGCCGGGCAAGGGCGAGATCCGCGTGAAGCATCATGCGGTGGGGCTCAACTTCATCGACGTGTATTTTCGCACCGGCCTCTATCCGATGCCGCTGCCCGGCGGCCTCGGCATGGAAGGCGCGGGCGAAGTCACGGCGGTAGGCGAAGGCGTCACGCAATTCAAGCCGGGCGATCGCGTGGCGTATGCGTCGCGTCCGCCGGGCGCCTACGCGGAAGAACGCGTGATGGCGGCGGATTACGTCGTCAAGCTGCCGGATGCGATC
This sequence comes from Caballeronia sp. SL2Y3, assembly GCF_022879575.1. NCBI lineage: Bacteria > Pseudomonadati > Pseudomonadota > Betaproteobacteria > Burkholderiales > Burkholderiaceae > Caballeronia > Caballeronia sp. SL2Y3. The sequence goes on from NZ_CP084260.1 coordinate 899,675, forward strand.
GGCTACGAAGATGCCGCGTCCATCATGCTGCAAGGGCTGACGGCGCAATATCTTCTGCGCCGCACGTACCCCGTGAAAGCGGGCGACACCGTGCTGATCCATGCGGCGGCGGGCGGCGTCGGCATGCTCGCGTGCCAGTGGGCGAAGGCGCTCGGCGCGACGGTCATCGGCACGGTCGGATCGGACGAAAAGGCGGCGCTGGCGAAAGAGCACGGCTGCGATCATCCGATCGTCTACACCCGCGAGAATTTCACGCAACGCGTGCGCGAGATCACGAACGGCGCGGGCGTGCCGGTGGTCTACGATTCGATCGGCAAGGACACCTATGTGGGCTCGCTCGATTGCCTCGCGCCGCTCGGTCTTTTCGTGAGCTTCGGCAATTCGTCGGGGCCGCTGCCGCCGATCGATTCGTCCGAACTCGCCGGGCGCGGCTCGCTCTTCTTCACGCGTCCGACGCTCTTCAGCTATATCGCGAAGCGCAGCGATCTCGACACGATGGCCGCCGACCTGTTCGATATGGTGTCGTCGGGCAAGGTCAAGACCAACGTGCGGCAGCGCCATCCGCTCGCGGACGCGGCGCGCGCCCACGAAGAACTCGAAGCGCGCAAGACGACCGGCTCGACCATACTTTTGCCCTGAGCGCGAGGATGCCGCGCAGCCGGCTCGACTCCATAACCCATAACAAACGATGAGCGAGCCGTCCTTTACCGTCGTCCTGATCGAAGACGAAAAGCAGATCCGGCGCTTCGTGCGCGTGTCGCTCGAAGCGCAGCAGATGACCGTGTTCGAAGCCGAAACCGGCCAGCAAGGGCTGATCGCGGCGGCCACGCGCAAGCCCGATCTCGTGATCGTGGATCTCGGCTTGCCCGATACCGATGGCATCGACGTGATCCGCGAATTGCGTAGCTGGACCGAAGTGCCGGTGATCGTGCTCTCGGCGCGCACGCAGGAAGAGGAGAAAGTCGCCGCGCTCGATGCCGGCGCGGACGATTATCTGACCAAGCCCTTCGGCGTCTCGGAACTGATGGCGCGTATCCGCGCGCATCTGCGGCGGCGCAATCAGACTGCGGCGAGCGAAACGCCCGTGGTCAGCTTCGGCGATGTCACGGTCGATCTGGCGCTACGGCGCGTCACGCGAAACGGCGAGAGCGTGCATCTGACGCCGATCGAATACCGCCTGCTCGCGACGCTCGTGCGCGACGCGGGGCGCGTGCTGACGCACAGGCATTTGCTGCGCGAAGTGTGGGGGCCGTCGCATGTCGAGAGTCCGCATTACCTGCGCATCTACATGGCGCATCTGCGGCAGAAGCTCGAACGGGACGCCGCGCAGCCGGAGCATATCGTCACGGAAACGGGCGTCGGCTACCGGCTCGCCGGCGCAAACTGAAGGCGCTTACGCGGTAGCGGCAGCGGGCGCATCGAGCGCATCGTCGATAGGCACGTCGCCGCCGACGAAGCCGATCGTGCGATTCGTCACGCCGAGCAGCAGGCAGCGCATCGCCACTTCCGCGACGTCTTCGCGCGACACCGCCGGCATCTGTTCGACGCGTTCGTCGGCGAGCGCGATCGTCCCGCGCCCCGGCGCATCCGAAAGCGGCCCCGGCCGCAGGATCGCGTACGGCACGCCGCGGCGGGCGACGTAATCGTCGGCTTCGCGCTTCATGCGTGAGTAGTGGCGCAGCGCGAGCGGACTGCGCTGCGGCTGATACGCCGACAACGCGCTCACCACAACCAGTTGCCGCACGCGGCGGCGCTTCGCGTAATCGGCGGTGCGCATCACGGCGTCGCGGTCGATGTCGCGTTCCTCGCTCACGCCTTCCGATTCCGCCGAACCCGCCGCATAGACGACGTGCGTGATGTCGTCCAGCGCATGCGAGAAGTCGTGTGTCAGATCGCCGAGCACGATCTCCGCGCCGAGCGCGGCGAACTCGCTCTTGTGCGCGGACTTGCGCAACAGCGCGCGAAAGGGAATGCCTTCTTCATGCAAACGCCGCGCGAGATGGCGGCCCGTGCGGCCGTGCGCGCCGATCAGCAGGACTTTCATCGCCTTCATTCGAGACGCTCCTTGCGTGGACGGTCAGAACACCGTAGGCCATTTTCGCGGCCCATGCCAGCGTAACTTCATTCGACCGCGCTTGCAGGACTCGCGCCGCCCTTGCGACGCGCCCGCCGCGCTTCCCCGCGCAAGCGGATGCGGTCCATGTACAGATAGACGACAGGCGTGGTGTAGAGCGTCAGCATCTGACTCACGATCAGGCCGCCGACAATCGCGATGCCGAGCGGCGCGCGCATCTCCGAGCCTTCGCCCGTGCCGAACGCGAGCGGCAGCGCGCCGAGCAGGGCGGCGGCGGTCGTCATCATGATCGGGCGAAAGCGCAGCAGGCACGCTTCCTCGATCGCATCGCGCGAGCTCTTCGCGCCTTGGCGCGTCGCTTCGATCGCGAAGTCCACCATCATGATCGCGTTCTTCTTCACGATGCCGATCAGCAGAATGACCGCGATCAGCGCGATGATGCTGAACTCCGTGTGAAAGAGCAGCAGCGCGAGCAGCGCACCGATGCCGGCGGACGGCAGCGTCGAAAGAATGGTGATCGGGTGGATGTAGCTCTCGTACAGGATGCCGAGCACGATATACACCGCCGCGAGCGCCGCGAGAATGAGCAGCGGCTGGTCGTTGAGCGATTGCTGGAATGCCTGCGCCGTGCCCTGAAAGCTGCCGTGAATGGTCGGCGGCACGCCCAGCTCGGCCATCGTTTCGTAGATCGCGGCGGTGGCTTCCGAGAGCGACTTGCCCGGCGGCAAGTTGAACGAAATGGTCGAGGCGACGAACTGGCTCTGATGATTTACCGAAAGCGGCGTGTTGCCCGGCCCGAACTTCGCGATGGACGATAGCGGGACCATCGTTTCCTTCGACGTGGACACCGCCGCGCCCGACGACGATCCCGACTTGCCGCTCGCCGCAATGGCGTTGGTCGCGGAATTGCGCACGGATTCGAGCGCGAGCGCGGCGGTGGTGTCGGCCGTGCTGGTCGACGATCCGCCCGCGCCGGTCGAACCCGTCGCGGATGTGGATGCCGTGCTCGTCGCGCTGGATGTGCTCGTGGAATTGGTCGATGCCGCGCCGCTCGCCGTGCCGCCCGACGTGCTGATGTAGATCTGCTTCAGCATTTCCGGGTCTTGCCAGTACTTCGGCGCGACTTCCATGACGACGTGATACTGCGACAGCGGGTTGTAGATGGTCGAGACCTGCCGCTGGCCGAACGCGTCGTAGAGCGTGTTGTCGATCTGCGCGGGCTTGATGTTCAGACGTGCAGCGGTCGCGCGGTCGAACGTCACCATCGCTTCGAGGCCGCCTTGCTGCTGATCCGAATTCACGTCGGTCAACTCGGGGCGGTGTTGCAGCGCCTCGGTGATCTTCGGCGCCCATGTGTACAGGTCCGAGGTCGTGTCCGAGAGCAACGTGAACTGATACTGCGCGTTCGACTGCCGGCCGCCCACGCGAATGTCCTGCACCGCCTGAAGGAACGTGCGCGCCCCCGCGACACTGGCGAGCGGGCGGCGCAGGCGGTTGATAACCTGGTCCGCCGAAACCTTGCGCTCGCTCTTCGGCTTGAGCGAAATGAACATGAAGCCCGAATTGGTCGAACGTCCGCCCGTGAAACCCGCGACGCTATCCACGGCGGGATCGGCTTCGACGATCCGCATCATCTCCGAGAACTTGACCTTCATCGCCTGAAACGACGTGCTCTGGTCCGCCTGAATGCCGCCGATGATGCGCCCCGTGTCCTGCTGCGGGAAGAAACCCTTCGGCACGATCACGTACAGATAAAAGTTGAGGCCGATGGTCGCGAGCAAAATCAGCAGGATAGTGCGCGGATGCCCGAGCGCCCAGCCGAGCGTGCGCGCGTAACCGCGCTGCATGCGCTCGAATTGCCGTTCGAGCCAGCGCGCGACGCGTCCTTCCTCGCGCTTTTCGTGCGTTTCTTCGAGCAGGCGCGAGCACATCATCGGCGTGACGGTGAGCGACACGACGAGCGACACCGCGATGGCGAGCGAGAGCGTCAGCGCAAATTCGCGGAACAGCCGCCCGACGATGCCGCCCATCAGCAGGATCGGCAGGAACACGGCCACGAGCGACACGCTGATGGACAGCACCGTGAAGCCGACTTCCCGCGCGCCGATGATCGCGGCCTGCATGCGCGGCACGCCTTTTTCGACATGCCGCGCGATGTTTTCGAGGACGACGATGGCGTCGTCGACCACGAAGCCCGTCGCGATGGTGAGCGCCATCAGCGAGAGATTGTCGAGCGAGAAGCCGAGCAGGTACATCGCCGCGAACGTGCCGATGATCGAGATCGGCACCGCGACGCTCGGTATCAGCGTCGCGCGCCAGTTGCGCAGGAACAGGAACACGACCATCACGACGAGCGCGACCGCTATCACGAGCGTGAGCTCGGTGTCGTGCAGCGACGAGCGGATGGTGGTCGAGCGGTCGGCGGTCGGCGTGATCTCGACGTCGGCGGGCAGGGCGGCCTGCAGTTGCGGCACCATCGCCTTCACGCGATCGATCGTCTCGATGATGTTCGCGCCCGGCTGCCGGTACAGAATGACGAGCACCGCGTGCTTGTTGTTGATGAGGCCGAGATTGCGCAGGTCCTCGACCGAATCGACCACTTCGCCGACGTCCGAGAGCTTCACCGCCGAGCCGTTGCGATACGCGATCACGAGGTCCTTGTATTGCGCGGCCTTGCTCGCCTGATCGTTGGTGTAGAGCTGGACGTGCGTGCCCTGAAACTCGATCGCGCCTTTCGGGCTGTTCGCGTTCGCCGACGCGAGCGCCGCCCGCACGTCCTCCAGCCCGATGCCGTAGTGAAAGAGCGCGCCCGGCTCCAGTTCCACGCGCACCGCCGGATTCGCCGAGCCGCTCACGTCGACTTCGCCGACGCCCGGCACCGTCGAAAGCGTCTGTTGCAAGACGGTTGCGGCGGAATCGTAGAGCGAGCCCGCCGTGCGCGTGGGCGACGACAGCGCGAGCACGAGAATCGGCGCGTCGGCGGGATTGACCTTGTGGTACGTCGGATTGCTGCGCAGCGACGTCGGCAGATCGGCGCGGGCGGCGTTGATCGCGGCTTGCACGTCGCGCGCGGCGCCGTCGATATCGCGGTTCAGGCCGAATTGCAGCGTGATGCGCGTGCTGCCGACCGAACTCATCGACGTCATTTCGCTCACGTCCGCGATGCTGCCCAGATGCCGCTCCAGCGGACTCGCGACGCTCGTCGCCACGGTCTCCGGGCTCGCGCCCGGCAGCGACGCCTGCACCGAGATGGTCGGGAAATCGACCTGCGGCAGCGGCGCGACCGGCAGCTTCACGAACGCGAACATGCCGGCGAGCGCGATGCCGACGGCCAGCAGCGTCGTCGCCACAGGCCGGTCGATGAAAAGGCGCGACAGGTTCATGCGTTACTCCACGTCGCCGGCCGCACGCGCCGCGCTCATGCCGTCGCCGCCGAAGCGCGCGCGCAGCTTGCGGCCGAGCGAATCGAAGCCGAGGTAGATCACGGGCGTCGTGAAAAGCGTGAGCAGTTGCGACACGATCAACCCGCCGACGATCGCGATGCCGAGCGGATGTCGCAACTCGGAGCCCGCGCCCCAGCCGAGCATCAGCGGCAGCGCGCCGAGCAGCGCGGCCATGGTCGTCATGAGAATCGGCCGGAAGCGCAACAGACACGCCTGAAAGATGGCCTCGCGCGGCGGCTTGCCTTGTTCGCGTTCGGCTTCGAGCGCGAAGTCGATCATCATGATCGCGTTCTTCTTCACGATACCGATCAGAAGCACGATGCCGATGATCCCGATGATGTCCAGGTCGTGACCGGTAATCATCAGCGAGAGCAGCGCGCCGACGCCGGCCGAGGGCAGCGTCGAGAGAATGGTGATCGGATGGATGAAGCTCTCGTACAACACGCCGAGCACGATATACATCGTGACGATGGCCGCGAGAATCAGGAACAGTTCGTTGGACAGCGACGCCTGGAATGCGAGCGCCGCGCCCTGATAGCGAATCTGGAACGAGGCCGGCAAGCCGATCTCGTTCTTCGCCTCTTCGATCGCCTTCACCGCCGCGCCGAGCGACGCGCCCTTCGCGAGGTTGAACGAGACTGTGGTCGCCGGGAACTGCCCGAGGTGCGTCACGAGCAAGGGCGCGGCGCGTTCGTGGAACTTGGCGATGGCCGAGAGCGGCACCTGTCCGTTGGTCGCGGTGGAAGAGGGCAGATAGATGCCGTTGAGCGTCTCGCTGTAGTGCGCGTCGGTCGGCTCGCTTTCCAGAATCACGCGGTACTGGTTCGACTGCGTGAAGATCGTCGAAATGATGCGCTGGCCGAACGCGTCGTAGAGCGCGTTGTCCACCGTCGCGGGCGTGATGCCGAAGCGCGCCGCCGTTTCGCGGTCGATTTCCACGTACACCGATTGGCCGTTCTGCTGAAGATCGGTCGCGACATCCGTGAGAATCGACGTGTGTTGCAGCCGGTCGACGAGCTTCGGCACCCATTGCGCGAACTCGGCCGGATTCGGGTCCGTCAGCATGAACTGATACTGCGTCGGGCTGACCGTGGAGTCGATTGTCAAGTCCTGCACCGGCTGCATGTAGAGCTTGATGCTCGGAATGTCCGCCACGTCGTCCTGAATGGAGCGGATGATCTCGCTCGACGTGTTGCTGCGGTCGTCGCGCGGCTTCAGGTTGATGAGCATGCGGCCGCTGTTGAGCGTGATGTTCGTGCCGTCCACGCCGATGAACGAGGTGAGACTCTCGACGTCCGGGTTCTGCAGAATCTTCGCCGCGAGCGCCTGCTGCTGCTGCGCGACCGCCTGATACGACGCCGCCTGAGGCGCTTGCGTGATCGCCTGAATCACGCCCGTGTCCTGCGTCGGGAAGAAGCCCTTCGGAATGGACACGTAGAGCACGCCGGTCAGCACGAGCGTAAGGAGCGCGACCACGAGCGTCGCGCGCTGCCGGTCGAGCACCCATTCGAGCGCCACCGCATAGCGGCCGATGACGTAGTCGATGAACCGATGCGCCCGCGCCTCGAACCGCTTGCTGTCCTTCGGCGGCGTATGGCGCAGCAGTTTCGCGCACATCATCGGCACGAGCGTGAGCGACACGATCGCCGAGATGACGATGGTCACCGCGAGCGTGATCGCGAATTCATGGAAGAGCCGCCCGACGACGTCGCCCATGAAGAGCAGCGGAATCAGCACCGCGATGAGCGACACCGTGAGCGAAATGATCGTGAAGCCGATCTGCCGCGAGCCTTTCAGTGCCGCTTCGAGCGGCGCTTCGCCTTCCTCCACGTAACGCGCGATGTTCTCGATCATCACGATGGCGTCGTCCACGACGAAGCCTGTCGCAATGGTGAGCGCCATCAGCGAAAGGTTGTCGAGCGAGAAGCCGCACAGGTACATGACCGCGAGCGTGCCGACGAGCGAGAGCGGCACCGACAAGCTCGGAATGATGGTCGCGTAGACGTTGGCGAGGAAGAGATAAATGACGAGCACGACGAGCACGACGGACAGCGCCAGCTCGAACTGCACGTCGCGCACCGAGGCGCGAATGGTCGTGGTGCGGTCCGTGACCACGCGCACGTCGAGCGCGGCCGGCAGCGACTGCTGCAACTGCGGCAGCAGCTTCTTGATGCCATCCACCACCTGAATCACGTTCGCGCCGGGCTGACGCTGCACGTTCAGAATGATGGCGGGCGTCGAATCGACCCACGCGCCGAGCTTCGTGTTCTCCGGTCCCTGCACGATGGTCGCGACGTCCGTCAGCATCACCGGCCGCCCGTTGCGGTACGCGACGACCGCGCTCTTGTACGCGTTGGCGTCGGTGAGCTGATCGTTCGCGTTGATGGTGTAGGCGCGCGTCGGGCCGTCGAAATTGCCCTTCGGCGTGTTGACGTTGAGGTTCGAGATCGTGGTGCGCAGATCGTCGATATTCAGCCCGTACGAGGCAAGCGCCCGCGTATTGGCCTGAATGCGCACGGCCGGCCGGTTGCCGCCGCTCACCGACACGAGGCCCACGCCCGCGACCTGCGAAATCTTCTGCCCGAGCCGCGTGTCCGCCAGATCCTGAACCTGCGTAAGCGGCAGCGTCTTCGAACTGATCGCGAGCGTCATGATCGGCGCGTCGGCGGGGTTCACTTTCGCGTAGATCGGCGGGGCGGGGAGGTCGGACGGCAGCAGATTGCCCGCTGCATTGATGGCGGCCTGCACTTCCTGTTCCGCGATATCGAGCGGCAAGTCGAGGCTGAACTGCAATGTGATGACCGATGCCCCCGCCGAGCTCTGCGACGACATCTGGTTCAGGCTCGCCATCTGCCCGAACTGCTTTTCGAGCGGCGCGGTGACGCTGGAGGTCATCACGTCCGGCGACGCGCCGGGGTAGAAGGTCTGCACCTGAATAGTCGGATAGTCGACGGCGGGCAGCGCGGACAGCGGCAGAAAGCGCAGCGCGACGAGGCCGACGAGCATGATCGCCGCCATCAGCAGCGCCGTGCCGACCGGTCGCAGAATAAATATGCGGGAGGGATTCATGCGCGAGGCTTAAGGTTCACTGCTGCTGTTGCTGACGGCGATGATGCCCGCCGTGCTGCGCGCCCGATGCGCCCGAATCCGCCGCCGCGCCCGATGCCCCCGACGCACCCGACGCAGCCTTCGCGCGTTCGGCGGGAATCGTGATCTTCGCGCCTTCCTTCAGGCGGTCGGAGCCGTCGATCACCACGCGCTCGCCCACTTGCAGGCCGGACTTGATGCTCGTGCGCTCGCCATCGACCGGGCCGGTTTTCACGTTGCGCACGGTCACCGTGTTGTCCGGCTTCACGACGTACACGAACGAACCGGACGAGCCGTTGAGCACCGCCGAGGTCGGCACGATGATCGCGTCCTTGATCACGTCGACGAGCAGCTTCGTGTTCACGAACTGATTCGGGAAGAGCCGGTTTTCCTTGTTGTCGAAGGTGGCGCGCAGCTTCACGGTGCCCGTGGCCGTGTCGATCTGATTGTCGACCGTTTCGAGATAGCCGGATTCGAGCGCCGTAGTGTTCGCGCGGTCATAGGCCGTTGCCGACATCTTCACGCCCGCGCGCAGCGGCTTCATGATCGCGGCGAGGTTGTCCTCGGAGGTCGTGAAGATCACGCTGATCGGCTGCAACTGCGTGATGACGACGACGCCGTTGGTGTCGCCCGTCGTCACGTAGTTGCCCGGATCGACCTGACGCAAGCCCACGCGCCCGGAAACCGGCGCCGTAATGCGCGCGTAGGCGAGGTCGAGCTTGTACGTATCGACGTTGGCCTGGTCGGACGTTACCGCGCCTTCGTACTGCTTGACGAGCGAGGCCTGCGTGTCCACCTGCTGCTTGGCGATGGAATCCTGCGAGAGCAGCGTCTGATACCGCTGCAAGTCGAGCCGCGCGGTTTGCAGCAGCGCCTGATCGCGGGCGAGCGTGCCTTGCGCGTTGCGCAGCGAAATCTCGTAGGGGCGCGGGTCGATTTGCGCGAGCAGATCGCCCTTCTTGACCATCTGGCCTTCGCGGAACGCCACTTCCATGAGCGTGCCGTTGAGCTGCGTCTTGACCGTGACGTTCGCGAGCGGCGTGACCGTGCCGAGCGCATTGATGACGACGGGCATCTCGCCTTGCGACACGGTCGCCACGTGCACCGGCTGCGGCTGGTTCATCGCGTTCGCGCCGCCGCGCCGTCCGCCCTGACTCGCATGCTGCGGCGAGCCCGCCGTTCCGCCACGATTCCACGGATGCCACCACGCGACGGCTCCCGCGACGATCAGTACGGCCACGACAAGCGGCACGACACGGCGGCGGCGCGGCGGCACGGCGGGCTTTGCGGGCGGGGCAGTCGGAGTGGGATCGGCGGGGCGCGCGGGCGTCGCGCGCGGCTCGGCGGCGGGATTCTTTCGGTCGTCCATCGTGTGGTGGCTGGGTCTTTCCAAGTCTGTCGTACGGGGGCGCGGATGGGCGGCATCTCGCGATGCGGTCGGGGAAAAGCCGGGGAAAGGCGGCGGGCGGGGCCCGCGCGTTCTAGGCTGGACAGAGCCTGAGCGAGAGGTCCCGGCGCGGCCCCGGTGCGCGCGAAGCATGATGCTACGTCGCGCGCCGATGCCCGTCCACCGGGCTTTCTTTCGGATGATTACGAGCGTTACACGCGATAAGGAAGGCCCCCGACGCGTGCGGCAAAGCGCGTAAGTTTAATTGCTTCCGGCAGACGGCGCGGCGCCCGCCGTGCCGCCGATCTCGCGCGCGATCCGGGCGACGCAATCGAGCAGGGCGGGCACCACCGTCGTGATCAGCGTCTCGTGCGGACACTGATGCGCCGCACCGCCGCAGTTGACCGAATAGCGCTCCTCCGATGGCCCGACGAAGCCCGCGGCCACCGCGTTGAGGCCGTGATGCCATTCCCCGAGCGAAATCGCGAAACCACGGCGGCGCGCGTCGTCGAGACCGCGCTGCAAGCCGCCGGAGATACTCGGCCAGTCGTCGCCGGATGCGGTCTGGAGGCTGCCGATCAGCGCCTGCTGGTCGGCGTCCGACAGAACGGAGAGATACGCGCGCCCGACGGCCGTGCGGCTCAGATCCATTCGGCCGCCTACTTCGAGCCGCGAGACGAGCACGGCAGAGCGCGGCCGGATGGCGTCGATGACGACCATTTCGAGCCGGTCGCGCACGGCCAGATGCACGCTGAGTCCTGTGCGTTCGGCGAGCGCGATCAGGAACGGCCGCGCTCGCGCGCGGATGTCGAAGTTGCGCAGGAAGCCGTTGCTGAGTTCCAGCACCGACGCGGTCAGGACGAAGCGCTCGCTGTCGGGCAGACGCAGCAGCAATCCCGCGCCGACGAGCGTGGCCGTGATCCGCGACACAGTAGGTTTAGGAATGCCGGTCCATTCGGTCAGTTCGCGATTGCTGACCGGGGCGTCCGCAGCGGCAATGCGGCGCAACACATCGAGACCGCGCGCGAGGGCGGTGACTTCGTCGCTATCCCTGTCTTTCGTTTTTATGCGGTTCGCGGACCGGTCGCTCATCGTGGGCATCTATTTTTGTGAAACATCGTTTCGAACGCTGAGTGGAACATTCCATTCAGACGACGCCTGAAGCTTGCAAGCGATGCAAGGCACGATGATAAGCTGCACGCGCTAAAACGATGTGCTCGGAACCGATTCCGGGCGACACCGTTGGGCAGATGCCCGGACGCTGAAATTTTGCTTGACTTGAGCAGTGATCCCGGAAAAAATGGAATCCGATTTCGAAAGGACTGGGCGACGTGCGCGACCGCTTTCCGCTCCAGGCTTCGAATACAGTCTCTCAGGTTCTAGCACGGCCCTCGGAATGGCTAGAACTTTTAAGGCGCTACGGAAACGTGGCGCCTTTTTTTTCGCCGGTTGCTTTTCGTTGATTGCTTTGGGCCAGTTTGGCCCGAATATGCGCCGAAAAGGTATGCAGTGTTTATTGAATTCGCGCCACGGGCGAGCGCGGCGTAAGAACGCGCCGCGCGGAGAGATCAATGCAGTTCGGTGAAGACGCGGCGTTGCCGGAGCAACAGCTTGCCGCGCACGATCCAGTACAGGCTCGCTGCGAGCAGCGCCGAGGCGACGCCCATCACGAGAAGCGGCGATACGCGTTCCGGCGCGGGCTGGCTCGTCGCGACGACCAGCGCGGCGAAAAAGGCGCCGCCCGCCTGATAGTACGAGCGTTTCGCGAGAATGCGGCGCATGCGATGCGTGGTGAAACGGGAGACGGGAGCGCGGGTGAAAGGTTCGAAGAGCATCAACCCGGCGACGAGGGCGATGGCGAGGTTCATGTAAATCATGGCGGGGTTTCGGTGGGAGGGGCGAGACTGCGGCGAATATAGACCCGACCGAACCATGCCGAAAGAAGAAGTGTCCTAAATGTAGAAGAAACATTCTAGTGAGCGCGTTGGCCGCCGCGCCCAGGTCGCCGCAGTTCGCTTGCAATGCAAGGTTTCGCGAGTTGCGGAACTCGAGGCGTATGATGAGCCCGCGCTTCGGGATGCGCCCGAATCTCGGCATGAAGCAGGAGGCAGCACCATGAAGACTTACTTGATGACTCCAATCGCGCGCATTGCATTCGCGCTCGCCGTGCTCGGCGTGCTTGCCGCATGCGAGAAGCACGACGCCGCCGCCGGCCAGGCCGCGAATGCCTACAACAATCTGGCCAGTCAGACGACGCAGAAGCTGGATCAGGCGGCGAGCTATGTCGGCCAGAAGGTCGACGCGGCGAAGCAGTCGGCACAACAGAGTTTCGATCACGCCGGCTCGGCGCCGGACTTGTCCGCGAGCAGCGTGGCCGCGTCGGCGCGCGCGAATCTGCAGAACGCGGCGAGCGCCACGAACGCCGCCATCGCCGATGCCGCGAGCGCAACCGGCGCGGGACTGCAAACGGCGGGCCGCAAGCTGCAGGAGTGGTCGGCGAAGGACGGCGGTGCGTCGGGCACGCAGGCGTCCGGTTCCGACTCGGCGAGCGATGCCGGCACGCGCACGGACATGGACAAGTAAGCGGCCAGTCGAGCAGGCGCGCGCTTAACATTCGGTTACCTCGACAGTGCGCGGCGCGCGCGGGTCAGCCGCTAAACTGGCGGTCTTTCGGAAATCGAGACCGTTATGAAACTACGCAAGCTCGCGGATCGCGGCGCGCTGGCGTTTGTCGCGATATCCCGGATCTCCGCTCTCGCGCTGCGGCGCGGCGTACAGCAGGCGGGCATCCCCGGAATCCGTGCGATATCGTTCCTGACGACGCTCATCTTCACCGCGCTTTTCCTGCTGACGATCCCCGCCGCAGAAGCCGCCCCGGCGCTCGATCTGCCATCGCTCCAGGAACTGATCGCGCCGCCCGCGCCGGCAGCGGCGCCGGCGGACGCGGCGTCGGGTGCATCCGCGTCCATTCCCTCCGATGCCGAGATGGTGCGCTCGCTCGACACCGTCATTTCGACGCTCGACAGCGACCGCCAGCGCAGCGCGCTCGTGTCGCAACTGAAGAAGCTGCGCGATGCCAAGCGCGCGGCGGAAGCCGCCGCGATCGCGCCGCCGACCGCAGCCGCCGGACAGCCGGCATCGACGCAGCCGACCACGCCGCCGACCGCCACGCCCACCGCCGCGTCATCGGTGGTGGCCGCGATCGCGCAGAACGCCGGTTTGCTCGGCGCAATTGCGTCGGCGCTGACGAGCATCGAAGCGGACGTGAAGCGTGGCAAGACGCCGGTCGCGTACTGGAGCGGGCGTTTCAACGCGGCAGGCAACGAGCTCTTCACCATCGTCACGAGCCAGAGCCGCGAGCCATTTGGCCGCACGCTCTTCAATTACGTCGCCACGCTCGCGGGCTGGGGCGCGTGCGCGTTCCTGCTCGTGAGCCTGCAGCGCCGCGTGCACAGGCGCTATGGCATCGAAGCCGGGCTGCATTCGAATCCGACCACGCGCGAACTGCTTCTCTTCACGATGCGGCGCGTCGCGCCCTACGTCTTCGCGTTCGTCGCGGCGCTGACGTTCGTGCACCTGATGCCGCAGTCGCTCGGCCGCACACTCGCGATGGTCACCGCTTACGCGATCGTCGCGGGCGCGGTGTTCTCGGCGATCTGTCTCATCATGTTCTCGCTCTTCGGGTCGGCGCACCGGCGTGTCGCGGTGAACGTGCTGATCGTTCACGCGCGGCGGCTCTTGTTCGCCATCGGCACGTTCGGCGCGCTCGGCGATGCCGCCGCCAACTACGACGTCGCCCAGCAGCTCGGCACCAATCTGTCGGCGCTCATTTCGACCTTCGCGAACATGCTCGCGGCCGGACTCACGGCGTACTTCGCGCTGGCGTTCCAGCGGCCCGTCGCGCATCTGATCCGCAGCCGCACCTACGAGCAGCGCAACACGCGCAAGGCCGCGACCGAAACGTTCGAGGTGGTCGCGTCGCTGTGGCAATTCCCGCTCTTGCTGCTCGCGTGCGCGTCGGTGGTCGCGACGCTCGCGGGTATCGGCACGTCCGAGAACGTGCTGCAAATGGCGATCGCCACGGCCGGCTCGCTCGTCGTCGCGTTCTTCCTCTCGGCCATCGTCATCCGCATCTCACGGCCCAGATCGCGCAGGCCGCGCCGCCAGTCGGCGTATGTGCGGCGGCTCGTGAAGTTCGTCGGCACGATGATCGTCGTCGGCATATGGCTCGCGTTCCTCGAAGTCTCGTCGCGCTTCTGGGGCTTCTCGCTCGCGCAGATGGCCGAGCGCAGCGTGGCGGCGCGCGGCATCACGCACGCGGTCGGCATGATCGTGCTGACGTTCTTCGTCGTATGGCTCGTGTGGATTCTGATCGACACGGGCATCCAGGAGGCGCTCAAGCCCGATTCGGCGCGGCGCAGCGGACGCGGGCCGAGCATGCGGGCGCGCACCATGCTGCCGCTGTTGCGCAACGTCGTGTTCGTCGTGCTCTTCTTAGTCGCGGCGATCGTGACGGCGGCCAATCTCGGGCTGAACGTGACGCCGCTGCTCGCCGGCGCGGGCGTGATCGGTCTCGCGGTGGGCTTCGGCGCGCAATCGCTGGTGGCGGATCTCATCACGGGGCTTTTCATCATCATCGAAGACACCATTTCGGTCGGCGACTCGATCGAAGTGGAAGGCGGTCACGCGGGCATCGTCGAGAGCCTGACCATACGCACCGTGCGGCTGCGCGACGGGCAGGGCGCGATCCACGCCATTCCGTTCTCGCAGATCAAGACGGTGAAGAACCTGTCGCGCGACTTCGCCTACGCGGTGTTCGAAGTGCGCGTGCCGTTCTCGGCGGACGTGGACGAAGTGACGGAGATGATCCGCGAGGTCGGCGCCGAGTTGATGGACGATCTGCGCTACCGGCGCGAGATGCTGGGGCCGGTCGAGGTGTGGGGACTGGACCGGTTCGATCCGAACTGGATGGTCGTGAAAGGCCAGATCAAGACGCGGCCGCTTCTGCAATGGAGCGTCGCGCGCGCGTTCAACTTGCGCATCAAGCGGAAAATGGACGCAGCGGGCATGGAGATTCCCGTGCCGCAGATGCAGGTGCAGATGGCGCAGAACGGCGGGCACAGCGCGGGCGATGCGGCGCACGCCGCGAAGGCCAAGCGCATCTGGCTGGACGACGAGCCACCGCTCGCCGACGCGGAGTCCGGCCCGGCGGCGACCGTCAAGGCAGTCGACGTATCCCACGAGCCGCGGCCCGCGCCGCCCGCCACGGATCTCTCGGTGCCGATTCCGCCGCAAATCACGACCGCGCCCGAGCCCGGCAAGGGCTGAGTCGACCGGGCCGCTCAGGCGGCGAGAAGATCGTTGACGTGCGTGGCGATATGCTCGCCGGCCACGCCGTAGATGTGGATCGATACGGCGCGCGTCGTCGCATCGGCGGGATTGCAGAGCTGATGAATCGCGCCGCGTCCCGCGTCCGCGTACGACACGGCGCCCGCTTCGCGCGGATGACGGCGCATCTCGATGGCACGATGCGCGTTCGCGTCCCAGCGATACTGGGTCTCGGCGAGCGCGCCGTCGATGACCGCATAACCGCACCATGTCCGATGCGCATGCACGGGGCTCGACTGCCCCGGCTCCCAGACGAGCGCGGCGATCGCGTAACGGCCGAGCGGATCGGCGGCGAGCAGATGACGCTGGTAGCCCTGCGGACTGCCGGCGCGCTGATCGGCACGCAGAAGCGTCGGGTCTTCGATCGCCCGGGAAAGCGCCGCATGCACGCGCACGCCGAACGACACGCCGGCATCGAGCGAGGCATCGAGCGCGGCGTCGATTTCGTGACAGAGGCGGCTGACGGCAGCATTCCGGTCAGCCGGGAAATGCGCGCTGTATTGAGTGGCCAGTTCGAGTTTCATGATGACGCGTGCCGGTGATGTCGATCACGAATTTATACCGGCTTGCATCCGGAAACGGTTTCCATATAATTCCGCCCGGAGAAGCAAAAATAGAAAATTTTCCTATCGGGGGTGCAGTATGGGAATGGACCTCATCGACCGCAAGCTGCTGGAACTGCTGCAAACCGACGTGACCATGCCTATCGCGGAACTGGCGTCGCGGGTGAATCTGTCGCAGACGCCATGCTGGAAGCGGGTACAGCGTCTTAAGGAGACCGGCGTGATTCGCGCGCAGGTGGCGCTGTGCGATCCGAAGAAACTCGGCGTCGGCACGACGGTGTTCGTCGCGGTGCGCACGAATCAGCACACGCAAAGCTGGGCCGACGAATTCACGCGCGCCGTAAGAGACATTCCGGAAGTGGTCGAGGTGTACCGGATGAGCGGCGAGACGGATTACTTGCTGCGCGTGGTGGTCTCCGACATCGACGATTACGACCGCGTCTATAAACAGCTTATTCGCGCGGTGCCGCTCTACGATGTCAGTTCGAGCTTCGCGATGGAACAGATCAAGTACTCGACGGCGCTGCCGGTGCGGCCCGTTGCCGACGCCTGACCGCGTCGCATAAGAACGCAGCGCGCAAGAAAAAGCCGCCCGGGGAGGGCGGCGCAACACGTCCGGTCACTAGGTATTCCGGTCTTGCCCCTTCAAGCCCTCGCCGGAATCGGACGCGCATGGAATCGCGTTGAGTATGGCGAATCAGGCGCACTCGCTTCAAGGCGAGCGATGCAGCAGTGAATTTCACGCGCGCTGTTCGGTGGGCGAAATGTCGACGACCGGTTCGCAATCCAACTGAAAAGCTGTCCGGGTACGATGCTGGCTTTATCTCGAAATCCGCAACGAGCCGCTCCGCCCGCCATGACCGACGACCCTCGCCAGAATCGCCCCGACCTCCCGCGCAAGAAGAATCCGACTCTGGGCATTACGGTGTTCATCGTGGTCGTCGTGTTGCTCGTGATCTTCACGCTGCTCTTCAACGCGATCCGCGACAAGCGGGAGTTCGACGAGCACAACGCGCCACCCGCCGCCGCGAGCGATGCGCGTCGGGCACTGCCGGCCACCGGCGCCTCGCAGTAAGGCGTTCGCTTCACGCGGGCAGGTGAATTTGCGTCGCGTCCTTGCGGATGAGCGCGGACGCCGTGAGCATCTGCTTGCATTGATGCGCGAGCAGTTTCAGATCCTGAATGGCATCGGCGGGCAGACTCTGCGCGCGTTCCGCTGCGGCGACCATGGAATCCAGATCGCGGCGCAGCGTCTTGATCGCATCGGGCGATGCAGCGCCGTCTTCCTGGGAGACGACCGCCTGCGCTTCCGACAAGTTGTCGCGCACGACGGCGAACGCGCGCTGCACTGGTTCGAATGACTGGCCGTCGGCACCGTTGAGCGACTGCAAGAGCGGCGCGGCCGCCGTGATCTGCGACGCGAGCACGTGGCTTTGCACGAGCAGATCGTTGAGTTCGGCGACATACCGTTGCTGTGCCTTCGGCTCCAGCATCATGCGCTGGAAAGCCTGCGCGAGGTTGGCGAAGGCGACGTGCACGTTCTTGCGCGCGAGCCGATAGCCGTAGTCGTGATCGAGCGCGGAGGCGACGACCGTGGCGGCGGCCGATGCACCTTTGCTCGCGGTCGCAGCCGTGCTCTCGCCGATGCCCGCCGACGACAGCCGCTCCGCCGTTGCGCTCGCGGCCTTGATCGCGCTCGCCGCGACGGCTTCGGCTTCTGCCGTCGTGGTGGCTTCCAAAGGCTCGCTGGCGGCTTCGGCGGAGACGGAGACCGGCTGCATCGACGAGGCGAACGCGGCGCGCGTCTGACCGTCGGCAAAGACGGCGCTCGGCGCGCTGGTTGCCGCTGCGGTTGCAGTGGCCGCCGCGCGCCCCGCGCCCGCTGCCGCCTTCGCCTTCCAGCCCCAGCTGGCTTCGAGGTAATTGCGCGTCGCGGCCAGCAGGTCCTTCACGAGCTTGCCCATCAGCCGATATTCCCAGTACGGGAACAGGTGGCTCGCCGCAATGGCAATCGCGCAGCCGACGACGGTGTCGATGGCCCGCTCGCCGATCAGCCGCAAGCTGCCCGGCGCGAGCAGATGGAACATCAGCAACACGTAGCTGGACGTGAACACGACGCTGCCCGCGTAGTTGAAAAGCAGCAGGCTGTAGCTCATCACCATCGACGCGAACATGGCGACGAGCAGAATGTGCGGGTCCTTCACGAGCAGAATGAGCGCGATGGTGACCGCGCAGCCGATCGCCGTGCCGATGATCCGCTGCGTGTTGCGCTGCTTGGTGAGCGAATAGCCGGGCTTCAGGATGATGACCGTGGTCATCACGATCCAGTACGCGTTGGTGAGCGGCAAGAGCCTGCCGAGCCAGAAGCCGACGCCCACCGCGATGGTCACGCGCAGCGCATGGCGAAAGCTCGGCGACGCCATGGTCAGGTTCGAGAAGATCTGCCTGAACGGCACGCGCCGGCTGGAGATGAATCGCGAGAGCGCGTGGTCGATCTGCAATTCGGTTTCGGTCGGGCTCGCGTCGTCGCGCGTGCGGCGGCGCATCTTGTCGATGAGACGCGTCGCGCTCCAGAGCCGCCGGAACACCGCTGCCGCCGCGGCATACGCTTCCGGATTCTTCTCCGGCAGCGCGTGCTTGCGCATGAGTTCGAGTTCGTATTCGATCGCGCGCAGTTCGGCCTTCGTGCTGATCTGCTTCGGCGCCGGACGGTTCTGCAGCACCGCGAGCCCGATATCCTGCAAGTCTTCGCCCGCCTTGCGCATCAGGTCGCGATAGAACACGAGCACGTCCGAGCCCGCGAACGTCTTGCGCACGAGCGGATAGTCCGTGTGCGCGCCGACGAAAAACTCATGCAGATCCACGATGTTGATGAACAGATTGAATAGCCGCGCGCGCCGCGCATCCAGCTTGCCGCTTTTCACTTTCGGCAGATTGCGCAGCACGATGTCTCGCGCGCCTTCCTGCTGCTCGACCGCCGCGATCTGCTTTTCGATCAGCTTTCTGTAGCACTCGTCGAGATCGGCGTCGTTGTCATAGAACTCGGCGCGCGCCTGAAGGTATTCCGCGCAACTGAAGATGCTTTGCGCGAGCGCCTGCCGCTCGATCCGATAGACGAGCAGATGCGAGACGAGCGTGGCCCAGTACGTGTACCAGAGCCCGCCCAGCAGAATCCACGACGCGTTGATGAGCGCCTGCATCGGCGTGAAATGCTCTTCCAGCGTCACGATCATCATGAAGAGCGTGGCGAAGCTGATCTGCGGCCAGCGGTTGCCGTAGACCACGATCAGCGAGAGCACGAACGTGAGCGGCACCACGGTCAGCCAGAGCGTGAGCGGATGCGCCGTCGCCATGCCGGTGGCAAGCGCCGAGATGAAGCCGATAAACGTGCACGCCAGCATCTCGTTGTGCTTGTGCTTGAGCGGGCCTGGCATGTCGACGACGCATGCGCCGAGCGCGCCCGTCGCGATGGTGAAGCCGAGCTCGCGGTTGTGAAACACCGTGAGCATCAGCACCGCGGGCAGCGAGATGCCGAGCGCGCAGCGCAAGCCGCCAAAGAAGTACTGGCTGTAAATGAACTTCCTGATTTCGAACGAGTAACGCATCGACTTCCTGTGAGGACGCTCGCGGGCGGGCAAGGGCGATGTCGAGTCTAACCCAACTCACCGGGCCTTCGGACCTCGGCCGAATGGCCGAGTTCTCGGCACGTGCGACCCTTTGTTATGCTGGCGCTTGATTTGACAAAGCTTTGCCTTTCGCGGCTTTCACAGCGCATCCCGACCGCCTTTCATGCTCGAACTCTTCTACTCGAATCGCCACGAAACGCTTGCTGCCGCGCTCTTCGAAGACCTCGACGCCTTCGCCATGCGCGAGAGCGATCCCTTCGCGAGCGAGGCCGTGATCGTGCCGAGCGCAGCCGTGCGCCGCCGGCTGGAACTCGACATGGCCGAGCGTTTCGGCATCTGCGCGAACGTGCAGTTCTGCTATCTCGCGCAGTGGCTGTGGGCGCAGATCGGCCGCGTGCTGCCGGTGCCCGCGCATTCACCGTTCGCGCCGGACCGGCTCGCGTGGCGCTGCTATCGCTCGTTCGACGAACCCGCGTTCCGAGAGGCGCCGCGCCTGTCGACGTATCTGAACGCCGCCGATGATTGCATGCGCTACGAACTTGCGCGCCGCATCGCGACGGTGTTCGATCACTATCTGACTTATCGCCCGGAATGGCTCACGCACTGGCAGGCGGGCGGCTCGATTCTCGCGGGCGGCGGCGCGCAGATCGACGCGCGCGGGCCGCGTCTTGCCGGCGCGAGCGACATCCAGCGCCAGGACGAAATCTGGCAGGCGGCGCTGTGGCGTGCGTTGCTGGAAGACCTCGCAGCGCCGGATCGCGAGCACGACCCGACGCCGCCCGCTTACCGCTTTCTTGCCGAAGCGCCGCGCTTCGATCTGGATACCGCGATGCGCGCCGAGTGGCCGCGCCGCATCAGCGTCTTCGCGCTGCCGACCATGCCGCCGCTGCATATCGCGCTCTTGCGCGAGTTGTCGCGCTGGATCGACGTGCGCATCTACGCGCTCAATCCGTGCCGCGAGTTCTGGTTCGATATCGTGAGCGAGGCGCGCGTCGAGCAACTGCAACTGAAGGGCGAGGCGGATTTTCAGGAAGTCGGTCATCCGCTGCTGGCGGAGTGGGGCCGGCAGACGCAAGCGCAACTGCATATGCTCAACGAACTGACGGAGAGCGCCGCGTCGAGCGAGCGCGAACTGTTCGAAGAGAACCCCGCGCCGACATGGCTCGCGCGCGTGCAGAACGGCATCCTCACGCTCGATGAAGACAACGCCTCGCCGCTGCCGGAAGAGATCGTCGATACGGGCGTCGAAGTCCACGTTTGCCATAGCCTCTCGCGGCAACTGGAAGTGCTGCATGACCGTCTGCTCGACTGGTTCGACTCGATAGAAGGCTTGGAGCCGTCCGACGTGCTCGTCGCGTTTCCGGATCTCGCGGTGGCGGGCCCGCTGATCGACGGAATTTTCGGCACCGCGCCCGCCGGGGCCAGCAACGAGCGGCGGCGTATTCCGTATCGCATCACGGGCTTGCCGCCGTCGCAGGCGAACCCCGTCGCGCGCGCGATGCTCGACTGGCTCGCGCTTGCCGAGCGCGGCGTCGGCGCGCCGGAGTTGATCGAGTGGCTGCGCGTCGATGCGATCGCCACGCGCTACGGCATCGACGCCCCATCGCTCGAAACGGCGCAGGAATGGCTCGCGCAGGCGGGCGCGCGACGCGGATTGCGGCCCGACGAGGTCACGAGCGAGCATGTGCCCGCCGCGCGCCACACGTTCGCCGACGCGCTCACGCGGCTCTACCTCGGCTACGCGCTGCCCGGCGGCGGCGCGCCGGTCGCGGACTGGCTGCCGGTGGAAGGCCCGCAAGGCTCGGAGGCGGAACTGCTCGGGCGTCTCACGCGCTTCATCGACGACATCGACGCCTTCGCGAAAGAGATCGCAACGCCGCGCACTGCGCGCGCGTGGGGCGATTTGCTGCTCGATGCGCTCGAGCGTTTCTTCGATGCAGGCGTCGCGTTCAACGACACCATCGGCGACGTGCGCCACGCCATCGACGCGCTGATCGCCGCCATCGACGAAGGCGCGCGCGACACGCACGTGCCGGCCGCCGTGATCCGCACCGCGCTCACCGATACGCTCGACGATCCGGCGCGCGGCGGCGTGCCGTGGGGCGGCGTCACGTTTTCGTCGCTCACGAGCTTGCGCGGCTTGCCGTATCGCGTCGTGTGCCTGCTCGGCATGGACGACGGCATGCTGCCGAGCCTCACGCGCGCCGACGAGTTCGATCTGATGGCGCGCTTCGGGAAGCTCGGCGACCGCCAGCGGCGCGACGACGAGCGCAATCTCTTTCTCGACCTGATGCTGGCCGCGCGCGACCGGCTGTTGATCGCGTACACGGGGCGCAGCATTCGCGACAACGCCGTGCTGCCGCCCGCCGCGCTGATCGACGAATTGCTCGACTATCTGGCGCAGGCGGTCGCGGGCAAGCATGCGGCGCCGGAAGCCCTGCGCGAGGCGCGCGCCTTGTTCGTCCACGAGCATCCGCTTCAGCCGTTCGCGCCCGAGTACTTCGAGCCGGGCGGCCGCCTTTTCACGTACGAGCCCGAGCGGGCGGAACTGGCGCGCGCGCTCGCCGCAGGCCGCACGCAGAACAGCCCGCCGTTCTTCGATGCGCCGCTGCCGCCGGAAGAAGACGAAGACATCGTTGCGTTCGACGACTTCGTGCGCTTCTGGCGGCACCCGGCGCGGGCGCTGCTGCGCGATCGCTTGGGCATTGCGCTCGTCGATGCCGATGCGGAGCTCGACATCACCGAGCCGTTCGAACTGGGCTTCGCGGGCCGCGATGCGCTCGCGGCCCGCGTGCTGCCGTCGCTGCTCGATGCGACGGACGATGCCGCCGCGCGCGCCCGCGAACGCGCCCGCCACGTCGCGCGCACGAGCCCCGAAATGCCGGGCGGCGCGACGGGCGCGGTCTGGCAGGCGCGCGAGATGCACGCGCTCGCGCATCTGGCGGACCGCATTCGCGTGTCGGTGGCGGAAGGCGTGACGCGGCTGCCGTTCGTGCTGGATATCGCGCCGCGCTGGCCCGATACCGCCGGCGTGCCGCTCTTCGAGAAGTACGACGACGCGCTCATCGACGAGCGGCCGTTCACGCTCGCCGGCACGCTCAATCGCCTGACGCCGCAAGGGCAGGTGATCTACCGCTACGATCAGCCGCGCGCCCGCGATTATCTGTCGGCGTGGCTCGCGCATCTGGCCTATTGCGCGGCGCTGCCGGACGGTCCGCGCCGCACCATCTGGCATGGGCGCGGCGCGCAGTCGGCGGATTTCGAACTCGCGCCCGTCGCCGATCCGCTCGCGCATCTCGGCACGCTCGCGGCGCTGTATCGCGCGGGACGGCGCATGCCGCTGCGTTTCTATCCGAAGAGCGCATGGCTCAAGCTGACCGAAGGCGATGTCAAAGCGCAGGCCGCGTGGGAGTCCGATCGCACGCGCGCCGAGTCCGACGATCCGGCGTATCGCATCGCGTTTCGCGGTGAATCATTAAAGCTCGACGAACGCTTCGCCGCGCTGGCGCGCGTCGTGTTCGAACCGCTTCGAGAGCATCTGCGGAGCGGCGCATGACCACCATGACTGACGTTGTGAATCACGAAACCGTGCAGGAACTCGACGTCTTCGCGTGCCCGCTCGATGGCGTCAACCAGATTGAGGCGTCCGCCGGAACGGGTAAGACCTGGAACATCTGCGCGCTGTACGTGCGCCTGCTGCTGGAGAAGCAGTTGAGCGTCGAGCGCATTCTCGTCGTCACCTTCACGAAGGCCGCGACCGCGGAGCTGCACGAGCGCATCCGCACGCGGCTCGCGGGTGTCGCGCATGCGATCGAAAACGGCGACGCGGCGGGCGATCCGTTCATCGAGCGGCTCTTCGAAACCACGCTCGAACAGATGGACCCGGACGAGGCGCTGCAACGCATCCGCATCGCGCTGCATAGCTTCGATCAGGCCGCGATCCACACGATCCACGGGTTCTGCCAGCGCGCGCTGCAGGAAGCGCCGTTCGCCGCTGCGATGCCGTTCGCGTTCGACATGGAAGCCGACGACAGCACGCTGCGCTTCGAACTCGCCGCCGATTTCTGGCGCGAGCGCGTCGAGCCGGCGGCGGCGCGCGTGCCTTCGTTTGCATCGTGGCTGGTCGCGAAAGGCGCTGGCCCGGCATCGCTCGATGCGCAGCTCGCGCGCCGCCTGAAGAAACCGCTCGCGACGCTGCGCTGGGGTAGTTTCGCCGAAGTACAAGCCGCAGAAGCCGCCGACGCCAAAGCGCTTTTCGATGAAGCCTGCGCGCTATGGCACGCCGAGCGCGACGCGATCGCGGAGCTGCTCTTCGACGCCGAGGCCATGCTGAAGCAGACCTCGCACAAGCGGTCGATGATCGAAGCGGCCATCGACGCGTGGGCCGAGTATTTCGCCGATGCCGACTGTCACGCGCCGCCGCCGAAAGACGCGCTGAAGATCACCGCGTCGGCGCTCGCGAAGGGCACGAAGGTCAAGCACACGCCGCCCGCGCATCCGTTTTTCGAGCACGCGGAGACGCTTGCCGCGGCGGCCGCTGCTGCGGAAGCGTCGCAGCGCGCGCTGTGGCTCGATATCGTGCGGGAGTGGCTCGACTACGCGCCGGCCGAGTTGTCGGCGAGAAAGCGCGCGCGCCGCGTCGTCTCGTTCGACGACCTGCTCTCGAACCTGCATCACGCGCTCGTCAAACATGCGTGGCTTGCCGAGGCGCTGCGCGAGCGTTATCCGGCGGCGCTCATCGACGAGTTTCAGGACACGGACCCGCTGCAATACGCCATCTTCAATCGCGTGTTCGCGCCGCACGGGCCGCTTTTTCTCGTCGGCGATCCGAAGCAGGCCATCTACAGCTTTCGCGCCGCCGATCTGCACACGTATCTCGCGGCGCGCGAGGGCGCGAGCGCGCGCTACACGCTCGCGGTGAACCAGCGGTCGACTGCGCGCATCATCGAGGCGTGCAATCGCGTGTTCGGCGCGAATCCGTCGGCGTTCATCCTCGAAGGGCTCGACTATCAGCCGGTGCGCGCCGGCACGCGCTCGCGTGGGCCGTTCGTCGATGCAACGCCCGCCGCCGCGTATTCCGACCTCGCTGATTTTTGCGTGTGGATGCTGCCGCACGGCGATTCGGCGCTCTCGAAGGGCAACGCGCAGCGCGATGCGGCCGAAGCCTGCGCCGCCGAAATTGCGCGGCTCTTGCGCGGCGCGCAACGCGGCGAAGTGCGCATCGGCGACGAGCCGCTTCGCGCGGGGGATATTGCGGTGCTCGTGCAGACGCACCGGCAGGGCAGCATGGTGAAGCGCGTGCTCGCGGCGTGGGGCGTCGGCAGCGTGGAACTGGCGCAGGCGTCGGTGTTCGGCTCGCTCGACGCCGAGCAGATCGAGCGCGTGCTCGCCGCCATCGACACGCCGGGCGATTTGCGGCGGCTGCGCGCCGCGCTCGCGACCGACTGGTTCGGGCTCGATGCTGGCGCGCTTTGGCGTCTGGAACATGCGGTGTCCGCAGCGGATTCGAACGACGGACCGAACGACTCCACGAGCTGGGTCGAGCGTTTTTCGCGCTACCGCACCATTTGGCACGAGCGCGGCTTCGCGGTGATGTGGCGCACGCTGACGCGCGAACTGTCGATCGCCGCGCGCCTCGTCACGCGGCCGGACGGCGAGCGCAGGCTCACGAACATCACCCATCTCGCGGAACTGTTGCAGGCGCGTTCGGCCGAGCAGCCCGGCATCGCGCCGACGCTGCGCTGGCTCGCCGCGCAGCGCGCGCAGCAAGGCGGCGGCGAGGACGCGCAGTTGCGGCTGGAATCGGACCGCAATCTCGTGCAGATTGTGACGATTCACAAGTCGAAAGGGCTGGAGTACGCGGTCGTGTTCTGCCCGTTCCTCAACGACGGCGCATCGCGCGACGCGCCGAAGTCCGGCTTGCCCGACGCCAGCGAGTATCACGACGAAGCGGGCGAGGCGGTGCTGCACTACGGCATCGACGAGGACGAATCGAAGGAGGTGAGCGCCGCCATCGCCCGCGAGCAGGCGGCGGAACGCGCGCGCCTCGTCTACGTGGCGCTGACGCGGGCGGTGTATCGCTGCTACGTCGTCGCGGGCGTGTATATGTCGAATGTCTCGAACAAGTCGACGAAGGAGTCGCGGCGAAGCGTGCTCAACTGGCTCGTCGCGGGCGCGGGGCAGGACTTCGACGCGTTCTGCGAAGAGCCGCCCGACGAAGCGGGCATCGTCGCGGCGTGGCACGCGCTGGAAGCACAAGCGGATGGCGCGATCGGCGTGGCGCCGTTGCCGGTGATCGGCGCGCGGGAGCCGCTCGCCGCCGAGGCCGCGGGGCCGCACGCGATGACCGCGCGCACCAATCAGCGCCTGTTGCGCGATCGCTGGCGCATGGCGAGCTTCAGTTCGCTGATCGCGGCGGGCGCCCGCGACGAGGCGAATCAGCCGCAGCCGGTCGACGCGCGGCCCGATCACGACGAACTGGCGGACCTCGATGTGCCGGTTCTACAGCAAGCCGCCCCGCGCGACGAGACGGCGCTCGCCGACGACGACATCCTCGCGTTTCCGCGCGGCGCGGCGGCGGGGGAATGTCTGCATCGCATGTACGAACTGGCGGACTTCACGCAGCCCGCGACCTGGCCCGATGCGATCGACCGTGCGCTGCGCGAGCATCCGACGCCCGCGCCCGAGCCGCTCGCCCGGCGTCTTCGGCCGATGATGCAGCGCCTGCTCGCCGATACGCTTTCGACCGAGATCGCGCCGGGTCTTCGGCTGTCGCGGATTCCGCCCGCGCGTCGCATGAACGAACTGGAGTTTCTGTTTCCCGCGCCGTCGCTGGACTTCGCGGCGCTGCGGCGGATTCTCGCCGCGCACGGCTATCCCGACGTCGCGCTGGAAGCGGGCGCGTTGCGGGGCTTTATCAAGGGGTTCATCGACATGATCGTGGAGCACGACGGGCGCTACTGGATCATCGACTGGAAGTCGAATTATCTCGGCGAGCGCGCCGCGGATTACAGCGCCGCGCCGCTCGCCGAAGCGATGGCGCATCACGCGTACCACCTTCAGGCGCTCGTGTATGTGGTGGCGCTGCACCGGTATCTGCGCGCGCGGCTCGCTGCGTACGACTATGAGACGCACGTCGGCGGCTATCTGTATTTGTTCGTGCGTGGCGTGCGGCCCGATTGGCGCGACGGCGACAGCGGCGCGCCGAGCGGCGTGCATCGCGGACGGCCGCCGCTCGCGCTCGTCGAGGCGCTCGACCGGCTGATGTTTGGAGGCGTGGCATGAGCAAGGTCCAGTTGTACGCGCTGGCGTCGCGCTTCGCGGATGAAGGCGGCGCGCTCGACGGGCTCATTTGCGGAGGTGTGGCATGAGCACGATTCGGTTGAACGCGCCGACATCGCGCTTTGCCGACGAAAGCGCCGCTCTCCGGCGGCTGATGTGCGGAGGCGTGGCATGAGCACGATGGACCGGAACGCGCCGACATCGCGCTCCGCGGTTAAAAGCGCCGCGCTCGACCGGCCGATGTGCGGAGGCGTGGCATGGGCACGATGAAACCGGAACGCGCGGACATCGCGCTTCTCGGACGAAGGCGCTGCGCTCGACCGGCTGATGTGCGGAGGCACGGCATGAGCACGATGGACGTCAATGCGCCGGTATGGCGTATAGCGGAGAAAAGCGCGGAGAAAAGCGCGGCGTTCGCCAAGGCGCTGGACCGGCCGATGTGCGGAGGCGTGACATGCGCACGATGGACCTGAACGCGCCGGCATCGCGCTTCGCGGACGAAAGCGCTGCGCTCGCCGAAGGCTTTGCGCGGCGCATGGCCGAACTGTCGCGGCGCTCGGGTGCGAGCGCGGATGCCGTCGCATGGGCCGAACGCGCGGCGCTCGCGATCAGCAGTGCGACCGCGCTCGGGCACGTCTGCATGCCGCTCGCGGCGCTCGCGCGCCGTCACGGCGGGCGACCGCGCGAGGTCCGCGAGGCGCTGCTCGCGAGCGGCGTCGCGAGCCTCGCGCGCACGCAGTCGCCCATGCACGCGGCGGATTTGCGGCCGCTCGTCATCGACGAGGACGGCCGGCTCTATCTCGCGCGTTACTTCGACTACGAGCGGCGGCTCGCGCTTGCGCTCGTCGAGCGGGCGCAGGCCGCGCGGGTGACGGTGTCCGGGCGCGAGCTGGCGGCGCACGCCGAGCGCATCGCGCGCTATTTCGGGCCGAGCGCGGGCGATGACATCGACTGGCAACGGGTCGCGGCGCTCGTGGCGCTGGCGGGACGGCTGACCATCGTGAGCGGCGGTCCGGGCACGGGCAAGACGACGACGGTGGTCGGCGTGCTGGCCTGTCTGCTCGACGCCGATCCCAACCTGCGCATCGCGCTTGCCGCGCCGACCGGCAAGGCCGCGCAGCGCATGCAGGAGGCGCTGATCGAGCGCGCGGACAAGCTCCCGCCCGAACTCGCGCAACGCTTGCCGCGCACGTCGTTCACGCTGCAGCGACTGCTGGGCGTGCTGCCGGACGGCGGCTTCCGGCACCATCGGGACAATCCGCTGCCGTACGACGTTATCGTCGTCGATGAAGCGTCGATGATCGATGTCGCGCTCGCGGCGCATCTGCTAGAAGCGGTCGCGCCGACGAGCCGGCTCGTGATGCTCGGCGACAAAGACCAGCTTTCCGCGGTCGAAGCGGGCGCGGTCTTCGCGGAACTGAGCGCGCAGCCATCGTTCAGCCAGGGCGGCGCGCGTCGCATTGCCGAGGCGCTCGGCGTGGACTATGCGCGGTTGCGGGCGGCGTTGCCGTCGGGTTCGCCTTGGGTTTCGTCGTCAGACGACGATTCGGACAGCGAAGCGATCGGCGCGGGGCTTGTGGCGACCCAGAGCGCAGACGACGGAGACTTGTTCGCGCCGCGAGACGCGCGACGCGATGAGCAAAGTCCCGTTGCGCCGGCCGGTAGGGCTGCGGCGTTGTCGTCGGGCTCGGCTTCGGTTTCGTCATCAGCGGACGATTTGGACGGCGAAGCGATCGCGGCGGGGCGTGCGGCGACCCAGAGCGCAGACGATGGAGACTTGTTCGCGCCGCGAGACGCGCGACGCGATGAGCAAGCTCCCGTTGCGCCGGCCGGTAAGGCTGCGGCGTTGCGCGCGGGATCGGCGTCGCGCACGCAAGCCGTTTTCGATGACGAAGGCTACGCCGACCTTTTCGCCACCATCGATACCGAGACGTATCCGGAAGACGAAGGTAGCGACGGTGCGCGGCGGAACGTGGACGACGAGCGAATTCAGCAAAAGGCGCCGAACAAGCGCAATGAGCGGGACGAAAACGCGGGGCGCGAACGGCGGAACGAGCTTAACGAGCTTAACGAGCAACGCGAGGGCGATCAGTCCGAGAAGCGCGACCGTCGAGTTGAGCGTGACAGGCGCGGCGAGCAAAACGCCGACAGCGAGCGTGACCGACGCAGTGAACAGGACCGGCCCCAAGAGCACTACCGCCACAACGAGCGCAACGGCAGAAACCTGCACCACGGCCACAACAAGCATGACGAGCAAAGGAGGCGCACCGGGCCCGACGATGCAGACCACACCGACGCCCCGCTCACCGACTGCGTCGTCTGGCTCGCGCGCAACTACCGCTTCGGGCTGGATTCGGCGATCGGCCGCTTGTCGATCGCCATCCGCGACGGCGATGCGCAAGCTGCCCTCGCCGCGCTCGATATCCGGCAATCGCCCGCGACGAGTGACGACGCAGCCGCCGTGCTTTTCGACGACGCGCACACCACGCTCTCCGAGCGCACGCTCGCGCATCTGGCAACAGGATTTGCGCCGTACGCCGACGCGCTCTCGTCCGTACTCGAGGCGCGGCGCTCGAATTCAGTCGGCGCACAAAACGACGAAGCCCGGCTCTTTGACGCGCTGAACCGCTTTCGCCTGCTATGCGCGACGCGCAAAGGCCCGCGCGGCGTCGACGAAGTGAACGCCCGCATCGCGGCGAAAGTGCGGGAGCAGGCGGGCATTGCGCTTGCGCTCGGCGCACAATGGTTCGCCGGGCGGCCGGTGATCGTCACGCGCAACGACTACGCGCTCGGGCTTTTCAACGGCGATATCGGCATCGCGCTGCCGGGCGCGGACGGCGCGCTGCGGGTGGCATTCCGCATGGCCGACGGCTCCTTGCGCTACGTCTCGCCCGCCGCGCTTCCGCCGCACGATACGGCGTTCGCGCTCACGGTCCACAAGTCGCAGGGATCGGAGTTCGACGAGGCGGCGCTCGTCCTGCCGGGGAGCTTTGTGCGCGTGCTGTCGCGCGAACTCGTCTACACGGCCATCACGCGGGCCAAGCGCCGGGTCGAGGTGATCGGCTCGGCGGATATCTTCGCGCAGGCGGTCGATGCGCCGACGCGCCGCGATTCCGGCCTCGCGGCGAGAATGCGGCGGTTGATGAGCGCGAGCGCCGGGGCTTGAGGCGCGTGCCTATTCGAAGGAGTCAAACTCATGACCGATAGCTTCGCGCTCGCGCCGGGCGAGATCGAGTTGACCGCCGTGCGCGCGCAGGGAGCGGGCGGCCAGAACGTCAACAAGGTGTCGAGCGCCATTCATTTGCGCTTCGACATTCGCGCGTCGTCGCTGCCGGAGCACATCAAGGCGCGTCTGCTCGCGCTCGCCGATAGCCGCGTAACGCGCGACGGCGTCATCGTGATCAAGGCGCAGGAGCATCGCACGCAGGACATGAATCGCGCCGCAGCGCTCGCGCGGCTGGACGAACTCATTCGCAGCGTGAGCGTCACGCGCCGCAAACGCATCGCGACGAAGCCCACGCGCGCGTCGCAGGTTCGCCGTGTCGAAGGGAAAGTGAAACGCGGCGCGGTGAAAGCGGGGCGCGGACGCGTGCGGGACGAGTAAAGCGAGGCGGAGCGCCAAAAGGCAAGCTCGATGACGGCCGCCGCCCGTGTCGTTCGAGAGAGCATCGCGAGCGGGAAGTGCTTGTTGCTTCGCGTGCGCGACGAGTAGAGCGGGAAGATGCGCCAAGCGCTCCATGACGTCCGCCGCCAGTGTCGTTTGCGCGCGCATCGTGAGCGGGACGTGCTCGTGGCTTCTAATGCGCCGGGAGAGCCGAGCGCGGATGCCGAGCCGGCATCCGCTCGACAGTTCCGGTGGCCAGCGCCGTGCCCGCGAGCATAACTCCGCATCACTTCAAGCTCACGAGCAACACGTGATCATCGGGAATGGCGGCGGCCTGCCCTGCGCCGCGAAAGCGGAGAGCGAACCCGCGCGACTCGTTCAAACGGGCGGAAGGAACTGCGCGACACCGCCTGTCGCCGCGTTGGACCGCATCCGCTCGACGACAGGCGTCGCGGGAGCGGAGCGCGGCCTGCGCTGCGCCGCGAAAGTGAAGCGCAAACCCCCGCGACTTCATTCGAGCGGGCGGAAAGATGAGCGGGAAAACGCCTGTCGCGCGCTCGACGGCATCCGCTCAACAACGGGCGTCGCGGGAGCCGGGCGCG
Organism: Caballeronia sp. SL2Y3; assembly: GCF_022879575.1. NCBI lineage: Bacteria > Pseudomonadati > Pseudomonadota > Betaproteobacteria > Burkholderiales > Burkholderiaceae > Caballeronia > Caballeronia sp. SL2Y3. The sequence continues at coordinate 930,730 of NZ_CP084260.1, forward strand.
GATGCCGAGCCGGCATACACTCGACAACTCCACGGGGTCCTCTCGGGCGATCGCGTGGGCGTATTCGACATTGCGACGCTCGACGCGAGCGGCGACACCGCGCAGGGAGGGCGGCCAGCGCCGTCCCCGCGCATCCTTCATCACGAGCGACACGCGTTTATCGAGAGAAGGTTAGGCCCGCACTGCGCCGCCGAAGCGAAGCGCGATGCCCCGCGACGCAGCGCAATGAGCCCGAAAACTACCGGGCCAGCGACTTCCTCGCCCCAAACGGCATCCGCTTAACCACCCCCGTCGCCAGCGCCGTGCCCGCGAGCACGACCGCGCATCCTTCCATCATCACGAGCGACACGTGCTCGTCGAGGAAAAGCGCGCCCCACAAGATGCCGAAAAGCGGAATGACGAACGTGACCGTCATCGCGCGCGCCGGGCCGGCCGACGCCACCAGCCCGAAGTACAGGAAATACGCGATGCCCGTGCAGCACACGCCGAGCGCGATCACCGCCTCCCACGCATGCGCGGAGATCGGCGTCGCGGGCCACGTCATCGCGGCGAGCGGCGCAAGTGCGAGGGTCGCGCCGATCATGCTGCCGGCCGCGTTGGTGGTCGCGTCGACGTCCATCAGGTACTTCTTCGCGAAGTTGCCCGCCACGCCGTAGAGCGCCGATGCCGCCAGCGCCGCCGCGGCCGCCAGCAGCCCGCGCACTGGCAGCCCGGCCGCGCCCGCGTCGTGCGCGCCCGGCGTCGCGATCTGGTTCCACACGAGCAGCAGCACGCCCGCGAAGCCGATCGCCATGCCCATGGTGCGCATCGTCGTCAGCCGGTCCTTCAGCCACACGTAGGCGACGAGCGCGCCCCAGAGCGGCGTCGTCGCGTTGATGACGGAGGTCGCGCCCGCCGACAGCGTCAGTTCCGCGAACGCGAAGAGACAGAAGGGCGCGGCCGAATTGAGAATGCCGACGACGAAAAGCGGCACGGCGCGCTTGCGCATCGTCGAGAGCGTGTGGGCAAACGGGCGCCGCGCGAGCAGCATCGCGATGAGAAACAACGCGCCGATGCCGACGCGCACGGCCATCAGCGGCGCGACGCCGAACTCGGCGACACCCACGCGGATGAAAAGAAACGACGCGCCCCACATGGCGGCCAGGACGACTAATTGAAACAAATTGACGATGGACATGACGTTGCGGACTTCTTGCCTGCTGATAAAAGTCCGCGCATGTTACACCGCGCCGCGCGCCGCGAAGCGTTTGCCGAAAGAGACCGCAAGAAGCAGGCACAAAGCAGGAACAAAGCAGGAACGCGCCTCGTCGCCGAGCGGGGCGCGGGGGCGTGCTCAGTGCGGCGGAATCATCCACGTGAGCACGTTCTGTTGCAGCCAGACGAGCACGCCGAGAATGATGGTGAGCAGAATGGAATGCTTGAAGGTTCGCGCGAACACGAGGCCTTCCTTGCCCTTCAGGTCGGTGGTCGCCACGCCCGTCGAAATGTTCTGCGGCGAGATCATCTTGCCCATCACGCCGCCGGACGAGTTCGTCGCCGCCATCAGCACCGGATCGAGATTGAGCTGGTGCGCCGCCACCACTTGCAGGTTGCCGAAGAGCGCATTGCCCGACGTGTCGCTGCCGGAGAGAAAGACCGCGACCCAGCCGAGAAACGCCGAAACGAGCGGAAACAGCGGCCCGACCGACGCCACGCCCAGACCCAGCGTGTAGTTCATGCCCGAGTAGTTCATCAGATACGCGAGGCCGACGATGGTCGCCACCGTCAGAATGGCGATGCGCGTCTGCACCCACGTATCGACGATGGCCGCGCCGAATTCACGCGCCGGCAGCTTCACGAGCGCGGCCGTGATGATGGCCGCGACCAGGATGGCCGTGCCCGTGGCGAGCGGCTGGAAGTCCCAGATCGCGCCGTACGGCTGGTTGTACAGCGTGATGTAGACCGCCTTGTCGAGCCCCGGCCAGGACACCTTCACGTCGCCGATCAGGAAGATCTTCGCGACGGTCCACACGATCACGACGATCGACACCACGATCCACGGCAGCCAGCCTTGCCCGCCCGAGAGCGCGGCGCGCGTCGTGCCCGCGCGATCGACGTTGACCGCGAAGCGTTCGTCGGGCGCGGGTTTCCAGACGCGCAGGAACGCGATCGTCAGAATGAGCGAGACGAGCGACGACAGCACGTCCGTGAGCGCGTAGCTGATGTAGTTCGACGTGACGAACTGCGTCAGCGCGAACGCGCCGCCGGAGACGAGCAGCACCGGCCACACGCGCATCATGTTGCGAAAGCCGGCGTACACGGCGATCACGTAGAAGGGCAAGAAGAACGCGAAAAGCGGCAACTGGCGGCCGACCATTTTCGCGAGCGCGTCCGTCGGCAGGTGCGTGACCGCGCCGAGCACGGTGATCGGCACGCCGAGCGCGCCGAAGGCCACCGGCGCCGTGTTGAAAATGAGCGTGAAGGTGAGCGCTTCGAGCGTCGGAAAGCCGAGCAGGATCAGAAGCGAACTCGTGATCGCGATCGGCGTGCCGAAGCCGGAGATGCCTTCCAGCAGCGCGCCGAACGAGAAGCCGATCACCACCAGCACGATGCGCCTGTCGTTCGGCAGGTTATCGACCATCCAGAGCCGAAACGCTTCGAAGCGTCCGGAGCGTTGCGCGACGTTGTACAGCAGGATCGCCGCGAACACGATCCACATGACCGGCCAGAGCGCGAAGACGGCGCCCGCCGCGACCGAATTCAGCGCGAGGCCGACCGGGAACTTCCAGCCCGCGACGGCGATGATGAGCGCGACGATCAGTCCCGCGAGCGATGCCTGCCACGCGGGGCGGCGCGCCCAGCCGAGCAGCACCAGCACGACGATGATCGGCAGCGCCGCCACGATGAACGACAGCGCCAGCGAACCGGCAATGGGCGTGAGTAGCTGATGGAACATCGAGTCTCCTTTCTTCTCTTGTTGGCGAAGCGGCGGTCGCTGCCGCCATGCGCGCGGAGTTCGATGTTTCAGTCGCTCACGCCCGGCGTGCGCCGTCTTAAGCGCCGGCGTAACACGCCCACTAAGAATAGGTGACCGATGAGCCGCGTCAAGCGGTGAAAGCCCGCGTACGCGACAGGGTTCGTCGGATTCGATCAGGCGTTACTCATCCTTCCACGGCTGCGGCCGTTGCTGCCGCGGCGGCGCCGCTGTCGCGGTTGGCGGGCGGCGTCTGCCGGAACACCCAGACGGTCAAGAGCGCGATCGACGCGAGCATCCAAAGCAGAAAAAACACGAAGGCCATCATGTCCTGTTCCCCGAGAACGTGAAGTGCGCGGCGGCGGTGTGCCGTCGCATCGCGGTAAATAGGGACGGTGAGTAGCCAGAAACGTGCCAATTGTCTGTCCAATTCCGCCAAAGCCTTGTCGGAAAAGGAAAGTGGCACAGCGCACGAAGCCGAGGACCCGGCACGCCGAGCGCCAGTCGGCAGAAAACGTTTCAGGATCGTTACGGCGCGCCGAATCGCGGGCTGCAAGCCGCCGAATTTTGTAACGCGGACGAACAGGCGCCGCGCGAATCAGTGGCCGCGTCCGCCGCCGTGACCGCCGCCTCCGTGCCAGCCGCCGCCGTACCCGCCGTATCCGCCGTGGCCGCCTTGCCATGTCCCGCCGCCGTGCCATCCGCCGCCGCCGTGGTGCCAGCCGCCGCCGTGCCATCCATGTCCGTGACCCCAGCAGCATCCGCCGCCCCAGTAGCCGAAGCCGACCGAGATCGCCGGATAGCCGTAGCCGTAATACGCCGGATAAGGGTACGGGTAGTACGGATAGCCGTAGTAGCCGGCATAAGGGTAGGCGGCATAGGGGTAGACGGCCGAGTAGGGCACCTGTTCCGTCGAGTAGACGATGCCGGTCCCCGGCACCGCCGATGCGCCCGAGGCTGCGTTGGCCGGCAGCGCGAATTCGCGCTGCGCATAGACGGCGCTGACAGTGGGGTAGCCCGCGCCCGGGTAGTCGGGATACGCGTAATAACACCCGCTGACCAGAAGCCCCGCAGCGAGCGCGGCCATGCCGCTCTTCGCGTGGACGATGCGTGCGGACATCATGATGCTGCTCCTTCAATTGCCTGCGGGACTCTTCGGGTTCAGTGGTCTCGATAGAACCGATCCGGTCCGTTAAAGAGGAGCTTAGTCGATCGATGCACGGCGCGTTGCATGCGCCCGGTGAGGAACGATGGCTGGTATCGCTTCCTGTAACAGACTTGAAACACGTGCGGCGCCGACGATGTCGCGCCGCACGCTCGATGCGCTGCGGCCTTACTTGCCGACCTGATTGCCGATGACCCCGCCGACGGCCGCGCCGCCCAGCGTCGAAAGCGCGCTGCCGCCGATCACGGCCCCGCCCGCTGCGCCGACGCCCGCGCCGATGGCGGTGTCGCGCTGACGCGTGGTCATGTTGTCGCAGCCGGTCAGTCCGGCGAAAGAAGCGATGAGCATTGCTGCGGCGCCGATTTGTTTGATGTTTTTCATGTCGACTCTCCAGTGATGATGGAACGAATCGGCTGCGGCGTAACTTCCCGGACAGGACGACGGTCCGGCGCATGCCGCGTTTTTTCGCCGGTTCGTTCGATAGACAGCAGGAAAGATGCCCGAATCGTCTGAATGAGCGCGGAGCCTTACTAAGCAAGGCTTTGGCCGGGAATGAAGCAAGCAAAACGGCCTGTCGCACTCGCCGCGCGACAGGCCGTTTCCGGTCAGGCTTTCAGTCCGTCAAAGACGGCGCATCAGGTCGGCTGGTAGATTTCCGCGCCCTTCTTCACGAACTCGATCGCCTTCGTCTGCATGCCGTGCGTGAGCGCGTCGGTTTCGCTCACGCCCTGCTTCGCGGCGAAGTCGCGCACGTCCTGCGTGATCTTCATCGAGCAGAAGTGCGGGCCGCACATCGAGCAGAAGTGCGCGACCTTCGCCGAGTCCTTCGGCAGCGTTTCGTCGTGGAATTCGCGCGCCTTGTCCGGGTCGAGGCCGAGATTGAACTGGTCTTCCCAGCGGAATTCGAAGCGCGCCTTGGAGAGCGCGTTGTCCCGCACCTGCGCGCCGGGATGCCCCTTCGCCAGATCCGCCGCGTGCGCCGCGAGCTTGTACGTGATGATGCCTTCCTTCACGTCGTCCTTGTTCGGCAGGCCGAGGTGCTCCTTCGGCGTCACGTAGCAGAGCATCGCCGTGCCGAACCAGCCGATCATCGCAGCGCCGATGCCCGAGGTGATGTGGTCGTAGCCCGGCGCGATGTCGGTGGTGAGCGGCCCGAGCGTGTAGAAGGGCGCCTCGTCGCACCATTGCAGCTGCAGGTCCATGTTCTCCTTGATGAGCTGCATCGGCACGTGGCCGGGGCCTTCGATCATCACCTGGACGTCGTGCTTCCACGCGACTTGCGTCAGTTCGCCGAGCGTCTTCAGCTCGCCGAGCTGCGCTTCGTCGTTCGCGTCGTAGATGGAGCCGGGGCGCAGGCCGTCGCCGAGCGAGAACGAGACATCGTACTGCTTCATGATTTCGCAGATGTCCTCGAAGTGCTCGTAGATGAAGCTCTCCTTGTGATGCGCGAGGCACCACTTCGCCATGATCGAGCCGCCGCGCGACACGATGCCGGTCATGCGGTTCGCCGTCAGCGGCACGTATTGCAGCCGCACGCCCGCGTGAATCGTGAAATAGTCGACGCCTTGCTCCGCCTGCTCGATGAGCGTGTCGCGGAAGATTTCCCACGTGAGGTCTTCGGCTTTGCCGTTGACCTTTTCGAGCGCCTGATAGATGGGCACCGTGCCGATCGGCACCGGCGAATTGCGGATGATCCACTCGCGCGTCTCGTGGATGTGCTTGCCGGTGGACAGGTCCATCACCGTGTCGCCGCCCCAGCGGATCGCCCAGGTCATCTTGTCGACTTCCTCGCCGATGGACGAGCTGACCGCCGAATTGCCGATGTTCGCGTTGATCTTCACGAGGAAATTGCGGCCGATGATCATCGGCTCGCTTTCCGGATGATTGATGTTCGCGGGAATGATCGCGCGGCCGCGCGCCACTTCGTCGCGCACGAACTCGGGCGTGATTTCCTTTGCCGCGTCCTTGCCGAACGCCGCCGCGCCGAACGCCTGGCCGGGATGCTGGCGGCCCATCATCTGCGCGAGCTTCTCGCCGTTCGGGCCGCTCTTGCGCAGGCTTTCGAGGTATTCGGCGCGACGCTGGTTTTCGCGGATGGCGATGTATTCCATCTCCGGCGTGATGATGCCCGCGCGCGCGTAGTGCATCTGCGTGACGTTCTTGCCTGCGACGGCGCGGCGCGGCTTGCGGTGCAGGCCGGGAAAGCGCAGTTCGGCCGTCTTCGGATCGGCGGCGCGCTCGCGGCCGAATTCGCTCGACAGGCCCGCGAGTTCTTCCGTGTCGCCGCGCTTCTCGATCCAGCCGGCGCGCAGCGCGGGCAGTCCCGAGCGGATGTCGATCTTCGCGTCCGGATCGGTGTACGGGCCGGACGTGTCGTACACGTACACCGGCGGATTCTTTTCGCCGCCGAAGCCGTCCGGCGTGTCCGACTGCGTGATCTCGCGCATCGGCACGCGAATGTCGGGCGTCGAGCCGGTCACGTAGACCTTGCGCGAGTTCGGCAGCGGCGCGATGGCGGCGGCATCGACGACGGCGTTTTCCGACAGAAACTTGGGATTGGCATTCATGTGCTGTCTCTCCTGTGGGACGTTTTGACATGCGAGCGTTGCAGCGCTCGGCTGACTCAGGAGCTAAACAGGGAGGAACGAGACGGAAAGGTACGGGTTCGGAAGAAGGAGTCTGATGCGGCGCGACTGTCGAAACCCGAACGCTTCCCTGCGCTGGCATTATCCAGATCAGGTTCAAAGGGTATTTCTCACCCGCGCCGCGCGAGGCGACTGCGCTCGATGAAACCGGCCGCAATCGCGATGCGCAACGCAGGACCCCCGCGTTAGCAGCCGCCACCATACACCGCAGCGTGGCGTGTTGGCAACCATCCGAAAATTCGTCGGGCGATTCGTCGTTCGCGCGGGGCGCTTACTGCATAATGTCGCTCGCCCCGGCCTGCGTGTTTTCCCTGACCGCCCGGCAGCCGCAATCGACGCCCCGCGTCGCCCGCTGTTTCTCTCTGCGCCCGCGTTCGCATCCAACTGTTTCGCCATGTCGTCCTGTCTCGTTTGTCGCGACGCTTTTCTCGCCCGTTCGGTTGCCGTCTGTCGGATCGAAGACACGGCTCGGTCTTGCACGCTGGCCGGATAACACATGTCGAAGCCGCCGCGCTTGCCGTTCTCACTGCCCGATCGTTTTCCGTTTCGCGCGCCGCGTTCGCACAAGGGACAAGTCGCGCTCGCGCTCGCCGTCGTTTATCTCGTGTGGGGCTCGACGTACCTCGCCGTGCATCTGTCGCTCGCGTCGTTTCCGCCGCTTCTGCTTTCCGGCTTGCGCAATCTGTTCGCGGGCATCGGGCTCTTCGTGTTCGCGGCGCGCCGCAAGCCGGTCTGGCCGACGTTGGCCGAAGCGCGCAATGCCGCGCTCGTCGGCACGCTGCTCGTCGGCTTGTCGAGCGGGATGCTCGCCTACGGCATGCGCACCGTCGAGACCGGGACCGCCGCCGTGATGGTCGCCACCGTGCCGCTTTTCGCGACGATCATCGCCGCGCTCACGGGCCGGCGGATTGCAAAGGGCGAGTGGGTGGCGGTCGGGCTCGGGCTCGTCGGCATCGTGCTGCTGAATCACGGCGATTCGGGCTCCGGCTCGACCGCGGGCAGCATCGCGATTCTGTGCGGCGCGATCTTCTGGGCGGGCGGGGCGCACCTGGCGAGCCGCGTGAAGCTGCCGTCGGACCTCTTCATGTCGACGGCGCTGCAGATCGGCCTCGGCGGTTCCATTTCGACGACGGTCGCGTTGCTCTCTGGCGAGCGGCTAACGGGCATCGGCTTCGTGCCGGGGCTGTCGTTTCTGTATCTGATGCTCGTCGGAACGATGGCCGCGTATGTCGCCTACGGCTTTCTGATCCGGCATACGAGCCCGATCATCGCGAGCAGCTGCATGTACGTGAACCCGGTGGTCGCGGTGTTGCTCGGCGCGCTGTTGCTCGGCGAGGCGATCACGCGCTGGACCGTCATTGCGACGGTCGTCATTCTGCTGAGCGTCGCGCTTTCTTTCTGGTTCGATTATCGAAGGCGCGGGTTGGTGTGATCGCGTTTTCGGCGTTCCGTTCGCCTCGCTTGTAAGAACGACGCTCACGCAGCGCTCGAAGGCGCGCACACGCCGCTGTGCTCTTACGCCCCGAACGAATCCTCTAATGAAAGCGGCGGCCTTGCGCGATAAGGCTTCCAGCCGAAGTCGCGCGCTCGCGCACCGCAAAAGGGCACGGCTGTTGCTCCATGTGCGCCACCCGCGAGGCGCGTCATTCCGATGAAACAAAGACGCGTTCCTTTCGGCGAGGACGCGGCGTAGCGGGCCAGCCGCCCGCCGTCCGCAGCCTTCACGACACCATCAACGATCACAAAAAGGAAGGTGGCACATGAAGCTCATCCGCACTGTCACGGCGCTCGCTGCCGTCGCTTCGCTCTTGTCCGCATGCGGCGGAAGTTCGGACGACGTCGGCAAGGAACTCGGCCTCACGCAAGCGCAGGTTCATTTCGTCCACGCGATTCCGAGCGGCCCGAACGTCGACTTCTACGATAACGGCAAGGTGCTGCAGCCGAACATCGGCTACAAGGCGGTGACCAACTTCGCGAACATCGGCACGGGCCAGCACAACTTCGGCTACGCGGCCGTGAACACGACGACCCTGCTCGCATCCGATTCCAGCATCAGCAACGCGGCGAAGGGCCACGAATACACGGTCATCGCGCTGCCGGACGCGGGCTTCCTGCCGTCGATCGCCGTGATCGACGATCCGTTCGACAAGGGTCTTCTGTCGACGAGCGCGCGCGTGCGCGGCTTCAACGCATCGGCGAACGCGCAGAATCTCGATCTTTATCTGGTCGCGCCGGGGACGGACATCGCGACGGTCAACGCGACGATGCCGAGCGTCGCCTTCAAGAGCGCGGTCCCGGCGAGCACGCAGGACTCGATCTATGTCTCGGGCGGCACATATCAGTTGATCGCGACGCTGCCGGGTTCGAAGACGCCGGTGTACAAGTCGGCTTCGTTCAATCTCGGCAATAACGCGGACTGGCTCGTGACAACGCTGCCTTCGGGCAACGCGCTGTCGCAGGTCGTGCCCGGCAAGATTCGGGTGCTGGTGGCGCAGGGCGGCAACACGCAGACGCCGGCGCTGGAGTTGCCGGATACGCAGTAAGCGCTTGCGCGTCAGGCCGTGACGAAAACCCGCCCGAGTGATGTCGGGCGGGTTTTTTAACGCGCAAAAAAAAATCTCGCCGCGCGAGGCGGCGAGATGACAGGGACTACGCTACGTATCTAGAAAGCGCCCGGCTTACTTATGCTCTTCCGCCGAGTTCGAGATAGCCTGGCCGCCCTTCGACAGATCCTGACCTGCGCCCGAGATGGTGTTGCAGCCTGCCAGCGCAGCGGTGCCCGCGATCAGCAGCAAAGCGATGATTCGAGTCATGTTCAATCCCCTTGAAGTGAAGTGTCTGGATTGGCCGCTGCTCGTTCGATGGGCCTCACCGGTGGAATAATCTTAAAAAAGCGCCCGAGCGCGCGCTGTAGGCACACATGTGTTTTTTGTGTCGGCGGACTCCGCATTTCGCGTCGGCATCGTCCTACGCGGCGGCGCGGGCTGCCGCACCGTCCACGTCCGCATCCGCGTGGACGCGCTCGCGCGGCATCGACACGCGGATGCTGGTGCCGTGCGGCGTCGCGCGTTCTATCTCGAAGCGCCCGCCGCGCGCCGACACGCGCTGCCGCATGCCGACGAGTCCGTGCGTCTGCGTGCGCTTCAGATCCTGCGGCCGGATGCCGATGCCGTCATCGTCGATGGCGAGCGCGACGTTCGCCGGGTCGAGCGTCAGTGCAATGCGGATGCGGCTCGCACGCGCGTACTTCGCGGCGTTCGTGAGCGTTTCCTGCGCCACGCGAAAGAGCGCGATCTCGATGGCTTCACCGAGCTTCACTTCGTCGTCCGGCAGATCGGCCTCGACCGTCCAGCCGTTGCGCTGCGCGGCTTCGTCCACGAGCGAGCGCAGCGCCGTGACGAGACCGAAACTGGCGAGCACCGTCGGCCGCATGTCCTCGATGATCCGCCGCTTCAGCGCGATGCCCTGATCCAGATTGCCGATGGCGCGCGACAGTTTCTCGGCCATCGCCGGCTCCGATTCGCGCAGCTTGCCGCGCACCCACGCGACATCCATCTTGCTCGCGGTCAGGATCGAGCCGAGCTCGTCGTGCAGTTCGCGGGCAAGCTGCGTCTTTTCATCCTCGCTGACCGATTGCAGATGCCACGCGAGCGCTTCGAGCTGGCGCGTGCGTTCGAAGACGAGTCGATCCAGTTCTTCCTGCTGCGTGATCAGGGCCTTCTGCACGCGATCCTGCTTGTCGAGCTGAATGCCGAGATTGCGAAACAGCAGCAGGAACAACACGATGTTCAGCGCGCAGAGCGCCGCGACGCACAGCGTCGAAATGCGCTGATCGGCGCGGCTCGCGTCGAGCGCGTGTTGCGCGCGCTGCTCCTCGTTCAGGCGCAACAGCGAGAGCGCGGCGTCGAGCGTCATGTCCTTGTCGGTCGATGCATCCGAAGGCGCGGCCGACGGCGCCGCCGCGCGCTCGATGGCGTCGTTGGCGGCCGCGCGAATCTGCGCGAAGCTCGCGAGCGCGGTGTCGTCGCCGATGCGGCGATAGTAGGCATCGAGCGTGGCGAGCGCGCGGCGCACGTGCGCGGCGGTCGCATCGAACTGCGTCTTGTAGGCGGCGTCCGGTTTCAGCGCGATGGCTTGTCCCTGCGCCGACAGCGTCGCGATGTCCGCGGCGAGCGCCGAAAGCTGCGCGGTCGCGCTTTTGGCGTCGAGCGCGGTTTCGTATTCGGCGGCAATGCGCATGCGGCCCGACTCCAGAATCACGAGCCCGCCGACGGTAATCACGATCGCTACCGTCATCGCGACGGCCCAGCTATACCGATGCATCCATTCGTTGATGCGCGCGAATCCGGCGCGCGTGCCGTGCCTCGCCGGCGGGGCGGGCGAGGCGTCGTCTTGGGCGATGCCGGCAAGCGCGGCGTGAGGAAGGTGGCTCATGACATGGTTCTCGATGCGGCGACGGGGCAGATGGCGCGCGTGGCGCAGCCGATTTGAAAGCAAATGTCGGTGGATTCTCACAGCAAAAAAGGAGCCAGCCCGAATGCGCGCGGCAAACCGCGCGGCTAGCATGAGTGCGTCAACCAATCCTACGGGGAGCGATCATGCTGAGATGGGCTCTGTTTTTCGCGATCGTCGCTGTGATCGCCGGCTTGCTGGGCTTTACGGGCATTGCCGCGGGCGCTGCGACCATTGCCAAGTTCCTGTTCGTGCTGTTCCTGATTCTTTGCGTCGTGTTTCTGGTGCTCGGGTTCGTCATCACCAAGAAAGCGGTCGATTAGCGGCTTAGCTTGCTCCCTGCTTTGCCGTGCCGGGATGGCGTTTCGCGCCATGCCCGGCTCCGACCTTGAGCGACCATAGAACAATCACGAGGAGGGTCCCATGCTGCACTATGCGGCCGTTTTCTTCGTCATCGCGATCATCGCGGCGGTGTTCGGCTTCACGGGCATCGCGGCCGGCGCCGCTGAAATCGCGAAGATCCTGTTTTATATTTTCCTCGTCGTGTTCGTCGTGACGCTGCTGCTCGGTGTCTTCCGGACGTGACGTTGCCGAACTGTCGTGCCCGCGCCCGCTCATCGGACGACAGAGCGGAGCGGGCACGCGCCATGCATCGCAGACGATGATCGAATAGCGGAACGCTATGAAGCTGCACGGCGATTCGCTCGACGCATCCGTCCATCCCCCCAATTCACAGGAGCAAACACATGTCCGATTCATCTGCTGTATCGACCGCGCCGGGCCAGTCCAAGGACGCTTTCGTCCTCGATGTGGAAAAAATCCGGAACGACGCGCGGCAGCACATGGACGAAGGCCCGGTCACGTCGACCTATGCCGCCGACCGCGAAACCGTGCTCAAGCTGCTCAACGACGCGCTCGCCACCGAGTGGGTCTGCACGCTGCGCTACAAGCGCCACTACTTCATGGCGAAGGGCATTCACTCCGAAGCCGTCGCGAAGGAATTCGCCGAGCACGCGACCGAAGAGCAGGAACACGCCGACATGCTCGCCGAGCGCATCGTGCAGCTGGGCGGCTCGCCGGACTTCGCGCCGGACAGCCTGAAATCGCGTTCGCATTCGGAGTACAAGGAAGGCGCCGATCTCATCGACATGATTCGCGAGAACCTGATCGCCGAGCGCATCGCGATCGACACGTACCGCGAGATCATTCGTTATCTCGGCGACAAGGACGTCACCACGCGCCGCATCTTCGAAGAGATTCTCGCCGTCGAGGAAGAGCACGCCGACGACATGGCCGACCTGCTGGAAGGCCGCAACGGCTAAGCGTAAGCCTTGAGCGCGGTGCGTGCTGCGCCGCGCATGGCTTTCACGCCTGCCTCGGTAGAATCACCGTTCTCTCATCACAGCAGCGCGGACGGCGTGAATGATTCGAGTCTTGATAGCCGACGACCATGCGATCGTGCGCAGCGGATTCAGGCAGTTCGTCGCGGACGAGCCGGACATGGAAGTGGCGGCGGAAGCATCGACCGGCGATGAAACCATCGCGCTCGTACGCGAAACGGCGTTCGACGTGGTGCTGCTCGACATCGCCATGCCGGACAAGAACGGCGTGGACACCTTGCGGGTCATCAAGCAGATCCGGCCGCAGCAGGGCGTGTTGATGCTATCGGGCTTTCCCGAGAGCCAATACGCGATCAACCTGCTGAAGGCGGGCGCGAACGGCTACCTGAACAAGGACGCCGCGCCGGACGAAATCGTGCGCGCCATTCGCACGGTGGCGCGCGGGCATCGTTACCTGTCCGAATTCATCGCGGATGCGCTCGCCGACAAGCTCGACAAGCCCGCCGCCGAGCGGCCGCACGAGTTGCTGTCGGAGCGCGAATTCCAGATCTTCTGCAAGCTCGCGGGCGGCCGGATTCCGACGGAAATCGCGCAGGAACTGCATCTTTCGGTGAAGACGGTGAGCACGTACCGGGCGCGCGTGCTGGAAAAGATGCGGCTCTCGAACAACGCCGATCTGACGTACTACGCGATCAAGAACGGATTGATCGAATAGTGCTTGCGGAGGATGCCTGCCGTGGGCGACCACATCATCACCGACGATTCGAAAGAGCGGCATGAGCCGCGCGGCGGACCGCTCGCGGTGCTGCTGATCGAAGATTCGCCGCTGATCCGGCGCAGTCTCACCGAAGCGATTGAGGCGCTCGGTCCGTGGCGCGTGACCGCTTTCGCCGATGCGCCCGACGAGGCTATTGCGCTGTTATCGTCGCAGCGGTTCGACGCGGTCATCGTCGATCTGCAACTGAAGCGCGGCTCCGGCATCGACGTGCTCGCGTGGCTCAAGAACGCGGACCGGTCGGGCATCGCCGAGGGCGCTTTCGTCGTCGTGCTGACCAACCACGCGTTGCCGGCGTATCGCGAGCGGTGCCTGCAATACGGCGCGCGGCATTTCTTCGACAAGTCGCTGGAGTTCGATCGCGTGCTCGATGCGTTGTGGGAGTATGCGCGGGAGCGGGTTTGAGGAGGATTGAAAGCGAGGTCGAGGGTTGCCGCTCGACTCGCGTAAGCCTACGCAAAACCGTCGTCGCGGCTCGTCACTCCTCGCGCACCTGACGCGAAACCAGCCGCCGCTCGCGCCCGCGCCAATGACTGAAACCGGCGAGCCCCGTCGCCGCGAGGCCGACGAGGCAGACGCCGGTCCATCCCATTGCATGCCACGCGAGCGACGCCAGCCCCGAGCCCGCCGCGCCGCCGATGAAGTACGCCACCATGTAGACCGTGTTCACGCGGCTGCGCGCCTCGGGCTTCAGCGCGTAGATACGCGACTGGTTCGATATCTGCGCGGCTTGCACGCCGATATCCAGCACGATCACGCCGACCACCAGCCCCGCGATGCTGCGCGCCGAGAGCGCGAACACGACGAACGACAGCGCGACGAGCCCAATCGATAGCGAGATCACCGCGCGCGGCCCGCGTTTGTCCGCCGACTTGCCGGCGAGCGGCGCAGCGAGCGCCCCGGCCGCCCCGACGATGCCGAACAGCCCCGCCGCCTGCGGTCCCATGTGAAACGGCTCGCCCGCGAGCAAGAGCGTGAGCAGCGACCAGAACGCGCTGAAGCCGGCGAAGAGCGCGCCGCCCGTCAGCGCCGCTTCGCGCAGGCCGGGATTCTCGACGGTGAGATGCCACATCGAGACGAGCAGCTTGCCGTAGGAAAGCGTCGATGTCGGCCGGCTCTTCGGCAGCCGCATCATCACGACGACGGCGAGCGCGATGGTCGCCACGACCGATGCGCCGAACACCGCGCGCCAGCCGAAGTACTGCGCGACGAAACCCGACACCGTGCGCGCGAGCAGGATGCCGAGCAAGAGGCCGCTCATCACGGTGCCGACTGCGTGGCCGCGCTCGGCGGCCGGCGAGAGTTCGGCGGAGAAGGGCACGGCCTGCTGCGCGATCGTCGCTACGACGCCGATCGTGAGACTCGCCGCGATCAGCACTGCGAGCGTCGGCGCGGCGCATGCGGCGACGAGCGAGACGCCGAGCGCGGCAAGCTGAAGCAGGATCAGCATGCGCCGGTCGAAGCGGTCGCCGAGCGGCGCGAGCACGAGCATGCCGAGGGCATAGCCGAGCTGCGTGGCGGTCGGCACGGCGCCGATCAGATACGCGTTCTGCGGAAACGACGCGCGGAAGTCGCCGAGCAGCGGCTGATTGAAATAGATGTTGGCGACCGAGACGCCCGCGATGGTCGCGAGCAGCCAGAGCGTGGCGCGCGAATAATGCGGATGAGGTTCAGGCGCGTGAGCGTGAGACGATGAGTGAGGCGGCTGATGCGATTGCGCGGACATGAGTTCGTTCCGTCGGACGGCAAGAAGGCGGCGTTCGGCCAGCCGCCGATCATACTGGAGACGCGCGACGTTTGCTCAGGGCGCTCGCGGGACCGCGCGCGTCATTCGTCTTCGTCGGCGGCGGGCTTCGGGGCGAGCTTCTCGGGCGCTAGCCATCGGAAGCCTGTGAGCGTCGTTTCGCTGAACGTGCATTCGGCTGCGGCGGGGACGTCCGTCTTCCTGGTTGCGGGCGCCGTCGGCGGCGTCGCGATGACGCCTCGGACGACCACGCGCGAGCCATGATAAGCGGCACCGGAGCCGGTGATCTTGAGCGGCGCGCTCGCTGCTTCCGGATACTCCGCGCGCACCTTGTCCTTGCACGTTTCGACATTGCGGTAGTACGACGTGCAGCCCGCCATCAACATCAGCGGAAACGAGAAGGCCAGGAGCAGGCGAGAGCGTGTGTTCATCGGGTCAGTCGGTCGATGCCCGACGCGGCGCGCGCATCGGAGCGTGAGGTGAATGTGCGGCGATGCTTTATAACACGGCGCGGGCGGTGCGCCCCGGTGCCAGCTTCGCGCGAAGAGCAGGCCGCTTGTTGCGCGGGCCGGCACGGAAGCACAATCAGCGAATGCGTTCGCGACGGAGGCTGCCGCCATGCGAAAGGACATCGAAGTAGGCGATTAGGTGCTCGCGCTCGACACGTTGCCGAAGTCGCCGCCGGCCGACGAACAGGTGGATGCGTCCGCCGAGGGCTACGCGGTGCGCATGCGCGTGGCGCGGCTCGACGGGCGACCGCTCCACGGATCGACGCTCGCCAGCGACTCCGGCGAAATGACCGGCGATCACGGACCCTTTGCGACCGTCGCGGAGGCGATGGCGCATGGCGAGGCGTGGGGACGGCATTACGTCTCGCGCATTCTCGGGCACGGGCTGTAGCGGCGCCTGCCGCGCGTTTCATGAGGAGCGCGAAATAACCGCCGCACGCATCGTCACGAGTTCGTGCGAAGAACGATGCAAACCTGGTGCCGGGGACCGGACTCGAACCGGCAAGCCGTGAGGCGGCGGATTTTAAGTCCGCTATGTTTACCAATTTCATCACCCCGGCAGGGCGGACGCGATTCTACCATTGCGCCGGGTCGCGCCAAAACCGCGACGACGCGCGATCCGCCGCGAACTCGCGCGTATTGAAAGCCATTCGACAACCTCGCGCGCCTCACGCATAATCGCCGACGGACCGGCGCGCCAGAGAACGCGCGCAACGGCAGGCCGTCGATCACGCGCAAGGACCCACGATGGGCAAAACCCGGCTCGAAGCGTTCAGCGATGGCGTCATCGCCATCATCATCACGATCATGGTGCTCGAACTCAAGGTGCCGCACGGCCACGACTTCGCCGCGCTGGCGCCGCTCGTGCCGGTGCTCGCGGCGTACGTGTTGAGCTTCGTCTATGTCGGCATCTACTGGAGCAATCACCATCACCTGCTGCACGCCATCGGGCGCGTCAACGGCTCGGCGTTGTGGGCGAACCTGCATCTGCTCTTCTGGCTGTCGCTCTTTCCGTTCACGACCAACTGGATGGGCGAAAGCCATCTGAGCGCCGTGCCGACCGCGTGCTACGGCTTCGTGCTGTTCATGACGGCCGTTGCCTGGTACATCCTGACGCGCGTGCTGATTTCCATGCACGGCGAGAATGCGCGGCTCGAACGCGCCGTCGGCGCGGACCGCAAAGGCAAGCTGTCGGTGCTGCTGTATCTGCTGGCGATTGCCGCGTCGTTCTGGCAGCCTTGGATCGCGGCGGTCATCTATACGGTCGTCGCGGCCGGCTGGCTCGTGCCGGACCGGCGCATCGAGCGCATGCTCGCGAGCGAGGAGCATTGACTTGCCGACGACGCGCATCGGGCTCGTTTCCGACACGCACAATCTCGTGCGCCCCGAGGCGCTCGACGCGCTGCGCGAGTGCGCGCACATCATTCACGCGGGCGATATCTGCAAGCACGAAGTGCTCGACGCGCTCGCGCAACTCGCGCCGCTGACGGTCGTGCGCGGCAACAACGATGTGGCCGCGAGCGTCGCGCATCTGCCGGAGCACGCGCGCATCGAAGTGGCCGGCGCGACGATCCACATCGTGCACGATATCGCCGATGTTCCCGCCGAACTCGACGGCGTCGATGTCGTCGTGACCGGGCATTCGCACAAGCCGGTCGTCGCGCGGCGCGGCGGCGTGCTTTTCGTGAACCCGGGCAGCGCGGGGCCGCGCCGCTTCAAATTGCCGATCAGCGTCGGCCTGCTCGACATCGGCGAGGCGGGGATCGAGGCGCGCATCGTCACGCTCATCGCATGAAAAAGGCCGGCGTCTTGTCAGACGCCGGCCTTTCGCGCTTTCTATTTCCAGCAGTCGCTTACGCGCGGACGGTGCCTTCCGGGAAGCCGTCGTCCATCTCGGCCGCCTCGCGATGGCCGCGCAGGATCGCATGCGCTTCGGAGTGCGTGGCGACCGCGGGCGGCGAGCCCTTCAGCGGCTTCTTCGCCGTTTCGTGCAGCGCGAGCACCGAGACGATGCCGATCACCGACGCGCCCATCAGATAGTACGCGGGCATCATCAGATTGCCGGTCTTGCCGACGAGCCATGCCGTGACGAGCGGCGTCGTGCCGCCGAAGAGCGACACCGACACGTTGAAGCCGATGGCGAGCGCGCCGTAGCGGATCTTCGTCGGGAAGAGCGCGGGCAGCGACGACGGCATAACGCCGGTGAACGTCGACAAGAGCGCGCCGAGGATCATCATGCCGGCGAAAATCGACGGCACCGTGCCCATGCGGATCAGCGAGAGCGCCGGAACCGACAGCGCGAGCAGTCCGACGCAGCCCGCGAGCATGACCGGCTTGCGGCCGATGGTGTCGGAGAGGCGCCCGGCGAGAAGCGTGAGCGGCATCATCAGCACCATCACCACGAGCACGATGAACAGGCCATGCGTCTCGTTGAACTTGAGCGTCGCCGACAGATAGCTCGGCAGATACGAGAGCGCCATGTAGTCGGTCACGTTGAAGATCAGCACGAGGCCCACGCATTGCAACAGCGGCTTCCACTGCGCGAGCAGCGTTTCGCGGAACTGCGCCTTGGTCGTTTCGTGCGCGGCCGCTTCCATCTTGTCGGCTTCGCGCTGGAACGCGGGCGTTTCTTCCAGCTTCATGCGGATATACAGACCGATCAGGCCGAGCGGCCCCGCGATGAGGAACGGAATGCGCCAGCCCCAGTTCAAGAGCGCATCTTGCGAGAGCGCGCCGGTCAGCACCGCGACGACGCCCGCGCCCAGCACGTAGCCGACGAGCGTGCCGAATTCCAGGAAGCTCGCCATGAACCCGCGCTTCTTGTCCGGCGAGAATTCGGCGATGAACGTCGCCGCGCCGCCGTACTCGCCCCCCGTGGAAAAGCCTTGCACGAGGCGGGCGACGAGCAGCAGCACCGGCGCCATCACGCCGATGCTTCCATAGCTCGGAATCAGGCCGATGCAGAAGGTGCCGATGGCCATCATGATCATCGTCATCGCGAGCACGCGCTTGCGGCCGATGCGGTCGCCGAGCGGCCCGAACACCATGCCGCCGAGCGGGCGCACGAGAAATGCCGCCGCGAAGGTGCCGAAGGTCGCGAGCAACTGCGCGGTCGGGCTGGACGAGGGGAAGAACACCTTGCCGAGCGTCACGGCGATGTAGCTGTACACGCCGAAGTCGAACCATTCCATCGCGTTGCCGATGGCCATGGCGCCGACCGCGCGCTTGAGCAGGGATTGATCGACGATGGTGATGTCGTCGAGGGAAAGTCCGTTAGCTTGATTCGATGTGTGGCGCTTGCGCCAGAGGCCGTCGTTTAGGGCGGTCATACGTTGAAGACTCCGTGTCGAGTGCCGGATGCTCGCGAAAAGCATCGGGCGCGCCGCCTGAGCAGCGCATGGGCCGGATAGTGCAGTTTCGCGACGGCGCCGCGAGCCGTTGCGATCGTCGGAACGAGAGCGAATGGCTCCGCCGAGCGTCGGACAGTGGCCCGAAGCTGACGATCGAAGAAAAGCGGTGCCGGTGCCTCGCGGTGGAAGTCGCGAAATTGCACTCGGATAAAACAAACGAATTGGACGCGCGGACGGCGAGCCGGGAGGCAGCCGCGGGTGGAACCGCAACGTCGGCGAAAACTAAGGCTTGGAACGAAAAAGGCCGGCGTACTGCTTAACCGACAAGCCTCTTTGTATAAAAACTGTCACTACCACGCGTTACCCGGTAAACGCTATGCCGGGCAGGCCGCGCGTGAATGATGGTGAATTGCTGTTGATAACGAGGAAGATGATAACACGATGACAGACGATCTGCAAACAGGCCTGATTTCCGGGCGCATCGGGAGCGCCGCAATCCCTTACTGGACTTAGGATTGCGCCTAATCGTGTCCTCAGTCTCCGATGTTCTAAACAGTACGTGCAAGCAATAAAAAACCGACCTCGAAGGGTCGGTTTTTGCGACGGTTGCGAGCCGGAAATCAGCTTTGCGGCGGCACGTAGCCGGAGGCCGTATCGGCGCCTTCGCCGAAGAAATACTTCTCCGTCTGCTTCAGCAGATACTGGCGCGCGCGCGGGTCGGCCATGTTCAGGCGATTTTCATTGATGAGCATCGTCTGCTGCTTGAGCCAGCCTTGCCACGCTTCCTTCGAGACCGTCTCGTAGATACGCTTGCCGAGTTCGCCCGGCAGCGGCGGGAAGTCCAGTCCCTCGGCTTCCTTGCCGAGCTTTGCGCATTGAACCATTCGGGCCATCTGTGTTTCTCCTTTATCGACCGGTGTCGGCGTGGCCTACCGGTTCCATGATTTGCAATCCGGACAAGCGCGGCGCGCGTCCGTTGTCAGTTCAAAGCTGTTTCATCAGGACGAGCGACTTGCGCTGCCAGTTGTAGAGGCGGCGGCGGTCTTCCGGCAGGTCGTCCACCGTCACCTTCACGAAGCCGCGCTTCAGGAACCAGTGTTCGGTACGCGTCGTCAGCACGAAGATGCGCGTGAGGCCGCGTGCGCGGGCGCGCTGCTCGATGCGCTTCAGAAGCCGCTCGCCGTCGCCGGAACCTTGCGCTTCGGGCGCGACCGTGAGACACGCCATCTCGCCGATGCGCTCCTGCGTGTACGGATACAGCGCCGCGCAGCCGAAGAGCACGCCGTCGTGCTCGATGACCGAAAAGTGATCAATATCCCGCTCGATCTGATGACGCCCGCGCCGCACGAGCGTGCCGTCGGCTTCGAGCGGCTCGATCAGCGTGAGAATGCCGCCGACGTCGTCGGGCGTGGCTTCGCGCAGACTTTCGAGGTTCTCGTACGAGATCATCGTGCCGACGCCGTCGTGCAGGAACAGTTCGAGCAGCACGCTGCCGTCGAGCGCATACGGAATGATGTGCGCCCGCGCGACGCCGCCGCGGCACGCGCGAATGGCGTGCTTCAGATAGAACGCGGTGTCGCCCTGCAATTCGCCGGATTCGTGCAGGCGGTAGGCGTCGTCGAGCGACATTTCGCGCACCAGTTGGCCTTCCTGATCGACGAGACCCGGAATTTCGGTCACAAAGATGATCTTGTCGGCGCGCAGCGCGATGGCAGCGGCGGACGCGACGTCTTCCATCGACAGATTGAAGGCTTCGCCCGTCGGCGAGAAGCCAAGCGACGACAGCAGCACGATCTTGTTGCTGGCGAGCGACTGGCGAACGGAGTCGCCGTCGATCTTGCGCACGACGCCCGTGTGCTGGAAATCGACGCCATCCAGAATGCCGACCGGCCGCGCCGTCACGAAGTTGCCGGACACCACGCTGATGTGCGCGTGCGCCATCGGCGTGTTCGGCAGGCCCTGGCTGATGGCGGCTTCGATGTCGAGACGCACTTCGCCGGCGGCTTCCTTCGCGGATTCGAGCGCGCGGGCATCCGTTATGCGCAGTCCATGCGAGAACGACGACTCGACGCCGTGCAGGCTCAACTGTTCGTCCAGCTGCGGACGCGAGCCGTGGACGAGCAGGATCTGAATGCCCATCGCGTGGAGCAGGCCGACGTCCTGCACCAGCGCGTTCAGCCGTCCTTCCTGCACGAGTTCCCCGCCGAACGCGACGACAAACGTCTTGTTCCGGAACGCGTGAATATAGGGCGCCACGGAGCGCATCCAGTCGACGAATTGGCCGAGGGAAGTCGGCGCGTCGGCTTCGCTTGCGGGCGGCTGCGACGCGAGGGTGAGGTCGGTTTGGGAATTCATGCCGGGATTATAATGCGACGCTATGCCGAATGTTTC
This sequence comes from Caballeronia sp. SL2Y3, assembly GCF_022879575.1. Taxonomy (NCBI): domain Bacteria; kingdom Pseudomonadati; phylum Pseudomonadota; class Betaproteobacteria; order Burkholderiales; family Burkholderiaceae; genus Caballeronia; species Caballeronia sp. SL2Y3. Next base: position 952,054 of record NZ_CP084260.1, read on the forward strand.
CAGACGCCCCGTTCAGCCGGGCCAGCCGCAGTCCGCCGATAAGACCCTCACCGCTCAGGAGCAGTTGAAGAAACTGCGCGAGAACCTGTTGCGCGATGCCCGGCCGGACGACGCGCCGGGCGAATCGGCCGAGCTCAGCAAGAAGGAGCTGGCGGCGCGGCGCTTTGCGGGGGCGCAGGCGCCGGCAGGCGAAGCGAGGCAGACGCAGCCATCGCCTTCGCGCGATGCGGGTTCGCAAGGGCGAAGCGCGGGCGAGCGCGGATCGGGTGCTGCGAAAACGCATCGCGCTGATGTGTCGAGCGCGGAAAGCGCCGCACGGCCCGCACAGGCGAGCCAACGTGAACCGGCATCGGGGAAGTCTGATCGCGGGACATCGTCGCCCGTTGCCCGAAGCACGGACGATGGTGCGAAGCGGGTTCAATCTGATCAACGCGGCGCAGTTGCACCGAAGCCGGATCGCGCAACGCAATCGCGAACTGGCCGAAGCGCGGAGCACAGCGCAAATGCGGCACAGCCGGGCCAACGCGGCGCGGATGCGTCGAGGTCGGACCGGGCGATTCAATCGAGCGGTGTATTCGGCGCGGAAGGTGCCGTCAAGCCTGAACAATCTACCCAACACGGTGCCGGCGCGACGAAGCCCAATCGCGCGGCGCAACCAGCGGCTGTCTCGAACGCGGAACGCGCCGCGAACCCGGCACAATTGAATCAACGCGGCGCAGAGGCGGCGAAGCCGAGTCGCCAAACGCAATCGCCTGCTGTGCGCGGCGCGGGATCGGCACAATCGAATCAGCGCGAAAGGAGCCCGTCGCAGCCGCATCATGCGGACCAGTCGGACGTTGGCCACAGCGCAAGAAACGGCACGAACGTCGAGCAGCCCGACCGGCGCGGTGCGAGCGCGGCGGAGCGGCATCGCGCGGATCAATCGGCCGGTGTTCCCGGCGCGCAAAAGCCGGCGCAATCGAAACAGCGCGAATCGGCGCGCGCTCGGTCGCAAGAACGCGAGGCGGCATCGTCGGTCGGCGAAACGAACGACGCGCCCCGTGCCGACGACGGCGAATCGCATCGCGAGGCCCGCCGCGCGAAAGCCGACGAGCACACGCACGCGGCCGCCGCCGAACGCGCTGACCGCATCGCAACGCAGGACACAACGCCGGCCCACGCCGAAGCCCGCCCCGACCGCAAGCGCGACAAACCGCGCACCGTCACGCCGAACCCCATCCCGCCGATCACCTTCCCCGAGGCGCTGCCCGTCTCGGGCCGCCGCGAAGAGATCGCGCGTGCGATCGAGTCGAATCAGGTCGTCATCGTCAGCGGCGAAACCGGCTCCGGCAAGACCACGCAACTGCCGAAAATCTGCCTCGCGCTCGGACGCGGTCTCGGCGCGGGCGGCGCGGGCTTGATCGGTCACACGCAGCCGCGCCGGATCGCGGCCTCGGCGACAGGGCGGCGCATCGCGGAGGAACTCGGCACGCCGTTCGGCGAAGTCGTCGGCTACAAGGTGCGCTTCACGGACAATCTCGCGCCCGGCGCGTCCGTCAAGCTGATGACCGACGGCATTCTGCTCGCCGAAACGCAGACCGATCCGCTCCTCAAGGCTTACGACACCATCATCATCGACGAGGCGCACGAGCGCAGCCTCAACATCGACTTTCTGCTCGGCTATCTGAAGGAAATCCTGCCGAAGCGCCCGGATCTGAAGCTGATCGTTACGTCCGCGACCATCGACGCCGCGCGGTTCGCGCGCCACTTCGGCAGCGAGGAAAAGCCCGCGCCGGTGATCGAAGTGAGCGGGCGGCTGTATCCGGTGGAAATCCGCTATCGCCCGATCGAAGAGGAAAGCGAGGCGATCAAGAACGCGCAGGGCACGCCGCAAAAGCGCAGCGACCGCAAGACCGACCGCGACCTGATGGAAGGCATCGTCGATGCCGTCGACGAACTCTGCCGCGAAGGCCCCGGCGACGTGCTCGTGTTTCTGCCCGGCGAGCGCGAGATTCGCGACGCCGCCGAGGCGCTGCGCAAGCATCATCCGCCGCATACGGAGATTCTGCCGCTCTTCGCGCGGCTGTCGGCGCAGGAGCAGGAGCGCGTGTTCAGGCCGTCGAACGCGCGGCGCATCGTGCTGGCCACGAACGTCGCGGAGACGTCGCTGACGGTGCCGGGCATCCGCTATGTCGTCGATACGGGCACCGCGCGCGTCAAACGCTATTCGTACCGCAACAAGGTCGAGCAGTTGCAGATCGAGCCGGTGTCGCAGGCCGCCGCGAACCAGCGCGCGGGCCGTTGCGGGCGCGTGGCGGACGGCGTGTGCATCCGGCTTTACGACGAAGCCGACTTGCAGTCGCGCCCGCGCTTCACCGATCCGGAGATTCTGCGCTCGTCTCTCGCGTCGGTGATTCTGCGCATGAAGTCGCTGCATCTGACGGAAATCGAGACGTTCCCGTTCATCGAGCCGCCGCCGGGCCGCGCGATCGCGGACGGCTATCAATTGCTGAACGAACTCGGCGCGGTCGATGACGACAACGCCTTGACGAGTCTCGGCCGCGAGCTTGCGCGCCTGCCGCTCGATCCGCGCGTCGGCCGCATGATCCTCGCCGCGCGCGATCATCACGCGCTCACCGAAGTGCTCGTGATCGCCTCCGCGCTCTCGGTGCAGGACCCGCGCGACCGGCCGATCGAAGCGCAGGAGCAGGCCGACGAGAAGCATCGCCAGTTCGTCGACGAGCGTTCCGAATTCCTGCAATGGACGCGCATCTGGAAGTGGTTCGAAGAAGCCGTCGCGCACAAGAAGTCGAACAAGCAGCTCGCCGACGCGTGCCGCGCGAACTTCCTGTCGCATGTGCGCTTGCGCGAATGGCGCGACGTGCATTCGCAATTGCTGACCGTCGTGCGCGAGCACGGCTGGCGCCTGAACGAATCGGATGCGACCTTCGAGCAGGTGCATCTGTCGCTGCTGACCGGCTTGCTCGGCAACATCGGCGTGAAGGCCGACGACGAGCCGCATTATCTCGGCGCGCGCGGCATCAAGTTCCATTTGTGGCCGGGCTCGGCGCTGCTGAAAAAAGCGGGGCGCTGGGTGATGGCGGGCGAGCTCGTCGAGACGAGCCGGCTGTATGCGCGGACCATCGCGAAAATCGAACCGGAATGGCTCGAAACGGTCGGCGCGCATTTGCTGAAGAAGTCGCTTTCGGACGCGCATTGGGAGAAGAAGGCGGCGCAGGTCGTCGCGTTCGAACGCGCGACGCTCTACGGCCTCACGGTCTACGCGCGGCGGCGCGTGAGCTTCGGCAAGCAAGACCCGAAATACGCGCGGGAGCTTTTCATTCGCGGCGCGCTCGTCGAAGGCGAGTTCGACACGCGTCTGCCGTTTTTCGCGCATAACCGCAAGCTGGTCGCGGATATCGAGCAACTGGAGCACAAGTCGCGCCGCCAGGACGTGCTGGTCGACGACGAACTGATCTACGCGTTCTACGATTCGCTCGTGCCCGAAGGCATCTGGACGGGCGCGGCGTTCGAGCGGTGGTATCGCGACGAACAGAAGAAAGAGGGCAGGCAGCAACTGCTTTTCCTGTCGCGCGACGACCTCATGCGCCATGAAGCCGCCGGCGTCACGACCGATCTGTTCCCGAAGCGCATGACGATGTCGGGCATCGAGATGACGCTGTCGTATCACTTCGAGCCGGGCGCGCCGCGCGACGGCGTGACGCTCACGGTGCCGCTCTACGGGCTGAATCAGATCGACGCGCGCCGCGTCGAATGGCTCGTGCCGGGCATGATCAAGGAGAAGACGCAACTGCTCCTGAAGTCGCTGCCGCAGAAACTGCGCCGGCACGTCGTGCCGTTGCCGGAATACGCGGCCGCCTTCGCCGAGCGTCACGCTGGGCCGAAGTTCGGCGCGGGCGCGCTCATCGACGCGCTTATCGCGGATATCCGCGAACAGACGCAAATCGCCGTGAAAAGCGCGGATTTCAAGCTCGAAACGCTGCCGGCGCATCTGTTCATGAACTTCAAGGTGATCGACGAGCACGGCCGGCAACTCGCGATGGGCCGCAATCTCGCGCAACTGCGCGGGGAACTCGGCGGACAGGCGCAGCAGTACTTTCAGAAGCTCACGGCGGAAGCGGCGAGCGTCGCGCTCGACGCGCTTTCGGGCGATGGCGGCGATGGGGGCGATTCGAACGTACCGGCCGCGCAGGCCGCGCCCGCCGAAAGCACCGCGCTCTACGAAAACCTGACGACGTGGAACTTCGGCAAGCTGCCCGAGTTGCTCGAAATCCGCCGGCGCGGGCAGACGCTTTTCGGGTATCCGGCGCTGGTGGATCGCATCACGCACTGCGACGTGGAAGTGTTCGATTCGCCGGAGGAAGCGGCGCGCATTCATCGCGCGGGCTTGCGGCGGCTTTTCGCGCTGCAATTGCGCGAGCCGATCCGCTATCTGGAGAAAAACCTGCCGGGCATGCGCGAAATGTCGATGCAGTACATGGCGCTCGGCACCGCCGACGAGTTGCGCGACCAGATCGTCGAGACGGCGCTCGACCGCGCGTGCCTGCAAGACCCGCTGCCCGACGACGACGCCAGCTTTCACGCCCGCCGCGACGCCGCGAAGGGGCGCCTCACGTTGCTGGCGAACGAAATCGCGCGCCTCGCCGGGACGATTCTCGCGGAATACGCCGCACTGACGAAGAAGCTCGCGCAGGCGAAGCCCTTCGCCACCGCGTACGCCGACATGCAGGCGCAGTTGAGCGGGCTGATCGGCAAACGCTTCGTGATCGATACGCCGTACGCGCAGCTGGCGCACTTCCCGCGCTATCTGAAGGGCATCGCACTGCGCATCGACAAGCTGAAGGCCGACGCCGCCCGCGACGCGCGCCTGATGGCGGAATTGCTGCCGCTCGTGCAGCAGTATCAGCGGACCTTGTCGCAGCGCGGCGGCGTCGCGGATGCGCGGCTCGCGGAGTATCGGTGGCTGCTGGAAGAACTGCGCGTGTCGCTCTTCGCGCAGGAATTGCGTACGCCGATGCCGATATCGGTGAAACGTCTTCACAAGGTCTGGGAATCGATGCAGCGGTGACGCGTCCGCGTTCTTGCGCGAACGTGGCGGAAAGCTGCGCCAACAGGCGGCATTTCTTGCGCACGCGCACCGAATTGCGCAAAAAGAGCCGCATCGTCAACGCGTTGGAGCATGCAAACGTTCTACAATGACGCCTGCTTTCCGACGTGTACATTCATGCGCTCCACATTCTTCTCCGGCCGCCTCCGCGCGGCCGTCGCCAGCGCCGCGCGCTTCGCGGTTCCGGCCGTCGCAGCGTTTGCCGCGACCGCGGCCTTCGCCAATAACGTCATCGTGCTCAATTCGGCAGAAGCCACGCTGAGCCTGATCGACGAAAACACGCATCAGGTCATCGGCACCGTGCCGACCGGCAAAGAGCCGCATCACCTGATGCCGACGCCCGACAATTCGTCGCTGATCGTCGCGAATTCGGTGTCGAACAACCTGATGTTCGTCGACCCGAAAACGGGCGCGGTGCAACGCTGGGTGCAGGACATCGAGGACCCGTATCAGATCGGTTTCTCGCCGGACCGCAAATGGTTCGTGTCCACTGGCCTGCGCCTCGACCGGCTCGATATCTACCATTACGACGGCAAGAACCTGAGCCTCGCCAAGCGGCTGCCGCTCGCGACCATGCCGAGCCACATCGCGTTTTCGAACGACAGCACGACCGCGTTCATTTCGCTCCAGGTGTCGGGCGAGATCGCGGCCATCGACCTGCCGACGCAGACGGTCAAGTGGAAGATGAAGGTCGGCAAGGTGCCGGCCGGCGTCTGGTTGACGCCCGGCGACAAGTTCCTCCTCGTCGGCATGACGGGCGCGGACTATGTGGCCGTCGTCGACTGGCGCAACCAGAAGGTCGTGAAGACCATCACGACCGGCAAAGGCGCACACAACTTCCGCTCGATGGTGGATGGCAAGCATGTGCTCGTGTCGAACCGCGTGGCGAACACCATCAGCATCATCGACGAAGACACGCTCACGAACGTCGGCGATATCACCGGTCTCTTGCCCGGACCGGACGACATGGAACTTTCCGCCGATAAAAAGTATCTCTGGGTGACGTTCCGCTTCGCGAAGCATGTCGGCGTGATCGACCTTGCAAACCGCAAGCTTATCCAGACCATCGCGGTGGGACGTTCGCCGCACGGCATCTTTTTCCTCGACCGCGCGCCGGTCACGGCGCCCAACGGCGCCTGAACGCGGCGGCGAACGGTGACAGAAGGGCGCTCGCGGGCGCCCTGTACTACGATTGAGTCACGGGCCGCTGGGCGTCATTTCCCAAGGCCGGCCGACTTCCACGGAGCACCATGTTTCACGTCATTCTCTCGGTCCTCGACAGCTTCGTTTCTTCCGTGCAGACCACGTTGTACGTGGACGTCGTGCAGCCGCTGCTCTTCAAGATCGGCATGATGGACTACGACGAAGACACGTACGACGCGCTGTACTGGGTGATCGTCGGCGTGCTGGAAGTGATCGCGATGTACGCGATCCTGCGCCCGCTGGAAGCCTTGCGCCCCGCCGAGCAATGGCAGGACCGCAAGGGCGTGCGCGTGGACGTGCTCTACACGTGGATCGTGAAGCTCGGCATCCTCAATCTGTTCTTCTTCTTCACGTTCCAGCCTATTTTCGATTCCGTGCAAAGCTGGCTGCGCATTCACAGCGTGCCGACGCTCGAAATCGACAATCTGTGGCCTGGCGTGACCACGCAGCCGCTCGTCACGTTCGCCATCTATCTGCTTCTGCTGGACCTCGCTGGTTACTGGTATCACAGGCTGGAGCATCGGTTCGGCATCTGGTGGGAACTGCACGCCGTGCATCACAGCCAGCAGAAGATGTCCCTGTGGTCCGACGACCGCAACCACCTGCTCGACGATGTCCTGCAAGCGAGCTTCTTCGCCGCTGTCGCGCTCGTGATCGGCGTGGAGCCGTCGCAGTTCGTCGTGCTCGTCGCCATCACGAACCTGATGCAGAGCGTGCAGCACGCGAACATCCGCCTGCATTTCGGTTGGCTGGGCGACCGGCTGATCGTGAGTCCCGCGTTCCATCGCCGTCATCACGCGATCGGCTATGGTCACGAAGGCACGGCGTACGGCTGCAACTTCGGCGTGCTGTTTTCGTTCTGGGACATCCTGTTCCGCTCGGCGTCGTTCGACCGCACCGTCGAGCCGACCGGCATCCGCGATCAGCTGGGCGCGCCGGGCTTGGCGCCCGTCAATTACGGCGACGGCTTCTTCGAGCAGCATTGGCTCGCCTTCAAGCGCATCGGCGCGCGTCTTGCGGCACGGCGCGCGGCGGATTCCGGCAAGCGGCCGGCTGCCCTCTGAGCTTTCAATCGCTTTCAAGTGGTTGCCAGCGCGCCGAACCCGCGCTGGTTTATCCTGTCGCTTCACTCTTCAAACGACTCATCACGACGCATGAATGATCTGCTGCGTTCGTTCGTGCGCGCGCTGGCGAACGTCTTCCATCCGCGCATGCTCTGGCTCACGCTGATGCCGTTCGCGGTCGCCACCGCCGTCTGGGGCGCGATCCTGTGGTTTTTCTGGCAGACGCTCACCGGCGCGGCGAACGGCTGGCTCGACGGCTGGGCGCTGACCTCCGCGATGTACCGCCTGTTCGATGCCGTCGGCTTTTCGTCGCTGCATGCGGTCATTGCGCCGTTCCTCGTCGTCATTGTGACGATTCCGCTGATCGTCGTGACGGTGCTCCTGCTGATCGCCACGCTTTCGATGCCGGGCGTCGTCAAGCTGCTCACGCGCCCTCCGAAGGGCCACTATGCGGCGCTCGAAGCGCGGCGCGGCGGCTCGTGGTACGGCAGCCTCGGGCATTCGGTGCTGACGACCCTCGTGTGCCTCGTGGCGCTCGTCGTGACCTTGCCGCTCTGGTTGATCCCGCCTTTCTTCGCGCTGATTCCGCCGCTCCTGTGGGGCTGGCTCACGTATCGCGTGATGACCTACGACGCGCTCGCCATGCACGCGAGCCCCGACGAACGGCGCGCGATCGTGCGCGAATCGCGCTGGCCGCTGCTCGCCATCGGCATCGTGAGCGGATTGTTGAGCTCCGTTCCGACGCTGCTGTGGGCGTGGTCGGTCTGGCTCCTGCCGCTGTTTCCGGTCGTGGCCGCGGTGACGATCTGGGCGTATGCGTTCATTCTCGTGTTTTCGGCGCTGTGGTTCGCGCACTACTGCCTGCACGCGCTCGCGCGGCTGCGGGCGAACGAGCCGCGTTATCCGGCCATCACGGCGCAGTCCTGAACGGCGGTCAACAGGAAGAAGAGGCACTCATGGGCATTGGCGTCATCATCATCGGCGACGAAATCCTGTCCGGGCGGCGCACGGACAAGCATCTGCCGAAAGTCATCGAACTGTTGGGCGCGCGCGGGCTGTCGCTCGACTGGGCGGAATACGTCGGCGACGATCCCGCGCGCATTACCGCGACGCTCGCGCGCACGTTCGCGTCGGGCGACATCGTGTTTTCGACGGGCGGCATCGGCGCGACGCCCGACGATCACACGCGCCAGTGCGCGGCCAAGGCGCTCGGCGTGCCGCTCGCGTTGCAGCCGGAAGCGGCGGAGCTGATCCGCGCGCGCATCCGCGACATGGCGGGCGACCAGCCTGCGGATCTCGATTCGCCCGAGAACCTGCATCGGCTGAACATGGGCATGTTCCCGCAAGGCGCCGAGATCATTCCGAACAGCTACAACAAGATTCCGGGCTTCTCTGTCGGCGATCATCACTTCGTGCCGGGCTTTCCGGTCATGGCGTGGCCGATGATCGAATGGGTGCTCGACACGAAATACGCGCATCTGCACCACGCGACGCCGTATGTCGAGCGTTCGCTGCTCGTCTTCGGGCTGCCGGAATCGCGCATCACGCCGCTGATGGTCGCCATCGAGCGCGATTTCGCCGGCGTGCGGGCGTTTAGCCTGCCGAGCGTCGGCGATGCGGCGCGCGGCGCGCTCTATGCGCGGCCGCACATCGATCTGGGCGTGAAGGGCGATCCCGAGCGCGCGAACGCCGCGTTCGAGGCGCTGCGCGAAGGCGTGGCGGCGCTGGGCGGCGAGGTCGTCGAAGTGCCGCCGGAGGACGCGCGTTGATTCTGCTCGAAGTCATCGCGACGACGGTCGCGGACGCGCGCGCCGCCGAGCGCAGCGGGGCGAACCGCATCGAACTGATCACCGCGATGGGCGAGGGCGGGCTGACGCCGAGTATCGGTCTGATCGAAGCGGTCGTGGACGCGGTCGGCATTCCGGTGAACGTGATCGTGCGTCCGCATAGCCGCTCGTTCGTCTACGATGACGACGATCTGGCCGTCATGCTGCGCGACGTCCGCGCCATCGCGAAGAGCCGCGCGAATGCGATCGTCGTGGGCATGCTGCGCGAGAACGGCGAGGTCGATACCGATGCGCTCTCGCGCGTAATCGCCGCCGCCGATGGCTTGCCGCTCACGTTCCACCGCGCGATCGACGAGGCGCGCGATTTATCCGCCGCCTTCGACACGCTGCTTCGCTTCGACGCCATCACGAACGTGCTGACGTCGGGCGGCCAACCGTCGGTACTGCAAGCGGAAACGCAGATCAGATCGCTCGTCGAACGTTCGCAAGGCACGCATTGCACCGTGCTGGCAGGCGCCGGGCTGACCGTGGACGCGGTCGCGCCTTTCGTCGCTGCGACAGGCGTGCGGGCGGTGCATTTCGGCTCGGGCGTGCGGATCGGCGGCAAAGGGCTCGCGCCCGTCGACGAAGCCGCCGTCGCCCGCGCGCGGGCATTGCTCGACCGCTAGCGCCCGACGCGCCGCCTCACGCCCCGATCCAAGGCAATCCGCGGAAGCACCATCCCGACACCGTCTTGCGGTGCCCTTGTCCGTCCTTGTCGCCTTCGAAGCCTTCCAGCAGGTCGTAGGCTTTCGTGAACCCCTGATTCTGCGCGGCGACGGCGGCGAGCTTCGAGCGCGCGGCGCTGCGGCATAAGAACACGAGCGGCGTGTCCGGAGTGGCGATTTGTCTTAATTGTTCGATAAACTCAGCGTTTGGCACCGAACCGGGATAGCGAATCCATTCGATGTGCGCGTACTGCTCGCCGTTGATCGCGGGCCGGCCCACCCAGTCGAGTTCGGCGCGGGTGCGCACGTCGACGAGGCGAGCGCGCGGTTCCAGTTGGAGGAACTCGAAGGCTTCGGCGGGCAGGAGCGCGCCTGCGTAGGTGAGGTTGTTCTCGGCGGCCCGGCTCGCGGCTTTGCCGTACAGTTGGTCGAGCGTACTCATGGCGAGGTGTCTCCGTTCGCTTAAAGAATTGATTCTAGCTTGGCGGCTACGCGCGCAACTCGGAACATCTCGAGCGCTATTTCGGTGCGTGAATCGGGACGAGCACAGCGAAGGTGCGCCTGGATGGCCGTGCTAGGATGGATGCACCTTGATGGTGCTATCGGCGGGGCTCGGGCGACGTCGCACAATCGGACACGTCTGGCGCCTGCTCCAAAAACGCCGTTGCATCAGTCATTTAGCCTGCGCATGACGCGCATGGCATAGAAGCTGCTTTTTCCACCCTCGATTGAAACGGCAGTGCAGAATTGGTCGAGGCGGCGGAGCGATTCGCCGACTTTTGTTAATCAGGAGATAGGTAATGAGTAAATCCGTGGCCGACGTCATGCAACTCGTCAAGGACGAGGACGTCAAGTTTGTCGATTTTCGCTTCACCGACACGCGCGGCAAAGAACAACACGTTTCCGTGCCGGTCTCGGCATTCGACGAAGACAAATTTGAAAGCGGCCACGCTTTCGACGGTTCGTCCATCGCCGGCTGGAAGGGTATCGAAGCGTCGGACATGCTGCTCGTGCCGGATGCGGACACCGCGTTCATCGACCCGTTCTACGAAGAATCCACGCTGGTTCTGACCTGCGACGTGGTCGAGCCGGCCGACGGCAAGGGCTACGAGCGCGATCCGCGCTCGCTCGCGAAGCGCGCCGAAGCCTATCTGAAGAGCTCGGGCCTGGGTGACACCGCGTTCTTCGGTCCGGAGCCGGAATTCTTCATTTTCGACTCGGTGCAGTGGAACACGGACCAGTCGGGCACATTCGTGAAGATCGGCTCGGAAGAAGCGCCGTGGTCGTCGGCGAAGGAATTCGAAGGCGGCAACACCGGCCACCGTCCGGGCACCAAGGGCGGCTACTTCCCGGTAGCGCCTGTCGACACGTTCCAGGACATCCGCTCGGAAATGTGTCTGCTGCTCGAACAAATCGGCATTCCGGTCGAAGTGCACCACCACGAAGTGGCGGGCCAGGGCCAGAACGAAATCGGCACCAAGTTCTCGACGCTGGTTCAGCGCGCGGACTGGCTGCAGCAGATGAAGTACATCATCCACAACGTCGCGCACACGTACGGCAAGACGGCGACGTTCATGCCGAAGCCGATCGTCGGCGATAACGGCTCGGGCATGCACGTTCACCAGTCCATCTGGAAGGACGGCCAGAACCTGTTCGCGGGCAACGGCTATGCGGGCCTGTCGGAATTCGCGCTGTTCTACATCGGCGGCATCATCAAGCATGCGCGCGCGCTGAACGCGATCACGAACCCGGGTACGAACTCGTACAAGCGTCTCGTGCCGCACTTCGAAGCGCCCGTGAAGCTGGCTTACTCGGCTCGCAACCGTTCGGCGTCGATCCGCATTCCGCACGTGAGCAACCCGAAGGGCCGCCGTATCGAAACGCGCTTCCCGGATCCGCTCGCGAATCCGTACCTGTGCTTCTCCGCGCTGATGATGGCGGGTCTCGACGGCGTGCAGAACAAGATTCATCCGGGCGAAGCCGCGGACAAGAATCTGTACGACCTGCCGCCGGAAGAAGACGCGAAGATCCCGACCGTTTGCGCGGGCCTGGATCAGGCGCTCGACGCGCTGGACGGCGACCGCGAGTTCCTGACGCGCGGCGGCGTGTTCACGGATTCGATGCTCGACGCATACATCGAACTGAAGACGAACGAGCTGCAGCGTTATCGTCAGGCGGTGCACCCGATCGAGTTCGAGATGTACTACTCGCTGTAACGCATGAAGGCAGCGCGTTTCGTTGATTTCGATTCGATGAAGCGCGCTCGCCGCATGTCATGAAGAACGACGGAAAAGGGACGGCGCGCCGTCCCTTTTTTAATCGCTCGCGGTTGTCACGCAACGAGAAGAAGATCGGTAGCACGAACGACCTCAATCATTGCACGATGGTGCTCAAGAATCTGATCAAGGCGCGAAAGGGTCACGCCGATGCGCTCTCCGACGACACGCAACTCGCCGCGACCGGCCTGCTGCCCGGCCTCGAAGCGTTGCCGACTGTCGTGCTCGTGCTCGACAAGCGCAATCTCAGGATCGCGTACGCGAACCCGTCGGCGGAGTCGATGCTCGAGATGTCGCGCAAGCAACTGATGCAGACGCATTGGCCCGAACTCTTCGCGAACGCCGACGAACTGGCGACGACTATCGCTTCCATCGCGGAGAACCGCTTCAACGCGACGCGGCTCGACGCGGCGCTCGAACGCGCGGGGCGCGAGCCGCTTCACGTGCATGCGATCGTCGCATATCTCGAAGCCGCGCCCGATTACGTGCTGCTCGAACTCTTCGAGAACGAGCGCCATCTGCGCACGGATCGCGAAGAGCGCATCCACGATCTGACGGCGGTCAACAAGCAACTGATCCGCAATCTCGCACACGAGATCAAGAATCCGCTCGGCGGCATTCGCGGCGCGGCGCAACTGCTGGAGTTCGAGCTTGGCGGGCGCGAACGCGACGAGTTGCGCGAATACACGCAGGTCATCATCAAGGAATCGGACCGCCTGCAAACGCTCGTCGATCGCTTGCTGGAGCCGCACCGGCATCCGCATATCGTCGGCGACGTCAACATTCACGAAGTCTGCGAGCGCGTGCGCGCGGTGATCCTCGCGGAGTTCCCGCGCGGCCTCACCATCGAACGCGACTACGACGTGAGCGTGCCCGACCTGCGCGGCGACAAGGAGCAACTGATTCAGGCGCTGCTCAACATCGTGCGCAACGCGGCGGAGGCGCTCAAGGAGCGCATCTCGCAAGGCGACGCGAAGATCGAGCTGCGCACGCGCATCGCGCGCAAGGTGACTATCGGCAAGCGCCTGCACAAACTGGCACTGGACTTGCATATCACTGACAACGGTCCCGGCATTCCCGGCGATATCCGCGACCGCATCTTCTTTCCGCTCGTGTCGGGCAGGGAAGACGGAAGCGGTCTCGGCCTCACGCTCGCGCAGTCGTTCGTGCAGCAGCATGACGGGTTGATCGAAGTGGAGAGCAAGCCGGGCTGCACGGAGTTCGCCATCCTGCTGCCTTTCGGGAACTGACACAGGGAACTGACACGCGAATCAACCAACATCGACATTCACCAGACTGCGGGCCGCGATTCTCGCGCGAAGCCACGAAGCCTGACCGTTTCGACGGGCATACACCGAACCACACGAAGACTTCTCGCCGAACGATATGAAGCCGATCTGGATAGTAGACGACGACCAATCCATCCGTTGGGTGCTCGAAAAAGCGCTCGCACGAGAGAACTTCACGACGCGCAGTTTTTCGGGCGTGCGCGACGCGCTTGCCGCGCTCGAAACCGAAAGCCCGCAAGTGCTGGTATCCGATATCCGCATGCCCGGCGGCTCCGGGCTCGAACTGCTGCAAACGGTGCGCGACAGGCTGCCTGGACTGCCCGTCATCATCATGACGGCGTTTTCCGATCTGGATAGCGCGGTCGCCGCGTTTCAGGGCGGCGCATTCGAATATCTCGCCAAGCCCTTCGATATCGACAAGGCAGTGGAACTGATTCGCCGCGCCGTCGACGAAAGCATGCGCGGCGAGGCCGCGTACGATGAGCGCGTGACCGAGACGCCCGAGATGCTGGGACAAGCGCCTGCGATGCAGGACATGTTCCGCGCGATCGGCCGCCTGTCGCATTCGGCGGCGACCGTGCTCATCACAGGCGAATCAGGCACCGGAAAGGAGCTTGTCGCGCGCGCGTTGCACCGACATAGCCCGCGGGCCAACGGGCCGTTCATCGCGCTCAATACGGCGGCGATCCCGAAGGATCTGTTGGAGTCCGAACTATTCGGTCACGAGCGTGGCGCGTTCACGGGCGCGCAGGCCATGCGGCAGGGCCGCTTCGAACAGGCGGAGAACGGCACGCTCTTTCTCGACGAAATCGGCGACATGCCGTTCGATCTGCAAACGCGGCTCTTGCGCGTGCTGTCCGATGGGCAGTTCTATCGGGTCGGCGGCCACAATCCGCTGCGCGCGAACGTGCGCGTGATCGCCGCCACGCACCAGAATCTGGAATCGCGCGTGCGGCAGGGCCTGTTTCGCGAGGACTTGTACCATCGCCTCAACGTGATCCGGCTGCGTCTACCGGCGCTGCGCGAACGCAGCGAAGACATTCCGCTGCTCACGCGGCACTTCCTGCAGAAGAGCGCGCGCGATCTGGGCGTCGAGCCCAAGCGCGTGTCCGACAGCGCGCTCGCTTATCTCGCGTCGCTGCCGTTTCCCGGCAACGTGCGCCAGCTCGAAAACCTGTGCAACTGGCTCACCGTGATGGCGCCCGCGCAAGTGATCGAGCAGAAGGACCTGCCGCCCGATCTCACGCCGCGGCAGGACGTGACGCCTGAGAGCATCGCCGTATCGACCGATGGCGCGGTCGCTCAGAACGGGTCAGCCGTGCCTGCCTCGGCGCCCGCTTCGGCCCCGCCAGCGGGCGTGCCGGCGAGCGTATGGGAAAACGGCTTGCGCACGGAAGTCGCGCGGCTGTTGCGCGAAAATTCCGCCGATGTCATGGACGAACTCGCGCGCCGCTTCGAAGCCGCCGTGATCCGCGAGGCGCTCGACTTCACGCGCGGGCGCAAGGTCGAGGCGGCGGAGCGTCTCGGCATCGGCCGCAATACGATCACGCGCAAGATTCAGGAATTGCATCTCGACGCGTGACCGCATGGCACGGATCAGCAGCCGACCGTCGCGACGACAGGCGCGTGGTCGGACGGCTGATCCCACTTTCGCGGCACCTTGTCGATTTCGCATGACGTGCACAGCGCCGACAACTCCGACGACAACAAAATGTGGTCGATGCGCAGGCCCGCGTTGCGCCGGAACGCCATCATGCGGTAATCCCACCACGTAAAGAGCTTCTCGGGCTGCTCGAACTTGCGGAAGGCGTCGGTGAGTCCCAGGCCGACGAGCTGCATGAAATGCGCGCGTTCTTCCGGCGAAACGAGGTTCTGACCTTCCCACGCTTTCGGGTCGTGCACGTCGCGGTCTTCCGGCGCGATGTTGTAATCGCCGAGCAGCGCGAGCTTCGGATACTGCATCATCTCTTCGCGCAGCCATTCGCGCAGCGCATCCAGCCAACGCATCTTGTACGCGAATTTCTCGGAACCGGGCGCCTGCCCGTTCGGGAAATACGCCGACACCATGCGCACGCCGTTCACCGTCGCGGCAATCACGCGCTGCTGCAAGTCCTCGAAGCCGGGAATATTGCGCACGACGGTGGCGTCGTGCACGTCGATGCCGTCGCGCACCAGAATGCCGACGCCGTTATACGTCTTCTGTCCCGCGAACCAGCTTTTGTATCCGGCGGCTTCCAATTCGGCGCGGGGGAATTTCTCGTCGGGCAGCTTCAGTTCCTGAAGGCATAGCACATCCACTTGCGAGAGTTGCAGCCAGTCGGTGACGTGCTGAAGACGGACCTTGAGTGAGTTGACGTTCCAGGTGGCGATTTTCATGTGACGGCGATGGCCTGCGGCTTCTTGAGTGTCGATCGAAGCCGGAATGATAACGCCACGACGCTTGCGTACCGCCGCGCGCTCGTTTACGCGATTTTTACGCCGCCGCGCGATCTCTTGCCACGCCCTTTATCCCGGTCCTTCTACTCTTGCAGGCGTCCAATGCACAAGAGGAGAACCGAACAATGGACCTGCTTTACGTCGCCGGCATCGCCCTGTTCTGGGCGCTGTGCGCGGCGCTGACCGTGGGCTGCGAGCGTTTGCGCCGCCGTCTGCCGGGAGCGAGCGCATGACCGCATGGATGATCTGGCTCGCGGCTGCATCGACGCTGCTGCTTTTCGCCTACCTCGTGTACGCGCTGCTGCGCGCGGAGGATCTCGAATGAACGCCAACACGTTCACGCAGACGGCGCTGTTCATCGTCGTACTGATCGCGCTCGCCGTTCCGCTCGGGCGATACATCGCCGACGTGCTCGACGGCTCGTCGGCTGTCGTGCGCAAGACGAAGCGCCTCGAAGCCGCGTTGTATCGCATCGCAGGCGTCGATGCCGATGCCGAAATGTCGTGGAAGCATTACGCGCTCGCGGTGCTGCTCTTCAATGCGCTCGGCGCGCTCGCGCTCTACGCGCTCTTGCGCCTGCAACAGGTCTTGCCGGCCAATCCGCAAGGCATGACCGCGATGACGCCGGATGCCGCGTTCAACACAGCGGTGAGCTTCGTCACCAATACGAACTGGCAGGACTATGGCGGAGAAAGCACGCTGGGCTATCTCGCGCAAATGCTCGGCCTCACGGTGCAGAACTTTCTGTCGGCGGCGACCGGCATCGCGGTCGTCGTCGCGCTGATTCGCGGCTTCAAGCGGCATAGCGCGCAGACCATCGGCAACTTCTGGGTCGATCTCACGCGCACGACGCTCTACGTGCTCGCGCCGCTCGCCGTGGTGTTCGCGCTCGTCTTCGTGAGCCAGGGCGTGATTCAGAACTTCAGGCCGTATCAGGAGGTGTCGACGCTGCAAGTCACGAGCTATCAGTCACCGCAGACAGACGCGCAAGGCAACGCGGTGAAAGATGCCCACGGCAATCCTGTCATGCGCGACATGAAAGCCGACAAGCAGTCGCTGCCGATGGGCCCGGTGGCGTCGCAGGAAGCGATCAAGATGCTCGGCACGAACGGCGGCGGCTTCTTCAACGCGAACTCGGCGCATCCGTTCGAGAACCCGACGCCGCTCTCCAACTTCATGCAGATGATCGCGATGCTGCTCATTCCCGCCGCGCTGTGCGTCGTGTTCGGCCGCATGATCGGCGATAAGCGGCAGGGCTACGCCGTGCTCGCGGCAATGACCATCGCGTTCGCGGCAGCGTGCGTCGGCGAGATATCGGCGGAGCAGGCGGGCAATCCGCTCTTCGCGTCGCTTCACGTCGATACCCACGCGAGCGCGCTGCAAGCGGGCGGCAACATGGAGGGCAAGGAGACGCGCTTCGGCATCGCGCAGTCGGGCATCTTCACGGTGGCGACGACCGCTGCGTCCTGCGGCGCGGTCGACACGATGCACGACTCGCTGACGCCCTTGGGCGGCCTCGTTCCGATGCTCCTGATCCAGCTCGGCGAAGTGATCTTCGGCGGCGTCGGCTCCGGCTTGTACGGCATGCTCGTCTTCGCGCTGCTCGCGGTGTTCGTCGCGGGGCTGATGATCGGCCGCACGCCCGAGTACGCCGGCAAGAAGATCGAATCGTTCGAGATGAAGATGGTGTCCATCGCGATCCTGCTCACGCCGCTTCTGGTGCTCGCGGGAACGTCGGTGGCGGTGCTGACGGCATCGGGCACGGCGGGCATCGCCAATCCGGGCGCGCACGGTTTCTCGGAAGTGCTGTACGCGTTCAGCTCGGCGGCGAACAACAACGGCAGCGCGTTCGCGGGCCTTTCGGTGAACACGCCGTTCTACAACGTGCTGCTCGGCATCGCGATGTGGCTCGGCCGCTTCGGCTCCATCGTGCCCGTGCTGGCGATTGCGGGATCGCTCGCGGCGAAAAAGCGCCTCGCCGTCACCGCCGGCACCTTGCCGACGCACGGACCGCTTTTCGTGGTGCTGCTGCTCGGCACACTCTTGCTCGTCGGCGCGCTCACGTATGTGCCGGCGCTCGCGCTCGGGCCTGTCGTCGAGCATCTGACGATGATCGCCGCTCACTGATTTCGAGGAACAGATGACTCAACTGAATCAAGCGCCGCTGCATCGCCCGGAGAACCTCGGGCAAGCGCGCACGGCGGCGCGTTCGATGTTCGATCCGGCGCTTTTGAAACCCGCCATCGCCGATTCCTTCGCGAAGCTCGCGCCGCGCACGCAACTGCGCAATCCCGTGATGTTCTGCGTGTACGTCGGCAGCATCTTGACGACGGTGCTCTGGATCGCCGCGCTCTTGGGCCAGGCGGAAGCGCCCGCGGGCTTCATCCTCGCCGTTGCGCTGTGGCTGTGGTTCACCGTGCTCTTCGCGAACTTCGCCGAGGCGCTCGCCGAAGGGCGCTCGAAGGCGCAGGCCGCGTCGTTGCGCAGCGCCAAGCATAACGTGATGGCGAAGAAGCTGAACGAGCCGCATCCGAAGTCGCCCATTCGCATGGTCGCGTCGAGCGATCTGCGCAAGGGCGATGTCGTGCTGATCGAAGCCGGCGACGCCGTGCCCGCCGATGGCGAAGTGATCGACGGCGTCGCGTCCGTCGATGAATCCGCGATCACGGGCGAATCCGCGCCCGTCATCCGCGAGTCGGGCGGCGATTTCTCGTCGGTGACGGGCGGCACGCGCGTGCTGTCGGACTGGATCGTCGTGCGCGTGAGCGCCGACCCCGGCGAGGCGTTTCTCGACCGCATGATCGCGATGGTCGAAGGCGCGAAGCGGCAGAAGACGCCGAACGAAGTCGCGCTCACCATTCTGCTCGTCGCGCTGACGCTCGTGCTGCTCTTCGCCACCGCGACCTTGCTGCCGTTCTCGATGTTCTCGGTCGAAGCCGCGAAAACCGGGCATGTCGTCACGATCACCGCGCTCGTCGCGCTGCTCGTCTGCCTGATTCCGACGACCATCGGCGGACTGTTGTCGGCCATCGGCGTCGCGGGCATGAGCCGCATGATGCAGGCGAACGTGATCGCGACTTCCGGCCGCGCGGTGGAAGCGGCCGGCGACGTCGACGTGCTGCTGCTCGACAAGACCGGCACCATCACGCTCGGCAACCGGCAGGCGTCGTCGTTCGCGCCGGCGCCCGGTGTCAGCGAGCGCGATCTCGCCGACGCCGCGCAACTCGCGTCGCTCGCCGATGAAACACCGGAAGGCCGCAGCATCGTCGTGCTGGCGAAGCAGCGCTTCGACATCCGTGAACGCGATATGGCGACGCTCGGCGCAACGTTCATCGCGTTCAGCGCGCAGACGCGCATGAGCGGCGTCGATGTGCCGGACCGCGAGATTCGCAAGGGCGCGGCCGAAGCGGTGAGAAAGTACGTCGAAGAACGCGGCGGGCGCTTTCCGCAGGAAGTGCAGCATGGCGTCGACGAGATCGCGCGGCGCGGCAGCACGCCGCTCGTCGTCGCGGAATACGTCGCGGGCAAGGCGCGCGCGCTCGGCGTGATCGAACTGAAGGACATCGTGAAGGGCGGCATCAAGGAACGCTTTGCGGAACTGCGCAAGATGGGCATCAAGACCGTGATGGTCACCGGCGACAACCGGCTGACGGCGGCGGCCATCGCGGCGGAAGCGGGCGTGGATGACTTTCTCGCCGAAGCGAAGCCCGAAGCGAAGCTCTCGACGATTCGCGCGCATCAGGCCGAAGGGCGGCTCGTGGCGATGACCGGCGACGGCACCAACGACGCGCCCGCGCTCGCGCAGGCCGACGTCGCGGTGGCAATGAACACCGGCACGCAAGCGGCGAAGGAAGCGGGCAACATGGTCGATCTGGATTCGAACCCGACGAAGCTGATCGAGATCGTGGAGATCGGCAAGCAGATGCTGATGACGCGCGGCTCGCTGACGACGTTTTCCATCGCCAACGACGTCGCCAAGTACTTCGCGATCATTCCTGCCGCTTTTGCCACCACGTATCCGCAATTGCGCGTGCTCGACGTGATGCATCTCGCGTCGCCGTCGTCCGCGATTCTTTCGGCGGTGATCTTCAACGCGCTCATCATCGTGTTCCTGATTCCGCTCGCATTGAAGGGCGTGAAGTATCGTGCGCTCGGGGCAGCTTCGTTGTTGCGGCGCAATCTCCTCGTCTATGGGCTCGGCGGCATCGTGCTGCCGTTTCCGGTCATCAAGCTGATCGACATGACGATCACCGCGCTCGGTTGGAACTAGGAGAACACATCATGAAGAATGCAATGCGTCCTGCCATCGTATTGTTCGTTGCACTGACGATCATCACGGGCTTGCTGTATCCGCTCATCGTGACGGCGGTATCGCAGACGGTGTTCAGGCATCAGGCGAACGGCAGTCTCATCGAGCTCGACGGGAAGATCGTCGGTTCCGAACTGATCGGCCAGCAGTTCGACGCGCCGCGCTATTTCTGGGGCCGCTTGTCCGCCACGACGCCGAATCCGTACAACGCGGGCAGCTCCGGCGGATCGAATCTCGGGCCGACCAATCCCGCGCTCGCCGATGCCGTGAAGGCGCGCATCGCCGCGCTGCACGCCGCCGATCCTTCCAACGACGCGGCCGTGCCCGTCGATCTCGTGACCTCATCGGGCAGCGGGCTCGATCCGCACATCAGCCCGGCGGCGGCCGCGTATCAGATCGCACGCGTGGCGCGGGCGCGCGGGCTGTCCGTCGCGCAAGTCAATGCGCTCGTCGTCGAGGCGACGTCCACGCGCACATTCGGCATCATCGGGGAACCGACGGTGAATGTGCTTAAATTGAATCTCGCGCTGGACCGGGCGAGCGTTCGCTGAACGCCGCCATTCCCTAAGCGCCAGTGACGACGACCCGCCCAGGAGCCCATGCGCCCGACCCCCGATGAACTCCTCGACAAGCTGCAACGCGAGGAAGCGAAGCGCCAGCGCGGCCGGCTGAAGGTGTTCTTCGGCGCGTCGGCGGGCGTCGGCAAGACCTTCGCGATGCTGCAAGCCGCGCGACGCCGCCGCGACGAAGGTGTCGATGTCGCGATCGGCGTCGTCGAAACGCATGGCCGCAAGGAGACGCTCGCGCTCTGCGACGGACTCGAGACGCTGCCGCCCGCGCACATCGACTATCGCGGCCGCACGCTCGCGGAATTCGATCTCGACGGCGCGCTCGCGCGCAAGCCGCAACTCATCGTCGTCGATGAACTCGCGCATTCGAACGTGCAGGGTTCGCGGCACCTGAAGCGCTGGCGGGACGTGCACGAACTGCTCGACGCGGGCATCGACGTGTACACGACCGTCAACGTGCAGCATCTGGAAAGCCTTAACGATATCGTCGGGCGCATCACCGGCATTCGCGTGTGGGAGACGGTGCCCGACCGCGTGTTCGATCTCGCCGATGAAGTGACGCTCGTCGATCTGCCGCCCGAGGAACTGCTCGACCGCCTGCGCGACGGCAAGGTGTATCTGCCGCAGCAGGCCGAGCAGGCGGTGCGCAACTTCTTTCGCAAGGGCAACCTGATCGCGCTGCGCGAACTCGCGTTGCGCCGCACCGCCGACCGTGTGGATGCGCAGATGCGCGAGTACCGCGCGGACCAGTCGATCGAGCGCATCTGGCGGGCGCGCGAGCGCTTGATCGCGTGCGTGGGGCCGGGACCGGAAGGCGCGGCGCTCGTGCGCGCGGCGGCGCGGCTCGCGGCGGCGCTGAGGGCGGACTGGCTCGCGGTCTATGTCGAAACGCCGAAGCTCCAGCGCCTCTCCGACGATGAGCGCCGCCGCACGCTCGACGCGCTCAAGCTCGCCTCGGAACTCGGCGCGGAAACCGTGACGCTCGATGGCGCGGACGCCGCCGCGACGCTCATCGACTATGCGCGCATGCGCAATGTGTCGAAGCTCATCGCGGGCGCGTCGGCCGCGCGAAGCTGGCGGCGCATCGCGCAAACGCCGGTCGCCGAGCGCATCGTCCGGCATGCGGCGGATATCGATGTCACGCTCGTCTCCGCCACCCCGCGCGACGAATCGCAAACGCGGCGGGCGTCGATAACCGGCGCATGGCGCGACGCCGGGCATTCGCCGCCGCGCGCTTACTTCTGCGCGCTCGCCATCGGCGCGGCGATTACGCTGGTCGCGCATGGGCTGGCCGCGCGGCATATCGCGCTCGCCAATCTCGTGATGCTGTATCTGCTCGGCGTGATCTTCGCCGCCGCGCGGCTCGGGCGCGGACCGGGCGTGATGCTGTCGTTCGTGTCGGTCGCGGCGTTCGACTTCTTCTTCGTGCCGCCCGCGCTGTCGTTTTCCGTCACCGACACGCAATACGTGCTCACCTTCGTCGTGATGCTGCTGACATCGCTCACGATAAGCCATCTCACGTCGAGCCTGCGCCGCGAGGCGCGCATCGCGTCGCAGCGGGAACGGCGCACGAGCGCCATGTACGCGATGACGAAAGAACTCGCCGCCGCGCTGATGACCGGGCAGATCATCGAGATCGGCACGCGGCATGTGGCCGAAGTCTTTCACGCAAAAGTCGCGATGCTTTTGCCCGATGCGACCGAACGCGTGCGCCAGAAAGTGGACGAGCCGAACGCGGACGCGATGCTGGACGCCGCGCGCATCGACCTCGATATCGCGCAATGGGTCTACGAGCAGCAGAAGCCTGCGGGCCGCGGCACCGACACGCTCCCCGCCACCGATGCGCTCTACTTGCCGCTGCGCGCGCCGATGCGAACGCGCGGCGTGCTCGCGATCGTGGTCGAGCGGGAAGCGGAGCTGGCCGTGCCCGAGCAGCGGCGCATGATCGAGACGTTCGCGGCGCAGATTGCGCTTGCGCTCGAACGCGTGCATTACGTGGATATCGCGCAGGACGCGCTCGTCAACATGGAGTCCGAACGCCTGCGCAATTCGCTGCTCTCGGCGATCTCGCATGACTTGCGCACGCCGTTGACGTCGATTGTCGGCTTTGCGTCGGTGCTGGAGGATGAGGCGCGCGCGATCGGCGGTCTTTCGGGCGAGTCGCAGGAACTGGTGCACGCGATCCACGAGGAGGCGCTGCGCATGAGCGGGCTCGTCACGAACCTGCTCGACATGGCGCGCTTGCAGGCGGGCGCGATTCGCTTGAACCGGCAGTGGTCGATGCTCGAAGAAACGGTCGGCGCGGCGCTCGCCTCAATGAGGCGCACGCTCGCGGGCCGACCCGTGCAGGTTCGCATGCCGTCGAATCTGCCGATGCTGCGGCTCGACGCCGTGTTGATGGAGCGGCTATTCGCGAACCTGCTGGAGAACGCTGCGAAGTACACGCCCGCGCATACGCCGATTCGCATTGCGGCGGAAGAAGAAACATCGGGCGATGTGCGCGTCGTGATCGACGATGAAGGGCCGGGCGTGCCGGCCGGCATGGAGACGCGCCTCTTCGATAAGTTCACGCGCGGCGAGAAGGAATCGGCTCAACCGGGCATCGGGCTCGGGCTCGCGATCTGTCGCGCGATCGTGGAGGCGCACGGCGGGCGCATCGGCGTGGAGAATCGCGTCGACACGGAAGGGCGCGTGTGCGGCGCGCGCTTCTGGTTCACGCTGCCGGCGGACGAAGCGCCGCCGGATATCGAGCAGGGCGAGCGTATGTAAGGCGTGCATGGGCGATCGCGCGGTATCGGAGGCGGCGCGGCGTTAGATCACCGATGCCGGGCTCGCACTCGGCGCGTGCAGTCTTTTGCGTATCCGCGCGCAGCGTCGGCGGCGACGCCTTCGTAAGGCGATGTCATTACCCCGTTCGCGTTCGGGCGCAGAACACGACGGCCGCGCCGACCATTGCGCCGCCCTCAATGCTGCCTACGCGCACGCGCGACCTATCGCGTGACGCGCGGCGTCTATGCACGGCGAGGGCCCCACGCTCATCGCGACGCTGGGCGGCACACGAGCCACAGCGATCGCGCCCGCGCATTTATGTCCCGCTACAATCGTCAGAACCGCTTACGCCCGGGGGCTTCATATGGATCTCATCATTCGCCGCGCATCGCTCGTGCGCTCGACGGGGCTCGTCGATATCGGCATGGAAGCAGGCCGTATCGCTGCGATCGAGCCGCATCTGAATGCGAGCGCGCGTGAAGAAATCGACGCGGACGGTTCGCTCGTCACCGCGCCCTTCGTCGACGCCCACTTCCACATGGACGCCACGCTCTCGTACGGCTTGCCGCGCGTGAACGCGTCGGGCACGCTGCTCGAAGGCATCGCGTTATGGGGCGAACTGAAGCCAGAACTCACGCAGGAAGCTATCGTCGAGCGCGCGCTGCAGTATTGCGACTGGGCCGTCGCGCGCGGGCTGCTGGCGATCCGCTCGCACGTCGATGTCTGCGATGCGCGTCTTCTCGCCGCCGAGGCGCTCGTCGAAGTGAAGCGCCGCGTCAAGCCGTATCTCGACCTGCAACTCGTCGCGTTCCCGCAGGACGGCGTGCTGCGCAGTCCGGGCGCATTCGAGAACCTGAAGCGCGCGATCGCGCTCGGCGTCGATGTCGTCGGCGGCATTCCGCACTTCGAGCGCACGATGGCCGACGGCGCGGCGTCCGTCACGCTGCTGTGCGAGTACGCGGCCCAGCACGGCTTGCGCGTGGACATGCACTGCGACGAATCCGACGATCCGATGTCGCGCCACATCGAAACGCTCGCGGCGGAAACGCATCGGCTGGGACTGCACGGCCGCGTGACCGGCTCGCATCTCACGTCCATGCATTCGATGGACAACTACTACGTCAGCAAGCTGATTCCGCTGATGCGCGAAGCGGGCGTGTCGGCGATCGCGAATCCGCTCATCAACATCACGTTGCAGGGTCGCTCGGACACGTACCCGAAGCGGCGCGGCATGACGCGCGTGCCCGAACTGATGGCGGCGGGCATCGACGTCGCGTTCGGCCACGACTGCGTAATGGACCCGTGGTACAGCCTGGGCTCCGGCGACATGCTCGAAGTCGCGCACATGGGCTTGCACGTCGCGCAGATGACGGGCGTCGACGCGATGCATGCGTGCTTCGATGCCGTCACGCGCACGCCCGCGCGCATTCTCGGGCTCGAAGGCTACGGCGTGGAAGTGGGCTGCCATGCGGACTGCGTCGTGCTGGACGCGCGCGATCCGATCGAAGCGATCCGTCTGCGCGCGGCGCGCACGGCGGTGATCAGAAGAGGGAAGGTGGTGAGCCGCAGCCCGGCCATGCGCGCGACGCTCGCGCTCGAAGGCCGGCCCGCGGAAGTGGACTTCAGAATCCAGCGCTGAAAGAAAAAACCCCGGCGCGGGGGCCGGGGTTTTCGATCAGTGCACCGTCTGCGTGTGCTCGCTCATGCCGTTGTGACGCAACAGCGCGTCGATGCTCGGCTCCCGTCCGCGGAACGCCTTGAACGAATCCATCGCCGGGCGGCTGCCGCCGATTTCCAGAATCTCGCGGCGATAGCGCGTGCCGGTCTCCGCGTTCAGCACCGACCCGTTCGCGGCCTTCGCGGCTTCCTCGAACGCGGCATAGGCATCGGCGGACAGCACTTCGGCCCACTTGTAGCTGTAGTAGCCCGCTGCGTAACCGCCCGCGAAGATGTGGCTGAACGTATTCGGCCAGCGCGAGAACGGCGCCTGCGGAATGACGTGGAACTTCTCGTTGATCTCGCGGGCGAGGTCGTTGATGTTCTGCGTGCCGTTGGCCGGATCGTAGGACGTGTGCAGCACCATGTCGAACATCGAGAAGACGATCTGACGCAGCGTGCCGAGACCGCTCTGGAAGTTCTTCGCGGCGAGCATCTTGTCGAAGAGTTCGCGCGGCAGCGGCTGGCCCGTTTCGACGTGCGCCGACATGTCGGTCAGCACGTCCCACTCCCAGCAGAAGTTCTCCATGAATTGCGACGGCAACTCGACCGCGTCCCATTCGACGCCGTTGATGCCCGACACGCCGAGTTCGTCCACGCGCGTGAGCATGTGATGCAGTCCGTGCCCGAATTCGTGGAAGAGCGTGATGACTTCATCGTGCGTGAAGCAGGCGGGCTTGCCGCCGACGGGCGCGGAGAAATTGCACGTCAGATACGCGACCGGCGTCTGCACGTCGCCTTGCGTGCGCTTTTGGCGGGCGCGGGCGTCGTCCATCCATGCGCCGCCGCGCTTGCCTTCGCGCGCGTACAGGTCCAGATAGAACTGCGCGACGAGCGAGCCGTCCTTGTTCTCGACGCGGAAGAAGCGCACGTCCGGATTCCACACGGCGGCTTCGTCGCGGCGAATCGAGACGTTGAACAACGTTTCGGTCACCTTGAAAAGGCCCTTCAGCACCGCTTCCTGCGGGAAGTACTGCTTCACTTCGTTCTCGGAGAACGAATAGCGCTTCTGGCGCAGCTTTTCGGCTGCATACGCGACATCCCAAGGCTGAAGCTCCGGCATGCCGAGCTCGGTCGCGGCGAACGCGCGCAGTTCCATCCAGTCGTTTTCGGCATACGGACGCGCGCGCTTGGCGAGGTCTTCGAGAAACGCGATGACCTGCGCGGGCGATTCCGCCATCTTCGGCGCAAGCGACACTTCCGCGAAGTTCTGATAGCCGAGCGTGCGCGCTTCTTCCAGACGCAGCTTCAGATGCTCGACGATATTCTGTGTGTTGTCCCACTCGGCTTTGCCGTGACCGTAGGTTTCGCCGAGTTCCGACGCTCGCGTGACATACGCGCGATACATCGCCTCGCGCATCGGCCGATGCTCTGCGTACTGCAACACCGGGAAATACGAAGGGAAGTGCAGCGTGAACTTCCAGCCTTCCTTGCCTTCTTTCTGCGCGGCTTCGCGGGCGGCTTCGATCACGTCGTCGGGCAGGCCGGCGAGGTCGCTCTGCTGCGTGACCACATACGAGTATGCGTTGGTCGAATCGAGAACGTGATCCGAAAACGCCTTCGAGAGCGCAGCCTGTTCTTCCTGCAACTGCGCGAAGCGCGGCTTGCGGTCTTCAGGCAATTCCGCGCCGGACAGGCGGAAATCGCGCAGTGCGTTCTCCAGAATCTTCTTGCGCTCGGGCGAAAGGCCCGCGAATTCGTCGCCTGCGGCGATCGCCTTGTACTTCTCGTACAGCGCGAGATTCTGACCGACGCTCGCGGAAAACTCCGTGACGCGCGGCAGGTTTTCGGCATGGGCGGCGCGCAGCTCAGGCGTATCGGCGACGGCGTTCAGATGCCCGACGATGCCCCACGCGCGCGAGAGCTTCTCCGATTCGCGCTCCACCGTTTCGACGACGTCCTGCCACGTGGCCGGCGTGTCGGGCGCGCTCGCGCGATCGACGGCGCTTTTGGCCGCCGCCAGCAGCACGTCGAGCGCCGGGGTGACATGCTCGGGCTTGATGTCGCCGAAGCGCGGCAAGTCGGAAAAATCGAGCAGCGGATTGGATGCTGCCGTGGTCGGCGTGGCTGCGGTGGTATCGCTCATGGCTCTCCCGGTTCTGTGATCGTTGAAGCGCGGAGCGGGCCAGTCATGCGAAGCCCGCGCCGCTCGTGTCCGAATGCTATTGGAGCATTATTGGGGCCGCGGGGCCAAAATCCAATGGATTGTTTCTAAGGGGACGATCGCGATGGCGCGCGTCCCCGGCGGCTTACGCCTGTGCCGCGCGCTCGGCGGCTTCGATGGTGTTGACGAGCAGCATGGTGATGGTCATCGGGCCGACGCCGCCCGGCACCGGCGTGATGTAGCCCGCGACTTCCCTGACGCCCGCGAAGTCGACGTCGCCGCACAGTTTGCCGGCTTCATCGCGATTCATGCCCACGTCGATCACCGTCGCGCCCGGCTTCACCATGTCGGCGGTCAGGATGTTGCGGCGGCCGGTCGCCGCGACGACCACATCCGCGTTGCGTGTGTAGTGCGCGATATCGCGGGTCTTGCTGTGGCAGATCGTGACGGTCGCGCCCGCTTCGAGCAGCAACAGCGCCATCGGCTTGCCGACGATATTCGAGCGGCCGATCACCACCGCATTCGCGCCCGTCAGGTCGATGCCGTGCGCCTCGAACATCTTCATCACGCCATACGGCGTGCACGGGCGAAAGAGCGGCTTGCCGGTCATCAGCGCGCCCGCGTTCGCGACGTGAAAGCCGTCCACGTCCTTCTCCGGCGCGATGGCTTCGATGACCTTGTGGCTGTCTATATGCGCGGGCAGCGGCAACTGCACCAGAATGCCGTGGATGGCCGGATCGGCGTTCAACTTCTCGATGTGCGCGAGCAGCTCGCTTTCGGCGAGCGTCGCGGCAAAGCGATCGAACACCGAATGGAGCCCGTTGTCCTGGCACGCCTTGACCTTGTTGCGCACGTAGACTTCGCTCGCCGGATTGTCGCCGACGAGCACCACGGCGAGCCCCGGCTTGTGTCCGCGAGCGGTGAGCGCGGCCGCGCGGGCGGCGACATCGGCGCGAAGAGTCTTGGAGAGGGCGTTACCGTCGATGAGTTGGGCAGTCATGGCGAATCGGAATCGAGATTGGGCGGCGTAGCGAGGAGAGGCGCGCAGGCGATACGTCGTTGTGCCGTGCGTGCCAGGGCGCGCAAGGCGCCTCGAAGAAGGGCGAGATTATACCGCCGGGCGCTTTGCGGCGTCCGGCGGCGTGTTGCGAGAGCGTGCCTGCCGTGCGCGTCGAATTACGGCGAGACGGGCTGCCACGAAGGATCGGGATCGAACGACCTGATCGACGCCGCCACGCGCGCCGACGCCGGACCGAGGTTCTTCTGATACAGCTGCCCGTCCTGGTCGATCATGAAGGACATCACGCCCGTTTCGCCGTACTTCGCCGGCCAGGCGATCAGCCCGAAGCCGTCCGCGAGCGCGCCGCCTTGCATGTAGTTCTTCGCGCCGCCTTTCGCGTGCGGCCCTTGCGCGGTGAGGATGCGGTAGTGATAGCCGTAGTAGCCGCCCGAGGCCGTCGCCTTGTTCGGCATGGCCGCCGCGAGCGGGCCGAGCGGGCTTTCCGGCTCGCCGGGCGCGGTGTCCCAGTAGAGGCCGTCGTGCTTGCCCGGCGTGCTCACGAAGCGGTCGGCGTAGTGGTTCGTGAGCTTGCGATAGTCGTTCTGCGCATCGACGTAGGCGAGCGCGACGCGCATCACCGATCGCTCGTTGCGGCCGATGCGCCGGGTCAGCACTTCGTCGCGCGCGGCGGGCATGTCGAAGCGCCAGCCGCGGCCCGTATCGACGAGCGGAATCGGCAGGGTCCAGCCGCTGTCGCCGGTTTGGATATGCGCGCGCCTGGGGCCGCCGGCCGGCGCGTTATCTTCGACGATGGCGTGTCCCTTCGCCCATGAGCCGAGGTACTCGTAGATGTCGTCCTGGCCGATGTTGTCGGTCGGCACGTAGCGCGCGTGGTCCTTGCCGAGCACTTTGGAGAGCGCGGTTTCGTCGTTCGATGCAATGGCGTCTGTCAGGGCTTGCGCGGCGGCTTCGGGCGTCGGATAGACGGCCTGCGCATGCGCGAGCGAGGCCGCGAGCAAAAGCGATGCGAAAAGGAAAGGGCGGGGCGATGCGGCAAGTGTCTTCATCGAGATCATCTCGGACTCCTGAGTCGTGGGCATGGGTGTGGCGCAGCGGGGCGCAGCGGCTCAGCGGTTCAGCGGCGATGAAAACCGCCGCCGCCGCCATGGAACCCGCCGCCCCCGCCGCCGCCCTGGAACCCGCCGCCGCGCTGGATTCCGCCGCCGCCGCTGCCTAGTCCGCCGCCTTGTCGTTCGAGGCCGCCGCCCGCGTTCGGATGCGCGCTCGCGAACGACTGGCGGCTCGCTTGCCCGCGCTGGATGTCCTGCCGCGCCGCGTTGCCGTCGCCCGCGCCGCGCAGCGCGTTGTCGCGGTTCACGCTCTGCGCGCGCTGATGCAGATCGTTGTTGCCGGCGCCGCGCGAGTCGCCGCCTTGCCGGATGTTCTGCACGCGCTGGCTCGCCGACTGATTGAGGTTCTGCCCGGTGCGCTGCTGCAGCGTCTGGGCCGCCTGCGCGCGCGCCTGATCGCGGCCGCGGAACTGATCGCGATTCGCCGCGCCGAGATTCTGGTTGCCGAAGTTCTGCCGGTTGCCGATGTTATTGCGGTTGAACTGCGGGTCGTTGCGGTTCCAGCGCACGTTGTTGCTGTTCGCGCTGAGGCGGTTGTTCACGTTGATGTTGTTATAGCGGTTCACATTCACGTTGACGTCGCGGCGGCCCCAGTCGCAGTCGCCCCATAACGCGTTGGCGACCGCGACGCCGGTGCCGAACGCGAGTCCGGCCGCGAAACCGGAGGCGATCGCATAGCCGGGCGGCGGCGGCACGTAGACCGGCGGATATGCCGGATACGGCCACGCGCCGTAGACCACGGTCGGGTTATAGGTCGGCACGTAGACCACTTGCGGATTGGCCGGCACGATCTGGATGGTGCTCTGCTCGACGACCACCTTCTGCTGTTCGCTGCTCTTGAGATTGCCCGCGCTCTGCGCCGCGCGCCGCAGCCGCTGCACGGAATCCATCACGTCGCCGGATTGCGCGATGAACGCGTTGCCGAGCTGCGTCACCCAGTCGGGCTTGGACGCCATCGTCGCCAATGCTTGCGGGAACGCAACCAGCAATTGCACGCTCGGGTCCCACGGCTCCGACTGCACGGCCTTCACCGCGTCGTCGCCCTTGATGTTCGGATTCGCCTTGGACCATTGCGCGGCCGCCTGAATGTCCTGCGGATACGTCGAGGCCATCAGCACCTGTGCGAGCAGCGCATCGGGATAAAGTGCGATGGGCGCGACGAGCGCATCGATCTGCTGGTTCGAGAGCTTCTGGCCGGCGGGCTGTGTCTGAGCGTGCGCGGGCGGCGAATGAAATACGGCGAGCGGCGCGGCGGCAAGCATCGCCGCTAGCGCAAGCACGCGCGCCGGACGCAGGCGGCACGCGACCGACGGGCATGACGTCTCGTGCAACTTCGAGTCCGCCCGGCGCGCGACATAGCTGCCAAGGCGCAGGAACGTCGGTGCTTCGACTGACCATCGGCAACTCAACGGATCGAAAGCAGCAGACTCGGATGCGTTCTCGGATCGGCGAAAGAAAGCGGCAAGGGATTCAGACGTTCGCGCGGGCTTGCGGTGGATGGCGAAACGTTTGCCTGTGCGTGCAGCGGTTGCCTTGTCGCGCATGATCGACTCCGGTGTTGGGGCACGATCAAACTACGGGCGGGCGCTCATTGGTGTCAACGCGAAACTCGAAATGACGCGTTTCGATTTTGCGGATGCGGCAAGCGAAGCAAACGACAGTGGCCGGCATGAAAGCCGGCCACGCGAGGAAACTGCCGAGACGCTTTACTGCTGAGGCTTGTTGGACAGCGCGAGGCGCAACAAATCTGCGACGGTATTCACCGACAGCTTTTCCATGATGTTCGCGCGATGCGCTTCCACCGTCTTGATGCTGATGCCGAGGTCGTCCGCGATCTGCTTGTTGAGCCGCCCCGCGATGATGCGCTCGAGCACCTGATGCTCGCGCGCCGTCAGCTTGCCGAGCCGCTCGGCGGCCGCGCGCTGCTGCTGGACGCTGGTGCTCTCGCTGCGCGCCTTTTCCAGCATGCGCTCGACCAGCTTGCGCAGTTCCGCCTCGTCGAACGGCTTCTCGATGAAATCCATCGCGCCTTTCTTCATGGTCGAGACGGCCATCGGCACGTCGCCGTGACCCGTGACGAAGATGATCGGCAGCACGGAGTTGTCCGCGATCAGCTTTTCCTGCAATTCGAGGCCCGTCATGCCGGCCATGCGCACGTCGAGAATCAGGCAGGCGATGGCGCCGGAATGCGCGATCGGCAGGTAGACGTCGAGGAACGATTCGGCGCTCGAGAAGCATTGCACGCGATAGCCGTTGGCTTCGAGCAGCCAGCGCAAAGAATCACGCACGGCCTCGTCATCGTCGACGACAAAGACGGTTTCCTGAGTGGTGACTGGACTGCTCATAGTTCTCCCGTAACGGTATGTTGTCTCGTATTGGTATGTTCGTCGCGCGCGTCGGCGCCCGGTCCGCTCGACCCGTCCGCTTCGCCGATCGGCAGGCTGCAGTGGAAGGTCGCGCCGGTCACGTGGCCGTCCGCCTCGACGTTGTTCACCACCCACAGCCGCCCGCGATGCGATTCGATGATCGAGCGGCAAATATTCAGGCCCATGCCCATGCCGTCGGATTTCGTGCTGTAGAACGGCTCGAACAGACGCTCGGCCGTGGCTTCGTCGACGCCCGGACCCTGATCCACGACGCTGATGCACACGAAACCGCCATCGGTTCGCTGCACGACCACGCGAATCACCGGATCGACGGCGTTCGGCTTTGCATCATGCATGGCTTCCGCTGCGTTTTTCAACAGGTTGACCAACACTTGTTCGATCAAAACCGGATCGACGTAGATCACCGGCATGCGCGAGCGGATCTCGGTGACGATGCGGATCTTGCGCTTGCGCGCTTCGATTTCGGCGAGACCGACCGCGTCCGCGACGATATCCGCCACGCGCGTGGCCTGGCGCTTGGGCTCGCTGCGCTTCACAAACTCGCGGATGCGCTTGATGATCATGCCCGCGCGCACGGCCTGCTGCGCGGTCTTCTCCAGCACGGGAAGCAGCGTTTCCTGCGTCATCCGCCCGGACTTCACGAGCGCCACGCAACCCGAGCAGTAGTTGTTGATGGCCGCGAGCGGCTGGTTCAGCTCGTGCGCGAGCGACGACGCCATCTCGCCCATGGTCATCAGGCGGCTCGTGAACTGCAGCTTCTCTTCCTGCTGATGCGCCAGTTCCTGCGCCTGCTTGCGCTGTGTGATGTCGGTCGCGATCTGCATCTGCGCGAGGTGGCCGTCCACCCACTGAATGTACTGGCGGCGCACTTCGAACCACTTCTGGATGCCCTCGACGTAGACCTCCTGCGCGTCCGCCGAGCTTTCGGTGAGCACCGCGGCGGGCAGGCCCGCGTAGGTGTCGATCATGTCGAGCGTGTCGGACGAACTTTGCGCGTTGCCGTCGAAGGCCGCGCCCGCCAGTTGCAGGTGTCCGTCCGGGCGAATGCCGAACAGGTGCCGGTAGTAGCGGTTCGCGAACAGCAGTTCGGCTTCGTCGGCGGCGAGCACGGACACGGCCGCGTCGAGGCTTTCGAGGACGGTCGTGAAGCGTTCGTGCGCGGCGGCGAGTTCCTCGCGGGCGCGCTTCGGCTCCGTGATGTCCGTCATCGACGACATCCAGCCCGTCTGACGGCCGGAACTGTCGATGAGCGGGGACACATAGAGCCGCGCGTGGAAGAACGAGCCGTCCTTGCGACGCACGCGCAGTTCGAAGCCGGACGAGGGCGCCTTGCCGCGCAGCGTCATGTCGAGCTGGCGCTGCATCTCCGGGTACGCGTCGCGCGGCCAGTACGGAAACGGCGCGTTCTTGCCGACGAGATCGCTCTCGTCCCAGCCCGTCATGCGGCAGAACGCGGGATTCACGTGCGTGATGCGGCCGTGCATGTCGAGGACGCGCATGCCGATCAGCACCGAGTTCTCCATCGCGCGGCGGAAGAAGGCTTCGGCGTAGAGCGCCTGCTGCGCCTCGAAGCGCTGACGCGTGTGCTTCCACAGGCTCCAGAGGCTCCACAGCACGAAGCACGACAAGCCCGCGACGAGCCACACCAGCGTGTTATTGGTGAAGTTCGTGAGCTGCGGATACGAATACACGCGCACCGACAGGCCCTGTCCGGGCGGATCGAGCGGCAGGTCGTAGAACATGTCGCGCGGCAGGCGCGGCCGGCTCGACGTGGTCGCGAGCTCGCGATTGTTCAGATCGGTGATCGAGATCTTGTACTTCGCAGACAGTTCGCTCGGAATGTCGCGCTTCAGAATGCCTTCGATCGAAAAGACGGCCGCGATCGATCCGAGGAATTCGCGGTCGCGAAACACGGGCGTCTGCAGCGTGATGTAACCGTTGCCGAGGTCGTCGTAAAGAAGCGGCGAGTAGACCTGGCGGCGCGTGGTGCGCGCTTCGTCGAACGCGGCCTGCACGGCCTCGTCCATTTGCGTGTCGTTCGGTTTCGCGAGGCGGGAGCCGAGCACCGGCAGCGGCGTGTTGGGCCAGCGCGGCTTGTGCTCGCTCGTGTACCAGTTCATGTAGAGGATCTCAGGATGCCCCTGCATGATGTCGGTGGACGCGGTCTGGAAGTTTTGCGAGTCGCCGTGGCCCGCCGCGATGTCGCGCGCGAGGGCCTGGATTTGTTCTTGCGCACCCGTCATGGCAAGACGGATTTGCTGCTGCGCCCACGCGACGTTGCGGTACAGCGTGTCTTCCTGTTGCTGCTGCTCGCGCCGGTTCAGGCTCCAGAGAATCAGACTCATGACCACCAAAAAAACGATGATGGAGATGAGCGGCGTGAGTAAATAGGAGTTCGACCACCACGGGCCGTGGTGCCAGCGGGAGGGCGACGAGTCGGTCGGTTTCTTACCGACGCGCGCCGAGCGTTTGATCAGCCGGTCAGTCAACATGGAAGCGATTGTAACGCAGCACCCGATTGTTAATTGGCGTAAAAAGACGGTAAAGACGGCTCATTTGCGGGAAAAGGAGGAGAAACGTCTGAGCAGAAAAACCATATGGGACGGTGCATTGCAGCATTTTTTCACATCATGAGATCCGCTCCCATGATTCGAAAAATTCCTTGCTACTAGGTCTGGACCCTCTTTAGAATGCCGGCACGCGGCCAGTGCCCGAGTCCGTGCGGGCGTGTGTTTTTCGGCTGTTCTTAGAGCGTTCCTCACATCAGGAGACGAGCATGTCCGCTGTACCCGACGAAGTTCTCAAATATGTCGCCAATGCCAAGGACGACGATCCGCAAGAAACCGCCGAATGGCTCGAAGCACTGGATGGCGTGATTTCGGCGGTCGGCCCTGACCGCGCGCATTACCTGATCGAGAAACAGATCGAGTTCGCTCGCGTGCACGGCGAACATCTGCCGTTTTCGGCCAACACCCCGTACATCAATACGATTCCGGTCGCGTCGCAGGCGAAGATTCCCGGCGACCAGGACGTCGAGCACCGCATTCGTTCGTACACGCGCTGGAACGCCATCGCCATGGTGCTGCGCGCGGGCAAGGACACGAACGTCGGCGGGCACATCGCTTCGTTCGCGTCGGCCGCGACGCTCTATGACGTCGGCTTCAATCACTTCTGGCACGCGCCGTCCAAGGAACACGGCGGCGATCTCGTGTTCGTGCAGGGTCACTCGTCGCCGGGCGTGTATTCGCGCGCGTTCCTGCTCGGTCGCCTGACCGAGAAGCAACTCGACAACTTCCGCCAGGAAGTGGGCGGCGAGGGCATCTCGTCGTATCCGCATCCGTGGCTGATGCCGGATTTCTGGCAGTTCCCGACCGTCTCCATGGGTCTCGGCCCGATCATGGCGATCTATCAGGCGCGCTTCATGAAGTACATGCAGGCGCGCGGCATCGCGAAGACGGACGGCCGCAAGGTCTGGGCGTTCCTCGGCGACGGCGAGACGGACGAGCCGGAATCGCTCGGCGCGATCGGCATGGCCGGCCGCGAGCGTCTCGACAACCTCGTGTTCGTCATCAACTGCAACCTGCAGCGTCTGGACGGTCCGGTGCGCGGCAACGGCAAGATCATCCAGGAACTGGAAAGCGAATTCCGCGGCGCGGGCTGGAACGTCATCAAGGTGATCTGGGGCAGCCGCTGGGACGCGCTCTTCGCCCGCGACAAGACCGGCGCGCTGATGCGCCGCATGATGGAAGTGGTCGACGGCGAATACCAGACGTACAAGTCGGAGTCGGGCGCGTTCGTGCGCGAGCACTTCTTCAACACGCCGGAACTGAAGGCGCTGGTTGCCGACTGGTCCGATGAAGACATCTGGAACCTGAACCGCGGCGGCCACGATCCGCACAAGATCTACGCCGCGTTCGACGCCGCCACCAAGACGAAGGGCGCGCCGACCGTCATCCTCGCCAAGACCATCAAGGGCTATGGCATGGGCGAGCACGGTCAGGCGATGAACATCACGCATCAGCAGAAGAAGCTGCCGATCGAGACGCTGAAAAAGTTCCGCGACCAGTTCCGCCTGCCGATCAGCGACGAGCAGATCGTCGACGTGCCGTATCTCACGTTCGAGGAAGGCTCGAAGGAACTCGAATACATGCGCCAGAAGCGTATGGATCTGGGCGGCTATCTGCCGGCGCGCCGCCAAAAGGCGGAATCGCTGCCGGTGCCGGCGCTGTCCGCGTTCGAACCGCTCCTGAAGGGCACGGGCGAAGGCCGCGAAATCTCCACGACGATGGCGTTCGTGCGCGTGCTGAACATCCTGCTGAAGGACAAGGCCATCGGCAAGCGCGTCGTGCCGATCGTGCCGGACGAATCGCGTACGTTCGGCATGGAAGGCCTCTTCCGCCAGATCGGCATCTGGAATCAGGACGGCCAGAAGTACATTCCGGAAGACTCCGACCAGCTGATGTTCTACAAGGAATCGGAGACGGGTCAGATTCTGCAGGAAGGCATCAACGAAGCCGGTGGCATGTGTGACTGGATCGCGGCCGCGACGTCGTACTCGACGCACGGCGAGATCATGATCCCGTTCTACATCTTCTATTCGATGTTCGGCTTCCAGCGCATCGGCGATCTGGCGTGGGCCGCGGGCGACATGCGTTCGCGCGGCTTCCTCCTGGGCGGCACCGCTGGCCGCACGACGCTCAACGGCGAAGGTCTGCAGCACGAAGACGGCCACTCGCTGCTGTGGGCGGCGTCGATTCCGAACTGCGTGAGCTACGACCCGACCTTCGGCTACGAACTCGCGGTCATCATGCAGGACGGCCTGCGCCGCATGGTGCAGGAGCAGGAGGACGTGTACTACTACATCACCGTGATGAACGAGAACTACGAGCATCCGGCGATTCCGCAAGGTGCGGGTCTTGAGAACGTTGCGGCCGACATCATCAAGGGCATGTACTCGTTCAAGAAGGCCGAGAGCGCAGGCCGTGCGCACGTGCAGCTGATGGGCGCGGGCACGATCTTCAACGAAGTGATCGCCGCCGCCGATCTGCTGAAGAACGACTGGGGCGTGTCCGCCGATCTCTGGAGCGTGCCGAGCTTCACGGAACTGGCCCGCGAAGGCCAGGACTGCGAGCGTTACAACCTGCTGCATCCGACCGAAGAGAAGCGCGTGCCGCACGTGACGAAGCTGCTCAACGGCGCGCAGGGTCCGGTGATTGCGTCGACGGACTATATCCGCGCGCTCGTCGACCAGATCCGCGGCTATGTGCCGAACAAGTTCGTGGTGCTCGGCACCGACGGCTACGGCCGCTCGGATACGCGCGAGGCGCTGCGCCACTTCTTCGAAGTCGACCGCTACTGGGTCACGCTGGCGGCGCTCAATGCGCTCGCCGACGAAGGCACGATCGAGCGTAACGTCGTCGCTGAGGCGATCAAGAAGTACAACCTCGACCCGGCCAAACCCAACCCGATGACCGTCTAAAGGCATCGCCCCCGAGCGTTGTGACGCGACCTCTTTCCGAAGCGGAAAGAGGCCGCGTGCAACCCAGGAGACACTAATAATGAGTCAAGCGATCGAAGTCAAAGTGCCGGACATCGGCGATTTCAAGGACATTCCCGTGATCGAGGTGCTGGTCAAGCCGGGCGATGTCGTTGAGCAGGAACAATCCCTCGTCACGCTGGAATCCGACAAGGCCACGATGGACGTGCCCAGTTCGTCGGCGGGCACCGTGAAGGAAGTGAAGGTCAAGGTGGGCGACAACGTCTCCGAAGGCACGCTCATCGTCGTGCTGGAAGGCGGCGCGAACGCTGCGGCGGCTGCGCCTGCCGCGCCCGCGAAAGAAGAAGCGCCCGCACAAACGCAGACGCACTCGCAGCCCGCGCAGGCTTCGGGCGGCGGCGGCTCGGTGGAAGTGAAGGTGCCGGATATCGGCGACTTCACGGACATTCCGATCATCGAGATCGCCGTCAAGGTCGGGGACAAGGTCGAGAAGGAACAGTCGCTCGTCACGCTCGAATCCGACAAGGCGACGATGGACGTGCCGAGCCCGGCTGCGGGCACGGTCAAGGAACTGAAGGTGAAGATCGGCGATACGGTGTCCGAAGGATCGCTGATTCTCGTGCTCGAAGGCGGCGAAGGCGGTGCTGCCGCAGCGCCAGCGGCAGCAGCGCCGAAGCAGGAAGCGCCGTCGCCCACCGCAGCGCCGCCGGATGCGCCCGCGAAGCCCGCGCCCGCGAAGGAAGCGCCGTCCGCGCTCGCGCAAGCGCCCGTGATCCCGGCCGGCGACGGCACGCGCACGTCGAGCCACGCTTCGCCTTCGGTGCGCAAGTTCGCGCGTGAGTTGGGCGTGGACGTGACGCGCGTGAACGGCACCGGTCCGAAGGGACGCATCACGCAGCAGGACGTCACCGCATTCGTAAAGGGCGTGATGACGGGGCAGGCCAAGGCGCCCGCCGCGGCAGCCGCGCCGGCGGGCGGTGGCGGCGGCGAGTTGCGGCTGCTGCCGTGGCCGAAGGTCGATTTCGCGAAGTTCGGTCCGGTCGATCCGAAACCGCTTTCGCGCATCAAGAAGATTTCGGGCGCGAACCTGCATCGCAACTGGGTCATGATCCCGCATGTCACGAACAACGACGAAGCGGACATCACCGAGCTGGAAGAGCTGCGCGTCAAGCTGAACAAGGAACACGAGAAAGCGGGCGTGAAGTTCACGATGCTCGCGTTCGTCATCAAGGCCGTGGTCGCGGCGCTGAAGAAGTTCCCGACCTTCAACGCGAGCCTCGACGGCGACAACCTCGTCTTCAAGAAGTACTACCACATCGGTTTCGCGGCCGACACGCCGAACGGCCTCGTCGTTCCCGTGATCCGCGATGCGGACAAGAAGGGCCTCGTCGATATCGCGAAGGAAATGGCCGAGCTGTCGAAGCTCGCGCGCGAAGGCAAGCTGAAGCCGGACCAGATGCAGGGCGGCTGCTTCTCGATCTCGTCGCTGGGCGGCATCGGCGGCACGCACTTCACGCCGATCATCAACGCGCCGGAAGTGGCGATCCTCGGGTTGTCGCGCGGCCAGCAAAAGCCGGTGTGGGACGGCAAGCAGTTCGTGCCGCGTCTCACGCTGCCGCTCTCGCTGTCGTACGACCATCGCGTGATCGACGGCGCGGAGGCCGCGCGCTTCAACGCTTATCTGTCGGCGATTCTGGCGGATTTCCGTCGCGTGATTCTTTGATCGTGGCGCGCGTCCGGGCTTGTCCGTCCGAACGCGCGGCCCAGCCGACGGCGGAACCGCGCGCGCCGCGATGCGCGTGCCGGTTCCATCCGCTCTTCTCTTAGGGGACACCATGAGTCTCGTCGAACTAAAAGTACCCGACATCGGCGACTTCTCCGATGTCGATGTCATCGAAGTCAATATTCAGCCCGGCGACGTCATCGAAAAGGAACAGGGCGTCATCACGCTCGAAACCGACAAGGCGACGATGGAAGTGCCCGCCGACGTGGCAGGCACCATCAAGGAAGTGAAGGTCAAGCAGGGCGACAAGGTTTCGCAAGGCTCGGTCATCGCGATGGTCGAAACCGAAGGCGCGGCGGCCGGGTCGGGCGCGCCGGCCGGCGGCGCGCCGAAGGAAGCATCGACGGCCCGGCCCGCTCCCGCTGCGCCTGCTGCTTCGGGCGGCGGCACGCAGGAGGTGAAGGTGCCGGATATCGGCGACTTCACGGACATTCCGATCATCGAAGTCCACGTGAAGCCGGGCGATACGGTCGAGAAGGAACAGTCGCTCATCACGCTGGAATCCGACAAGGCGACGATGGACGTGCCTTCGCCCGCAGCCGGCACCGTCAAGGAACTGAAGGTGAAGGTCGGCGATAACGTGTCGGAAGGCACGCTGATCCTGACGCTCGAAGGCCAGGGCGGCGGCACGACCTATGTGCCGACGAACCCGGCGGCCGCCGCGCCGCAACCCGCCGAGAAGGCAACCGCCGCGCCCGCGCCGCAAGCGGGCAGCTATTCCGGCTCGGCGGATGTCGAATGCGAGATGCTCGTGCTCGGCGCCGGCCCCGGCGGCTACTCGGCGGCGTTCCGCTCCGCCGATCTCGGCATGAAGACCGTGCTCGTCGAACGTTATTCGACGCTCGGCGGCGTGTGTCTGAACGTCGGCTGCATTCCGTCGAAGGCGCTGCTGCACACCGCGCTCGTCATGGATGAAACGCATGAGCTCGCGGAACACGGCATCACCTTCGGCAAGCCGACCATCGACCTCGACAAGCTGCGCGGTTTCAAGGAAGGCGTCGTCAAGAAGCTGACGGGCGGCCTCGCGGGCATGGCGAAGGCGCGCAAGGTGCAGGTGGTGACGGGCGTCGGCACCTTCGTCGATCCGCATCACATGGAAGTGCAGGGCGCGGATGGCAAGAAGGTCGTCAAGTTCCAGAAGGCGATCATCGCGGCGGGCTCGCAGGCGGTGAAGCTGCCGTTCTTCCCGGATGACCCGCGCGTCGTCGATTCCACCGGCGCGCTCGAACTGCGTCAGTTGCCCAAGCGCATGCTGGTGGTGGGCGGCGGCATCATCGGTCTGGAGATGGCGACGGTCTATTCGACGCTCGGCGCACAGATCGATGTCGTCGAAATGCTCGACGGCCTGATGATGGGCGCGGACCGCGATCTCGTGAAGGTGTGGGAGAAGTTCAACGCCAAGCGTTTCGCCAACGTCATGCTGAAGACGAAGACCACGAAGGCCGAAGCGAAGGAAGACGGCATCTACGTGACCTTCGAAGGCGAGAAGGCGCCGGCGGAGCCGCAACGCTACGACCTCGTGCTGTTGTCGGTCGGCCGCACGCCGAACGGCGGCAAGATCGGCGCGGACAAGGCGGGCGTCGCGGTGACGGAGCGCGGCTTCATCAACGTCGACAAGCAGATGCGCACGAACGTCGAGCACATCTTCGCGATCGGCGATCTGGTCGGCCAGCCGATGCTCGCGCACAAGGCCGCGCACGAAGGCCACGTCGCGGCGGAAGCGGCGCGCGGCGAGAAGGCGTACTTCGACGCGATGCAGATTCCGTCGGTGGCCTACACCGATCCGGAAGTCGCGTGGGCGGGCAAGACAGAGGACCAGTGCAAGGCCGAAGGCATCAAGTACGGCAAAGCGGTGTTCCCGTGGGCCGCGTCGGGCCGCGCGATCGCCAATGGCCGCGACGAGGGCTTCACCAAGCTGATCTTCGACGAAGAAACGCATCGCGTGATCGGCGGCGGCATCGTCGGCCTGAACGCGGGCGATCTGATCAGCGAAGTATGCCTCGCGATCGAAATGGGCGCGGATGCGACCGATATCGGCCGCACGATTCACCCGCACCCGACGCTCGGCGAGTCGATCGGCATGGCGGCCGAGCTTTACGAGGGCGTCTGTACGGACCTGCCGCCGCAGCGCAAGAAGTAAGGCAGTCGGTGGTCAGATGTGAGAAAGGCGCGTTCCCTTGGCGGGAACGCGCCTTTTTATTTGGCGCGACGAGTCGTCGGTGCAAAGAAAAACCCGGCCGCAGCCGGGTTTCTCGTACAACGCTTACAGCACGAACAGTCGTTCGAACTTAGGCGACCGTCGGGCGCTTTGCAGCGCGGGCAGCTTGTTCCGTCGCTTGCGTGGCAGCCTTCGTCGCGGCCGTGGCGGCTGCGTTGAAGTTGCTCTCGGCGATCTCGACAGCTTGCTTCGTTGCCTTGTGAACCGTTTCGTACGTCGTGTTGGCGGCGGTGATGGCCGACTTCATCACGGCGACGGCGGTTTCCGAACCGGCGGGCGCGTTCTTCGCGACGTTGTCGACGAGTGCCTGCACCTTGCGGTTCTGCTCTTCGTATTGCGTTTCGGCAACACGGGCGAACTCGGCTTGCGTGGCCGACGCGATTTCATACAGGTGACGGCCGTACGACAGCACCTTCTCGGCGACCGGCTGCGTCAGGCTGGCTTGCAGCGCGAGCAGTTCTTGCGCGTCCTTCACGGACAGCGCGCGCTGGGCGTTTTCCTGGCCTTCGGCGAGCGTCGACTTGACGACTTGCAGGTTCAGTTCGACGAGCTTTTCCACGCCTTCGAACGCTTTGTTCGTCAGACCGAACAGCGTGTCGAAGTTGGCTTTCTGTGCAGCGGCAATTTGTTCGGGGGTCAGTAGGGTCATCTCAGGCTCCTGATTGCCGACCCATCATGGCGGGTCGTGGCTTGGTTGATGCAGCGAGGCGCTGCTAGTTGGTGCTACTTCTATTGGTGCGTCGCAACATGAAGCCCATTTTAGAGATATTCTTAGTGATGTCAAGCAGTTTTTGTGCATTGCACAATCGTTGCGAAGGCGTTGTGAATCATGGACTTAAGTAATCGACGCTGGCAAGCCAACCGGCACTGCTGGACAGCGCCCGTTGCACCGTATGGGAACGCTTCTGGCGGTGGGTGACCGACGCCGGTGCGAGCCTCGCACTGCGGCAGATCAGACGATTCGTGCATCCGTCCTATTTTTAGGATGTCGCCGTACACCAAATTGTTAAAGAACCGTTAACATTTCGACTGTTGATCCGACGCACCCCGATGCTCCGCAGCATCGCGGCCAGTTCGAGAGCGAGTTGGTCCGTTCATCGTTCAGCACTCAAGTTTCAGGAAAATTTGCCGATAGCGCGTCAGTCGTGTCGTACAAAAGCGCGTTCTCAGCGGCCTTCGGTCTGCAGAAAGCGATCGTTTTTGCCGATCGCTACTGGAAATTATTCAGAAACAAGCAATCAACGCTTACAACTCAGTTTAACGAGCGTCGATAAGTGCTTAATATTGCTTAAATTTCGCAGCTTCACTACACTTGGCGGTACCTCAGCCGCCCAACAGAACACTAATGAAAACCGAAATGTTTTCGTCGCTAAAGGTGGTGCACGGCGTGGCATTGCGCTCAGCTTTGTCTTTTGCCGTATCACTGGCTGTAGCGACATCGTTTGCAGCGGCTCCGGCTGAAGCCCTCGCCAAAACTGCCACCGCCACGCATCACAAGAAGTCCGCTACCGAAGAAAAGACCGCCGGCCGCGCTCGCGTCGCGAAGGCGGGCAAGTCGGCACGCGCCGCGAAAGTCGCCGCAGCTGGCGATGACGACGACGCGCCGAAGGTCTCGCGCAAGCATCGCGTGAACTACCGGATGGACCCGCACGCGCGCCGGTCTGCCGTGCATGCGGTGGCGTATCAGCCGCGCGCCACGTCGGTCGGCCAGGCGTTCGGTCTGCATGACACGGCGGATAGTCTCGCGCTGCGTTCGAGCGTGGCCTACGTCGTCGATCAGGACACGTCCGAGACGCTTTTCGACAAGAACTCGCGCGCCGTTGTGCCCATCGCGTCGATCACGAAGCTGATGACCGCCATGGTCGTGCTCGATTCGCACTTGCCGCTCACCGATGAAATCGCGGTGACGGACGAAGACCGCGATTACGAGAAGTACACGGGCTCGCGGCTTTCCGTCGGCTCGGTGCTGAATCGCGAAGACATGCTGCACATCGCGCTGATGGCGTCTGAAAACCGCGCTGCGGCCGCGCTGTCGCGCTATTACCCCGGCGGGCGTCCGGCGTTCATCGCGGCGATGAACGCGAAGGCAAAGGCGCTCGGCATGACCGACACGCACTTCGAGAATTCCACCGGCCTCACGAGCCTCAACGTGTCGAGCGCGCGTGACCTCGT
This sequence comes from Caballeronia sp. SL2Y3, assembly GCF_022879575.1. Classification (NCBI taxonomy): domain Bacteria; kingdom Pseudomonadati; phylum Pseudomonadota; class Betaproteobacteria; order Burkholderiales; family Burkholderiaceae; genus Caballeronia; species Caballeronia sp. SL2Y3. The sequence goes on from NZ_CP084260.1 coordinate 995,577, forward strand.
CAAGATGGTGAACGCGGCCTACCAGTATCCGCTGATCCGCAAGTTTTCCACGGACCGTAGCTACGACGTCTTCACCGGCAAGCGCACGCTCGCGTACAACAGCACCAACGCGCTGGTGCGCAACGCGTCGTGGGATATCGGCTTGCAGAAGACGGGCTTCATCAACGAAGCGGGCGAATGTCTCGTGATGCAGGCGAACGTGCACGGACGTCCCGTCATCATGGTGCTGCTCGATTCGTACGGGAAGTACTCGCGTTTTGCCGATGCAACGCGTCTGCGCACGTATCTCGACACGCTCGGCGAGCCGCGCATCATGAGCGCGGACATGGGTGGCGGCGCGAACCCGTGATCGCGTAAGCAAAGTTAGCGGTCACCGCAGTCAGCGGCCAAATAAAAAGCCGGATTTGTCGAGAGACGAATCCGGCTTTTCCGTTTGATCGCGCGATCAACGCTGCGGCTGATGGGCCTCGCCCGGCTGTTGCTCCTGATAGCCGAGCGACCGCGAAATTTCCAGCGCGGTATGGCTCAGTTGCTTGAGCCAGGCGTCCTGAAGCCGGTCGGCCGGCGCGGACAGCGACAAACCCGCGACGAGCCGTCCGGTGTCGTCATAGATGCCTGCCGCGATGCAGCGCACGCCCAGTTCGAGTTCTTCGTTGTCGCGCGCGCACGATTGCTGACGCACGAACGACAACTCGCGCTCCAGTTTGGCCAAATCCGTGATGCTGTTCTGCGTGTGCCCCGACAGGCCGGTGCGCATGGCGTAAGCGCGCACGCGGGCGGCTTCGTCGGCGGCGAGAAAAAGCTTGCCGACCGACGTCAGATGCAGCGGCGCGCGCCCGCCGATCGCGCGAACCACCTGCATGCCCGAACGCTCCGAATACGCGCGCTCGATATACACGATCTCATCGCCCTGACGGACGGAGAGATTCACAGTCTGCCCGGTCTGGCGGTGCAGCTCGCGCATCGGCGACATGGCCGCTTCGCGCACGGAAAGCCGCGCTTTCACGAGATTGCCGAGTTCGAGCAGGCGCATGCCGAGCCGGTACGTGCCGGGATCGGAGCGGTCGACCAGCCGGCACAGCACCATGTCGTTCAGGATGCGGTGCGCGGTGGATGGGTGCAGCCCCGTGTTGTGCGAGAGTTCCTTCAGGCTGACCGGATCGGTATGATCGGCGAGGGCGTCCAGGAGGCTCATCATGCGCTCGATGACCTGAATGGACGTTTTTGATTCCGGGTTCGTATCGCTCATCGTCTGAATCGGTTGATGCGTCAAACAGCGGAAGATCGATTGTATCTCATAATGTGAAAAGACGGCGCATTCCGGAACAGCCGACCGTCGGCGGTAATCGCCGCGCTTTCGCATCAACTCAAACAAGGAAACGCCATGCGGGTCGGTTTATTCGTGACGTGTCTCATCGACATGATGCGGCCGGAGATCGGTTTCTCCGTCATCAAGCTGATCGAGCGCGCGGGCTTCGAGGTCAGCGTGCCGCCGGCGCAGACGTGCTGCGGTCAGCCTGCATACAACTCGGGCGACCGCCGCCTCGCCCGCGATCTGGCCGAAAAAACCCTGCGCGAATTCGAGCAGTTCGATTATGTGGTGGTGCCGTCGGGGTCGTGCGGCGGCACGATCCGCGCGCACTACGGCGACCTGTTCCGCGACGATCCCGAACTCATGAACCGCTATTCGCGCTTGCAGCCGCGCGTATTCGAACTGACCGATTTTCTGGTGACGGTCGCAAAAGCGCGCATGGAACCGGGCGTCTTCGACGGCATCGTCACGTACCACGATGCCTGTTCGGGCTTGCGCGAACTCGGCGTGAAGTCGCAACCGCGCGAACTGCTCGCGCAGGCCGGCGTGCCGGTGAAGGAGATGGCCGGCTGCGAGCACTGCTGCGGCTTCGGCGGCACCTTCGCGGTGAAGTACGGCGACATTTCGACCGCAATCGTCGACGAGAAATGCGCCAACATCAAGGCGAGCGGGGCGGAGGCCGTCGTGCTCGGCGACCTCGGCTGCATGCTCAACATCGAAGGCCGCCTGCGCCGCACCGGCGACACCACGACGCGCGTGCTGCATATCGCGCAGGTGCTCGCCGGCGATGCGCAGCGCCTCACCTGAGAGCCACTCATGCAAGTACAGACGATGCACTTCAAGGCGCGCGCCGGCAGCAAGCTCGCCGACGAACGGCTTCAGCACAATCTCACCAAGCTCTCGACCAAGTTCGTCAGCGCGCGGGCGAGCGCCGTGCGCGACATCGACTTCGACGCCACGCGGGCGGCGCTCAAGGAACGGCGCAATCGCGCGCTCGAGAACCTCGACGTGTGGCTCGAGACCTTCGAGCGCGAGGCGACACGGCGCGGCGCGACGGTGCTTTACGCCGAATCGACGGCGGACGCGGCGCGTCTTGTGGCCGACATCGCACGCGAGCACGGCGTGAAAAAGGTCATCAAGACGAAGTCGATGGTGTCCGAGGAGATGCAGCTCAACCGCGTGCTCGGCGAGATGGGCGTGCAGTCCATCGAGACGGATCTCGGCGAATATATCCTGCAGATCAACGACAACGAGCCGCCGAGCCACATCATCGCGCCGGTCGTGCACAAGGATAAGGACGAGATCGCAGACCTGTTCGCGAAGACGCACGGAAGGCCGCGCCTGACCGAAATTCCCGCGATGACGCGCGAGGCGCGCGAAGTCTTGCGGCCGCATTTCATGACCGCGGACATGGGCGTGACGGGCGGCAACTTTCTGATCGCGGAGACGGGTTCGGTCGCCGTCGTGACCAACGAAGGCAACGAGGGCATGTGTACCGTCATGCCGCGCGTGCACGTCGCGGTGACGGGCATCGAAAAAATTCTGCCGACGCTCGAAGATCTCGCCACGGCCATGCGCCTGCTGCCGCGTTCGGCGACCGGTCAGACCATCTCGAACTATTTCTCGCTGCTGACCGGCCCGCGCGCGCCCGGCGAGACGGACGGGCCGGAGCATATGTATTTCGTGCTCGTCGACGGCGGACGCACGGGACTGATCGGCGGCGACTTCCAGGAGATGCTGCGTTGCATTCGCTGCGGCGCGTGTATGAATCATTGCCCGGTGTATCAGAAGGTCGGAGGACACGCGTACGGCTGGGTGTATCCCGGGCCGATGGGCTCGGTGCTCACGCCGGCGTATGTGGGAATCGACAAGGCGCTGGACCTGCCGCAAGCCGCGACGCTCTGCGGCGAATGCAATAGCGTGTGCCCGGTGGGCATTCCGATCTCGGACCTGCTTCGCAAACTGCGCGAAAAGCAGATGGAGCGGCGGCTGCGTCCGTGGACCGAACGCGCGGCGCTCGCGGCGTGGGGTTATCTGGCGATGCGGCCTGCTGCGTATGCGCTGCTGACCAAACTGATGGTGCGCGTACTGGAACGCGCGGGCGGCAGCCGGAAGGCGATCTCGCGCTTGCCGTTCGGCGCGGGGTGGACCGCGACGCGCGATATGCCCGCGCCGGTCGGCCGCACGTTCCGGGAACTGTACAAGGCGCAGCGGTCGCACATCGGCTGATTCGGTCGACGCGTCGCGAAAAAGGGAAGGCCGCGCCGGATCGCGTGATCCGGCGCGGCCTTTTCGATTTCGCGCTTGTCAGTGCGCGCTAGCCGCCGGTGCGCCCGAGAAAACCGCGTTGATCCACTCCGCCACGAGCGGGATCGCCGTGGCCGCCCGCAGGCGCCGGGGCGGGCTGTGGCGGCCGTGGCCGCGCGCCGCCGACTGCCTGCGGCAGCGGCCCGCCGCCGCCGCCGTGCGGTGCGCCTCCCGCCTGGGGATTGCCACCCCCGCCGTGCTGGGGCGGACCGCCCGCCTGACCCTCGTGACCCGGCGGCGGACCGCCGTGGTGGCGACCGCCGTCGTTCCATCCGCGCGGAGGGGCGTGGCGCCAGCCGGGGCCGTCGTCCCAGTAGCGTCCGGGGCCCGGGTAATAGCCGCCGCCGCCGTAATAGCCGCCCTGAACCACGACGCCCGGCTGCACCACCGGGCCGCCGTATCCGTAGGCTTCGTAGCCCGGATCGCCGTAGTACGGGGCCGGATAGCCGCCATACGCGGGACCATCGGGATAGGCTGCGCAGCCGCCGAGCAGCAGCGCAGACGAGAAAACAAGCAATCCAGCGACTTTCATGACCGTTGAGCGTTTCGTTGCAAGCATGTTTCATGAGACATCAGCTTGAGGCCAATGTCCCTATGAACTTTGTAAGGTTTTATGACGGCCGTTGCACTTTTTTGTACGGGAAAGCGTCAGGCCGGCGCCTTGCTTGTTGTCCTTCGCGCAACGGACTTTCGCTCATAGCCGGCTTTTTAAGAGATGGACGATTCCGTACCATTCGTAGCGTCGATAAGTGGGCGATCTGCCCGCTCCGGCATCCAATGAAGGTAGTCCCCATGAGAAAGAACATATCGACTTACTGGCCTCTCGCGGTGCTCTTGATCGCCGCGCTGACCGTTTGCATGCACGCGCAGGAGCGCGAGTCCGCTGCCGTCCGTCACAAGCAGCCGGGCGTCGCCAGCGTCAGCGCGGAGTTGGCACGCGCGATTTCCTACGGTCTCGTCGAATCGGACGAAGCGGCGCCCGCCGTCGGCCCGGCCTCCCGCGCGCTCTGATCGCTCTGGCCGCTCTCGCCGCTTACGCGGCGCACAAAAAATGGCGTCCTTCATTCGCAAGACGCCATTTGTGTTTCCATCGATCGCGCGATAAGGCTACTTACTTCAGCACACTGGCCACGGCGTTCGCGACGACATCCAGATTGCGCGTGTTCAGCGCGGCCACGCAGATTCGGCCCGTGCTCACCGCATAGATGCCGAACTCTTCGCGCAGGCGGTCGACCTGAGCGGCGGTCAGGCCCGAGTAGGAGAACATGCCGCGCTGCTTGTCGACGAACGAGAAGTCACGGTCCACGCCCGCCGCCTTCAGACGCTGCACGAGGCCGTTGCGCATCGCGCGAATGCGGTCGCGCATTTCGCCGAGTTCCTGCTCCCACGTCGCGCGCAGTTCGGGCGATGCCAGCACGGCTGCCACAATCGACCCGCCGTGCGTCGGCGGGTTCGAATAGTTGGTGCGGATCACACGCTTGAGTTGCGACAGCACGCGCGTCGATTCTTCCTTGCTCGCGGTGATGATGCTCAACGCGCCGACACGCTCGCCATACAGCGAGAACGACTTCGAGAACGACGACGACACGAACACGTTCAGTCCGGCGGCGGCGAAGAGGCGCACGGCGGCGGCATCCGCCTCGATGCTCTCGCCGAAACCCTGATACGCGATGTCGAGGAACGGCACGAGATCGCGTGCCTTCACCACTTCGACGACCTGCGCCCACTGCGCGTCGGTCAGATCGACGCCCGTCGGGTTATGGCAGCACGCGTGCAGCACGACGATCGTGCCCGCCGCGTAGCCGTTGAGCGCGGCCAGCATGCCTTCGAAGTTCACGCCGTGCGTCGCGGCGTCGTAGTACGGATAGTTGACGACCTCGAACCCTGCGCCTTCGAACAGCGCGCGATGGTTTTCCCAGCTCGGATCGCTGATCGCGACGATTGCGTTCGGGTTCATGCGCTTCAGAAAGTCCGCGCCGATCTTCAGCGCGCCCGTGCCGCCGAGCGCCTGCGCCGTGACGACGCGGCCGTCTGCGACCAGCGGCGAGTCCTTGCCGAGCAACAGCGACTGCACGGCGGCGTCATAGGCGGCGATGCCGTCGATCGGCAGATAACCACGCGGCAACGCAGCCTCGACGCGAGCTTTTTCCGCCTCGCGCACGGCGCGCAGCAGCGGAATCTTGCCTTCTTCATTCGTGTACACGCCGACGCCCAGATTGACTTTCGTCGGGCGCGGATCGGCGTTGAAGGCTTCGTTGAGGCCCAGAATCGGGTCGCGGGGGGCGAGTTCGACGGCAGAAAAAAGGGACATGATCTATCGGCAGTGTGGAAAGGACAGGCTGCGGCAAAAGCGGAGGGCGCTCGCGCGCGGGTGACGAATGCGGTACGCGGTTCAAACAACGCTCGCGTGCCGTTCGGCCCAGTCGCACATTGTATCGAATCCGTCGCATTTTTTCGGCGCGCAGTGGCGAGAACGCGCGTGCTTTTTACCGGTTGGGTCGCAAGGCGCCCGGCCAGCGCGGAGAAAGCGCTTGAGATCGCCGTGACGGGCCCAATGTGCATTCTCATGCGCGTCATACCGACGCCCCTTTTCGCACCCGTCCGGGCGCAGCGCCAGTTTTGCGGCAGCCGCTAGAATAAGTGTTTGTCCCGGCGAAGACTCCGTTTCCCATGTCCGATACCCTCATCGAAGCGCCCGACGCACTGGACGAGTCGAAGTTCGTCACCTTCGACGGCTCGCCGTTTCAGCTCTATCAACCGTATCCGCCCGCCGGCGACCAGCCCGGCGCAATCGAGACGCTCGTCGAAGGCGTCGAGGACGGCCTCTCGTTCCAGACGCTGCTCGGCGTCACGGGCTCCGGCAAGACCTTCACGATGGCGAACGTGATCGCGCGGCTCGGCCGGCCGGCCATCGTGTTTGCGCCGAACAAGACGCTCGCCGCGCAGCTCTACGCGGAGTTCCGCGAGTTCTTCCCGCGCAACGCGGTCGAGTACTTCGTCTCGTACTACGACTACTACCAGCCGGAAGCGTACGTGCCGCAGCGCGATCTTTTCATCGAGAAAGATTCGTCGATCAACGAGCACATCGAGCAGATGCGGCTCTCGGCCACCAAGAGCCTGCTGGAACGGCGTGACGTGGTGATCGTGGCGACGGTGTCGGCGATCTACGGTATCGGCAATCCGTCCGAGTACCACAAGATGATTCTGACGCTGCGCACGGGCGACAAGCTCGGCCAGCGCGACATCATCGCGCGGCTGATCGCGATGCAGTACAACCGCAACGAAGCCGACTTCCAGCGCGGCACGTTCCGCGTGCGCGGCGACACCATCGACATCTTTCCGGCGGAACATGCCGAAATGGCGGTGCGCGTCGAGCTGTTCGACGACGAGATCGAGGCCATGCAGCTCTTCGATCCGCTCACCGGCCGCGTGCGCAACAAGATCCCGCGCTTCACCGTGTATCCGTCGTCGCATTACGTGACGCCGCGCGACACCGTCATGCGCGCCATCGAGACCATCAAGGAAGAACTGCGCGACCGGCTGGAGTTCTTCCACCGCGAGGGCAAGCTCGTCGAGGCGCAGCGGCTCGAACAGCGCACGCGTTTCGACCTGGAAATGCTTCAGGAACTGGGGTTCTGCAAGGGCATCGAGAACTACTCGCGGCACTTCTCGGGCGCCGCGCCCGGCGAGCCGCCGCCGACGCTCGTCGATTATTTGCCGCCCGATGCGCTGATGCTTCTGGACGAATCGCACGTGCTGATCGGCCAGTTGAACGGCATGTACAACGGCGACCGCGCGCGCAAGGAGAATCTCGTCGATTACGGCTTTCGCATGCCGTCCGCGCTCGATAACCGGCCGCTCAAGTTCAACGAGTTCGAGCGCAAGATGCGTCAGGCGATCTTCGTCTCGGCCACGCCCGCCGACTACGAGCAGAAGAAGGCAGGGCAGGTCGCCGAGCAGCTCGTGCGACCGACGGGCCTCGTCGATCCGGAAATCGAAGTGAGGCCTGCGCGCTCGCAAGTGGACGACGTGCTCTCGGAAATCAACGCGCGCGTTGCTGCAGGGGAGCGCGTGCTCGTCACCGTGCTGACCAAGCGCATGGCGGAACAGCTCACCGAATTCCTCTCCGACCACGGCGTGAAGGTGCGCTATCTGCATAGCGACATCGATACGGTTGAGCGCGTCGAGATCATCCGCGATTTGCGCCTCGGCACGTTCGACGTGCTCGTCGGCATCAACCTGCTGCGCGAAGGGCTGGATATCCCGGAAGTGTCGCTCGTCGCGATTCTCGACGCCGACAAGGAAGGCTTCCTGCGCGCCGAGCGTTCGCTCATTCAGACCATCGGCCGCGCCGCGCGCAATGTGAACGGCAAGGCGATTCTCTATGCCGACAACATGACCGACTCGATGAAGCGCGCCATCGACGAAACCGAGCGGCGGCGCGCGAAGCAGATCGCGCATAACCAGGCGATGGGCATCACGCCGCGCGGCGTCGAGAAGCGCATCAAGGACATCATCGACGGCGTCTACAGCGCCGACGAAGCGCGCGCCGAGCTAAAGGAAGCGCAGGCGCGCGCCAAGTTCGAGGACATGAGCGAGAAGCAGATCGCGAAGGAAATCAAGCGCCTCGAAAAGCAGATGATGGATCACGCCAAGAACCTCGAATTCGAAAAGGCGGCGCAGACCCGCGACCAATTGGCGCTCCTGCGTCAGCGCGTGTTCGGCGCGAACGTGGGCGATCATGTGAGCGGAATCGGCGGCAAATGAGCCCCGGGAAGGCGGCGAGGCTGGAGTTCGCCGCCTTTCGTGACTTTCTTGACCGTCCGTGAAAGCCGCCCGACAGCCGAAAACCCTTACGAGCATTGGTCTCATTCGCTCCGCCAAATTGTTCGCCGCATCAAACGATGCTAAACTGACAAACATTGAGAATGGTTCGCATTAACGTTACGCCGCAGCCCGGTCGGGCGACGGAAAACCGCGATGCAGCCGTCTCGTGGCAAGGCAGCGCGAAGCAACGCCGCACGCGCCGACCGATAACAAGAAAGGAGTGTGTTTGATGGTTTCAACGTTGACGCGCGGCCTCGTCGCCGCCGCTGGTCTCACCGCGATGATGGCGGCCTCGGCTGCCGAATATCCGATCGGCAAGCAGCACATCGAAGGCGGCATGGAAACGGGGGCCGTCTACCTGCAGCCGATCACGATGGCGCCGGAAGGCATGATGCGCAAGGCGTCGGACTCGGACATCCATCTGGAAGCCGATATCCACGCGGTCAAGAACAATCCGACCGGTTTCGCGGAAGGCGACTGGATGCCGTACCTCAACGTCACGTACGAACTGAGCAAGGTCGGCACGACGCAGACGGTCAAGGGCGACCTGATGCCGATGGTCGCGAGCGACGGCCCGCACTACGGCGACAACGTCAAGCTGTTCGGGCCGGGCAAGTATCACCTGAAGCTGCATATCGCGCCGCCGTCGGAGACGGGCCACATGGCGTTCGGCCGTCATACCGACAAGGAAACGGGCGTCGGCGCGTGGTTCAAGCCGTTCACGGTGGAATACGACTTCCCGTTCGCGGGCATCGGCAAGAAGGGCGGCTATTAAGCAGTTTGCTTGAATGCGCGCCCGAGTTCAATCGACTGGCGGGCGCGAGCATCTTCGGGAAGAAAGAATGAGCTCGAAAATCAAGGCAGTTGCGCTCGCGTTGTCCGTGGTGGCCGGCACGGCGGGCGCGGCCGATCTGCCGACGTTCAAGCTGGAAATGAACGACGGCAAGCTGAACCCGGCGCGCATCGAGGTGCCGGCGGGACAGCGCATCAAGATCGAAGTGCATAACGTGGGCAAGGGCGCGGCCGAGTTCGAAAGCGTGCAGCTGCGCAAAGAGAAAGTGCTGGCGCCGGGCGCGGATTCGTTCGTGGTGATCGCGCCGCTCGATCCGGGCGAGTACAAGTTCTTCGACGATTTTCATCAGACGGCGCAAGGCGTGATCGTCGCGAAGTGATGATTGAGCCGCGCGGCGCTTCAGCATAGGCATCGCGCGGCCGATACAGCAGAACGGGCAGGGAGTTTCGATATGGGGCAGGTACTTTTCATCGTGTGGCGGGAAAGCGTCGAGGCGCTTCTCGTCGTCGGCATTCTGTACGCGTGGCTCAAGAACGGCGATCATCAGGCGCGTCGCGGCCTGCCTTATCTGTGGCTCGGCGTCGTGGCGGGGTTGCTCGCGGCGGTCGGTCTCGGGGCAGCGTTGATCGGCTTCACCGAAGTTCTCTCCGGCAATGCTCAAGACTACTTTCAGACGGCGATGGTGCTCGTCGCGTGCGTGTTGATCGTGCAGATGGTGCTGTGGATGAAGCGCCACGGCCGCACGCTCAAGCGCGACATGGAAACGTCGCTGCAAAAGACCACGCAGGACGGCCACTGGTGGGGCATCGCGCTGCTTGTGGCGCTCGCCATCGCGCGTGAAGGCAGCGAAACCGCCGTGTTCCTGTACGGCGTCGGCTTCGGGCAATCCGGACACGTCGCGGCTTCGCAGTATGCGGCCATCATCATCGGATTCGGGCTCGCGCTGCTGACCTTCTACGTGCTTCAGCTCGGCGGCAAGGTGTTCTCGTGGCGCGCATTCTTCCGCGTCACCGAAATCATGCTGCTGTTCCTCGCGGCGGGTCTCTTCGAAACGGGCGTCGACAAGCTGATCGACATGGAAGTGCTGCCGGTCATCGTCAATCAGATGTGGAAGACGTCTGCGATCCTCGACGACTCCGGCACGTTCGGCTCGCTCGTCGCGACGCTCACGGGGTATCGCGCGCATCCGGCGGGCATGAACATCGTCGCGTATGCGGTGTACTGGATCGTCATCTATCTCTTGTTGCGCCGCTCGAATAGCCAGATGGCGCAGAAACAGAAGGCGGCCGGACGCCCCGCATGAGCTCCTCGATGCAACACAGCGTGCAGCCCGATACGCAAGGCCAGAGCCGGCTCCAGCAAGCCGGCCACTGGATGCAACGGCACGGCAGCGTGATCCGCGGAATTCAGTGGGTCGTCGTTGCCGTGTATGCGTTTCTGATCATCGTTCCGGCCGTGCTGCCGCTGCCCGACGGCTCCGCGCATCTCTGGAACAACCTGACGCTTGCGGCGCAGTTCGTGTTCTGGGGCATCTGGTGGCCGTTCGTGCTGCTGTCGATGGTCATGCTCGGCCGCGTGTGGTGCGGCGTGCTGTGTCCCGAAGGCGCGCTGACCGAGTTCGCGAGCCGCTTCGGCCGCGGGCGCGCGATTCCGCACTGGATGCGCTGGGGCGGCTGGCCGTTCGTCGCGTTCGGACTCACGACCATCTACGGCCAGATGGTCAGCGTCTATCAATATCCGAAAGCGGTGCTGCTCGTGCTCGGCGGCTCGACGGTCGCGGCGATCGTCATCGGCCTGCTGTACGGCCGCGAAAAGCGCGTGTGGTGCAAGTATCTGTGCCCGGTCAACGGCGTGTTCTCGCTGCTCGCGCGTCTCGCGCCGTTCCACTACAAGGTCAGCGAAGACGCGTGGCGCCGCTCTTACAAGCAGGGCGAACACGGGCACCGCGTCATTCCGATCAACTGCGCGCCGCTCGTGCCGCTGCGCAACATGAAGGGCGCAGCCGACTGCCACATGTGCGGCCGTTGCAGCGGTCATCGCGATGCGATCGCGCTGACGTGGCGCTCGCCCGCCGAGGAAGTCGTGAAGCTCGGCGACAAGGCGGCGAATCCGTGGGACACGGCGCTGATTCTCTATGGCCTGCTCGGCATTGCCATCGGCGCGTTCCACTGGACGGTGAGCACATGGTTCGTCGATCTGAAGCAGTTCTTCGCGGGCTGGCTGATCGATCACAACATCCTCTGGCCGCTCGACACCAACGCGCCGTGGTTCCTGTTCACGCATTATCCGGAGCAGAACGACGTCTTTTCGTGGCTGGACGGCACGATGGTCGTCGGCTACATCCTCGCGACGGCGCTGGTCTACGGCACGACGCTGCTCGCGCTCATTGCAATCGGCGCGCGCATGCTCGGGAAGCTGAACGCGACGCGGGTGCATCATCTGACGCTCGCGCTGATTCCGATTGCGGGCGTCGGCGTGTTCCTCGGTCTTTCGGCGACGACGGTTTCGCTTCTGCGCGCCGAGCACGTGCCGTTGTGGTGGGTCGCGGATCTGCGGCTCGCGCTTCTGGCCATCGCGAATGTGTGGAGCGCATGGCTCGCGTGGCGCGTGACCGGGCGTTATGCGTCGACGCCTGGTCCCCGGCTCCTTTCGATGATATGGTTGATCGCGGCGCTGGCCGTGGTCGACAGCGCCTGGTACCTGATGTTCTGGGGCTTTTCCCGATAAAGCCAGCACAGGAGGCGCGCCAAGTGAGAACCAAACCCGCACTGACCGACGACGACGTGTTGGCCATGGCCGCCGCCGCCGAGGCGCACGCGAAGAATCACAAGTGGAACGTGACCATCGCCATCGTCGATGACGGCGGGCATCTGCTGCATCTGCATCGGCTGGAAGGAGCGGGCGCGAGCACGGTGGAAATGGCGACGGGCAAGGCGCGCACGGCCGTGCTCGGCCGCCGCGAGACGAAGGTCTACGAAGACACGATCAAGCAAGGGCGCACCGCGTTCCTGTCGGCGCCGATGACGGCGATGCTCGAAGGCGGCGTGCCGATTTTCGTCGGCACGGATATCGTCGGGGCGCTCGGCGTCTCGGGCGTGAAGTCGGATCAGGATGCGCAGATCGCGCGCGCGGGTATCGCGGCGCTGGGAATCGAGAACGTCTGAATTCATGGCCGACCGCAAATAGAAAAACGGCGCGGTCTCGCAAGAGATCGCGCCGTTTGTTCAAGCGTTGGAGCGGCAAAAAAACGGCTTCGCTGGCTACCGACGACTGGCTGGTGTTTGCACGAAGGGGTCTAAATTCTCGCGTGCAAGTCGTCCTTGCTGGCTAAGGCCAAACACCTCTTGGCGAGGTGGTCCCCACAATACCCGGTACGTCCTGCTGTTCTTTCGCGCTACTTCGTCAGGATGAGCTTGCCCAGACGCGTCGCGCGCAATTGATACGTTTCCCCGTTATGCACGATGGCGACATGGCTGCGGCCTTGCAGCAGCGCGTCGCTGCGCAGCGACCGTTCGCCGTTGGCATCGTTCGCCGAGACGCGCTCCGTGGTTTCTGCCGGAGGCTTCGGGCGGGTGATGGCCGCGTCGCGAGCAAGCGGGCGGCGCAGCCTGAGCGTGGTGGATCGCGGCGTGTCGGTCATGTTCGTGGGTTGGTCGGAAAGTGCCGTCGTTGATTCGATAGGTCCATAGTAAATGATAACCATTCCTATTTGCAACTAAGGCTTTCCGATGAAAACGCGGCTTCCGATAGCCGCGCTTCATCCATCATGCGTCAGTGCAGCGGACTCTCGCCCGTGCGCCCGTGCGCGTACTGGCGTATGAGCCGCACCGTGTCGATATCCGACTCGCGATATGCCGATTTCACGATCTCCTGCGTCTGCCGTTCGTCGGGCGTCGAGTTCTCGCTCTCGGGCAGCGTCGTGCTGTAGGTGAAGCGCAGGAAAAGCTGCATGGCGTCGGGCTGCTCGATCGCCATCGTGAGCGAGCCGCCGACGTGCTCGGCAGTGGGCAGAATGTCGTAGCGCACGCTGTTGTGCGGATCGAGCGTCACGCGGTCTCGCACCACGGCCTGACCGTAGTGCAGCTCGCGCTCCATCACATCGCCCTCGCGGAAAAGGATCGCGCAGCTATCGAGGCCCAGTACGAAAAGCTGCGGCTGTTCCGCGCGCAGCACGAGGCCTTCCCACAGTTGCTCGCGCGTCAGCGAGTCGACGAGCGGGTTCGTCGGATCGTTAATCTGGATGAGGTGTTCAAAATTCAAGACGACGTTTCCTTGGACGTTCGTGACGCCCGGTCACACCGGTTCGGCGGGAACGAGCCCCGAGTCGATGCGAATGGCACCGACGAGAACCTTGTGCATCGGGCAGGCATTGGCAATTTGCAAGAGACGTTCCCGTTGCGTTTCGTCAAGCGGGCCGTTGAGCGAAATGCGGCGGTCGATCACGGTGCCGTCCGCCGTGGTGTTCATCGACAGCTCGACGCGCAGCGACGTGAGCGGCCAGCCCTTGCGCTTCGCGTACATGCGCAGCGTGATGGACGTGCATGCGCCGAGGCTCGATAGCAGGAGCGACGAAGGCTGCGGCGCCGAATCCGCGCCGCCGAGACTGGCCGGCTCGTCGGCGAACCACGTATGCGTGCCGTCTTCGAGGCGGGTTTCGTAATCGGCGCTGCCGATGGTGGCGGTCACGACGGGAGCGGACATGCGCGTTTCCTCGGATTTATCGATGACGAACAAACAGCGTGACGACCGACGGACGCGAAGAAACGGCGCCGGCCGAACGGTCATTGTGACGCAATGTACCCGTTCTTGCCGCGCCGTTCCGCATTATTTCAACACTGCGATATACGCCCGCTCAGTGCGTGATCGCGCCCATGCGTCCCGCCTGATAGTCCGTCACGGCCTGGCGAATCTCGTCTTCCGTGTTCATCACGAACGGGCCATAGCGCACGACCGGCTCCTTGAGCGGCACGCCGCCGAGCAGCAGCACTTCGGCGGGCTCGTCTCCTGCCGCGAGCGTGATCGTATCGGCATCGTCGCGGAAGATGATCATCTGCTGCGCGCGCACCGGCTGGCGCTGCGGGCCGTAGAGCGCAGTGCCCGAGAGGCCGTACGCGAAGAGGCGAAAATCGCGCGGCACGCGATGCTCGATGGTCGCGCCCGGTTGCAGCGAGAAGTGCTTGTACAGGATGGGCGTGCGCGTTTGGATCGCGGCCTTCACGCCGAGCGCTTCGCCCGCGATCACCTTCACGCGCACCTTGCCGTCCTCGCTCGTCGCCACGGGAATGCGCTCGGACGGAATCTCCTGATAGTGCGGCGCAATCATCTTGTCGCGCTTGGGCAGATTCACCCACAGTTGCAGTCCGTGCACGCGCCCGCCGCGCTGCGTGAACGCTTCGCCCGGCATTTCGCTATGCACGACGCCCGCGCCGGCGGTCATCCATTGCACGTCGCCCGGACGCAGCGTGCCGGAATGTCCGGCCGAATCCTTGTGGCCGAACTCGCCTTCGAGCATGTACGTCACCGTTTCGAAGCCGCGATGCGGGTGATCCGGCGCGCCTTTCGCCTCGCCGGGCGCGTAGTCGACCGGGCCCATCTCGTCGAGCAACAGAAACGGATCGAAGTCCATCAGAAGGCGGGTCGGAAACGGGCGATGCACGACGAATCCGCCGCCTTCGACGGTGCGCATGGCGGGAATGATGCTCGAAATAGTGCGGCTCATGATGTTTTGCCTCGCGTCGCCATTAGGGGAATAGCGATAAATGTGAAACACGCAGCTATTATATGAGCCGTATTTGTGGGTAAAAGACGCCGCAGCGCAATGGATTGTCCTGCTGCGATAAACAAACCGGCCTTGCGCCGGCGACAACGGCCAACGCCGAACACGCCATGACATCCGACTCGCACGATCTCAACGATCTGATGTACTTCTCGCACGTCGTCGAACACGGCGGTTTTTCCGCGGCCGAGCGCGTGCTGGGCATTTCGAAGTCGCGGCTGTCGCGGCGAGTATCGGAACTAGAGGCATCGCTCGGCGTGCGGCTGTTGCAGCGCTCCACGCGCAAGCTCGCGCTCACCGAGGCGGGACAGTTGTTCTACCAACACTGCCAGGCGATGCTGGCCGAGGCGCAAGCCGCCGTCAACGTCGTGCAGAGCCTGCGCGATTCGCCGCGCGGCACCGTGCGCGTGAGCGTGCCCGTGACCATCGCGCAGACGTTTCTCGCGGCCGTCATGCCCGACTTCATGCATCGCTATCCGGAAGTGCGCGTCGTCTTGCGCGTGACGAACCGCGTCGTGGATCTGTTCGAGGACGCCATCGACGTCGCGCTGCGCGTGCGCTCGGAGCCGCCCGCGAGCTCGAACGTCGTGGCGCGGCCGCTCTGGCGCACGCAGCAGATGCTGGTTGCCGCGCCCTCGCTGCTCAAACCCAACGCGCCGCCGATGAGCGTCGCGGACCTCGCGCAATACGACACGCTCGACACGCCATCGGCGGACGGGCGGCACGTGTATCGCCTCATCGCGCCCGACGGCACGCGCCACGAATTCGAGCACGAGCCGCGGCTCGTCACCGCCGACCTCTCGATGATTCGCGAAGCCGTGATGCGCGGCGTCGGCATCGCGGCGTTGCCCGAGATGATGTACGGCGCGCCGCTCAGGAGCGGACAGCTCTCGCCCGTGATGCCCGGCTGGACCTTCCCGACGCCGCAGCTTTACGCCGTGTTTCTGTCGCGGCAGGGCATGGTCCCCGCCATTCGCGCGTTCGTCGATTTTCTCGTCGAATGCATCGACGACGGCAAGCGCTTTCCGGGCGAATGCCCCGTGATCGAGTCTGCCGAGCAGGAAACGGTTTAGCATCGCTTCAGACATTGAAGCACGCGTTTGCGATGCAGAGATTCAATCGCGCGGAATCTTGTACGGCAAAATCGGCGGCGTTATATTGAGGTCTCTTTCGCTAAGGAGCTTCTTATGCGAAAACTGACGGCTACTCTGATAGTTAGCCTGATAGGGCTGATCGCGCTGTCCGTGTCGACCACGGCTGCCGCATGTGACGGTTCTGGCGGCTCAGGGTATTCGAGCCCGAAGTAACCGTCTCGCCCGAATGCGCCGAGTGCGCACGAAAAAAGGCCTTCATCCGACGATGAAGGCCTTTTGCTTTGCTACGCGTTGTCCGCAGCTTACTTGGCGCTCTTCGGCTGCGTCACGAAACCGATCTTCGACAAGCCGCCCGACTGCGCCGCGGACATGACATCGGCGACGCGCTCATACGGCACCTTGCGGTCCGCGCGCAAATGCAGTTCCGGCTGCGGCGTTTCTTTCGACGCCTGCGCGATGCGCGCGTCGAGCGCGGCGTCGTCGATCTTCTGGTCGTTCCAGAGAATCGTGCCGTCGGCCTCTATCGCCACGTTCACATGCGCGGGCTTTTCGTCCTGCGGCTGGCTGCTCGCGTGCGGCAAGTCGATCTTGACCGCGTGATGCATCGCGGGGATGGTCACCAGAAAAATGATGAGGAGAACGAGCATGACGTCGACGAGCGGCGTCATGTTGATTTCGCTCATCATGCCGTCGTCTTCGTCGCCGGCGAATGGACTCATGGCCATGCGAACCTCCGTTTAGCTCGCGCGCGTCGCAAGACGCAGGCTGTCGGATTGCGCAGCCGTCGCGCGCTTGCTCGACGACAGCTTCGAGCCCGTGACGAAGAACGCGTGCAGGCCGTGCGCGAAGCGGTTCAGCTTGGTCACGATGCTCTTGTTCGCGCGGGTGAGGGCGTTGTAGCCGAGCACCGCCGGAATCGCGACGAAGAGGCCGAAGGCGGTCATGATGAGCGATTCGCCGACCGGGCCCGCCACCTGATCGATCGACGTTTGCCCCGTCGCGCCGATGGTCAGGAGCGCGTGATAAATGCCCCACACCGTGCCGAACAGTCCGACGAACGGCGACGTGCTGCCGATCGACGCCAGCACCGCGAGCCCCGCCTGCATGCGGCCGACGCCTTCGTCCATCACGTCCTTCAGGCAGCGCGTGATCCAGTCGGAGACATCCATGCGATCGTGCAGATGCGGCTGCGTCTGGTGATGATGATCCGCCGCTTCCTGGCCGGCGAGCGCGAGCACGAGGAACGGGTTGTCGGCTGCGCTCGACGACTGCGCGCCCAGTTTCTGGATGCCGTCGTTGAAGTCGTCCGAGTGCCAGAAGGCCTGCTCCGCGTTCTTCGTCAGGCGCTTGAGCCGCACGACGTTCCACGCCTTGACGACGATCACCGTCCACGAAAGCACCGACATGATGACGAGCGCGAGCGCGATGCCGCGCGTCACGAAATCGCCCTGCGCCCAGACGTGCGCAATTCCGTAGTTTTGCATTGCTGTTTCCTTGTTTCCAAAAAATCGGTCAGTCGTTCAGGCTGAAGACGAACGGGACGGTGGCCGTGGCGCGGATCGCCTCGCCGTTTTCCTTGTAGGGCGTGCATGCGCTGGAACGAACGGCGTCGAGCGCGGCGTCGTCGAGGCGGGAAGAGCCGCTGCTTTTTTGCAGCGTCACGTTTTCGATCTTGCCCGACAGCCCGACGGTCAGCCTCACCAGCGCCGTACCCGTCTCGCCCCGGCGGCGCGACATGGCCGGATAGTCCGGCTGCGCGATATTGCACGACAGGCGCGCGACGTTCTTCGGCGCGGCGAGGTCCATCGTCGGCTGCCCGATGGCGGGGGCGGCGGGCAGCGGGCGCAGCCGGCGCCGGCGCGGGCGGCGGCGCAGCGGGGAGCGGGCGGCGTCGGCTCGGGCGCGGGCGCCGCAATCGGCGACGGCGCCGGCGTGACTGGCATCGGCGCGGGCTTAGGCTCGGCCTTTGGCTTGAGCTTCGGCTGTGGCTTCGGCTGCGGGACGGGTTTGGGCGGCTGGGGCGTCGGCGGGGACTGGACGGCAACGGGCATCGGCGCGGGCTGCGGAGTCTCGCTGATCAGCTGCGCGGTGATCGCCTTGGACTCCACGGGGCGCGGCGGCGCTTCGTGCCGCATCGTCAGCACGGTGCCGAGGAGCGCCGCATGAATCGCGAGTACCAGCGCGCACGCGGCCACCATGCGAGGACTGATGCCGGATGACGGCGCGGGCGAAAAGGCGGCTGAAGACGTGGTCGGGGACTGCATTCTTGGGCGTTGTTCGAGAGTCTGCTTGCCTGACGGCTCCTGATGCTGAGATCCCGAACATAAGCTGGCCCGAAAGCGAAGGGCGAAGTCATCGACGAAATATCAGCAGCGAAATGAACAGGGTAGCCACGAAACCGATCAGCAATTCCATCTCGTTCTCCTCGGACAGGACTGAACGGTTTGCAGAAGGTACCCCGGCTGGCTACCGGCGCGGCGCGACCGAATGGCGCGACCGGGCGTGCGACCGAATGGCGCAAATACGTCAGGCGGCCTGGCGTTCGTAGAACGTGACCGGCGCCGCCTGCACGCCGCAGTGCGAGGCACAGACGCCGCTTTGCGCCATCACATCGCGCACGCTTTCCTCGCACTTCCCGCAGCACATGGCAACGCCGAGTTCGAACTGGAGCTCGTCGAACGTATCGACGCCCTCCGCGATGGCGGCGCGAATCTTTCTGTCGGACACTGACTTGCAGACACAGACGATCATGATGGTTCGCGATAGCTTCCGTTAATGCGAATTATTATCATTCAGTGTCGCGTGCTTGGCAAGCGAGAGGTGGGGTTTTTTGTAACAGGATGCGGGGTTTGCCCGCTGGAGACTTACCGGGCGGGGCAAGGCGGCTTTTCGCGGGCCTCGGGGCGGAGGAGCAACTCGCGCGCTGTGGCGATTACGCGCTCGGAATAGCCGCGTGCCGCACTTCCGCCTGGATTTGCAGCAGGGAGGCGGCGAGTTGCCGCTGCGGTTCGCCGTCGGCCGTGGAGTAGAAAAGCGGGGTCGTTGCGACCGACACATCGGCGTTTCGGAGTCCGCTGGCGTCGAGCAGACGTTCGAGTTGCCGCGCGACCGCGACGCTCGTATCGACGATATGCAGCCGCTCGCCCGCAATCTCCCGGATGGCGCGGTCGAGAAAAGGGTAGTGCGTGCAGCCGAGCACGAGGGTGTCGGCGCCAGCGTCCAGCATCGGTTTGAGATAGCTTTCGAGCAGCGCCATGAGGCCGGGCGATGACGTGTCGCACCGCTCCACCGCCTGCACCAGCCCGTGCCCCGGCTGGCAGATGAAGCGGCAATTGCCGGCATAGCGGTCCAGAAGCGACTGAAAGCGCGCGCTTCGCAGCGTCGCCTGCGTGGCGAGCACGCCGACCACGCCGGTTTTCGACACCGCCGCGGCCGGCTTCACGCCGGGCTCGACGCCGACGAGCGGAATCGCCAGCCGCTCGCGCACGTGCGCGATGGACTGCGCGGTCGCCGTGTTGCATGCGACCACGAGCGCCTTCACGCCCTGTCCGACGAGCCATTCGCCGATGGCCGTGGTGCGCGCGGTGATGAACGCATCGTCGCGCTCGCCGTAGGGCGCGTGCAGCGAGTCCGCCACGTAGATCAACCGCTCGTGCGGCAGCACCGCACGCACCGCGCGCAGCACCGACAGACCGCCCAGACCGGAATCGAAGATGCCGACGGGCGCGTTAGCGCCGGCCGGCGCGCGCGCGTTGGTGGCGGGGGAGGATGCGACGACAGCGGACATCGGTTGGGACGGCTTATTGCTCGCCCATCATGCTCTGCTGATAGTTCTGGATGCCGACCTTGTCGATCAGATCCAGTTGCGTTTCCAGCCAGTCGATGTGCTCTTCGGTGTCGTTCAGAATCTTGTCGAAGATATCGCGCGAAACGTAGTCCCGCACGGACTCGCAATACGCCATGGCTTCCTTGCAGGTGGACTGCGAAATCTGTTCGAGCTTCAGATCGCACTCGATGATTTCCTTGGTCTCTTCGCCGATCAGGAGCTTGTGCAGGTCCTGCAGGTTCGGCAAGCCGTCGAGCATGAACACGCGCTGGATCAGCCAGTCGGCATGCTTCATCTCGCCGATGGACTCGTCGTATTCGTGCTTGTTCAACTGCTCGAGGCCCCAGTGCTTGTACATCCGGGCGTGGAGGAAGTATTGATTGATTGCGGTCAGCTCGTTCTTCAGCTGCGCGTTCAGATATTCGATGACTTTCGCGTCGCCTTTCATAGGTGTCCTTGTTCCGGGCGTGTGAGCATGGGGGAAAGATAAACCTTGGGGCTGGGGCCTGCCAAGGTAGAGAGGGAATTTTTTGTCGCGGCCGAAAGTAAGAAGGGAAAGCGCTATCGGCAGATGCGGCTTGCAAAGAAAAGCCGGGCGCACGGCCCGGCTTTGCGGCCGCGCCGCGCAGGTCACGCGCGATGCGGTCCGCGTCGCATGCTTACGCCGTCGCGACCGGAATCTTGCCGATCTTCGCCTGCCATTGCGCCGGGCCGGTCTTGTGAACCGACGTTCCGTTCGAATCGACCGCGACCGTCACCGGCATGTCCTTCACGTCGAACTCGTAGATGGCTTCCATGCCGAGGTCTTCGAACGCGAGCACCTTGGCCTCGCGGATCGCCTTAGACACGAGATACGCAGCGCCGCCGACCGCCATCAGATACGCGGCCTTGTGCTTCTTGATCGCCTCGATGGCGACCGGGCCGCGCTCGGCCTTGCCGATCATCGAGATGAGGCCGGTCTGCGCGAGCATCATTTCCGTGAACTTGTCCATGCGCGTGGCCGTCGTCGGACCCGCCGGGCCGACCGCTTCGTCGCGCACCGGATCGACCGGACCGACGTAATAGATCACGCGGTTCGTGAAATCCACCGGCAGCTTTTCGCCCTTGGCGAGCATATCGGCGATGCGCTTGTGGGCGGCGTCCCGGCCGGTCAGCATCTTGCCCGAGAGCAAGAGCGTCTGTCCCGGCTGCCACGACGCGACTTCTTCAGGCGTCAGCGTGTTCAGGTCGACGCGTTTGCTCGTCTCGGTGTTCGGCTGCCACGTGACCTGCGGCCATGCGTCGAGCGGCGGGGCGTCGAGCTTGGCTGCGCCCGAGCCGTCGAGCGTGAAGTGCGCGTGGCGGGTCGCCGCGCAGTTCGGGATGATCGCGATGGGCTTCGAAGCCGCGTGCGTCGGCGCGGCCATGATCTTGACGTCGAGCACGGTCGACAAGCCGCCGAGACCCTGCGCGCCGATACCGAGCGCGTTCACCTTCTCATGCAGTTCGACGCGCAGTTCTTCGATCCAGTCCTTGGGCCCGCGAGCGATGATGTCCTGGATGTCGATGGGGTCCATCAGCGATTCCTTCGCCATCACCATCGCCTTTTCGGCCGTGCCGCCGATGCCGATGCCGAGCATGCCCGGCGGGCACCAGCCGGCGCCCATCGTCGGCACGGTCTTGAGCACCCAGTCGACGATCGAATCCGACGGATTGAGCATCGCGAACTTCGACTTGTTCTCCGAGCCGCCGCCCTTCGCGGCGACCTGCACATCGACCTTGTCGCCCGGCACGATCTCGTAATGGATCACGGCCGGCGTGTTGTCCTTCGTGTTCTTGCGCGCGCCTTCGGGCGGGCTCACGATCGACGCGCGCAGCACGTTGTCCGGGTTCAGATAGCCGCGGCGCACGCCTTCGTTGATCATGTCGGTGACGGACATCGTCGCGCCGTCCCAGCGCACGTCCATGCCCACCTTCACGAACACCGTGACGATGCCCGTGTCCTGACAGATCGGGCGCTTGCCTTCGGCGCACATGCGGCTGTTGGTCAGGATCTGCGCGATGGCGTCCTTCGCGGCGGGGCTTTCCTCCAGCTCGTAGGCGCGGCCGAGCGCCTGAATATAGTCGAGCGGATGGTAGTAGCTGATGTACTGCAGAGAATCGGCGATGCTCTGGATCAGGTCTTCTTGCTTGATAACGGTCATGGCTTGGGCTCTGGGGACGAAAGACTGCCTGCGTTCTCTTCGACGCTTCAATCGAGTGCGCTTCGGGGTGTTGCTGTTTCGCTGTGGAAATGCCGCGGATGCGTATGCGTGGTCAGCCGGTCGACATAGGCCATGACGAGCGCGGACACGAGAAACGCCACGTGAATCACGACTTGCCACAGCACCGTATGGAACGTGTGCTGATCGGGATTGATGAAGGTCTTCAGCAGATGAATCGACGAGATGCTGATGAGCGCCATCGAGAGCTTCACTTTCAGCACGCCCGCATTGACGTGATCGAGCCACTCGGGTTCGTCGGGATGGCCTTCCACGCCGAGACGCGACACGAACGTTTCGTATCCGCCGACGATCACCATGATGAGCAGGTTCGAGATCATCACCACGTCGATGAGGCCGAGCACGACCAGCATGACGTTGGTTTCGTCGAGCGTCATCGCGTGCGTGACGAGGTGCCAGACTTCCTTCAGAAACAGGACGACGTAGACGCCCTGCGCGACGATCAGTCCGAGATAGAGCGGCACCTGCAGCCAGCGGCTCATGAAGACGATTCTGGGCAACGCCTTCATCGGGCCGGGGCGAGCGGGCGAGTCGGGGAAGGGCTTCTGAGCGGACATGGGCGGCGTGTCGGTCGGGCGGTCGGCGGAGAGTGAACGGCTGAAAACGTGAAACGGGCGGTTATGGCCCGTCCGGGAAAGCTCGGTATTGTAGCGTGTCACGGCGTGCGGCTGCCTGAACGCGCAAGCGGCAAGCGGCGAGCGCGTGGCCCGCGCGCGGCTGGCTACACGCCGCTTTCGCGCCGCTCGCGCTCGTCGCGCGGCGCTGGCGTGCGGCGCTTCAGGCTCGCGAGCACGATGCCCGCCATCACGCAAGCGAGCGCGATGCCATGCGCGAGCGTCGGCCGCTCTCCGAGAAACGCGATGCCGTAGAGCGCCGCCGCGATCGGCAGGACGGCCGAGAAGACGCCCGCGAGGCTGCCGGCGACGTGGCGGATGCCTTTCATCCAGAGCCAGAAGGAAAAGACGCTCGCCGAAAGCGCATACCATCCGACGAGCGCCCACGTAACCCCGTCCACGCCGCGCCAGTCGAACGCGAGCGCGCTCGGCAGGCCGAGCGGCAACATCAGCAGAAAGCCCAGGCCGTGCGTGTAAGCGCAGATGTCGATGGCGGGCAGCGTCTGCGTCAGCCGCCGCGACAGGATTACATAGAGCGATTCGCAGCAGACCGCGCCGACCACCATCAGATTGCCCGCGAGCGACCCGCCGCCGTGATCGCCGCCGCCGCCGCTGTGCGCGACGTTGATCACGACGACGCCCACGACCGCCAGCGCAATCGAAGCGAACGCTCGTCCGCCCGGCTTTTCCTTAAGGAAGAGCCACGCGAAGAGCGCGACGACAGCCGGCATGGTGCTCGTGATGACGCCCGCCGCGACCGCGCTCGTGCGCGCGACGCCGTTGAGCATCAGCAGCGTGAAGCCGAACGTGCCGAAGAGCGCCTGCAAGAAGAGGTTGATCCACTCGGCGCGCGCGACGCGCCTCATCTTCGACGGACGCAGCAGCGGCCACAGCACCGCCAGCGCGATGACGAAGCGCAGCAGCGCGAAGAGCGGCACCGGCACCGACGTGACGATGGACTTGCCGATGCCGACGTTGCTTCCGACGAGCAGCATCGACGCGATGAGATAGAGGGCGTAGCGATTCAAGCTGTGATTTCGGCAGCAAGCGCACGACAAGCGCGCGGCGAGTTCAGTTACGATTGTGGGGACGCATTGTAGAAGCCGCGCCGACTCCGTGTATACCCCGTGCCGCAGCCGTCGGCCGCGTAAGAAGCGGGTAAGTTGCGCGGCCTATCTTGATCTTCATGCAGGCTGCAACGAGTCGGCAAGCGCGATTCTCGAACGAATCGCGCCGGCAAGGTTGCAAGTGGCCGGCGTTCCGCGAGACGGTGGAGCCGGTCGAAAGGAGACAGGGTTCGGCGAGAACGCCCGTGCGCGTGACGCTCTCGAACCTCAATAACATGCGGCGTGCCCGCCTTAAGCGTCGAGCGCGCCGCCGGCTTTTGGAATCACCATCGGAGGGGTTGTCGATGTCTGCGATCGAATCGGTTCTTCAGGAAAAACGTGTGTTTCCGCCGTCAGCCAAGGCTTCGTCCGGCGCGGCGATTTCGGGCATGGACGCGTACAAGGCGCTCGTCGCCGAAGCGGAGCGCGACTACGAAGGCTTCTGGGCGCGGCTCGCGCGCGAAACGCTAGCGTGGCACAAGCCGTTCTCGAACGTGCTCGACGAAAGCAACGCGCCGTTCTATACGTGGTTCGCGGATGGCGAGCTGAACGCGTCGTATAACTGCCTCGACCGGCACGTCGAAGCGGGGCGCGGCAACGAGAACGCGATCATCTTCGAAGCCGACGACGGCACGGTGACCAACGTCACGTATCAGGACCTGCTCGAACGCGTGTGCCGCCTCGCCAACGCGCTCAAGAAGCGCGGCGTGAAGAAGGGCGACCGCGTCGTGATCTATCTGCCGATGTCCGTGGAAGGCGTCGTCGCGATGCAGGCGTGCGCGCGCATCGGCGCGACGCATTCGGTCGTGTTCGGCGGCTTCTCGTCGAAGTCGCTGAACGAGCGGCTCGTCGATGTCGGCGCGGTCGCGCTCATCACCGCCGACGAGCAGATGCGCGGCGGCAAGGCGCTGCCGCTCAAGAGCATCGCCGACGAAGCGCTCGCGGCCGGCGGCTGCGACGCGGTGAAGGATGTCATCGTGTATCGCCGCACGGGCGGCAAGATCGCGTGGAACGAAGGGCGCGACGTGTGGCTGCACGAGATCGTCGAAAACGAAGCGGCGCAGTGCGAGCCCGAGTGGGTGAGCGCGGAGCATCCGCTTTTCATCCTGTACACGTCGGGTTCGACCGGCAAGCCGAAGGGCGTGCAGCACAGCACGGCGGGCATTCTGCTGTGGGCCGCGCAGACGATGAAGTGGACCTTCGACATGAAGCCGGGCGACATCTTCTGGTGTACGGCGGACATCGGCTGGATCACGGGACACAGCTATATCGCGTATGGGCCGCTTGCCATCGGCGCGACGCAGGTCATGTTCGAAGGCGTGCCGACGTATCCGAACGCGGGCCGCTTCTGGGACATGATCCAGCGTCACAAGGTCACCATCTTCTATACCGCGCCTACGGCGATCCGCTCGCTCATCAAGGCATCGGAAGCGGACGCGAAAGTGCATCCGAAGAGTTATGACCTCTCGACGCTGCGCATTCTCGGCACGGTCGGCGAGCCGATCAATCCGGAAGCGTGGATGTGGTACCACGAGAATGTCGGCGGCGGGCAGTGCCCGATTGTCGATACGTGGTGGCAGACGGAAACCGGCGGCCACATGATCACGCCGCTGCCGGGCGCGACGCCGCTCGTGCCGGGATCGTGCACGCTGCCGCTGCCGGGCATCATGGCCGCGATCGTCGATGAAACCGGGCAGGACGTGCCGAACGGGCAGGGCGGCATTCTGGTCGTGAAGCGCCCGTGGCCGTCGATGCTGCGCAACGTCTGGGGCGACCCGAACCGCTACAAGACGAGCTACTTCCCGGAAGAACTCAGCGGCAAGCTGTATCTCGCAGGCGACGGCGCGGTCCGCGACAAGGAGACCGGCTACTTCACGATCATGGGCCGCATCGACGACGTGCTCAACGTCTCGGGACATCGTCTGGGCACGATGGAAATCGAGTCGGCGCTGGTCGCGAATCCGATGGTCGCGGAAGCCGCCGTGGTCGGACGTCCCGACGACACCACAGGCGAAGCCGTGGTCGCGTTCGTCGTGCTGAAGCGCGCGCGTCCGGAAGGCGACGAAGCGAAGCAGGTCGCCAACGACTTGCGCGCGTGGGTCGCGAAGGAGATCGGGCCGATCGCGAAGCCGAAGGACATCCGCTTCGGCGAGAACTTGCCGAAGACGCGCTCGGGCAAGATCATGCGGCGTCTGTTGCGTTCGCTCGCGAAGGGCGAGGAAATCACGCAGGACGTGTCCACGCTGGAGAATCCCGCGATTCTCGATCAACTCGGCGAAGCCCGCTGAAGCTGTTCTAAACGACCGCCGCCCGATAAGCGGCGGTCGATCCCGATTGCCGATGCCACGCGGTTTTGGTACATAACCGCATGGTCACGCCCGCCGATCCGCTCAATCCCACGCTTGCCCCGCCGCCGCGCGTCCCGGCGGCCGCGGCACGTGCGCATCGCGCGTACTGGCGCTTCAATGTCGCGCTGATCGCGGTGCTGCTTGCCGTCGGATTCGTGGTGTCGTTCTGCGTGCCGCTTTTCGCGGAGCGTCTGCAGCACGTGCGCATCGCCGGCTTTCCGCTGCCGTTCTTCTTCGGTGCGCAGGGCGCGATTCTCGTCTATGTGACGCTGATCGCCGTCTATATCGTGCTGATGCAACTCGCCGATGCGCGACTCGCGCGCGCCGTCGGAGACGCCCAAGCGAGTGACGACGGCCAACGATGAAGCTCACCAACCGGCTCATCGTCACTTACGCGCTCTATACGCTCGGCTTTTTGCTGTTCATCTTCCTGATGGAGCGTATCGAGCGGACGGCCGGCGCGGGCATGTGGGTCGGCTATGTGTTCCTGTTCGTGCCGATCGCCGTGTATGCGGTCATCGGCCTGCTCTCGCGCACGTCCGATCTCGTCGAATACTATGTGGCCGGGCGGCGCGTGCCATCCGCGTTCAACGGCATGGCGACGGCGGCGGACTGGCTCTCGGCGGCGTCGTTTATCGGACTGGCCGGCTCCATCTATGCGAGCGGCTACGACGGCCTCGCCTACGTGATGGGCTGGACCGGCGGCTATTGCCTCGTCGCGTTCTTGCTCGCGCCGTACGTGCGCAAACTCGCGCGCTACACGATTCCCGATTTTCTCGGCACGCGCTTTTCGAGCAACCTCGTGCGCGGACTCGCGGCCATCGCCGCGATCCTGTGCTCGTTCGTCTATCTGGTCGCGCAGATTCAGGGCATCGGGCTGATCGCGTCGCGCTTCATCGGCATCGAGTTCTCGATCGGCATCTTCTGCGGGCTCGCGGGCATTCTCGTGTGCTCGTTTCTCGGCGGCATGCGCGCGGTGACCTGGACGCAGGTGGCGCAGTACATCATCCTGATTAGCGCGATGCTGATTCCCGTGTCGATGATTGCGCATCGCGACGGGCTCGGCTGGTTTCCGCAGTTCAACTATGGCCGCGTCATGGAGCGCGTCGAGACGCTCGAACGCGCGCTGGCCGTGTCGCCCGACGAAGCCCGCGCCCGCGCCGATCTCGCGCGTCAGGCGGCGCGTGCGCAGGAGCGGATCGATGCGCTGCCGCGATCGTTCTTCGACGAGCACGCGCGGCTCGTCGCCGAGATCGCCGATTTGCGTCGGCACAACGGCCCGCTGCGCGAGATCAGCGAGCGCGAGCGCGAACTGGCGTCGTTTCCGCGCGATCCCGCCGATGCGCAGGCCAAGTGGTCGCGCGAACGCGATGCGTTGAGCGAGCGCGTCGCCGCCCCCGTGCCGCTGACCGCTGCGTTCGCGTCTTCCTCCGGCACGGCGGAGCAGGGCAGCGCGCGGGCGCACCGGTTGAACTTTCTCTCGCTCATCCTGTGCTTGTCGATCGGCACGGCGAGCTTACCGCACATTCTCACGCGCTATAACACGACTACTTCCGTGGCATCGGCGCGGCGCTCGGTTGGCTGGACGCTCTTTTTCGTCGCGCTGTTCTATCTGACCGTGCCGGTGCTTGCAGTGCTGATCAAGCACGAGATTCTGACGGGGCTCGTCGGGCATCGCTTCGCGGAGCTGCCGCAATGGGTGACGCAGTGGCGGCATATCGAGCCGTATCTGATCCGTATCGGCGACATCAACGGCGATGGCGTCGTGCGCTGGGCCGGCATTCAGATGCAGCCGGACATGGTGGTGCTCGCCGCGCCCGAGATCGCGGGCTTGCCTTACGTCATGTCCGGACTGATTGCGGCGGGCGCGCTGGCCGCGGCGCTTTCGACGGCGGATGGCCTGCTGCTCACCATCGCCAACGCGCTGTCGCACGACGTGTATTACTGCATGGTGGATCGCCGCGCGACGAGCCAGCGGCGCGTCACGATTTCGAAAATACTCCTGCTCGGTGTTGCGCTGCTTGCGTCCTATGTCGCGTCGCTCAATGCGGGGAACATTCTGTTCCTCGTGGGCGCGGCGTTTTCGCTGGCGGCGTCGAGTCTGTTTCCGGCGCTCGTGCTCGGCGTGTTCTGGAAGCGCACGACGCAGCGAGGCGTCGTCGCGGGGATGATCGCGGGGCTGATCGTGTGCGTGTACTACATCGTGTCGACGTATCCGTTCTTCACGCACCTGACGGGCTTCGACGGGCCGCGCTGGTTCGGCATCGAGCCGATCAGCTCGGGCGTGTTCGGCGTGCCGGCCGGCTTCGCGGTGGCGATTGCGGTGAGTCTTGTCGATCGCAAGCCGGACGAGTACACGCGCGCGCTCGTCGACTACATTCGTCACCCGTAGGGGCTAGGCGGGCGGCGGGAACTTGGTATAATCGCAGTCTTCCGGAGAGATGGATGAGTGGTTTAAGTCGCACGCCTGGAAAGCGTGTATAGGGTAAAACCTATCGGGGGTTCGAATCCCCCTCTCTCCGCCAGAAAAACATTAAGAATCAAGCACTTAGAAAATCCCCGCTGCGATTCATTTAGCTGTTTTCGGCTATTTTCGTCTCTGAATCGCACGCTAATCGCAGCACCTCCGCTGCGAATTTCTCCACCGCTTTTCCTCCTGCATTAGGGTCCCCGCTCGGCATCCATCGAGCATAGATACGCCCATTTGCCTAGCTACCCAAGGGATGTTCGCCCGCCGAGAGCATCATAGACGCGTATGTATGGCGCGTTTGGTAAGGTTTTGGGTAGCGCACTTGCGCCTTGCGCAACCCGCGCGTTCACAATGTCCAGATCGAGGAATCTTCAGTCCGCCGCTTGTGGTTGCGCGGACCTTGGAACACATCAACGCTGGCTACGAACGTGTGCACCTCTTGCGCCTGTAGAGCGGCGAGGGCAGGCAGCAACAACTTCAGCTCGTGGCGGCTCGTCTTCGTTTGGTGTCCTTTGCTTCGTCGGCTGTCTGCGTCGCAGTGCGCCGGACGACCACTGCGCCCTTTATCCAGTCCACGTCCGACTGATCGAAAACGCCACGAACTCGAAGGTACTAGGCCCGATCAGCACGCGAACTGGGCGATATTCGCGGCTTGGTCGCGAAGGGCGGCTATGTTGACCGCCTCAGTCTAGCCAAACGAGACTACATCGCTTCCCTGTTGCGAAGCCCTTCCTTCTCTGTGTACGTCCAGCCGTCCGGCGGAATTCTTCCATGATGGAGGCTCGCCCTGTATCGCCTCTCAAAAATCGGACTGTAACCGTGAGTTCATTTGCTCACCCAAGACAAGCCCGCAACGAGGTGTCTTCGCGTGCCGGCGTGTGCATCACGTTGCGCACAGTAGCCCTTCAGAGGTTATCCGTTTGGATGTTAAACATATTTTGCAACTTAGTTCGTGAATGCGCAGTACGCTGAAACCTCGAAAACTGAACGGCTAAGTTATGACGTGGAACACGCTTTTCGTGCCGCTTGAGACCGGGTGGCAGTGCATGCTCATCCCGGAGGTGCAATATCACGACCTGACGCGTTGGGGACGCGGATACGGTGACATGTCGGCTCGCATGCTTTATCCGGACGCCGCGCGGGAAGCCTTTGCCGGTTCGGGAAATGCGCGACCCCTCAGCGAAGTGGATAAGGGCGAGTTGTGGGAGAAAGGACGCCTAAGGCAGCTTGCGGATGATCGGGCTGTTTTCTCCCGACACTTTCGCCCCGATTGGGATTTACGTTCCATTGTCGGCGCGAAGGCGCTGCGCGACGTTCAGGCATTTGTCCGCGACCGACTTAAGTTAGCGCACTGGAAATTGCCGACTAACAACACCGAAGTACAGAAGCTGCTACAGGTTGCGGTGACATCTGGCCGATTCGTACCTGTAGTGAATCGCAGATCTAGCGCCGCGCCGCGAGTGGTACAGCCTGACCCAGCGCCGCAATCTTGGCCTGCAATAGTCGGCGGTGGCCATGCCTACCCAACTGAAGTCTTGACTACCGCGAAGTTCTTCGCCCTCAAGCGAGCAAACGGGGAGCTTCCCGCGCTAGACTCATTGGCCGGCGGCGTGGCGGGTACTACGCTGGACCCGTTACCGGGTCTAGGCGCTCCGGCCTCCGCGGAAGATGAGTTCGACTTTATCGGTGCCGAGGAATTAGCGGCGGGCGCTTTGCCTGGCGAGAGTGACGATGTGGATCACGACCGCGAGGGTATTCCCAGCGTTGTCGAAGGTTTCACAGAAGTTTCCACCGATAGTGACGTATCCAACGATTCAACTGCGCTCGGCGATGCGTCGCCTTTCGAGTACAGCGAAGACGCGGCACCGGAGAGCGATTCGTTCGAGATCGCAAAAACGCCGAACGCCGGTGTGCCCGGAACATGGTACACCAACCCGGGAAGCGGCCAGATGCGCATGTATGGAGACGATGGTAAGCCCCTTGTGGACTTCGATTTTGACCACGACCATGGGCAGGGCGTGCCAGATGCGCACAATTGGCAAAACGGGGTGCGTGGCCCCGGAGTTTCCTTTTCTCCATTGTGAGCTTTTGACGGGAGACCGTATGAACAGAGCTACTTACATTAATATTCGAGATATAAGAAATTTTCCAAGCTTTCACGATGCCGAGTTGCTTGGCATAGAGCACGACCGCGAAGAGCGCTTTCTCGAACTCCGCTTCCGTCGGGTGGGCGGCGAACTGGAGACGCTAAGATTTTCGGGGGTAACCGCCTTGCGGATGATCGACTTCGCCACTCAGAATGTCGCGTCCAGGCTTTTGTTTTCGCCTAGATATATGTTTTCGCTCGCCGAGGTCCGCTTCTGGATTCAGTGGATTAACAGTCGCGACGATTCGAAGGCGCGAGATATCAGCGAGGAACAAGCAGGGGAGTACATGCGGGATCTCGAGACCGGGCGAAGAACGCTGTTCGTTCTTGAACCGTCGTGCGGAGGAGAAATGGCTGTACTGTGTGAGTCGGTGTCGCTGAAGCAGTGAGACGCCGTCGGGCAAGCAGGATCTTTTTCCTTTTTGTCGAGGCCCGACAGGGCATCTCGGTCTCGCAAGCATGGTTGCAACGGTCCCAAGACAGAACGACAACCTTCCTCATAAGGCGACCTGCACGCGCCTTCGGTATGGACGGGACTCCTAATCACCACTGCAACTATTCATCAAAATCCGCTCCGTTTTGTGTCAACGAGTCAACTTCCCAAAGCGCCCGGCGTTAAAGCCTCCGGCAGCCGTCGCCGCGTCCCGTCGCTGACCGGCAAGCGGCCGGCACTTCCGTAGCTAACTCGCAAAGGACACAGACATGAGCATCTTCGGTGACATCGTAGGCAAGATCTTCCACAGGGCGAAACCCGCCGATCCGGCGCCCGTCGCCGCGCCGGACCCGGCGCCGCAGCCAAGCGTCGAGGCCGCTCCGGCCCCCGCGCCGCTGTCCGACATCGACGTCGCCGCCGTGATGGATCAACTGGCGAGCGAGAGCAGCCAGCAGTTGAACTGGCGCGTTTCCATCGTCGACATGATGAAGCTGCTCGACGTCGACAGCAGTCTGGACCATCGCAAGCAACTCGCCACGGAGCTCAAGTACAGCGGCGACATGAACGACTCCGCTTCGATGAACATCTGGTTGCACAAGCAACTGATGCAGGCGCTCGCCGCGAACGGCGGCAAGTTGCCCGCCGATCTCATTGGCTAAAGGCGCGCACAAGCGAAAGCCCGCGATCCAGCAGTTCATTGCTGGTCGCGGGCTTTTTTGCTTACATCGCTGCTCGCGTTGTTACAGTAATAGGCGTCGGAAGAGGTGGCCTGCCTGGACGTCCGCGCTTCTGATAATGCGCAAACCGTCGCGCACATGGCAGGGCGGGCGATGGCAGCGCGCCTCCTGCGACAGCGCGCAGCATCAAAGATGATTGCGCTTGGTCCGAGGGCGCGCGAACTCGGCGATCGGATCGTCGGCATAGGCGGCGATCGGATCCTTGTCGAACGGCGAAGCTGTCAGCGGCGCTTTCGGCCGGCCCGGCTGCGAAGGCGCACGCGACGCTGCCGCGCTCGACGCGGAGGTCGCTTTGTCGCTGGCGCGCGGCGCCGTCTGCGGGCGCGTGACGTTGCCGCTTCCGATCCACTCTTCGGTGTACTTGGCAAAGGCAGGCGCGGTCAGCGTCAGAACCGTGAAGGAAAGCAGCAGAGCGAAGCAGGCTTTTCGTGCGAGCATGAGGTTTCTTCTTGTCGTTTTGGATTTCCAAGCGCGAAACGGCGATGGCCGCACGACATAATGCGTGCGGCTCGATTCATCACCGACGATTGGCGCGTTCGATGCGTCGAATCCGTCGCTCAATGCGTGATGGCAAGCTGTTCCGGCTGGTGGTTCTCGGCGTCGAAGTGCAGCGCGGAATTGGCTGCCTGCTCCTGTACGAGGAACTCGCGTGCGGCCTGCACGCCGCGGTCGTACGACGCGCGCGCGGTGTGTTCTTCCAGCGCCGAGATCAGCGGAATCTGCTCTTCGGCGATCGAGTGGAGAAGACTCAGGATGTCGCGGCGCATCGACTCCGGATACGAACAGAAGTGCTCGAAGCCGCCGGGCGCCGCGACCATATTGACGAGCGACGTCAAGAGACGCGCACGGTTCACGCAATGCTCCTTGATGTGCATGGAGTGCGACAGGGTTGCGCGGCCGTTCGCGTCGACGGAAATGTGCAGGTCTTTCATGATGCGTGCCTCATTCGTTCAGAAGAATGCGGCATTAAATCGGCTCGCCGGACAAAATACAGCAGGACTTTTCCTATTCGCGCAGTCGGCAACGATCCTTTACGTTTTCCGTCAACGAGTCAAGGATTCGGCTGCTTAACAGACATGCTGCGACGCCGGTTCGCCTTCCGGCGTCGCTGCGCAGGCGTGGTAGAACGGCGGGCGCGTTATTGCTTCATCGTCCCGGTCGACTTGGAACCACGCGCCGGCTGTTGCGACGTATCCGGCGACATGCCTTGCTCGCGCTTTTCCATCAGCGTGCCGCTCCCGGACGTGCCGGAAGGCGCGCCGCCCTGCGACGCATCGTTTGCGCCGCCGGGCGAGGCGTTCTGCCCCTGCTGCTGCGTTTCCGGGCGTTGGTTCATCTGGTCGCGCGTCATTTCCTGCGCAAGGGTGGCGGTGCTGGCAAGCGCGAGAAGGGCGCCTGCGATCGCTGCGGTCGCTTTCATGGCTGTCTCCTGGTTCCAGGCGCAAGTCGCGCCGTGCAAGGGTAATAGCATCGGCTGTGCCGCGCTCTACAGACGAAATCTGCCGCTTATCTCAAAACCATCTACGATGAATATTGGCGCTGCCAAACGGATGCCGATTCATTACAATTCGCGCTCCAAACGAACTTGAGCCGCCCATATTCGATTCAATGGGCCCGATGCAACCGGAGTGTTTCATGTCGATCACACTGAACGATTTATTGGCATGGAGCGAAAGCCTGCCCGATCGCAATAGCGACGAAGCGAAAATGCTTGACGCACTCATCCAGAAACGTGAAGCGGAATTGAGATTGCGCATCGCTGATTTGATTGCGGCCGTGAGTCAGCAAGAGAACTGGAAACTGCATCGGTGCGCGGCAACGGCGCGGCGCATCGAGCAAACTTCCACCGCGCATCTGGAGGCGGTGTATGAATATTTTCGGGATCGCAACGAAGGGCGCTTGCATTTCGAAGCGCCCGAAATTCTCGCCGATTCCTTCGTCGACGGTCAGGCCGGCCCAGACCGGCTGTGCGCGCCCGTCGCGACCAACGGCGACGCGAACTACGCGATCAGAGCGGGAACGCCGGCCGAGCCGATCGTCAATCTCTATGGGCGGATGAAGAATCTCGAGTCGCGGCTTGCCGATACGCCGGGCATCGCGTGCGGCATTCAGGGTATCCGGATCATGCGGATGGTGGCGCTGATGTCGAAGGCGCGATCGGCGCAACTCGCCAATCTGCGCATCAGCGGAATGCAGGCCGTCTACCGGCACATGTAATTATCTGTGCGCGCGAAACGAATGACCGGGTCACTTACCGTTTAACGCGTTGACATGCCGGCGATTTGATTTGCTGCATGAGTTCGATTGCATCTGAAAATCGCTCGCCTATACTGGGTTTCATCAGCCGAAAGTCTGTTCGATTCTCGTGGTCGCTTGTTCGTCATCCAGAATAATCAGCGCGAATATTCAGAATATGCGACGCGCATAAAGGCACCTGGATTCATCAGGGAACGTCAAAAACGCAGCCGTAAGTCAACTCTGGAGTCATCGTGAAAAGCCTGCTGAGCAGACGCGGCACATTACTCGATAACGCGCCCTCGTTCCTTCTCCGCCAGAAGGGGAGTGCTCCGGTCCGCTTCGCTGCGCAAAGCAAGCCCGACGCACCGGAGCCGTCCGACGAATCCGAACCCGCCGCGCCGCAAACCGCCACGCGCGTCACGCCGCTGCGTCCGACAGGCGGGTCGGCGCCGTTTGCCGCGCACGGTCTGCAGGCGGCGCAGATTGCGGAAGTGGAGTGGCTGATTCAGCAATCCACGCTCGCCGTTTTCCGGACATTTCAAAGTTTCGCGTATAGTGCGAGCCTGCTTTTCTATCCGCGCGATCTCACTTACTATGCCGTGCTCTATCACGAGGACGCCGTATGGCGCGTGCTGAAAGCGGGCGATATCGACGCCGCCGAGCCCGCATTCCGGCATTTCGTCGAGCAGGCCGTGCGGCTCGCGGAAGCAGAAATGCGGCGCGCGCACTTGCAGGCGCAAAACGAGCAGTTCGCACGGCTGATTGCCGAGTCGGAGGCGCAGGTCGAACGTTCCCGCGTGGATCTCCAGCGCGGCAGTACGCAGGACCAGGAGGTTGCGCTCAGGCAACAGGAGGTTCGCAAGGATCTCGCGCAACTGGAAGTGCGGCGCGTGGCGGCTCAGGCGCAATTGAACAAGCTGCAACGGCAAATGCACCAGCTCGCCGCGACCAGCAACGAAACGGTGCCACATCTGCCATCGGGGCGTTGAGGCAGAATCCCGGGCGCAACCGCGCCGTCAAGCGTCTCTTCGCTCGTCTTTGTCGGCGTACGAAACGTGGGTCTGCGAAATGTAGCTGCAGAGGCCGCGGCCGGCGCGGGCACGCCGCTTCATTTGCTCGACGTGCGTGCGGCCCGACTCGCGGTAGTTGTAAAGATAGGTCCGTCCGTCGGCAAAGCGCACGCGAATGCCGTCGGGCAGAATTTCATAAGCCGACACGCCGGAATTGCCCGCGTCGTTCCGATAGGGCTGCATAAGCGTTTTCCCCGCACGTTCTCGCCGCAGGGCGGGCGGCAAGCATTTAATCAAAGCCGGTACTAAAGAATTTCCGGTTCCGGCCGATATCGTTGTTATGTGTCAGCGGCCGGGGCCAGAAGGGTGTCATGGATAAAGATCAATTGCCGTTTCTCGATTCAAACGATCCGCACTTCCAGCACGCGCGCGCGCTGAGTCTGTCCGTCGGCGCGATTCGTCGCGCGCAGGGCAAGTGCAGCCCGAACGACTTCCCCGTTGGCTCGCTCGAATGGCATTTCGCGGTGGAAGAGTTCGCAACCGATGTCCTGCGCGTGCTCATGGGCGACGACGCGCAAGACGTCGACTTGCCGATCGGCGAGCGTCCGCTCGACTGATTGCCGTTGACGCGCGCGCCGTGCGGCGCGCGCTTCGCTACAGCTTGACGCCGCCGGCTTCCGGCGCGTCGACGCCTCCGGGCGGAATCGCGCCGGTGCCGCTGACGTCGTTCGTGCTCGGCGCGCCGGGGCCGCTGGACCCGCTTGACCAGTACGGCTCGCGGCCATAGTGCTGATGCACCGAGCTCGCCCAGACGGGATCAGCCATCGACGGCCACGCGTCCTTGTCGAATCCCGGCGAATTGCGCACTTGGTCGGCCGTCGCCGCCAGGCGAAAGCAGCGGTTGTCCGTGTCGAGCGTCAGCGCGCTCCAGGGCACAGCCAGCAGCTTGTCGCCGATGCCGAGAAAGCCGCCACTTGAGAGCACCGCATACGCCACGCGGCCGCTCGTCACATCCAGCATGATTTCCTTGAGCGAGCCGACGTCGTGGCCGTCGCTGCTCAGCACTGCGTTGCCATCCAGCGTGCTCGCCGCCATGACGTCGGGGCCCGGACCCGCGGCCGTCGCGGCGCCCTTGCCGATGATCGTTGCACCACCGGACGATTCTCCCATCGGTCGGTTCATGATCTGCTCCTTGACGTTTCCCTGATGCCCAGGCGTGTGTCTGGCTGCTGTTCGTCGGTGTCCGGTTCGCCGCGTCGTTGGCTATCCGGACTACTCCGCATGAGCAACGCCTGTGCCCGTGCGCCTGCTGCGTTCTGCTAAGCTGCGGGCTCGTTCATCCTTCGTGCCGCCCATGATCGAATTCGAGGAACTGCTCGCCGTCGCCTACAAGAAGGAACGTCTGAAAAGCCGCCGGCTCGTGAAGAGCGCGGCCTATTCCGAGCACGCGGCGCTCGTGAAGACGCTGACGAAGGCGGCGGGCACGCAGTCCTTGAAAGAATTGGTCGATGCACGGCGCGCCGCGCACGCGAGAGCCGCTGACGCGCTGCGCCTGCGCAGGCTGGCGCGTGCAGACCGTCCGGCGCAGCCGCGCGCGTCCGATCCGCGACCGGACGATGGGAGCGCGTGGACCGGCTGGTTCGACGGTTCCGCGCTGCCGAATCCGGGGCGCATCGGCATCGGCGCGGTGCTTAAAAGTCCGGATGGCCGCACGCTGCACATCAGCGCGACGGCCGGGCAGGGAGACAGCAGCGTGGCCGAGTATCTCGCGCTGACTGCGCTTCTCGAAGCGGCGCAGCGCGAAGGCGCCGTCAATCTCACAATCTATGGCGACAGCCGCGTCGTCATCGACGACGTTCAAGGCGGCGAAGCTCGCGGCATCCAGTCGCTTGCGGATCACGCGGCACGCGTGCGGGCGCTCATCGCGCAGATCGGCGAAGTCCGCCTGCAATGGATTCCGCGCGCCCGCAACGCGCACGCCGACCGGCTTTCGCGCGAGGCGCTCGCCGTCGGGGATGCGCCTGCGTGCGCGGTGTCAGCGGCCTGACGCCCTGACGCCCTGACCGTCAGCCGAGCTCGCGGATATCGGCGGTCGGCGAGCTGCCGAAGGCATCGCTCAGCAGAAAATCGACGAGCTTGCTTGCCGACTGCTCGGGCGTCGCGAGCTGGCCCTCGCGCTTCAGTGTGTCGAAGCGCTCCCGCAGCGGGAAGCGCTCGAGCGCGGTGCCGCGAATCTCCGCTTGCATGTCCGTATCGACGACGCCCGGCGCGACGCTGCAAATGCGCAAGCCGCGATTGTCGTCGAGCGCGACCGCGCGCGCGTGGTGATCGAGCGCGGCCTTCGTCGCGCAGTAGATGCTCCAGCCGGGATACGCGTTGCGCGCCGCGCCGCTCGAAATATGGGCGACGCGCCGGTCCGCCGCCTGCGCGCTCGCGGCGGCGAAGGCAGCGGCAAGCATCAGCGGAGCCGCGACGTTCACGCTGACTGCGCGCGCGACCGCACCCGCATCCTGATCCGCGAGCGGCCCGACCGGCGCGAGCATCCCCGCATTGTTGACGAGCAGCACGCGATCGGCGCGCGCCAGAAAGCGGCCGAGCGCGCCGTCCGAGAGCCACGCGCCGAGCGCGGACAGATCGGCGAGATCCAGCTCGGCTTCGTGCAGCCGGCCGGGATAGCGCGCCGCAAGGGCCGCATTGCGCTTGCGCGAGATCGCGAGAATCTCGGCGTCGCGCGAGAGCAGCGCGTCGGCGAGCGCCGCGCCGAGGCCGCGCGTGTGGCCGGTAACGATCGCGAGAGTGGTCTGTGGCATGGAGAGATCCGGTGGCTTGGAAGGAGTCGATGTCTTCCGATTCTAGCGGCGCTCGCCTCAATAGCGCCGAAACGCCGAATTGGGAAGGGGCTTCCGGTCATCCGTTGGTAATGGGTCACACCCGTGCGCCGAGCGTTTTTTTACCTGACAAGATGGGCTGCAGAATCGACAATCGTCAGCCGCGAAACGATCTGGAGTTCTTCTATGCCAATCCGTCTAACCGCACGCAACGTCGCGCCGTCCGTCACGCGTGCCCGGCGCGCAGTTTCTCCCGCAGCGGCCCGCCCGAAGTTCGCGGCGGTGCTCGCGGCGTGCATCGGATTCATCGGCGTGCCGGGCGCCGCATGGGCGCAAAGCTCGGTGCAGCTCTATGGCGAGCTGGACGCCGGCCTCGCGTATGTCAGCAATGTCGGCGGGCACTCGCAATACCGGCTGACGACCGGCACCATCGACGGCAGCTATTGGGGGCTGCAAGGCAGCGAAGATCTGGGCGGCGGCGCGCGGGCGATCTTCCGGCTCGAGCGCGGCTATGCGGTGTCGACGGGGCAGGGCCTCAACGATCATCCGATGTACGTCGGCCTCGGCACCGACGCGCTCGGCACCCTCACGTTCGGCCGTCAGTACGACTCCATCCACGACTATTTCGCGCCCTTCACGCTGACGGGCGGCACCGGCGGCACGGCCTTCGCGCATGTGCTCGACAACGACAACGCGAACAACTCGTTTCTCGCGGCCAACTCCGTCAAATACACGAGCGCGACGTACGGCGGCTTCAGCTTCGGCGGCCTCTACGCGTTCTCCAACGCGGCGGGCGGGTTCGCGAATAACCGCGCGTACAGCATCGGCGCCAACTACACGCTCGAGTCGTTCAGCGCCGGGGCGGCCTATCTGCACAACGACGGACGCGGCAACACGACCGGCGGCGCATACGACGCGCTCGCGCTGCCCGGCAGTGGGCCGGGCGCGGTCATCGCGGCCAACGTGCAGCGGCAGAACACCTTCGGCGTCGCGATGAGCTATGGCATCGGCGACTTCCAGCTTGCCGGCGCATTCTCCCGCTCGATCAATTCCGGCGTGAACGACGCGGATACCGGCGCCGCGCTGCCGTCGCTCGCGCTCAATAACTACGAGATCAACGGCATCTACAAGCTGACGCCCGCGATCCTGCTCGCCGGCATGTACGTGTACACGAACGGCGGCGGCGCGCACTGGCACGAAGGCGCGTTGCAGGTGGACTATCTGTTGGGCAAGCGCACGGACGTGTATGTCGAGTCCATCTATCAGCGCGCGTCGTCGTACGCGCCCGCTGTCATCAACACGAACGACCCGTCGAGCGGCCGCAATCAGTTGATGTTCACCACAGGCATTCGCCACCGGTTCTGAATCTGGTAATTTGGCGAGATCCGGTTGCTCGCCTCGAAGGGTGTCCCATGTCGATTCAGACGTTCTCGCTGTTCGTGCCCGCGTGTTTCGCCATCAACATGGCGTTCGGGCCGAACAACATGCTCTCGCTTTCGAACGGCGCGCGTCGGGGCGTGCGCACGTCGGTGCTTGCGTCGTTCGGACGGCTCGCCGCGTTCGCCGTCATGATCGCGATTGCCGGCTTGGGACTGGGCGCGTTGCTGCTCGCGTCCGAGACGCTTTTCACGGCGATCAAGCTCGTGGGCGCGGCTTACCTCGTGTGGATCGGCATCAAGCTCATCCGCTCGGGACCGCAAACCATCACGGGCGAGGAGGGCGCGGGCGCTGCCGGACTCGCGCGGCTTACGAAGCAGGAGTTTCTCGTCGCCGCCGGCAATCCCAAAGCGATTCTCGTCTTCACCGCTTTCTTCCCACAATTCGTCGACCGCAGCGCGTATGCGACGAGCTTTGCAATTCTCGGCGCGATATTCCTGCTGTTCGAGCTTGTCGCGATCGTCATTTACGCGGCGCTCGGCGCACGGCTCGGTTCGCTTTCGCGCGGCGCTCGCGGTTTCAGGTGGTTCAATCGCGTCAGCGGCGCGCTGATGATCGGCTTCGGCGTGATGCTCGCGCTGGTGCGCCGTCCGGCGGCCTGAGAACGGGTCGTCCGCGCACCCGGACGTTTGTCATTTTTCTTTTCGCGATTTTCTCCAATCGCACGTTGAAGGCTCCGCGCCTTGATTCGGAATAAGTCGTTGCGGCTTATCCACGCCTCCTTTGGCAGCGATAAGCGATAATCACGTGCTTTTGCACAGTCATCGTCCTTTTCAGGACGAGTTCGTTTCAATCTCCACGCATTCTCGAAGGCGTCGTACCGCTTCTGTGGTTGAAGGAATTTCCCATGAATAATCAATCGCCCGCCGTGTCGCAGACGCGCGCGTTTGCGACCGTCTTTCTGATCGAAATGTGGGAGCGTTTCGGTTATTACGGCATGGCCGCGCTGCTCGTCCTGTTCATGATCGACAAAGTCGGTTTCGCCGACGATTACGCCAATCTCACATGGGGCGCATTTTCCGCGCTCGTGTTCTCGGCGCCGTCGATTGGCGGCTGGATCGGCGACAAGGTGCTCGGCGCCCGCCGCACGATGACCTTCGGCGCGATCGTGCTGTCGCTCGGCTACTTCATGCTCGCGC
The DNA here is from genome assembly GCF_022879575.1 of Caballeronia sp. SL2Y3. NCBI lineage: Bacteria > Pseudomonadati > Pseudomonadota > Betaproteobacteria > Burkholderiales > Burkholderiaceae > Caballeronia > Caballeronia sp. SL2Y3. The sequence goes on from NZ_CP084260.1 coordinate 1,036,279, forward strand.
TGCCGTACGACGCGCTCGGCTTCATGTATGCGTCGCTCGGCGTGATCGTGGTGGGCAACGGGCTCTTCAAGTCGAACGCGGCGAATCTCGTGCGCCGCATCTACGAAGGCGACGAAGCGCGCATCGACAGTGCCTTCACGATTTACTACATGGCGGTGAATATCGGATCGACGTTCTCGATGCTCGCGACGCCGTGGATCAAGGACCACTGGGGCTGGCACGCGGCGTTCGCCGTATGCTGCGGCGGCATGGCGCTCGGTCTCGCGAATTTCGCGCTGATGCGCCGCACGCTTGCGCATGTGGGCTCCGCGCCGGACGATCAGCCGATGCGCTGGGGCCGCTTCATCGCGGTCGCGGCCGGCGGTGCGGTGCTCGCGGCGGCGACGGTGTTTATCCTCCAGCATCAGACGGTGGCGAGAGTTTGCGTCTGGGCCGCCGCGCTCGGCATTCTCGGGATCTTCGGCTATATGCTGGCGCGCTGCGACCGCGGCGAGCGGGCCGGCCTTTGGGCGGCGCTCATCCTAACGCTGCAAGTCATCCTGTTTTTCGTCTTCTATCAGCAGATGTCGACGTCGCTCACGCTGTTCGCGCTGCGCAATGTCGATCCTGCGTTCTCGGTTGCCGGCGTGCGTCTTTTCACGTGGAGCGCGGCGCAGTTCCAGGCGCTGAACCCGATCTGGATCATGATTCTGAGTCCGCTGCTCGCCGTCGCTTATGCGGGGCTCGCGCGGCGCGGCCGAGACGTGTCGGTGGCCGCCAAATATGCGTTCGGTTTCGTGGTGGTCGCGGTAGGCTTCTTCGTGTTCGGCCTGAGCGGGCGCTACGCAGTGGAGGGCCGTGTTTCGTCGTGGTTCATGGTGGCGGGCTACGGCCTCTATTCGCTTGGTGAATTGCTGGTGTCCGGACTCGGCCTCGCGATGATCGCGCGCTACGTGCCGGCCCGCATGAGCGGCTTCATGATGGGCGCGTATTTCGTGGCGACAGGGGTGTCGCAGTATCTCGGCACCGTCGTGGCGAACTTCGCCCGTATGCCGTCGGGCCATCTCTATCCGCTTCAGTCGTTGCCGATGTACACGCATCTTTTCGTGTCGCTCGGCTGGCTCGCGACGGGCGGGGCGGCCATCGCGCTCGTGCTGTTGCCGCTGCTCGGCAGACTGTCGCGGGCGCATCATCGCGCGGCAGGCGCGAGTGCGAGCACCGATGCCAAACGCATGACGCCGGTTTCGGCGTCTTGAGCGAAAACACTGTTTGACGACGCTGAGCGGTTCAGTCTATAATCTAATTCTTCAGACGCGGGGTGGAGCAGTCTGGCAGCTCGTCGGGCTCATAACCCGAAGGTCGTAGGTTCAAATCCTACCCCCGCAACCAGAATTCAAAACCGCGTTTCCGGCGGCCGTTGTATCAGGCCGCTTGGAGACGTTGTCCAAGTGGCGCAAGCGCCAATCCAGTATTTCTTCCTCGACGCGTCGGAACAAGGCAGTTGCGTTGCTTGTGATCCGTCCGTCGTCAAAATCTCTACTGCTCCCGTTCCGTCGCTAGGCGAGTGCGTTCGTCGTCGGCTCGCCTTACCCCGAGCGACCACCCTAAACACGAAAAGCCTGCATGAGCACCAACTCATGCAGGCTTTTTGCGAATCCTTCGGCCTTCATCCGACCGGGCGCACGCGCTAGACGTGCTATCAGCGAGCTTTCGCGTCCGGCGTTTTCAACGCCGCTTCCGCGAAACCGCGACCCGTTCGAACTCGGACCGCCGACCCACTACGCATTGCGAAAAACGAGGGCGTCACGCCCACCGTCGATGGCTGCGCGCAGCGATCAATAAAACTTCTTCGGCAGTTGCGCGCGGCGGATCTGCTTGCGAAGACGAGCGACAGCAGCAGCTTTCTTGCGCTTGCGCTCAGTCGTCGGCTTTTCGTACGCCATGCGCGACTTGAGTTCTTGAATCAGGCCCGTGCGTTCGACGGTACGACGAAAACGTCGCATGGCGACGTCGAAAGGCTCATTCTCTTTCAACAGTACTTTAGTCATTGAAATCTCGGTTGATCTGGCCCTGCCAGAATTTGGGGTAAAGCGCAATTGTACACTTTCTGAGAGACGCGCTGCATCCTCTTTGCACGAGAATCTGCGCGGCGCGGCTCGGGATTCACATCGTAGGTCGTTGAATCGAGACGACAAATCCTGAATAACCCGGCCCTCGTGTTGGCTCAGAAGCCGCGAGAACGGCGCGGACGGTCTTCCGGCTCGCGCGGCTCCGCGTCCGGCTGATGGATGGTCACGTCCGAACGCGCGAGCGCCACGCACGGCAGGATCCAGCCGTCCGCCTTCTCCTCCGCCGTGAGCCCCGGCCACTCGATGCGATAGTCCACGTCGCCCGATTCCAGCTTGCAAATGCATGTGCGGCAGGTCCCGTTGTGGCACGAGCGGGGCAGCGACAGCCCCGCGCGCCAAGCCGCTTCGAGCAGGGATTCGCCCGGCTGCACTTCGACGACATCGCCGCGCGGCGCGACGGTCATCGCAAAGACGCGCGGCTCGCTCACGTGCGCACCTCGACGTTCGCCCGTCCGTGCGTGAGATCGCGCAGTTCGGCGGCCGCCTCGTCGCGCGCGGCGGCGGCCATGCGCACGACGAGGCGCACCGTCATCCCATAGGCGCTGTCTACCAGTTCGGCTTCGTGCTGCTCGATCCAGCGTCGCACACGCGCTTCGTCGGCGTAGTCGATCTCGATGGCGAGCAGGCCGCGCTCGATACGCTCGATGCGCTCGGCCGACTGCATCGCGGTGGCAATCGCGTCGGTGTACGCGCGCACGAGCCCGCCCGCGCCCAGCTTGATGCCGCCGTAATAGCGCACGACCGCCGCCAGCACGCCGTCCACTTCGTGATGCCGAAGGACTTCGAGAATCGGGCGGCCCGCCGTGCCGGACGGCTCGCCATCGTCGGACATGCCCGACTGGCCGCCCGCGAGCAGCGCCCAGCACACGTGCGTGGCCGTCGGATGCTCAGCGCGCAGGCGGTCGAGTTCCTGCATGGCGGCGTCCCGGTTGGAAACCGGAATGGCGAGCGCGATGAAGCGGCTCTTGCGCACGTCGATTTCGGCGCAGACGGGAGAGGCGAGCGTATAGGTAGGCAAGGCGGGATGCTTCTGCGAGAACGAATGGGATTCAGGCCGAGGCGCGAAGCGCGCGCTGCATGAGCACGGTATCGACCCATCGGCCGAACTTGAAGCCGACGTCGCGCAACACGCCGACATGCTCGAACCCGAGCCGCGCATGCAACGCGATGGACCCGGCGTTGCCGCTGTTGCCGATCACCGCGATCATCTGCCGCCACGGGCCGCGCTCGCATCGCTCGACGAGCGCCGAAAGCAGCGCGAGCCCGATGCCGCGTCCGCCGAAGCCGTCGGCGACATAGACGGAATCTTCGATCGTATGCCGGTACGCCGAGCGCGCGCGATACGTCGAGGCATACGCGTAACCGGCCACCTCGCCGTCGAGTTCCGCGACGAGATAAGGCAGGCCCGCCGCGACCGCCGTCGCGTGACGCGCGCGCATCTCGTCGGCCGTCGGCGGCGCCTCCTCGAACGTCGCCAGCGCGTGCAGCACGTAGTGCGAATAGATGCGCGCGATGGCGTCGAAGTCGCCGGACGCGGCGTCGCGAATGATGGGCGCTGGCGCGCGATTCGATGTCATGGCGGTTTCTCGGGTGGCGGCCGAAGAAGCCCGCATCGGCGGGCTTTGCAGCCGCAATTTTCGCACGCCGCGCGAAGACCATAAATCGCGTGCGGCTCGTGCGCCAGCCCACCGAATGCGCCACTTTCTGGCTAAATAAACGTTGAGTCGCCTGCTTGCCGCCCTCTACACTAAGGCGCCTGTCGACCGAGCCGGCGCGTGCGCCTCGTGCGGCGGCCTGTTCTCCGCATTTCCGCGCAGCCGTCGCAACGCAGGCACGTCAGCGCGATCAGCGCACGCGGCGCGGCAGCGCGCCGAGCGTCCTGCCCTGCAGCGCACGACCACAATACGAATGAACAAACTTCAACGCGGGGCGCTGGCGGCGCTCCTGATCGTCGTCGTGATGATCGCGGCGCTCGCGCCGGCGGGGATCGCCTTCACGCTCGCCGCGCGCAGCGAACGGCAGGCGCGCGTCGAGCGGCTTGGCAAGCTCGCCGATGCCGCGCTGGTTCGCGCCGAAGTCTTGACGCGGCGTCTGTCGGGCGCGCTGGGCGACATCGGCGAAGTGAGCGACGCGCCGTGCTCCACGAGCTATCTTCGCGCGCTGCGGCACATCGCGCTCACGCGTGCGCCGCTGCGCGACGCGGGCGCGTACGACCGCGACGGCCGGTGGCAATGCTCGTCGTCGCTCGGCGCGGTGTCGGCGGGCGCGTCGGACGGTCTCGCATTGCCGCCGCCCGACTGGCGTCCCCGCGATGGCGTGAGCGCGTGGTACGGCATGGCGCGCCTGCCGGGGGGCAAGGATTCGCTCGTGATGGGGCGCGGCGGCGTCTACATTGCCGCCGATCCGTCGCTCTACGTCGACGGCATCGACGCGGACATCGCGCGCTCGGGCCATGTTGCCGTCATCAACACCGAGGCGCGGCGCGTGATCGCCGGCACGCCCGCCACGGATGCGTCCGCGGTCCTCGCGGTCTATCGCAGTTCGCCGTCGCTGCTGGATTGCGCGTCGGTCGCCGTGCGCCGCTCGGCGACGATGCCGCTAGCGGTCGTCGTCAGCACGCCGCGCGAGACGTGGCGCACGCGCGCTCGCTCGCTGCCGTGGGCGTCGTTGCTCGCCGGGATCGCGACGGGCGTGGCGTGCGCGGGCTGGGCGGCCGCTGTCATCGTGCGCAGGCTCTCGCCGCGCGGACAGTTGCGCGACGCCGTGCGCCGCCACCAGTTCATCGTCGCGTATCAGCCGATCGTGGATCTCGCGACGCGCCAATGCGTCGGCGCCGAAGCGCTGGTGCGCTGGAAGCATCACGACCGCATCGTGCGGCCGGACCATTTCATTCCGCTCGCCGAGCATCGCGGGCTCATTCAGGCGATCACCGATCAGGTGCTCGACACCGTTCTGCTGGAACTCGGCGACTTTCTCAGGCGCTACGCCGACTATTACATCTCCGTGAACGTGTCCGCGCCGGACCTGACGACGCATCGTTTTCTCGGCGTGATCGGTCCCGCGCTCGCGCGACAAGGCATCCGCCCGCAGCAGATCCGCATCGAGGCCACCGAGCGCGGCTTTCTCGACGCCGACGCGGCGAAGGAGGTCATCAGCGCGTTCCGCGCGGCGGGCCACGCCGTCTATCTGGACGACTTCGGCACCGGCTATTCCAGTCTGTCGCACTTGCAGACGTTTCGCGTGGACGGCCTCAAGATCGACAAGTCGTTCGTCGATACGATCGGACAGGACGCGGCGTCGAGCAGCGTCGCTTCGCATATCATCGAGATGGCCGCGACGCTCGGCGTGCAGGTGATCGCCGAAGGCATCGAGCGCGAAGAGCAGGCGGCGTATCTCCACGCACGCGGCGCGCAGTTCGGGCAAGGCTGGCTCTTTTCGCCGCCGCTCACGGCCGCCGAATTCATCCGCTACGCGGGCGCGACACGCGCTCGTTGAGCCTTCATCGTTAAGACGCAATCTCAAGCCCCAACTGGACGCCTTCATGGACGATCAAACCGCCGTTTCCTTTCTCCGCGATGTTCGGCATCCGCTGCTCGCGCTGCATCGCGCGGTGCTCGCGCACCTGCGCCATGCGCACGAGGCCGAGTTCGGGCCGGTGTCGCCCGGCGAATTCCTGCAGATCGTGATCAACGGCAGCGCGTATCGCTGGCTCTCGCCGCTGTCGACGCTCATCGCCGCCCTCGACGACGTGCTCGACGACGAAGAAGCCACGCCGGATGCGCGCGTCGGGCATGCGAAGGCGGTCATCGGCATGTTCCGCGCGGAGACGCGCGATCCCGCCTTCGCCGAACGCTTCCTGCCGCTTCTGCAAGAGAGCCCGGAGATCGCGGTCGCCAACGGCCATGTCGTGCAGGTCGTGCGAGGCGTGGCTGCGGGCTGACGGCGCCGCGTTTTCCGCTATCGAAAAAGCGACGCAAAAGCACGAATTCCGCACGACGCGCCCATGCGGGTTTTCACGGCTGTCGCGCGTCGCCGACGTTGCGGCGCGGGCGCATGAACCGCACGCCGCGCCCGCGCACCGGATGCTGCATCGCAACAAGCCGACGCCGCTTCTTTGAGCGATTATTTTTCGCTTGCGACTATCCGCGCCAATCCGGGAGGCGCGCATCGGCAGGACGCCGCCTCCGTTAGACGAAACAGGAGGCGCTCATGTCGTTGTACGGCTTCGGCCCGCTGCTCTGGGCGGGCGCAAAGGAAACGCTCGCGCTCGCGCTGCTTTCGCTCGCGGTCTCGGTGTTGCTCGGACTGGTCGGCGCGTCGGCGAAGCTCTCGCGGCACGGATTCTTGCGCGGCATCGCGACCGCGTACACGACACTCATCCGCTCCGTGCCCGATCTCGTGCTGATGCTGCTGCTTTTCTACAGCATCCAGATCGCGATCAACCATGTCACCGATGCGTTCGGCTGGGATCAGTTCGATATCGATCCGTTCACGGCGGGCGTCCTCACGCTGGGCTTCATCTACGGCGCGTATTTCACCGAGACGTTTCGCGGCGCGTTTCTGGCAGTGCCGCGCGGCCAGCTCGAAGCGGGCAGCGCGTACGGCATGAGCGGCATGCGCGTGTTCGGCCGCATCCTGTTTCCGCAGATGATGCGCTTCGCGCTGCCGGGCATCGGCAACAACTGGCAAGTGCTCGTGAAGGCGACGGCGCTCGTGTCGATCATCGGCCTCGCGGACGTGGTGAAGGCCGCGCAGGACGCGGGCAAGAGCACGTTCAACATGTTCTTCTTCATTCTGATCGCCGCGCTCATCTATCTCGCCATCACCACGGCGTCGAACTTCGTGCTGATGGCGCTGGAACAACGCTATTCGACGGGCGTGCGTCACGCCGATCTTTGAGGACCGAGAATATGATGTCGATCTTCGCCGAATACTGGCGTCCGTTTCTGTATTCCGACGGCATGCGCGCGTCGGGCCTCGTCGTGACGCTGTGGCTGCTCGCGGCGTCCATTGCCATCGGCTTCTGCGCGGCCGTGCCGCTCGCCTGCGCGCGGGTGTCGAAGCGCCGCTGGCTCTCGACGCCCGTGCGCCTCTACACGTACGTGTTTCGCGGCACGCCGCTCTACGTGCAACTACTGCTGCTCTACACGGGCATGTACAGCCTGGAATTCGTGCGCACGCATTCCTTGCTCGAAGCGTTCTTTCGCAGCGGCTTCAACTGCGCGGTGCTCGCGTTCGCGCTGAACACCTGCGCCTATACGACTGAAATCTTCGCGGGCGCGATCCGCGCGATTCCGCACGGCGAAGTCGAAGCCGCGCGCGCCTACGGCATGGGCACGTTCACGATGTATCGACGTGTGATCCTGCCGTCCGCGCTGCGCCGCGCCTTGCCTTTGTACAGCAACGAAGTGATCCTGATGCTGCACGCGACCACCGTCGCGTTCACGGCGACGGTGCCGGACATCCTGAAGGTCGCCCGCGATGCGAATTCCGCCACGTATGAATCGTTCGGTTCGTTCGGCATCGCGGCGCTTCTGTATCTGGCGATTTCGTTCGTGCTCGTCGCGGCGTTTCGACGCGCGGAGCGCCGCTGGCTCGCGTACCTGAGCCCGTCGAGCGCCTGACGAGCGTTAAAATTCCAGCCGTGCGGAGAATCATGTCATCACCCGAGGAGATTGCGTTGGAGCCGAAAGCCAAAGACGTCGCGACGAAGCTCGTCGCCGAGGACATCCACAAACGCTATGGCGACAACGAGGTGCTGAAGGGCGTGTCGCTCGCGGCGCGCGCGGGCGATGTCATCAGCATCATCGGCGCGAGCGGCTCGGGCAAGAGCACGTTCCTGCGCTGCATCAACTTTCTGGAGAAGCCGAACGCGGGGCAGATCGTCGTGGATGGCGAAGCCGTGCGCACGAAGACCGACCGCAACGGCAATCTCGAAGTGGCCGATCACAAGCAGCTCCAGCGCGTGCGCACGAAGCTCGCGATGGTCTTTCAGCACTTCAATCTCTGGTCGCACATGACGGCCATCGAGAACGTGATGGAAGCGCCCATTCACGTGCTCGGCATCTCGAAGAAGGAAGCCGAGGACCGCGCCCGCGAGTATCTGGAGAAGGTCGGCCTGCCGCCGCGCGTGGAAAAGCAGTATCCGTCGCATCTGTCGGGCGGGCAGCAGCAGCGCGTCGCCATTGCACGCGCGCTTGCCATGCATCCGGACGTGATGCTCTTCGACGAACCCACCTCCGCGCTCGACCCCGAACTCGTCGGCGAAGTGCTGAAGGTCATGCAGCGCCTCGCCGAAGAAGGCCGCACGATGATCGTCGTGACGCATGAAATGGGCTTCGCGCGCAACGTGTCGAATCACGTCATGTTCCTGCATCAGGGACGCACGGAAGAAGAAGGCGCGCCTTCCGAGGTGTTGAGCGCGCCGAAGAGCGAGCGCCTGAAGCAGTTCCTGTCGGGCAGTCTCAAGTAACGTGGCGAGCGCTTCGGGCCCGGCGCGCGGGCCGCTGCAAGTGGCGATCGTGGCGCTCCCGCCGGTATCGATGAGCGGCATCGCGCCGATCATCGACAGTCTCACGCTCGCCAACGAAATCGACGGGCATCGTCTCTATGACTGGCGCGTCTGTTCGTGGGACGGCCGTCCGGTGCCGCTTTCGGGCGGCGCGCAGCTTCCCGCCGATTGCGCCTTCAACGACGCCGTTCATTGCGACTGGCTGATCGTCGTCTCCGAACGCTATCAGCAGTTCGCCGACTACCGGCTCTTTCTCGCGAGCCTTGCGCGCGTCGCGCCGCGCACGCCGCTCGTCTCGGGCATCCATCACGGCGTCTGGTGGCTCGCGATGGCCGGACAACTCGCGCAATATCGCGTGGCCGTGAACTGGGAGACGTATCAGCAGTTCACCGAGCAGTTCGAGCGCGCCATCGTCTCGCAGCAGATCTTCGAAATCGACCGCGACCGCGCGACGTGCGCCGGCGGTCAGGCGAGCATCGACTTCATGCTCGCGATGATCGCTCGCGATCACGGTCAGGATCTGGCGGAGCGCATCGCGGATTCGCTCGGCGTCGGCGCGTTGCGCGCGGGCACCGAGCGGCAGCGCATACCGTTCGTCACTGCGCCCGGCGAGCGGCATCCGCGCCTGAACGACGCGCTGCAACTGATGGAAGCGAATATCGAAGACCCGCTGTCCACCGATGACATAGCAAATCTCGTCGGTATCTCGCGCAGGCAACTGGAGCGGCTCTTTCGTCAGTATCTCGGCGCGATGCCCTCGAAGTATTACCTCAATCTGCGTTTGACGAAGGCGCGCACGCAGTTGCAGCGCACGAGCAAATCGGTCGTGCAGATCAGTCTCGCGTGCGGGTTTTCATCGGCGGCGCATTTTTCCAATGCGTATCGCGACCGCTTCGGCGTGACGCCGCGCGAGGAGCGGCGCAACTGGATCGAAAAGCAGCGCGGCGCGCTCGACGAACCGCGCGGCGGGGCGTTGATCGAGCCGCCCGAAGCTCGTTGAATCGACGTTTGAGCCTGGCGTGAAAGCGCATGAAAGCATGTCGCGAACGCGCAAGACGGAACGCACGCAAGCGCCTAATATCGAAAGCATTGCAATACGACTGCAGCAAGAACCCGTAGAGGAGTGGCACATGACCGACATCAATGTGAATCGCGGTACGTTCGACGAAGTAATGGTTCCGGTGTTTTCGCCCGCCAATTTCGTGCCGGACAGAGGCCGCGGCTCGCGCGTATGGGACACCGAAGGCCGCGATTACATCGACTTCGCGGGCGGCATCGCGGTGACGGCGCTGGGCCACGCGCATCCCGAACTGCTCAAGGTGCTGCACGAGCAGGGCGAGAAGCTCTGGCACATCGGCAACGGCTATACGAACGCGCCGGTATTGCGTCTCGCGAAACGCCTGACGGACCTGACGTTCGCGGATCGCGCGTTCTTCGCGAACTCGGGCGCCGAGGCGAACGAAGCGGCGTTGAAGCTCGCGCGCCGCTACGCCATCGACAAGTTCGGTCCCGAGAAGATCGAGATCATCTCGTTCACGCAGTCGTTTCATGGCCGCACGTTCTTCACGGTCAGCGTCGGCGGCCAGCCGAAGTATGCCGAAGGCTTCGGGCCGCAGCCGCAAGGCATCCGCCATCTGCCGTATAACGATCTCGCGCAGGCGCTCGCAGCCATCGGCGACAAGACGTGCGCGGTGATCGTGGAGCCGGTGCAGGGCGAAGGCGGCGTGCTGCCCGCCGATCCCGCGTTCCTGAAGGGCCTGCGCGAAGCGTGCGACAAGCACGGCGCTTTGTTGATTTTCGACGAGGTGCAGACGGGCGTCGGCCGCACGGGCACCTTCTACGCGTACATGCAATACGGCGTGACGCCCGACATCCTCACGACCGCGAAGGCGCTCGGCAACGGCTTTCCCATCGGCGCCATGCTGACCACCGATGAGATCGCGCAGCACTTCAAGGTCGGCGTTCACGGCACGACGTACGGCGGCAATCCGCTCGGCGCGTCCATCGCGGAGAAAGTGGTCGAACTGATCAGCGATCCGAAATTGCTCGAAGGCGTCGGCGCGCGCAGCGAAGCGATCAAGGCGCATCTTGCGCGCATCAACGAGCGGTTGGGCCTCTTCAAGGAGATTCGCGGCCGCGGTCTTTTGATCGGCGCGGAACTCGCCGACGCCTACAAGGACCGCGCGAAGGACGTGCTCAATGCGGCTGCGGCCAACGGCGTCATCATGCTGATCGCCGGGCCGAACGTGCTGCGCTTCGCGCCGTCGCTCATCATGCCGATGGCCGATCTCGACGAAGGCTTCGCGCGCATCGAGCAGGCGATCGAACAGGTCGTGGGCGCGACGGCCGTCGCGCGCTGATTCATCGTTGATCACCGCTTTACAGGAAACGGCGATGCTATTCGTTCGTCCGGCAAGACTCTCCGATCTCGACGAGCTCGAGCGCATGGCGCGCTCGGCCGCGCCCGTGCTGCACTCGTTGCCGCGCGACCGGCGCGCGCTGGAAACGCGCGTCGCGCTCTCCGAAGATTCGTTTCGCGCCGAAGTCGATTTTCCGGGCGAGGAGTTCTATCTCTTCGTGCTGGAAGACGCGCAGAGCGGCAAGCTCTACGGCACGTCGAGCATTGTCGCGTCGGCGGGCTATTCCGAGCCGTTCTACACGTTTCGCAACGACGCGCTGATTCACGCATCGCGCGAACTCAAGGTGAACCGCAAGATTCACGCGCTCACCATGTCGCACGAACTGACGGGCAAGAGCCGGCTCACGGGCTTTTATATCGATCCGTCGCTGCGCACGCCCGAAGGCGAAGCGACCGCGCATCTTCTTTCGCGCGCCCGCATGATGTACATCGCGGCGAACCGCAAGCGCTTTTCGAGCGAAGTGTTCTCGCTGATGCTGGGCGTCACCGACGACGCGGGCGTGTCGCCGTTCTGGGAAGCCGTCGGCCGCAAGTTCTTCGGGCGTGACTTCGAGCAGGTGGAACTGGAGTCGGGCGGGCGCAGCCGCACGTTCATTGCCGAAGTCATGCCGACGTATCCGCTCTATGTGCCGCTTCTGCCCGGCGAGGCGCAGCGCGTGCTCGGCGAGCCGAACGCGAGCACGCTGCTCGCCTACGACATTCATCTCGAAGAAGGCTTCGAGCCGGACCGTTTCGTCGATATTTTCGACGCCGGCCCGGTGCTGACGCTCGCGGTGGACAAGAGCGCATCCGCGAGTTCGGGCGAACTGCGCGCGGTGCACGAAGGCACGGACACGAAAGGCGCGGCGTATCTCGTCGCGGCGGGCGGGGCGCACGAGTTCCGCTGCATCGTCGCGGAACTGACGGGCACGCGCTCGGACGGCGCGGCGTTGAGCGCCGATGCGTGCGGCGCGCTCGGCGTCGCGGAAAAAGACACGGTGCGCTGCGTGCCGCTGCATCAAGCCTCGGGAGAATTGCAATGATCGTCGTGCGCTGCGTGCAGCCGGGAGATGTCGACGCGCTCGTCGCGCTGGCGCTGGAAACGGGCCCGGGGCTCACCACGTTCAAGCCGGATCGCGCCGCGCTGGCGGCCCGTGTCGAGCGCGCGCGGCGCACGCTCGCGGGCGATGCAGAGCCGTTCGAAGCGGGCTACTTCTTCGTGATGGAAGACACCGCGACCGGGGACGTCGCCGGCGTGTGCGGCATCGAAACGGAAGTCGGGCTGGAGCAGCCGTTCTACAACTATCGCGTGTCGACGGTCGTGCATGCGAGCAAGGACATGGGCGTGTGGACGCGCATGTCGCTGCTCAACATTTCGCACGATCTCACGGGCTACTCGGAGGTTTGCTCGCTGTTCCTGAGCCCGCGTTATCGCACGGCGGGCGTGGGCGGGTTGCTGTCGCGCTCGCGGTTCATGTTTATCGCGCAATTCCGGGACCGCTTTCCGCAGCGGCTGTGCGCGGAGTTGCGCGGCCATTTCGACGAGAACGGCGAATCGCCGTTCTGGAACGCGGTCGGCTCGCACTTCTATCAGATCGACTTCAACGAAGCCGATTACTTAAGCTCGCACGGCAAGAAGTCGTTCCTCGCGGAACTGATGCCGCGCTATCCGGTGTATCTGGACTTGCTGCCGGAGTCCGCGCAGCAGACGGTCGGCGTTACGCACCGCGACACCGCGCCCGCGCGCAAGATGCTCGAAGCTGAAGGCCTGCGCTACGAGAACCACGTCGATATCTTCGATGCCGGTCCGGTGCTCGAATGCCACGTCGCGGACTTGCGCACGGTGCGCGAAAGCGTGCTGGCGACGGTGCGCATCGGCGAGCGCGACGACGCGCAGAGCCATGCGAAGAGCCTGGTATCGAACACCTCGCTCGACGACTTCCGCTGCGGCGCAACCTCCGGCGCGGTCAACGACGGCAAATTCCTGCTGACAGCCGACGAAGCCGCCGCCTTGCGCGTGAAGAACGGCGACACCGTGCGCGTGCTGACATCGCAGCGTGCGAAATAACTGAGAGACGTCATGGATATCCGAAACCAGTTGTATATCGGCGGTGAGTGGCAGGACGGGCAGGGCGCGTCGTTCGCGTCGCGCAATCCAGCAAGCGATGAAACCGTGTGGCAAGGCGCGAGCGCATCCGCCGACGACGTGGATCGCGCGGTGTCCTCGGCGCGGCGCGCGTTCGCGTCGTGGTCGGCCGTGAGCTTCGATGAGCGCGTCGCGGTCGCGAAGCGTTTCGCGTCGCTGCTGAACGAAAACAAGGAATCGCTCGCGCACGCCATCGGCCGCGAAACCGGCAAGCCGCTGTGGGAAGCGCGCACCGAAGTGGCGTCGATGGCCGCGAAGGTCGATATTTCCGTGCAGGCGTATCACGAACGCACCGGCGAAAAGCGCGCGCCGATGGCCGATGGCGTTGCCGTGCTGCGGCACCGGCCGCACGGCGTGGTCGCCGTGTTCGGGCCGTACAACTTTCCCGGGCACTTGCCGAACGGCCATATCGTGCCGGCGCTGATCGCGGGCAATGCGGTCGTGTTCAAGCCTTCGGAACTCGCGCCGGGCGTCGCGGCGGCGACCGTCGCGCTGTGGATCGAGGCGGGGCTGCCTGCGGGCGTGCTCAACCTCGTGCAAGGCGAAAAGGACACGGGCATCGCGCTCGCCAACCATCGGCAGATCGACGGGCTGTTCTTCACCGGCAGCTCGGATACCGGCACGCTGTTGCATCGCCAGTTCGGCGGGCGGCCGGAAATCGTGCTGGCGCTGGAAATGGGCGGCAACAATCCGCTCGTCGTCGCGCCGGTCGCGGATATCGACGCAGCCGTGCATCACACGATTCAATCGGCGTTTCTTTCGGCCGGTCAGCGTTGCACGTGCGCGCGCCGTCTTTTCGTCCCGGACGATGCGTTCGGCGAGCGTTTCCTGCAACGCTTCGCGGAAGTGAGCGCGGGCATCCGCATCGGCGCGTACGACGACGAGCCGCAGCCCTTCATGGGCGCGGTCATCTCGGCGCGGGCGGCGGCGCGGCTCGTCGCGGCGCAAACGCAATTGATCGAAGCCGGCGCACAGCCCTTGCTTACGATGCAGCAGCGCGCGGCGAATCTCGGTTTCGTCACGCCCGCGATTCTGGACGTGACCGATGCCCGCGACGTTCCCGACGAAGAGCACTTCGGCCCGATCGTGCAACTCACGCGCTACAAGACTTTCGATGAAGCCATCGAGCGCGCGAACGACACGGCTTTCGGCCTCTCCGCCGGCCTCCTCGCCGACGACGAGACCGCGTGGCGGCACTTCCAGCGCACGATTCGCGCGGGCATCGTCAACTGGAACCGGCCGACCAACGGCGCGTCGTCGGCGGCGCCCTTCGGCGGCGTGGGGCGCTCGGGCAACCATCGGCCGAGCGCGTATTACGCGGCGGACTACTGCTCGTATCCGATGGCATCCGTGGAAAGCGCGCAATTGCAGATGCCCGCGAGCGTATCGCCGGGTCTCACGTTCTAAGCACCGGAATCCGACATGCAGGCACAGCAAGCCAATCAGACCCACGAAGCTCGCGCGGCGAGCGAAGCGAATTTCGACGGGCTCGTCGGGCCGACGCACAATTATGCGGGGCTGTCGTTCGGCAACGTGGCGTCGCGCAATAACGAGAAGTCGGTCGCCAATCCGAAGGCCGCGGCGAAGCAGGGCTTGCGCAAGATGAAGCGGCTCGCGGACCTGGGCTTTCATCAGGGCGTGCTGCCGCCGCTCGAACGTCCGTCGATCCGGCTGTTGAGAAGTCTCGGCTTCACCGGAACGGATGCCGCCGTGATCGAGCGCGCCGCCGTTGATGCGCCCGAACTGCTCGCGGCCGCGAGTTCGGCCTCCGCGATGTGGACCGCCAACGCGGCGACCGTGAGCCCTTCGGCCGATACCGCCGATGGCCGCGTCCACTTCACGCCCGCGAATCTGGCGGCGAAGCTGCATCGCGCGATCGAGCATGGCGAAACGCGCCGCTCGCTTGCCGCTATCTTCGCCGACGAAGCGCGCTTTCGCATTCATCATGCGTTGCCGGGCACGCCCGCGCTCGGCGATGAAGGCGCGGCCAATCACACGCGTTTCGCGCGGGAATACGGCGAGAAGGGCGTCGAGTTCTTCGTATATGGCCGCAGCGAATACGGCGAGGGGCCGCAGCCGCAGCGCTTTCCGGCGCGGCAGACGCTGGAGGCGAGCCGCGCGGTGGCGCGCCTGCACGGACTCTCGGACGCATCGACCGTGTTCGCGCAGCAATCGCCCGATGTGATCGACGCCGGCGTGTTCCACAACGACGTCATCGCGGTCGGCAATCGCACGACGCTGTTCTGCCACGAGCGCGCGTTCGTGGATCAGCAGAAGGTCTACGACGAACTCGCCGCGAAGCTCGCGCAACACGGCGCGGCGTTCACGGCGCTCGAAGTGCCGCAGAGCGAAGTGAGCGTGGCGGATGCGGTGTCGTCATATCTGTTCAATAGCCAGCTGCTGTCGCGCTCGGACGGCACGCAAGTGCTCGTCGTGCCGCAGGAGTGCCGCGAGAACGAGCGCGTGGCGGCGTATCTGGATTCGCTCGCCAATCGCGCGACGCCTATCGACGAAGTGCTCGTCTTCGATCTGCGCGAAAGCATGAAAAACGGCGGCGGCCCGGCGTGCCTGCGGCTGCGCGTCGTGCTCAACGTTGCCGAGCGCGCGGCGGTGAACCCGGGCGTGTGGATGAACGACGCGCTCTTTGCGCGCCTCGACGCGTGGATCGACACGCATTATCGCGATCGCCTCGCGCCCGCCGATCTTGCCGATCCGCAACTGCTGGATCAATCGCGCAGGGCGCTCGACGAACTGACGACGCTTCTCGGACTGGGCGCGATCTATGACTTCCAGCACTGAGCATCTCGACGACTTTCTCGCGTTCTGTCTCTCGGGCGAAGAGCCTGCGACGCGGTCCGGCACGGCGGCATCCGGCGTGCGCTGGACGTGGCAGGGCGAAGGCGTCTTGCTGCTGGAACCCGCCGCGCAAGCCGCGACGCATAGCGTGATCGCGTCTGCCGGCATTCACGGCGACGAAACCGCGCCGATCGAAATGCTGTCGCGCCTTGTTGCCGATATCGCGAGCGGGAAAGCTGCGCTTGGAGGCCGCGTGCTGGTGATCCTCGGCAATATCGGCGCGATGCGAGCGGGCGTGCGCTATGCCGACGACGACCTCAATCGCCTGTTCAGCGGCCGTCACGCGAACTTGCCTTCGAGCGCGGAAGCGCCGCGCGCAGCCGAGCTCGAACGCGCGGCGCGCGGCTTCTTCGAGGGCGTCGCGCATCCGAAGTGGCATATCGACATGCATACGGCCATTCGCGCGTCGGTCTTCGAGCAGTTCGCGCTCTTGCCGTACACCGGCGCGCCGCTTTCCCGCGCGATGTTCGACTGGCTGCGGGATGCGCGTCTGCAAGCGGTGCTGCTGCATCGGGAGAAGGGCAACACGTTCACGCATTTCACCGCCGAGCAGTGTGGCGCGCTCGCCTGCACGCTCGAACTGGGCAAGGTGCGGCCCTTCGGTCAGAACGATCTCGCGCGCTTCGCGGCATCGGATGCGGCTTTGCGGCGGCTCGTCGCGGGCAGCGCGCCGGTCGAAGAGGCGCCGCTGCGCGTATTCACCGTCGTCGCGCAAATCGACAAGCAGAGCGAAGCATTCGTGCTGAACGTCGCGGCCGATGTGCCGAATTTCACGGCGTTTCCGGCAGGCGCGGAGCTCGCCCGCGACGGCGATTACACCTATCGCGTGGCGCACGACGAAGAGCGCATCGTGTTTCCGAATCCCAAGGTGAAGCCCGGTCTGCGCGCGGGTCTGATGGTCGTCGATACCACCGACGCGACGCTCGCATCGCTCGAATAATCCTGCCTCCTTGCGCCCGGACTTGCATGGGCGCGACATCCGCTTGCCAGTTTTCGTTTCCGCTTTTGCTGCACACGCCGCGCGCCGCCGCGCGGGTGCGGCTTCGGACGCGCGATACAATCGCGGCCCTGTCCATGATGCGGCGCATCAAAAGCGCGCGCCTCGTTTGAGCGTTTTTATTGACGCCGCGATTCTGCAATGGTCGGCGTTGTGCCGCATCGGACGACAGATCACGAAACACACTGGAAGGAGATGGCAGTAGATGAAATCGCAATGGATCAACCGCAAATTCGCCGCGCTCGCCGTGCTCGGCGCCATGACCGCCGCGGGCGCCGCGTCGCTTAATGCGCACGCCGCCGATAACATGAAGGAACTGCGCTTCGGCGTGGAGGCGTCGTACGCGCCGTTCGAATCGAAGACGCCGACGGGCGAGCTGACGGGCTTCGATATCGACATCGGCAACGCGGTCTGCGCGAAGCTCAAGATGAAGTGCGTGTGGGTCGAGAACTCGTTCGACGGGCTGATTCCGGCCCTGGAGGCGCGCAAGTTCGACGGCATCAATTCGGACATGACGATCACCGACAAGCGCAAGCTCGCGATCGACTTCACCGATCCCATCTACACGATTCCGAACCAGCTGATCGCGAAGAAGGGCAGCGCGATTCTCCCGACGGTCGACGGCCTGAAGGGCAAGCGCGTCGGCGTGCTGCAGGGCTCGATTCAGGAGACCTACGCGAAGGCGAAGTGGGCGCCCGCGGGCATCGATGTGGAGTCCTATCAGGCGCAGGACCAGATTTACGCGGATCTCGCGTCGGGGCGTCTGGATGCGGCGTTTCAGGATGCCGAGGCGGCGTCGAAGGGCTTTCTGAAGCAGCCGCAGGGCGCGGGCTTCGCGTTCGCGGGTCCGGCGGTGAGCGACGACAAGCTGCTCGGCTCGGGCGTGGGCTTCGGCGTGCGCAAGAGCGACCGCGCCCTGAAGGACGCGCTCAACCGCGCGCTGAAGGAGCTGAAGGACGACGGCTCCATCGACCGGCTTGCCGCGAAGTACTTCGATGTGAAGGTGGTGTTGAAGTAAGGGCGTGAGGGTGGTGCGAAGCCCGCTTCCGGTCGTGGCCGGGGCGGGCTTTTTTGCGTCGATATCACGAGCACATGCAGACGACCGACAGATAGTCCGCCAGTTCTTCGCGGTCGATCTTTCCTTCGGCGACTTCGACCATCACTTCGACGAGATCGTCTTCGATATCCACGGTTGATGCGAGGTCGTATCCCTGCACGCTCAAATACGTCAGTGCGCAAACCAGTGCTGTACGTTTGTTTCCATCGTTGAAGACGTGGCCTCTTGCAATAGCCACGGCATACATGGCCGCGATCCCGAAGGTATCGTCCAGTCCGGCGTAGTGCGCGTGATTTTCAACGCGAGCCAGAACCGCCTCCACGCCGCCCGGGCCTGCCTGCGCGAAGCCGGAAAGGCCGCCTTCATGCTCCAGGATGTCATCATGCACCGCGATGACGTACTGCGCATCGAGCAGCATTAGCGTTTGGCGAGCGCCTTGATCGCGACGTTGTGCGTTCGAATCACCTTCCGCACGGCTTGCATGACACGTTCGCGCGCTTCAGGCGTCGACATGTCGATACTTCTGTCCGCGCGCGGTGCAATCTTGACGCGCGGCGGGATCTCGTCGGCCAGCAATCGACCTATTCGTTTCGGTGCCATTTCTATGTGACTCGCGTTCATCCGGATACGCCGAAGCTATCACATCGACGGCGCAATCACCACCGTGCACGTCGTCCCCGCCGCGAGCATGACGCCTTGCGGCACCTCGTCGATTCTCACGCGCACCGGCACGCGCTGCGCGAGCCGCACCCAGTTGAACGTCGGGTTCACGTCGGCGAGCAGTTCGCGGCTTTGCGGATTGTCGCGATCATAAATGCCGCGCGAAATGCTCTCCACATGTCCCGTCAGCTCGCCGCCGCTCATCAGGCGAATCTGCGCGCGGTCGCCCACGCGCACGTGCGGCAGCTTCGTTTCCTCGAAGTAGCCGTAGACCCAGAACGAATGACTATCGACGATGGCGAGCTTCGCCGCGCCCGCCGTCGCGTAGTCGCCGCGATACACGTTCAGGTTCGTCACGTAGCCGTCCACCGGCGAATAGACCTTCGTCCGCTCCAGATTGAGCTTCGCCGCATCCAGCGCCGCCTGTGCCTGCTGAAGCTGCGCCGCCGCCGTCGATGCCGTCTGCATCGCGTTTTCCTGCGCTTCCTTGGAGACGACGAGGCTGTCCATGTCCGCGCGCCGCGCCGCGTCGGAGCGCCGCATGCGCAGTTCGGCGGCGCGCGCCGCGACGTTCGCCTCGGCCTGCTCGACCGCGATCCGGTAATGCGACGGATCGATCTCCATCAGCAGATCGCCTTTCTTCACGAACTGGTTGTCGCGCACGGGCATCTGCACGACCGCGCCCGACACGTCCGGCGCGACGTTGACGACATCGGCGCGCACGCGGCCATCGCGCGTCCACGGCGCATCCATGTAATGCACCCACAGCATGCGGCCGATGACGAGCGCGGCCGCGAAGATGACGATCGTCATGACGAAGCCGATGATTTTCCTGAGAACCATGATGCAACTCTTGTGAACGTGTAAGAACGTGTGTGAACGTGTGTGAGCGAATGACTGCTTTCAGCGATACACCGCGAGCCCGAGCGCGCCGCAGATGCAGACGAGCAGGCTCGCGCGAAACAGCGCCGGATGCCAGACCACGCGATAGATGCCGGTCAGCGCGAGCGCGCGGTCGATCACCCATGTGATCAGCGCGCCCGCAACGAACAGAAGCAAGAGCGTCGGCACATAGGCTTCGAGAATCGCGGTGTCACGCGGCATGGGGCGCTCCTTCGGGTGAATCGGAATCGGGCGTGGCGAAAGGCGACTCGGGATCGAGCAGCGCGGTGCGAATGAAATGCAGATGACTCGCGATGCGTTGCAACCGATGCCGCTCTTCGCGCGGACGCTCCGACGCCGCGATGAGACGCTGCACTTCGGCGATGGCGGTTTCCGCGCAGCGCAGCGCGGCATCGAAGCGCGCCGTATTCGGGCGATCGAAGAGACGCGCGACGGCATCGAGCGTGGCGTCGATCGCGCGCCGCCACGGCTGAGAAGCTGCATACTCCGGCGCGTCGGACAGCGCGGCGATCTCGCGCCGCAAGTCGATGACCGCGCGGCCGACCTCCAGTACCGCAAAGAGCCAACGCAGCGCCTCGCGTTGCAGCGCGGGCCGGCCAGCGGCGAGCGCGTCGATCTGCGAAAGCACGTCGCGGGTGCGGCTCTCGAAGCGCGTCGCCACGTTCGTCAGACGGCCGCGCCGCGCAAGCACGACTTCGCGGCGCAGGTCGGCAAGCAACAGACGCCGCAGCCACGGCGCATCGGTCGGCAGGATGATCGCGAACGCGACGGCGGAGACGATCATCGACAGCACGAGCGCGATGCCGTCGTTCATAAAGCCGGTGGGATCGTAGTGAACGAGGTTGTCCGGACCCGCGAGAAAGCAGAAGAAGATGCAATAGCCGATGCCCACGCCCGCCACCGGACGCCGAGTGCTGAGGAATGCGCCGAGCAAGAGGGCGGGCACGAGCGCGACGCACATCAGCACGAAGCCGTCCATGTGCGGGAACACGCCGAACATGACGATCATGCCGACCACCGCAGCGAGCGCCGTGCCGATGGCCATTTGCGCCGACATGAGCGTTGGGCGCGGCGACGACGACGCGAGCGCGCAAACGGCCGCCGCGTTCAGCACCATCGTGCCGCCGCTCGGCCACGCAGTGGCGATCCAGAACGCGCTGAGCACGAACATCACGATGGCGCCGCGCACGCCGGAGATCGCGGCGGCGGCGAGGTTGGTCTTCGGCACGTAGCGCGCGGTCCAGCGTTCGCGTTCATGCGACGGCGCAGCCAGCGACGCGTACGTTTCCGCGTACGCCAGCATGTCGTCGACGAAGCGGTAGAGCAGTTCCGTCGCGGTGTCGAATTCCAGCGGCGCAAAGGCCGCGTCGCTCGCGATCGTCTCGCGCGCCGCGCGCACGCGCTTCGGCAGCGCAGCCTTGAACTCGCGCAATCGCGCGGCGGCGTGGGCGGCTTCGGCGGCATTGCGCACGGGCTCGCCTGCGTCGAGCAAGAGCGGCGGGACTTCGTGGATGAACGGCGTCAGCGCCGCGATGGTCGTCGCGGACGCGCTGTCGCGCAGTCGGTTCATCAACTGATGCAGCGCGTGAAAGCGCGTCGAGGCGGTCATGAATTCGCTATTGAGGCGCGCGAGCCGTCCGCCGCGCCGCCGCGATTCCGGATGCTCGAACACGGCGACACTGCGCGCCGCCTCGAAGCCGACGACATCCGCGACGAAGCCGAGATTCGCCCGCTCGATCTGCGCGCGCTCCATGTCGCCGGACATCGCGCGGCATACGTAATCGACGAACTGCGCGAAGCGGCGGCGCACCGTCGCGCGAATCTGCTCGCCCGCGTGCTGCGGAAAAACGAGCGCGCTGACCGTGCCCGCGCAGACGATGCCGAGCGTGACTTCGCCCACGCGCGTGAGCGCCGACAAGTAAGCGCCATCCGGATGCTGCGCGGCCGGAATGCCGATCAGCGCCGCCGTGTAACCCGCGAGCACGAAGCCGTACGAGCGGAAATTGCGGTTGCGCGCCGCGCCCGCCGTGCAGACGCCGAACCACAGCGCCGTCGCCGACAGAAAGAGCACCGGCTGCTGCGCGAAAACGGCGATCAGCGCGAGCATCACGACGAGACCGACCATCGTGCCGCAGAAACGATAGAAGCTCTTCGCGAGCACCATGCCGCTTTGCGGCTGCATCACGACGAAGACCGTGGTCATCGCGGTGCGCGGCTGCTGCATGTCGAGGCGCATCGCGATCCAGAGCGCGAGCAGCGCCGCGAGCACCGCCTTGAAGATGTAGACCCACGCGAGGCCATCGGTGCGCGCCCAGTCGGCGAGCGCGTCCATCGCGGATTGATGCGCGGATTGATGCGCGGGTTTGGCAGTTAAGGACGACATGCGCGTTCCCTCTACTTCTCGCCGGCCACGCGAGCGAGCGGCCCGATATGCTTCGACGGCGCGAGCTTCGCTGCGTCCGGTCCGTTCGCGGGATCGTCGATGCCGCCGCCGAGCGCGGCCGTGAGCGTCGCGTAGGCGGCAAGCCGCTGCGCCCGCACGCGCGCTTCGCCGTCCTCTGCGCGCAGCAGTTGCGACTGCGCGATCAGCACGTTGACGTAATCGGTCAGGCCGCGCCTGTAGCCTTCGTTGGCGAGGTCGTAGTTCTTGCGCGCGGCGGCGACCGAGCGGCCCGACGTTTCGAGCTGCGTGTCGAGCGACTGCACGCGCACGACCTGATCGGCGATGTCCTTGAGCGCCGCGACGAGCGTCGCGTTGTAGTGGTCGACCGCCTGATCGTATTGCGCCGACGCCGCGCCGAGTTGCGCGCGCAGCCGTCCGCCTTCGAAGATCGGCAGCGAGAGCGCCGGGCCGAACGCGTAGCCGGTCGCCTGGCTCGTCAGGAAGCTCAACAGCGCGCCGCCCGCGAACATCTGCGTGAGTGACGCCGCCAGATTGATGTTCGGGTAGAACTGCGCCTTCGCGACGTCGATGCCGCGCGCCTGTGCCGCGACCATCCAGCGCGCCGCGACGATATCCGGCCGATGCCCGATGAGTTCCGCGGGCAACGAAGAGGGCAGCGGCAGCGGCGTCGCGAGCGATAGCGCCGGGCGCGTGAGCGCTTCGCCCGCGCCGGGGCCTCCGCCCGCGAGCGCGGCCAGTTGATGACGCGCGAGCTGGATCGCTTCCTTGTACAGATCGATCTGGCGTTCGTACTCGGGCAGCGGCGCTTCGGCCTGACTCACTTCGAGCTGCGTGCCGATCCCGCCTTTCAGCCGCCGCCGCGCCAGTTCGGCAATGCGCGCCTGCTGGTCGTACGTTTGCTGCGCGATGTCGAGCAGCGCGAACGACTGCGAAAAGCCGACGTAGGCGCGCACGACGTTCGTTTGGAGTTCGAGTTGCGCGGCCCGCGCATCGGCGGCCCGCACGTGGGCGACATCGAGCGCGCGCTCGGCGGCGTGCTCGTCGCGGCCCCACAGGTCGAGATCGTAGGAGAGGGTGAGACCGGCCGTGTTGTCCCAGGTCGTGGCGTCCGCGAAAGGCCCGGGCCCGTAGAACGCGTTGTCCGGCCATTTCTTGCGGGTGACGCTCATGCTGCCGTCCACATGTGGAAACAGCGCCGAGCGCGCGATGCCCGCCTGTTCGCGCGCCTCGCGCACGCGCGCCGCGGCCATCGCTAGCGTCGGATTGCCGGCCGTCGCGCGGGCGATCCATGCGTCGAGCTGCGGGTCGCGGTAGGCGCGCCACCATTGCGCATCGGGCCAGGCGGCGTCGGCATCGGCGGCGCGGGTGGTCGCTTCGATCGCGTGGCCGGCATCGAGCGCCGAAGCGTCCTTCAGCGAGTCCTGCGGCGCGATGTCGCCCGTGCTTGCGCAGCCCGCCATCGTGAGTATTGTTGTAAGCAGCGCGGCGCAGCTAGCGCGTCTGAACCCCCGGCCTTGCACGTTCCGCTCCTCAATCGCAAAAGAATCGACCAAGCGGTGATTATATTTTTGCAACGATCCGCGAATAACCGGCGCTATCGCAAAGAATTCTTGCAGATCGTGAGAGAATGCGGAGTCCTAGCCCATGCAACAATGCGAGGGCAGTCGCTCAGGTCTGAGGAGACGACAGGACAGTTCAGGGTCGAAGAACGCTATGGACACGCTCCAAAACATGCGCGTATTCGTGCGCGTGGTCGAGGCAGGCAGCTTCACCGCCGCCGCGCAACATCTGAATACGACGACCGCTTACGCGTCGCGGGCGGTGTCGGATCTGGAGGCGCATCTGCGCACGCGCCTTCTGAATCGCACGACGCGCCGCATCGCGTTGACCGAAGCGGGCGAGCGTTATCTTCAACGCTGCGAGCAGATTCTGGCGTATGTCGATCAGGCCGAAGCCGAGGCGAGCGACGCGCACGCCCGTCCGGCCGGCCGTCTGAAAGTGCATTCGATGACGAGCTTCGGCCAGCATTACGTCGTGCCGATGATCTCGCGCTACCAGGAGCGGCATCCGTCCGTGCAGGTCGATCTGACGCTCGCGCAGCGCATGCCGGACCTGCTCGACGAAGGCTACGACGTGTCGCTCGTGCTCGCCTCCGAGTTGCCGGACTCGGGCCTCGTATCCGCGCGGCTCGGCACGGTGTTCAGCATCGCGTGCGCATCGCCGGCGTATATCGAAAAGCACGGCGCGCCGCACACCTTGGCCGATCTGGCGCACCACACCTGTCTGCATCTGATCACGCCGGTGTTTCCGCCCGGCCGATGGGTCTTCGACGGACCGAACGGGCAGGAGACCGTGACGCTCGGGCCGTCCACGTTCACGGTGAACGTCGCCGAAGCGATGGTCGTCGCGATTCGCGAGAACATGGGAATCGGCGTGCTGCCGACGTCCTCCGCGCTGCCCGCGCTGCGCGCAGGGACGCTCGTGCGGGTGCTGCCGCAATACACGATGCAGGAGCTGCGGGTCTACGCGCTGTATCCGTCGCGCCAGTATCTGGACGCGAAGATCCGCACATGGGTCGAGTTCTTGCGCGAGGCGTTGCCCGCAACGCTCGCAGCCGACGAGGAGTCGCTCAAAGAGTTCGTCGCGACCTGATGCGCCCGCTCGAGTCTTTCGTTACCGAATAAAGCGCGGTGCAACACTTGCTTACGCCCGTTTCGTCCGCAGCTTGGTAACGTCTGGACTCGTCTGGACTCCCCTCAACGCAACTTTTCCGGGAAAACGTCGAATGAGCACGCCTTTGTTGTTCGCCCTTGCCGCGCTACTGGTGCTGGTCGCCGTGCCTGCCTCGCGCGACCTCTTTCAGGCAATGCGCGCCCAGTCCGAGCGTGAGGCCAAGCGGCGCCTCGTGCCGGTGCGGATCGACGACGATCGTGACCGCTATCGTCGCTAAGCGGCTTCTAAGGGCTCGATGAGGCGCGGTTCGTCGTTGACCGTGCGATTGACGTCGCTCGTCACGCGATGCCAGACGAAGTGCGCGGCAGGCACGCCATCGCTTTTCACGAGCGCTTGAAGATCGGCGGGCGTGGCCGTCGCGTCCAGCCAGCGCCGGGCCGCAGAGGGCGAAAAGACGAGCGGACGGCGGTCGTGCACATCGACCAGACCCTCGTCTGCCTTCGACGTCACGATCACGAAGCCCGCGCCCGGCGTCGCGGCGTCTTCATCGCGCACGATGCTCGTGAGCGCCGCGAGAAACATCGGCTCGCCGTCCGCGCGGCGAATGTAATACGGCTGCTTGAACGGCTTGCCCGCGCGATCGCCCGGGCGCGGTTCCACGCGCCATTCGAACCAGCCGTCCGCCGGCACGAGGATGCGCGCGTTGCGCCACAAGTCCCGGAAATACGCACTCGTCGATGCCGTCTCGACGCGCGCGTTGATCGTCTGCGGCAGTTTCTTCTCTCGGGCCCACGGCGGGCAGTAGCCCCAATGGACCGCGCGAATGGTCTCGTCGGGATAGACCGCGAGCGGATGCGTGCCGGGCGACAGGTTATAGCCGGGGCGGCGGTCGGCGGCGTCCACGAGTACGAACGGGTTCTTCAGATGCAGGCGCTCGGCATAGTGCATCGGCAGTCGGTACTGGCTGATTCGGCCGCACATGGCGTTCCTCCACTTCGGCGTCAGATCTCGACGACCTTGTCCCACGCGAATTCCGGGTTCTCCCAGCGCTGCGTGCGCTTGTCGAAGTAGCCGCGCGGATTGCACACGACGCGCGTGCCGTTCACGGTGTAGTCGAACGCCGTATGCGTGTGGCCGTGAATCCAGAGCGCGACCGGTTCTCGGGCGAGTGCCGGCAAGTGATTGATGAAGCCCGCCGACACGATGTCTTCTGCATAGCGCGGCGCGAGGCTTTCGCGCAGCGGCGCGTGATGCGTGACCACGATGGTCTGCCCCGCGAACGGCTTCGCCAGCTCGCTTTCGAGCCACGCGCGCGCCTGTACGTGCAGCGCGAGCGAATCGTCCGGCGTGAAGGCATGCGGTTCGCCGTCGGGTTCGGGCCAGGCGAGCTGGATCAGGCCGCGATAGTCCAGCATCACCTTCGCGCACGCTTCCTTCGCTTTCTCAATCTCATCCGCGCCCGACCCGAACAAGGCGAAGTCGGTCCAGAGCGTCGTGCCGAGCACGCGCCACGCGCCTCTGCGATCGACGAGTGCGGCGTTGTTCAGATAGTGCACGTTGTCGACGCTGCGCGCGGCGTCGTGCATCGCGGCTTCCATCGCGCCGAACTCGCCGTCGTAGTACTCGTGATTGCCGGGCACATAGACGATGGGCACGCCGCTGTCGAAGTTCTCCGCTGCCCAGCGCAAGCCTTCCGCGTGGTTGTGAATGTCGCCCGCGAGCACGACGAGATCGGCGTCGGCATAGGGAATGGCGAGCGGCTCGTCGCATTCCAGATGCAGGTCCGAGAGCACACGAATCTTCATGCGGTCCTCTCCTTGCCGGCTTCGGCGTTCCAGCGCACGACCTTGCCGGGGTTCATCAGATTCTCGGGATCGAGCGCGGCCTTGATGGTTTGCATCAGCCGCACTTCGACCGGCGATTTCAGGCGCATGGCTTCGTCCACCTTCAGTTGCCCGAGCCCGTGCTCCGCGCTGACGCTCCCTCGATGCTTGTGTACCTGCTCGTACACGAGCGCGTTGACCGGCGTCTGGTACTCGACGAGGAACGCCTTCTGATCGACGCCTTCCGGAGCCTGAACGTTGTAGTGCAGATTGCCGTCGCCCAGATGCCCGAACGTGACCATGCGCGCGCCCGGCACGGCTTTCGCGATGATCGCATCCGTTTCGTCGATAAAGCGGCCGATGCTCGAAATGGGCACGGCGATGTCATGCTTGATGTTGAGCCCTTCCTGCGCCTGCGCGAGCGGAATGTGCTCACGCAAGTCCCAGAATGCCTGCGACTGCGCGAGGTTCTCGGCCACCACCGCGTCCTCGACGATGCCTTGTTCGATGGCTTGCTCCATCAGGCGTTCGAAGAGCGCGCGGGCGTGTTCGTCGCTTTCGCTATCGGACAGCTCCAGGAGCACGGTCTGCGCGTGCGGCTCGCCGAACGGATAACGCAGTTGCGGGAAATGGCGTCCGACGAGGCGCATCGAAAAGTCGGACATCAGTTCGAAGCCGGTCAGAAGCGGGCCGGCGTGCTGCTGCGCCATGGCGAGAAAGTCGAGCGCGGCATGAGGGGAGGCCAGCCCGGCCAGCGCCGTGACCTTGGCGACGGGCGCGGGATGCAGCTTCATCACGGCCGCCGTGATGATGCCGAGCGTGCCTTCCGCGCCGATGTAGAGATCGCGCAGATCGTAGCCGGTGTTGTCCTTGCGCAGTCCGCGCAGGCCGTCCCAGATTTCGCCTTGCGGCGTCACCACTTCGAGACCGAGGCACAACTCGCGTGTGTTGCCGTAGCGCAGCACGCCGGTGCCGCCCGCGTTCGTCGACAGATTGCCGCCGATCGTGCAACTGCCTTCCGCCGCGAGGCTCAGCGGGAAGAGACGCTGCGCGCTTTCGGCGCGCGCCTGAATCTCGGCGAGCACGACGCCCGCTTCGACGGTGATCGTATTGTTGTGCGGGTCCACGCCGCGAATGCGGTTCAGCCGCTTCAGGCTGATGATGGCTTGCGCGCCGCTTGCATCCGGCGTCGCGCCGCCCGCGAGTCCCGTGTTGCCGCCTTGCGGCACGATTGCCACGCGATGCTCGCGCGCGAGCCGCACGACGCCGGCGACCTGTTCGGTGTCGGCGGGCAGCAGCACGGCGCAGGCGTTGCCGCGATAGCGCTTGCGCCAGTCAACGCGATACGGCTCGGTGTCGTGGTCATCGGTGAGGACGTGCGACGCGCCGATCAGTTGAACGCAGGCGTCGATGAAAGTTGCGGCAGAAGCGGTCATGGGCGAAGGGAAGTGCTGAGATTAAGCGACAGTATCACGCAGGCGGCCGATTGGCGAAGCATCGGCCGAATGGCATAGGCACGCGCGCCCCATGCGCCTGTGGCCGTATTTCGTGCTACAAAGCTTCTCAGCGCAAGCACGAAGCGGCACGACAGCGGTCATCGCTGGCGTTTGTACGCACGCGCGGCGCGCTTGAATGGCGCGACATAGGCGATTGCGCAAACGAAGAATGCGAGCGCAAGCAACGCTTCGAGCCAGGCGAGCCGCGCGGACAAGCCCGTGTCGCTCATGCCGCGCACGATGCCTTCGGCGAGATACAGCAGCACGAGCATGCACGACCATTGCAGCGTGTAGACGTTGCGTTTCGCGACGCCCGGCAGCGCGCATGCGAGCGGCAGCGCCTTCAGCGCAAGCACCCACGCGCCGGGGCGCAGCGGGGCGAGCCACAACTCCCAGAGCAGTGTGAGCGCGATGAGCGCGGCGAGGCTCGTGGTGGCGCCGAGTGCGAACGCGCCGTGGTTTCGGGATTCGTCGACGGAAGGCGCGCGCATGGCCGGCTCAGTTCGCCTGCGCGCCGCGAACGAGGTCGCGCGCCGCGCGGGCAAGACGCGCGCCAAGTGCGACGGCGAGCGCTTTCTCGTCGGCGGAGATGCCTTGCCGGCCGGCCTCGTCGCCGGTGCGCGCGTGATGCGATGCGCCGTACGGCGTGCCGCCGGTTTGCGTCGTCGTCAGCCGGGACTCGGTGTACGGAATGCCGACGATCATCATGCCGTGGTGCAGAAGCGGCAGCATCATCGAAAGCAGCGTGGTTTCCTGGCCGCCGTGGAGACTGCCGGTCGATGTGAAGACGCTCGCGGGCTTGCCGGCGAGCGCGCCGGAGAGCCATTGCGGCGTGGTGCCGTCGAGGAAGTATTTGAGCGGCGCGGCCATGTTGCCGAAGCGCGTCGGCGAGCCGAGCGCGAGGCCCGCGCATTCTTCGAGGTCGCGCAACTCCGCGTAGGGCGGGCCGTCTGCCGGAATGTCGGGTTGCGTCGCTTCGCAGACGGTGGAAACGGGCGGCACCGTACGCACGCGGGCTTGTATGCCGGGAACGCTGTCGACGCCCTGCGCGATCGCGAGCGCAAGCTCGCGCGTCGCGCCGTGGCGGCTGTAGTAAAGCACGAGGATGTCGTTCATATGAGCTTTTTGGTGAACGGCTATTATAGGGATTGGGTCGGCGTGCGTGGGGCGAGGCGGTCAGCGGGCTGGCTGTTCGTGAACCGCGGCGACCCCATGCAATGCACAGGAGAAAACGTTTGCAGCGTCCTTCAATCGATCTCGCAGCAGTCAAGCGCCTCGCCGGTTTCGTCGCGCGGCGTATCGGCGAGGATCGCGTCGCACAAGTCGCGGGCAGTCTCACGTTCACGAGCGTGCTGTCGCTCGTGCCGCTCGCCACTGTCGCTTTCGCTTTGTTTACGGCGTTTCCCATCTTCGGGTCTTTCCAGGCTTCGTTGCAGGATTTCCTCGCGGATCACCTCATGCCCGCGCAGATCAACAGCCAGATCCTCGGATACCTGAACGAGTTCGCGTCGAAGGCCAAAGGGCTCACGACCGTCGGGATGATCATCCTTCTGGTCACGTCCGTGATGACGATGATGACGGTCGAATCCGCATTCAACGTCATCTGGCGCGTGAAGAAGGCGCGTCCGCTCGCGCAGCGCGTGCTGGTCTACTGGTCGATCATCACGCTCGGCCCGATTCTCTTTGGCTGCAGCCTGTCGATTTCGTCCTATGTCTTCGCGCATTCGGTTGCGTACGCGGGCTCGCATAATCTGATGCCGCCCGTCGTCGAATGGCTGCTCACCGGCGTTTCGCTGCCGCTCACGGTGTTCGGCTTCACGATCACCTACGTCTACATGCCGAACTGCAAGGTCGAGTGGCGCGATGCGGTCGTGGGCGGGCTGATCGCCGCCGTCGCGTTCGAGATCGGCAAGCGCGGCTTCGGGCTCTACGTGCGCAGCATCCCCACTTATACCGCCGTGTATGGCGCGTTCGCCTCGCTGCCCGTGTTTCTGCTGTGGGTGTATCTCTGCTGGATGATCGCGCTCGTCGGCGCGATGCTGACTTCGGCGCTGCCCGCCATCCGCATCGGGCAGTATCACCGGCGCGCGTTTCCGGGCAGCGACCTGCTGGACGCGCTCGAAATTCTTGCCCGGCTCGTCGAGGCGCGCGAGGAGGGCAAGCCCGGCTATACCGCGCTCGAATTGTCGAAGTTGGTGCGCTGCGATCTCGATACGTCCACGCGCATCATCGCGCGGCTCGACACGCTCGGTTGGATCGGCAGGCTGGAGGACGCGCGCATGCCGCGCTACGTGATGATCGCGAATCCGAACCAGATCACGCTTACCATGCTGTTTCAGGAATTTGTCGTCGACCGCGAAGAACTGGACTACCAGTTGCGTCTGGATGCCACTCAGATCGAGCGCGATGCGCTCATCAACGCGCTGCAGAACGAAAAACTCGAAGCGACGCTGGGCTCGCTGATCGCGGTGCGCGCGAAGGAACTGCCGAATGCGCCGGTGCGCGAGACGCCGCGTTCGCCGATGCCCCAACAAACGGCATAACGCGGCTTAAAGCGAAATCCGGCCGATGCAGATGTCCTTGAACATGACCCAGTCGCCCATCAGGCTATAGAGCGGATGGCGAAAGGTGGCCGGGCGGTTCTTTTCGAAGAAGAAGTGTCCGATCCACGCGAAGCCGTAGCCGCAGACGACGGCCGCCGGAAGCCAGAGCCAGTCGCCGGTGGCGAGCGCCATCGCGAGGCAGCCGATCACACCCAGCGAGCCGATGAAATGCAGCCTGCGCGAGATCAGGTTGCGGTGCTCTTCGAGGTAATACGGATAGAACTCGGCGAAGCTCGCGAAGTGCTCCCCGTGTGCCGTGTGCGCCATGATGGCCTCCGTGTCGATGAGCCGCTGCTGGGCGGATATCCGATTCATCAGCAGGATCCATTCTGCGACCGGCGGCCCCAAGCGCGCAAGCCGCGCTTCACTGGCCTTCGGCACACTCCAGCGCGAACGCGATTAGCGCATCGAGGACGGCGTCCGGCTGTTCAGTCATCAGCGCGTGGCCGCCGTCCAGTTCGACCGTGCGCACCCGGCCGCCCGCCTTGCGCAATGCATCGACGAGCGAGCGCGCGGCGCGCGGCGGCGTCATCACATCGCGCTTGCCGTAGAGCACCGTGACGGGACAGCGCACGGACGCGGCGCGGTCGAGCGCCTCCGTGTAAGCGTTGCAGGCGCTGAAGTCCGTGTGAAAAAGCTGCCCCTCGCCCAATGCGCTCACGCGCTCCATCAGCCGCTGATTCATGCCTTGCAGCCAGAAGCCGGGTGCGGGACTCGAAGGCTTCGCCGCAATGGTCGAATGCGACCACTGGTTGACCATGCTTATCGCCTGCGGCTCGCGCTCGCGGGCGGCGTCGAGCAGGGCGTCGGAAACCGTCATCGGGGCGGCTGTCGCGATCAGCGCGAGACCGGCGGCGCGGTCGGGATAGCGCGCGGCGGCGTCGAGCGCGATCAGCGAGCCCATGCTGTGGCCGACGAGCATGGCCCGGCGCACGCCTGCGGCGTCGAGCACGCCGATGACCCAGTCCGCGAGCCCGGCGATGTCGTGCCGCGCGGGACCGTCGCTGCGGCCGTGGCCGGGCAGGTCGAGCGCCAGCACGCCGAAGCCGTGATGCGCGAAGTAGCGCGTCTGCAACGCCCACACGCTATGGTCGTGCTGCGCGCCGTGAATGAAGACGACGGCGGGGCGCGCCGCGTCGAAAAGCTTGCCGCCGGTGTAGGCGTAGGCGCGGCGGCCGTCAAGATCGAGCATCATGCGCGGCTCCCGAGCGGCGTCGCGTTCGCGCCGTCACCGCTCTCGGCGGCCTTTTGCGCAGCCTTCAGCCCGCGTTTGAGGTCATCGATCAGATCGTCAGGATCTTCCAGCCCGATCGAAAGGCGAATCCGTCCCGGCCCGATGCCCGCGGCGGCGAGCGCGGCCGCGTCCATGCGGAAATGCGTCGTGGAGGCCGGATGAATGACGAGCGAGCGCGCGTCGCCGACGTTCGCCAGATGCGAGAAGAGCGTCAGCGATTCGATGAACGCGCGCGCTGCCGGCACGCCGCCGCGCACATCGAAGCTGAAGACGGCGCCCGCGCCGCGCGGCAGCAGGCGCTTGGCGAGGGCATGATCGCGATGCGTCGGCAGTTCGGGATAGGCCACGCCTTCGACCGCCGGCGTACTCAGCAGGAACTCGATGACCTTGCGCGTATTCGCGACATGCCGGTCCATGCGCAACGGCAACGTTTCGATGCCTTGAAGCAGTTGCCACGCGGCCTGCGGATGCAGACACGCGCCGAAGTCGCGCAGGCCCTCGCGCCGGGCGCGCAGCAGGAACGGAGCGACCGTGCTTTCCTCGGCGAAGACCATGCCGTGAAAGCCTTCGTAAGGCTCGGTGAATTCGGGGAAACGGCCGCTCGCGGCGAAGTCGAAGGTGCCGCCATCCACCAGCACGCCGCCGATGGTGGTGCCGTGGCCGCCGAGAAACTTCGTCGCGGAGTGATAGACGAGATCCGCCCCGTGCTCGAACGGGCGCAGGAGGTAGGGCGTCGTGAACGTCGAATCGACGAGCAGCGGCGCGCCGTGCGCGTGCGCAATCTCCGCGACGCCTGCGATATCGAGCACGTCCAGCCCCGGATTGCCGAGCGTCTCGCCGAAGAACAGGCGCGTGTTCGGCCGGGCGGCGGCGCGCCACGCGTCGAGATCGTGCGGCGCCACGAACGTGGTTTCGATACCGAAGCGCCGCAGCGTGTAATGCAGCAGATTATGCGAGCCGCCATACAGCGCGGCGGACGCGACGATATGCGAGCCCGCGCCCATCAACGTGGCGATCGCCAGATGCAGCGCCGCCTGCCCGCTCGCCGTGCCGATGGCGCCGACGCCGTTCTCCAGCGCCGCGACACGCTCCTCGAAGACGGCGACCGTCGGATTCGAGATGCGCGAATAGACGTGCCCCGAGCGTTCCATGTTGAACAGCGCGGCGGCGTGGTCGGTGTCGCGAAACGAGAACGACGTGGTCTGATAGATGGGCGTCGCGCGTGCGCCGGTGGCGGGATCGGGAGCGGCGCCCGCGTGCAGCGCGAGCGTATCGAAGCGGTTGGCGGGCATCGTCGGCGGCCGGCGCGGCGTGCGTCCGGCGAAAATGTCGGTCGGCCATCCTATCATCGCGGCGGCGCGCGCAAACCTAGGGCGAACGCCTGCGGCCGGGCCGCGAAGCCTTATCCGAAAGGCTAACGCGGGCGCCGTTCGCTTTCCTTTTGCGGGCCTTTCCGATAGCATCGACCCATGGTTTCACAAACGCTTAGGCATCTGAACAGGCATTTCGCAAGGAGAAAGTCATGCGAGTCAGCGATATTCTGAAGGTGAAGGGCAACGCGCTATTCACCGTTACGCCCGATACGCCGCTCTCCGACGCGATCAACGTGATGGCGGCGCACGACATCGGCTCGCTGGTCGTCATGGAATACGGCGATCTGGTGGGCATGCTGACTTTCCGCGAAATCATCCTGACGCTGCGCGAGAACGGCGGCGGCGTCGGCACCACGACCATCCGCAAGGTCATGGACGACCATCCGCTCACCTGCACGCCGGAAACCGACGTGAACGAAATCCGCCGCATGATGCTGGAGCATCACGTGCGCTATCTGCCGGTCATGGAGAATCGCGCGCTGATGGGCGTCATCTCGTTCTACGACGTGGCGAAGGCCGTGGTCGAGGAGCAGGGTTTCGAGAATCGCATGTTGAAGGCGTATATCCGCGACTGGCCGGAAGAGCAGGGCCAGCAGGAGCAGCAGAACGTTCGCTGACGTCAGGGCTTGATGCCGCGCGTCGTCGTCGCGCGGCTGCCTGCACTGACCGAAATCGCCATACAGAAGTCGAGCCGGAACATCGCAGCGCGCCG
This sequence comes from Caballeronia sp. SL2Y3, assembly GCF_022879575.1. Classification (NCBI taxonomy): domain Bacteria; kingdom Pseudomonadati; phylum Pseudomonadota; class Betaproteobacteria; order Burkholderiales; family Burkholderiaceae; genus Caballeronia; species Caballeronia sp. SL2Y3. The sequence continues at coordinate 1,070,233 of NZ_CP084260.1, forward strand.
AAGGGCGCGTTTTTTTTCGCCCGGCGTTTGAGCACACAAAGACACAGTTTGACCGACAACCCATGAGTGACAACCCGTTGAACGCAAAGAACGACGCAGGCCCGCGTGCTTCCCGCAACTCGCCCGCAGCAGGCGAGAGCCAGTTCCGTCTGCTGCGCGAGCGCCGCTTCGCACCGTTCTTCTGGACGCAGTTTCTCGGGGCCATGAACGACAACGTCTTCAAGGTCGGCTTCACTTCGCTCGTGACGTTTCAGGCGGCGCGCTTCTCCGGCGTGGATCCGAAGACCGCGGCGTTTCTGATCTCCGCCATCTTCATCGTGCCGTTCGTGCTGTTTTCGGCGACTTCCGGACAGATCGCCGACAAGTACGACAAAGCCGTGCTCGCGCGTCTCGTGAAGAGCTTCGAGATCGTCGTGATGCTGATCGGCGGCGCCGGATTCCTGCTGCACAGCGCGCCGCTGCTGTACGTCTGCACCTTCCTGATGGGCGTTCATTCCACCGTCTTTGGTCCCGTGAAGTACGCTTATCTGCCGCAGCATCTGAAAGGCACCGAACTCGTCGGCGGCAACGGCCTCGTCGAAATGGGCACGTTTGTCGCCATTCTCATCGGCACGATCATCGGCGGGGCGGCGGCGGGCGCGGCGGAGCACGGCGCGCTGTGGCTCGCTGCGGCGTGCCTCGCGTTCGCGATCGTCGGGCGCGTCGTGTTGGGCTCCGTGCCGAAGTCGGAGGCGTCTCAGCGCGATCTGCGCATCAACTGGAATCCGGTGTCCGAGACTTGGCGCAACCTGAAACTCGCCCGGTCGGACCGAACCGTGTTTCTGAGTCTGCTCGGCATTTCGTGGCTGTGGTTCGTCGGCGCGACGTTTCTCACGTCCTTCTTCAATTTCGCGAAAGACGTGCTGTCCGCGAATCCCGATGTGGTGACCATTCTGCTAGCCACCTTTTCGCTGGGCATCGGCACCGGGTCGCTGCTCTGCGAGCGGCTCTCGAAACACCGCGTCGAAATAGGGCTGGTGCCGCTCGGGTCCATCGGCATCAGCGTGTTTGCGATCGACCTGTTCTTCGCGAGTCACCGCATCGCGCCGGCTTCGCATCTGCTCAACGTCAGCGAATTTCTGCTCGTGTCGCGGCACTGGCGCATTCTCGCGGACCTGTTTCTGCTCGCGATGTTCGGCGGCTTCTACAGCGTGCCGCTCTACGCGCTCATTCAGGCGCGCAGCCAGCCGACGCACCGCGCGCGCATCATCGCCGCGAACAACATTCTCAATTCGTTCTTCATGATCGTCTCGGCGCTCATGGCGCTCGCGCTCACGTCGATGGGCGTGGGCATTCCCGGTCTCTTTCTCGTGACGGCGCTGCTGAACGTGCTCGTCGCCGTCTATATCTACTCGCTCGTGCCCGAGTTTCTGCTGCGATTCATCGCGTGGATGCTCGTGCACACGTTCTATCGCATTCGCCTGGTGGATGCCGCGCGCATTCCGTCGCACGGCGCGGCGGTGCTCGTGTGCAATCACGTGAGTTACGTGGATGCGGTCGTCATCATGGCTGAGAGTCCGCGCCCGATCCGCTTCGTGATGGATCACCGCATCTTTCGCACGCCGTTCGTCGGCTGGCTGTTCCGTCATGTGAAGGCGATCCCGATCGCGCCCGCGCACGAAGACGCGGAATTGCTCGAACGCGCGTATCAGTCATGCCAGCGCGCGCTCGAAGACGGCGATCTGATCTGCATCTTCCCCGAGGGGAAACTCACGCGTACCGGGGAAATGAACCCGTTCAGGCACGGTATCTCGGAGATTTTGCGGCGGCATCCCGCGCCCGTCGTGCCGATGGCGCTGCGCGGACTGTGGGGCAGCGTCTTCTCGCGCGATCAGAACGCGCAGTGGCCGCGTCCCATTCGGCGAGGCGTGATGACGCGCCTTACGCTAGCGGTGGGCGAGCCGATCGCCCCGGAAGATGCGACCCCGCAGCACTTGCAGGACCGCGTGACGGCGCTGCGAGGCGCGCGGCGATAGCGGTGGACGCTGGACGGCGCTGGCATAATAGCGGTCTCCCCCGACACTTCTCTCAGGTCGACTCATGTCCGGCAACACCCTTGGCACGCTTTTCACCGTCACGAATTTTGGCGAATCGCATGGACCGGCGATCGGCTGCGTGATCGACGGCTGCCCGCCGGGCATGGCACTCACGGAAGCCGACATTCAGGTGGAACTCGACCGGCGCCGTCCGGGCACGTCGCGTCACGTGACGCAGCGGCAGGAAGCCGATCAGGTCGAGATTCTGTCGGGCGTGTTCGAAGGCGTCACCACCGGCACGCCCATCGCGCTTCTGATCCGCAACACGGATCAGCGCAGCAAGGACTACGGCAATATCGCCGAGACGTTCCGTCCGGGTCATGCCGACTACACCTACTGGCAAAAGTACGGCGTGCGCGACTATCGCGGCGGCGGGCGGTCATCCGCGCGCCTGACTGCGCCGACGGTCGCGGCGGGCGCGGTCGCGAAGAAGTGGCTGCGCGAGAAGTTCGGCATCGAAACGCGCGGATACATGAGCGCGCTCGGCGAGATTCCGATTCCGTTCGTCGACTGGAAACACGTGCGCGAGAATCCGTTTTTCGCGCCGAACGCGGATGTCGTGCCGCAGCTCGAAGCGTACATGGACGCTCTGCGCCGCGATGGCGATTCGGTCGGCGCGCGCATCGAAGTGGTGGCGAGCGGCGTGCCGGTCGGTCTTGGCGAACCACTGTATGACCGGCTGGACGCCGACATCGCCCACGCGATGATGGGCATCAACGCCGTGAAGGGCGTGGAGATCGGTGCGGGCTTCGCGAGCGTCGCGCAACGCGGCTCGCAGCACGGCGACGAGATGACGCCCGAAGGCTTCGCCACCAATCACGCGGGCGGCATTCTCGGCGGCATTTCGAGCGGGCAGGACATTACCGTGTCCATCGCTACCAAGCCGACGTCGAGCATTCGCACGCCGCGTCAGTCCGTCGACAAGTCGGGCGCGCCGGCTACCGTCGAGACGTTCGGGCGCCACGATCCTTGCGTCGGCATCCGCGCGACGCCCATCGCGGAGGCGCTGCTCGCGCTGGTGCTGATGGACCACGCGCTGCGGCACCGCGCGCAATGCGGCGATGTGACCGTCGCCACGCCGAAGATTCCCGCGCACGTACCGGGCAAGTAACGCCGCATAAAAAAAGAAACGCCGGTCCTGGGACCGGCGCTCTCGTCACATGTTCGGATAGTTCGGCCCGCCGCCGCCCTCCGGCGTCACCCAGACGATATTCTGCGTCGGGTCCTTGATATCGCACGTCTTGCAGTGCACGCAGTTCTGCGCGTTGATTTGCAGGCGATCGCTACCGTCTTCCGATTTCACGAATTCGTAGACCGCGGCGGGGCAGTAGCGGGCTTCGGGACCGGCATACGTCCGCAGATTCACGTTGACCGGCACGCTCGGATCTTTCAGCGTCAGATGCGCCGGCTGATTCTCTTCGTGATTCGTATTCGAGATGAACACGGACGAGAGGCGATCGAACGTGAGCTTGCCATCGGGCTTCGGATACACGATCGGCTTGCACTGCGACGCCGGCTTCAGCATCTCATGATCCCAATGCTGATGATGCAGCGTCCACGGCACGTTGCCGCCCATCACCTTCTGCTCCAGCCCGACCATGAACGAGCCGAGGTACAGGCCCTTGCTCATCCACTGCTTGAAGTTGCGCGCGCGGTAGAGCTCGGTCTTGAGCCAGGAGTTCTCGAATGCTTCCGGGTAAGCTGTCAGTTCGTCGGCCTGACGTCCGGCCTGCACGGCGTCGAACGCGGCTTCGGCGGCCATCTTGCCGGTCTTGATCGCCGCGTGGCTGCCCTTGATTCGGGATGCGTTCAGGAAACCGGCGTCGTCGCCAGCGAGCGCGCCGCCCGGGAACGTCAGCTTCGGCAGCGACATCAGACCGCCCGCCGTAATGGCCCGCGCGCCGTAGGACAGGCGCTTGCCGCCTTCCAGAAAGCCACGGATGGACGGATGCGTCTTGTAACGCTGGAATTCCTCGAACGGCGACAGGTACGGATTCGAATACCCGAGCCCGACCACGAAGCCGACCACGACCTGGTTATTGTCCATGTGATAGAGGAACGACCCGCCGTACGTATCCGGTTCCAGCGGCCAGCCGGCCGTGTGAATCACGAGCCCCGGCTTGTGCTTGACCGGATCGACCTCCCACAATTCCTTGATGCCGATGCCGTACACCTGCGGATCGGCATTCTGATTGAGCTTGAACTTGTCGATGAGCTGGCGCCCCAGATGCCCGCGCGCGCCCTCGCAGAAGAGCGTGTACTTCGCGTGCAGTTCCATGCCCAGCTGGAAGTTGTCGGTCGGTTGTCCGTCTTTGCCGACGCCCATGTTGCCGGTGACGACGCCGCGCACCGAGCCGTCGTCAGCATAGAGCACTTCCGCTGCCGGAAATCCGGGGAAAATCTCGACGCCGAGCGCTTCGGCCTGCTGCCCGAGCCAGCGCGTGACGTTGCCCAGGCTCACGACGTAGTTGCCGTGATTCTTGAAGTTGTCGGGAAGCAGCCAGTTCGGGACCTGCTTTGCGCCGGTAGGCGACAGGAAAAGGAACCGGTCTTCGGTCACTTCCACGTCGAGCGGCGCGCCCTGTTCCTTCCAGTCGGGGATGAGTTCCGTGAGGCCGCGCGGGTCCATCACCGCGCCCGAGAGGATGTGCGCGCCGACCTCCGAGCCTTTCTCCAGCACGCAGACGCCGATTTCGACGCCTTTTTCCGCCGCCAGTTGCTTCAGGCGAATCGCAGCCGACAAACCCGCTGGGCCGCCGCCGACGATCACCACGTCGTATTCCATCGATTCGCGGGGACCGTATTGCTCGATAAGGCTCGCCGGGGTCATCAATATTCCTCTCTACCGTTAGAATGGCCTTCCAGGATCGCGTATTGTCAGCGAACGTCAGGCGGGCTGCAACCGAAGGCGTCCTGATCTGCACGATCGTACTATTTTCCGTAATACCGTGATATCGGTGTCTACGCCAAGTGGCGCGACCGCGCGCCTCGCGCTGCCCGCGTCCCCCGCAAGGCTGCATCAACCGTACAAGAAGGAAGCACAATGGGCCGTTCGATCAACCTGGAAGGCAAGGTCGCGCTGATTACCGGCGCGTCCAGTGGGCTTGGGAAGCGTTTTGCGCAGGTGCTGTCGCAGGCGGGCGCGAAAGTGGTGCTCGCGAGCCGCCGCGTCGAGCGGCTGAAGGAACTGCGCGCCGAAATCGAGGCGTCCGGCGGCGCCGCGCACGTCGTGTCGCTCGACGTCACGGACTACCTGAGCGTCAAGGCCGCCGTCGCGCACGCCGAGACGGAAGCGGGTACCATCGACATTCTCGTCAATAACTCGGGCGTCTCCACCACGCAGAAGCTGACCGACGTGACCCCGGCGGACTTCGAGTTCGTCTTCGGCACGAACGTGCGCGGCGCGTTCTTCGTCGCGCAGGAAGTGGCCAAGCGCATGATCATGCGCGGCAACGGCGCGGCCAAGCCCGCTTATCGCATCATCAACATCGCCTCCGTGGCCGGGCTGCGCGTGTTTCCGCAAATCGGCCTGTATTCCATGAGCAAGGCCGCCGTCGTGCAGATGACCAAGGCCATGGCAATGGAATGGGGCCGCCACGGCATCAACGTGAACGCGATCTGCCCGGGCTATATCGACACCGAGATCAATCACCACCACTGGAAGACCGAGCAGGGCCAGAAGCTCGTGTCGATGCTGCCGCGCCGGCGCGTCGGCGCGCCCGAAGACCTGGACGGCCTTTTGCTGCTGCTTTCAGCCGACGAATCGCAATTCATGAATGGCTCGGTCATTTCGGCGGACGACGGTTTTTCACTATGAGCATCGCGCGGGCAAACGCCGCGCGGCGCGCTGTTATCAGACACTGGAAGGTTGAATGAGCAACACCAATACGCCCAAGAACGCGGACCCCGAATTTCACACGGTCTTCGAGATGTCCATGCCCATCCGCTGGGGCGACATGGACGCCTTCGGGCACGTCAACAACACGGTCTACTTCCGCTACATGGAGCAGGTCCGCATTTCGTGGTTCGAGCAGATCGGCGCGGCGGGCGGCAACGGCGAGGGCCAGGGGCCCGTCATCGTGAATGCGTCGATGGAGTTTCTGAAGCAGCTGCACTATCCGGGCGACGTCATCGCGCGCATGTCGGTCGGCAAGCCGGGACGCAGCAGTTTCGACACGCACTTCGAGCTGTATCGCGCCGATGCGCCGGGCACGCTGTACGCGTGCGGCGCGGCGAAGGTCGTGTGGGTGGATTACGCGGCGGGCAAGTCGGTGCCGATTCCCGATCTGCTGCGTCAGATGATCGAAACCGCCGCGCCCGTCGCGTCCTGATCGCGCGGCTCAATTGCCGAGCAGCCGCTGCAAAAGCTCGGTTGCATTGCCGGTGTCGTATTTGCGCATGAGCCGTGCACGGTAGATATCCACGGTGCGCGGGCTGATATCGAGCACGCGGCCAATTTGCTTGCTCGTCTTGCCCGTAACGAGCTGCGCGGCAATCTCGCGCTCGCGCGGCGTCAGTTCGATGGCGACGCGCCGCGTCGCGCTCAGGTCCTCGAACGTCCAGACGCCCGCCGCATGCGGCGCGGCGCGGTCGAGCGCGCGGCCGGTCACGTGGCACCAGAAGAGTTCGCCGTTCGCGCGTTTCATGATGCGGTCGTCGCTGTAGGTGCCGCGGCCGCTGATATGCGCCGCGATGCGCTCGCCAATGCGCGCGAATTCGTCCGGCGTCGGATAGAGCACCTCGAACGAGCAGCCGATGAGCGTCTCGCGCGTGGCGCCGAAAATCGCGCAGACTTCCTCGTTGCAGTCTTCGATGCTGCGTTCTCGCGACAACACGAGCCCGACGGGCGCGAGATGAAACGCGGTTTGATAGTCCAGTTCACGCATGTCGATTCCGGCGCCCCGCCGGCGTTGCAAGCAACGGCCGGGCGCGGGCAATGACTTATGTATTTTTGCGTATTGTGCAGGATGGATCGCGCAGCGTACCCTTTCGGCCAGATCAAAACGCCGCCGCGCGATATCGGGCGGCGCTAAAACCGGTTCTTTAGTCGGGTTCAACATGGAAGGGACAAACAGATGAACAAGGTCTATCCCAGCGCGAAAGCGGCGCTCGATGACATCGTCAAGGACGGGCAGACGTTCGCCGTCGGCGGATTCGGCTTGTGCGGCATTCCCGAGGCGCTGATTGCCGCGCTGCGCGATTCGGGCGTGAAGGGCATCACGTGCATCAGCAACAACGCGGGCGTCGATGGCTTCGGCCTCGGCCTCTTGCTGGAGACGCGCCAGATCAAGAAGATGATCTCCTCCTATGTGGGCGAGAACAAGGAATTCGAGCGGCAATATCTGGCCGGCGAACTAGAGCTGGAATTCACGCCGCAGGGCACGCTGGCTGAGAAGCTGCGCGCGGGCGGCGCGGGCATTCCGGCGTTCTTCACGAATACCGGCTACGGCACGATCATCGCGGAAGGCAAGGAAACGCGCCAGTTCGGCGAGAATCACTACGTGCTGGAGCATTCGCTGACGGCGGACGTCGGGCTCGTGAAGGCGTGGAAAGCCGACAAGTCCGGCAATCTGATCTATCGCCGCACGGCGCGCAACTTCAATCCGATGTGCGCGATGGCCGGCAAGATCACCGTCGCGGAAGTGGAAGAGATCGTGGAAGTCGGCGAACTCGATCCGGACGCGATCCACACGCCGGGCATTTTCGTCCAACGGCTCGTCCTGAATGCGCATCCGGAAAAGCGCATCGAACAACGCATCGTCCGCGCGAAAGGAGAATGACCATGGCTTGGACTCGTGACCAGATGGCCGCGCGTGCGGCGAAGGAATTGCAGGACGGCTTCTATGTGAACCTGGGCATCGGCTTGCCGACGCTCGTCGCGAACCATGTGCCGCCGGGCGTCGAAGTGTGGCTGCAATCGGAGAACGGGCTGCTCGGCATCGGGCCGTCGCCGACCGAGGAAGAAGTCGACGCCGATCTCATCAACGCGGGCAAGCAGACGGTGACGACGCTGCCGGGTTCGTCGATCTTTTCGTCGGCGGATTCGTTCGCGATGATTCGCGGCGGCCACATCAACCTCGCCATTCTCGGCGCGATGCAGATCAGCAAGAAGGGCGACCTCGCCAACTGGATGATCCCCGGCAAGATGATCAAGGGCATGGGCGGCGCCATGGACCTCGTCGCGGGCGTGAAGCGCGTCGTCGTGCTGATGGAACATGTGGCGAAGGGCGACCAGCACAAGATTCTCGAAGAATGCACGTTGCCGCTGACGGGCGTGGGCGTCGTGGATCGCATCATCACCGATCTCGGCGTGATCGACGTGACCGATAGCGGCCTCAAGCTCGTCGAACTAGCCGACGGCGTGACCGTCGAAGAGATTCAGCGCAAGACCGGCGCGCCGCTCGACGTGAGCAGCGTGAAGTAAGTTTGCAAGAGAACGCGGTTCGGAAGCGGGCGGGGCGGAAGGCTTCGCCCGCTTTGCTTTTGGGGCGCGCAAGGCATCGTCCGTTCGGCTAACGACGCTCGGCCGTGCGCCGGACGCTTTAGAATCGATCGGACAACTTCCACGAGGAATCTCCATGAGCGCATCCATCGTCGTCGAGGCTTCGCATTCCACGCTCACCGCGCCGCGCCAGCGTTTCGTGCAGTGCGCGAGTCCGGCGGGGCTGCATCGCATGGCTTATACCGAGTGGGGCGATCCCGCGAATCCGCGCGTGCTGCTCTGCGTGCATGGCCTGACGCGTTCGGGCCGCGACTTCGACAAGGTCGCGCAGGCGTTCGCGAGCGAGTATCGCGTGGTGTGCCCGGACGTGGTGGGCCGCGGCCTCTCGGACTGGCTTGCCGATTCGCGCTATTACGGTCTCGCGCAGTACGTCGCCGACATGGCCACGCTGATCGCGCGGCTCAATGTCGAAACGGTCGACTGGTTCGGCACGTCGATGGGCGGGCTGATCGGCATGGTGCTCGGCGGATTGAAGAACACGCCCATCCGCAAGCTGCTCCTGAACGATGTCGGGCCGCATATCGAGCCGGTCGCGCTCGAGCGTATCCGCAGCTATCTTGGCAAGCCCGCGCGTTTTGCGACGCTGGATGAAGGCATCCGGCACGCGGCGGCGCTCGCGGCGTCCTTCGGGCCGCTCACGGACGAGGAGTGGGCGAGCATCAACGCGCCGCTTCTGCACGAGCGCGACGGCGTGTGGACGTTCCGCTACGACCCGGGCATCGCCGCGCCGTTCTCCGAGGCCACGGACGAACAGAACGCGGCGGGCGAGGCGTTTCTGTGGCATTCGTTCGCGTCGATCGCGACGCCGGTGCTCGTCGTGCGCGGCGAAAGCTCGGACCTGCTGTCGCGCGAGACCGTGGCGCAGATGGTCGAGAAGGGGCAGGCGGTATCGAGCGTGGAAGTGCCGAACGCCGGCCATGCGCCCGCGTTTCTCGACAGCGAGCAGATCGCCGTCGCGCAGCGCTTCTTTCTCGAAAACGAGGGCCGCGGGGCATAATAACGGGCTGAGCGCGTGACGCTCTGTCTCGTTTTTGAACTCATCACAGGACTGGATAACCCATGGCAGTTACTCGTCATCACGTCGGCGCGCGCCTTTCCGAGATCGCGATTCACAACGGCACCGTGTATCTCGCAGGCCAGATCGCGGAGGACACCGATCAGGACATCACCGGCCAGACGCGCGAAGTGCTGGGCCACATCGACCGTCTGCTCGAAGAGGCGAACAGCGACAAGTCGCACCTGTTGTCCGTGCAGATCTTCATCTCGGACATGGTGCACTTCGCCGGCATGAACGCCGTGTGGGACGCGTGGGTCGCGCCGGGCCACACGCCGCCGCGCGCCACCGTCGAGGCGAAGCTCGCGAACCCGGCTTGCCTCGTCGAAGTCGTTGTGGTGGCTGCGCAGCGCAGCTGAACCGGTCAGCATTACGACCGTCGTGGCTTTACCGTATGACCGAGAGCACCGCCCCCGCTGACACGCTGCCCGAGCCGTCGTTCGACGACGCGCTCGCGTTCGTGCGCGAGCACGCGAAGGACGCGCGGCTCTCGACGGGCGAATTGCTCGCGGACCACGCCGCCGGCACCGCGCGCATCATGCAGACGCTCAACGTCGACCCGCATGCGGTCGCCGCCGCCGCGTTGTTCGCGCTCGCGCCGCATCTCGACAATCCGGAGACCTTGATCGCCGAACGCTTCGGGCCGGAAGTGCAGCGGCTCGTGAGCGATGTGCGTAAGCTCTTGCGCTTAGGCTCGGTCAGTTCCCGTGCGACGCTCGCCGCGTTGCCCGACAACACACGCGACGCGCAGGCGGCGCGGCGCGCGCAGGTCGAATCGCTGCGGAAGATGCTGCTCGCGTTCGCGCAGGATATTCGCGTGGTGCTGATCCGGCTCGCTTCGCGCCTGCAGACGCTGCGCTACCACGCCGCGAACAAGACAGAGCCGCCGCCCGAGGTGCCGCGCGAGACGCTCGACATCTACGCGCCGCTCGCCAACCGTCTCGGCATCTGGCAGCTCAAATGGGAACTCGAAGATCTGTCGTTTCGCTTCGAAGACCCGGTTACCTACAAGCGCATCGCCAAGCTGCTCGACGAAAAGCGCATCGAGCGCGAATCGTATGTGACCGAGGCCATCGCGCGGCTGCAAAAGGAACTGGATACCGCGCACATCAAGGCCGAAGTGAGCGGCCGGCCGAAGCATATCTATAGCATCTGGAAGAAGATGCGCGGCAAGCAGCTCGACTTCTCGGAACTGAACGACGTGCGCGCGTTCCGCGTGATCGTCGGCGATATCAAGGATTGCTACACGGTGCTCGGCATCGTGCATAACCTGTGGCAGCCGGTGCCGCGCGAATTCGACGATTACATCTCGCGGCCGAAGCCGAACGGCTACAAATCGCTGCATACGGTGGTCGTCGGCGACGACGGACGCGCATTCGAAGTGCAGATTCGTACGCACGAGATGCATCAGTTCGCGGAGTACGGCGTGGCCGCGCATTGGCGTTACAAGGAGGCCGGCGCGCGCGGCTACGCGGGCCAGGTCATGGCAAGCGAGAAGTACGACGAAAAGATCGCCTGGCTCCGTCAGCTTCTTGCGTGGAAAGACGACGTGGAGGGCGATCGTCCCGGCTGGCAGCATCTGCGCGACGCCACGCTCGACGACGACCACATCTACGTGCTGACGCCGCAGGCACGCGTGATCGCGCTGCCGCACGGTTCGACGGCCGTCGATTTCGCGTATCACCTGCATAGCGAGCTCGGGCATCGCTGCCGGGGCGCGCGTGTCGATGGCGCAATGGTGCCGCTCAACACGCCGCTTCAAAACGGGCAGACCGTCGAGATCATCGCGGTGAAGGAGGGCGGACCGTCGCGCGACTGGCTCAATCCGCAGCTCGGCTATCTGCATAGCCCGCGCGCGCGGCAGAAAGTGCGCGCGTGGTTCAACGCGATCGACGCGGCGGAGAACGTCGCGCAGGGTCGCGCGATCGTCGAAAAGACCTTGCAGCGCGAAGGTAAGACCTCGGTCAATCTGGATCAGCTCGCGGCCAAGCTGGGCTTCAAGGCGCCCGAGGAGCTATACGCGGTCGTCGCGAAAGACGAGTTCAGCCTTCGGAACATCGAGCAGGCGCTCTCGGACGCGCCGCCGCCCGAGCCGGAGCCGGAAGCGCCCGCGCAGTTCGAAAAGCGCAGCAGCGGGCAGAGCGTGGCGCACGGCGCGTCGACGGGCGTGCTGGTCGTCGGCGTCGACGCGTTGCTCACGCAGCTCGCGCGCTGCTGCCGTCCCGCGCCGCCCGATCCGATCGCCGGATTTGTCACGCGCGGCAAAGGCATGTCGATTCACCGCACCGACTGCGCGACGTTCCAGCGCATGGCGCATCGCTCGCCGGAGCGCGTGCTGCATACGACGTGGTCCGCAGAGGTGATGAACGGACGCGGATCGTCGGTTTATCCGGTGGATCTCGCGGTGGAGTCGGCGGACCGGCAGGGGCTGCTGCGCGATATCTCCGAAGTGTTCGCGCGGGAGAAGATCAACGTGATCGGCGTGAAAAGCCAGAGCCGGCGAAACATCGCTTTCATGCAGTTCACGGTCGAGGTGTCGAACGCGGCGCAGATCCAGCGCGCGTGCACGTTGCTCGGCGAAGTGCCGGGCGTCATCCGCGCGTCGCGGCGCGCCTAGCGCTTGATAGCGCGGAAAGTTGAACGGATCGGCGAATGTTTTCGCGATTCATGTGCAGAAACACTTGCCAAAATACGAAACGCTCCATATAATCTCACTTCTTTCAGGCTCGTAGCTCAGCTGGTTAGAGCACCACCTTGACATGGTGGGGGTCGTTGGTTCGAGTCCAATCGAGCCTACCAACGAAAACGAGACTTCGGCGAATCATCGGTTCACGGAGTTTCACTCCGCAAGAAGCGCGAAGGCGCAAAAGGCGAACAAAGAAATGGCACTTCGAACGTTGACCGAAACATATTCGGAGCGACGCTAGTCGAGGACCTCTTTCGCCTTCTGCCCTTTTTGTTTCGCGGTATGTGTGAAAAGTGAATGCGGCCCCTCGAAAGCGGGGCCGCATTTTTTTTGTCCCTCGGTTTCTGTTTCTCGACACCGCGGGCCAGTGCTTATTCGAACTCGCTCGGCGTGCGCCGGCGTCCTGGAGAACGAAATGGTTTCGGTACGTTTGCCTGATGGGTCGGTCCGCCAATACGACCACCCGGTGACCGTCGCGGAAGTCGCGGCATCGATCGGCGCGGGCCTCGCCAAGGCGGCGCTCGCCGGCAAGCTGAACGGCGAGCTCGTCGATACGTCGTTCGTGATCGACCACGATTCTTCGCTCGCCATCGTCACCGACAAAGACCCGGAAGGCGTGGATGTCGTTCGCCACTCCACGGCGCACTTGCTCGCCTACGCGGTCAAGGACCTTTTCCCTGAAGCGCAGGTGACCATCGGACCGGTCATCGACAACGGCTTTTACTACGACTTCTCGTACAGCCGCCCCTTCACGCCCGAAGATCTCGAGAAGATCGAGAAGCGCATGCAGGAAATCGCGAAGAAGGACGAGCCGGTGTCGCGCCGCGTCGTCTCGCGCGACGAGGCGGTCGAGTACTTCAAGAGCATCGGCGAGCAGTACAAGGCCGAAATCATCTCGTCGATTCCGGAGTCCGACGAGATTCGGCTCTATTCGCACGGCAACTTCATCGACCTGTGCCGTGGCCCGCACGTGCCGTCCACCGGCAAGCTGAAGGTCTTCAAGCTGATGAAGGTCGCGGGCGCTTACTGGCGCGGCGATTCGAAGAACGAGCAATTGCAGCGCATTTACGGTACCGCCTGGACCAAGAAGGAAGACCAGGACCAGTATCTCCACATGCTCGAGGAAGCGGAAAAGCGCGACCATCGCAAGCTCGGCAAGCAACTCGACCTGTTCCACTTGCAGGACGAGGCGCCGGGCATGGTGTTCTGGCATCCGAAGGGCTGGTCGCTGTGGCAACAGGTCGAGCAGTACATGCGCCGTCGCGTGAACGAAGCCGGCTATCTGGAAATCAAGACTCCGATGGTCATGGACCGTTCGCTGTGGGAAGCGTCGGGTCACTGGCAGAACTATCGTGAGAACATGTTCACGACCGAATCGGAAAAGCGCGACTACGCGATTAAGCCGATGAACTGCCCGGGCCACGTGCAGGTTTTCAACCACGGCCTGCGCTCGTACCGCGATCTGCCGCTGCGCTACGCGGAGTTCGGCTCGTGCCACCGCAACGAGCCGTCGGGCGCGCTGCACGGTCTCATGCGCGTGCGTGGCTTCGTTCAGGACGACGCGCACATCTTCTGCACCGAAGACCAGTTCATCGCCGAGTCGATCGCCTTCAACACGCTGGCCATGAGCGTGTACAAGGACTTCGGCTTCGAGCACATCGACATCAAGCTGTCGCTGCGCCCGGAGCAGCGCGCCGGCACCGACGAGATCTGGGACCGCGCGGAGCAGGGCCTGCGCGAAGCCCTGACCGCGTGCGGTCTCAAGTGGGAAGAACTGGCAGGCGAGGGCGCGTTCTACGGTCCGAAGATCGAGTATCACATCAAGGACGCGCTCGGCCGCTCCTGGCAGTGCGGCACGCTGCAGCTCGACATGGTGCTGCCGGAGCGTCTCGGCGCGGAGTACGTCGCTGAGGACAACAGCCGCCGCCGCCCGGTCATGCTTCACCGCGCGATCGTCGGTTCGATGGAGCGGTTCCTCGGCATCCTGATCGAGCACCATGCCGGTGCAATGCCGCCGTGGCTCGCGCCTGTGCAGGCAGTCGTGCTGAATATTGCCGAAAGTCAGACCGAATACGCGGCATCGCTAGTCCAATCGTTGCAAAAACAAGGGCTTAGAGTTGAGGCCGATTTGCGCAACGAGAAGATTAGCTATAAAATACGCGAGCACACGCTGCAAAAGGTCCCGTATTTGCTGGTTGTCGGTGACAAGGAGCGTGAGGCGCAAACCGTGGCCGTGCGTGCTCGTGGCGGTGTCGATCTCGGCGTCATGCCGGTCGACGCATTCCTCGAACGTCTGCAGCAGGAAGTGCGGGCGTTCAAGTAAGTCACTCGCAGCGCGGCTAGTTTTTTCATTTTTAGAGGAAACGTAACATCGCTACTGATAAGTCGTCACATCGCATCAACGGTGAAATTACTGCGCCGGAAGTGCGCTTGGTCGGAGTGGACAACGAGCCGCTCGGAATCGTGAAACTGGCCGAGGCGTTCCGTCAATCGGAACAGCTCGACGTGGATCTCGTCGAAATCGCGCCGCAGGCCTCGCCGCCTGTCTGCCGTTTGATGGATTACGGCAAGTTCAAGTACTCGGAAGCGAAGAAGCAGCACGAGGCAAAGCTGAAGCAGAAGATCGTGCAGGTGAAGGAAGTCAAATTCCGCCCCGGCACGGATGACGGTGACTACAACGTCAAGCTGCGCAACCTCACGCGCTTCCTCGAAGACGGCGACAAGACGAAAATCACGTTGCGTTTCCGTGGGCGCGAAATGGCGCACCAGGAAATCGGCATGCGCATGCTCGAACGCCTGAAGGCGGATCTGGACGAAGTTGGCCAGGTCGAGCAGATGCCGAAGATGGAAGGCCGCCAGATGATCATGGTGCTGGCGCCGAAAAAGAAGGCGAAGTAAGCACAGTAGTAAGCGATGGATCGCGCGCCGCCCGGTCTGCGGACAGGGCGGCCAGCGCGGCATCGCCAGCGGTTTTCAGAAGCGTGCCGGTTCAGCGGCGCGGTTCATGAAAAGCGGCGGTCTGCAAACGAGATCGTCCGCATACAAGTGGAGCGTGGGTTTCGAAGGGCGGGAAGGGATCTTGGCCGGTACGCGAAGATCAGCCGCACACCCATGACCATCTAATAAACTGGAGTAGTTTCATGCCGAAGATGAAGACCAAGAAGAGTGCTGCAAAGCGCTTCGTGGTGCGTCCGGGCGGTACCGTCAAGCGCGGTCAGGCCTTCAAGCGCCACATTCTTACCAAGAAAACCACCAAGAACAAACGCCATCTGCGTGGCGCCACGGCCGTTCATGATTCCGATCTGAACTCCGTCCGCGCAATGCTGCCGTTCGCCTAACCTCATCTAACTTAAGGAGAGCAACATGCCTCGAGTAAAACGTGGGGTTACCGCACGGGCCCGTCACAAGAAGATCATTCGTCTGGCCAAGGGTTACCGCGGCCGTCGCAATAACGTCTATCGCATCGCCAAGCAGGCGGTCATGCGCGCTGGGCAGTACGCCTACCGCGATCGCCGCAACAAGAAGCGTGTGTTCCGCGCACTGTGGATCACGCGTATCAACGCGGCGGTGCGTCAGCACGACATGACCTACAGCGTGTTCATCAACGGCCTGAAGAAGGCTTCGATCGAACTCGACCGCAAGGTGCTGGCTGACATGGCTGTGTTCGACAAGGCTGCTTTTGCTGCGATCGTCAAGCAGGTGAAAGCCGCCGTCGCAGCCTAATTGCGAAATTAGTACTGCGTGGTTTGCCTGAGCGCCGCCGTGTCGTAGACGGTTGCGCAAAGGCAGAAAACGGGGCTCTCACCGAGCCCCGTTTTTGTTGGCCGGACGGTTTTGCGCATGACTTGGATTGTCCACAGGTCACGCGCAAAACCGCAAATCAGACTAGAACTTTCGACGTTGAAAAGATGGGATCAATGGATCTGGACCAGATTGTCGCCGACGCGAAAAGCGCCTTTGAACACGCCACCGATGCCACGACGCTCGAAAACGAGAAGGCCCGCTTTCTCGGCAAGTCCGGCGCGCTGACCGAACTGCTGAAGGGCTTGGGCAAGCTCGATCCCGAAGCGAAGAAAACCGAAGGCGCGCGCATCAATCAGGCGAAGCAGCAGGTCGAGGCCGCGCTCAACGCGCGCCGTCAGGCGCTGGCCGATGCGCTCTTGAACCAGCGGCTCGCCGCCGAAGCCATCGATGTCACGCTTCCCGGGCGCGGCGCGGGCGTGGGCACGCTGCATCCGGTCATGCGCACGTGGGAACGCGTCGAGCAGATTTTCGGCTCAATCGGTTTCGACGTGGCCGATGGTCCCGAGATCGAGACCGACTGGTACAACTTCACGGCGCTGAATAGCCCGGAGAATCATCCGGCGCGTTCGATGCAGGACACGTTCTATGTCGATGGCAAGGACGCCGAAGAACGCCCGCTCTTGCTACGCACGCACACGAGCCCGATGCAGGTGCGCTACGCGCGCATGAACAAGCCGCCGATCAAGGTGATCGTGCCGGGCCGCACGTATCGCGTGGACAGCGACGCCACGCACTCGCCGATGTTCAATCAGGTCGAAGGCTTGTGGATCGAGGAGAACATCAGCTTTGCGGACCTGAAGGGCGTCTACACCGATTTCCTCAAGAAATTCTTCGAGCGCGACGACATTCTCGTGCGCTTCCGCCCGTCGTATTTTCCGTTCACGGAGCCGTCGGCCGAGATCGACATGATGTTCGAGCACGGCAAGAACGCGGGCAAATGGCTGGAAATCTCCGGCTCGGGGCAGGTGCATCCGACCGTCATCCGCAACATGGGCCTGGACCCGGAGCGGTACATCGGCTTCGCGTTCGGCAGCGGGCTCGAGCGCCTGACCATGCTGCGTTACGGCGTGCAGGACTTGCGCCTCTTCTTCGAAAACGATCTGCGTTTCCTGCGCCAGTTCGCCTGAAGCCGCACAGCCCGCGACGCCCGGTCTTCACGGAAGCATCGGGCGCGAGACACCACCTCATTCGAACGTAGACACACATGCAATTCCCCGAATCATGGCTCCGTAGCTTCGTCGATCCCAAGCTCTCCACCGACGAACTCGCTCACGCGCTGACGATGGCCGGTCTCGAAGTCGAAGACCTGCGCCCGGTCGCGCCGCCGACCGCGAAGATCGTCGTCGGGCAAGTGCTGGAAGTGGCGAAGCATCCGAACGCCGACAAGCTCAACGTCTGCCAGGTCGATGCCGGCACGGGCGAGCAGTTAAACATTGTCTGCGGCGCGCCGAACGTGTCGCCGGGCATCAAGGTGCCGGTGGCTTTGATCGGCGCGGTGTTGCCGCCGGTCGAAGCAGGCGGCGAGCCGTTCGCCATCAAGCCGACGAAGCTGCGCGGCATCGACAGCCAGGGCATGCTGTGCTCGGCGCGCGAACTCAAGCTGTCGGAAGACCACAGCGGTTTGCTGATTCTCCCGGCGGACGCGAAGGTTGGTCAGGACATCCGCGAGGCGCTGAACCTCGACGACACCGTCTTCGAAATCAAGCTCACGCCGAACAAGGCGGATTGCCTCTCGGTGTTCGGCGTCGCGCGCGAAACGGCTGCGATCACCGGCGCACCGCTGAAGACGCTCGACATGCCGCCCGTCAACACGGCGCTCGACGAAAAGCTGCCGGTCAAGGTGCTGGCGCCGGACTTGTGCGGCCGCTTCTCCGGCCGCGTGATTCGCGGCGTGAATGCACGCGCGAAGACGCCGCAATGGATGGTCGAGCGTCTCGAACGCGCGGGCCAGCGCAGCATCTCCGCGCTCGTCGATATTTCGAACTACGTGATGCTCGAACTCGGCCGTCCGACGCACGTGTTCGATCTCGACAAGATTCACGGCGGCATCGAAGTGCGCTGGGGGAAGAAGGGCGAATCGCTGAAACTCCTGAACGGCAACACCGTCGAGCTGGATGAAACCGTCGGCGTGATCGCAGACGACCGCCAAGTCGAAAGTCTCGCCGGCATCATGGGCGGCGACAGCACGGCCGTCTCGCTCGATACCACGAACATCTATCTGGAAGCCGCGTTCTGGTGGCCCGACGCGATCCGCGGCCGGGCGCGCAAGTACAACTTCTCGACGGACGCAGCGCATCGCTTCGAGCGTGGCGTCGATTATTCGACGACCGTCGAGCACATCGAACGCATCTCGCAACTGATCCTCGATATCTGCGGCGGCGAAGCCGGTCCGGTCGACGACCAGATCCTCAACGTGCCCGAGCGTCGGCCGGTAACGATGCGCGTCGGGCGCGCGCATCGCATCATCGGCGTCGAGATCGGCGCGGAGGAGATCGCGCAGATTTTCACGCGCCTGAACCTCGCGTTCGAACGTGACGGCGACACCTTCAAGGTGACGCCGCCGCCGTATCGCTTCGACATCGAGATCGAAGAGGACCTGATCGAGGAAGTGGCGCGCATCTACGGTTTCGAGAAGATTCCGGCGCGCCCGCCGGTGGCCGCGAGCGAGATGCGCCGCACGAACGAGACGGTTCGCTCCATTCACGTGCTGCGTCATGCCGTTGCCGCGCGCGACTATGCGGAGACGGTCAACTTCAGCTTCGTCGACGCGGAGTGGGAGAAGGACTTCGCCGGCAACGACAATCCGGTCAGGCTCATCAACCCGATCGCGAGCCAGCTTTCGGTCATGCGCACGACGCTCTTCGGCAGTCTGTTCGACGTGCTGCGCTACAACCTGAATCGCCGCGCGGAGCGCATCCGCGTGTTCGAGGCAGGGCGCGTGTTTCTGCGCGATGCATCGGTGAAGGCGGGCGAACTTACCGTGGAAGGCTTCGCGCAGCCCAAGCGCATCGGCGGTCTCGCGTACGGTCCCGCGCTCGAAGAGCAGTGGGGCGTGGCGTCGCGTCAAGTCGACTTCTTCGACGTGAAGGGCGACGTCGAGGCGCTGTTCGCGCCGGTCGTGCCGCGCTTCGTCAAGGCCGAGCATCCGGCGCTGCATCCGGGACGCAGCGCGCGCATCGACGTAGCCGGGCGCGCGGTCGGCTGGATCGGCGAATTGCATCCGCGCTGGATGCAGAAGTACGACCTGCCGCACGCGCCGATTCTCTTCGAAATCGACGCCGAGGCGCTCATGGAACGTGCGCTGCCGACGCCGTCCGAAGTATCGAAATTCCCGCCGGTGCGACGTGATATCGCTGTCGTCGTGGATCAGAACGTGCCCGTGCAGGCGCTTCTCGACGAGCTCGAAAACGCCCGTTCGGAGCCCGCCTGCAAGTACGTCACGCGGGTTGTGCTTTTCGACGAATTCCGTCCAAAATCAAACACTTCCGGCGGTTTGGGAGCGCACGAGAAAAGTCTTGCCTTCCGTGTAACGTTGCAAGATACTGGCGGCACGCTTCAGGACGAAACGGTCGACACGGCCATCAACACGCTGGTGGATCGCCTGGCTCGAGTACACGGCGCGCGGTTGCGCGGATAGCCTGCAGTTGGCCCCTCCGTCTCACACGCATTTGCCGTTTTACCGATATGAACCAAATGAACTCGAGTGATTTCGAAGCCCTTCTTTCGGCGCAGCGTAGCGCCATGACCCGAGACAACACCACTTCGGGCGCGTTGTCGAATGACACGCCGACGCTCACCAAGGCCGAACTGGCGGAAATGCTGTTCGACCACGTCGGTCTGAACAAGCGCGAAGCGAAGGACATGGTCGAAGCGTTTTTCGAGGTCATCCGCGACGCGCTCGAAAGCGGCGACAGCGTCAAGCTGTCGGGCTTCGGCAACTTCCAGTTGCGCGACAAGCCGCAGCGTCCGGGACGCAATCCGAAGACTGGCGAAGCCATTCCCATCGCGGCGCGGCGGGTCGTCACGTTTCACGCGAGCCAGAAGTTGAAGGCGCTGGTCGAAACGGGAGCGGAGACGAGTCTGACTCGCTGACGCGTATCTCGCGCCTGAGGGCGCATCCCGCTGTCCGACCGCCGCGCTTCATCGACATCACTCACCACGATGGTTGATCGACGATGGAAAAAGTCGTCTTGCCTCCGATCCCGGCCAAGCGTTATTTCACGATTGGCGAAGTCAGCGAGCTGTGCGGTGTCAAGCCGCACGTGCTGCGCTATTGGGAACAGGAGTTCACGCAACTCAGGCCGGTCAAGCGGCGCGGCAACCGGCGGTACTATCAGCATCACGAAGTCTTGCTGATCCGGCGGATTCGCGAACTGCTTTACGAGCAGGGCTTCACGATCAACGGCGCGCGTAATCGGCTCGACGCGCAAGGGCGCGCCAATGGCGACGATGCCATGTCCGCCGAGTCGTCCGGCGCGACAGAGGCGCAGCAGCCGGCGGTCGACGTCGATCAGCTTCGCAAGGAACTCATGCAGGTGATCGATCTGCTCGGCGGATGAGCGCCGGTTGCATGAACACGAGAAAGCCGCGATCGCGTATCGCGGCTTTTTCGTTTGTATCGAGCGTGCATCGCAGGCCGGCTGTACGATACCCGCGTGTCTTTCTCGTTCTCTTCAGGGAGGCTTTATGCGAGTCTTGATCGTGGGCGCGACGGGATTGCTGGGCACCGAGATCGCGCGGATTCTGGCGCCCGAGCACGATGTGATAACGGCGAGCCGCAAGGGCTCGGATGTCGCTGTGGATTTGTCCGACCAGGCGAGCATCGCGGCGATGTACTCGAAGGTCGGCAACGTGGGCGGGGTGCTATGCGTCGGCGGGACGGCGAAGTTTGCGCCGCTCGACTCGCTCTCCGACGACGACTTCGCGTTTAGTCTCGCCAACAAGCTGATGGGACAGGTCAACCTCGTGCGTTGCGCGATCGGCCATGTGGACGCGGGCGGCTGCATCACGCTGACGAGCGGCACGCTCGCTCAACAGCCGATGATCGGCAGCGCGGCCGTGAGTATCGTCAACGCGGGCGTTGAAGGATTCGCGCGTGCGGCGGCGCTCGAGTTGCAGGGCACGATGCGCGTCAACGTGGTGAGTCCGGGATGGGTTGCCGAGACGCTTCAGTCGATGGGCAAGGACCCCTCCGGCGGCATTCCGGCCGCAGATGTGGCGCGGGCATACAAGCGCACGATCGACGAAGCGATGACCGGACAAGTGCTGCTCGTCGCCAAAGGATGAGCGGCGTCAGCCCGGTGCGGCCTTGACGCTTTTCTCCGATCCCGCGACCGACCAATAGACGATGCTGGGCCCGATACCGCGCGGCGGGTAAATGCGCCAGTCGTTCGCGCCATGGTGAAAGAAGTAGAGCGCGTAAAAGCCGCCGCGTATTGTGTCGGGCGCGCTTACGCAGACATAGCGGCTTCCGCCGGGATAAATGCGGCCGAAGCGCGCCACGCGCGCAGCACTTCGCGCATCGAACCTTCTGGCGATTTCACTGCGCAAAGAGGATGGGGTGTATTTGGCCTGGGCGCGCCTGTGATCGACAGTCGCGCAAGCGGACAGAGGCATTGCGGTGCCGCTCCTTATGTGTCAGTCGAACATTAGAGCTTAAGTGGCTGTTGGGCAAGTGAATTCGCGCGCGCCGCGGCGGTTGCGAGACACGCGCTCGACGCGGAGCGTCGTCATGGCCAAACGAGGAAACCGTAGCCGAATAAGACAAAAGGCTCTCCGGCCGAAAGCCGGAGAGCCTTTTGAATTTTTGGTCGGGGCGAGAGGATTTGAACCTCCGACCACCTGCACCCCATGCAGGTACGCTACCAGGCTGCGCTACGCCCCGAAAGAGCGAAAGTATATCAGAGCGAAACGGATAGTAGAACTGCTTCGGCGATTTTTACGGCAAACGTCGAAGAATCCACTTCTGCCGCTCATGCGTTACGACGCCGCGGCCGACGTGGCATCTGCTTCCACCATGTCCGGCATCTTCGCTTCCACGACGCGCGGCTTGGCGCTCCGTTGCCGCTGCCGGAACCGCAGCGCCAGCACCAGCGACACCGCGCACGGAACGAGATAGCCGAGCACGCGCGCGCTCCACGCCGTGCGCGACCCGACGGCCTCGTACCGCGTATGCGCATGAAAGCCCGCGGACGCGAACACCATCGTCAGAGTGAAGTCGAGGACCATGGCCAGCGCGCAAAAGACGCAGTAGATGAGCGCGCCGTTCCAGACCGGTTTGCCGCTCGCCGCGTTGGCCGTGCGGCACGCGAAGAGCACCGCGCCCAGCAGTAACAGATTGAAAAGCAACGGAACCCAGGGGAAGTCCATGTGCGGATGCCTCATGCGCTGAAGAGATCGGCCGCCCGCCAACCGGACGCCGGGCGCGATCTTCACACGCAGCCCCGTTGTGCTTGAATAAGAGTATTCCTAATCAGTTTGGCCGATCCGCCAGCGCCCCGGAGAGAAAGTCGATGAACGTGCGCACCTTCGTCGTCATGTATTTGCGGCTCGTGTACACGGCGTAGACGGCTGGCGCAAAGGCCGCGTAGTCCGGCAGCACGCGCACGAGCGCGCCCGATTCCAACTCCGCTTCGACGATCCACAGCGGGAAATACGCGAGCCCGATGCCGGCTTTCACCAGTTGTAGCGCCATCGAAGTGTCGTTTGTTTTCAACACGGCTTGATTTCTGACGATGACAGCGCCGTCCGGGCCGGAAAGCGTCACGGACTCGATGTTCGTATAAGTCGGCAGAACCATGCGATGCCGCGCGAGATCGTCGGGATGGCGAGGCTCGCCGTGACGTTCGAGATAAGCGCGCGAGCCGGCCAGCACGAACGGCATCGTGCAGAGCGGCCGCACGATCAGCGAAGGCGACGGCTCCGACGTCGCGCGCAATGCCATGTCGTAGCCTTCTTCGACCAAATCGACGAAGCGGTTCTCCAGCCGCAAGTCGACCAGCACGCCGGGATAGCGCGCCTGATACGCGACGAGCAGATCCGCGAACCGGCGATTCGCGAACCAGCCCGGTGCCGTCACCTTCAGCACGCCCTTCGGCTCGGCGGTCTGTGCGCCGACCGCCGCCTCGGCTGCCTGCAATATGTCGAGCGCCTCGCGGGACTGCTCGTAGTACACGCTGCCTGCTTCGGTCAGGCTCAGGTGCCGTGTCGTGCGGTTCAGCAGCCGCACGCCGAGTTGACGTTCGAGATTCGCGACATGCTTGCTCGTCATGGCCGTCGAAATGTCGAGGCGCTCGGCTGCCTTCACGAAGCTGCCGGCTTCGACCACTTCGCGAAACACGCGCAGGCTGGTGAGCGCATCCATCGTTCAGAATCCGCAGGGAAGGGAAAGCGCGATCTTAGCCGGATCACTTCGGCCATTCATCGAGCGCGTCGTTGAAGAGCGAGGCGACGACGCCACGCAGCCATGTCGTGCGCGGATCGTTGTGATACTTGCGATGCCAGTGCTGCCTAAGATCGAAGCGCGGCAACGGCAGCGGCGGCTCGGCGAGCGTGATCGACGCGTGCTCGGCGACATACGCGAAGCCGATCGCATGCGGCACCGTCGCGATCAGATCGGTGCGCGACAGGATGAACGGCAAGCTCATGAAGTGCGGCGTCTCCAGCACGGCACGGCGTCGCACGCGCTCTTTGTCCAGATAATTCTCAAGGATTTCCTGGCTGCGACCTTCCGCGCGCACGACCGCGTGACCGCATTCGACGAAGCGTTCGAGCGTGAGCGGCGCATTCGCAAACGGATGATCGCGCCGCATCAGGCAGATAAAGCGATGCGAGAAAAGCCGCTGCTGGAAGAAGTTGTTGCCGTGCAGGTCGGGGAAGTAACCGACGGCCAGATCGATGTCGCCGGACGCGAGCCCGCGCTCGACTTCGCCGTGCGATGCCGACACCGAGCGCAGATTCGCGTGCGGCGCTTCTTTCGCGAACGCCTGCAACAGACGCGGCAGAAACACGATCTCGCCGACATCCGAGAGCGCGATGGCGAACGTGTCGGTGCTGGAAGACGGATCGAAATGCTGCGTGTCCAGCAGGCCGCGCTCGATGCGGCTCAGCGCCTCGCGCGCCGCAGGCACGAGCGCGAGCGCGCGCGGCGTCGGTTCCATGCCGCGCGACGTGCGCACGAAAAGCGGATCGTTGAAGTACTCGCGCAGCCGCCCGAGCGCCGTCGACACGCGCGGTTGACTCACGCCGAGCCGTTCGGCTGCACGGCTCACGTTACGCGTTTCCTCGATGGCGACGAGAAACGGAATCAGGTTCAGGTCGAGGTCGTTCATGATGTGGAGCGCGGGCCGCCGTCAGCCGCGTCGCGCGACCAGTTCGGATACGCGTTGCGCCGCGCTTTGCAGCGGGTCGAGAAACGCCTTCACCATCTGCTTCGCGTTCTTGCGCTGTGCATTCCCGCTGATATTGAGCGCCGCGATCACGCGGCCTTGCCGGTCGCGAATCGGCGCGGACATCGAGATCAGTCCTTCTTCCAGTTCCTGATCGACGATGGCCCAGCCCTGGCGGCGCACGAGCGCGATCGCGTCTTTCAACGCATTGCGGTCGGTGATCGTATGCGGCGTCCTCGCGACGATGTTGCTGGCGTTGAGCACCGCGTCGAGCCGCGCGTCGTCGAGCGCCGAGAGCAGGACGCGGCCCATCGACGTGCAGAACGCGGGCAGACGGCTGCCGATGGACAGGTTCTGCGTGATGATCTTGTGCGTCGGCACGCGCAGCACATAGACGATTTCCGCGCCGTTCAGCACGGCCGCCGAACAACTTTCGTGAACCTTCTCGACGAGATCCTCCATAACCGGCTCGGCCAGATTCCAGAACGGCATCGAGGTGAGATAGGCGAAGCCGAGATCGAGAATCTTCGGCGTCAGTTGAAAGAGCCGGCCGTCGGCTTCCACGTAGCCTAGCGACTGCAACGTGAGCAGAATGCGCCGCGCGCCGGCGCGCGTGAGGCCCGTGGCGGCGGCGACATCGGTAAGCGTCTGCGCGGGGCGGCTTGCATCGAACGAACGGATCACGGCCAGGCCGCGCGCGAAGGACTGCACATAGGCGTCGCCGGGACGCGACGGCGCGTCCTGCACGTCGGTATCGGAAGAGGGCGTTGGGAGGTTATTCATGACATTCTCGACGGCTCTGGCTCCGTACAAACCCGCGAATCGCGCGGGTTTCGTTGACACTGCAACGAACGCAGGACTACCATTCGGTTGTTCGCTAAACGAATCCATGTTCGCATATCGAACATACTCACGCAAGCGTCACCGACGCGCAGGTAAACCCGAAGTTCGAAGCAGCGCGTAGTGTCTGCGCGCGCCGAACGGGACCGGAGAAGAACGGCAATGATCAACAAGATTTTCGAATCGCTCGCGTCCGCGGTGGCGGATGTTCACGACGGAGCGACCATCATGATCGGCGGATTCGGCACGGCGGGCATGCCGTCCGAACTGATCGACGCGCTCATCGAGCAGGGCGCGCGCGAGCTGACCATCGTGAACAACAACGCGGGCAACGGCGATACCGGGCTCGCCGCGCTCCTGAAGGCAAAGCGCGTGCGCAAGATCATTTGCTCGTTTCCGCGGCAGACGGATTCGCACGTCTTCGACGCCCTCTACCGCGCGGGCGAGATCGAACTGGAACTCGTGCCGCAGGGCAATCTCGCGGAGCGCATTCGCGCGGCGGGCGCGGGCATCGGCGGCTTTTTCACGCCAACCGGCTACGGCACGAAACTCGCGGAAGGCAAGGAAACGCGCGAGATCGACGGCAAGCATTACGTGCTCGAATCGCCGCTGCACGCGGACTTCGCGCTGGTGAAGGCGTTCAAGGGCGACCGCTGGGGCAATCTGGTCTATCGTAAGACGGCGCGCAACTTCGGGCCGATCATGGCGAGCGCCGCGAAGACGGCCATCGTGCAGGTCTCGAAGGTCGTGCCGCTCGGCGAACTGGACCCGGAACACATCGTGACGCCCGGCATCTTCGTGCAGCGCGTCGTGGAAGTGCCGCAAGCGGTGCATGCCGCCGAACTCGCCGCCGAAGCCGCATAAAGGACAGATGCCATGAAGAAACTGACTCGTGACGAAATGGCCAAGCGCGTGGCCGCGGACATTCCCGAAGGCGCATATGTGAATCTGGGCATCGGCGTGCCGACGCTCGTGGCCAATCATCTCGCGGCCGATCGCGAAATCTTCCTGCACAGCGAGAACGGACTGCTCGGCATGGGACCGGCGCCGGCGAAAGGCGAAGAGGACGACGAACTCATCAACGCCGGCAAGCAGCACGTCACGCTGCTGACGGGCGGCGCGTTCTTCCATCACGCGGATTCGTTCGCGATGATGCGCGGCGGCCATCTCGATTTCTGCGTACTGGGCGCGTTCCAGGTGTCGGCGAAAGGCGATCTGGCGAACTGGCACACCGGCGCGCCCGACGCGATTCCGGCTGTCGGCGGCGCGATGGACCTCGCCATCGGAGCCAAGCAGGTTTACGTGATGATGGAACTGCTCACGAAGCAGGGCGAAAGCAAGCTCGTCGCCGAGTGTTCCTATCCGGTGACGGGCGTGCAGTGCGTCGACCGCGTCTACACGGACCTCGCCGTGTTCGACGTGACGCCGGACGGCTTCGTCGTGCGCGAGATCGTCGACGGTCTGTCGTTCGAGGAATTGCAGAAGCTGGCCAACGTGCCGCTTCAGTACGCGCCCATTTCCGAGGCAGCCTGAGAAACATATCTAGATTTGGAGCAAGCGATGAAAGATGCATTCGTATGTGACGCGATCCGCACGCCGTTCGGCCGCTACGCCGGCTCGCTGTCGTCGGTGCGCGCGGACGATCTGGGCGCCGTGCCGCTGCGCGCGCTGATGGAGCGCAACAAGGAAGTGGACTGGGAAGCTGTCGAGGAAGTCATCTACGGCTGCGCGAATCAGGCGGGCGAAGACAACCGCAACGTCGCGCGCATGTCGGCGCTGCTCGCGGGCCTGCCGGTCGGCGTGCCCGGTTCCACGGTGAATCGTCTCTGCGGTTCGGGCATGGACGCGATCGGCATCGCGGCGCGCGCCGTCAAGTCGGGCGAGGCGGGGTTGCTCGTCGCGGGCGGCGTCGAAAGCATGAGCCGCGCGCCGTTCGTCATGGGCAAGGCGACGAGCGCGTTCTCGCGTCAGGCCGATATCTACGATACGACCATCGGCTGGCGCTTCGTCAATCCGCTGATGAAGAAGCAGTACGGCGTCGACTCGATGCCGGAGACCGCCGAGAACGTCGCCGACGACTACAAGGTGAGCCGCGAAGATCAGGACGCGTTCGCGCTGCGCAGCCAGCAGAAGGCGGCGCGCGCGCAGAAGGACGGCTCGCTCGCGCAGGAAATCACGCCGGTCACGATTCCGCAGAAGAAGGGCGATGCGATCGTCGTCGATCGCGACGAGCATCCGCGCGAAACGAGCCTCGAAGCGCTGGCCAAGCTCAAGGGCGTCGTGCGCCCGGACGGCAGCGTGACGGCGGGTAATGCGTCGGGCGTCAACGACGGCGCCTGCGCGCTTCTGATCGCCGACGAAGACAGCGCGAAGCGCCACGGCCTCACGCCGCGCGCGCGCATCCTCGGCATGGCGACCGCTGGCGTGCCGCCGCGCGTGATGGGCATCGGGCCGGGTCCGGCGTCGCAGAAGCTGCTCGCGCGTCTTGGCATGACCATCGACCAGATGGACGTGATCGAGCTGAACGAAGCCTTCGCGTCTCAAGGGCTCGCGGTGCTGCGCATGCTGGGCGTCGGCGACGACGATCCGCGCGTCAATCCGAACGGCGGCGCAATTGCGCTCGGGCATCCGCTCGGCGCGAGCGGCGCGCGGCTCGTGACGGCGGCGACGTATCAACTCGAACGCACCGGCGGCCGCTTCGCGCTGTGCACCATGTGCATCGGCGTGGGTCAGGGCATTGCGATGGTCATCGAACGCGTCTGACGACATGTTCGACTCCACCGGACGACTGACCGACCTCATCTGCGGCAGTGAAGCGGCCAACGCGGTCTGGTCGCCGCGCGCCACCGTGCAGGCCATGCTCGACGTGGAAGCGGCGCTCGCGCGCGCGTCGGCCAAAGCGGGCGTGATTCCCGCGAGCGCCGTCGATGCGATCGTCGCCGCGTGCGACGCCGACAACATCGACGCGGCGGCGCTGATGTCGGGCGCGGCCGCGGGCGGCAATCTCGCGATTCCGCTCGTCAAGCAGTTGACCGCCGTCGTCAAGACGCGCGACGGCGAAGCCGCGAAGTACGTGCATTGGGGCGCGACGAGCCAGGACATCATCGACACGGGCGTGGTGCTGCAATTGCGCGCGGCGCTCGATCTGCTGGACGCGGACCTGCGCACGCTTGCCGACGCGCTCGCGGATCAGGCGGACAAGCATCGCGCGACGCCGATGATCGGCCGCACGTGGCTGCAACAGGCGCTGCCGATCACGCTCGGCCTAAAGTTCGCGCAATGGCTGGACGCGGTGACACGTCATCGCGCGCGTCTTTCCGATGTGCGCGCACGCGCGCTCGCGCTCCAGTTCGGCGGCGCGGCGGGCACGCTCGCGAGCCTGCGCGACAAGGCGCTGCCGACGGCGCGCGCGCTCGCCGACGATCTGCGCCTCGCGCTGCCTGCGCTGCCTTGGCATACGCAGCGCGATCGGATCGCGGAAGCGGCGTCGTTCTTCGGCATGCTGACGGGCACGCTCGGCAAGATCGCGCGGGACATTTCGCTCATGATGCAGACGGAACTCGGCGAAGTGGCCGAGCCGTCGGCGGCGGGCAAGGGCGGCTCGTCGACGATGCCGCACAAGCGCAACCCGGTCGGCTGCGCGGCCGTGCTCACGGCGGCCACGCGCGCGCCGAATCTCGTCGCGACGATCTTCGCGGGCATGGTGCAGGAACACGAGCGCGCGCTCGGCGGCTGGCAAGCCGAGTGGGAAGCGTTGCCGGACCTCGCGCGGCTGACGTCGGGCGCGCTCGCCAACGTGAAGGACATCGTGCCGGGGCTCGAAGTCAACGTCGGACGGCTCGCAGCGAATCTGAACGCGACGAACGGCCTCGTGCTCGGCGAGGCCGTGATGCTCGCGCTCGGCGACGCCATCGGCCGGCTCGACGCGCACAAGCTCGTCGAAGGCGCGTCGAAGGCGGCGGTCGCGAGCGGTCAGTCGCTCTTCGACGTGCTCGCCACGGACGAAACGGTCAGCGCGCATCTGTCGCAAGCGCGTCTCAAGGAACTGCTCGATCCGGCGAACTACGTCGGTCAGGCTCAGGCGTTCGTCGATGCCGCCATCGCGCAGCATCGCCAGTATCAAGACCAAGATTCGGAGCAATAACAGCATGCCTTTTGCCGATATCAACCAAACCCGGATTCACTACCGGATCGACGCCGCCGCCGGCAACGACGCGCCGTGGCTCGTGCTCTCGAATTCGCTCGGCGCGGACGTGTCGATGTGGACGCCGCAGATCGAGGCGTTCGCGAAGCACTACCGCGTGCTGCGCTACGACACGCGCGGTCACGGCCATTCGGACGTGCCGGCCGGCCCGTACACCGTCGATCAACTGATCGGCGATGTCGTCGCGCTGATGGACCATGTGGGCATCGAGCGCGCGAACTACTGCGGCCTTTCGATGGGCGGCCTGACCGGCATCGGGCTCGCCGCGCGTCATCCCGAGCGCTTCTCGCGCGTGGTGCTGTCGAACACGGCCGCGAAGATCGGATCGGACGCCGTGTGGACGCCGCGCGCCGCGAAAGCGCGCGAGACGGGCGGCATGGCCGCGCTCACCGATAGCGTCATCGCGCGCTGGTTCACCGCGCCGTTCATCGAGCGTGAGCGGCTCGTGCTCGCCAATATCCGCGACGTGTTCCGCCACACCTCAGGCGACGGCTACGCGTCCAACTGCGAGGCGATCCGCGACGCAGACCTTCGCGAAGAAGCGAAGACCATCGCGCTGCCCGTGCTCGTGATCGCGGGCACGCA
The DNA here is from genome assembly GCF_022879575.1 of Caballeronia sp. SL2Y3. Taxonomy (NCBI): domain Bacteria; kingdom Pseudomonadati; phylum Pseudomonadota; class Betaproteobacteria; order Burkholderiales; family Burkholderiaceae; genus Caballeronia; species Caballeronia sp. SL2Y3. Next base: position 1,100,370 of record NZ_CP084260.1, read on the forward strand.
CGACCTGTCGACGACGGCCGAGCAGGGCCGCGAACTCGCGGGCGCCATCGGCGGATCGCGCTACGTCGAACTGGATGCCGCGCATCTGTCGAACATCGAGAAGCACGACGCCTACACGCACGCCGTGCTCGACTTCCTCGGAGAACAGCAATGACCGACGACGAACGCTACGAAGCGGGCATGCAAGTGCGCCGCGCGGTGCTGTCCGACGCGCACGTGGACCGCTCGCTCGCCAACCGCACGGACCTCACGACCGAGTTCCAGAACTTCATCACGCGTTATGCATGGGGCGAGATCTGGACGCGCGAAGGCTTGCCGCGCCACACGCGCAGTCTCATCACCATCGCGATGATGGTGGCGCTCAACCGCAGCGAAGAACTCGCGCTGCACCTGCGCGCCGCGAAGAACAACGGCGTGACGCAGGACGAGATCAAGGAAGTGCTGATGCAGACCGCGGTCTATTGCGGCGTGCCTGCGGCGAATTCGGCGTTCCACCTCGCGCAGAAGATTTTCGAGGAAGAAGCGCGGTCGGGCGGGCAGTAGCCGGATCACGTTCGAAAAAGCCGTCTCCGCTATGCCGGAGACGGCTTTTGCGCTTCTAGAACGCGTAGTACGGTCCGTTGCCCGCTGGCGTCGCGCGGCCTTCGAGCGCGGTGAACACGCGTCGGCCGTAGAAGAACGGCAGGCCCCAGTCGAAGTAGCCGCTCGCCGGCCCCGCCAGATTGCTGAACGCGTTATTGCTGCTCGACAGGAGCGTCGTCGAACTGGCGACGGAAAACGACACGGCGGCCGACGCGCCGGTCGCGGAACTGAGCGTCGCGTTCAGCGATTGCGTCGTGGCCGGGCAGTACCACGCGCCGCAGGACGGAAGTGTGGTCGAAGGGAAGAAGAGGCCGTTCGATCCGCTGTCGATGAAGCTCGAGCCGTAGTCGCTGCCGCCGAAGTTCGTCGAGACGTAGCCTGTGATGGAGTTGGACTTGAGCACCGTCGCCGAGCCCAACAGATTGTTCGCCTGCGATCCGATGCCGAAGGTCATCGTTCCCGCGACCGTGGACGCGCCTTCGGGCGGCACGGCCGGCAATTCGATCAGCACGCCGTTGTTGTCCGTGGCGAAGCGTGCGACCGGATTCGTCACTTGCTGCGCGACGGCGACCGTGGTGGCGGAACACGCGCTCGACGTGCAGTCGTAGTACCAGCGCGGCATCGCGGACGCAGCGCAACCGGCGCCGCAATCGGCGGTGAACGGCCCGACGCCCAGAATGCCGTTGCCGCGCAGGTTCGACGCGGTGAGCATCGGCAGACCGGACTGACTGCAATCCGTGGCGGCGGCGGGCACGGCGGAATCGGCGATCAGCTGAACGGAGATCGCGCTCGCCACCTGGCCGGCAAGCCGTACATCGGCCTGGCGCACCGCGCCCCACGTATAACCGGAGCCGAACACCGCGCATTCCGCGACGACTGAACTGCCCGCGCTGCTCGTCTTGCCCGCCACGAGAGGCAACGCAATCGACGGATCGAGCGCGGACGCGAGCACGCGCAAGCCTTGCGAGCCGGTATCCACCTGAATGTTGTCGATGGTCTGGCACTTGTTCGTGCCGGGTACGCAGAGGGTGACGCTCGTTTGCAGCATGTTGCGCGTGCCGGTGGAAATGCGCGTGACTTGAATGGGCTGCACGTTGGGCGTCACAGACTGAACGACGACGTTGCTCGCGGCGCTCGGCGGGCTAGCGGCAACCGGCGCGCTGGCCGGGGCGGGCGTGCTTGCTGCCGATGGTGCCGGCGCGGCTGGCGAAGCGGTCGTCGTGTTTCCCGAGCCGCCGCCGCCACAAGCGTGAAGCAGCAGGCAGACGGCGATCACGGGCAGGCGGCAAAGCGTGCGGATGGTCATGGCTGGTCTCTCGCGCTTTATTGGATATCCGCTGCCGATACGCCCGCCGGCAACGCGCTCATGAGCCACGCGCGCCCGCTGAATTCCCGCAGGCGCGTCCGATTCTCGACTCTCAGATCCGCGTCCGACACGCGGGCCGTGTGCAGCCCGGCATCGCCCGCCGTGGCGCTTGCGCCTTCCCGAAAGCGCGAGAAGTAAGCGCCGAGCAACGCCTCGACGTTCGGCATCGCCGGTCCGCGCCACGAGACGGCGTACACGGTGCCGGCCGCATCGACGTATTCGCGCAGCACGATGCCGTGCGGATCTGTCGTCTCGCGGTAGGTCGCGAGCCCGCTCTGTGCCCGGTGGACTACCGGGCCGTCCGCTGCGTCCGACGCGCGCTTGGTCGCGCCGAGTTGCGCATGGCACAGCGTGCTGACGCCGAGCGCGATGCAGGCGGCGGCAAGGTACTGAGGACATCTTATGTTTCGCATCGTTGTCTCCGATTGTTCTAGGAGCAATCCTATTTTCAAGACAGAATTCTAAGATGAATGCGAAGGCGAGCGATACGGGAACGAGCGCGCTAGGAAAGCGACGGAAAAACGCAGAGAAGTCCGAAAATTCAAGACGTTGCGGAAAACGGAACGGCACATTGCCGATTTGCGCGAATGTCATAAATTGTCAAATGTGTGCGACGGCGGTCTAATAAGGATGGGGATCGACTCCATCGTCGCGCGTCGATCGCGGCCAGAAGAATGCGATGTCATCCGGTCGCGCCCGGCGAGTCGCTTACCCCTCTTTTTGCACGGCGTTGCGCCGGACCGGTAAAATGCTGGGTTGATCCACGGACGACCCCGTGGCGTAGCGGAAGGACTTTCCAGACATGACAGATTTTCGTGTAACCAAGCGGATGGCTGCGCTTTTCGCGGTGGCCGGAATCGTGGCGGGTTGCGGCACCTCATCGCCCACCGCGATCAACTACAAGAGCGATCAACGCTCGAAGCAATCGTCGCTCGCCGTTCCGCCGAACCTTCTCGACGAAGCGGTCGACCAGCGTTCGTTGCCGCCGCAAGGCGGGCAGGCGTCGCTCTCGGATCTTCAGCAGGTTCAGAAAGTCGCGCCGAACGCGCCCACCGTGGTGCCGCCGGTTTCGGGCATGCATATCCAGCGCGACGGCGCGGAGCGCTGGCTCGTCATCGACAACAAATCGCCCGATCAGGTCTGGCCGCAGATCCGCCGCTTCTGGCAGGAGCAGGGCTTCCTGCTCGTCGTCGATTCGCGCGACAAGGGCGTGATGGAAACCGACTGGAACGAAACGCATCCGCAGATTTCGGACGGCCTTATCCGCGACACGCTCGCGAAGGCCACCGGCAATTCGTATGTGACGGCCGAGCGCAACAAGTACCGCACGCGTCTGGAAGCGGGATCGAACGGCGGCACCTACGTGTTCATCAGCCAGAAGGGCATGCGTGAGGCGCTGACCGGCGTCAACAACGACACAAGCCAGTGGCAGGCGCGTCCGAACGATCCGGCGCTCGAAAACGAATACCTGAAGCGGCTGATGTCGTCGCTGGCAATCGCTGACTCTCGCCAGGCGGCGGGTGTCGCGGGCGCAGGCGACACGGCCGCATCCGCGAACGCGCAGCCCGCGAAGGGCGGCGATAACAAGGCGGCCGCCACGGCCGCGCAGAACGTCGCGAACGCCGGCAATAGCCCGATTCGCAATGAGACGGTGCCGCGGGCCGAGTCCGCGCAACTCACGTTGCCCGAAGCGTACGACCGCGCGTGGCTGCGCGTGGGCATTGCGCTCGACCGTGCAAACTTCACGGTGGACGACCGGGACCGGGCGCGCGGCGTCTACTTCGTGCGTTATGCCGACCCGAACGACAAGTCGGCCCGCGAGCAAGGGTTCTGGAGCCAGGTTTTCCACGGCCGCAAGGAAATCGCCGTGAAGCAGTATCAGGTCAACGTGCGCGCCATTACCGAAGGCGAAACGCGCGTGGCGATCGTCGATGACAAGGGCCAGGTGGATTCGTCTCCGCAAGCGCGGCAGATCATGGCATTGCTGGCTGATCAGATCAGCTGATCCGGCGTCTGAAGCGCACAGTCGCTCAGCGCTATGAGAACCGCCTCTTCACGAGGCGGTTTTTTTTCGCCACGCATACAGGCGAACCGCGGAGTCTGGCGCCGAATGCAAAGTGCGCCGACAGACGAATTGCATGCGAAGAGCGTGCTTATATTGCGCAGAGGATTCTTTTCATCATCCAATGTGCGCAATAGCTTATAAAAAAATCACGGGGGACAGTACATTGCGGTCATGGCGTGATTGACGCGCCGCCGCTCGATTCAGAGCAGCAAGTCACCCGCAGACAACACCCGATAACGGCTCGCGGCAGCGAGTCCCGATGGCCCCGTCGCCTATCCTCGTAGGGCGACGGCTTTTGCCCGCGTTCCACCCGGAACGCGGGTTTTTTCTTTGCGCGTTTAAATCGTTCCCGGCGCGTTTTGCGTCACGCGTTTATGCTTTGCTTTTAATCGTTTATTGAAGACAGGAGAGAACGCGTATGTCAGAAGTCGCCGTGGTCGCCATTTTTATCGCCAAGCCGGGAAAAGAAGAAGAGTTGCGGCAAGTGCTGGAAGCCAACGTCGAACCGACGCGCCAGGAACGCGGCGCGCTTCAGTACGATCTGCATCGCGACATCAAGGAGCCGCGCCGCTTTATCTTCGTCGAACGTTGGGAAAGCGAAGCCGCGCTCGCAGACCACGGCCAGACCGCGCACATTCAGGCGTTCAGGGCCAAGGCTCCCGAACTCTATGAACACGGCGAAGTGCACGTCGCGAGCAAGCTGCTCTGAAGCAAGTCGTCAGTGCGTTTCGTGCGGGACATCCAGGATCAGGATGATGGTCCAGTCCGCTTCGCCGTCATGGTGATACTGACGTTCCGCCACGATAAACGGCTGCTGCTTGCCTGCCGGCCCGAGAAACAGCACGTCGCCTTCCATCGGCAGGCACTCGACCGGCGGCAGCGCCAGGAACGCGTCCTTGTTGGCGTTGCGCGGCATCAGTTTCTCGATCTTGCGCGATGCCGCGTCGGTCCATTCGATATCGAGTTGAATATTGCTCATGCTGTCGTTCGCACGCGAGTGCGCTCCACGGTTGAATCGTTGAAAAAGACGATGCGCAATGTAGCACACGCCATGCGTTCCCCGTGACGCGCCTCGCATGTGCGAACGGCCCGCGGGCGTGAACCCGCGGGCCGTTTTTCATGCGGTACGCAAGGACGCGCGTTTCAGATTTCTTCGTACAGCGGCAGCGTCAGGAATTCGGTGAACTGCTCCGAGGTCGACATCGTTTCGAAGATCTTCGCGGCGCGCTCATACGGCTTCGTATCGCTGCCCGCGCCGCCGACGCTTTGTTTCACCTTCTCCAGTTCGTCGATGATGATCTCGCGCACCATCGCGGCCGTGACCTTGCGGCCGTCTTCGAGCTTGCCCTTCGGCGAACGAATCCACTGCCACACTTGCGAGCGCGAAATCTCCGCCGTGGCGGCGTCTTCCATCAGGTTGTGAATCGGCACGCAGCCATTGCCCGCAAGCCACGATCCGAGGTAATGGATGCCGACGTTCACGTTGTTGCGCAGGCCCGCTTCGGTGATCGGCGCTTCCGGGCGGAAATCGAGCAAGTCGTGCGCGGTCACTTGCACATCGGGGCGCTGCTTTTCGATCTGATTCGGCTTGTCGCCGAGCACCTTGACGAACTCTTCCATCGCGACCGGCACGAGCCCCGGGTGCGCGACCCAGCCGCCGTCGTAGCCGTCGGTGGCATCGCGCGCCTTGTCGGAGCGCACGCCGCCCATCGCCTTGTCGTTCGCGGCGGGATCGTTCTTGATCGGAATCAGCGCGGACATGCCGCCGATGGCGGGCGCGTTGCGCTTGTGGCACGTCTTCAGCAATTCGAGCGCGTAGGCGCGCATGAACGGCACCGTCATCGTGATCTGCGAACGGTCCGCGAGGCAGAAGTCGGGATCGTTCTTGAACTTCTTGATCGCCGAGAAAATGTAGTCCCAGCGGCCCGCGTTCAGGCCGGCGCTATGTTCGCGCAGCTCATAGAGAATCTCGTCCATTTCGAACGCGGCGAGAATCGTCTCGACGAGCACGGTCGCGCGAATCGTGCCGCGCGGGATGCCGACGCCTTCCTGCGCCGAGATGAAGATGTCGTTCCACAGACGCGCTTCGAGATGGCTTTCCATCTTCGGCAGATAGAAGTACGGGCCGCTGCCGCGAGCGATCAGTTCCTTCGCGTTGTGGAAGAGATAAAGCGCGAAGTCGAAGATGCCGCCCGACACGCGCTGGCCGTCGACGGTCACGTGCTTCTCGTCGAGATGCCAGCCGCGCGGACGCACGATCAGCGTCGCGGTCTTGTCGTTGAGCGTGTACGACTTGCCGTTCTGCTCGAGCGAGATCGTCCGGCGCACGGCTTCTTTGAGGTTGATCTGGCCGACGATCTGGTTCTCCCACGCGGGCGCGTTCGAATCCTCGAAGTCGGTCATGTACGAATCCGCGCCGGAGTTGAGCGCGTTGATGATCATCTTGCGCTCGACCGGGCCGGTGATTTCGACGCGCCGGCATTGCAGATCCTTCGGCAGCGGCGCGACGGTCCAGTCGCCTTCGCGGATCGCCTTCGATTCTTCGAGAAAGCCGGGGCGCTCGCCCGCGTCGAGGCGCTTGGTGCGCTCCAAGCGCGCGGCGAGCAGTTCCTGACGGCGCGGCTCGAACCGGCGATGCAGCATTGCGACGAACGCGAGCGCCCCGGGCGTCAGAATGGCTTCGAAGCCGGGCTTGATCTCAGCCGAAATGGCCATGCCTTCCGGCAACGCGAGCGGGTTCGAAGGGTGCGTCATGTGTTTTCTCCTTGGTCGGTCAGACGGTTTTGCTTTTGGGTTCTACTGGTTCGGCGATGACGAGCGCATTCGCGCGCCCGCGCGATCGGCGGCAAGCGCAATGGGCTGCTGCGCGCAACCCGCTTCGATGAACGCGACGAGTTCGTTCATGCCGCGCCCCATCGCGCGCGGCGCGACCCCGAGTTCCTCGACCGGCAGGCTCGCGCGATCCAGCCAGAACGTGGTGTAGCCGAACCACGTCGCGCCCGCGATATCCCAGCCGTTGGACGAGACGAACACGATCTCGCGCGCCGCCGCGCCGAACGCCTGTAGGCCGAGTTCATAGGCGGCGGCGGAGGGCTTGAACGCGCGCACGGCCTCGACCGACAGCACGTGATCGAAGAAGCCCGTCATGCCGGCGCTTTTGACGGCGATGTCCAGCATCGGCGGATTGCCGTTCGACAGAATCGCGAGCGGCAGACCGTGACGTTCGCGCAGCGTTTTCAGCGCGGGCAGCGTGTCGGGGAAGGCAGAGAGGCAGGCGTATTCGTCCATCAGGCGCTTCTCGGCAGTGGCCGTCAGCGCGTCCGTGAGGCCGAGGCGCGCGGCTGCGTATCGCAGCGCGTCGATGGTGATGTCCCAGAACGGCGCGTAGTGGCTGCCGGACGGATCGGCGAGGCTGCGGAGCTGCGTGTACTCGATCTGCTTCTGGCGCCAAAGCTGGGACAACGCCTGGCCGTTGCCGGGAAAAAGCTGCTCGGCGGCAGCGACGACCGAGTGAACGTCGAAGAGCGTGCCGTAAGCGTCGAAGATGACTGCGCGGGGAAGAAGATGCGTGGGCGTGGGCGAGGGTGTGGACGATGCGTGTGTCGTTGTGGCCGACATAGCCGTGCGCTCCATAAAGAGGTCGGGGTCGATTCTATTGGTGATCGAACGGGTGGAAAAAGGCCGGCGAGATCACTTGATCTTTTACTTTTACATAGCTAATCTGTGCGCCAGTGTCCCGCATTGACGAGCAAGACGCATGGATCGGTTCAAGCAGATGGAGACGTTCGCCTCCGTCGCGGCGAAAGGCAGTCTTTCGGCGGCGGCGCAGGCGGAAGGCATCGCGCCGGCGGTCATCGGCAGAAGGCTGGACGCGCTGGAGGAACGGCTCGGCGTGAAGCTGCTCGTGCGCACGACGCGCAAGATCACGCTCACGTTCGAAGGCTCCGCGTTTCTCGAAGACTGTCAGCGCATCATCAACGACATGCAGAACGCGGAGGCGAGCGTGTCGGCGGGCGGCGTGAAGGCGAGCGGGCACGTGCGCGTGTCGGCGCCCGCGGGCTTCGGCCGGCGCCACGTCGCGCCGCTGGTCGCGGCTTTCACGGCGCTGCACCCGGACGTTTCCGTGAGCCTCGACCTGACGGATCGCATGGTCGATCTCGTGAACGAAGGCTTCGATTGCGCGGTGCGGCTCGGCGAGTTGCCGGATTCGTCGCTGGTGTCGCTCAAGCTCGGCGAAAACCGGCGCGTCTGCGTGGCGTCGCCCGAGTATCTGCAAAAGCGCGGCAAGCCCGCCACGTTGAGCGCGCTTGCCGATCACAACTGCCTCGCGCTCGGCGCGTCCGCCAATCAGCAGCGCGGCTGGGTGTTTCAGCAGGACGGCAAGGTCGTGACGATCAAGGTGTCCGGCACGATGGAATGCTCGGACGGCGCGGTGCTCCATGATTGGTGCCTCGAAGGGCGCGGCCTCGCGTGGCGATCTTGGTGGGAAGTGGGCGCCGATATCGGCGCGGGAAGGCTCGTCAGCGTGCTCGACGATTTCGCCGCGCCGCCCATCGGTATTCACGCTGTGTTTCCGCAGCGCCGGCACCTGCCGTTGCGGGTGCGGCTGTTTCTCGATCTGCTCAAGCATACCTATGCCGCTCCGGGATACTGGGAAGCGCTCGTTTCGTAACGCGACTCGCTACGGATTCCTACTTATCTTGATTTCGATTGCATCGCCGCGCGGCCGCCTGGCTACAATGAAAGCGTGCCCCGCCGTTCGAAGGAGGACGCCATGTTCAAGCACATCCTGGTACCGACCGACGGCTCGGAGCTGTCGCAGAAAGCCATAGACGGCGCGATCGACCTCGCGCAGTCGGTCGGCGCGCGCATCACCGCTTACGCGTGTCTGCCGCAGTATCCGTACTCGCCGTTCGCGGATGTCGCCGTCGAGCCGCCCGACGACTTTCACGCCCGCGCCGAACGCGAGGCGCGCGAGCATCTGCGGGCCGTCGAGCGCGCGGCGGAGGAGGCGGGCGTGCCGTGCGACAGCGTGACGAGCATCGAGGCGGCGCCGTATATCGGGATCATCGACGCGGCGGAGCAGAAGGGCTGCGACGTCATTCTGATGGCGTCGCACGGCCGTCGCGGGCTCGGAAGCCTGCTTATCGGCAGCGAAACGCAGCGCGTGCTGACGCACACGCGCATCCCGGTCATCGTGTACCGCTGATGTCGCGGCGGCCGACGTGCCTACCACGCGCGCCCGGGCCGCCGCTTTCTCTACCGCTCTCCCTGATTCAGCCTGCCCTCGGGCGATGCTTTAGGCCACTTTCTTGTCGAAGAACTGCTCGTCTTCGGTCGATCCGTGCAGCGCGGTCGTCGATGCTTCGCGCTCGACCGTCTGCGTGACCGCGTCGAAGTAGCCCGTGCCCACTTCGCGCTGATGTTTGACCGCCGTGAAGCCCTTGTCGGCGGCGGCGAACTCGGCCTGCTGCAACTCGACGAACGCGCTCATCTGCGTGCGCGCATAGCCGTGCGCCAGGTTGAACATCGAGTAGTTCAGCGCGTGGAAGCCCGCGAGCGTGATGAACTGGAACTTGTAGCCCATCGCGCCGAGTTCACGCTGGAACTTGGCGATGGTCGCGTCGTCGAGGTTCTTCTTCCAGTTGAACGACGGCGAGCAGTTGTACGACAGCAGCTTGCCGGGGAATTGCTTGTGGATGGCCTCGGCGAACTTCTTCGCGTATTCGAGATCCGGCTTGCCCGTTTCGCACCAGACGAGATCGGCGTACGGCGCGTAAGCGAGACCGCGCGACACGGCCTGTTCGAGACCCGGCCGCGTGCGATAGAAGCCTTCCACGGTGCGCTCGCCGGTCAGGAACGGCTTGTCGTTTTCGTCGATGTCGGAGGTCACGAGATCGGCGGCTTCGGCGTCGGTGCGCGCGACGAGCAGCGTCGGCGTGCCGCAGACGTCCGCGGCGAGACGCGCGGCGACCAGTTTCGCGACGTTCTCGCGCGTCGGCACGAGCACCTTGCCGCCCATGTGGCCGCACTTCTTCACGGAGGCGAGCTGGTCTTCGAAGTGAACGCCCGCCGCACCGGCTTCGATCATCGCCTTCATCAGCTCGAACGCGTTGAGCACGCCGCCGAAGCCGGCTTCCGCGTCCGCCACGATCGGCGCGAAGTAGTCGATATAGCCTTCATCGCCCGGGTTCTTGCCTTCGGACCATTGGATCTGATCCGCGCGCGTGAACGTGTTGTTGATGCGCTTCACGACAAGCGGCACCGAATTGGCCGGATACAGCGACTGGTCCGGATACATTTCGCCCGCGATGTTGGCGTCGCCGGCCACTTGCCAGCCGGACAGGTAGATGGCCTTGAGGCCCGCCTTGACCTGCTGCATCGCCTGATTGCCGGTCAGCGCGCCGAGCGCATTGACGAACGGCTCTTCCTGGATTAGCGACCACAGCTTCTCGGCGCCGCGTCGCGCGAGCGTGTGCTCGACCGGCACCGAGCCGCGCAGGCGCACGACGTCCTCGGCCGAGTAGCCGCGCTTGATGCCTTTCCAGCGCGGATCGGTTTCCCACTGCTGATGGAGTTGCTGGGCTTGTTGTTGACGTGAGGTCATGGCGTTTCTCCTTGAGATTGGGCTGTACACGAAACCGTGGTCGATGCTTTACCGCGTTGTGAGCAATGCCGCAGCGTTTTTGCTCAACTCTTATATAAGAGTGTAGGCCGGTCGATGGTCGATAAAAAGCTGTCGCAAGGAGTTTTAGCCGATATAAATTTCTCCTGAAATCAATCGCTTAAGGCCACCTTTCCATAAAGTGAAACGTCCTTTCCCATGCCGCAATCGCGCCCGTTGTGCCGCGCAGCAAGGCTTTTGCGACGCAAAAAAACGTTGCGCATTATGAAATTCAAAGACGGGCGAAAAAAAACCGATGCGCGAGGCATCGGTTTTCTTGTCCTGCTGGCGGAAGACGGCGCTATCGCGCCGTCCCTGGGCTTACATCAGTTGCCGCGGCGCGGTGCGCGCGGACCGTCGTTGCGGCGGGCGCTGTAGCCGTCGCGCTGGCCGAAGCCGCCTTCGCGGCTGCCGCCGCGATAGCCGCCGTCGCGGTCGCCGCTGCCGGCGTTGCTGCCACGATATCCGCCTTCGCGGTAGCCGCCTTCGCGCGAACCGGCGCCCGACTTGTTGCCGTAGCCGCTGGCGTTTGCCGCGCCGTAGCCGCGTCCGCCGCCATTGCCGCTGCCGAAGCGCCGGCCGCCGTTACCGCTGCCCGGACGGCCGCGGCCGCCGAAACCGCCCTTCGGCGGCGACTTGCGCGGCTCGAAGCCCGCGACGACGTTCACCGGTAGCGGCGCGTGCACGAAGCGCTCGATGCGCTTGAGGGCGCCCATTTCGGCGTGATGCACGAGGCTCACGGCCGTGCCGCTGCGTCCCGCGCGGCCCGTGCGGCCGATGCGGTGCACGTAGTCTTCGGCGAACTTCGGCAGGTCGTAGTTAAAGACGTGCGTGATGCCCGGAATATCGATGCCGCGTGCCGCGACGTCCGTGGCCACCAGCACGCGCACGCGGCGCTCGCGCAGCGCGCGGATGGTGCGGTTGCGCGCGCCTTGGGGCAGGTCGCCGTGCAGCGCGGCGGATTCGAAGCCCGCGTCCGACAGACGATTCGCGATCAGATCGGCGTCGCTCTTCGTCGCCGTGAACACGATAGCCTGATCCAGCTCGGTATCGCGCAGCAGGTGATCGAGCAGGCGATCCTTGTGGTCGCGGTCGTCGACGTAATGCACGGTTTGCGCGATGTTGCTGCGCGCTTCGAGCTTCTGCACGATCTCGATGCGCTCCGGGTCCTTCAGCAGGCGGCCGGTCAGCGACGCGATCTTGCCGTCGATGGTTGCCGAGAAGAGCAGCGTCTGACGCGTGGCCGGCGTGGCCGCGACGATCGTCTCGATGTCTTCGATAAAGCCCATGTCGAGCATGCGGTCGGCTTCGTCGAGCACGAGCATGTTGAGGTTCGACAGGTCGATGCGGCCGCGCTCCAGATGGTCGATCAGACGGCCCGGCGTCGCGACGAGGATTTCAGGGTTCTTCGCGAGCAGCATCAGTTGCTGGCCGTACGCCACGCCACCGAGAATGCTGACGGTGCGCAGGCGGCGCAGATGGCGGCCGTACGTGGTCGCGGCGGCGGACACTTGCATTGCGAGTTCGCGCGTCGGCGTGAGCACGAGCAACTGCGGGCGCGCGATCGGCTGCGGACGGCGGCCGGGACGGGCGTTCGGGTCGCGCGGCTGACGCGGCTGCTGCGCCTGGAGCTTTTCTAGTTGCGCGAATTTTTCGATGGCCGGCAGCATGAACGCCGCCGTCTTGCCGGAGCCGGTCGGGCTCGAAACGAGCAGATCGCGGCCGGCGAGCGCGGCGGGAATCGCGCGCTGCTGCACGGGCGTCGGCGACTGGTAGCCGGCTTCGGTCAATGCGGAAACGATATCGGCCGAAAGACCGAGCGATTCGAAAGTGGGGCCGGCGGGCACTGCGGGAGCCGTTTCGGCTGAGGCAGCGGCCGAAGCTGCGGGTGCGGCCGTGTCGGCGTCCGGGGAAATGCCAAGCGTTTGTGCTGCGATGTTGTCCAACGGGCTGGGGGTGAAGCTCGAAGTCATGTCGATCCTTGAAACGGGAAATAAGGCGTCGGCGCCAATCGGCATACCCAGGTCGTTGGATTCAGCGAGCGAAGAAACAGCGAGCAAATCGAAAAACGGGGGCAACTCGCGCAAACAGACGGCGAGCATCGTTGTTAGAAGCTGTATCGGATACGTCAGGGCGCTTAAGCACTGACGTCAGCCTGGTGCATGACGGGCCGCGAAATGAATAGCGCATAAACGATGCGCTACGGCCTGGCAGGGAAGGGACAGTTTCTAAACTGGATTGGAGCGAAACGCTACGAAGCGCTTTCAAACGGGGCACGTTGCCTTGCGGCGTGCGCCACGTAATCAAGCTGCATGACAAGAAGTATATCGGAATTTGCTGCACCGCGCCACAGTTTGACGCATTCGCGCGCCATCGGAGGGCATCGACGGCGCGCGGCACACGTGGTTCGGTCAGCCTGCCTCGCCGCGCTTGAGCGACTCGACGAGTTCGACGTAGCGCTCCTTTGCGGTATCGGCCGGCGTGCCTTTCAGCGCGGCCCAGGCTTCGTGCTTGTATTTGCCGGCGATATCGGTGAAGCCGGGCGCGTCGCCTTGCACGTCGCCGACGCTCGCCTGCTTATAGAGCGCGTAAAGACGCAGGAGCGTGAGATTGCCGGGGCGCTCGGGCAACTGCGTGACCTCGGCTTGCGCGCGGGCGAATTGCTGATCGATGTCGGTCATGCGGGCGTCCTATCGAATTTGAGATGCAGACGATCTTAGCAAGCGCGAGCGGGCCGGCTGTGGAGGCATCCTTCGAATCCGGTCGCATGACAAACTGCGCGCGTCATCGCGCGGAAAAGTCCGCGAACGCATGCCGCATGTCACGCGAGCCGCAAAAGCCGGCGCAGTCCCGCATTACAATACGGCCTATGACACGCACCGTACTGCTCGCTCTCGATACTTCGACGGAATTCTGCTCCGTCGCGCTCCTGCTCGACGATCCCGCGCCAAAGCCGTCGTCCGCTGCCGCGCCCGCCTACATGAGCGGCGATACATCGGTGTGGTTCCGCCACGAAGCGACGGGCGCTGTGTCGAGCACGCGCCTTTTGCCGGCGGTGCGCGAGCTGCTGAACGAAGCAGGGCTCGCGCTCGCCGATTGCAACGCCATTGCCTTCGGCGCGGGGCCGGGGTCGTTCACCGGCCTGCGCACGGCGACCGGCGTCGCGCAAGGGCTCGCGTTCGGGCTGAATGTGCCGGTGGTGCCGGTGAGCACGCTGGTCGCCTGCGCGGAAGCGGCCCGGCTCAACGACGCGTCGTTGCCGGATCGCGTGCTCGTCGCGCTGGATGCGCGCATGGATGAAGTCTATTGGGCCGAATTCGAATACGAGCGCGAACCCACGCTCGGCGACTGGCGCGAAGTGCACGCCGCATCGCTCGATCGTCCCGACGCGCTGCCGCTTCCCTCGGTGCTGTTCGCGCTCGCGGGCAACGCGGCGGCGGCCTTTGGCGATCGTCTGCCCGCGCTGGCGGCCGCCGCGCATGTGGACCGGGATGCGCTGCCCCACGCGCTGCCGGTCGCGCTGCTCGGTTTGCGCGCGCTGCGGGCCGGACGAGCGGTCGCGCCGGAACTCGCCGCGCCGGAGTACGTGCGCAACAAGGTCGCGCAGACGACAGCCGAGCGCACCGAAGCGCGCGCCGCTGCGGCGAAGGCCGGCGCGCAGTCGGCCGGCGCGGAGGCGCTTCGGTGAGCGGCGTGTTGCTCGCGGATCGGTATCTCACGCCGATGACCGAAGCGGACCTCGACGAAGTCGCCGCCGTCGAGAAGCTCGCGTACGAATTCCCATGGAGCCGCGGCAATTTCCAGGACTCCCTGCGCAACGGCTACTACGGCGTGTGCCTGCGCCACGTGACCGGCACGCTCATCGGCTATTGCGTGCTGATGCCGGTCGTCGATGAGATGCATCTGCTCAATCTCTGCGTCGCGCCGTGCGCCCAGCGCGCCGGCGCGGGCCTGACGCTGCTGCGCGAGGCGGTGCGCGTCGCGCGTGCCGAAAAGCTCGAAGGCATGCTGCTCGAAGTGCGGCCGTCGAATGCGCGCGCCATCCAGCTTTACGAGCGCTTCGGCTTCACGGCCATCGGGCGTCGCAAGAATTATTACCCCGCGCGGCATCGGTCGCGCGAGGACGCAATCGTCATGCGTCTGTCGTTCAAGGAGAGTGCGCATGGCGCTCGATGAATCGCTAGTCGAGGAACTCGGGATCGGGTTCCTATGGGTGAGGAGAAAGGCGGGGGCGAATGCGCCCGCCGAGCCGCTGCCGCCGCGCGCCTCCCGCGATACTGCCGCCGATGCGGCGAAAGCGGCGCCACAGCCGGACACGGCAGTCGCCGCGCCCGGTTTGCAAGCACCGATGCCGCCGATCGACGCCTCCGGCACAGTCGCGCCAGATTTCGCGGATACTGCGGCCCCCCGCGCGCGAGCGGCCGATGCAGCGAAAGCGGCGCCCCGCCCGGACCCGGCAGCGCCCCCGAGCCGCTCCGAGAGACCGACGCCGCCGCTCGACGCTCCGGCTCCTGTGCTCGCCCGCAACGCCACATCCGCGAAAGTCCGCACCGAGCCGCAGTCCGAATCAGACGCGCAGTACTCCGATTACCCTCCGTTCGACGCCTACGACGACCTCCCGTGGACCGACGACGCGCCATCGTCTGCCACGCCCGTCGCGCCCGCCGTCCCCGACGACGTCCGCACGCTCGACTGGACGGCGCTCGACGATCGCGTCACGGGCTGCGAACTGTGCCGACTGTGCGAACGCCGGACGAACGCGGTCTTCGGCGTGGGCGACCGCGAAGCCGACTGGATGCTGATCGGCGAAGCGCCCGGCGAGAACGAGGACAAGCAGGGCGAGCCGTTCGTCGGACAGGCGGGCAAGCTGCTCGACAACATGCTGCATGCGCTCGGCCTTTCGCGCGAATCGAACGTCTATATCGCGAACGTCATCAAGTGCCGGCCGCCCGGCAACCGCAATCCGGAACTCGACGAAGTCGCGCGTTGCGAGCCGTATCTTCAACGTCAGGTCGAACTGGTGAAGCCGAAGATCATCGTCGCGCTCGGGCGTTTTGCGGCGCAGAGTCTGCTCAAGAGCGAGGCGAGCATCGCGGCGTTGCGCGGGCGCGTGCACGAGTATCGCGGCGTGCCGGTCGTCGTCACCTATCACCCGGCGTATCTGTTGCGCAGTCTGCCCGACAAGGCGAAGGCCTGGGCCGATCTGTGCCTCGCCCGCAAGACGCACGCCGATGCGCTCGCCGCGCTCGGCGTCGAACCGGGAGCCGGGAAGGGCGCGCGCGGATGACCGGCCTGTCGCGCCTCGTCGATCGCTTCGGGGACGCGACGGTGCGTGATCTGGCGTGGCTGCTTTTCTCACCCGATCTTCTGCGCGAGAGCGCGGCGGGCGCGCCGCTCGCGCACCCGTTTGAGTCGGCCAATGCGCGAGACGCCACGCTTACGTGGCTCGCCGCACTCGACGCCGCGCCGGACGCATTGCACGTGCGCTCGCGTAATCCCAAATCGACGCGCCTCGGCATCTACGCCGAAAGCCTGCTCGAATTCTTTCTGGCGCACGGGCCGGCCGCGCGGCTGATTGCGGCGAACGCGCCGCTGCGGCGTCAGCGCCGCACCATCGGAGAGTGCGATTTTCTGCTGGAGACGGCGGCCGGCGCGCGGCTGCACTGGGAACTGGCGGTGAAGTTCTATCTGCACATCGGCGATGGCGTCGAGCGCGCGGCGCGCTTGTCGGACTATGTCGGGCCCAATCTGCAGGACCGCTTCGATCTGAAGCACGCGCGGCTTTTGACGCATCAACTCGGCTTGACGTCGCGGGCGGAGTTCGCCGCGCTCGGGCTGGAGGGGCCGTGGCAGCCGCAGTTGTTCATCAAGGGGCGGCTCTTTTATCACGATGAAGGCATCGCGCCCGCGCCGGAAGTGGGCGAAGCGCACGTGCGCGGCTGGTGGCTGACGGCGACGGAATGGCGCGATCGGCATAAAGCGCACGAAGCGCATGAAGCGCGCGCGTGGGTGGTGCAGCCTCGGCTTGCGTGGCTCGCACCGCGCCGCCTCAACGCGCCGGATGCCGATTCGCTGATGGACGAGGCCGCCGCCATTCACACGCGTCTCGCCGCCATCGCCGCGCCGACCATGGTCGCCGCCTACCTGCGCGACGGCGCGACCGGCTGGAGCGAGGAATCGCGCGGCTTCATCGTCCCGGACGACTGGCCCGAGCGGGCGAGGGCGTTCGCTGCTTCGGAGCTTTCTGCGCCCGCGTGACTATCGGACGCCGTGGTCGGCGTTCGGCCGCGCTTCGCCTCGGCGGTGGCGCTCACCGAAGGAATCGCGCGGCTTCTTCTTTCCAGCCGAAGCGTTCGCCGCCTCCTAGGGCTGCCCGATCACCACCATCGATAAAAGTGATGCACCGGCCCGACGCCGTGGCCGACGTCCAGTCGCGCGCTCGCCTCGATCGCGCCGCTGAGATACCGCTTCGCCTCGGCGGTGGCGCTGGCGAGATCACCGGTCTGAGGGATCAGCGCGGCAATCGCCGCCGACAGCGTGCAGCCGGTGCCGTGCGTGTTCTTCAGCGCGACGCGCGCGCCGGCAACCCGCAGGGCGCCCGTCGTTTCGATCAGCCAGTCCGGACTGTCCGCCGATGCCAGATGCCCGCCCTTCATCAGCACGGCGCGCGCGCCCGAGGCAAGCAGCGCCTCGCCCTGACGCACCATCGCGTCTTCGTCTGCGGCGGGCTGCGTGCCGAGCAGCGCCGCCGCTTCCGGCAGATTCGGCGTGACGAGCGTGGCGAGCGGCAACAGCTCGTCGCGCAGCGCGGCCACCGCTTCGGGCGCGAGCAGCGCGTGATTGCTCTTCGAGATCATCACGGTGTCGAGCACGACATGCGCCGGGCGATGCCGCCTGAGCGCGTCGGCGACCGCGCGCACGATGCCCGCATTGGCCAGCATCCCGATCTTCACCGCGTCGATGCGGATGTCGTCGAAAACGGCATCGAGCTGCGCCGCGACGAACGCCGGCTCCGGCGCGTGGACAGCCGTGACGCCGCGCGTGTTCTGAGCGGTCAGCGCGGTGACGACGCTCGCGCCGTACGCGCCGAGCGCGGAGAACGCTTTGAGATCGGCCTGAATGCCCGCGCCGCCGCCGGAATCGGAACCGGCGACAGTGAGCACGTTGGGAATAGGTTGGGTCGAAGACATGAGAAAAGTCAGGATGAAGCGCGACGGATGGTCTCGCGCAGTTCGGCCGACGCAGCGCGCGGGTCGGCTGCCTTGCAAATCGCGGAGACGACTGCGAGTCCCGCCGGTGTCGCGCGCATGACGTCGGCCGCGTTGTGTGCCTGGATGCCGCCTATCGCCACGGTCGGCCAGCGCGAACTCGAACGCATCGCGGCGAGGCCATCGATGCCGCAGGGCGCGGAGGCGTCGGTTTTGGTCGGCGTCGCGTAGACCGGTCCCGCTCCGACATAGTCGATCACGCCTTCCAGCCGGTTCGCATCCGCGACTTCCGCGAGATTCGACACCGACAGGCCGATCAGCGCATCCGGCCCGAGCAGCCGCCGCGCGACGTCCGCGGGCAGATCGCGCTGGCCGACGTGAACGCCGTCCGCGCCGGCCGCAAGCGCGACATCCACGTGATCGTTGATGACGAGCGGAACGCCGCGCGCACGCGTCAACGGCAATAAGTCGAGTGCCAGCGCGAGCCACGCGCGCTTGTGCCACTCCGGCGCGCGCAGTTGCAGCAGCGTCGCGCCGCCGTCCAGCGCCGCGCGGGCGACCGAAACGGCCGCGTCGTGGCCGCCGCACTGCACCGGGTCAAGCACGAGATAGAGCGAGAGATCGAACGCGCGCCGCATGTTCACGATACGGCCACCTCGCGCAGCACGAGCGTCGCGTCGAATGCGGCCGAGTCCACGGACGCCAGCCGGTCCAGATACGCGACGGCGAAACTGCCGGGCAGAGCGGCTTCACGGGCGGCGAGCTCGCCGGCCACGGTCGAATAGGCAATCGCGGAGATCGTCGCGGCCCAGTGTTCATCGCGCGATTGCGCCGCGCCGACGTACGCCGCGACGGTCGCCGAAAGCGCGCAGCCGACGCCCGTCACGCGGGTCATCAGCGGCGAGCCGTTCGAGAGCGCGATCACGCGGCGGCCATCGGTGATGTAGTCGGTCGCGCCGGTGACCGCGACCACAGCCTGCGTTTTCAGCGCGAGAATTTGCGCGGCGTCGAGCGCGGCGTCGGTGGCCGCGGTGCTGTCGACGCCGCGTCCGCTCGCTTCGCCGCCCGACAGGCTGATGATTTCCGACGCGTTGCCGCGAATCACGGCCGGCTTCGCGTCGAGCAATTCGAGCGCGAATTCGGTGCGGAACGCGAGCGGGCCGACTGCGACCGGATCGAGCACCCAGGGCGTGCCCGCGTTGTTGGCGGCATCGACGGCGGCGCGCATCGCGCGCATTTGCGGCACGTCGAGCGTGCCGAGGTTGATCAGGAGCGCATTGGCGAGCGGCGCGAACTGCGCGGCTTCCTCGCGCGCGACGACCATCGCCGGCGCCGCGCCGATGGCGAGCAGCACGTTGGCCGTGAAGTTGGTGACGACGAGGTTCGTCAGGCAGTGGACGAGCGGCGCGCGCTCGCGCACGCGCGTGACGAACGAGAAGAGATCGGCAGCAAGCATGATGAAGAGAGATTAGCCCGATCGGCCGATGACCGCAGCCCAAACAGCAGCCAAATCGGCAACGTCAGTGCCGCGCTTCGCCGATCAGCGCGACGGAATCGAACGCGCGCTGGTTCGCCTGATGCCGGCGCATCACGAAGTACATCATCAGACACACGAACGAGCCGAACATCACGATCACGAACTGGATCGGCATGTCGAGCCAGACGAGCACCGCGTACAGGCACAGCATGATGAGCACGGACAGGTTCTCGTTGAAGTTCTGCACGGCGATCGAATGGCCGGCGGACAGCAGCACGTGCCCGCGATGCTGCAAAAGCGCGTTCATCGGCACGACGAAAAAGCCCGACAGACCGCCCACGATCATCAGGAACAGATACGCGATCAGCAGATAGCCCGGGAAGTGCATCCGGCCGAAGTAGACGCCCCAATGCGCGGGAAAAAGATGCCGCGTGTAGAAGGCCATCAGCATGACGGCGAGCCCCATCGCGATGCCTACCGGCAGCACCGAGAGCGAACGCTTGAGCGGCACGCGCGCGGCCGCGAGCACCGCGCCGGCCGCCACGCCCACGGCGATCACCGCCTGCAGGATGGCCGCCTGCGAAAGCGTCATGCCGAGCGACACTTCGGCCCACTTGAGCACGATGAATTGCAGCGTCGCGCCCGCGCCCCAGAAGAGCGTCGTGACCGCGAGCGAGATCTGGCCGAGCTTGTCGCGCCAGAGCGTGAGAAAGCAGTCGGCGAAATCGGTGATGAGCTTGATGGGCCGATGTTCCTGCTTCGGGTAGCGCGCGCCCGTATCGGGAATGCGCAGGTTGAAGACGGCGGCGACCACGTACATCAGCATGATGACGAGCATCGCGGCTTCGGCGGGCGTATTGATGCGCGGTATGTGCAGCGTCAGCAAGTGACTCGCGATATGCGGGCTGATGAGCGCGCCGCCCATGACGGTGCCGAGAATGATGGAGCCGACCGTCGTGCCTTCGATCCAGCCGTTCGCGGCGACGAGCCGATCGGGCGGCAGCAGTTCCGTGAGAATGCCGTACTTCGCGGGCGAATAGGCCGCCGCGCCGAAGCCGACGATGCCATAAGCCAGAAGCGGATGCGCGCCGACCAGCATGGTGATGCAGCCCACCACCTTGATGGAATTCGTCACGAACATCACGCGCCCCTTCGGCCGCGAGTCCGCGAAAGCGCCGACGAACGCCGCCAGAATCACGTAGGAGAGCACGAAGAACAGCTTGAGCAGCGGCGTCATCCAGTTCGGCGCGTGAAGGTCTTTCAGCAGTGCGATGGCAGCGATCAGTAGAGCGTTATCGGCCAGCGACGAGAAAAACTGCGCGGCCATGATGGTGTAAAAACCTTTTTTCATCTGATCCGAAGCTTTCCTCACTGCCGGGAATTCGCCCCCGACGCCGCCGCTGATACCGGTCGCGCGTTCGGGCTTATGCCGTTCGAAATGGGTTGTGCGCACGGCTTTATAACACGAAAATAGGCGCATTCTGACTAGCAGTAATCTCGATTACATGCGAGACGGTACGTTTGCACGTCTCTTTTGTCATAAGGTACTGATCCGCAAGGTGTCTCGATCGGCGAACCGGCCGCTTGCGCCGTTGGCGTATGCTTGCCTTTCCGCCTGAACCGCCTTTTGGACCGCATCTCCGACCAAAACTCATGCCGCGCCCCCTTTCCGCAACGATTCACACCGCCGCTCTCGCCAACAACCTTGCCATTGCGCGCAAGTACGCGCCGAAATCCAAAATCTGGGCCGTCGTGAAGGCCAATGCGTATGGCCACGGTCTCGCGCGAGCGTTCCCCGGACTTCGCGCAACGGACGGATTCGGTCTTCTGGACCTCGAAGAAGCAGCGAAGTTGCGCGAACTCGGCTGGGCGGGCCCCATTTTGTTGCTCGAAGGCTTCTTTCGTCCGACCGATATCGACGTGATCGACCGTTATAGTCTGACCACGGCCATTCACTGCGACGAGCAGTTGCGCATGCTGGAAATGGCGCGGCTCTCGAAGCCGGTCAACATCCAGCTGAAGATGAATAGCGGCATGAACCGGCTGGGCTACACGCCGGAGCGGTTCCGCGCGGCGTGGGAGCGGGCGCGCGCCTGCCACGGCATCGGCCAGATCACGCTCATGACCCATTTTTCCGACGCCGACAGCGAACGCGGCATCGCGCATCAACTGGAGGCGTTCGAGCGGGGCGCGGAAGGCATCGCGGGCGCGCGCAGCCTGTCGAACTCGGCGGCCGTGCTGTGGCATCCGAACGCGCATTTTGACTGGGTGCGCCCGGGCATCATTCTCTACGGCGCGTCGCCGTCGGGCGTGACGGCCGATATCGCCGATACGGGCCTCAAACCCGCCATGACCCTCGCTTCCGAGCTGATCGCCGTGCAGACGGTGCAGCCGGGCGACAGCATCGGCTACGGCTCGACCTACACGGCGGACCGGCCGATGCGCATCGGCGTGGTCGCGTGCGGGTACGCGGACGGTTATCCGCGCATCGCGCCCGAAGGCACGCCGGTCATCGTCGACGGCGTGCGGACGGCGCTCGTCGGCCGCGTCTCGATGGACATGCTCACCGTCGATCTGACGCCGTGCCCGAACGCGGGCATGGGTTCGCGCGTGGAATTGTGGGGCGCGACCCTGCCCATCGACGACGTGGCCCGCGCGTGCGGCACCATCGGCTACGAGCTGATGTGCGCGATCGCGCAGCGCGTGCCGGTCCGCGCGGAATGAACGCCGCATCGGGCGTTGGCATTGAAAATCTAAAGGCAATACGTGGCAAAAGCAGCGAAGGCAAAGACGCTTTACATCTGTAGCGAGTGCGGCGGACAAGCGCCGAAGTGGACCGGACAGTGCGCGGCATGCGGAGCGTGGAACACGCTCGTGGAATCGGTGGAGCAGGCGCCGTCGGCGCATCGCTTCCAGGCGCTCGCGAAAAGCTCGCCGGTGCAGCGGCTCGCCGACATCGAAGCGGCGGACGTGCCGCGCTTTTCGACCGGCGTCGGCGAGTTCGACCGTGTGCTCGGCGGCGGTCTCGTGCCGGGCGGCGTGGTGCTGATTGGCGGCGACCCGGGCATCGGCAAATCGACGCTCTTGCTGCAATCGCTCGCCGAAATCGCGCGCGAGCGGCCGTCGCTCTACGTGAGCGGCGAGGAGTCCGGCGCGCAGATCGCGTTGCGCGCGCAGCGGCTCGGCTTGCTCGGCGGCTCTGCGAGCGCGGCGGCGGACCTCGCGCTGCTCGCCGAAATCCAGCTAGAAAAGATTCAGGCGGCCATCGACGAACAACGTCCGGAAGTCGCCGTCATCGATTCGATCCAGACCGTCTATTCCGAGGCGCTGACCTCCGCGCCGGGTTCCGTCGCGCAGGTCCGCGAATGCGCGGCGCAACTGACGCGCATCGCCAAGCAGACGGGCACGGCCATCATCATGGTCGGCCACGTGACCAAGGAAGGCAGTCTCGCTGGGCCGCGCGTGTTGGAGCATATCGTCGATACGGTGCTGTACTTCGAAGGCGACACGCATTCGTCCTTCCGGCTCGTGCGTGCGTTCAAGAACCGCTTCGGCGCGGTCAATGAGCTCGGCGTCTTTGCGATGACGGAGAAAGGCTTGCGCGGCGTGGCGAATCCGTCGGCGCTTTTCTTGTCGCAGCATGAGCAGAGCGTCGCGGGGTCGTGTGTCCTCGTGACGCAGGAAGGTTCGCGGCCGCTGCTCGTCGAAGTGCAGGCGCTCGTCGATACGGCGCATGTGCCGAATCCGCGCCGCCTCGCGGTCGGGCTGGAGCAGAACCGGCTCGCGCTGCTGCTCGCGGTGCTGCATCGCCACGCGGGCATCGCGTGTTTCGATCAGGACGTGTTCCTGAACGCGGTGGGCGGCGTGAAGATCACCGAACCCGCCGCCGATCTGGCCGTGCTGCTCGCGATTCATTCGTCGATGCGCAACAAGCCTCTGCCGAAGGGCCTCATCACGTTCGGCGAAGTAGGGCTGGCCGGCGAAATCCGGCCGTCGCCGCGCGGGCAGGATCGCCTGAAGGAAGCGGCCAAGCTCGGCTTCTCCGTCGCGCTGATTCCGAAGGCCAATGCGCCGAAACAGGCGGTGGACGGTCTCAAGGTGATCGCGGTCGATCGGATCGAAGAAGCCATCGACCGCGTGCGCGATCTCGAATGAACGGATCGGACCCTCGGTAACGGGCCGTAAGAAAATCGCGCGCCGCTGTAACCTGGCGCGGGCGCGGTTTTCATATCCTTCTGGGACCCAGGACCGGCGGATGAAGCCACCACGCGCCGCCGCGCCGAAGTGACTGGATGGATCGAGAGGATCACGCTTTGAAACATGTCAAAACAGCCCGGCCCGCCCCAGCATTCCATTTGCGCGGCTGCCGCGTCTCGGCGCCCCTGCAACAGCCGTTCGGCAGCGGATGCCGGATCGTCGAATGGATCGATGGCGAAGGGCAGATTTCGCGGCGCGTCGTGTCCGCGGACGTGACCGAGGCCGAAGTCGTCGCGACCATTCGCCGTCACGTCACGGGCCGCAAGCACGTGCTCGTCGACGACGAGCGTCAGCCGCGTCAGACCTTGCCGCGACGTTAGTCTTCGCGGCCGCGAAAGAGCGGATGCACCGCCGCTTCCGCCGGCGTGAGCACCGGCGCGACGCAGCAGTCGAGCGGTTCGAGGAGCGCCATCCATTCGTCGCGCGTGCGCTCGCGGATGCACGCGGCGAGGCGCGCCGTCAGTTCCTTCGCATCCGCGCCGCCGATGGCCTGCCCGAGACTCCAGTGCCGCGCGGCCCACTCCGGGCGGCCGAGCGCGCCGCATAGCGTCTGCCAGAACTTCAGTTCGAGCGCGCCGACGGCCACGAACTTGTCGTCCGCGGTGCGATAGACGTTGTAGCAAGGCACGCCGCCGTTGAGCAGGCCGGCTCCCGCGCGCGTGCCCGGCTCATCGGCATTGGCGAGCGCGATGTGCGCCATCACGTTGTGGGCGTGAACGGCGTGCGTCATGGAAACATCGAGGAAGCGGCCTTCGCCGCCGCGCGCGACGTGCCAGAGCGCGGCCAGCATTTGCGTCACCGCCGCGAGCGCCCCGCCGAGCAGGTCCGCAAGCTGGAAGTTGGGCACGATCGGCGCGCCGTCCCCATTGGCAAGCTGATCAAGCACGCCCGCATACGCGATGTAGTTCAGGTCGTGCCCCGCCTTGTCGGCGAACGCGCCTTCGCTGCCGAACCCCGTGATCGCGCAGTAGACGAGCTTCGGGTTGACCTGCCGCAGCACGTCGTAGCCGACGCCGAGCCGCGTCATCACCGTCGGCCGGAAGCTCTCGACGAGCACGTCCGCGTCCCTTGCGAGTTCGATCAACTTTGCGCGCCCGGCTTCGGTCTTCAGATCGAGCGTCAGCGACCGCTTGCCGCGATTCACGATCCGATAGAACGCGCTCGGCGCGCCGCTCGCGCGGTCGGCGTCGCTTTGAAGCATCGAGCGCGCGTAGTCGCCTTCGCCCGGCGGCTCGATCTTCAACACGTCCGCGCCGAGTTCGGCGAGGCGCAGCGTGGCGAGCGGACCGGGCAGAAGCCGCGTGAGATCCAGCACGCGAAGACCGGCGAGAGCGGGGGAGGTCGTCAAGTCGTCGGTCTCCTTGAAGGATTACGAGCTTAGTTGTTCGAGTTCCTCGTGCGCGTCGAGCCACTCCAGTTCGAGCGTCTCCAGCCGCGCGTTGACTTCGCCCTGACGGCGAATGGTATCGGTGAGCTTCGCCTTCAGCGTGGCGTCGTAGCTCGCGGGATCGGCGACGAACGCATCGAGCGTCGTTTTCTCGGCATTCAGCGCGTCCATTTCCTTCTCGATCTTCGCGATGCGCGATTGCAGCGGCTTGCGCAGATGCGAAAGCTTTTGCCGCTCCTGCGCCTCCTGCCTGCGCTGTTCCTTGCGATTCGCCGCGCTGTCCGGCGCATTGCCGGCAGCCGACGCGACGCCGTTCGCTTCCTTCGCCGCCGCCCGGGTCTCGGCGGCATGTTGCAGAAGCCAGTCGCGATAATCGTCTAGATCGCCGTCGAACGGACTCAGCCGGTGCTTCGCCACCAGCATGAACGTGTCGGTGGTGGCGCGCAGCAGATGCCGGTCGTGCGACACGAGAATGAGCGTGCCTTCGAATTGCGCGAGCGCCATGGTCAGCGCGTGACGCGTTTCGAGGTCGAGGTGATTCGTCGGTTCGTCGAGCAGCAGCAGATTCGGCTTCTGCCAGATGATGAGCGCGAGCGCGAGCCGCGCTTTTTCGCCGCCGGAGAACGGCGCGATCTTCGCGGTGGCCATGTCGCCGGAGAAGTTGAAGCTGCCGAGAAAGTCGCGCAGTTCCTGCTCGCGCGTGTCCGGCGCGAGGCGCGCGAGATGGGCGAGGGCGGAGTCGTCGGGGCGCAGCGTTTCCAGTTGATGCTGCGCGAAATAGCCGATCTGCAAGCCCTTGCCTTGCCGCACGTGACCCGAGAGGGCGTCGAGCGTGCCGGCGAGCGTCTTGATGAGCGTGGACTTGCCCTGACCGTTCGCGCCGAGCAGACCGATGCGCTGGCCGTTCTGGATCGACAGCGTCACGCCTTCGACAATCGGAATCTCGATGCCTTCGTCGGTGCGATAACCACAGCTCACGTCTTCCATCACCATCATCGGATTGGGCGCGGCATCCGGCGTGCGGAACTCGAACGTGAACGGCGAGCTCGCGTGCGCGGGCGCGATCAGTTCCATCTTTTCGAGCGCCTTCACGCGGCTTTGGGCCTGCTTCGCCTTCGTGGCCTTGGCCTTGAAGCGGTCGATAAAGCTCTGCAGATGCTGCACCGTCTTCTGCTGCTTCTCGTAGGCGCTTTGCTGCAACGCGAGCTGCTGCGCGCGCAGCACTTCGAACTGGCTGTAGTTGCCGCCGTAACGCTTCACCTGCCGGTTTTCCAGATGCAGCGTGACGTTGCAGACTGCATCGAGAAACTCGCGGTCGTGCGAGATCACGACGAGCGTGCCCGGATAGCGGCCGAGCCAGTCTTCGAGCCAGACGATCGCGTCGAGGTCAAGGTGGTTGGTCGGTTCGTCGAGCAGCAGCAGGTCGGACGGGCACATCAGCGCCTGCGCCAGGTTCAGCCGCATGCGCCAGCCGCCCGAAAAGCTCGCCACCGGCTCGCGCGTCTGTTCGAGCGTGAAGCCGAGCCCGAGCAGCAGCGTTTCCGCGCGGGCGGGCGCGGTGTAGCCGTCGGCATCGGCGAAAGCGGCGTGGGCTTCGGCTTCCGCTGCGCCGTCGTGCGCCGCAGACGCCGCCGCGATGCGCGCTTCGATGGCGCGCAACTGCGTGTCGCCGTCGAGCGTGTAGTCGAGCGCGGTGCGATCCACGGCGGGCGTTTCCTGCGCGACATGCGCGATGCGCCACGACGGCGGCATCGAGAAATCGCCGCCGTCCGCGTGCAACTCGCCGCGCAGCACGGAAAAAAGCGTGGATTTGCCCGCGCCGTTCGCGCCGACGAGACCGGCTTTCTCGCCCGGATTGAGCGTGAAGCTGGTCTCTTCGAAGAGCGGCTTGGTGCCGCGGGACAGGCTGAACTGGTTGAAGCGAATCACGTCGGGGGGGCGGCGGCAGAGCGCGGACTGGAGGAAACCGCTATTTTAGACCGGGCGCGTACGCCGCAAGGGATCGTCCATTCGGCTAATGGCGGGCGAGCGCGCGGCGGAGTAGCATCGCCTGACTTTCACCCTTCAATGTCTCACCACTTCAACGCGCGGAGCACGGCATGAATTCGACTACCGACAGCATCTACGGCTTCACGGCAGAGCGGCTCGACGGCAGGACCACGAGCCTCGACACGTACCGCGGCAAGGTGCTGCTGATCGTGAACACGGCGAGCGAATGCGGTTTCACGCCGCAGTACAGGGGCCTGCAAGAGCTGTACACGCTTTACGCGGGGCGCGGCTTCGAGGTGCTCGGCTTTCCGTGCAACCAGTTCGGCAAGCAGGAGCCGGGCGACGCGGCGCAGATCGGCAGCTTCTGCGAGTCGAACTATGGCGTCACGTTTCCGATGTTCGCGAAGATCGACGTCAACGGGCCGAACGCGCATCCGCTCTTCAAGTATCTGACGGAGAAAGAGCCGGGCGTGCTCGGGCTCGAAGCGATCAAATGGAACTTCACGAAGTTCCTGATCGACCGCAACGGGAACATCGTGAAACGCTACGCGCCGATCACGAAGCCCGAGTCGATTGCGGACGACATCGAAAAGTTGCTCTGACGCTCAGAGAATCGGGGAAAAGAGCCGGGCGACGTGCATCGCCATACGCCGCCAGAACGCGGCGCCGCGATAGTCGTTGCCGTCGATCTCGTACGCATGCGCGAAGTCCACGAGCAGCATGCTCTCCACTTCGCGGGCGAAGTCGTGATCGACGGTCAGTACGGTGATCTCGAAGTTCAGCCGGAAGGAGCGGTTGTCGAGATTGGCGCTGCCGACCGACGCGGCGATGTCGTCGACGAGCACGACCTTCTGGTGCAGAAAGCCCGGCTTGTAGCGGAAGATACGCACGCCCGCCTGCACAAGATCGTACGCGTACAGCTTCGACGCGGCGAACACTACGCGATGATCGCGCCGGCTCGGAATGAGAATGCGCACGTCCACGCCGCGCATCACGGCGAGTCTCAGCGCGGAGAACACGGCTTCGTCGGGGATCAGATACGGCGACGTGATCCAGATCCGCTCGCGCGCCGCGTTGATCGCCTCGACGAAGAAGAGCGAGCAGGTCTCCTGTTTGTCGGCGGGGCCGCTCGAAAGCACCATGCAATGCATGTTCTCGTCCGCATGCGACGCGGGGCCGAGTTCGGGCAGGCGCTGCGTCGCCCAGTACCAGTCTTCGGTGAAGACGAACTGAATGCTGGCGATCGCCGGCCCGCGCACTTCGACATGCGTGTCGCGCCACGGCGAAAGCCGCGGGTTGCCGCCGAGATACTCGACGCCCACGTTGTGTCCGCCGACGAATGCGCGCTTGCCGTCGACGACCACGATCTTCCGATGATTGCGGAAGTTGATCTGAAAGCGGTGCACGAACTTGCGCTTGGTCGCGAACGGATGCGCTTCGACGCCGCCGGCACGCAGCGCATGCACGTAGCGATGCGGCAGGTCGAAGCTGCCGATGCTGTCGTAGAGGAAATAGACGCGCACGCCGGCTTTCGCTTTGGCGATAAGCGCGTCCTTCAGCATCTCGCCGAGCGCGTCGGCGCGCACGATGAAGAACTGCACGACGACATACTGTTCGGCCGCTTCGATGGCTTCCAGGATCGCGGAAAACGTCGCGTCGCCGTTCACCAGCACGCGCACGGCGTTGCCGCGCAGAAACGGCATGCCGGAGAGTCGTTGCAGCGTGCGGATGGTCGGATTGCCGAGGTAGCGCGCGGGGCCGGGGTCGAGTTCGCCGCGCGCGCCCGAAGCGTCGACGAGCGCCGTGCCTGTCGTTGGAGCGTCGCTGCGGTCGGTCGAATCCCACTCGGTCGGCTTTGTGCGGTTGCGCAGGATCTCGATTTCCAGCCGGCGCTCGTCGATATAACCGGCGAACTTGCTGCGCCCGAGAAAGAGATACGGAATGAGCGTGAGATACGGCATCGCGACGAGCGAGACCGCCCACGCGACCGCGCCTTGCGAGGTCCGCGTATTGATGATGGCGTGGACGGCCGCGATCACGCCGAGCACATGCGCGGCCATCACGAGCGTGCCGACGTGGAGCCAGTCTGCTGCTTGCATAGATGCGTTCGGTTCGGAGCTTGATGCGCGCGAATCGGCGCGAAGCCAGACGACGAACACCGCCGCGAGCCGCGGCGGCGATGCCTTATCTTACCGAACCCGCTTACCCAACCTGCTTACCGAACCTGCTTACCGAACCTGACTTGCGCGGCGAATGCCGCTCAGGCGGGAAGGTCCGCCGCCTGAATCAGGAACACGTTGTCGTCGCCGGCGCTGGTCGACAGCCAGACGAGATCGAGCCCGCCGAGCGCGGCCTCGACGTTCGCCCGCTCGTTGCCGATTTCGACGACGAGCACGCCGTCTTCGGTCAGCCACTTGCCAGCCTCGCGCACGATGCGCCGCACGACGTCCATGCCGTCCGCGCCGCCCGCGAGCGCGAGTTCGGGCTCGTGACGGTATTCCTCGGGCAGCGCCTGCATCGCGGCCGCGTTCACGTACGGCGGGTTGGTGATGATGACCTCATAGCGGGCCGGCGAAAGCGGCGCGTACAGGTCGCCTTCATGCAGCGCGATGCGGTCCTGCAACGCGTAGTCGTCGACATTGCGGCGCGCGACCGCGAGCGCATCGGCTGAGATGTCGGCGGCATCGATATCGGCGTTCTCGAACGCTTGCGCGGCGAGAATCGCGAGGCACCCGGAGCCGGTGCACAGTTCGAGCACGCGCGTGACGTGGTCCGGATCGGCCACGTACGGTTGCAGCCCGTCCTGCAACAACTCGCCGATGAACGAGCGCGGCACGATCACGCGCTCGTCGACATAGAAGCGATGGCCGTGCATCCACGCTTCCTGCGTGATGTACGCGGCCGGCACGCGTTCCTTGGCGCGGCGCTCGATGACCTGCATGACGGCATCGATTTCGGTGTCGAGCAGGCGGGCGTCCAAGAACGGTTCCAGCGTGTCGAGCGGCAAGTGCAGCGTATGCAGGATCAGATACGCCGCTTCGTCATAGGCGTTGGTCGAGCCGTGACCGAACGAGAGGCCGGCTTCCGTGAAACGCGAGACGCCGAAGCGCAGCAGGTCGCGGACGGTGGTGAAGGGTAGCGCCATCGAAGGCTCCTTGTTTTTTTACGGTAAGGATTTACGCGATCAGTTCTTCGAGCACGCGGCGGTAGACTTTTTTCAGCGGCTCGATGAAGCGCACGTCGACATGTTCGTCGATCTTGTGGATGCTGCCGTTCGGCGGCCCGAACTCGACGACCTGCTCGCAGATGCGCGCGATAAAGCGGCCATCGGACGTGCCGCCCGTAGTGGACAGTTCCGGACGCACGCCGGTTTCATCGTGAATGGCTTTTTCGAGCGCGTTCGACAGCGCGCCGCGCGGCGTCAGGAAGGGCAGGCCGCTCACCGTCCACGTCAGATCGTAGTCGAGCGCGTGTTTGTCGAGAATCGCCTGGACGCGGCTTTGCAGGCCCTCGACCGTGCTCGCCGTCGAGAAGCGGAAGTTGAACATCAGTTCGGCGTGGCCCGGAATGACATTGGTCGCGCCGGTGCCCGAGCGCAGGTTCGACACTTGCCAGGTGGTCGGCGGAAAATATTCGTTGCCGTCGTCCCAGCGTTGCGCGACGAGTTCGGCGAGCGCGGGCGCGAGCAGGTGAATCGGATTGCGCGCGAGATGCGGATAGGCGATATGCCCCTGCACGCCCTTGACGACGAGCTTGCCGGACATGGACCCGCGCCGCCCGTTCTTGACCATGTCGCCGAGCGTCTCGTTCGAGGTCGGCTCGCCGACGATGCAGTAATCGAGCCGCTCGCCGCGCGCCTTCAGCGCTTCGACCACCTTCACGGTGCCGTCGGTGGCGGGGCCTTCCTCGTCGCTCGTGATGAGCAGCGCGAGCGAGCCGCGATGCTGCGGACATTTGGCGATGAACTCTTCGCTCGACACGACGAACGCCGCGAGCGACGTCTTCATGTCCGCGGCGCCGCGCCCGTAGAGCTTGCCGTCGCGATGCGTCGGCGTGAAGGGCGGCGAAGTCCATTGATCGAGCGGGCCGGTCGGCACGACATCGGTGTGTCCGGCGAACGCGAGCAGCTTGCCCGACGCGCCGTCCGTGCCGCGCTTCACGGCCCACAGGTTCGTGACGCCGCCCGACTCGATGGTTTCGCATTCGAAGCCGACGGCGGACAGACGCTCGATCATCAGCGCCTGGCAATGGCGGTCGTCGGGCGTGACGGACGCCCGCTCGATCAGGGCTTCGGTTAGGGACAAGGTGCCGGACATGGTTTCAGCCTGCATTTCTTTCGACAGCGTAAAAAAATGCCGGCGCGGGGCCGGCAAGCGGTTTGGCGTGATGCGACGGCGTGATGTCCAGAGCCATCGCAAAGAGATCACGCGAACAGCGTCTCGTACTGCTCGGCCGAGAAGCCGAGCGTCTTCACGCGGCCGTTCACCACGACGACCGGCCGCTTGATGATCGACGGCTTGTGGATCATCAGCGCGATCGCGCCGGAAGTCGTGTCGGCTTCCGCCTTGTGCACGTCCGAAAGACCGCGCCACGTCGTGCCGCGCTTGTTGATGAGCTGCTCCAGCGGCACGTCCTTCAGCCAGTCCTGCAGCAGCTTCTCGTTCACGCCGGCCTTCTTGAAGTCGTGGAACTCGAACGGCACGCCGTGCTCTTCCAGCCACACGCGCGCCTTCTTCACCGTGTCGCAGTTGGGAATGCCGTACACGACCGTCATGGCATTGGGGCCGCGCGCCACGATCAGTCGCCTCGCAGCAGTTCGTTCAGGCCGACCTTCGCGCGGGTCTTCGCATCGACCTTCTTCACGATCACCGCGCAGTAGAGGCTGTGCGAGCCGTCCTTCGACGGCAGATTGCCCGCCACGACGACCGAGCCCGCCGGAATGCGGCCGTAGCTCACCTGACCGGTTTCGCGGTCATAGATCTTCGTGCTCTGGCCGAGGTAGACGCCCATCGAAATGACCGAGTTCTCCTCGACGATCACGCCTTCCACCACTTCCGAGCGCGCGCCGATGAAGCAGTTGTCCTCGATGATGACCGGGTTCGCCTGCAACGGCTCCAGCACGCCGCCGATGCCCACGCCGCCCGACAGGTGCACGTTCTTGCCGATCTGCGCGCACGAGCCGACGGTGGCCCACGTATCGACCATCGTGCCTTCGTCGACGTAAGCGCCGATGTTGGTGTACGACGGCATCAGCACCACGTTCTTCGCGATGAACGAGCCGCGGCGGGCAATGGCCGGCGGCACCACGCGAAAGCCGCCCGCTGCGAAGTCTTCGGCGGTGTAGTTCGCGAACTTCGAGGGCACCTTGTCGTAGAACTGGCTGTAGCCGCCGGCGGGCATCGGCACGTTGTCTTCGAGGCGGAACGACAGCAGCACGGCCTTCTTGAGCCATTGGTTCACGACCCAGTCGCCGTCGCGCTTCTCGGCGACGCGCAAGGCGCCGCGATCCAGTTGCTCGATGGCGTGCGAGACGGCTTCGCGCACTTCCGCGGGCGCGGCTTTCGCCGACAGCTCGGCGCGGTTTTCCCAGGCGTTGTCGATGATGCTCTGAAGTTGTTCCGACATAGTGATATCAAGGATGGAGAGAGGGACCGGCAGCGCGTTTCAGAACCATTCAGGGCTTGAGCGTGCGGCAGAATTCGACGATGCGGCGGGCGCCTTCGATACATTCATCGGTCCCGGCAACGAGCGCGATACGCACGAACCCTTCGCCGGGATTCGTGCCATGCGCGGGACGAGCGAGATAGGAGCCCGGCAGAACCGTCACATTATAGTCGGCGTACAGGCGCGCGGCGAACTCGGTGTCCGTGAGTCCGGTGCGCGAAACGTTCGCCCAGAGATAGAACGCGGCGTCGGGCAGACGCACGTCGAGCACCTCGGCGAGCATCGGCGTGACCGTGCGGAACTTGCTCGCGTAGAGCGCGCGGTTCTCGCGCACGTGCGCTTCGTCCTGCCACGCGGCGATGCTCGCGCGCTGAAAGACGGTCGAAAGCGCCGCGCCGTGATACGTGCGATACAAGAGGAAGCTCTTGAGCACCGAAGCGTCGCCGGCGACGAAGCCCGAACGCATGCCCGGCACGTTCGATCGCTTCGAGAGGCTCGACAGCATCACGAGGCGCTCGAAGCCGCGGCCCAGCAGACGCGCGGCTTCGAGACCGCCGAGCGGCGGCTGTCCTTCGTCGAAGTAGATCTCGGAATAGCATTCATCAGAGGCGATCACGAAGCCGTGCTTGTCCGAGAGCGCGAAGAGTTCGCGCCAGTTGTCGAGCGTGAGCACCGCGCCCGTCGGGTTGCCGGGCGAGCAGACATAGAGCAGTTGCGTGCGCGCCCAGATGTCGTCGGGGACGGCCGAGTAATCGCACGCGAAGTTGCGCGCGGGGTCGCTATTGACGAAGTACGGTTCCGCGCCCGCGAGCAACGCGGCGCCTTCGTAGATTTGATAGAACGGGTTCGGGCAGAGTACGATCGGCGGTTTCGCGCCCGCGAGCTCGTGCGTGCTGCGGCTGTCGACGACCGTCTGCGCGAGCGCGAACAAGGCTTCGCGCGAGCCGGAAACGGGCAGCACTTCGGTGGCCGCGTCGATCGAAGCGAGCCCGTAGCGCGCCTTCACCCATGCCGCGATGGCTTCGCGCAGCGGCTCGCTGCCGAGCGTCGCCGGATAGGCGGCGAGGCCGCCGAGCGCGTCGATCACCGCGTCGCGGATGGGGGCGGGCGTCGCATGCTTCGGCTCGCCGATGCCGAAGCTGATCGGCGTGAATCCGGCGCGCGGCTCGATGCCCTTGAACAGCACGCGCAGCTTTTCGAAGGGATACGGCTGGAGTTTCTGGAGAAGTGGATTCACGGCGTGTCGATTGAGCGATGAACGTCGGTCGGCGGCGAGCGCCATGCGGCCGCTGCGATATGCATGGCGGCACGAGAAAGACATCAGAGAACGGGCGATTATACCGCGCGCTTTTGCGCTTCACGGCGCGCGGCAGCAAGGACGACAGACGCATGACACGCAGCGAAACCGTATCGAAACGAACGCGCAAAGGAGCGCCGCAATGACGCGCCGCCTGCACGACGCGCTGCCCACGCTCGCCATCATGATCGGCGCTTCCGTGTGGGGCTTCGTCTGGTATCCGATGCGCCTCATCGCATCGATGGGACTCACCGGCACCGCCGCGAGCGCGACGACGAGCGGCGCCGCGTGTCTCTTCGTGCTGCTGCTCAAGCGCCGCTCGATCCGCACGGTGTCGTGGCACTGGCTGCTCGCGTGCCTCGGCTTGGCGGCGGGCGTGACGAGCGTGGGCTTCGTCTGGGGCGCGATCCACGGGCAGGTCATGCGCGTGTTGTTGCTTTTCTATCTGACGCCCGCGTGGACCGCCGTCTTCGCGCATTGCATCTTGCGCGACCGCTTGACGCGCGCCGATGCCGCGCTGTCGCTCTTGTCGCTCGCGGGCGCGGTCACCATGCTCTGGTCGCCCGAACTCGGCGTGCCGCTGCCCGCGAACCTCGCGGAGTGGGCCGGGCTCATGGGTGGCATGGGCTTCGCGATGAGCAACGTGCTCGTCGTGAAGATCACGCGTGTCATGCCGGACATGAAGCCGGAGATGCGCACGGCCGTGATCTTCGGCGGCGCGGCGATCGTGGCGTCGGTCGCCACGTTGTTCGAGCCGATGCCCGCGCCGCCCGCCGCAGCGCAGATGGGCACGGTCGCGTTCATCGTGATCGCGCTGGGCGTCGTGCTCGCGGTCAACAACGTGATCGTGCAGATCGGGCTCGCGCGCGTGCCGGCCAATCGCGCGTCCATCATCATGCTGTTCGAACTCGTGGTGACGGCGCTGTCCTCGTGGCTCATCGCGGGCGAAGTGCCGGGGCCGCGCGAATGGGCGGGCGGCGCGTGCATCGTGGCCGCGTGCGTGCTGTCGGCATGGGCGCACAGGCAGGGGCGCGACGCATCGCAAAGCCCGCCCGGCGAGGCCGAACCCGAAAAGAAATCGACACGCGCGATGGTATGATGGTGTCCGCTCGCGCCGCGGCAGGCGGCGTCCGGCGCGCATGAGACCTTCGTCCGCGACCGGCCGCGCCGCGGCTTGTCTGCCGTTCATCCTCCGTCATTCACTTCAAACAGCGATATCGCCGTGCGTCTGACTTCGATCAAACTCGCTGGTTTCAAGTCCTTCGTCGATCCCACGCATTTCCAGGTCCCCGGCCAGCTGGTCGGCGTCGTCGGGCCGAATGGCTGCGGCAAGTCCAACATCATCGACGCGGTGCGCTGGGTGCTCGGCGAATCGCGCGCATCCGAATTGCGCGGCGAGTCGATGCAGGACGTCATCTTCAACGGCTCCACCGCGCGCAAGCCGGGCAGCCGCGCGAGCGTCGAACTGATCTTCGATAACGCCGACGGCCGCGCCGCCGGTCAATGGAGCGCCTACGGCGAGATTGCCGTCAAGCGCGTGCTCACGCGCGATGGCACCTCCAGCTATTACATCAACAACCTGCCCGCGCGCCGCCGCGACATTCAGGACATCTTTCTCGGCACGGGCCTCGGCCCGCGCGCTTACGCGATCATCGGGCAGGGCATGATCGCGCGGATCATCGAGGCGAAGCCCGAAGACCTGCGCGTGTTCCTCGAAGAAGCCGCGGGCGTGTCGAAGTACAAGGAGCGTCGGCGGGAGACGGAGAATCGTCTGCACGATACGCGCGAGAATCTCACGCGCGTGGAAGACATCGTGCGCGAGCTGACGGCCAATCTGGAGAAGCTGGAAGCGCAGGCCATCGTCGCGACGAAATACAAGGCCTTGCAGACCGAAGGCGAAGAGAAGCAGCGCCTGCTGTGGCTCTTGCGCAAGAACGAGGCGGGCAACGAAGCCGAGCGCCAGCAGCGCGCCATTCGCGACGCGCAGATCGAACTGGAAGCGCAAACGGCGCGTCTGCGCGAAGTGGAAGCCCAACTGGAAACGCTGCGCGTCGCGCACTACAGCGCCAGCGACGCAATGCAGGGCGCGCAGGGCGCGCTTTACGAAGCCAACGCCGAAGTGAGCCGGCTCGAAGCGGAGATCCGCTTCATCGTCGAGTCGCGCAACCGCGTGCAGGCGCAGATCGCCGCGCTCGCCGCGCAGCGCGAGCAATGGCAGATGCAGGCGCAAAAGGCGCGCGACGAAATCGAAACGGCGTCCGAAGCATTGGCCGAAGGCGAAGAGAAGGCCGCGATCGCGCAAGAGAACGCCGCCGCGAAGCACGACGCGCTGCCCGCGCTCGAAGCCCGCTGGCGCGACGCGCAGGCACAGCTGAACGAGGAACGCGCCGGCATCGCGCGGGCGGAGCAGGCGTTGAAGCTCGAAGCCGCGCATCAGCGCAACGCGGACCAGCAGCTTCAGCAATTGCAGCAGCGTCAGGAACGCCTGAAGAACGAAGCGGGCGGCCTCGATGCCCCCGACGAAGCGCAACTCGAAGAACTGCGCATGCAGCTTGCCGAGAACGAAGAGATCTTGGCCGAAGCGCAAGCGCGTCTTGCCGATGCGCAGGAAACCGTCCCGCGCCTCGACGCCGAGCGCCGCGCCGCGCAAGAGCGCGTGCAGGCGGAAAGCGCGCAGATTCATCAGCTGGAAGCACGCCTTGCCGCGCTGAAAGCGTTGCAGGAGAGCGTGCAGACCGAAGGCAAGATCCAGCCGTGGCTCGACAAGCACGAACTCGGCGGGTTGCCGCGTCTGTGGAAGAAGCTGCACGTCGAGGCGGGCTGGGAGCCGGCGCTTGAAGCCGTGCTGCGCGAGCGTCTCGCCGCGCTGGAAGTCTCGAATCTGGACTGGATCAAGGCGTTCGCGAGCGACGCGCCGCCCGCCAAGCTCGCGTTCTTCGCGCCGCCTGTCGCGGGCAAGCCGCTGGACGCGCCGCAAGGCTTGCGGCCGTTGACATCGCTGTTGCGCATCGACGATCCCGGCGTCCGCGCCGTGCTCAACGAATGGCTCGGCAACACGTTCATTGCCGACGACATCGCGCAGGCGCTCGCCATGCGCAATCAGTTGCCCGAAGGCGGCGCGTTCGTTGTGAAGGCCGGGCACATGGTCACGCGCGTCGGCGTGCAACTGTATGCGTCGGATTCCGAGCAGTCGGGCATGCTGGCGCGCGCGCAGGAAATCGAAAACCTCGCGCGGCAAGTGCGCGCGCAAGCGCTGCTCGCGGACGAAGCGAAGGCCAACGCCGTGCGCGCCGACGCGGCTCACACGCATGCATCGCAAGTTCTCGCCGATGCGCGTTCCGCCGCCGAGCGCGCCACGCAGCGCGTCCACGCGTTGCAGATGGACGTGCTCAAGCTCACGCAGGCGCACGAGCGCTACACGCAGCGCAGCACGCAGATCGGCGAGGAACTCGAAGAAATCGCCGCGCAGATCGAAGAACAGCGCGCGCTGCGGGCCGAATCGGAAGCTGCGTTCGAGCAGCATGACGCCGAGATCGCGCAATTGCAGGCGCGCTTCGAAGACAATCAGCTTGCGTTCGAATCGCTCGACGAGGCGCTCACCAACGCACGCCACGAACTGCGCGAACTGGAACGCGCGGCCAGCGACGCGAACTTCGCGGCGCGCGGTCTCGCGGCCAAGATCGAGGAATACAAGCGCAGCATCGACACGGCGCACGAGCAGAGCGAACGCGTCGAAGGCGCGCTGGAAGACGCGCGGGCCGAACTCGAAACCATCAACGCGCAGACCGCGCAGACCGGCTTGCAGGACGCGCTCGAAGTGCGCGCGGCCCGCGAAGAGGCGCTGCACGCGGCGCGCATCGAACTGGACGATCTCACCGCGCGGCTGCGTCAGGCCGACGAGCAGCGTCTTCAGACCGAGCGGTCGCTTCAGCCGCTGCGCGACAAGATCAACGAATTGCAGTTGAAGGAGCAGGCGGCGCGCATCAGCGGCGAGCAGTTCGCCGAGCAGTTGCAGGCTGCGGGCGTCGACGAAGCCGAATTGCAGGCGAAGCTCACGCCCGACATGAAGCCGTCGTACCTGCAAGGCGAAGTCACGCGCCTGAACAATGCCGTGATCGCGCTCGGGCCGGTCAACATGGCCGCGCTCGAAGAACTGGCGGCCGCGACCGAGCGCAAGCACTTCCTCGACGCGCAGTCGGCCGATCTGAACAACGCCATCGGCACGCTGGAAGACGCGATCCAGAAGATCGACCAGGAAACGCGCGCGCTGTTGCAAGGCACCTTCGACGAAGTGAACCGCCATTTCGGCGAGCTGTTCCCGCGCCTCTTCGGCGGCGGGCAGGCGAAGCTCATCATGACGGGCGACGAAATTCTCGACGCGGGCGTGCAGGTCATGGCGCAGCCGCCCGGCAAGAAGAACTCCACAATTCACCTGCTCTCGGGCGGCGAAAAGGCGCTCACCGCGACCGCGCTCGTCTTCGCGATGTTCCAGCTGAATCCCGCGCCGTTCTGTCTGCTGGACGAAGTGGACGCGCCGCTCGACGACGCGAACACGGAACGCTTCGCCAACCTGGTGCGGGCCATGTCGAGCAAGACCCAATTCCTCTTCATCTCGCACAACAAGATTGCGATGGAGATGGCGCAGCAACTGATCGGCGTCACGATGCAGGAGCAGGGCGTGTCGCGCATCGTCGCGGTGGATATGGAATCCGCCGCGGGGTTCGCGCAGAACGGCTGACCCGGTTTTTTGAATGACGGCCGGACGTTGAGCCGGCCAGGCGCGCAGGCGCGGAGTGGCGTGCATCGGATGCGCGCGACAGATCGCGCGGCGCTTCGTAACTCAAAAGAATGATGGAGCGTGCATGGACGAGTTGACACTCGGATTGATCGGAGCGGGAGCTGTCGTGGTCGGCGGCGTGGTGGTGTACAACGCGTGGCAGAGCGCGAAAGTGCGGCGCAAGATGCCGCGCCCGATGCCCGACGAAGCCGCCGATGCGCTCGCGCGCCAGGAAACCGACGACGAGCAGCCGTTCATCGAGCCGGTGCGCCCGGCGCGGCGCGAGCCTCTCGCGGCCGATGCACAGGAAGACGCGCGCGTCGAACCGAGCTTCGGCGGTGCGTCTGTATCGACCGAGCCTGCGGCGGTCACGCCAGCCGTCGCGCCGGCGGATACGCCCGTCGATCTGCAGGCCGAAGCGACCTCCGCGAACGGCGTCGCCGATGAACCCGCGGTCGTAGAAGAAGACGAGCGCAGCGAGCCGGTCATGCCCGCCGCCACGACCATATCTTCGACGCCGCCCGCTGTCGTCGACCGGCGCATCGACTGCGTCGTGCCGATCCGGCTCGCGGCGCCCGTGGCCGGCGACCGCGTGATTCCGCTCGCGCAGCGGCTGCGTCGCGCGGGCACGAAGCCCGTGACCATCGAAGGCAAGGCCGAAGGCGAGAGCACTTGGGAACTGTTGCGCCACGGCGTGCGCTATGAGGAACTGCGCGCGGCGGCCCAACTCGCCAACCGCAGCGGTCCGCTGAACGAACTCGAGTTCTCGGAGTTCGTGACGGGCGTGCAGCGTCTCGCGGACGCCATCGACGGCGCGCCCGAATTTCCCGACATGATGGAAACCGTCGGCATGGCGCGCGAGCTGGACGCGTTCGCCGCCCAGTGCGACGCGCAGCTGTCCATCAACATTCTCTCCGACGGCGCGCCGTGGTCCGCGAATTACGTGCAGGCGGTGGCCTCGCAAGACGGCTTGCTGCTGTCGCGCGACGGCACGCGCTTCGTCAAGCTCGACGCGAAGCAGAATCCGGTGTTCATGCTCCAGTTCGGCGACACCAATTTCTTGCGCGACGACCTCACGTACAAGGGCGGCCAGATGATTACGCTGGTGCTCGACGTGCCCGTTGCCGACGAAGATATTCTGCCGTTCCGCCTGATGTGCGATTACGCGAAGTCGCTGTCCGAGCGCATCGGGGCGCGCGTGGTCGACGATCAGCGTCGCCCGTTGCCGGAATCGGCGCTGCTCGCCATCGAGAAACAGCTAATGACGCTGTACGCGAAGCTGGAGCAGGCGGGCATGCCGGCCGGGTCGCCCGCCACGCGCAGGTTGTTCAGCCAGTAAGCGCAGCGTTCGCAGCCTGCATGTCGTGTCGCGATTGCGCCCCGCTTCGGGGCGCTTTGCGTTGATACGCGCCGCCAGATGTGCACGCGGCCTAGACCTTTCGGCCGATGCCGCGACGACCGATCTTCTGAGACAATCGAACGGTCGGTCCAACTGACTCATTTCATTCCTCGAAAGCCGCATGTCCGCAAAAACCAAAGCCGAATCCGCCGCCACCGCCAAGTCGCTCGCGCCCGTGCCCAGCGCCGACCGGCCGGAGGAGCGCGCCGCGTGGCTGCGCGCGGAGCTCGAGCGCGCGAACTACGCGTACTACGTGCTCGACCAGCCGGATTTGCCCGACGCCGAATACGACACGCTCTTCAAGGAGTTGCAGGGCATCGAGGCGGCGCATCCGGAACTCGTCACGCCGGATTCGCCGACGCAGCGCGTGGGCGGCCAGGTCGCCGAAGGTTTCGCGCCGGTCGTCCACGACGTGCCGATGCTGTCGCTCAACAACGGTTTCGCGGACGAAGACATCGCCGCGTTCGACAAACGCGTGTCCGACGCGCTCGGCCACGCGCCGGTGCAGTACGCGTGCGAATTGAAATTCGACGGACTGGCCATCTCCCTGCGCTATGACGACGGCCGCTTTGTGCAGGCGTCGACGCGCGGCGACGGCGCGACTGGCGAGGACGTGACGGCCAACGTGCGGACTATCCGCTCGATCCCGCTGACGCTCAAAGGCGCGAATGTGCCGAAGCGTCTCGACGTGCGCGGCGAAGTGCTGATGTTCAAGCGCGACTTCGACCGGCTGAATGCCCGCCAGCGCGACGCCGGACAGCGCGAGTTTGCGAATCCGCGTAACGCGGCGGCGGGCAGCCTGCGCCAGCTCGACCCGAAGATGACGGCGCAGCGGCCGTTGTCGTTCTTCGCGTACGGCATCGGCGTGCTCGAAGGCGCTCAGATGCCCGACACGCACGCGGCGCTCCTCGACTGGTACCGCGAAATGGGGCTGCCGGTCAACGCGGAGCGCGGCGTGGTCGAAGGCGCGGAAGGCTTGCTGGGTTTTTTCCGCAAGACCGGCGAGAAGCGCGAGAAGCTGCCGTACGACATCGACGGCGTCGTGTACAAGGTCAACCGGCGCGACGAGCAGGACAAGCTCGGCTTCGTCTCGCGCGCGCCGCGCTTCGCGCTCGCGCACAAGTTCCCGGCGCAGGAAGCCCTCACGCAACTCGTGGCCATCGACGTGCAGGTCGGCAGAACGGGCGCGATCACGCCGGTGGCGCGGCTCACGCCGGTGTTCGTCGGCGGCGCGACGGTGACCAACGCGACGCTGCATAACGAAGACGAAGTGCGCCGCAAGGACATCCGCATTGGCGACACGGTGACCGTGCGCCGCGCGGGCGATGTGATCCCGGAGGTCGTCGGCGCGATACTCGAACGCCGTCCTGCCGACGCCCGCGAGTTCGTCATGCCGACGCAATGCCCGGTCTGCGGCTCGAAGATCGAGCGCCTGCCGGACGAAGCCGTGGCGCGCTGCACGGGCGGGCTCTTCTGTCCGGCGCAACGCAAGCAGGCGCTGCGGCATTTCGCGCAGCGCCGCGCGCTCGACATCGACGGTCTCGGCGAGAAGATCATCGACCAGTTGGTGGAGCAGAACCTCGTGCGCACGCCTGCGGATCTGTTCAATCTCGGCTTTTCGACGCTCGCGGCGCTCGACCGTTTCGCCGACAAGTCGGCGCAGAACCTGCTCGATTCGCTCGAAAAGGCGCGACATACGACGCTGCCGCGTTTCATCTACGCGCTCGGCATCCGGCATGTCGGCGAATCGACGGCGAAGGACCTCGCGAAGCACTTCGGCTCGCTAGATCCGATCATGGCGGCATCGGTCGAACAGTTGTTGGAAGTCAACGATGTCGGCCCGGTCGTCGCTGAAGCCATTCACAACTTTTTCAGCGAAGCGCATAACCAGCACGTGATCGAGCAGTTGCGCGCCAAGGTGTCGTGGCCGGAAGGGCCGCCCGCGCCGAAAGCGCCGCAGGGGGCGCTCGCCGGCAAGACGGTAGTCCTGACGGGCACGCTGCCCACGCTCTCGCGCGAGGAAGCGAAGGAAATGCTGGAGGCGGCGGGCGCGAAAGTGGCCGGTTCCGTCTCGAAAAAGACCGACTACGTGGTGGCGGGCGCGGAGGCGGGCAGCAAGCTCGCCAAGGCGGAGGAACTCGGGGTTCCCGTCGTCGACGAAGACGGCATGAAGAAGCTATTGGAAGGAGTCACTCCATGATCCGGGAAATTCTCAAGATGGGCGATCCGCGTCTTTTGCGCATTGCTCAGCCTGTCGAACATTTCGACACGCCGGAACTGCACACGCTCGTGCAGGACATGTTCGACACGATGCGCGACGCGAACGGCGCGGGACTCGCCGCGCCGCAGATCGGCGTCGATCTGCAGGTGGTCATCTTCGGCTTCGGGCACAACGAGCGTTATCCGGACGCGCCGCCCGTGCCGGAGACGGTGCTCATCAATCCGATCATCACGCCGAACGGGCACGACATGGAGGAGGGCTGGGAAGGCTGTCTTTCGGTGCCGGGGCTGCGCGGGGCGGTGCAGCGGTTCTCAATGATTCGCTACCAGGGCTTCGATCAGTACGGCAACGCGATCGAACGGCTCGCGGAAGGCTTTCATGCGCGCGTCGTGCAGCACGAGTGCGATCATCTGATCGGCAAGCTGTATCCCATGCGCATCACCGACTTCTCGAAGTTCGGCTTCACCGAAGTGCTTTTTCCGGGGCTCGACCCGCGCGACGACTGAACCGACCGATTCAGGCACCGCCCACGAAAAAACCCGCTTGCTGCAAGCGGGTTTTTTCGTTCAGGCCAACGTTTCAGGGTCGCGCGCGGTGTCGGGCTGGCGAAAGAGCGCGACGTGCTTGGGATTGGCGGAGCCTTGCAGACGGCCGTCGGGCAGGCGGGCGAACACCATCTCTCCGATGCCGGGGCTCGTCACGACGACTTCATCACGCAGGGCGAGCAAGGCTTCGAGCCGTCGTCGGCCGCTCACGATTTCAAGACCGGTTTCCGTCGCACGAACGATGATTTCAACTGACATGGCCATTCTCCTTGAAGCGTTGATGCTGATTGCCGTTATTCCGGTGCCCGTCCTCGACGCGTTGAGGCTGTCAAAAGTGCTCGGACATTCCGTACCTAACGGACATTTGACCGATTTTCTTTAGCCTAAATGTGAACAAAATAAAACGGCGCGATCGATAAGCGATCGCGCCGTTTTTGGACTTCGGATGTCGCGTTTTTGCGACGTGTGATGAATCAGAACGTCTCGTTGGGTGCGAGATAACGCCACTGGCCGGGCGGCAGCGCACCGAGCGTCACGCGTCCCATGCGAATGCGTTTCAGGCCGACGACTTCCAGCCCGACGAGCTCGCACATGCGGCGAATCTGACGTTTCTTGCCTTCGCGCAGCACGAAGCGAAGCTGTTCGCCGTTTTGCCAGCTCACCTGGGCGGTCTTGAGCGGCACGCCGTCGAGTTCCAGGCCGTGACGCAGCAGCGCGAGTTTCTCCGCGGGCAGGTGCTGGTCGACATCGACGGTATGCTCG
Organism: Caballeronia sp. SL2Y3; assembly: GCF_022879575.1. Classification (NCBI taxonomy): domain Bacteria; kingdom Pseudomonadati; phylum Pseudomonadota; class Betaproteobacteria; order Burkholderiales; family Burkholderiaceae; genus Caballeronia; species Caballeronia sp. SL2Y3. Next base: position 1,144,030 of record NZ_CP084260.1, read on the forward strand.
CCGTAGCGCACGCGCACGAGGTACTCCTTGTCCACTTCGGAGTGCCCGCCGATCAGCTGCTTCGCGATGCGGCCGTCCTGCGTCAGGACGAGCAGGCCTGTGGAGTCGATATCCAGACGGCCCGCCGGCGCGAGCGTGCGCAGATGTCCCGGCGAGAAACGAATTCCCGAGCGGTCTTCGTCCCAGTGATTCGACGGGTTGATGAGCGTGACGGCAGGCTCGTAGCCGTCTTCGGCCTGACCCGACACGTAGCCGACGGGCTTGTGCAAGAGGATGGTCACTAGTTGCGACTGCGCCGAGCGGGCGGCGGGCAGAATCTCGATGTTCTGATCCGGGCGAATGCGCGAACCTAGCGTGTCGATCACTTCGCCATCGACCAGCACCCAGCCCTTTTCGATCCACTCGTCGGCCTCGCGGCGCGAACACAGGCCGAGTTCGGACATGACTTTCGACAGGCGAACGAGGTTGTCGCCGTGAGCGTGGGGTTTCTTGGGGGCTCCTTCGTTGGTTGCTAAGGCCGCTCGCGGAGCGTCGCCGTGCGTTTTCGATGAGCGACGGTCGTCTGTGCGGGAATCGCGTGCTTCAGTCGGTTTGCGGGGGCCGCGGTCGCCGAATGACGGGCGGGAGTCGTCGCTGCGAGAATCGCGGCCGCCGCGCGCTTCGGCCGGCCGACGCGGGCCGCGATCGCCGAAAGTCGGGCGCGGGTCGTCGCTGCGTTGCTTGAACGGGCGGCGGTCGTCGCTGCGGGAATCGCGATCGTCGCGTCCTTCGGCCGCTCGACGCGGGCCGCGGTCGCCGAACGCTGGACGCGAATCATCGCCGCGAGGTTTGAAAGCACGCTGCTCGTCGGAACGCGAATCGCGGTCGCCGCGCGCTTCAGCCGCTCGACGCGGACCGCGATCGCCCACAGCACGCGACTCATCGCCGCGTGGTTTGAACGGACGGCGTTCGTCGCTGAGGGAATGTCGCTCACCGTGTCCTTCAGCCGCCCGACGCGGACCGCCGCGATCGCCGAACGCAGCCCGCGAATCACCGGCGCGCGGTTTGAAAGCACGCCGCTCGTCGGAACGCGAATCGCGCTCACCGCGTCCTTCAGCCGCCCGACGCGGACCGCGATCGCCAAAAGCCGGTCGCGAATCATCGCCGCGCGGCTTAAAAGCACGCCGCTCGTCGGAACGCGATTCGCGATCGCCGCGTCCTTCAGTCGCTCGACGCGGACCACGATCGCCCACAGCACGCGAATCATCGCCGCGTGGTTTGAACGGACGGCGTTCGTCGCTGCGGGAATCGCTGTTGCCGCGCGCTTCCGCCGGCCGACGCGGGCCGCGATCACCGAATGCCGGGCGCGAATCATCCCCGCGTGGTTTGAACGGACGGCGCTCGTCGCTGCGGGAATGTCGCTCGCCGTGTCCTTCAGCCGCCCGACGCGGACCGCGATCGCCAAACGCAGCACGCGACTCATCCCCACGCGGTTTGAAAGCACGCCGCTCATCGCCGCGCGTATCGCGATTGCGATCCCCAGCCGCATCACGCGGCTTGAAAGCACGCCGCTCGCCCGACGCCTCCGACCGTCCGGTCGACCCCGCCCGCGCATCGGCCGGCTTTCCGCGCTTGACCAGCGGCTTCTCAGGCGCGGCATCGCGCGCAGGCTTGCGCCCAGTGATCGATCCGGAACGGATCGGCGATCGCGTCGACGACGTGGGACGCGGATGTTTGGCTGTCAGTTTGACGCGCATAAAGTCTCAGGCTGCGATCGCGCGCAGCAGTTCGGTTTCGACCTGGATCTGCGTGCGGTTCGACGACAGGCCTCGGCCATCGAGCAGGAACACGTCTTCGACGCGTTCGCCGAGCGTGTTGATGCGCGCCGCCTGCACGCCGATCCGGTGTTGCGCGAGCACGCGCGCGATCGAATAAAGAAGGCCCTGCCGGTCGTTCGCCGACACGGACAGGATGTAGTACTGGCCACGCTCGTCAGGGCGCAAATCCACGCGCGGCGTGACCGGGAAACTTCGCACGAGCCGCGAGACACGGCCTTTCGACGGCTCCGGCAGAATGCTTTCGTCCATCAAGCGCGCGCTCAGTTGCTGCTCGACGAGATTCGCAATATCGCGATAGCTCCCGTCGTGATCCGGATGCGCGACGAGGAAGTTGTCGAGCGCGTAACCGTGGCGCGTCGTGGTGATGCGCGCATCGAGCACGGAGAGGCCGTTCTTGTCGAAATACGCGCAGATGCCGGCGAAGAGATCCGGCCGGTCGCGCAGATAGACGAGCACCTGCAGCGCCGCGCCGATCGGCGAGGGACGGGCGCGCACGATCGGCGCGGCGCTCTCGACGTGCCGGTACAGCACGCGCGTCTGCCACGCGATGTCCGCCGGATCGTGTCGCAGGAAATAGCCGACGTCCAATTGATCCCACAGCCGCTTTTCCGCGTGCTCGGGCACCGTTTCGAGGCGCAGGAGCGCAAGCGCGGCTTCTTTCCGGGACTTGAGTTCGGAATGCGTGTCGGGCCGCGCGCCGCCGAGCACGGCGAGCGTCGCGCGGTACAAATCTTCGAGCAGCTTGCCTTTCCAGTTGTTCCAGACCTTCGGGCTCGTGCCGCGAATGTCGGCCACGGTCAGCAGGTAGAGCGCGGTCAGACGCCGCTCCGTCTTCACCACCGACGCGAATTGCTTGATGACTTCCGGATCGCTCGTGTCCTGTTTCTGCGCGACATGGCTCATCGTCAGATGCTGCTGCACCAGCCACACGACGAGTTCCGTGTCGTCCGCGCTCATCTCGTGCTCGCGGCAGAAGCGGCGGGCGTCCGCCATGCCGAGCGTCGAATGATCGCCGCCGCGGCCCTTCGCGATATCGTGAAACAGCGCCGCGACGTAAAGCACCCACGGCCGCTCGAAGTTGCCCATCAGCTGACTGCAGAACGGGTATTCGTGGGCGTGCTCCGCAATGGCGAAGCGGCGCAGATTGCGCAGCACCATCAGGATGTGCTGATCGACCGTGTAGACGTGATAGAGGTCGTGCTGCATCTGCCCGACGATGCGCCGGAAGTTCAACAGGTAGCGCCCGAGCACGCTCGTCTGGTTCATGAGCCGCAGCGCATGCGTGATGCCTTCGGGCTGCTTCAGGATCTCCATGAAAAGACGCCGGTTCTCCGGGTCGCGCCGCCAGTTGCGGTCCATGATCTCGCGCGCGTTGTAGATCGCACGGAGTGTCCGCGCGGACAGGCCCTTCACGCCGCGCGTCTGCTCGTAGAGCAGGAAGGCTTCGAGAATGGCGTGCGGTTCGCGTTCGAACACGTCGTCGCTCGCGATTTCGAGCATGCCTTGCTTTTCGACGAAACGCTCCGACAGCACGCGCGTGACGCCCGACGTCGACGGGAACAGCTGCGCTTCGACGTTCTGGATCAGGATGGTGGCGAGCTGCGTGACGGCTTTCGCGGCCCAGTAATAGCGGCGCATCAGCTGTTCGCTCGCGCGCTTGGCGGCGGTCGCCTTGAAGCCGAAGCTCTCGGCGAGCGGCGTCTGCAAGTCGAACACGAGAATGTCCTGCCGGCGCTTGGCGATCACATGCAGGCGGGCGCGCAGCGTCTTCAGAAAGGCTTCGTTGCGGCGCAGTTCGCGCGCTTCGCGCTCGGTGATCAGCTCGCGCGCATCCAGTTCGCGCCAGCTCGACCCGAACCCCGCCGCCCGCGTGATCCAGAGGATCAATTGCAGGTCGCGCAGGCCGCCCGGGCTTTCCTTGATGTTCGGCTCCAGGCTGTACGGCGTGTCCTGGAACTTCGCGTGACGCTGCCGCATCTCCAGCACCTTCGCCTGGAAGAAGGCGCGCGGATCGAGCGTTTCGCGATAGCGCTCCGTGAAGCGGCAAAAGAGCGCCGCGTCGCCGCACAGGCGCCGCGCTTCGAGCAGCGACGTAAGCACGGTCACATCGTTGGCGGCTTCCGCGATGCATTGCTCGACCGAGCGCACGCTGCTGCCGATATCCAGCCCGAGATCCCACGCCATGCCGATGAAGCGCTCGACGCGTTCGTTGATGTCGGCCTCCTCGGCCTGCGGCACCGGGTCCGGCAGCAGCACGAGAATGTCGACGTCCGAGTAGGGCGCAAGCTCGCCGCGCCCGTAGCCGCCGACCGCGACGAGCGTGGCGCTCGCCGGCATGTCGGATGCCGACCAGGCGCCTTTGAGCGCGTCGTCGGTGGCGCGGCCGAGCGCCTGCATCAACGAGTCGACATTCGATGCCGTCTCGAAGCGTTCGATGAGTGCCGCCTTCGCCGCCTTGTAGGCGGCGCGCAGCGTTTCGCAAGGCGAGGCGACGACGGCAGTGACGCTCATGGGACGGATCGGCGAGAGGTGAATGGAACGGCGGAAGACGGCTGCGCGCGCGGCGCGCAGCGCATTGGCGCAGGCGTCAGGCCGCAGCCGCGATCAGTTGCGACGGCGCCTGCGTGCCGGCGGACACCGTCAGCACTTCGTAGCCCGTCGGCGTGACGAGCACGGTGTGCTCCCATTGCGCCGACAGACTGCGGTCGCGCGTCTTGACGGTCCACTGGTCGGGCATCGTGCGGATGTCGCGCCGGCCGGCGTTGATCATCGGCTCGACGGTGAAGATCATGCCCGGCTGCAATTCGATGCCCGTGCCCGGCCGCCCGTAATGCAGCACTTGCGGCTCCTCGTGGAACACCGTGCCGATGCCGTGGCCGCAGTATTCGCGCACGACGCTGTAGCCCTGCGCTTCGGCGTGCTTCTGAATGGCGTGGCCGATGTCGCCCAGGTGCGCGCCGGGGCGCACCTGATCGATGCCGAGCCACATGCAGTCGAAGGTCGTCTGCACGAGGCGTTTCGCGAGAATCGAGCCCTCGCCGACGATGAACATGCGGCTCGTGTCGCCGAAGTAGCCGTCCTTGATTACCGTGATGTCGATGTTGAGCGCGTCGCCGTTCTTCAGCACCTTCTCACCGGGAATGCCGTGGCAGATCACGTCGTTGACGGAGATGCAGGTGGCCTTCGGATACGGCGGATAACCGGGCGGCTGATAGTTGAGCGGCGCGGGAACCGTGCCCTGTTCCTTCACCATGTATTCGTGGCAGAGGCGGTCGAGTTCTTCGGTGGTCACGCCCGGCACGATATGCGGCGTGATGAAATCGAGCACTTCGCTGGCGAGCCGGCAGGCGACGCGCATGTGCGCGATATCGTGTTCGTTTTTCAGCGTAATGGACATGACGGGCTCTGAATGCGCGGTTTTGCAGGGAGGCGGGCGTGAGCCGCGAAGCCGGCATTATCGCACCTTAGGAAAGGCGCCGCAGCGCGATTCTGCGGCGCGCGCCAGGGCGCAGCCGGTTCGCGCGCCGCTTTTTGCGGGCATCGGGCGGCTTGAGCGGCGTAATCGTCACATGCTATACTCATGGGCTAAGTCTTAGTCCACTCGGAGTGGGCAAGGCTGAGAGCGTTCGCGGTTTACAACGCGGCGCTGATTCGAAACTGAAGCCGAAACTCAAGCCGGCGCACCCAGGGTGTCCGGCGTCTGGTGAGCGAGAGATGCTGAACCGGGCGCAGGATGCGGCAGCCGGCTTAAGACCCAACCCTCGCGGAGAATTTCATGGCAGTCACGATGCGTCAAATGCTGGAAGCCGGTGTCCACTTCGGTCACCAAACGCGCTTCTGGAACCCCAAGATGGCCCCGTACATCTTCGGTCATCGCAACAAGATTCACATCATCAACCTCGAAAAGACGCTGCCGCTCTACAACGACGCGCTGAAGTACGTGCGCCAGTTGGCAGCGAATCGCGGCACGATTCTTTTCGTCGGCACGAAGCGCCAGTCGCGCGACACCATCGCGCAGGAAGCCCAGCGCGCGGGCATGCCGTTCGTCAACGCCCGCTGGCTCGGCGGCATGCTGACGAACTTCAAGACGCTGAAAGTGTCCATCAAGCGCCTGAAGGACATGGAAGCAGCGGTCGAGTCGGGTGAAACCGAGCGCATGAGCAAGAAGGAAGCCCTTCTGTTCGAACGTGAAATCGCCAAGCTGCAAAAGTCGATCGGCGGCGTGAAGGACATGGGCGGCATTCCGGACGCGATTTTCGTGATCGACGTCGGCTACCACAAGATTGCCGTCACCGAAGCGAAGAAGCTCGGCATTCCGGTCATCGCCGTGGTCGACACGAACCACTCGCCGGAAGGCATCGACTACGTGATCCCGGGTAACGACGACGCGTCGAAGGCCGTGGCCCTGTACGCCGAAGGCGTCGCGGACGCGATCCTCGAAGGGCGCGCGAACGCCGTGAACGACGTCGTTCAGGCTGTGCGCAACGGCGAAGGCGACGAGTTCGTCGAGGTCAACGCAGAGGCGTAATCGAGCCCTGTGGCCGACAAAAAAGGGGGCTTTGCGAAAGGCCCCTTTTTTTTAGTCGGCGCGATGGTTGAACCAATCTTTGCCGTGGGCGCAGACGCCGGCGGCACGTATCAAACAGACTCAAGGAGCGAATGATGGCGGCAATTACCGCAAGCATGGTGGCAGAACTGCGCGCGAAGACCGATGCGCCGATGATGGAATGCAAGAAGGCGCTGACCGAAGCCGACGGCGACATGGCGCGCGCTGAAGAGCTGCTGCGCGTGAAGCTCGGCAACAAGGCGAGCAAGGCGGCATCGCGCGTGACGGCCGAAGGCATCGTCGTGGCGCACGTCGAAGGCGGCGTGGGCGCGCTCGTCGAGTTGAACTGCGAAACCGACTTCGTCGCGAAGAACGACGACTTCATGACGTTCGGCAAGGGCATCGCGGCGCTGGTCGCGAAGAGCAATCCTGCTGACGTGGCTGCGTTGTCGGCCATGCCGTACGAAAGCAACACGGTCGACGCCGTGCGTCTCGCGCTCGTCGGCAAGATCGGCGAAAACCTGTCGATCCGCCGCTTCGTGCGCTTCGAAACGTCGAACAAGCTGGCGTCCTACCTGCACGGCACGCGCATCGGCGTGCTCGTCGAGTTCACGGGCGCGGACGAGCAAGTCGGCAAGGACGTCGCCATGCACGTCGCCGCGATGAAGCCGGTCTCGCTGTCGTCGGACGAAGTGCCGGCGGACCTGATCGCGAAAGAGCGCAGCATCGCCGAGCAGAAGGCCGCCGAGTCGGGCAAGCCGGCCGAGATCGTCGCGAAGATGGTCGACGGCAGCATCCAGAAGTATCTGAAGGAAGTGTCGCTGCTGAACCAGCCGTTCGTGAAGAACGACAAGCAGACCATCGAGCAGATGCTGAAGGCGGCCAACGCGTCGGTGCAGAAGTTCGCGCTGTTCGTCGTGGGCGAGGGCATCGAGAAGCGCCAGGACGACTTCGCAGCCGAAGTGGCGGCGCAAGTCGCGGCGGCCAAACAGTCATAAGCGGTATCCGCGGCGCCTGCGCGCAAATGGCGCGGCGCCGCGTCGAAGCGAACACCGCGGCGGACCGCATCATGCATCTGCCGCACGATTCAAGGCGTTCCGGTTCGCATCATGTGGCGGGCGCGGTAGGTTCGGGTTAACCCGTACATGCCGCGCCCGTCAGTCCGATCCGGGCCGCTTGCGGTAACTATTGTTTCACCCCTACAGTTCTACGTTGTTGCAACCCTCCTCGGCGCGATCGGAACCTCATATGCCCACAGCCTACAAACGCGTACTTCTCAAACTCTCCGGCGAAGCCCTCATGGGCGACGATGCTTTCGGCATCAATCGCGCAACAATCGAAAGGATGGTGGCGGACGTCGCTGAAGTGGTGCGGATGGGCACGCAACTGGCCGTCGTGATCGGCGGCGGCAACATCTTCCGCGGCGTCGCGGGCGGCGCGGCCGGCATGGACCGTGCGACGGCCGACTACATGGGCATGCTCGCCACGATGATGAACGCACTCGCGCTGCAGGACGCCATGCGCCACGCGGGCATCGAGGCGCGCGTGCAGTCGGCGCTGCGCATGGATCAGGTGGTCGAGCCGTATATTCGCCCGCGCGCCATTCGCCAGCTCGAAGAAGGCAAGGTCGTGATTTTCGCGGCCGGCACGGGCAATCCGTTCTTCACGACCGATACCGCTGCCGCGCTGCGCGGCTCGGAAGTCGGCGCCGAAGTGGTGTTGAAGGCGACGAAGGTCGATGGCGTATACTCCGCCGACCCGAAGAAGGACCCGAGCGCGACGCGCTACAGCACGATCAGCTTCGACGAGGCGATCGGCCGCAATCTGCAGGTGATGGACGCCACGGCTTTCGCCCTGTGCCGCGACCAGAAACTGCCGATCCGCGTGTTTTCGATCACCAAGGCCGGCGCGCTCAAGCGCATCGTGCAAGGCGACGACGAAGGGACGCTCGTCCACGTGTAAACTCTCGCGTAATCGGGCGCCGCGCGCACCCCGGCGTGAACCGCGCCGGGTGAGGGCGAAGCGGGCGCCCGCATCGCCAGTAAACCCAGGTTTTGGAGGTTCAAATGAGTGTGGCTGACATCAAAAAGGGCGTCGATCAGAAGATGCAGCGATCGATCGAAGCATTCAAGGCCGATCTCGCCAAGATCCGCACGGGCCGCGCACACACCGGCCTGCTGGATCACATCCAGGTTGATTACTACGGCTCGAACGTGCCCATCTCGCAAGTGGCGAACATGACGCTCGTCGACGCCCGCACGATCGGCGTGCAGCCGTGGGAAAAGAAGATGGTCGCCGTCGTCGAGAAGGCGATCCGCGAATCGGATCTCGGCCTGAACCCGGCCACGCAAGGCGATCTGATCCGCGTGCCGATGCCCGCGCTCACCGAAGAGCGCCGCCGCGAACTCACGAAGGTCGTGAAGAGCGAAGGCGAAACGGCGAAGATCGCGGTGCGCAATCTGCGCCGCGACGCCAACGAGCAGCTGAAGAAGCTCGTGAAAGACAAGGAGATCTCGGAAGACGACGAGCGCCGCGCAAGTGACGACGTTCAGAAGCTCACCGACAAATTCGTGGCGGAAATCGACAAGCTCGTTCAGACGAAAGAAGCCGAAATCATGACGGTGTGAGGCCCTAACCGGTCCTGCCAGCCTCGGGTGACCAAAAACCCAGGCTGGCTTTTCATTTCCCGTCGATTACAAGATTCAGCGGCCATGACCTATACCAGCTCTACCGTTCGCGTGCCCGATGTCGCGGCTGTCCCGCGCCACGTCGCGATCATCATGGACGGCAACGGCCGTTGGGCGACCGAGCGGCGCCTGCCGCGTGTCGCCGGTCATACGCGCGGCGTCGATGCGGTCCGCGCGACCGTCGAAAGCTGCGCCAAGCGCGGCGTCGAATTCGTTACGCTGTTCGCGTTCAGTTCCGAAAACTGGCGTCGTCCGACGGAAGAAGTGTCGTTCCTCATGCGGCTTTTCGTGACCGCGCTGGAACGCGAGATCGGCAAGCTGCACGCCAACGGCATTCGCCTGCGCGTCGTCGGCGACATTTCCATGTTCGACGACCGCATCCGCGCGCTCATTCAGCGCGCCGAAACCAAGACCGCGCGCAACACGCGCCTCACGCTGACCATCGCGGCCAATTACGGCGGGCGCTGGGACATCATGCAGGCGACGAAGAAGCTCATCGCGCAATCGCTCGAACAGGGCACGCCCGCCCGCGTGGACGACGAGTCGTTCGCCGAGCATCTCGCCATGGCTTACGCGCCGGAGCCCGACCTCTTCATTCGCACGGGCGGGGAGCAGCGCATCAGCAACTTCCTGCTGTGGCAGCTCGCGTACACCGAGTTCTATTTCACCGACACTTACTGGCCCGATTTTGACGCCGACGCGCTCGACCGCGCAATTGCGTCGTATGGCGACCGTGAGCGCCGTTTCGGGCGCACCAGTGCGCAACTCGCGTCCCAATCGCAGAAGGCCGACACCCTTTCATGCTAAAGACCCGTGTCATCACGGCAATCGTGCTGCTGGCGGTTCTCGTGCCGGTCACGCTGTTCGCGCCGATCGGCGCATTCGGCGCGCTGATCGGTTTCGTCGTCGTGTTCGCCGCGTGGGAGTGGGGACGCCTGCTGAAGCTCAACGGCGCAGGGCCCGTGGCGTACGCGCTGGTCGCGGGGCTCGCGCTCATTTTCAGCACGTACCTCGGCGTCGCGCCAAAGGCGCTTTTCCAGATGACGGCGATTTTCTGGGTGCTCGCGGGACCGTACGCGCTCTTGCGCAAGCCGGTTCTGGCAGGCGGCGCGTGGCGCGCGTTCCTGCTTTTCGCCGGAATCATCGTGTTCGTCGCGTGCTGGCATGCAGTCGTCGCGGCGCGCACCGTCGGCGTCGCGTTCGTGCTATCGCTTCTCCTAGTCGTCTGGCTGGCTGACATAGGCGCATACTTCGCCGGAAAAGCATTGGGCCGCCACAAGCTCGCGCCGTCCATCAGCCCGGGCAAGACGTGGGAAGGCGCCATCGGCGGCTGGGCGGCCGTCATGGTGATCGGCTCGCTGGCGGCGGCCACCGGCGTCTATGCGCCGACCGTGTTTTCCGCTTTCGTCGGACATCTCGGCTGGGCGCGCGCGCTCGTCGCGCTCACCGTGCTGGTGGCGTTCAGCGTGGTCGGCGATTTGTTCGAATCGCTCCTGAAACGCCAGGCCGGCGTCAAGGACTCAAGCGGTCTGCTGCCGGGCCACGGCGGCGTGCTCGACCGCATCGATGCATTGTTGCCGGTATTGCCGATCGCATTGCTCATGCTCGGATAGATCGGCCAGAGAAGATTTCATGCAAAAACGTCTTACATTGCTCGGCTCCACGGGCTCGATCGGCGACAGCACGCTCGACGTCGTGGAGCGGCACCCGGACCGGTTCTCGGTCTACGCGCTCACCGCTCACCGTAACGGCGACAAACTTGTCGCGCAGTGCCTGCGTTTCCAGCCCGAAGTAGCGGTCGTGGGCGATGCCGAAACCGCCGCGCGCGTCGCCGCGGCGTTGCGCGCCGCCGGCAGCAAGACCGAAGTGACGTACGGCCCGGACGCGCTCGTCGATGTCGCCCGCGCCGCGCAGTGCGATACCGTGGTCGCGGCGATCGTCGGCGCGGCGGGCCTCGCGCCGACGCTGGCCGCCGCGCGCGCCGGCAAGCGCATTCTGCTGGCGAACAAGGAAGCGCTGGTCATGTCCGGCCAGATCTTCATGGACGCCGTGCGCGACAACGGCGCCGTGCTCTTGCCGGTCGACAGCGAGCACAACGCCGTGTTCCAGTGCCTGCCGCCCTGCGCGGACAGCGAGGCGCGCCTGCACGGCGGCGTGTCGAAGATCATTCTCACGGCGTCCGGCGGTCCGTTTCGCACGCGCGAGCCTTCGACGCTCGTGGACGTCACGCCCGACGAAGCCTGCAAGCATCCGAACTGGGCGATGGGCCGCAAGATTTCCGTCGACTCTGCGACGATGATGAACAAGGGCCTCGAAGTCATCGAGGCGCACTGGCTCTTCGATCTGCCGGGCTCGCGCATCGAAGTGCTGATTCACCCGCAAAGCGTGATTCACTCGATGGTGTCGTACGCCGACGGCTCCGTGCTCGCGCAACTCGGCAATCCGGACATGCGCACGCCGATCGCGCATGCGCTGGCGTTCCCGGATCGCGTCGAGTCGGGTGTCGCGCCGCTGGATCTCGCGCAGATCGCGTCGCTGACGTTCGAAAAGCCCGATTTCGCGCGCTTTCCGTGTCTCGCGCTCGCCATCGACGCGCTCGAAGCCGGCGGCATCGCGAGCGCGGCGTTGAACGCGGCAAACGAAATCGCGGTCGAAGCGTTTCTCGCGCGGCGCATCGGCTTCATGTCGATCGGCGGCGTGGTCGAGCGGGTGCTGAGCGCCTTGCCGAACACGAGCGCCGCATCGCTCGACGACGTGCTCGCCGCCGATGCCAGCGCGCGCCGTCTCGCGTCCCGTTTCGTCGCAGAGCTCACTGCGAGCGCGCCAGGCGCGGAACCCATCGCCCATTGAGGCCGTCATGAACTTCCTGACCGAAATCGTCGCCTTCGTCGTCGCGATTGGCGTGCTCGTCGTCGTCCACGAATTCGGTCACTACAGCGTCGCGCGACTATGCGGCGTCAAGGTGTTGCGGTTCTCGGTCGGCTTCGGCAAGCCGCTCGTGCGCTGGGTCAGCAAGAAGACCGGCGTCGAGTGGACGATCGCGGCGCTGCCGCTCGGCGGCTACGTGAAGATGCTCGACGAGCGCGAGACGGAAGACAGCATCCCGTCCGAGGACCTGCCGCGCGCATTCAACCGGCAGCCGGTCATCAAGCGCATCGCGATCGTCGCCGCCGGGCCGGTGGCGAATTTCCTGCTCGCGATTGCGCTCTTTTCCGCCGTCTTCGCGGGCGGCGTGACCGAACCGCAGGCGATCGTATCGACGCCCGCGCCCGCGACGGCCGCCGCACGCGCGGGCTTCGAGGGCGGCGAGAAGATCGTGTCGATGCGCGACGCGCAAGGCGGCGAGACCGAGCCCATCCGCTCGTGGTCCGACCTGCGCTGGAAGCTGCTCGACGCGTCGTTCGATCACCGGCGCGTCGTGCTGATGGCGAAGACGCACGATGGCACGTTCGACTTTCCGGTCAACGTCGCGGGCATAACGGACGCCGATGCGGAACAGGACTTCATGGACAAGCTCGGCTTCGCGCCGGGCGGCGGCACGCTGACGGTCGCGGGCGTGGAGCCGGGCAGCGCGGCGCAGAAGAGCGGTCTCGTCGCCGGCGACCGGCTGCGCGCGATCGACGGCCGTCCGGTCGACAACGCGACGAGCTTCATCGACTACGTGAAGGCGCACGGCGGCAAGCCCGTGACGCTTCAGATCGAGCGCGGCGCGGGCAGCGATGCCAAGCGGACTTCGGTACAGATCGTGCCCGACGTGAAGCGCGACGCGGCGACGGGCAAGGACATGGGTCGCATCGGCGCGGCGCTCGCGAACCAGTTGCCGACCGTCGACGTGCGCTACGGTCCGCTCGAAAGCCTGCGTCTCGGCGTCAATCGGACCTGGGACATCAGCGTGTATTCGCTGCGCATGTTCGGCCGCATGATCGTCGGGCAGGCGTCGCTGAAAAACCTGTCCGGCCCGGTCACCATCGCGGACTACGCGGGCAAGAGCGCGCGGCTCGGTCTGACCGCGTTCGTGTCTTTCCTGGCGCTCGTCAGCATCAGCCTGGGTGTGTTGAACTTGTTACCGATTCCGGTTCTGGACGGTGGGCATCTGTTATATTATTTGGTTGAAGCCGTTACCGGCAAAGCCGTGTCCGATCGCTGGCAGCTGGTTCTGCAGCGGGCGGGGCTGGTCTGCATCGTCGCTCTGTCGATGATCGCGCTCTTCAACGACCTGACTCGCCTGATCCGTTTCTGATCCACTTTGATAATGTCTGGCGGCGCTCCTCACGCGACCGCCGGAACGAATGCAGCTTTAAATACTGGGGAAGCACGTTGTTCAAACCTCATCGCTTTGTTCCTAAGTCGGCTGTGGCCGCGGCGCTCGCCGCAACGGGCATGGCGGCACACGCCACCACGCCGTTCGTCGTGCAGGATATCCGGATCGAAGGTCTTCAACGCATCGAGCCGGGCTCCGTATTCGCTTATCTGCCGATCAAGCAAGGCGACACGTTCACCGACGACAAGGCCTCCGAAGCGATTCGCGCGCTGTATGCAACCGGCTTCTTCAACGACGTACAGATCGCGACCGAAGGCAACGTGGTGGTCGTGCAGGTGCAGGAGCGGCCGGCCATTTCGAATATCGAATTCAGCGGTCTTCACGAGTTCGACAAGGACACCATCACCAAGGCGCTGCGCTCGGTCGGTCTGTCGCAGGGCCGCTCGTACGACAAGTCGCTGCTCGACAAGGCCGAGCAGGAACTGAAGCGCCAGTACCTGACGCGCGGCTACTACGCGGCCGAAGTGACCACCACGGTGACGCCGGTGGACCGCAACCGCGTGTCGATCCTCTTTTCGGTGGCCGAAGGCCCGAGCGCGAAGATCCGCCAGATCAACTTCGTCGGCAACAAGGCCGTGAGCAGCGGCACGTTGCTGAGCGAAATGCAGCTGTCCACGCCGAACTGGTTCTCGTGGTACACGAAGAGCGACCTGTACGCCAAGGAAAAGCTGACGGGCGACCTCGAGAACGTGCGTTCGTACTACCTGAACCACGGCTACCTCGAGTTCAGCATCGACTCCACGCAGGTGTCGATCTCGCCCGACAAGAAGGACATGTACCTGACCATCGCGGTGCATGAGGGCGAGCCGTACAAGGTCGCGAGCGTCAAGCTCGCCGGCAATCTGCTCGACCGCGAAGCCGAGCTCAACAAGCTCATCACCGTGAAGCCGGGCCAGCTTTTCTCGGCGGAGAAGCTGCAGGCAACCACCAAGGCGATCGTCGACAAGCTCGGCCAGTACGGCTATGCGTTCGCGCAGGTCAATGCGCAGCCGGAAATCGACCAGGCGCATCACACGGTCGCGCTCACGCTGCAAGTGGATCCGAGCCGCCGCGTCTATGTGCGCCGCGTGAATATCGTCGGCAACACGCGCACGCGCGACGAAGTGGTGCGCCGCGAAATGCGCCAGCTCGAAAGCTCGTGGTTCGATTCGAGCCGTCTCGCGCTGTCGAAGGACCGCGTGAATCGTCTCGGCTATTTCACGGATGTAGACGTCACCACCACGCCGGTGGAAGGCACGAACGACCAGGTCGATGTCGACGTCAAGGTGGCCGAAAAGCCGACTGGCGCGATCACGCTGGGCGCGGGCTTCTCGTCGACGGACAAGGTGGTGCTGTCGGCGGGCGTGTCGCAGGACAACGTGTTCGGTTCGGGCACGAGCCTTTCCGTCAACGTGAACACGGCCAAGACGTATCGCACGCTCACGGTCACGCAGGTCGATCCGTACTTCACGATCGACGGCATCAAGCGCATCACCGACGCGTACTACCGCACGTATCAGCCGCTGTATTACTCGACGGATTCGAGCTTCAAGATCGTGACGATGGGCGCGGACACGAAGTTCGGCATTCCGTTCTCGGAGCAGGACACGGTGTTCTTCGGCCTCGGCGCCGAGCAGAACACGATGGACGTGGACTCAACGACGCCGGCGTCCTACCAGAAGTACGTGCACGACTTCGGCCGTGTGGTGAACAACTATCCGGTGACGGTCGGCTGGTCGCGCGACAACCGGGACAGCGCGCTCGTGCCGAGCCGCGGGTACTACATCCAGTCGAACGCGGAATACGGCACGCCGCTCGGCAACACCACGTACGCGAAGTTCGACGCGCAGTTCCAGTACTACTACTCGTTCGCGCGCGGGTTCGTGCTCGGCTTCAATCTGCAAGGCGGCTACGGCAAGGGCTTCCAGGGGCAGACGTACCCGATCTTCAAGAACTACTACGCGGGCGGTATCGGTTCGGTGCGTGGCTACTCGCCGAGTTCGCTGGGTCCGCGCGACGCGAAGACGAACGATCCGATCGGCGGCTCGCGCATGGCAGTCGGCAACATCGAGCTGACGTTCCCGCTGCCGGGCACGGGCTACGACCGCACGCTGCGCGTGTTCACGTTCCTCGACGCCGGTAACGTGTGGGGCGATCCGAACCAGGGCGGTACGAGCGACGGCGCAAACGGCCTGCGTTACGGCTACGGCGTGGGTCTTGCGTGGATTTCGCCGATCGGCCCGCTCAAGCTGAGTCTCGGCTTCCCGCTGCAGAAACACACGGGCGACCAATACCAGAAGTTCCAGTTCCAGATCGGTACGGCCTTCTAAGAGACGGCCCGACGTGAACGAACGGACACTTCATTCAAATCGACGTGACGTGAGGAACACTTTGCGAACCGGTATGCTTTCGAAACATGCTGCGCTGGCGCTGGCTTTGTCTCTGGTCTTCGGCCTCGGCGCCGTCGCGAAAGCGGACGCTCAGGAAGCGCGCATCGCAGCGGTCAATTCCGACCGCATCCTGCGCGAATCGTCGGCGGCGAAGGCCGCGCAGTCGAAGCTGGAGCAGGAATTCTCCAAGCGCGACAAGGCGCTGCAGGACATGGCGCAGCGGCTCAAGTCGATGTCGGACAACATCGACAAGAACGGCGCCTCGATGTCGGCCACCGACCGCGCCGCGCGTCAACGCGACCTCGCGCAACTCGACGCGGACTTCCAGCGCAAGCAGCGCGAATTCCGCGAAGACCTGAACCAGCGCCGCAACGAAGAACTGGCGGCGGTGCTGGATCGCGCGAACAAGGTCATCAAGCAGATTGCCGAGCAGCAGCACTACGACCTGATCGTGCAGGAAGCGGTGTACGTGAGCCCGCGCATCGACATCACGGATCAGGTGCTGAAGGCGCTGGCGGCGACGAGCCAGAACGGCGGCGCGAGCCCGAACTGACGAGGAGTTTTCATAGGCATGGCATCAGGCATGGCGATCACGCTCGACGAACTGGTCAGGCGCTTTGGCGGCGAGGTGGTCGGCCAGGGCGCGCATCGCGTCGAGGGCCTTGCGCCGCTCGACAAGGCGGGGCCTGCGCAACTCGCGTTTCTCGCGAATCAGAAGTACCTGCCGCAGGTCGAGACGACGCGCGCCGGCGCCGTGCTGATTTCCCGCGCGGATCTCGACAAACTGCCCGCGCCGCGCGAAGGCAGTAATTTCATCGTCACGCCGAATCCCTACGCTTACTTCGCTCGCGTCGCGCAGGCGTTCATCGATCTGGCGTCGCCCAAGGCGGTGCCGGGCGTGCATCCGAGCGCATGGATCGACCCGGCCGCGAAGGTGGCCGCGAGCGCGGTCATCGGCCCGCACGTCACGGTGGAAGCGGGCGCGGTCGTCGGCGAGCGCGTGCGGCTGGACGCCGGCGTGTCCGTCGGTCAGGGCGTCACGCTGGCCGACGACGTGCATCTGTATCCCAATGTCACCGTCTATCATGGCTGCAAGCTGGGCGCGCGCGTGATCGTGCATGCGGGCGCGGTGATCGGCGCAGACGGCTTCGGTTTCGCGCCGGATTTCGTGGGCGAGGGCGAGGCGCGCACCGGAAGCTGGGTGAAGATTCCGCAGGTCGGCGCGGTCGATATCGGCGACGACGTGGAGATCGGCGCGAACACGACCATCGACCGCGGCGCCATGGCCGATACGGTCATCGAAGAGTGCGTGAAGATCGACAATCTCGTGCAGATCGGCCATAACTGCCGCATCGGCGCGTACACGGTGATCGCGGGGTGCGCGGGCATCGCGGGCAGCACGAACATCGGGCGGCATTGCATGATCGGCGGCGCGGTGGGCATCGCGGGCCACGTGACGCTGGCGGATCATGTGATCGTGACGGCGCAGTCGGGCGTCTCGAAGTCGCTCACGCGGCCCGGCATGTACACGAGCGCATTTCCGGCCGTGAATCACGCTGACTGGAACAAGAGCGCCGCGCTCGTGCGCAATCTGGACAAGCTGCGCGATCGCATCAAGGCGCTGGAATCGGCGCTGAGCCAGCAGAAGGCAGGCGAGCAGGGCGACGAAGCATAACCGCAAGGCTGCCGGATGAGCGCGCAGGCGAGCACCGGCAACAGAGTGAATTCACAAGCGGGCGCACGACGCCCGCAGTCAATTTCCGCGCAGGAGATGCGCGCGAGCAGAACCACCATGAGCACAGAAAAAATCAACCTCGACATCCATAAGATCCTCACGCTGCTGCCGCATCGGTATCCGATCCTGCTCGTGGACCGCGTGCTCGAACTGGAGCCGCACAAGAGCATCAAGGCGCTGAAGAACGTGTCGATCAACGAGCCGTATTTCCAGGGACATTTCCCGACGCGTCCCGTGATGCCCGGCGTACTCATTCTCGAAGCGCTCGCGCAAACTGCGGCGTTGCTCACGTTCGCCGAAGAGCCGCACGACCCGACGACCACGCTCTACTACTTCGTCGGCATCGACGGTGCGCGCTTCAAGCGCGTGGTGGAGCCGGGCGATCAGCTGATTCTGAACGTCAACTTCGAGCGGTACATGCGGGGCATCTGGAAGTTCAAGGCGCGCGCCGAAGTGGACGGCGTGACGGCCGCCGAGGCGGAACTCATGTGCACCGTGAAGAACACGGACGCCGGCGCTTAAGCGCAGCAGACAACGGCAGAAACACAGCATACAGAGGCGAGGCGCATGACCACCATTCACCCCACCGCGATCATCGAGCCGGGCGCGCAACTGGACGATTCGGTCGAAGTCGGACCATACGCGGTCGTCGGCGCGCATGTCGTCATCGGCGCGGGCACGACAATCGGCTCGCATAGCGTGATCGAAGGTCACACGACCATCGGACGCGAGAACCGCATCGGGCATTACGCGTCCATCGGCGGCCGGCCGCAGGACATGAAGTACCGCGACGAGCCGACGCGTCTCGTCATCGGCGACCGCAACACCATCCGCGAATTCACCACGCTGCATACCGGCACCGTGCAGGACCGCGGCGTGACGTCGATCGGCGACGATTGCTGGATCATGGCGTACGTTCACGTCGGTCATGACTGCACGCTCGGCAACCACGTCATCATGTCGAGCAATGCGCAACTGGCCGGGCACGTGACGGTGGGCGATCACGCCATTGTGGGCGGCATGTCGGGCGTGCATCAGTTCGTGCGCATCGGCGCGCATTCGATGCTCGGCGGCGCGTCCGCGCTCGTGCAGGACGTGCCTCCGTTCGTCATCGCGGCCGGCAACAAGGCGGAGCCGCACGGCATCAACGTCGAGGGGCTGCGCCGCCGCGGCTTCACGCCGGACGCCATTTCGGCGCTGCGCCAGGCGTATCGCATCGTCTACAAGAGCGGTCTGTCGCTCGAAGAAGCCAAGGCGCAACTGAAGGAACTGGGCGCGGCAGGCGGCGACGGCGACGCGCCGGTCAAGGCGTTCACCGATTTCATCGCGGCGTCGCAGCGCGGCATCATCCGCTGATCGCGCCATCCGATGACGCTTATCACCACTGCGCCGCGTATCGCGATGGTCGCGGGCGAGCCGTCCGGCGACCTGCTCGCGGCCTCGCTGCTCAAGGGCTTGCAGGAACGGCTGCCGGCCGGAACGCGCTACAGCGGCATCGGCGGCCCGCGCATGACGGCGGCCGGCTTCGAAGCGCACTGGCCGATGGACAAGCTGACCGTGCGCGGCTACGTCGAGGCGCTGCGGCATATTCCCGAGATTCTCGGCATTCGCAACGAGCTGAAGCGGCAGTTGCTGGCCGATCCGCCGTCGGTGTTCATCGGCGTGGATGCGCCGGACTTCAACTTCGGGCTCGAACAGCCGCTGCGCGAAGCCGGCATTCCGACCGTGCATTTCGTGTGTCCGTCGATCTGGGCGTGGCGCGGCGGGCGCATCAAGAAGATCGCGAAAGCCGTGGATCACATGCTCTGCGTGTTCCCGTTCGAAACGGCGCTGCTGGCTAAAGCGGGGGTCGCGGCGAGCTATGTCGGCCATCCGCTCGCGGATGAAATTCCGCTCGAACCGGATACGGCGGCCGCGCGGCGCGAACTCGGCATCGCGGAAGGCGGACCGGTCATCGCGGTACTGCCCGGCAGCCGCCGTTCGGAGATCGCGCTGATCGGCCCGACGTTCTTCGACGCCATGGAACTGATGCAGCTTCGGGAGCCGAACGTGCGCTTTCTGATGCCGGCCGCGAACCCGGCGCTGCGCGAGTTGCTGCAACCGTTGGTGGAGGCGCATCCACATCTGTCGCTGACGATCACGGACGGGCGCGCGCAAACCGCGATGACCGCCGCCGACGCGATTCTCGTGAAAAGCGGCACGGTCACGCTCGAAGCGGCGCTCCTGAAGAAGCCGATGGTCATCTCGTACAAGGTGCCCTGGCTCACGGGCCAGATCATGAAGCGGCAGGGCTATCTGCCGTACGTGGGCTTGCCGAACATTCTCGCGGGCCGTTTCGTCGTGCCGGAAATCCTCCAGCACTTCGCGACGCCCGAAGCGCTCGCCGAGGCCACGCTGAAACAGTTGAACGACGACGCGAACCGCCGTACCCTGACCGAGATTTTCACCGAGATGCACATCGCGCTGCGCCAGAACACGTCGCAGCGGGCGGCCGAAGCCGTGGCGCGGGTGCTCGACACGCGGAGGCCGCAATGAAGGCTGCGAACCGGTCGGCGCAACGCGGACTCGACTTCAGCTCGCCGTTCGACGTCGTCTGCGGTGTCGATGAAGCCGGGCGCGGCCCGCTCGCGGGGCCGGTCGTGGCGGCCGCCGTGATCTTCGATCCGGCGAAGCCGCGCATCAACGGGCTGGACGATTCCAAAGCCTTGTCGGCGAAGAAGCGCGAGGACCTCTACGAGAAGATCGTGGATCGCGCGCTCGCGTATTGCATCGCGTCGGCGAGCGTCGAGGAGATCGACACCATCAACATCCTTCACGCGTCGATGCTCGCAATGAAGCGCGCGGTCGAAGGCTTGTCGGTTGCGCCGACGCTCGTGAAAGTGGACGGCAATCGCTGCCCGGTGCTGTCGATACGCGCGGAAGCCGTGATCGGCGGCGATGCGCTCGTCAAGCAGATTTCGGCGGCGTCGATTCTCGCCAAGGTCACGCGCGACCGCCTGCTCTGCGAGTTGCACGAAGCGCATCCGATGTACGGTTTCAACGTGCACGCGGGCTACGGCACGCCGCAGCATCTCGCCGCGCTGCGCGAACACGGGCCTTGCGAGCATCACCGGCGTTCTTTTGCGCCGGTGCGCGAGGCGCATCTTCGCTTCGGCTCGGTGCTGCCCGACATCGCGCCTGAAGTCATTCGGGCAACCGCCGCGCTCGACGCCGATCCCGAAGCGCATCCGTTCTGAGCGGCCTTGCCGTTCCATTCCAACGTGAAATCCGTCACTTCGCGGGACAACCCGCTTTACAAGCGCCTGAAGGCGCTCGCCGGCTCGACGGCGCAGCAGCGGCGCAGCGGTCACGCGCTGCTCGAAGGTCTGCATCTCGCCGCTGCTTATCTGGACACCGCCGGCCAGCCGGAAACGTGCGTCGTCACCGAAGGGGCGTTGACGCACGCGGAAGCCCGCGAGATCGTGGCGCGCATCGAAGAGAAGCGCGTGATCGTGTTGCCGGATGCGCTATTCGGTCAGCTATCGAGCGTCGTGCATGGCGTGGGCATGCTGCTGCTCGTCGAGAAGATCGAAGCGGCGTTGCCCGAACGCGTCGGCGAGACGTGCGTGATCCTCGACGGCATTCAGGACGCAGGCAATGTCGGCTCGATTCTGCGCAGCGCGGCGGCGGCCGGCGTCGGGCGCGTGTTCTGCGCGCCGGGCACCGCGTACGCGTGGTCGTCGAAGGTGCTGCGCTCCGGCATGGGCGCGCACTTTCTGCTCGATATCTTCGAGGACGTCGATCCGGCCGGACTCATCGCGCGGCTCGACGTCCCGGTCACGATCACGGATTCGCACGGCGCGGTCGCGATCTACGACTGCGATCTGTCGTCGCCCGTCGCGTGGGTCTTCGGCAACGAGGGCGCGGGCGTGTCGCAGGTTTGGCGCGATGCCGTGACGCATCGCGTGACCATTCCGCAGCCGGGCGGCATGGAATCGCTGAACGTGGCAGCTGCGGCGGCGATCTGTCTCTTCGAGCAGTGCCGCCAGCAGCGCTAAATCAATAATACGAAGGCCGCTCGGGCTTGATTTCCTGAAGGATCGTCGTGGCGATTTCCTCGATGGACTTGTGCGTCGAGGACAGCCACTTGATGCCTTCGCGCTTCATCATGCTCTCGGCTTCGTTGATCTCGTAGCGGCAATTTTCCAGCGCCGCGTACTTGCTGCCGGGCCGGCGCTCGTTGCGAATTTCGGCGAGGCGCTGCGGGTCGATCGACAGGCCGAACATCTTTTCGCGATGTTCCAGAAGCGGCGTCGGCAGCTTGCCTCGTTCGAAGTCTTCCGGAATCAGCGGATAGTTCGCCGCCTTCACGCCGTATTGCATCGCGAGGTAGAGGCTCGTCGGCGTCTTGCCGCTGCGCGACACGCCGACCAGAATCACGTCCGCTTCGGTCAGATTACGGTTGGACTGGCCGTCGTCGTGTGCGAGCGAGAAGTTGATCGCCTCGATGCGGTTCTTGTACTCCTCGGTGTCGGCGTTCTGGTGGACGCGGCCCATTGCGTGCGTCGACTTGATTTCCAGTTCGTGTTCGAGCGGCTCGATGAACGTCTGGAACATGTCGAGCACGAGCGCATTGCAGCGCTTGACGATCTCGTTCGATGCGCTGTCCACGAGCGTCGTGAACACGATCGGGCGGCGTCCGTCGAGCGACACGGCTTCGTTGATCTTCTCGACGGTGGCATGCGCCTTGTCGATGGAATCGACGAACGGCACGCGCACGAGCCGGAATTTCTGGTCGAACTGGGCGAGGATCGAATGCGCGAACGTTTCGGCGGTGATCCCGGTACCGTCGGAAACGATGAATACGGAAGGCGGCATCGGCGGTGAACCAGTGGGAACGAGTTGAAAACAGCACGCTCGAACCGGAGCGTGCGCGGTCAGGCGACCTCGCCTGAGCGTGTGTTACATTGAGCGGCCCAAACGTGTGCGCAGGCGCACCAAGAGGCGTGAAAGACCTCGATTTTGCCGTGGATTTACTGTCCGTGCCCAGACAAATGCGAGAATCGGCACGGTAGAATAGCGGCAACCTGTTCGATAAGCAATTGCGTCGAGATTGAGCCTGATCTTCCTCAATTGACGGGTAGTTCGTGCGTTTTCACCGCATGACTGCGCCGTTTTCGGCAAGCCGGAGTGCGATTCCCCACCGCCGCGAAGGCTTATCAAACAGGTTGTACGAGATGCGCCGGCGCTTCCAA
The DNA here is from genome assembly GCF_022879575.1 of Caballeronia sp. SL2Y3. Taxonomy (NCBI): domain Bacteria; kingdom Pseudomonadati; phylum Pseudomonadota; class Betaproteobacteria; order Burkholderiales; family Burkholderiaceae; genus Caballeronia; species Caballeronia sp. SL2Y3. The sequence goes on from NZ_CP084260.1 coordinate 1,166,739, forward strand.
TGAGCGCCGCCGCATGCGAGCCCACTCGTGCGATCGTGAATTTCATCCACCTTAGGGGCTTGTATGACCAACGCAGTCAATGTTGCGAACGATGTCGCAAAGGATCAAGCGTATGTAGTTCCATTCGAGCAGTTGCGAATGACCGACGTGGAAATCGTCGGTGGCAAGAATGCGTCGCTCGGCGAAATGATCAGCCAGCTTTCCGAAGCCGGCGTCAGCGTGCCGACGGGCTTTGCCACGACCGCGCTCGCATTCCGCGACTTCCTCCATCACAACGAACTGACGGAGCGCATCGCCAAACGTCTCGAGACGCTCGACGTCGACGACGTGAAGGCGCTTGCCGAGGCCGGCAAGGAAATCCGTCAGTGGATCGTCGACGCGCCGCTGCAGCCGCGTCTCGAAGACGAAATCCGCCGTCAATTCGAAGTCCTGCAAAAGAGCTCGCCCGAAGAGCTGTCGTTCGCCGTGCGCTCGTCCGCCACGGCCGAAGACCTGCCCGACGCATCGTTCGCGGGGCAGCAGGAAAGCTATCTGAACGTGGTCGGCATCGAAGACGTGCTCGATCGCATGAAGCACGTTTTCGCGTCGCTGTATAACGACCGCGCCATCTCCTATCGCGTCCACAAGGGCTTCACGCACGCGGAAGTCGCGCTCTCGGCTGGCGTGCAGCGCATGGTGCGCTCGGACGTCGGCGCCGCGGGCGTGATGTTCACCATCGACACCGAGTCCGGCTTCAAGGACACGGTCTTCATCACGTCGAGCTACGGCCTCGGCGAAACCGTGGTGCAGGGCGCGGTGAATCCGGACGAATTCCACGTCTTCAAGACCACGCTCGCGCAGAACAAGTATCCGATCATCCGCCGTTCCATCGGCTCCAAGCTCATCAAGATGGAGTTCACGCAGCCGCGCGAACCGGGCCGCGTGAAGACCGTCGACGTGCCGCACGAGCAGCGCAACCGCTTCTCGATTTCGGACGAAGACGTGATCGAGCTCGCGAAGTACGCGGTCATCATCGAGAAGCACTATCAGCGTCCGATGGATATCGAGTGGGGCAAGGACGGCCGCGACGGCAAGCTGTTCATCCTTCAGGCGCGTCCTGAAACGGTGAAGAGCCAGGCGGCGGGCAAGGCCGAGATGCGCTTCAAGCTGAAGGGCCAGTCGAACGTGATCGCCACGGGCCGCGCGATCGGCCAGAAGATCGGCGCGGGTCCCGTGCGCGTGATCTACGATCCGTCGGAAATGGAACGCGTGCAGCCGGGCGACGTGCTCGTCGCCGACATGACCGATCCCAACTGGGAGCCGGTGATGAAGCGCGCATCGGCCATCGTCACGAATCGCGGCGGGCGCACCTGCCACGCGGCGATCATCGCGCGTGAGCTGGGCGTGCCGGCGGTGGTCGGCTGCGGCGACGCGACCGACTTGCTGAAGGACGGCGCGCTCGTCACCGTGTCGTGCGCGGAAGGCGACGAAGGCAAGATCTACGACGGCCTACTCGAAACCGAAGTGACCGAAGTCCAGCGCGGCGAACTGCCGAAGATTCCGGTCAAGATCATGATGAACGTCGGCAATCCGCAGCTCGCGTTCGACTTCGCGCAGTTGCCGAACGCGGGCGTCGGCCTCGCGCGGCTCGAGTTCATCATCAACAACAACATCGGCGTGCACCCGAAGGCGATTCTGGAGTACCCGAACGTCGACGCGGATCTCAAGAAAGCGGTGGAGAGCGTCGCGCGTGGCCACGCGTCGCCGCGCGCGTTCTACGTCGACAAGCTGACCGAAGGCATCGCCACGATCGCGGCGGCGTTCTATCCGAAGCCCGTCATCGTGCGTCTGTCGGACTTCAAGTCGAACGAGTACAAGAAGCTGATCGGCGGTTCCCGCTACGAGCCGGACGAAGAGAACCCGATGCTCGGTTTCCGCGGCGCGTCGCGCTACATCGCGGAAGACTTCGCCGAGGCGTTCCACATGGAATGCATCGCGCTGAAGAAGGTGCGCGAGGAAATGGGTCTGGACAACGTCGAGATCATGGTGCCGTTCGTGCGCACGCTGAAGCAGGCGGAGCGCGTGGTCGGGCTGCTCGAGAAGTTCGGCCTGAAGCGCGGCGTGAACGGTCTCAAGCTCGTGATGATGTGCGAAGTGCCGAGCAACGCGATTCTCGCCGAACAGTTCCTCGAATACTTCGACGGTTTCTCGATCGGCTCGAATGACCTGACGCAGTTGACGCTCGGGCTCGACCGCGATTCCGGCATGGAACTGCTCGCGGCCGACTTCGACGAGCGCGACGAAGCCGTGCAGTTCATGCTGAAGCGCGCCATCGAGACGTGCCTGAGACTGAACAAGTACGTGGGCATCTGCGGCCAGGGGCCGTCGGATCATCCGGACCTCGCCGAGTGGCTGGCGAAGCAGGGCATCGAATCGATGTCGCTGAACCCGGATACGATCATCGACACGTGGCAGAAGCTCGCGACCACATTGTCAAAATAAGTCGGTCGCGCCTTTCAGGATGCTTTCGGGAAGGCGCCGCGTGCTATAAAAAACACCCCGGACCTTCCGGGGTGTTTTCGTTTGGAGACTGGCATGGCGACCCATGAACTCATCTGGTGGATAGCAGCCGGCGCGCTGATCGTCACCGAGCTTTTCACCGGCACGTTCTATCTGTTGATGATCGCGCTCGGGATGATCGCGGGCGGCATCGCGTTCGCCATCGGGCTCGCGTTGCACGTGCAAGTGGGCGTCGCGGCGCTCGTCGCGTTGATCGCTGTCGCAGCGCTGCGCCGGTCGCGCTTCGGAAGCCGCAAGCGGCGCGACGCCTCGCGCGATGCCGCCGTGAACCTCGACATCGGCGCGACGCTGGAAGTCGCCGAATGGCACGACCGCCGGGCCCGCACGATGTATCGCGGCGCGGAGTGGGACGTGGAACTGGCGCCGGGCGAGTCGGAAAGCGCGCGCTGGTATCGCATCACCGCGCTCGACGGAAGCCGGCTCGTCGTGGCCGCCAAACGCTAGAGCACGCACACTCGCCGCATAAGAACTGAAGGAGTCACACATGACTATCGCCGTCGTCCTGCTCGTCATCGCAATCGTGATCGTGGTCAACACGGTCAAGATCGTTCCGCAACAGCACGCGTGGGTGCTGGAACGCCTCGGCCGCTATCACGCCACGCTCACGCCGGGGCTGAACATCGTGCTGCCGTTCGTCGATCGCATCGCGTACAAGCACGTGCTCAAGGAGATTCCGCTCGACGTGCCGAGCCAGGTCTGCATCACGCGCGACAACACGCAGCTTCAGGTGGACGGCGTGCTGTACTTCCAGGTCACCGACCCGATGAAGGCGTCGTACGGTTCGAGCAACTTCGTGCTCGCCATCACGCAGCTCTCGCAGACCACGCTGCGCTCGGTCATCGGCAAACTCGAGCTCGACAAGACCTTCGAGGAGCGCGAGTACATCAATCACAGCATCGTGAATGCGCTCGACGAAGCCGCGTCCAACTGGGGCGTGAAGGTGCTGCGTTATGAAATCAAGGACCTGACGCCGCCGAAGGAGATTCTCCACGCGATGCAGGCGCAGATCACCGCCGAGCGCGAGAAGCGCGCGCTGATCGCGGCGTCGGAAGGGCGCAAGCAGGAGCAGATCAATCTGGCCTCGGGCGCGCGCGAAGCGGCCATCCAGAAGTCCGAGGGCGAACGTCAGGCGGCGATCAATCAGGCGCAGGGCGAGGCATCGGCGATTCTCGCGGTGGCCGAGGCGAACGCGCAGGCCATCGAGAAGATCGGCGCCGCCATTCAGTCGGCGGGCGGCATGGACGCCGTTAACCTCAAGGTTGCGGAGCAGTATGTCGGCGCGTTCGCGAACATCGCGAAAACCGGCAACACGCTGATCGTGCCGGGCAACATGTCCGACATGAGTTCTATGATCGCTTCGGCGCTTGCCATCGTGAAGGGCGAGGGCGGCGGCGTCATCCGAAAGAGTTGATGCAACAAGGGGCGCTTCGTAGCGCCCCTTGTTCTATGCAAGCGTAAAGCTCAGCGCGCGGACGTGCGCATCAGGCGCGCGCGCTCGCGCTCCCAGTCGCGCTTCTTCTCGGTCTCGCGCTTGTCGTGCAGCTTCTTGCCCTTCGCCAGACCGATTTCGCACTTCACGCGGCCTTCCTTGTAATGGAAATTGAGCGGCACGAGCGTATGGCCGCGCTGCTCCACCTTGCCGATGAGTTTGTCGATCTGCTCGCGATGCAATAGCAGCTTGCGCGTGCGTACCGGATCCAGATTGGCGAACTTCGACGCCTCGGGAAGCGGGCTGATGTGCGTGCCGATCAGGAACAGTTCGCCGTTCTTGATCACGACATAGCCTTCCTTGATCTGCCCGCGGCCTTCGCGCAGCGCCTTGACTTCCCAGCCTTCGAGCACGAGACCGGCCTCGTAGCGTTCTTCGATGAAGTAATCGAAGAAGGCTTTTCTGTTGTCAATGATGCTCATGAATGGAAAGTGCCCAACTCGTTTAAAATCACGATTTTAGCAGCGCGCCGCTTGACGTACGATGGGCAGACGTAGCTCATCGCGGAAAGCCGCACGCGCCGCCCCCCGATCCCGTCACCCGCTGCGCCCTTATGGCCGACGTCCAGAAAACCGTATTGATCCGCCATTCAGCGGAAGAAATGTTCGACCTCGTCACCGATGTCGCCGACTACCCCAACTTCCTTCCGTGGTGCGGCGGCGTCGAGATCGGCCGCCAGGACGAGACCGGCATGGAAGCGAAGATCGACATCAACTTCAAGGGCATCAAGCAGCACTTTGCGACGCGCAACGTGCAGAAGCGCCCGACGAACATCGATATGGAGTTCCTGAGCGGCCCTTTCAAGAAGTTCACGGGCTACTGGCGCTTCACGCCGCTGCGCGCCGACGCGTGCAAGATCGAGTTCGCGCTGCACTACGAGTTCTCGAATTTAATTCTCGAGAAGATCATCGGGCCGGTGTTCAGCCATATCGCAAACACCTTCGTCGATTCGTTCGTGAAGCGCGCGGATCAGCGGTACGGCAAGAAATGAATCTGCATATCGATGTCTGCTACGGCCTGCCGGACGGCAAGAGCTTCCTCACGCGCGTCGATCTGCGCGACGGCGCGACCGTGCGTGAAGCTATCGAGGCGAGCGGCGTCCTAAAGGCGCATCCCGAGATCGATTTGACGGCGCAGAAGGTCGGCGTCTTCGGCAAGTCGCAAGCGCTCGATGCAGCGCTTGCCGATTTCGACCGCGTGGAGATTTATCGGCCGCTGAAGGTCGATCCGAAGACCGCGCGCCAGCGCCGGGTCGACAAGGCGCGCAAGGCGGGGTCGATCGAAGGGCGCAAGTGGCAGTCGAAGGATTCGCGCTGATGCAAGACGGCATCAATGCGCGGGCGCTTCCTTCGATGCCGCCGCCGGCTCGACGGTATGTTGCCGCACCGACCAGCTCACGCCCGCGAGCAGCAGCACGATAGCCAGCAATTCCGGCGCGCGCGGCCAGCGGGCGTCGTAGACGAAGGCATAGAGCAGGGCGAAGAGCGTTTCGAACGCGATCATCTGCCCGGAAAGCGTGAGCGGCAGGCGTTTCGCCGCCGCGTTCCACAGCATGTTGCCGAGCCAGGAACCGCCTGTGGCCAGCGCGAAGCATACGATCCAGAACAGATGCCAGCGCGCGGCCGGCACGCTCGCCTGCACGGCACCGGCGGGCAACATCCAGACAACCGCCCCTAGGACCGCGCCGAGCACGCCGGTCACGATGCCCCACAGCACGGACCACTCGTTGCCGTCGAAGTGACGGTTCGCCTGCAGATAGCGCGCATTGACGACCGCATACCACGTCCACGACGCCAGCGCGCCGACCGCGCACGCGAGCCCGGCAAGGCGCGTGAGCACGCTACTCGCTCTCGCGTCGCCGTGATGCGTGAAGACGTCGCTGAACACGTCCAGATTGATGCACGCGATGCCCGCGAGCACCAGCAAGAGCGGCGCGGCGAGGCGCTTTAGCTCGACCGCGCCGTGATCGCGCCGGCCCGCCAGCGTCACCGTCACCGGCAGAATGCCGACGATCAGCGAAGACGGCGCCACGCCCACGAGTTGCACCGCGCTCGCGAGCAGCATGTAGTAGAGCAGATTGCCGACGAGCGCGAGCTTCACGAGCGCGATGACATCGGCGCGCGTGAGCTTCGCGGCGAGCCGTCGCGCGAACGGCAGGGCAGCGGCCAGCGACACGACGCCATACATCACGTAGCGCCCGATGCTCAGCATGAGCGGCGAAAAGTCCGGCAACATGCGCGGCGCGAGAAAAATGAAACCCCAGATGGCTCCCGCCAGCATTCCGAAAACGACACCGCGCTGCATGAACCGACTCCGACTTGCACTCGAATGACGCGAAAGCGTAGCGCGGCGCACAGCCCGCGTCTTGTTCAAACGTGCACCACATGGCGCGCGGCCGCCGGCCCGGATTTTGCGGCGCTCGGCCGTAACCTGCTGTTCGGGCAGTGAAAATGCGGGGAACTATCGGTATAATCTGCTTTTGCGCCCATAGGATTTGCCATGCGTCTGATCCAGAAAGCACTCACGTTCGATGACGTGCTCCTCGTGCCTGCGTTCTCCAGCGTTCTTCCGCGCGATACCAGCCTGAAATCCCAGCTGACTCGCAACATCTCCCTGAACATGCCCCTCGTGTCCGCCGCCATGGACACGGTCACCGAAGGCCGGCTCGCCATCGCCATGGCGCAGATGGGCGGCATCGGCATCGTTCACAAGAATCTCACCGCGAAGGAACAGGCGCGCGAAGTCGCGAAGGTCAAGCGCTTCGAGTCCGGCGTCGTGCGCGACCCGATCACCGTCCCGCCGCAAATGCGCGTGCGCGATGTCATCGCGCTCACGCAGCAGCACGGAATTTCCGGCTTCCCGGTGGTGGAAGGCGCGCAGCTCATCGGCATCGTCACCAACCGCGACCTGCGTTTCGAAGAGCGGCTCGACGAACCGGTGCGCAACATCATGACGCCGCGCGAGCGTCTCGTGACGGTCAAGGAAGGCACGTCGCTCGCCGAAGCGAAGGCGCTGATGCACAGCCATCGCCTGGAACGCGTGCTCGTGGTCAACGACGCGTTCGAACTGCGCGGACTGATGACCGTGAAGGACATCACGAAGCAGACCGAGAACCCGGACGCCTGCAAGGACGAAGACGGCAAGCTGCGCGTGGGCGCGGCGGTCGGCGTGGGCCCGGACAACGAAGAGCGCGTCGATCTGCTGGCGCAGGCGGGCGTGGACGTGATCGTCGTCGATACGGCGCACGGCCATAGCCAGGGCGTGCTGAAGCGCGTGCGCTGGGTCAAGCAGAACTATCCGCGCGTGCAGGTGATCGGCGGCAACATCGCGACGGCGGCGGCGGCCAAGGCGCTCGTCGAGTACGGCGCGGACGCCGTGAAGGTCGGCATCGGCCCGGGCTCCATCTGCACGACGCGTATCGTCGCGGGCGTGGGCGTGCCGCAGATCACGGCTATCGCGAACGTGTCCGAGGCGCTGCGCGGCAGCGGCGTGCCGGTCATCGCGGACGGCGGCGTGCGTTTCTCGGGCGATGTCGCGAAGGCGCTCGCGGCAGGCGCGAACGTCGTCATGATGGGCAGCATGCTTGCCGGAACCGAAGAGTCGCCGGGCGACGTGTTCCTGTTCCAGGGCCGTCAGTACAAGGCGTACCGCGGCATGGGCTCGGTCGGCGCGATGAAGGACGGCGCGGCGGATCGCTACTTCCAGGACAACTCGGCGAACATCGACAAGCTCGTGCCGGAAGGCATCGAAGGCCGCGTGGCCTACAAGGGCTCGGTCAACGCCATCCTGTTCCAGGTCGTCGGCGGCGTGCGCGCGAGCATGGGCTATTGCGGCTGCCGCACCATCGCGGAACTGCACGACAAGGCGGAATTCGTGCAGATCACGGCGGCGGGCATGCGCGAATCGCATGTGCATGACGTGCAGATCACCAAGGAAGCGCCGAACTATCACGTCGACTGACCGGCTTGCTCGCGCCGTCTCCCGGCTTTTGCGCCGATAACCTCGTGGACCGATCATGAAACCGTTGCTGCGCGTCGTGCTGGTCGTCAATGCGCTGATTTTTCTGGTGTTCGGCGTGCTGTTCCTGCTGACGCCGTGGGCGGGACTCTACGACGCGCTGCAACTCGACGCGATGCGAGTGGAACCGGCGTTTGCCGGGCAACTGCTCGGCATCGCGCTGATCGGTTTCGCGTGGCTGTCGCTGCACGCGGCCATCGACGGTGCGCTGACCGCCGCAGCCGCGAGGGCGTCGGGCCATGTCGAATGGCTGTCGGGCATCGTCGTGCTGGTTTGGCTGCTCGGACTGCGCACGCCCGAGGTCGACGGCTTCGGGCAGGTCGGCGCGGCCTTGATCGGCATCGTGTTGCTGGTGCTGGGGCTCGGCAGCGTGAGGCTCGCGGGCGCGGTGCGGCGGCGGGAACGCGCGGCACTGGCCGGCGCGGCATCGGCGGAGCGGGCGGAAAAGAAGGCGGCGCAAAAGCGCGACGAAACGCGGCCGCCTGCCACGACCGCCGTGCCGCCGTCGGATACGGCAACGCGTCCGACAGCGCGCGCGCCCGAAGCGACTGCCATCGATCCCGTCACCGGCCGCGCCGTCGATCCGGCGGGCCGTCCGATCGATGCCGATACCGCGCCACCGGTTGCGCGCACGCGCACGGAAGCCGGCGTCGTCGATCCGGTCACGGGCCGCACGCTCGATGCGCAGACGGGCCGCGAGATCCACCCGGCCACCGGCAGACCCATCGACCCGGTGATCGGCAGCGACATCGATCCGGCGACCGGACGGCGCGTGGACCCGCTGACAGGCCGCGTGGCGCCGGACCCGGCGAGCGGCGCGCCGCGCTGAGGCGCCCGCAGATGCGCCAAAGCGAGCGCGGCGGCGCGCGCAGCAAGGAAACACAAGGACGGTCGGCCTTCGCGCCGGCCGTCGATTTATTGGCAGCCGGACCCGGCAGCACCGGGACGGCCGCCCACACCATTCGTTCACTTAGCCTTTGGCCGCAGCCATGCACGACAAAATCCTGATTCTCGATTTCGGCTCCCAAGTCACCCAGCTGATCGCCCGGCGCATCCGCGAGTCGCACGTCTATTCGGAAATCCATCCGTACGACGTCGACGAGACGTTCATCCGCGAGTTCGCGCCGAAGGGCATCATCCTGTCGGGCGGGCCGAACTCGGTCACCGAGGCGAAGTCGCCGCGCGCCCCGCAGATCGTGTTCGATCTCGGCGTGCCGGTACTCGGCATCTGCTATGGCATGCAGACGATGGCCGACCAGCTCGGCGGCAAGGTCGAGCTGGGCAAGGTGCGCGAGTTCGGCTACGCGGAAGTGCAGGCGCTGAACCATACGGGCTTTCTGGAAGGCATCGAAGACTTCAAGACCGCCGAAGGCGAGTCGATGCTCAAGGTCTGGATGAGCCACGGCGACAAGGTGGCCGACATGCCGGCCGGCTTCAAGCTGATGGCCTCGACGCCCGCGTGCCCGATCGCCGCGATGGCCGACGACGACCGCCGCTTCTACGGCGTGCAGTGGCACCCGGAGGTCACGCACACGGTGCAGGGCCGCGCGATGCTCGACCGCTTCGTGCTCGAACTGTGCGGCGCGAAGGCGGACTGGGAGATGGGCCACTACATCGACGAAGCCGTCGTAAAGATTCGCGCCCAGGTCGGCGACGAGCACGTCATTCTGGGCTTGTCTGGCGGCGTGGATTCGTCGGTGGCGGCGGCGCTCCTGCATCGCGCGATCGGCAATCAGCTGACGTGCGTGTTCGTCGATCACGGCCTCTTGCGCGAGAACGAAGCCGAGCAGGTCATGTCGACGTTCGCGGATCATCTGGGCGTGAAGGTCATCCATGTCGATGCGAGCGAAGCGTTCCTCGAGAAGCTCGCGGGCGTGACCGATCCGGAGGCGAAGCGCAAGATCATCGGCGCGGAGTTCATCGAAGTGTTCGACGCCGAATCGCACAAGCTCACCGACGCGAAATGGCTCGCGCAGGGCACCATTTATCCGGACGTGATCGAATCGGCGGGCAAGGGCAAGAAGGGCGCGCATACGATCAAGAGTCACCACAACGTGGGCGGCCTGCCCGAGACGCTGAAGCTGAAGCTGCTCGAACCGCTGCGCGAACTCTTCAAGGACGAAGTGCGCGAACTCGGCGTGAAGCTGGGCTTGCCGCCCGCGATGGTGTATCGCCATCCGTTCCCCGGTCCCGGCCTCGGCGTGCGGATTCTCGGCGAGGTGAAGCGCGAGTTCGCCGATCTGCTGCGCCGTGCGGACGCCATCTTCATCGAGACGCTGCGCAATACCATCGACAAGGAAACGGGCAAGTCGTGGTACGAACTGACGAGCCAGGCCTTCGCGGTGTTTCTGCCGGTGAAGAGCGTCGGCGTGATGGGCGATGGCCGGACCTACGATTACGTCGTCGCGCTGCGTGCCGTGCAGACGATGGACTTCATGACGGCGCACTGGGCGCATCTGCCGCATGAACTGCTCGGGCATGTGAGCAACCGCATCATCAACGAAGTGCGCGGGATCAATCGGGTGGTGTATGACATCTCGGGCAAGCCGCCTGCGACGATCGAGTGGGAGTGAGGGGGAGTAAATGGTCGGAGTAGTTGGTTGCTGCGACCGGTAGCTAGTCAGTGCTTGTTTATCGCTTGCCGGGGTCGTTTACCAACCAATTAGAAGCTACGAGGATCTCTCAACCTATTCGTGCCGGCTCGTAGAGGGCCGGAGTCTGCGGTAGTTGTGACGGTATGCGGGGGCTGTTTGCAAGACACCTGCCGCATACCGTCCGCGGCGTGGGCGGTATCCGAGGCGGCAGCTGGATACGCTGCGACAGGGGCTTGATCCGCGCGGCGTCGACGTGTCAGTCGCTCGACTGATCGAACTACCTTCCGACTTCGAGTCGTGGCTGCTGTGGGTGTAAAGTGTTAGGACAACCAAGCTAATCGAGCGTTGAATTGCTTGGGGAGCGATCTCATTGACCTTCCCTTGCACTCTTCCGTCTAGACGGTCGAAGTTGGCGAAGTCATGCTTCGCCTGAACGAAACACGACCGATGCGTCGTTGCTGGGAGAGTCGAAAAAATGCGGCGCGTGGCAACAACCATTCTTATCACCGTGGCTTCGATGGCTGGTTGCGGCGCAAAGGCGGCTGATGGAAATATCCGCGAACATGGCTGCGGGTTTCGTGACCCTGCAGGCAACTACGGCGTGGGCGGCGCGTTGAACGCTGGTCATGGTCAAAATACGTCGCTCGGGGCGACGCGACCGAAGTACCGCACGACGTCAAGACAGCCTCTCGATCTCAACGGTTCGCGAAATGCTAACATCGTGATACATTAAAGCCTCTAAAGGCTTACGAAGACAGCAATATGCCGACCCCTCACGCGCCTTCGGCCGGCGTCCGGCGTGCGCTGCGCAAACTGGGCGACGATATTCACGATGCGCGCCGCCGTCGCCGACTGACCATGGCGGTGGTCGCCGACCGTGCGTTCACGTCGAGAGCGACTTTGCAGCGGGTCGAGGCGGGCGATGCGGGGGTGAGCATCGGCATCTACGCGGCCGTGTTACAGGCGCTTGGGCTGCTGGACGGACTGACTCAGGTCGCCGACGCCACGCGGGACACCGTGGGGCAGTCGCTGGCAACCGCCGCGTTGCCTCAGCGCGTCAGGTCGCCTCGCAGCGGCAGAGGAAAGGGCGATCATGACTGATGTCGAGGTGCACATCGATCTAGATGGCTCACCGCGTCCGGTAGGCCTTCTCAGACGTCATGCGTCGCGTCGAGAAGAAACGGTCACGTTCGAATACGACGAGACATGGCTGGCCGACGACGGGCGGTTCTCAATTGAGCCGGCGCTGGCGTTGACGCGCGGCGTTTTTCCACCGCCGCCAGATCAGTCCATTTTCGGTTCGATCGGCGATTCAGCGCCCGACACCTGGGGACGGCGACTCATGCAACGCGCGGAGCGTCGACAGGCCGAACGGGAGGGGCGGCGCGTCCGGACGCTTGGTGAACTTGACTATTTGTTGGGCGTGGCGGACGAAACGCGTCTCGGCGCGCTGCGATTCCGGTGGGGCGGAGATAGTGAATTCCAGGCGCCCGTGCCCGCGGGTGTCCCCGCGCTGATCGAATTGGGCCGGCTGCTTGAAATCACCGAGCGTATCCTGCGAGACGAGGAAACCGATGAAGATTTGCAACTGATCTTCGCGCCTGGATCATCGCTCGGTGGCGCGCGTCCCAAGGCGTCGGTCATCGACGAGTATGGCCATTTGTCGATTGCCAAATTTCCGAAGGAGCTCGACGAATACAGCATCGAGGCCTGGGAGGAGGTCGCCCTCCGATTGGCTGAACGCGCCGGCATCTTGACCCCGCATCATCAACTGCTTCAGGTAGCGGGCAAGCCTGTGCTGTTGTCGCGGCGCTTCGATCGCGCTGGCGGTGTTCGCATTCCCTTTCTCTCGGCAATGTCGATGACAGGATCTCGGGACGGCCAACGCGGCAGCTATCCCGAACTGGTCGATGCACTGACACAACATGGTGCCAGGGCGAGAGCCGACGCTGCCCAGTTGTATCGTCGCGTGGCCTTCAACGTACTGGTTTCCAATGTCGATGACCATCTGCGTAACCATGGTTTCCTCTGGGCCGGCCGCGACGGCTGGGTGTTGTCGCCGGCCTATGACCTCAACCCCACGCCAACCGACCTCAAGGCGCGCATTCTGACGACCAACATCGATCTCGACGAGGGGACGTGTTCGCTCGACCTGCTAGAGAGCGCGGCGGAGTTCTTCGGTTTGTCGGTGAAGCAGGCTCGGGCCGCGATCCGCGAGGTCGCAGACGTGACCCGTACATGGCAAGCGGTTGCTCAGGAAGTCGGTTGCCGGCGCGCAGAGGTTGCTCGCATGGCAAGCGCCTTCGAACATGATGATCTTGATGCGGCGTTGCGGTTGTGACGGTATTTGGGGCATCCTTCAATGCGTCTGACAGTATCAACAACGGGAAGGCGCTCACAAGTCGCCTGGGACAGCCAATGTTCGTGATTACCCAAATAAGACGCGCGCTGATTCGGTGTGCCGACCTCAGCCGTCCCGATCGGCACGCGAGTCGAACGTGCGAAGACGCATGAACACCCCTCGCCCCAACCACCCCACCGACTCCCTTTTCTTCGCCGTCTACCCCGATGCCGCCGCTGCCGCGCGCATCGGGGACCATGCGGCCCGCCTTCGCGCCGAGCACGCGATGAAAGCCCGGCCGATCCCAACCGACCGCCTGCACATCACGCTGCATTACCTCGGCGCCTTCGCGGGCGTGCCGTCCGACACGCTGGCCGCAGCCCGCGCGGCGGCGTCATCGGTGCACATGCCGTCGTTCGACGTAACGCTCGACCGCGTCGAAACCTTCGCCACGCGCCGTCCGAAGCGGCCGCTCGTGATAGCCGGCGAGCCGGGCGACGCGTTCTCCGCTTTCGTCGATACGCTCGACAAGTCGCTGCAATTGGTCGGCATCTTCGTCAAATCGCATCCGCGCTTCATCCCGCATGTGACGTTGCTTTACGACGAGCACCGCGTCGCGCGGCAAGCCGTCGAGCCGATCACATGGACCGTGCGCGAGTTCGCGCTCGTGCGCAGTCTGCTCGGACGCTCGGAGCATCAGGTCATCGAACGCTGGCCGCTCGACGTGTAAGAACCCGCACATTCGGAATAAACTGTTTCGCGGATTTTTCGTCCGGGTTATGGTTGACGGGTTCGACCCAAGGATTCCGCTTACATGACTCGATCCCGTCTGCTGCCCGTCACGCCCGAAACGCATCACGTCCAGATCGACCTCGTCTACGCGACCGATCGCAATCTCACCGGCAAGCCCATCTACAAGACGCAGCACTGTCTGCTGCTCGAACCCGCCGAAGCGGCATTGCGCCAAGCCGTGAGCATCGCGCAGAGCTTCGGCGCGACGCTGAAAATCTTCGACGCCTACCGCCCGCCGCAAGCGCAGGAAGTGCTGTGGAACTTCCTGCCCGATCCCACCTTCATCGCCGATCTCGGCCGCGGCTCGAATCACAGCCGCGGGACGGCGGTGGACCTGACGCTCGTCGATAGCGACGGCATCGAGTTCGACATGGGCACCGGCTTCGACGCGATGGTGCCGGAGTCCGGCCACTTTCACGCGGGTCTGCCGGCTCACGTGCAGCGCAATCGCACGCTGTTGCTCGGCGTGATGCACGGCGCGGGCTTCGCGCATATTCCGAGCGAATGGTGGCATTACGAATTACCCGGATCGCGCGAACTCGCGCTCATCGACAACGAAGAAAGCGGCCCCTTGCGGCTGATGTGAACGGGATAAACGACCATGAGACTGAGCGCACGAAAGGCCCTTGTCGCGATGACGCTGGCGTTGAGCTTTGCGTCCGCAGCGCACGCGGCGACGCCGAAAGACATGTTCGTCATGGCGACGCTGCTCGACGAATTCACGACGCTCGATCCGGGCGAAGTCTACGAACTCGTGCCGGAGGAATACGTCGCGAACACGTATGACCGGCTGGTGCGCGTCGATTTGAAAGACCCGTCGAAGTTCGACGGCGACGTCGCGCAGTCGTGGACTGTCAGCCCGGACGGGCTCACGTTCACGTTCAAGATCCGCCCGGGCCTCAAGTTCCATTCCGGCAATCCGCTCACGGCCGATGACGTCGCCTGGTCCATCCAGCGCACCGCGTTGCTCGACAAAGGCGCGGCGGCGGTGCTCGCGGGCATCGGCATCACCAAGGCCAACGCGCTCGCGAACGTAAAGAAGATCGACGACAGCACGGTTGCCGTCACGACCGATCAACGCTATGCGCCGACTTTCGTGCTCAACGTGCTGGGCGCGTGGCCGGCGTCGGTGGTGGATCGCAAGCTGCTCGAATCGCACGCGAAGGGTAACGACTACGGCAACGACTGGCTCAAGACCAACGAGGCCGGCTCGGGCGCGTACAAGCTCGTGAAGTGGACGGCGAACGACAGCATCGTGCTGCAACGTTTCGACGGGTATCGCCTGCCGCTCGCGATGAAGCGCATCGTGCTGCGCCATGTGACTGAAGCGGCGAGCCAGCGTCTGATGATCCAGAACGGCGATATCGACGTGGCGCGCGATCTGAGCCCCGACGACCTCGACACGCTCTCGAAGAACGGCGTCATCAAGGCGACGGCCGTGCCGCAAGCGACGCTCATGTACCTCGGGCTGAACAACAAGAATCAGTACCTGGCGAAGCCGGAAGTCTGGGAAGCGATGAAGTGGCTGATCGACTATCAGGGCATCCAGAAGAACGTGATCCGCACGACGTACAAGGTTCACGAGACGTTCCTGCCCGAAGGCTTTCTCGGCGCGCTCAACGAGAATCCGTATCACCAGGATGTCGCGAAGGCGAAGGCGCTGCTGGCCAAAGCGGGACTCGCGGACGGCTTCACCGTGAAGATGGACGTGCGCAACGACTATCCGTATAGCGAGATCGCGCAGGCCGTGCAGGCGAATCTCGCGCTCGCGAACATCAAGGTGCAGCTCATTCCGAGCGACAACAAGCAGACGCTCGGCCGCTACCGGGCGCGCGCGCACGACATCTATATCGGCGAATGGTCGGCGGACTATATCGATCCGCACAGCAACGCGCAGGGCTTCGCGTGGAATCCGGACAACTCGGATGCGTCCAGCTTTAAGATGCTCGCGTGGCGCAACGCGTGGAATATCCCCGATCTGACGAAGGAAACCAACGCGGCGCTCGCGGAAAGCTCGACCACGAAGCGCGCGCAGATGTACGAGAAGATGCAGCGCGAGATGCTCGCGAAGTCGCCGTTCGTCATCATGTTCCAGAAGGTGTCGCAAGTGGCGGCGCGTCCGGGCGTCACCGGTCTCGAAGTCGGGCCGATCAACGATCTCGTTTCCTATCGCAATCTAAAGAAGCAGTGACGCGATGACGCCGCATCCGACCGTGCTCGACCGCCTGCGCGCCGCGAACGCGAATCGCGGCGGCGCGCGGATCGCGCTGGCGCTGCTGCGCTGGATTGCGATGCTCGCCGTCACGTTCACCGGCCTGCTCGCGATCACGTTCTTCATCGGGCGCAAGATCCCGATCGACCCCGTGCTCGCGATTCTCGGCGACCGCGCATCGGCGAGCGCGTATGCCGCGGCGCGCGTGCAGCTCGGGCTCGACAAGCCGCTCGTCGATCAATTCCTGATCTACGCCCGCGACGTACTGCACGGCAATCTCGGCGTGTCGCTGCTGACGGCGAATCCGGTCATCGACGATATCCGGCGCGTCTTTCCCGCGACGCTCGAACTGGCGACGCTCTCGACGTTCATCGGCGTGATGATCGGCGTGCCGCTCGGCGTGATCGCGGCGGTGCGCCACAATCGCATCGTCGATCATGTCGCGCGCGTGATCGGCCTCGCGGGCAGTTCGGTGCCGGTGTTCTGGCTCGCGCTGATGGGGCTGCTGCTGTTCTACGCGCGGCTGCATTGGGTGTCGGGACCGGGCCGCATCGATCCGCTGTACGACGGCATGGTCGATACGCGCACCGGCAGTCTCCTCATCGACGCGCTCATCGCCCGCGAGTGGGACGTGTTCGCCAACGCGTTTTCGCATATCGCGCTGCCGGCGGGCGTGCTGGCGTTCTATTCGATCGCGTATCTGTCGCGCATGACGCGATCGTTCATGCTCGAACAACTGAGCCAGGAATACGTGACCACGGCGCGCGCGAAGGGCCTGCCCGAGCGCCGCGTGATCTGGCGTCATGCGTTCGGCAATATCGCGGTGCCGTTGCTGACGGTGATCGCGCTCGCATACAGTTATTTGCTGGAAGGCTCGGTGCTGACCGAGATCGTGTTCGCGTGGCCGGGCATCGGCTCGTATCTGACGGGCGCGCTCCTGAACGCCGACATGAACGCGGTGCTGGGCAGCACGCTCGTGATCGGCGCGACGTTCATCGCGCTCAATCTGCTGACGGATGCGCTGTACCGCGTATTCGATCCGCGCGCTCGCTGACAACGGAGACCCTCGCCGCATGCATTCGCCCGCCAAGCGCACGCCGATGGAACCCGCCCCGACCACATGGCGCGCGTGGCTCCTGACCGACACGCCCGCGTCGCCGCGACAGGCCGCGCTCGGGCGCGCGTACCGGCGCTGGCGGCGGTTTTCGGGCAATCCGCTCAGCATGCTGGGCTTCGTCATTCTGATCGTGCTCGTCGTGGCGGCAGTCGTCGGGCCGCTCTTGGTGACGCAGGACCCGCTGCGGCAAGTGCTCGCCGACCGTCTGATGCCGCCGGGCGCCGCGCACTGGTTCGGCACGGATCAGCTCGGCCGCGACATTCTGTCGAGACTGGTGCACGGCTCGCGTCTCACGCTATCCATTGCGATGCTCGTCGTCGTGCTCGTCGTGCCGGTCGGACTCCTGATCGGTACGGTGGCCGGCTATTGCGGCGGCTTCGTCGACACGGCGCTCATGCGCGTGACGGATGTCGCGCTCGCGTTCCCGAAGATCGTGCTCGCGCTTGCGTTCGCGGCGGCGCTGGGGCCGGGCGTGCTGAACGCGGTCATCGCCATTTCCATCACCGCGTGGCCGCCTTATGCGCGGCTCGCGCGAGCCGAATCGCTGCGGCTCGCGCAGGCGGATTTCATCCACGCGGCGCGGCTGGCGGGCGCATCGCACACGCGCATTCTGCTGCGCTATATCGTGCCGCTGTGCTCGTCGTCGGTGATCGTGCGCGCGACGCTCGATATGGCCGGCATCATTCTCGCCGTCGCGGGGCTCGGCTTTCTCGGGCTGGGCGCGCAGCCGCCGAGCCCGGAATGGGGCTACATGGTTGCGTCCGGCCGCAACGTGCTGCTCGACGCCTGGTGGGTCGCGACCATTCCCGGCCTCGCGATTCTCGCGGTGAGCCTCGCGTTCAATCTGCTCGGCGACGGTCTGCGCGATGTCTTCGATCCGCGTCATGGAGGCTGACATGGAAGATGCACTCGCTGAAATCGACGGTCTCGAAGTGGCCTTCGCCGGCCACGACGGCGTCGCGATGCCCGCGGTGCGCGGCGTCTCGCTGACGGTGCGGCGCGGCGAGCGGCTCGGCATCGTCGGGGAATCGGGCTCGGGAAAGTCGCTGACCGGCCGCGCGCTGCTCGGCCTCTTGCCGCCCGAAGCGCGATGGTCCGCAAAGGCTTTGCGCTTCGACGGCCAGGACCTGCTCGCGATGAAGCCGAGCGCTCGCCGGCGCCTCTGCGGCACGCAGATGAGCATGATCCTGCAAGACCCGAAGTACTCGCTCAATCCGGTGATGACGGTCGCCCAGCAGATGCGCGAGACCATCGCGCGCCGGGACGGCGGCTTGAGCCGGCGCGCGATGCGTGCGCGCATCGTGGATGCGCTCGCGGCCGTGCATATCCGCGATCCGGAGCGCGTGGCGGACGCGTATCCGCACGAGCTGTCCGGCGGCATGGGCCAGCGCGTGATGATCGCGATGATGGTGAGCGCCGGTCCGCGCCTCCTGATTGCCGACGAGCCGACGAGCGCGCTCGACATGCTCGTGTCGATGCAGGTGCTCGCCGTCCTTGACGAAATGATCGAGCGTCATCGCACGGGGCTCGTGTTTATCAGCCACGACTTGCCGCTCGTGATGTCGTTCTGCGATCGCGTCGCGGTGATGTACGGCGGGCGCGTCGTGGAGACGTGCGCGGCGCGTGAACTCGGCAACGCGCGGCATCCGTACACGCGCGGACTGCTCGCGGCCAGCCCGCCGTTGACCCATCCGCCCGACGAACTGCCGACGCTGCGCCGCGATCCGTCGTGGCTCGCAGAAACCATCGAGGAAGCCGCGCGATGATCGAGATCGACCACGCGCACATTCGCTTCAAGACGAAAACCGGCCACGTCGATGCGGTGCGCGACGTGTCGTTGCGCGTTGAGGACGGCGAAGTATTCGGTCTCGTCGGCGAATCGGGCAGCGGCAAGTCGACGCTGCTGCGCGCGCTCGCGGGTCTGGTGCCGCTCGCTGGCGGCGCGATGCGCATCGAAGGGCGGGGCGTCGCGGATCGCCCGCAGCGCGACGTGCAGATGGTGTTTCAGGACCCGTACGGCTCGCTGCATCCGCGCTTCACCGTCGACCGCACATTGCGCGAGCCGCTCGCGATCAACGGCATCGGCAATCGGGACACCCGCATTCTGGACGCGCTCGCCGAAGTCGGGCTCGGCGCGGCGTTCCGCTTTCGCTATCCGCATCAGTTGTCGGGCGGGCAGCGGCAACGCGTGTCGATCGCTCGTGCGCTGATCGTCGAGCCGCGCGTGCTTCTGCTCGACGAGCCGACGTCCGCGCTCGACGTGTCCGTGCAGGCCGAAATTCTGAACCTGTTGCGACGGCTGCATCGCGAGCGCAAGCTCACGATGATCCTCGTGAGCCACAATCTCGCGGTCGTCGGCTTCCTGTGTCAGCGCGTGGCTGTCATGCGCAACGGCGAAGTCGTCGAACAACTCGGAGTGGAGGCGGTGAGGGCGCACGACGTGAAGCACGAGTACACGCGGCGGCTTCTCTTGGCGACGCAAGGCTACACGCGCGAGCCCGTGCGCTGGTAAGCACGGACGCCTGCCGCGCGGCAAGCGATGTCGCGGAATATCTTCTCTATACGGCGCACGCGCGCGAACGGCCGTGCGCGGCGCGAAGCAATCAGGGCCGCCGCTGATAGAATACGAGATGAATTGTCGAAGCGAGCCGAACCACGCGCGAGCGCGTTGTTCCGGCGGGCTCCGGTTTCACGCTAACCCCGCAAATCGTGACAGACCGCTTCGGTGTCATTCGAAAGCCGGTCGTAATCCCCGATGAAATTGCTAGATGCTCTGGTAGAACAGCGGATCAACGAAGCCGTGTCTCGCGGCGAGTTGAACAACTTGCCGGGCGCAGGCGCGCCGCTTAAGTTGGACGACGATCTTCTCGTTCCCGAGGAAGTGCGCGTCGCCAACCGTATTCTCAAGAACGCGGGTTTCGTTCCGCCCGCCGTCGAGCAGCTTCGCGCGCTGCGTGGCCTGCAGGACGAACTCGACAAAGTGACCGATCCTGCCGCCCGCTGCCGCATTCAGGTGAAGATGCTCGCGCTCGACATGGCGCTGGAATCGCTGCGCGGCGGCGGCTGCGTGCCGCACGAATATCGCCGGCGCATCGCGGAGCGGCTCTCCGAGCGCGTCGCGGCGCGCGGCGACACGGAGCCGGAGCAGCCTTGACGCTCCCCGAGCCGCCGCCCGGCGCTTCTCCCGACACATCAGAAGATACCGCTCCCGCCAGCGACCGCGATCGCCGCTTCATGGCGCTCGCGCAACGCGCCGCCGACGAAGCGCGCCGCGCGGGCGAAGTGCCGGTGGGCGCGGTCGTCGTGCTGGGCGATGAAGTCATCGCCACGGGTTTCAATCATCCGATTCGGGGGCACGATCCGTCCGCGCACGCGGAAATGGTCGCGCTGCGGGCTGCGGCGCAGGCGCTGCGGAACTATCGGCTGCCGGGCTGCGAGCTTTACGTGACGCTGGAGCCGTGCCTGATGTGCGCGGGCGCGATCATGCACGCGCGCATCGCGCGGGTCGTGTACGGCGCAGCCGACCCGAAGACCGGCGCGTGCGGCAGCGTCGTCGATATGTTCGCGAACGAACGGCTGAATCATCACACGGCCGTGACGGGCGGCGTGCTTGCCGACGAATGCGGCCACGCGCTCAAGAACTTCTTCGCCGAGCGCCGGCTTCTCGCGCGGGAAGAGCGCGCCGCGCGTCAAGAGCAAGGACAAACGCAATCGCCCGCGCGCCTCGACACCGATCTTTCCATCAACACGAATTCAACATCGTGAAATCACGCACCATCGACCTCATCGCGCCTTCCGGCTATCCGCACGATTCTGCGGCTGTCGAGCGGGGCATCGGGCGTTTGCGGGCGCAGGGTCATCGGCTCGAAAATCTCGATGCGACGCGCCGCCGCTTCCAACGATTCGGCGGCACGGACAGCGAGCGCGCCGCCGATCTGAACCGTCTCGCCGATCCGTCGCGGCGGCTGCCCGATATCGTGCTGGCGGTGCGGGGCGGCTATGGCGCATCGCGCATCCTGCACGGCCTCGACTACGACGGCCTGCGACGGCTCGCCGACGAACCGGTGGCGCTCGTCGGCCATAGCGATTTCACGGCGATTCAGTGCGCGTTGTACGCGCGTTCGGCGGTGAAGAGCTTCGGCGGCCCGATGTTCGCCGGGAACTTCGGCGCGGAGCAGTTGAGCGCGTTCACCATGCACCACTTCTGGCAGGCGATCTCGCAGCCGAGCTTCACAGTGACGAGCCACACGCCGCAGCGACAGTCAGTGGATGTGACCGGCATGCTCTGGGGCGGCAACCTCGCGATACTGGCCGCGCTGGTCGGCACGCCGTATTTGCCGCCTGTCGAGGGCGGCATTCTCTTCATCGAAGACGTGAACGAGCATCCGTTTCGCATCGAGCGGATGATTTACCAGCTGCATCAGGCGGGCGTGCTCGGACGGCAGCAGGCGGTCGTCATGGGCGAGTTCTCGGGCGGGCGCCTGTCCGACTACGACAACGGCTTCTCGCTCGACACGGTGATCGAGCAGATGAGGGCGGCGACCGGCGTGCCGTTCGTCACCGGCTTGCAGTTCGGGCACGTCGATAACCTGCTGACGCTGCCTTTTGGTGCGACTGCACACCTTGTCGCGAAGGAGCGGGGTTTCACGCTGGCGCTTTCGGACTATCCGCATCTGGCTTGAGTTTGCGGGTTAGGGCACTTGTTGCGAGTGCCTTTTTGTTCGACCTCCGGCGCAACTAACGGTCTTTCGTATGCATCACCGTGAATCGCGATGCACCATCGAGGCACTGGAAATTGTCGACAAAATACGGCGGGCAATGCCGACAAAAAGTAGTGTAATCCCCCGAAATGCCTGCCGGTATTGGCTTGCGGGTAGGCAGCGCCTCCCGCGACGCCGCTCACCACCAAGATTTTTAATTTGAATTGTTGACAATCTTTATGTCGATTCTAAGATGATCAACATGCAAGCGAGCACATCATGTCCGACCGTAAATCGAGTGCTGCATCGAACGCTTCCGCCGGTTCTCTGAACGGAGCCGCCGCAGCGAGCCCCGAGTCGATCGCCGAGAACATCCGCGCCGCGATCCTCGAACACCGGCTTGCTCCCGGCGCGAAGCTGACCGAAGCGCAGTTGTGCGAAGTGTTCGACGTGAAACGCGGCCCGGTGCGCCAGGCGCTGTCGCAGCTGGCAAGCGAGCGGCTCGTCGATCTCGAACCGAATCGCGGCGCGTTCGTGGCAAGTCCGTCGCTGCAGGAAGTGCACGACGTGTTCGAGATGCGGCGCATCGTCGAGCTGGCTGTCGTCGAGCGCATCTGCAAAGGGCACGGCACGCGGCGGCTGAAGTCGATCGGCGCGACCATCGGGCGCGAAAGGCGAGCGTTTGAGGACCGCGACTTTTCCGCGTGGATTCGGCTGTCGGGCGAGTTCCACACCGAACTGGCCGCGCTCACCGGCAACGCCGTGCTGTGCGATTGTCTGTCCGGACTCGTCGCGCGCTCGACGCTCATTTCGGCGCTGTATGAATCGCTCGGCAAGAGTTCGTGCTCGTTCGAAGATCACGAAGCGATCCTCGCCGCGCTCGATGCCGGCGACGCCGCGAAAGCCGCGGATCTGATGGCGCAACATCTGCGCGATGTCGAATTGAAGATGCTGGAGCGGCCCGCCCGTGGCGCGGTCGATCTGAAGGAAGTATTCGCGAGGCCGGGCGAACGCGAGAAGGCGTTCGGCGCGTAGCCAAGCCGCAGCACGAACACACATGACTGGAGACCGCGCCCGCGCCGATTGCAGCGGACGCGTGGCGAGACGCGCGCGCGACCCCGTTCGCAGCATGCGCCGCACTGAACGAGACGCTCAACGACGAGCGTGCAATGAAAAACGCCTGACGGCGAGCGAGATGGGCCGAAGCCCGCTCGCTCTCGGCACTACGCCGCAGGCGATGGAGCAAATCCGAAGAGTACCGCGCGAGCGTGGCGGCGAGCCCGTTCGCGAAGGTATCCGACGACGCTTGATCCCAAGCAATTGCCGCTTTTTCATGACGCAAGCCGCCCATCCAAGGAGAGGTCATGGCTCAGTTCAGTGCAACGCCCGGCAGTTCAGCACTGCCGCCGTATGAAACCCCGTACGAATCTTCCGAGCACGATACCGGCTTGCCGGCCGGCTACAGCGATCGTCTGTACAACGAAGATCTCGCGCCGCTCAGGAATCAGACGTGGGGCGCGTACAACATCTTCGCGTTCTGGATGTCGGACGTGCATAGCGTCGGCGGCTATGTGTTCGCGGGCAGTCTCTTTGCGCTCGGGCTGACGAGCTGGCAGGTGCTCGTGTCGCTGCTCATCGGCATCGGGTTCGTGAATCTGCTGTGCAATCTCATCGCAAAGCCGAGTCAAGTGGCGGGCGTGCCGTATCCGGTCGCGTGCCGCGCGACGTTCGGCGTGCTCGGCGCGAACATTCCCGCCGTCATTCGCGGGCTGATCGCCGTGGCGTGGTACGGCATCCAGACGTATCTGGCCTCCAGCGCGCTCGTGATCGTCGTGCTGAAGTTCGTGCCGTCGCTGATGCCCTATGCGGACGTGCATCGCTATGGCTTCGTCGGGCTGTCGGCGCTCGGCTGGGCCGGCTTCATGCTGCTGTGGGTGTTGCAGGCGGTCGTGTTCTGGCGCGGCATGGAGATGATCAAGAAGTTCATCGACTTTGCCGGACCTGCCGTCTATGTCGTGATGTTCGGGCTCGCCGGATACATGGTGTGGCGCGCGGGCATCCACAACATCGGGCTGAATCTCGGCGGCGTGAAGTATCACGGCATGGAAGTCGTGCCGGTGATGATCACCGCGATCTCGCTCGTCGTGTCCTATTTCTCCGGGCCGATGCTGAACTTCGGCGACTTCTCGCGCTACTGCAAGAGCTTTCGCAGCGTGAAGCGCGGCAATTTCTGGGGTCTGCCGGTCAACTTCCTCGCGTTCTCGCTCGTGACGGTCATCACGACGGCGGCCACGTTGCCGGTGTTCGGACAACTGATTACCGATCCGGTGGAAACGGTGGGCCGCATCGATCATCCGACGGCCGTCATTCTCGGCGCGCTGACGTTCACCATCGCGACCATCGGCATCAATATCGTGGCGAACTTCGTGTCGCCGGCGTTCGACTTCTCCAACGTCGCGCCGCGTCTCATCAGCTGGCGCATGGGCGGGATGATGGCCGCGACCGCGTCGATCTTCATCACGCCGTGGAATCTCTTCAACAATCCCGCCGTGATCCACTACACGCTGGACATTCTCGGCAGCTTCATCGGACCGTTGTACGGCGTGCTGATTCTCGACTTCTATCTTCTGAAGCGCGGCAAGCTCGCGGTGAACGACCTCTACACGACGTCCGACACCGGCAAGTACTGGTACACGAAGGGCGTCAATCGCCGTGCGGTCATGGCGCTCTTGCCAGCCGCAGTCATCGCGATTCTCTGCGTGATGCTGCCTTCGCTCGAAGGCGCCGCGAACTTCTCGTGGTTCATCGGGGCGGGGCTCGGCGCGTTGTTCTACTGGATGCTCGCGGATCGCAAGCACGTGGCTTGAAGTGAAGGGAACCGAGCCGCCGCGATACGTCGCGGCGGACGGAAAGACGCAATGAGCAGGAGACAGCAATGCGCATCAAACTGATCAATCCGAACACCACGCAGCGCATGACCGATTCGATGGCCCGCTGCGCGCGCGAGGTCGCCGCGCCCGGCACGGAAATCGTCGCGGTCAGCCCGACGATGGGTCCGCCTTCCATCGAAGGCTATTACGACGAAGCCATTGCCTCGCTCGGGCTGCTCGCCGAAGTGGAGGCGGGCGAGCGGCAGGGCTTCGACGGCTACGTGATCGCGTGTTTCGGCGACCCGGCGCTGTATGCGGCGCGCGAACTGGCGCGCGGGCCGGTGATCGGCATCGCGGAGGCGGCGATGCACGCGGCGAGCGTCATCGCGCCGGGCTTCTCGGTCGTGACGACGCTGCGGCGCACGTGCGGCATGGCCTGGCATCTCGCCGAGCGCTACGGCATGACGCGCTTCTGCAAGAACGTGCGTGCGACGGACGTCGCCGTGCTCGAACTCGACGAGCCGGGCTCGGCGGCGCGGCAGACGATCATCGACGAATGCCGGCGCGCGCTCGACGAAGACGGCTCGGACGCCATCGTGCTCGGATGCGCGGGCATGGCGGAATTCTGCCGCGAAGTGGAGGACGCCATCGGCGCGCCGGTCGTGGAGGGCGTAACGGCGGCCGTCAAATGGGCCGAGGCGCTCATCGCGCTCAGGCTGCATACTGCTAAACGCGGGGACTTCGCGCGGCCGCTCGCGAAACGCTACGACGGCGTGCTCGCCGATTTCGGCCCGCGCTGAACGCACGGAACGATCGACACATACCGGTGACGTGACCCGCAATATCTGCGCCGCTGTATGGGCGCGTCCGGGCGTTTTCGCTACACTGAATCGTCGACATTCCGCTTCCCAACGCCCCGTTTCCTGACCCAGCCATGTCTCTAGATCCGAACTATCCACGCGACCTGATCGGCTACGGCCGCCATCCCGTGCAGGCGAACTGGCCGGGGCGTGCGCGCGTCGCCGTGCAATTCGTGCTCAATTACGAGGAAGGCGGCGAAAACTGCGTGCTGCACGGCGATCCCGGCTCCGAGCAGTTCTTGTCGGAGATCGTGGGCGCGGCGTCGTATCCGGCGCGTCACATGAGCATGGAGTCCATCTACGAATACGGCTCGCGCGCAGGCGTCTGGCGCATCTTGCGCGAATTCGAGAAGCGCGGCTTGCCGCTGACCGTGTTCGGCGTCGGCATGGCGATGGAGCGGCATCCCGAGCTGTCGCGGGCGTTCGTGGAACTGGGGCATGAGATCGCGTGCCACGGGTATCGCTGGATTCACTATCAGGACATGTCGCCGGAGCGCGAAGCGGAGCATATGCGCCTCGGCATGGAAGCCATCGAGCGCGTGACGGGCGTGCGGCCGCTTGGCTGGTACACGGGCCGCGACAGTCCGAACACGCATCGGCTGGTGGCGGAATACGGCGGCTTTCTGTACGACTCGGACTATTACGGCGACGACCTGCCGTTCTGGATGGACGTCGATCTCGGCAACGGCAAGAGCACGCCGCAACTCATCGTGCCGTACACGCTCGACACCAACGACATGCGTTTCGCCACGCCGCAAGGCTTCAATACGGGCGACCACTTCTTCACGTACCTGCGCGATGCCTTCGACGTGCTCTACGAAGAAGGCGACGAAGCGCCGAAGATGCTGTCCATCGGCATGCACTGCCGGCTGCTCGGTCGTCCCGGGCGCTTTCGCGGGCTGCAGAAGTTTCTCGATCACATCGAAAAGCACGACCGCGTGTGGGTGACGCGGCGCGTCGATATCGCGCGGCACTGGCGCGAACATCACCCTTCCGATCAAACGAAAGAAGACAACGGGACGGCGGCATGAAGGCGATGCAAACCACACTCGACCAACTCAACACCATGCCCGCCGACGCGTTCGTGACCGTGCTCGCCGGCATCTTCGAGCATTCGCCGTGGGTCGCGGAGATTGCGGCTGAGAAGCGCCCGTTTTCGAGCATCGACGAATTGCACGCGACCATGTCGCAAGCAGTCGAAACGGCGGGCGAAGAGAAGCAACTCGCGCTCATCAACGCGCACCCGGAACTCGCGGGCAAGGCAGCGGTGCGCGGCGAACTCACGGCCGAATCGACGCGTGAGCAGAGCGGCGCAGGCCTCAACCTCTGCACGCAGGAAGAGTTCGACAAGCTCCAGTCGCTGAACACGGCGTATCGCGAGAAGTTCGGCTTCCCGTTCATTCTCGCGGTGCGCGGGTATGACCGTCACGGCATCATCGCGAACTTCGAGGCGCGCGTGAATCACGACCGCGCCCAAGAACTTCGTACGAGTCTCGACCAGATTTACCGGATCGCGCGCTTCAGGCTCGACGACCTGATTCGCGCCTGATCCTTCCTAGCAACGACAACAGGACGCAGACAATGGCAATTCCGACACTCGATCCCAACGCGCCCGATTTCACGCGCCGCTATGTGAATCTCGCGGACCCGCGTCTGGGCGCGCAGGCACTCGAGGCGAGCGACGATTTCTTCGCGCCGAAGGAACGCATGCTGAACCCCGAGCCGGCCGTGTTCATCCCCGGCAAATACGACGAACATGGCAAGTGGATGGACGGCTGGGAAACGCGGCGCAAGCGCACGACCGGCTACGACTGGTGCATCGTCAAGCTGGCGCGGCCGGGCGTGATCAAGGGCATCGATCTGGATACGAGCCACTTCACGGGCAACTTCCCGCCGGCGGCGTCCATCGAGGGCGCGCATGTCGCCGATGGCGCGCCGAGCCAGTCCACGCAATGGACGGAAATCGTGCCGTCGACGACGCTGCAGGGCAATAGCCATCACTATCTGGATGTCGCATCCGCCGAGCCGTTCACGCACTTGCGCGTGAACATCTATCCGGACGGCGGCATCGCGCGATTGCGCGTGTACGGTCAGCCGCAGCTCGACTGGCGCAACGCGGATCGCAACGAACTGTTCGATCTCGCCGCGATGGAAAACGGCGCGTATATGGTCGGCACGAACAACCAGCACTTCGGTCTCGCGTCCACGCTTCTGATGCCGGGCCGCGGCGTCAATATGGGCGATGGCTGGGAAACGCGCCGCCGCCGCGAGCCGGGCAACGACTGGTGTATCGTCGCGCTCGCGCAGCCGGGCATCATCAAGAAGGTCGAAGTGGATACCGCGCACTTCAAGGGCAATTTCCCCGACCGCTGCTCGCTGCAGGCGGCGTATGTGAAGGGCGGCACGGACAGCTCGCTCGTCACGCAGGCCATGTTCTGGCCGGTGCTGTTGTCGGAACAGAAGCTGCAGATGGACAAGCAGCATTTCTTCGAGTCCGAACTCGCGGCGCTCGGCCCAGTCACGCACGTGCGCTTCAACATCTACCCGGACGGCGGCGTCTCGCGCCTGCGTCTTTTCGGAACGCTTGCATGATGAAGACGCTCGCGATCGAACCGTTGACGCGCGCGGCGTTCGAGCCTTTCGGCGATGTGATCGAGCTCGACGGCGCGAAGCAGATCCCGATCAACCTCGGCACGACGATCCGCTTTCACGATCTCTGCAAGGTCGACGTGACGGACGAGGGCGGCCGCACGCTCGTGAATCTCTTCCGTGGACAGCCGCGCGTGCTGCCGTTCGAAGTGAAGATGATGGAGCGTCATCCGCTCGGCTCGCAGGCGTTCATTCCCCTCGACGAGCGGCCGTATCTCGTGGTCGTCGCGCCGGCGGGAGACCTCGACGAATCGCAGATTCGCGCCTTCGTCACGCGCGGCTGGCAGGGCGTGAATTACGCGAAAGGCGTCTGGCATCATCCGCTCATTGCGCTGGATAAGGTCAGCGATTTCATCGTCGTCGATCGCGGTGGCGATGGCTTGAATCTGAACGAGCAGGACCTGAGCGAGTCGTTGTGGCTGACAGAAGAGGCGCTGCGCTGAGTCATCGCGCGGAGTGGGAGTGCCCCTGGCAGTCACGGAAAGACCGGCGCAGCATGGCCGGTCTTTTTTGTTGCGCGCTACACTATGCCGCTCACTCCGACCAAGCGACTCACGATGCCAGCACGCCAGATCGACCTACGCAGCGATACCGTCACCCGCCCGAGCCAAGCGATGCTCTCCGCCATGTCAGCCGCCGAAGTGGGCGACGACGTCTGGGGCGACGATCCCACGGTGCTCAAGCTCCAGTCCACGCTCGCGGAGCGCACCGGCAAGGAAGCGGGCCTGTTCTTTCCGAGCGGCACGCAAAGCAACCTCGCCGCGTTGATGGCGCACTGTGCGCGCGGCGACGAGTACATCGTCGGGCAGGCGGCGCATACGTATAAATACGAGGGCGGCGGGGCGGCGGTGCTCGGCAGCATCCAGCCGCAGCCTATCGAGAACGCGCCCGACGGCTCGTTGCCGCTCGAAAAGATCGCGGCGGCGATCAAGCCCATCGACGATCACTTCGCGCGCTCGCGCCTGCTCGCGCTGGAGAACACCATCGGCGGGAAAGTGCTGCCGGCGGAATACGTGGCGCAGGCGACGAAGCTGGCCCGCGATCGCGGCCTCTCGACGCATCTGGACGGCGCGCGCATCTTCAACGCGGTGGTGGCGTCGGATAGGCCGGTGAGCGAACTGTGCGCGCCGTTCGACACCGTTTCCATCTGCTTTTCGAAAGGGCTCGGCGCGCCCGTCGGTTCGGTGCTGGTCGGCAGCAAGGCGCTCGTCGATGTCGCGCACCGCTGGCGCAAGGTGCTCGGCGGCGGCATGCGGCAGGCGGGCGTGCTCGCGGCGGCGTGCCTTCACGCGCTCGACCATCACGTCGACGGCCTCGCGCAGGATCACGACAACGCGGCGCGGCTCGCAGCGGGGCTCGCCGAGATCGATGGAATCGTAATTCAGGCGCAAGCCACCAATATGGTGTTCGCGCAGATTCCCGAGAAGCATTGCGCGCCGCTCGAAGCGTGGCTCAAGGAACGCGGCATTCTCACGCAGATGCTCTACGCATCGCGGTTCGTGACGCATCGCGATGTGTCGCGCGAGGATATCGATACGGTCATCGGCGCGGTCAAAGGCTACTTCGCCGCGCAATAAAAAAACGGCCCGCGCGGCAGAAGCCGATCCGGGCCGTCTCGCAGCGACGCGACGCTTACTGCACCGCGCCTCCGTCAAACCAAGCGGCGATCTTCTGACGCTCGGCATCCGTCATTTGCGTGACGTTGCCGAGCGGCATCGCTTTCAGCGTCACCGCCTGCTGATGCACGCGCTGCGCGTTCTGGCGAATCTCGGCGGGCGTGTCGAGCAGAACGCCTGCCGGCGCGCTGCCCATCATCGTCGGATGCGCGGAGTGGCATACCGCGCAACGCTGCTGGATGATCGGCTGAATGTCGGCGACCTTGATCGTCGGCGCGCCCGCGGCTTGCGCGACCGGCGCGGTCGGCGCGGGCATCGTCCACGCGAACGCGCCGAGCACCAGCACGAGACCCGCGACCGGCATGTACCACAGCACCTGCCCGCGATGGCGCATCACGAAGAACTGACGGATCAGCGCGCCCGCCAGCATGATGAGCACGAGGATCACCCAGTTGTACTTGTGCGTGTAGGTCATCGCGTAGTGGTTGGACAGCATCGCGAAGACGACCGGCAGCGTGAAGTACGTGTTATGCACGGAACGCTGCTTGCCGCGCTTGCCGTAGATGGCGTTCGGCGTTTCGCCCTTGAGCATCGCCGCGACCATCTTGCGCTGTCCCGGAATGATGACGAAGAACACGTTCGCCGACATGATCGTCGCGATCATCGCGCCGGTGATCAGATACGCCGCGCGGCCCGAGAACACATGGCACGCGACGAATGCCGCGATCAGCACGTAGATGCCGACGCAAATGCCGAGCAGCTTGTCGTTGTGGCCGAGCAGGCGGCAGAGCGAATCGTAGACGATCCACCCGGCCATCAGAAAGCCGAGCGCCGCCGACACGGCAACGACCGGTCCCATGTCGAGCACGGTCTTGTCGATCAGATACGTGCTGGGCGAGAACAGATACAGCACGAAGAAGAGGCCGAAGCCGGACATCCACGTGGTATAGGACGGCCAGAACGACCAGTGCAGATTCTCCGGCATGTCCTGCGGCGCGACCGAATACTTCTGCATGTGATAGAAGCCGCCGCCATGCACGTGCCAGAAGTCGCCGAACACGCCGCGCCGGCGCGCGTTCGGGTCCTGCGGCGGTTTCAGGCTGTTGTCGAGCGCGACGAAATAGAACGACTCGCCGATCCACGCGATCGCCACGATCACGTGCAGACAGCGCAAGACCAGGTTCAGCCAGTCGGTGATAAAGCCTTCCATGAACTCCTCCACTACCGATTCGTTATGCGCACGCCGTCGATGCGCGGCGTGCTGTGATCGCTATGTCTGGCGCGTGTTAGCTGCCGCGATACGTGCTGTACGCCCACGGCGAAACCAAAAGCGGCACGTGATAATGCGCGGCGGCGTCCGCGATGCCGAAGCGCAACACGACGCGATCGACGAAGCGCGGCTCGGGCACGTTCACGCCGAGCGCGGCGAAATAATCGCCCGCGTGAAAAACGAGTTCGTATTCGCCGGTTTCGAGTTCCGCGCCTTCGAGCAGCGGCGCATCGCAGCGGCCGTCGTCGTTGGTCAGGGTGGTCTTGATTGCGCGCCGGGTGTCGCCGGATAGCGCGAAGAGCTCGACTTGTATGTTCGCGCCGGGGCGGCCGTGCGCGGTGTCGAGGACGTGGGTGGTGAGCTTGCCCATTCGCATGTTCCTTGTGTTGTGCGATGTCCGGCTCGCGCATCGATCCGAAATCCGCACTGTGGGGAACCGTGCGGCGGCGGCGGATCGAGGCTCCACGTCAGTGGCTACATACCCGTCGGCGTTTCAGATGCGCGCCGTGTACAGCATTGTAGAAATTCGAGACGCGCTGTGCGTCCGCGATAGGAAAGATAATGCCGGCCGCATGAGCGCCGCCGCTGGTCTCGGACCGCGACGCGCGGGCAATCTGCACGGCTTTTGCTGCGATGCTACCTGCGCCAAAATTCGCAAATATATCGCCGGGCTGAAGTCGACTATGGCGGCCCCGTGATTGCGGCGATGTTTTTGGCTGCCGACAGTGACACCGCGCGCAATCGAGCCGCGTCCCGAAGACGGCGTTCATTCGCTGGGTAACCGGGGCTTTCACTGGTCCTCTTACCCTGATGCAACCCGTTTCCGGAGAACATTCGATGAATGCGACACCCCGCAGCCTGCTCGTCAAGAACGCCCACATGCTCGTCACGATGGACGCAGAGCGCCGCGAAATCGCCGATGGCGGCCTCTTTATCGAAGGCAACCGCATCGTGGCGGTCGGGCCGACGAGCGAGCTTCCGCAGACCGCCGACGACGTGCTCGACATGCGCGGGCATCTCGTCATTCCCGGCCTCGTCAACACGCATCACCACATGTATCAGAGCCTGACGCGGGCGGTTCCGGCCGCGCAGAACGCCGAGCTTTTCGGCTGGCTCACGAACCTCTACAAGATCTGGGCGCATCTGACGCCCGAGATGATCGCGGTCTCCACGACAACCGCGATGGCCGAACTGCTGCTCTCCGGCTGCACGACGTCGAGCGATCACCTGTATATCTATCCGAACGGCAGCCGGCTGGACGACAGCATCGCGGCGGCGCGCGAGATCGGCATGCGCTTTCACGCGGCGCGCGGCAGCATGAGCGTCGGCCAGAAAGACGGCGGGCTGCCGCCGGATTCGGTCGTCGAGAAGGAAGACGCGATCCTGAAGGACTCGCAGCGCCTCATCGAGACGTATCACGACGAAGGCCGCTACGCGATGCTGCGCGTGGTCGTCGCGCCGTGCTCGCCGTTTTCGGTGAGCCGCGAGTTGATGCGCGATTCCGCGGCGCTCGCGCGTCGGTACGGCGTGTCGCTGCACACGCATCTGGCGGAAAACGTGAACGATGTCGCGTACAGCCGCGAGAAGTTCGGCATGACGCCCGCCGAATATGCCGAAGACCTGGGCTGGGTCGGCCATGACGTATGGCACGCGCATTGTGTTCAGCTCGACAAACCGGGCATCGAGCTTTTCGCGCGCACGGGAACGGGCGTGGCGCATTGTCCGTGCTCGAACATGCGGCTTGCGTCCGGCATCGCGCCGATTCGCGCCATGCGCGACGCGGGCGTGCCGGTCGGGCTCGGCGTGGACGGCTCGGCATCGAACGACGGCGCGCAAATGGTCGGCGAAGTGCGGCAGGCGCTGTTGCTTCAGCGCGTCGGCTTCGGACCGGACGCGATGACCGCGCGCGAAGCGCTCGAAATCGCGACGCTCGGCGGGGCGAAAGTGCTGAACCGCGACGACATCGGCGCGCTCGCGCCCGGCATGGCGGCGGATTTCGTCTCGTTCGATCTGTCGCAGCCGGCGTTCGCGGGCGCGCTGCACGATCCCGTCGCGGCGCTCGTGTTCTGCGCGCCGTCGCAGGTCGCGACGAGCGTCATCGACGGAAAAGTGGTCGTGAAGGAAGGGCGCCTGACGACGGTGGATTTGCGCGCGGCGGTGGAGCGGCATAACGCGCTGGCGGGCGAACTGGCGAATGCGGCGCATTAAGCGCGCGACGCGCGGCTCAAGGCGACGCGCGCGTCGTCGCAGTGCGCGACGAGCGTGATCGTCGGGAAAAGTGGTCGTGAAAGAGTGCGATCGTCGAGCGGCATAACACGCTGGCGCGCAAATTGGCCAACGCGGCGCACTGACGGCGGGATGCCGCGCCTCAAGGCAAAGGGCGTGCCGTGGCAGTGCGCGGGACAGTGGTTGTCAAAGCGTGGGGTCGTCGAGCGGCACAACATGCTGGCGCGCTAACTGACGAACCGGCGCACCGAAGCCGCGACGCGCGCCTCAGAGCAAAACGCGCACAGGGTTCGCTAGCGTCAGGGCTGTTCGATCAGCGAGCGCGTCGCTTCGGCGACGAGGCTGCGCAGCCAGCGGACTTCGTCGGAGTAGTGACACCGCTCATGCCAAAGCTGGTAATACTGCATGGGCGGGAAGTCGAGCGGCGCGGGCACCACCGCGAGCGGCAGAAACTTCGCGTAATGGGCGGCGAACAGGCGCGTGGTCGTGAAGACGAGGTCCGACTTGATGAGCACGTAAGGCGCAAGATTGAAGTACGGCAGCGTGACGACGACATGGCGCTTCAGACGTTCGCGCGCCAGATGCACGTCGATTGCTCCGCGCTGACCGACGGAATAGGGCGTCGGCGCAAGGTGCGGCGCGTTGAGATACTGATCGAGCGTGAGTCCGCCCCGCTTGGCGAACGGATGCGTGTTGCTGACGAGACACACGATCTTGTCGACGAACAAATTCGACAAATGCAGTTGCTCGGGCGGTTCCGGCCAGTTGCCGACGACGATATCGAGCTTGCCGTCTTCGAGCGCCAGTTCGTAATCGAACGCGGGGCCGAGCGAATGAAACTCGAGCGTCGCGTTCGGCGCGGCCTGCCGGAAACGCTCGACGACGGTCGGCACGAAGAGCACGTTGAGATAGTCGGGACAGCCGATGCGATAGCACCGCACGGACGTCGAAGGGTCGAAGTTGTGCTGCTGGACCTTGATCCGCTCGATTTCGCGCAGCGCGTTCTGCGTCGGTTCGAGCAGGCGCAGGCCGTATTCGGTCGGCACCATGCCGGATTTGCCGCGCACGAGCAGCGGGTCGCCGGTGATGTCGCGCAGGCGGCGCAGCGCGGCGCTGATGGCGGGTTGCGACTGATTGAGCTTGACGGCCGCGCGGGTGACGCTGCGTTCCATCAGCAAGGTATGCAAGACGCGCAATAAGTACGTATCGATCGCCTCACGTTGCTGACTCATGTTATCTCCACTATATGTTCTGGCTGATCGACGGCGGGGTACAACATATCATTTTTAATATGACTTAGAGTTTGCGTCAAGGTGTGACTAACCCGCA
The DNA here is from genome assembly GCF_022879575.1 of Caballeronia sp. SL2Y3. Taxonomy (NCBI): domain Bacteria; kingdom Pseudomonadati; phylum Pseudomonadota; class Betaproteobacteria; order Burkholderiales; family Burkholderiaceae; genus Caballeronia; species Caballeronia sp. SL2Y3. The sequence continues at coordinate 1,201,380 of NZ_CP084260.1, forward strand.
AATGCTCGCTAGGCGGGGAGTCGCGCTAATTTTGAGTGATCGACTTAGTGCCTCGAATTCTGTAAATTCTGCCCGCGATATGAGTTCGTGCGACAACGGTGTCTTGCGCTCGCTCTCGCGGTAATTCTTCCCAGTCCGGCCTGCTCGGTGGCCGGACGCATATTCAGAGCTCAATGGGCGACGCCATTCAAAAGTCGACAACGCCACCGCGCCTGGCGTTGTCCGGCATCAGCAAGCAGTACCCGTCCGTCAAGGCGAACGACGGCGTGAATCTCGTCGTCATGCCCGGCGAGATCCACGCGGTGCTCGGCGAAAACGGCGCGGGCAAGTCCACGCTGATGAAGATCATCTACGGCGCGGTGCGCCCGGACGAAGGCGAGATCCGCTGGCAGGGCGAGACCGTCGACATTGGCAGTCCGGCCGCGGCGCGCAAGCTCGGCATCGGCATGGTGTTTCAGCACTTCTCGCTGTTCGAAACGCTGACCGTCGCCGAAAACATCGCGCTCGCGCTCGACGACAAGTTCGACATGAAGGCGCTGGCAAAGCGCATTCGGGATGTGTCGAAGGACTACGGGCTCGATGTCGATCCGCAGCGGCACGTTCATAGCCTGACGGTCGGCGAGCGGCAGCGCGTGGAGATCGTGCGGTGCCTGTTGCAGAACCCGCGGCTGCTCATCATGGACGAGCCGACTTCCGTGCTCACGCCGCAGGCCGTGCAAAAGCTCTTCACGGTGCTGCGCCGGCTCGCGGCCGAGGGTTGCAGCATTCTCTACATCAGCCACAAGCTCGACGAAATCCAGGCGCTGTGCGAGAACGCGACGGTGATGCGTGGGGGCCGCGTGACCGGCAATGTCGATCCGCGCAAGGAAACGCATGCGTCGCTCGCGCAGTCGATGGTCGGTCATTCGCTGCCCGACTACACGCGCCGCGCCCACACGCCCGGCGATGCGCTGCTCGCGGTCAGGAATCTTTCGGTGGCGAGTCCGGACCCGTTCGGCACGTCGCTCCAGAACGTGTCGTTCGAGGTGCGCGCGGGCGAAATCTTCGGCATCGCGGGTGTGTCGGGCAATGGCCAGGCGGAACTGCTCGCGGCGCTGTCGGGTGAAATACGCGATCGCCACGTCGCGGCCGATGCCGTGTCGATTTGCGGCACGCCCGCCGCCCGGCTCACGGCGGGCGCGCGGCGGCGGCTCGGCTTCGCGTTCGTGCCGGAAGAACGGCTCGGGCGCGGCGCGGTCCCGGCGATGTCGCTCGCGGAAAACGGCCTCTTGACCGCGCATCGGCAACAGATGGTGCGCGGCGGCTGGATTCGCTCGGGCGCGGTGCGCAGCTTTGCTGATCGCTGCATTCAGGCCTTCGACGTGCGCTGCGGCGGCAGCGGCGCGCTCGCTCAGAGTCTGTCGGGCGGCAACTTGCAGAAGTTCATCGTCGGACGCGAGATTTTGCAGGCGCCGAAGGTGCTCGTCGTCGCGCAGCCGACCTGGGGCGTCGATGTCGGCGCGGCCGGTTTCATCCGCCAGCAGTTGCTCGATCTTGCGTCGCGCGGCGTCGCCATTCTCGTGATCTCCGAAGAGCTCGAAGAACTGTTCGACATCTGCGACCGGCTCGCGGTGCTCGCGCGCGGCAAGCTCTCGCCGGTGCGCGCGACGGGCGAGACGAACGCCGAGGAAATCGGCCTCTTCATGGCGGGCTTGTTCGAGGGCAAGCGCGCGCCCGCGGCCGAACTCGATTCTTTGAGCAAATAAGCATGATTTTTCCGTATCGACTCGAAGCGCGCCCGACGCCCTCGCGCGCCATGCAGCTTGCGGTTCCGGTGGTGGCGGCCGTGGCGACGCTGCTTATCGGCTTCCTGATTTTCAGCATCGTCGGGCAGGACCCGCTGCGCGCGATGCACGCGTTCTTCGTCGAGCCGCTTTCCACCGTGAACGGCTGGTCAGAACTCGTGCTGAAGGCGTCGCCGCTGTGCCTGATCGGACTGGGGCTCGCGGTCGGCTATCGCGCGAACGTGTGGAACATCGGCGCGGAAGGACAGATGCTGCTCGGCGGCATCGTTGCGGGCGGCATCGCCATTCACGTCGGCGATGCATCCGGCTGGTGGACGCTGCCGCTGATGGTGATCGGCGGCATCGCGGGCGGCATGCTGTGGGCCGCCATTCCGGCGCTGCTCAAAAGCCGCTTCAACACCAACGAGATTCTCACGAGCCTGATGCTCACGTATGTTGCGGCGCAATTGCTGATCTATCTCGTGAGCGGCCCGTGGCGCGACCCGGAAGGCATGAATTTCCCGATTTCCGCGATGTTCGTCGACGACGCCTTGTTCCCGCGTCTCTATGGCGACTGGCATTGGAGCTTCCTGAAGGGCACGCGCATCAACGCGTCGGTGTTTCTGACGGTGATCGCGATTCCGCTCGTCTGGCTTTTCATGCGCAAGAGTTTCGCGGGGTTCCGGATGAACGTCGGCGGCCTCGCGCCGCTCGCCGCGCGCTACGCGGGCTTCTCGGACAAGAAGACGATCTGGACTTCGCTGCTGCTTTCGGGCGGACTCGCGGGTCTCGCGGGCGTGGGCGAAGTGGCGGGACCGATCGGGCAGCTTCAGGCCGGCTGGTCGCCGGGCTACGGCTTCACGGCGATCATCGTCGTGTTCGTCGGGCGGCTGCATCCGGTGGGGATCGTGCTCGCGAGTCTGTTGATGGCGCTGCTGTATCTCGGCGGCGAAGCGGTGCAGACATCGCTGCAATTGCCGCAGGCGCTCGCGGGCGTGTTCCAGGGGCTGCTGCTGTTTTGTCTCCTCGGCTGCGATCTGTTCGTGAATTACCGCATCAGGCGCAGGACCCCGGCGCACCGCGCTGCCTGAGACCGCATAAGAGAACTCGAAGATGGATATCAATCAAGCCAGCAATCTCGCATCGAGCGCGGTCATCGCGGCGATTCCGCTGATGTACGCGGGCGCGGGCGAACTCGTCGCGGAGAAGTCGGGCGTGCTCAACCTGGGCGTCGAAGGCATGATGCTGATGGGCGCGGTCACGGGCTACGCGGTTACGTCGATCACGGGCAGTCCGTGGCTCGGCATTCTCGCGTCGGTGTTCGCCGGGCTCGCGATGGCGCTGCTCTTCGGCTTCCTCACCATCACGATGCTCGCGAATCAGGTCGCCACGGGCCTGTCGCTGACGATCTTCGGCATCGGATTCTCGGCGTACGTCGGCAAGCCGTACACGTCGGCTGCAGTGCGCGCGACCATCGACGTGCTGCCGATTCCCGGCCTCTCGTCGATTCCCGTTCTCGGCCCGGCGATCTTCTCGCTGACGCCGCTCGGCTATCTCGCGTTCTTCATGTTCGCGGTCATCGGCTGGTTCCTGTACAAGACCCGCGCGGGGCTCGTGCTGCGCTCGGTCGGCGAATCGCCGGCGGTGGCGCATTCGGTCGGCTTTCCGGTGGTCGGCGTGCGCTATGGCGCGACGCTTTTCGGCGGCGGCATGGCGGGCATCGCGGGCGGTTACTACTCGATCGTCTATCTGCACGTCTGGCAGGAGCAACTGACCTCGGGACGCGGCTGGATTGCGCTCGCGCTCGTCGTCTTCGCGACGTGGCGGCCGGGGCGGCTCCTCATCGGCGCGCTGCTGTTCGGCGCGGTGATGGCGCTGCAGTTCTACGCGCAGGCCATCGGCGTGCCGGTGCCGACGCAATTCCTCGCGATGCTGCCGTATATCGCGACCATCGTCGTGCTCGTGCTGATCTCGCGCAACCCGAACACGATCAAGCTCAATGCGCCTGCATCGCTCGGCAAGCCGTTTTTCGCTGCGAGCTGATGCGTGCGGCGCGCCGGCATTTTGCATTCACGGTACCGCATGTAAAGTGCCGCATTCGATTTGCGCGATCGGTGTGTTGTTCCGCCACCGCACCGCGCGCGCCTGAGATTCCGCCGCGTTTTTTGACCGACGAAACTTCAGGCGAACCGTTTTCCGTTTTGCATACAACATCCAAAGAGGAGCATCACGATGCAGAAAACCTGGCTGAAGGCGATCACGGCCACTGTCGCGCTCTCCGCGACGCTCGCCGCCGCGAGTGCGCAGGCGGCCGACGCCCCGGGCGTCGCCTTCGTCTATCTCGGCAATCCGGGCGATGCGGGCTGGACCTTCGCGCACGACGCCGGCAGCAAGGAAGCCGAAGCGAAGTTCGGCAACAAGATCAAGATCACGCGCGTGGAAAACGTGCCGGAATCCGCGGACTCGGAACGCGTGTTCCGCGATCTGGCGAACAAGGGCAACAAGGTGATCTTCGGCACGAGCTTCGGCTATCAGGACTTCCAGCTGAAGGTCGCGAAGGACTTTCCGGACACGATCTTTCTGACCGCAACGGGCTTCAAGAAGGCGAAGAATTTCGGCACGTACGACGTGCGCATGTACCAGGGCGCGTATCTCGCGGGCATCGCGGCGGCCTATGTGACGAAGACGAATACGCTCGGCTTCGTCGCGTCAGTGCCGATTCCCGAAGTGGTCCGCAACATCAACGCGTACACGTTGGGCGCGCGTTCGGTAAATCCGAAGATCCATACGAAGGTCATCTGGATCAATAGCTGGTTCGATCCGGGCAAGGAAAAGCAGGCGGCCGAGACGCTGATCGGGCAGGGCGCGGACGTGCTGTTGCAGAACACGGACTCCAACGCGACGCTCAACACCGCGAACGAAAAGCATGTGCACGCGTTCGGCTGGGACTCGAACATGAAGAAGTTCGGCCCGGATGCGCATCTCGGCTCGGTGGTCACGCACTGGGGCGTGTACTACAACGATGTGATCCAGAAGGTGATCGACGGCAAATGGAAGAACGATCCGGTCTGGCTCGGCATCCCGCAGAAGGCCGTGGACCTGGAGGACCTGAACACCGGCGCGATTCCGGCGAAGGCGGTGCAGGCCGTTGCCGCCAAGCGTGACGAACTGCACTCGGGCAAGTGGGATGTGTTCAGCGGTCCGATCAAGGATCAGTCGGGCGCGGAGAAGGTGCCGACGGGCAAGACGCTGTCGGATCCGGAACTGCAGCGTATTAATTGGTATGTGGAAGGGGTCGAAGGGTCGCTGCCGAAGTAAGGCGGAGGTGGTTGTCAGGCCGCTCAGACGGACTTGGCAGGCCGCTCCGATTGCCATCGGAGCGGCTTTTTGTTGCCACCTGTGGATGGACTACGAGGAAGCGCGCTTTGCTGTGCGCGTGCGATATAACCGCTGAGGCGCGGCGGTAACGACGGAATGCCTCGGCCTTACTTGATGACCTTGCTCACAGGCGTTATTCGCGGATCGTCGCAAAGCCGATCGCATCCGCCTCGGCATATCGGCACCAACGTGACACCGATCTGATTCAGCGTCTGACTGCCGTCATCTGCTGCATCTGGTTTTCTGATGATTCTCTTGTTCAGCCAGATGTTTTCCTCCTTGATGCCAAGCTGAAGTAGATAGGGCTCAAGCGCGGACGCTCTTTGGTCGGCCAGTGCGTTTGGATCGCGCTCTTTCGCATATCCCCCCGCGTACACGATCCCTCGGATGTCGACATCCGGCCACTGGCGCGCGGCAAATACCATGTCGGCGATTCGGAGCCGGGCAGAATTCGGGATTTCCACGGAGTTGAGTGGCAGACTGGCTTCCATATCTTCCGAGATCGTGCATGCGTTCGCATTGACTGCCGACCACACCACGCAGGAAAAAAGCGTTGCGCGAATTGTGGCACGCAGCGTTAATTCGGCCATGACTGCTAATCCTCAATTCCGACATAACACGCCAGGCTGTCGGCGTTTCGTATCGCCTGATCCGGATTCCCTTGTGCCCAGAATGCCAAACCGACGCTCACCCCATACATTGCGTCGATGGAGTCAAACACGTCCGTGAAATGCGTACACTCGTGTATTAGCGTCAGCACCTGACATCCATGCCATAGTTGCGATCTTGGCGAACTGCAGAAATGCGGATATATGGCGATCATGCGCCTCGCTGTATCAGGTTTGCAGACAGCCGCGTCCGTACTGCCATTATCTGGAAATATGGTGCACGTGATGTTGCGTTGTTTCTGCGCGTCCCATCGAATGATATTCTCCGGCTTCAGGTCGGCCATGGCGCTCAAAAGCTTCGGTAGTCCGGCGTCCAAAACGGAACGCGTAACGTCATCAGAGCGACCTAACCATTTTTTCACGCGCGCCTGTTCCCGTGCGTCCCACTTCGATACCGCCGCGATACGGGTTTGAATCAGGTCGAGAGCTTCGGCGCGCGATTTGACAACCGACTCCCTGAACTCCTTGTTGCTCATGTTCGAGCATATTGGCGTCATGTCCAGATCAACATGCACCTGCGACCTCGGCACCGCGTTAGTCTCCGCTGAGTCGTGAGCGATTACATAATCGGTGTCAGACATTCTTATCTTCCATTATCTCGAGGCTGAGCGTTTCGGGGCCGCTGGTCGTTAGTCGTTGCGTTCTTCCTTTGCCGTCAGTAAGCCCACGCCAAATCGGACCCGACGAGGAAATAATCTGGTAACTAACGCCTACGTGCGGTTGTCCCGTCGCGGCATCGCGCAAGACATATTGCTCGTCGTAGGTATTCGGCGATGCGGTTACAGCGTTCCCCGTTTGGGCGATAAGGCTCCCGTCATCGCCGTCATCATAGAAACAGCTGGGATTGGGACTTGCCATCACCCGGTTTTGAGCGCACGGACACGAGACCAAGTCGCCCTCTAATACGTCCGCTCGTCCCCGATAGCATCGCCGTGTCGCCGTACCGATGATCTTGAACGCGCCTCTACACTTGCCACATGTGGCTTCGTCGCCGTACAGCGCAAACGGCTTACCGTGGTCTGTCATGTGAGTAGCTGAGCCGCCGATGACTATCCCGCCCGTAGTGGTAGGACTGCCTTGTACCACGAGAGCCTTACGCATATGCACGGCTCCGGCTGATGCGCAGTTGGCGAAGGTCACAGAGCCGCTCGTGGCTTGTCTCCGAACCGCTTTGATATCGGACACCGCCAGCCAGTCCGTCAAACGGAATTTCGCAATACTGCAGTTCGGGTTTCAACGTTGCGGTCCGCTTGCCGCACGGAATGCGCGAACGGGTGGGAATTGGAGGGCGGATAGCTGCTATTTGTCTGTTCGTCATTTGAGTTCCTTCACGCTTCTCGGGCGTAGAGCACACCGCCTCCCGCTAGCTAAACGAGGAAGGAACGCAATCCGACAAATCTTATCCTTCTGTAAGCCTTGAACCCACACAGTGATGACATTGATCGATTCGTCTGCGACGATGCCAAGTGCGTCGCACTGACCGTAATAAAGGCAGCCCGAACGGTCTGCCTTCCGAAAAAGAACTCCCAGGAAGCGAAAATGCCGTTCGGTCACTGACTGAACGGCATTTTCCTTCGGCGCGGTTTCCACTTACGGCATGCAAAACGCCAACACTCGACGCTCAATCATCGATCCGCAGCCCCACCTTGATCGTCACCTGCCAGTGCAGGACTTCGCCGTTTTCGATATGCCCGCGCGTCTCGGTCACTTCGAACCAGTGCATATTGCGCAAGGTCTTCGAGGCCTTCGCCAGCGCGACGCGCACAGCGTCATCGCTCGATTGCGTCGAGGAGCCGGTGAGTTCGATCTGCTTATAGACGTGATCCGACATGCTGTTCTCCTTGTGGTTTGCTCGGACTTCGATCCAGCAAGGCGCGCGCCACGGCGCAGCAAGGCCGCCGTGTCACGCGGAAGATATCGAATGCAAAATGCCGACGGTCAACGCAGCGGACGCGAAGCGGCGTCGCCTGCATCCTGACGGCGCGTGCCGCGGCGTCTGCGAGCCGAAACGGTCGCACCGAATTCGCTCAGAATCTGCGTGCGGGCGCGGCTTGCGAACACAAGAAAGCCGAAGCCATTCGCCTCGTACCAGTAGCCGCCGTTCTCGAGCCCGTCGAGCGGCTGCTCCAGAGCATTCGTAATGGATTCGACGCAGCGCCGGTGCAGCTCGTCGATGGCCGGGTAGGGCGGCTGGGCGCCGCGCACGCTGCACAGCAGGACATCGAGTCCTGGCAGCGCATGGGCGTACAGCACCGGTTCGTCCTGCGCGCGAGCGCGTGCAATCTTGGTATCGAGCTGGCCGAACGGCTTGAAATGCCGCAGCACGGCGAGAAACGACTCATCGCCATCAGCCTTCACGCGTCTACGCTTTTTCGGGAAGGACATAAAAACTCGCCTGAAAAAGAATTGCAAGAAACGCAGCGTCCTCATGCGGCCACTCCCGTCTTGCGTGCCGCACGTCGATCTTTTATAGCGCATCGATGTGATCGGGTCACGGTGATTCGGGCCTCCGGAACGCGCGATCGGCAAAATTGCCGACAGGCGTCAGAAGCGCATGAATCGTGCCGATGACCCGTTGGCGGCCCGCTGGCATCCCCTCGGCATTTCCTATGGGTATCTATCTGACATCTGTCTCAATAATAGTCCTGCTGTGCGCCGCGCGAATAGCCTTCGCGAAGAAAAAAAGCGCCCATGCTAAGGAAAGGCGGATAGGGCGCCCCAAAGCGGGGCTCTCAGGGCCTGCCGGTTGCGCGCGACCCCCACGCTCGTCTAGACGCGCGGCGTCTTTTTGAGTTCGTCGCGGATCTCGCGCAGAAGCAGCACGTCTTCGGGCGGCGCGGCGGGTGCCGCCGCTTCGTTGGGCTTGCGCAGATTGTTGATGAACTTGACCATCAGAAAGATGATGAATGCCAGGATGATGAAGTTGATCAGCACGGTGATGAACGAGCCATAGCCGAACACCGCCACGCCCGCCGTTTGGAGATCCTTGTACGAATCCGGATTGCCTTTGAAGGTCGGCGGTATGTGGCCGAGCCGGATGAAGAGATTCGAGAAATCGAGGCCGCCTGTCGCGAGGCCGACGACCGGCATGATCAAATCCTTGACGACGGAGTTCACGATAGTCGAGAACGCGCCCCCGATGATGACGCCCACGGCGAGGTCCATGACGTTGCCCTTGAGGGCGAAATTCTTGAATTCTTCGATCATGCTCATGCGGGGATTCCTCCTTTCAGGTCCGAGACGATTGTTGTGAGGGTGCAGCAGACCGCGATCGCACGCCGCTAAGCATGCTTTGCATTTCGCTCGCAGGCAAGGCAATGATAGTCAATCCGGTTGCGCGTCGCGGGCGAGTGACTACGCGGCCTGAACGCGCCCCACGCTGATCGCCGCGCAAAAGGCCGCGTGATCCGCGACGGTCTGGGCGCCGTATCGCTCGGCCCACGTTGCGTAGGCGGCGTCGAGCTTGTCGGATGCGCCGCAGTAGCCCGCGATCAGCGCCGGGTCGCCGGTGCGCGCATGCGCGCGGGCGAGCAGCAGTCCGAGACACCACGCGTAGAAGTCGAACGTGGCGCCATGCAGCCAGTCGACGGGAACGGAGCCGCGGATCTGCTTCATCTGGCGTACGTAGAAATCGCGCCCGGCGATGGTCGTCCAGCCGAGCAGCGCATCGGATGAGCTTTGCAGGAGCCGCTGTCCGTGCACCACGCGCCTGCCCTGATGCCGGAACGGTTCTTCGAGCGGCGGCACAAACGGCGCGGCAGCCGGCACGATGCCTTCCTTCACTTGCATGAAGATCGGGTCGCCGAGCGCGCGGCCGATCAGCAGCACGAGATACGCACGCGTGCCGACGCTTCCGACGCCCACCACGCGATGCGCGACATCGACGACATCGTAGCGTTCGAGCATCATGCGCCACTCGCCCGCGATGGTCTGCAGATACGCCCTGAAGCCGTCGATGACGTGATTCTTCTCGGCGGCGTCGAGTTGCGTGAGGATCGGCGGATCGACCTTGAAGCGCCAGCTTTTGCCGGCCGGCTCCGCGACCTTGGCGAGCATCGTTGCGTGCGAGCGTTTCATCGCGCGCTCGACCGTGCGCTCGATGGTGGCCTTTTCGTCGGCGTCGAGATGCGTGGGCGCGTCGATGTGCAGGGCGCTCGCGTAAGAGCGCATCTGCCACAGATCGTAGGGGCTTACCTGGCGCAGTTCGTTCATCGTCGTGCGGTACGCCTCGCACGCGGAACGCACGGCGCGCTCCCGGCCTTCCATGTCCACGCTGTTTTCGCGGGCCGCGACGTTGATGCTCGCGGTCAGGCGCTTGAGGTCCCATTCCCACGGAGCGACGATCGTCTCGTCGAAATCGTTCAGATCGAACACGACGTCCTGACGCGGCGTGCGAAAGAGGCCGAAATTGTTGATGTGCGCGTCGCCGTCGATCATCACGTTGTGGCCGATCGACGGCGATCTCGACAGATCCCAGGCCATGACGGTCGCCGCGCCGCGCAGAAACGCGAACGGCGATTCGGCCATGCGCGACATGCGCAGCGGCACGAGCCGCGCCTGCCGTCCCGCGTTGACGGCGAGCACGCGCTCGACGGGATCGGGGCGGTCCGGCTCGGGCTGCCAGTTCGCGTGGGCCTCGAAAGGGATGGCGTCGCGCAGCGCGCGGCCGGCGGCGCGGCTTTCGTCGGCGGTGCCGCTTGCTTGCGATGTCGTCGGGATGGAGTTGAAGCGCGTGGACAAACGTGTCTCCTTCGGCGAGCGAATGCTGCATGTGCGATGGACAGGTCAGCATACCGCAGTTCACGGCGGCTTAAGGAGGCGCTGGCGTCGTGGTTGCGGGCACATGCCTTGCTCTTACCCAATCCGCTTAATGCCGTGCAATGCGGCACCCCTATACCGACGCATCGCGCGTCATTCTCTGCAGATCATCCTCATGCCGAATCAATTCCGCATTGCCGAAGGGTCCCCGTTTCCGCTTGGCGCGACGTGGGACGGAAACGGCGTCAACTTCGCCCTGTTTTCCGCCAACGCGACGAAAGTCGAACTGTGCCTCTTCGACGAGAAAGGCGAGCAGGAAACGCAGCGCATCGAGCTGCCCGAATACACCGATGAAGTCTGGCACGTCTATCTGCATGGCCTCAAGCCGGGCGCTGTGTACGGCTACCGCGTGCACGGGCCTTACGAGCCGGAGAACGGACATCGCTTTAATCCGAACAAGCTGTTGCTCGACCCGTACGCGAAAGCGCACGTCGGCGAGATGAAGTTCGACCCGGCGCTCTTCGGCTATACGCTCAACGCAGAGGGCGACGACCTCACGTTCGACGAACGCGACAGCGCGCCGTTCATGCAGAAATGCCAGGTGATCGACCAGAACTTCACGTGGACGCATGCGACGCGCGTGCGCGTGCCGTGGGAACACACCATCTTCTACGAAACGCACGTGCGCGGCTTCACGAAGCGCCATCCGGCGATTCCCGAAAACATGCGCGGCACCTTCGAAGGGCTCGGGCAGAAGGAAGTGGTCGACTACATCAAGAGCCTCGGCGTGACGTCCGTCGAGCTGCTGCCGATCCACGCGTTCGTGAACGACAGCTATCTGCTCGACAAGGGCCTCACGAACTACTGGGGCTACAACACCATCGGCTTCTTCGCGGCCGATCCGCGCTATTTCTCGCGTGGGCCGGGCGTCGTCGCGGAGTTCAAGGAGATGGTCGACCGCTTGCACGAGGCCGGCCTCGAAGTGATTCTCGACGTGGTCTACAACCACACGGCCGAAGGCAACGAGCGCGGGCCGACGCTATCGTTCCGCGGCATCGACAACGCGTCGTACTACCGGCTGATGCCCGAGCAGACGCGCTACTACATCAACGACACGGGCACGGGCAACACGCTCAATCTCTCGCATCCGCGCGTCTTGCAGATGGTCACCGACAGCCTGCGCTACTGGGTGACGGAGATGAACGTCGACGGCTTCCGTTTCGATCTCGCGACCATTCTCGGCCGCGAGCCGTATGGCTTCGACGAAGGCGGCGGCTTCCTCGACAGTTGCCGCCAGGACCCGATTCTCTCGAGCGTCAAGCTGATCGCGGAACCGTGGGATTGCGGTCCGGGCGGCTATCAGGTCGGCGGCTTCCCGCCGGGCTGGGCCGAATGGAACGACCGCTATCGCGATACCGTGCGCGCGTTCTGGAAGGGCGACGAAGGCGAATCCGCCGAACTGGCGACGCGCATCACCGCTTCGGGCGACAAGTTCAACAAGCGCGGGCGCCGTCCGTGGGCGAGCGTGAACTTCATCACGGCGCACGACGGCTTCACGCTTAACGATCTCGTTTCCTACAACGACAAGCACAACGAGGCGAACGGCGAAGACAACAAGGACGGTCATTCGGACAACAAATCGTGGAACTGCGGCGTCGAAGGTCCGACCGACGACCCGGAGATCCGCGCGTTGCGCGAGCGGCAGAAGCGCAATCTGCTCGCGACGCTCCTGTTCTCGCAAGGCACGCCGATGGTTCTCGCGGGCGACGAGTTCGGCCGCACGCAGCAGGGCAATAACAACGCCTATTGTCAGGACAATGAGATCAGCTGGGTCGACTGGGAAGGCATCGACGACGACGGCCGCGCGCTGACCGAGTTCGTGCGCAAGCTGACGACGCTGCGTCATACGCTGCCGGTGCTGCGGCGCCAGCGCTTCCTGACGGGCGAAGTCCGTGAAGACCTGGAAGTGGCCGACGTGACTTGGCTCAGCCCGAGCGGCGACGCGCTCACGCCCGAGCAGTGGGACGACCCCGGCATGCGCTGCTTCGGCGTGGTGATCGACGGCCGCGCGCAGGCCACCGGCATCCGCAAGCCGGCATCGGACGCGACGCTTCTGTTGATCGTGAACGCGTACCACGATGTCGTCGATTTCACGCTGCCGGACATTCCTGGACCGGATCAGTGGAGCTGTCTGATCGACACCAACGCGCCTGTCCGCGAGGAACTGCCGCAGTTCGATTCGGGCGATGTCTATCAGGTCACGGGCCGGTCGCTGCTGCTTTTCGCGCTTCAGGCGCGCGGCGCGACGAGACGCGTATTCGAGCGGCTGGAGGAGGCGTTGACCGACGAAGTGCCGCCGGAGCAGGGCGACACGCCGTCCGCCAGTTGACGCATGTGCTCCCGCCGATCACGCGGGAGCTCACGCCGATTGGTTATCATGCGATCTTTGCATTCGCAAAAGGCGGCGCAGGCCGCCTTTTTTGTTTCCACGATGCCTCTTTCAAGCCCCCTCGCATGATCCTGCACACGTTCTGGCGCGTGGCGACGTGGGATCAGCTCGAACGCATCTGGGAATTCGTCGTCGGTTTCTTCAAGTTTCTGTGGGCGTTGCTGCGCTTTTTGGGCGGCGGCTGAAGCAAGCATAGAAAAGAATAAGGCCCCGCGAGCGGGGCCTTGCTTGCTTGTGGCTCGACGAAGCGCTTTAGGTGTCGCGCCAGTTGTCGTCGTTGCTGCCGAGATCGAGACCGCCTCCGCCGCCGCTGCCGCCGCCGTCATCCCAGTCGTTCGATCCGTTGCCGAAGTCCAGGCCGCCGCCGTTGTTATTGCCGAAGTCCAGCCCGCCATTGTCGTTGCCGGCGTCGCGGCGTTCGACCGGCACTTCGCGCTCGATCACGCGGTCGCGTCCGTGCGACATGGCTTCGCCGAGCAGCACGCCGGTCAACAGGCCGCCCATGCCGCCACCGAACCCGCCGCCGCCTTGCTGGATGATGACGGGCGGCTGCTGCCCTTGCGGCGGATACGGTCCCTGCTGCGGATACGGCGCCTGCGGACCGTATGGCTGCTGGCCGCGCCCGAAGCGGTCGGCTTCCTGCGCGAACGGCGACTGGCCTTGCGCACCGGCATTCGCCGCATTCGCCGCATTTGGATCCGGCCGGCCTTCGGCGCGCGCCTTCAGGCTCGCCACCTGGTTCTCGAGATCCTCGATGGCGTACGGCGGCACCGGATTCTTCGCGTTTGAGAGCGACTCCACCATCTCGCGCAACTGCGTTTCCGCGCTTTCGACGTCGCGCAGAAGCGCCTCATGACCGGGCGCGGTCGAGAGCCTCACGTCGAGCTTCAGCGTGCGCACGTCGTTGAGCAACTCGGTCGCGCGTTTGAGCTGCGCGCGGCGGTCGTCCTGGCTGCGGCCGTCGTCGCGGGCGCGGGCGCGTCGCAGGCCCCAGCGCAGCACCAGCGCAATCGCCGCGATCAGTACCGCGAGGCCGATCCACATGCTCATCGACGGGCCATGCTTCTGCGGCGCGGCGGCTTGCGCCGGGTTGAACGGATTCAGCGCGACCGATCCGTTGGACGCACGATTAGTCGTCGCATTGGCGCGGTTGGCGTCGTTGCGGATGCGCGCCTCGGTGGACGCGAAGCGCGACGGGTCCGTGAAGCTCAGCGACGGATCGAGCGTCTTCGCCTGCTGCAAGTGCGAAAGCGCGTCGCTCGCGCGGCCTTCGCGGTCCAGCACCTGCGCGTAGAGATAATGCGCGTGCGCGTTCTTCGGATGCGCGCCGAGCACTTCGCTCAACTGCGCGTCGGCTTTCTGCCAGTCGCCCTGCGTCATCGATTGCTCGACCTGCTGCGCGGTCGGCACGGCGGCCAATGCGAGCGGCGAAGCGACCGACAGCGCGAGGGACATCGATAAGGCGAGAGCCGTCAAAGTCTTTTTCATGTGCGGGCCGGGCGTTGTGACGCCCGTCTCCATTCGAAGCTGCGATCGGTGATTGCCGAGACATCGCAAGGCGGATACCCGAAAGCGCAAGAGTCCGCGAAGCGGCGGCGGCAGCCACCGTGGTTACTGCGCCGGCGTATTCAACTGCTTTTTCAGCGCTTCCAGACGGTCTTCCACCGAAGGACCGCGATTGAGCGCAGCCAGCTTGTCGTCGAGCGCCTTGCCGGACTTCTGGTCCGCCGAATTCAGGCGCGCGTCGGAGCGGGCGTTCGCGAGCTGGACCTTGTCCTCCAGCTTCTGAAAATCTTCCGACAGATTTTTTCCGCCGATGCCGCCGAGCGCCGTCGCGGCGGTGTCCTTCGCCTGCGCGATCTGCTGCTTCGCCTGGAGGATGTTCGAGCGCGCGTTGAGATCGTTGCGGCGCTGGCGCATGTCGGCGATCTGCTGCTTCAGGTGATCGACCGAAGGCACGAGCGTTTGCAGTTCGGCGGCGAGCGCGTCGCGCTCCGTTTCCGCGTTGGCTTGTGCCGCGAGCGCCTCGCGTGAGAGACCTTCGTCGCCGCTTTGCAGCGCGCGCTTGGCGCCGTCTTCGTACTTCCTCGCCTTCTCGGCGGCGGCGTCGCGCTTGCTCTGCTGCGTGGCGACCTGCGCCTCGATCTCGATCAGCGAGTTCTCCGCCTTCGCGATGCTGTCGTCCAGTTCGCGCACGATCTGGCGGGCGTCGCGCGAGGGATCCTGCATGGTGTCGGCGGCATCGTTCAGCAGACCTTTGACGGTGCGCGAGATGGAATCGAAAAGCGACATGTATGTATCTCCTGGATGAAAACCACGGACCACTAGACCGCGGCTGGCGCGCCGCGCATCGAATCTGAGGCGCCGCGCCTGGAATGCAAGCGCGAGCAAGCCGCATTCACGCGCGGGTTTACCCGTTCATTAGAGCACGTCGCGACTTAATATGGACTTAAGCAAGGTGAAGGAATGTAACGGCTACGCAGACGCGCGCCGTGAAGAGAGAACTGTGGACGAGCCTAACCGCCGAGCCGTTCGTCGCCGGTCAGCGAGGCGTCTTCGCCGGCGCTGTCGGTGTCGTCGCGGCTCACGGGAACGCTTGCCGTCGCCACCGTCGATGCAGCCGCCGCCGCAGCCTGCGTTCGCGCGATCTTGGCCGCGCCCGCGGCGGCTTCGCGCGCCTCGCGGGCCGCTGCCTTCGCTGCCACGCTGCGCAGCGCGACATCGAGCGGATCGGGGGCTTTCGGCGCGCGCAGACGGTCGACGATGCCCGCCACCTTGATCTGCTCGCTCGTCGCGTTGAAGTTGAGCACCGCCCGCCGCATGAGTTCGCTCACGCTGATGCCGAGGTCGTCCGCGGTCTTGCTGATGGCGAGCTTCTGCGCGGGGGTCACGAATACAACGATGCGTTCGGTAGGCTTGGTCGTCATGAGCGGCTCGCAGACAGTAAGGCGATTGCAAACATCGCATGCGCGGTCCCGATCCCGGGATCGCTCACTTCGTTACCGCAGGTCGTTCGCCGGCGAAAAGCCCCGGCTATACATGTATCCATCATATCGGTTCGCGAGGCGGCTGTGCGTGCTCGCGGTCGCCTATCGTCGCCGGAATGCGCGCCGTGGCTCAGCGTATGAGCGTGCACGAAAAAGCGCGCCCGATCAACGGCTTAACGATTTTCTCATAGGGTTGTCCACAAGGCTCTCAACACTTTCTGTGGGTAAGCGCACGTTGTCGTTGGCCCGCTTCTTCGAGTCGCCCGACGTCATTTGCTTACAAAAAATGCCTGCGCATTCTGTAGCGGTCCGTCCGAATTCTTTAAAATGTGCCGTTACTCCTCGGTCGGACCGGCTCACGCATTCGCTCGCCGGTCGTTGCCGCGCTTGCGTTCTTCCTCGCGCGCTTTGTCCGCCGCCTGATCCGCTTCTTTCGACCCGCGCAGTGCGCGCCACCAAGCGCGCTATAAAGCGCGCCGAACCATCCCAGTCATGCCTATCATCAAACGCCCCGACTCTTCGAATTCATCGCGACACGATCGCGAGCCGCGCTGGAACGACTCACGCAACGACTCGGGGGCAGGCCGCGACGGCGGCGGTAGGGGTGGCAACGGCCGCAATGGTCGCAACGGTCGAAACGGTCGAAACGGCCGCAATGACCGGGACGGGCGCGATGGCGGCCGCTCGGTATTCGGGCGCATCGCGCTGTGGTTCGCGGGTCTCGCTGCAGTGGCGGCGGTGGTCGGCGCGCTCATCGTGGGCTATGCGCTCGTCGTGATGGAGCCGAACCTGCCGTCGCTCAATGCGCTCATCGACTATCGGCCGAAGGTGCCGCTGCGCGTCTACACGGCCGATCACGTGCTGATCGGCGAATTCGGCGAAGAGCGGCGCAGCCTCGTGCGCTTTCAGGACATCCCGGACCAGATGAAAAAAGCGGTCCTCGCGATCGAAGACTATCGCTTCTACGATCACGGCGGCGTCGATTTCATCGGCATCCTGCGCGCGGGCGTGACCGACCTGATGCACGGCGGCGCATCGCAGGGCGCGAGCACGATCACCATGCAGGTCGCGCGCAACTTCTTTCTGTCCAGCGAGAAGACATACACGCGCAAGGTCTACGAGATGCTGCTCGCGTACAAGATCGAGCGCGCGCTCACGAAGGACCAGATTCTCGAGCTGTACATGAACCAGATCTATCTGGGCGAGCGCGCGTATGGCTTTTCGGCCGCCGCGCGCGTGTACTTCGGCAAGGACCTCAAGGACATCACGCTCGCCGAAGCCGCGATGCTCGCGGGTCTGCCCAAGGCGCCGTCCGCGTATAACCCGGTCGTGAATCCGAAGCGCGCGAAGGTGCGCCAGCAGTACATCTTGAAGCGCATGCTGGACCTCAACTTCATCACGCGCGCGCAGTACGATCAGGCCGTCGCCGAGGAAATCCACACGAAGTCGGCGGGCACCGAGTACGGCGTGCATGCGGAATACGTCGCGGAAATGGTGCGGCAGATGATGTACGCGCAGTACAAGGAAGAGACCTACACGCGCGGCCTCACGGTGACGACGACTATCGACTCGGCCGATCAGGACGCCGCTTACCGCGCCGTGCGCAAAGGCGTGATGGACTACGAGCGGCGTCACGGCTATCGCGGGCCGGAAGGCAACATCGCATTGCCGTCGGCGGCGGATGACCGCGCCGAAGCCATCGAAGACGCGCTCGTCGATCATCCGGACAATGGCGATCTCGTCGCGGCCGTGGTGACGGCGGCGAGCCCGAAGCAAGTGAGCGCGCAGTTCGTCGGCGGCGAGACGGCGACGATCGCAGGCGAAGGACTGCGCTTCGTGGCAGCGGCCTTGCGCAGCAATGCGTCGAAGGCGCTCGCCATTCGGCCAGGGTCGATCATCCGCCTGACGAAGGACGCCAAGGACAACTGGCAGGTCACGCAGTTGCCGCAGGTGGAAGGCGCGCTCGTCTCGATGGTGCCGCAAGATGGCGCGATCCGCGCGCTCGTGGGCGGCTTCGACTTCAACAAGAACAAGTTCAATCACGTCACGCAGGCGTGGCGTCAGCCGGGTTCGAGCTTCAAGCCGTTCATCTACTCGGCGGCGCTCGACAAGGGGCTCGGACCGGCGACCATCATCAACGACGCGCCGCTGTACTTCCCGGCGCCCGCGGGCGGCGAGCCGTGGGAGCCGAAGGACGACGATCAGCCCGACGGCCCGATGTCCATGCGCACCGGCTTGCAGAAGTCGAAGAACCTCGTGTCGATCCGCATCCTGTCGTATATCGGCACGGGCTACGCGCAGGACTTCGTCACGCAGAAGTTCGGCTTCGACAAGGACAAGACGCCGCCGTATCTGCCGCTCGCGCTGGGCGCCGGGCTCGTCACGCCGTTGCAACTGAGCGGCGCGTATTCGGTGTTCGCGAACGGCGGGTATCGCATCAATCCGTATCTGATCGCGCAGGTGGCGGATGCGCGCGGCACCGTGATTTCGCGCGCCGATCCACTGACCGCCGGCGCGAATGCGCCGCAGACGCTCGAACCGCGCAACGCGTACGTGATGAACAGCCTGCTGCACACGGTCGCGACGTCGGGTACGGGCTCGGGCACCAACGTGCTCAAGCGCAACGACTTGCAGGGCAAGACCGGCACGACCAACGAGGCGAAGGACGGCTGGTTCGCGGGCTATCAGCATCAGCTCGTCGCGGTGGCGTGGATGGGCTACGACCAGCCGAAGTCCCTCGGCACGAAGGAGTTCGGCGCACAGCTCGCGTTGCCGATCTGGGTCGAGTACATGGGACGCGCGCTGCGCGGCATTCCGCAACAGCAGATGGCCATGCCCGACGGCGTGACGACCGTCGACGGCGAACTGTTCTTCGCGGACCGCACGCCGGGCGCGGGCTTCGTCGCGAGCATCGGTCTCGACAATACGAACCCGATGGCGGGCGATTCGACGACCGCGGGCGGCGTCGGCCCGGCGGGCATGCAGGCGCCGCCGGTGCCGCAAGTCACCACCGACGAGCGCAAGCAGATCATGGACATGTTCAACCGGCCCTGATCGGCTTGCTTCAAGAAAAAACGCGCCGTGGCTGGCGCGTTTTTTTTTTGCGTTCGGCGGCGAGTTACTTGCCGACCGTCGCCGCGGATTTCACCGCGCACTCCACGTTGAGCGTGCTCTTGTCGGAGAAGGTGAGGGCGAGCGGAATCGTCGAGCCGACCTTGAGCGGCTTGGCGGGCTGTTCCATCATCAGGTGATAGCCCTTCGGCGCGAATTCCAGCGAGCCGTGCGCGGGCACCTCGACGGTAGCGACGGCCGCCATCGTTGCCGTGCCGCCCTTGTTCTCCGACTTGTGCATCATCGTCATGGCGAATGCGGGACTCGTCGCGGCGGTGAGCGTCGCGGGCGAATCGCCGTTATTCGACACGACGAAGTAGCCCGACGACGGCAGGGTCGGCGGCATCGCACGGACCCAGCAATCATGCGCTTCGAGCGTGGCCGCGTGCGCGGCGCTGGCGAAGACGGCGAACGACGCGCATGCGAGCGCGCCCGAGAGGAATGTGTTCTTGTTCAAAGCGGCCTCACTTGACCGTGAAGTTGTAGTGACTTTGCGTGCGATGACCGTCGGCTGCGACCGCGGTCCATTGCACCGTATAGACGCCCGGCGCGAGATCGCCGAGGGCGACGCTCATGTGCTTCTTGTCGTTCGCATCGACGGCCGACTTCGCGGTGTTGACTTGCGTGCCGTGTGCGTCGGTGACGAGGAGCGAACTGAAAGTCGGCTCGATGCGTTCACCGAACTCGATGGAGACTTCGTGCGGCGCGCTGACCGTCGCGCCGGGGCCGGGCTGCTGGAGCTTCGGCAGCGCGTGCGCGAGCGCCAGTTGTGTTGAAGCGGCCAGCGCGAACGCGAGCACGCTCCGCAATGCGGATTGAAACGTCATGGTGTGTCCTGTCGAAAACATGGTGTCGCGACGCGCCTTTCGCTTCGCATAGAAGCGGATCACGCGTGCGGAATAGCGGGCGATTCAGGCGAATACGGGAGGCGCGCGAGGCTGAGCGCTAGTGAAGCGTTTGAGATCTGACGCGCTGTCTCCGCTGGCTACCGAGAAAGCATCGCGCGAGAAGTTCGCGAACGCAGTCGCCTGAATGAAGCTCGGCGGCGCCGGCGCGTGTCCGACGAAGCCGCAATAGCCGCACGCGTCGAGCGCGCCGACGGCGCTGTGGCCGGCATGGTGCGCCGAGTGGATGTCATCAGGCGTATCGATGCGCGACGCGCATATCGATGCGAGCAGCGCTTCGAAAGGCTCGGCGTTCAGCGTCTGCGATACGACGGGCGCGAGCGAGAGAAGCAGCATCGCCCATACCGCCGCGATGCCGCCGATCTTTCTCATGATGCCGCGCCGCAAGGAATGCATGCCTGTTCCCGAGCCGATAACCGATAACCGCGATAACCGATGCCGCTGAACGGGCGATTATGCCATGCATGAAAGTGCGGCTTTACTGATGCGCCCGGTGCGGGACGAGTCGAATCGACGCAGCGCTCGGGCAGCTTATCAAGCATCAATCGTCATGGACCGTTGCTTTTCCATAAACGATGCCCTATAATCTTTTCTTCGACGGACGCGGGGTGGAGCAGTCTGGCAGCTCGTCGGGCTCATAACCCGAAGGTCGTAGGTTCAAATCCTACCCCCGCAACCACATTCAAGGGGTTACAGTGCTTCGGCCTGTAACCCCTTTCTGTTTTTCCGCCGGTTCATTTTCTCCGAGCGTCAGTATTCCTATCGAATGGCTCACCTTAGCGCTCCCCCTAGCGCGCGCCCGTGTCAAAATCCCGCATTCGACAACCGACACCACGCTAACGAAAAGGCGCCGCTCATGGACATTCCGCACGACCTGCAAACCATCGCGCATCAGGAAAACACGCTTGTCTTTCCGCAGTTTCACGCCGATCAGGCGTGGCAACTCGGCACGCAGTTGCGCGAGATGGCGCTGGCACGCGATGCTGCCGTGGTGATCGACGTGCGCACCTTCGGTCAACGGCTGTTTTTCGCCGCGCTCGATGGCACGAGCCCGGACAACGCGCGCTGGGCCGAGCGCAAATCGAAGACGGTCGAGCACTTTCGACGCAGCTCGTATGCCATCGGTCTCACGCTGCAACAGGCGGGCACCACGCTCGCCGACAAGTTCGGCCTCGATCCCGCGCAGTTCGCGTCGCACGGCGGCAGTTTCCCGATCCGCGTCGCGAGTGCGGGCGTCATCGGGTCAGTGACGGTGTCGGGCCTGCCGCAGCGTGGCGATCACCAGATGGTCGTCGAAGCGCTCTGCGCCGTGCTCGGCCACAGTTTCGCGGCACTGTCGCTGGACCATAGCTGAAGGCGCGGCCACGCGGGCGAAGGAGTCGCCGGCTGGCTCACTTGCACCGTACGATCATCGAACGGTTCTTCACGTTCGCCGAGATTACGTTGCTGATGCCGCCGCCGCTCGGCCCGCCTTCCTCGTTGTCCTTCGAGACGATGTCATAGCCGGTCGCGCCGCACGCCTTGCCCGCGAGCACATAGCAGCTCGCCCAGCTCGAGCCTGCGTCCGCGCCGCTGCAATTGACGGCATAGCCCGTCTGGCCATCCGGCAAATTGATCAGCGACGCTTCGTTCGACGACGCGCACGCGCCGAGGCTGGCGACCAGTACGATTGCCGCGCCAATGCTCGCCGCGCGCAATGCTTTCGGCATCGTGCTTGCGCACGCCGGGAGTCGGCGCATCGGCCGATCGTTTCGATTCATCTTTTCCTCGTTGTGTTCGGAGCCGCCGTATTTTGGGATGAGCATTGTCCCATAGGCCGCTTGCATGACGCCGAGCGCACGGGTGCCAAGCTGTGCGGGCGCAATGCTTGCGATGCGTGAATCGACGAACTCGCGGAACCGATCACCGCCGCTGAGTCGTGAACTATTTTCCGCGTCGCGCGCCTTATGACTACCGGGGCATCGGTGCGATTTGCCGTCCAACGCATGATGGAGCGCGACCGAACACACATCCCGGAATACATACGGAGGCAATGGAATGGTCGACAGAGTGACGGGCCCTTATCGAGGCTATTACATCAGCGCATCGGCGCGGCTCGTTCCGGCGCACGACTCGAAGCCCGGTGACGCCGGCACGGCGATTTATGTAGGGTCCGTGAGTCTCGCGCAGAACGGCCCCGACGAGCCGCGTCACTTCGAGGCGCTGGTCGATCTCGGTCCCGAGCAGCGCTTCGCCACGGAAGACGACGCGCTCGCAAGCGTCGAGAAGGCGGCGCGCGATTACATCGACCGACTGCTGCAACCGACGTGATGCGCCCGATCCATCTTCGCCATGCGGTGCTCTACGATATCGCGAACTGCCTCGTCGACCTGTTTCCGATCGGCGCGGACATCATCGAGATCGGCGGCGGAGCCGATGCGGCGCCCGCGCTATTCGTGAGCTGGCGCACGGGCGGGGTGGCGAATCATGCGGGGAATATCGGCTGGGGCGTGCATTACCGCTTCGACGCACGGGTGCTGCGCGACTATCCGCCTTTGTCGGATGAAGCGCGGCAGCGCGTCTGCGAGCGTGTGCGCGAGATGACGCGTTCGCTCGATTTCAACTACACAGACCCGCTCGCGAGTTCACTGCTCGTCGTGGACGTGAACGAGGACGTGCTCGATCCCTGAGGTGCCCGCGCGCCGCGCCGCTGGACCCCGCGGCGCGAGCGCGAGTACCATAGACCGCGAATCGATTCACGCGCACGCCAGCGAAGCGGTGCCCGCGTACCGAACCCAATGCGTCAACCTCACCGCGTGCGGGTGCGAGCACCACCTGCCGTCCGCCGCCCGATCCACGAGAGTCTCATGAACATTCGTTTTCTTTCCGACGCGCCCGATTATCGCGATTCCAATCTCACGATCGAATTCGCCGCGCTCGTCGATGGCCGACGCGTGCCATGCGCGATTTCCGTCGAAGCGCTCGAAGATCACTTCGGCGCGAAGACTTTCGACAGCGCCGGCTGGATCGATGCCTTCGATGCAGGCCGCGCCCGCATCGAAGCCGTGGCGCGCGAACATCTGCAGGTCACCCAGGGCATGCCGGTGCTGCTGAGAAGCGGCCACTTTCCGCCGGGGCGCGTGATCGTCGAATAGCGGCAGCGCGTGTACGGCGTGAAGCGTCTGATCGACCGTCCAGCCCGCGCCAAAGGGCTGCGTGCGCTTTCCCGCAGCGCAGCAACAGAGTAAGATCCTGCCATTGTGCCGCTTGCGATGCGATTCGCACGGCATGTCGCTTGCTCACGAGCGTTCGCAATTGGTTGAGCAGCCATTATAAAAATCGCGCGGGGTCGTCATGTTTCATTCCTTTCTTCACGCGCTCGTCGAGTCCAATGCAGTGTGGCTCATCTGGGCGGCTGTCGGTGTCCTGATTCTGGGATTTTGCATCGTGTTTTCGTCGGTCGTGCTCGGCGAGTCCGAGGAGCCGCTGTATCGCGCGGCATCCGGATCTCGGCGCGACGACGACGGTCAGATGATCGTCTGACCCTCTCCGGTCCTCGAGTTCGCCAGTTCGCGACTCGTCTTCGAAAGCGACATCCAAACGGGCGGAGCCGGCCATGCCTCGTATGAGTGTCGACGACGCGCGCACGCGCCAGTCACGACATAACAAGAAGCAGCAGCGCGACGCGCTGCGTGAGCGCATACTCGAAGTCTCGCGCGGCATTGTGAAACGGGAAGGGCTCGCGTCCCTCTCGATGCGCAAGCTCGCGGAAGCGATCGATTACTCGCCTGCCGCGCTGTATCTGCACTTTCGGAATCGCGGCGAGATCGAGCGGGCGTTGCGCGAAGAAGGTCACGCGCAACTGCGCGCGGCGTTCGCGCCGTACGCGAGCATCGCGGATGCCGCTGCGCGCCTGAAAGCGTTAGGCCGCGCCTATGTGCAGTTCGGACTCAGCGAGCCGGAAACCTACCGCCTGATGTTCATGGACCATGTGTCTGCCAACGGCGCGAACGTCCCGGACGACAGCGCCGCCATGCTTTTGCTGATAGCGGACGCATTCCTTGAACTGCAGGCAGGGAACCGGCTTGCAAGGCTGCCGTACGGCACGGCTGCGGCTGCCTGCGCGCAGGCTTTCTGGGCGAACCTGCATGGCATCACCGCGCTACAATTGAACGGCGCGGCAAGCGCCGACGTCGCGGCGAGAGAACTCGTCGAGTTGTCGCTCGATGCGTGGCTCGCCGCCTGCTGAGTGAAGTGACCGTACGAACCGTTTCGACTTCTCGACACGATGACCACCGAAGACATTCGTATTGACACCGCTAACGGCATCGGCTTCATTGCGCTCGATCGCCCGAAAGCGTTGAACGCGCTGACGCCCTCGATGCTGCACGCCATCGGCGAGGCATTGCGCGCGTGGCGTCACGATCAGGCGATTCGCGCCGTAATCGTCTACAGCCCGCACGTGCGCGCGTTCTGCGCCGGCGGCGACATCCGTTTTCTCTATGAAGCCGCGAAGGCCGGCGACCGCGATTCCATCGACGCCTTCTTTACCGAAGAGTACAAGCTCAATCACGCCATTTTCACGTTCCCGAAGCCGTATATCGCCGTCGTGAACGGCGTCGTGATGGGCGGCGGGATGGGCATTTCGCAGGGCGCGCATCATACGGGCGGACTGCGCATCGTCACGCAATCCACGAAAATGGCCATGCCGGAAACGCGCATCGGTCTCTTTCCGGATGTCGGCGTGAGCTGGTTTCTCGCCCGCGCGCCCGGCGCGATCGGCCGTTATCTCGCCGCCACCGGCGCGAGCATCGGCCCGGCGGACGCGCTCTATGCCCGCCTGGCCGACGCGTATCTCGACGACGGCGCGCTGCCCGGCCTGATCGAATCGCTGCGTCATCAGCGTTTCCTGGATGGCGTCGCGATTGTGCGCTTCGTCGAGAACGAGACCACGAAGTACAAGGTCTCGCCGATTCCGGATACCAGCGCGCTCGCCGAGGCACGCACGCTCATCGACAAGCACTTCGCGGCCGGCAACGGCGCGGCCATTCTCGCTTCGCTGGAGCGGGACGCGGAAGCGTCCGGCAACGAATGGCTGCGCGCGACGGCGGCCGCATTGCGCGAGCGTTCGCCGCTGTCCGTGGATGTGTCGCTTCAGCAAGTCGACCGCGCGCGCTTCTCGACGATGGCCGAAACGCTGCGCCGCGATCTCGATCTCACGCGCTCGGTCTTCGAGCGGGGCGACGTGCTGGAAGGCATCCGGGCGCGCATCGTCGACAAGGACAACCAGCCGCAATGGAAAGTGGCGCGCGCTGAAGACGTGCGGCCCGATGACGTCGAGCGCATGTTCGACAGCGCCTGGACGCCGGCGACGCATCCGCTGCGCTCATTGAAGGACTAACGGAAGCGGCTGCTTCGCCGCTTGTGCTTGCTTTCAGGCGGTCTCGCTGCCCGCCATGAAAGCGCGCATGAACACCAGCGCGCCCCAGCCCCAGATCGCGTTTGCAATGAAGCCCGGCGCGAGGCGCGGCAGCATGTTGCCGCTCGGCCAGATGCCGCGCGCCGGATCGATCACGAACGCGCTGACCGCCGTCAGCACGATGCCGCCGAACACGAGCGCGCCGATCCACGGCGCGCGGTGTTCGGGCGCGACGCGCAACAGCCACGCCATCAACACGCCGAACACGGCGCTCCACAACGCATTGGCGATGAATTCGGGAATGCCGAGCGGCAGGAACGGCGCGGTCGAAAAGCCGGCGGCGTCGATCATTCCGGCTGCGTGCAGCAGCGCGAGCGTCGATTCGCGAAAGAAGAGTGCGGCAAGAAAACCGGAGACGAACGGCAGAATGAGTTTTTGCATTGGCTTACCCGCTGGCAGGCGAGAACGCGGTTCGCGCGAAAATCGGGACGAGCGCCATTATAGGGGCGATAGGGGCGCGCGCCCGCCAGCCGGAGCCGATGCCTACTTCGCGATGGCGTCGCTCGCGGGACTGTGATGCAGCATGCGGTCGCTGTTGGGCGGCGGGGCGGGGCGCTTGACCGGCATGTTGTCGGGATTGTCGGGGCGCGCGGCGCTCGTTGCCGGCGAGCCGGGCGCGCTGGGCGGCTTGACCATGGACGCGCCTTCGTCCGGTCGCGCGGTTTGCGCCTGTGCGGCGAACGCCGCGCACAGCAGCGCAGCGGCCGCGATCGATATGCTTTTCATGTCAGTCTCCGCGAGGCGCGACGCACGCGGGCGTCGCATGTTCGGTGTGACAGCCGGCGCGGCGAAAGATTCGGGATGCGCGCCGGGAACCGCCCATTGCGCGCTGCGGTAAAATTGCGGATTAGCCGAACCAGACGTCTGCCATGTCCGCCGCTTCGAAAAACAGCCCCCGCCGTGTGTCCGTCGCCCCGATGATGGACTGGACGGATCGCCATTGCCGCTCGCTGCATCGGATGGTGTCGCATCACGCGTGGCTTTACACCGAAATGGTGACGACCGGCGCGCTGCTTTACGGCGATGTCGCGCGTCATCTCGCGTTCACGCCGGCGGAAGCGCCCGTCGCGCTGCAATTGGGCGGCAGCGAACCGGCCGATCTCGCGAAGAGCGCGAAACTCGGCGAGCAATGGGGCTACGACGAGATCAACCTGAACTGCGGCTGCCCGTCGGAGCGCGTGCAGCGGGGCGCGTTCGGCGCATGCCTGATGAAAGAGCCGGATCTCGTCGCGGACTGCGTGAAGGCGATGCGCGATGCGGTGTCGATTCCGGTGACGGTCAAACATCGCATTGGCGTCGATGCGGTCGAGGACTACGCGTTCGTGCGCGATTTCGTCGGCACGGTGGCGCAGGCGGGCTGCGAAGTGTTCATCGTCCATGCGCGCAATGCGATCCTGAAGGGCCTGAGCCCGAAGGAGAACCGCGAGATTCCGCCGCTCAAGTACGACTACGCGTACCGGTTGAAGCGCGACTTCCCGCATCTCGAGATTTCGATCAACGGCGGCATCACGACGCTCGACCAAGTGGAGGAGCACCTGAAGCATGTCGATGGCGTCATGCTCGGGCGCGAGGCCTACCACAACCCTTATGTGCTGGCGGGTGTCGATTCGCGGTTCTACGGCGCGACGACGCCGGTGCCGACGCGCGAGGAAATCGAAGCTCAACTGATCGACTATGCGCGCGCCGAACTTGCGCGCGGCACGTATCTCGGCGCGGTGACACGCCATGCGCTGGGCCTGTATCGCGGCGTCGCAGGCGCGCGGGGATGGCGGCGCACGCTGTCGGACAGCCGCCGGCTTGCGAAGGGCGATCTGAGCATCTTCGACGAGGCGCGCACCTACTTGCGCGAAGCGGCGGAAGCGGTGGAGTCCTGACCGCACGCATCGATCGTAAAAGAATGCTCAAGAGCACTAGGCAAGCAGAAACTTTGTTCGTATAATCTCGCTTCTCGATTGGCAGGCAATCTTGCCAATACGAGACGTAGCAAATTAGTTGTCAGCGGTGGCTGTAGCTCAGTTGGTAGAGTCCAGGATTGTGATTCCTGTCGTCGTGGGTTCGAGTCCCATCAGCCACCCCAAAGAATTCATACGAAAAGCCCGGTCATCGCGACCGGGCTTTTTGCTTTTCCACCACTAAACACAGCACACGCACTGCGCGCCCACCGTGCTAGCATCAACGCACCACCACCCCGAACGAACGACCACGGAGACAGCTATGGCTACTTTGGCGATCGACGGCGTGCGTTGGGTCAACGACCGCGTGACCAATGTGCGCTGGGGCAGCTTCGATTCCGCCACGAACGACTGGGCGGCGCCGACCACCATCGTGGACGTCCATCAAGTCGTGGACGCCATCAAAAGCGGCAAGGAAGTCCGCACGCTCTTCAGGCTCGGCGGGCGAACGTTTCTCGGACCCAAAGTCACCGCATTGCCGTACTCGAACGGCCACGTGGGCATCGAGGCGCGCGTGCAGGAAGGGCAGATCGAGAAATCGCTCGAAGACTTGCCGCCCGTCTGAATCAGTTCCAAGGGGTAGGCGTTGAATCGCGAACAGGCGCACAGGTTCGAAACCGAAATCATGCCGCGCATCGCCGAGGGCGTGGCCCGCGTGGTCGATCAGAAATTGCGCGTCGAAGTCGTGCCCGGCGGCAATCCGCGCGAGCCGGCGCGGCTGCGCGTGAGCGCGCCGCCGTCGGATCGTGGCGCGCGCACGCGGCGTTATCCGTTCGACATGAACGTCTTCCTGACGTGGGACGACGAAGAGATCGAGCGATTGCTGCGTCCCGGCGGCGAAGCGCGTTTGCAGCGTTATCTCGACGCGCTCGGCGACAAGCTGCGCGCATGGCAGGACGCCCGCGAAGTGGATGTGCCGACGCGCTCGCAGGCGGAGCCGTCGGTGCTGCTTGGCGGACTGGACTTCGAGGCGTGAGCGCCGCGCCTTGTCAGAAGCATCCGGACCAACGTGGAGGATCAGATGACATCGTCGAATGAAGGCAAGCTGCGTGCATTCGTGCAGACGGCGGAACAGGGCGGCGGATTCGTGTGGGTCATCACGCTCGTGGATTTCGCGGCGGGCGAGGTCAAGCGCGCGTTGGTGTCCGAAGACAACTTCGCCACGGCCGACGCCGCGCGCGATGCCGGCAACGATCGCCTGAAGGCGATGTCAAGCGACCGCTAGGCGCTTCTTAAGCGGCGCGCGAGCGGATATGGCCGAGCATCAAAAAGAAAACGCGGACGAAACGCGAGAGGCGCGTTTTCGTAGCTACGAAGCAGCCGGCGAAGCGTCGATACGCGCGGAACTCGACGCGGCGCAGTCCGCTGACCCCGAAGCGGCGCATAAGCGCGCATGGCTGCACGCGAAGGACACCGCGCGCCAGGACGAGCAGTTCCGGGCGATGTTCGCGTCGGTGTCGTCGGCCAACGACGCTGCGCAACTTGCTCGCGAATCCGCGGAGGCATCGCGCCGGTCGGCGTTCTGGACGATGATCGCGGCGCTGGCGGCGACCGCCGGCGTGATCGTCAATGCGGCGATTGCGCTCGGGTGGCTGGATTCACTGAGACGCTAGCGCTTCTTCGAAGCCTAGATCGTCCACCACGCGCGGACGGTCGGCTCGCCGTCGAGGGCGCGCAGGAAGTCGTCCGCGAAGGCGTCGCTGACGGTTTGCCATTCGGGCGTGCCGGTCGGCAGGTCGTCCGGATTCTTCAGCCCGCGCGCATGGCGGATCACGGCGACGGCTTCGCTCAGAGCGGCGAGGGATTCGAGACTTTGCAGGTTCATACGCGCGTTTACGGCGCCAGCACGCAAACCTTTAACCTGGTCCGATCTATCTGGAACTGTTGGCAGTCTTGAAAGCGTCCCAAACCTTCCGAGCCTTTGGTACGTGGGGGCCTTTCTAGAGCTTCGAACCAGCAGCCGCTCTGAACGTCTGAACCGTTCGGAGTCTTGTAAGCGTCCCCGCCCGGGCGAGCCTTGCAGGACACCAACGCTTCCAGTTCTGCAAGGCTCGAACTCCGCGCCTCTGACGCGCCTAACGCTCCGTAGCCTTCCCTTTGACATGCCCCGAAACCAGCGCCCCTGCATCCTTGGGCAGACGCCACAGATCGATCACGCCCAGCGCTCCGATCAACGCCACGATCAAAAACGCCACGCCGAAGTCTTCCGGACCGATGGAATGCGCGTCATGCCCGTGCAGCCACTCGCCGATGCGCAGCGCGATCGCGCCGGCCGCGACGCCCACGCCCATCGACATTTGAAACAGCGTGCTGGATAGCGCCGAGGCGCCGCTCATCTGCGTCTTCGGCACGTCGGCGAAACTGAGCGTATTGAGCGCGGTGAATTGCAGCGAGCGCGACAGGCCGCTCACGAACAGCACGACGACGATGACGAGCGTGGGCGTCGAAGGCGCGAGCAGGCTCATCGCGGCAAGGGAAAGCGCGGCGATGAGCCCGTTGACCACCAGCACCGGCCTGAAGCCGAAGCGCCGCATCACGGGCGTGGTGACGAGTTTCATCGCGAGATTGCCGGCGAAGACGGAGAGCGTGAGCAGTCCCGACATGAACGCGTTCATGCCGAAGCCCACCTGAAACATGAGCGGCAACAGGAACGGCGCGGCGCTGATCGCGATTCGAAAGAGCGACCCGCCGCCCATCGCCACGGCAAAGGTGTGCACCTTGAGCGCCGACAGATCGACCACCGGCTGTTTCGTCCGAAGCAGATATCGCCACGACGCCATGCCCGCCGCGATACCCACAGCGACGAGCACGCCAATCATGCTCCACGACGCGTCGTTGCGGCCGATCAGTTCCATCGCGTAGAGCAGCGTCGTGCAGGCGATGCCGCACAGCACGAAGCCCGCGAAATCGAAGCGGCGGTTCGCGTCTTCGCGCACGTTGTCGATATGGCGCAGCGTCAGCAGCAAGCCGATCAGACCGAGCGGCACGTTCAGATAGAAGATCCAGCGCCACGACGAATACGTCGTGATGAAGCCGCCGAGCGGCGGTCCGATGACCGGCGCGACGAGACCCGGCCAGGTGATGATGGCGATCGCGCGCATCAGTCCGTCCTTCGGCGTGGCGCGCAGCACGGCCAGGCGGCCGACCGGCACCATCATCGCGCCGCCGATGCCTTGCAGCACGCGCGCCGCGGTGAACGCCGGCAACGTCGACGTCGCGCCGCACAGCACGGAGGCCGCCGTGAACACCGCGATCGCACTGCCGAACACCGTGCGCAGCCCGAAGCGGTCGGCCGCCCAGCCGCTGATCGGAATGAAGACGGCGAGCGTCAGAAGATACGCGGTGATGCCGAGGCTCATGTCGGCCGGATGCACGCCGAACGAGTGCGCCATCTGCGGCATGGCGGTCGCGATGATCGTGCCGTCCAGATTCTCCATGAAGAAAGTCGCGGCGACGAGGGAAACGATCAGCGACGAACCGGGCTTCGCGTCGTCGGACTGGCTGGGCGTCGTGGAGGATGACATCGGCTGCGTGGTTTGTCGTTGGAAGACGTTATCGGTAAGCCACATCAAGCGAACTGCAAGCTCCGGAACCCGTTTCGCTGCATCGCCAAGCCTTGCATTCTATCGGCGGAGCAGACCTCGCGCGCCTATGGTAGCTTCTGCGGTTGTCGGCAATGCCGCCGTGGAACCGCGCCAGCAGGCGTCAACAAAAAGGAACTGAGCGATGAAGTATCGGAAACTGGGCGATTCGGGCGTCGACGTGAGCCTCATCGGGCTCGGCACCATGACCTGGGGCGAGCAGAACACCGAGAGCGAGGCGCACGAGCAAATCGACTATGCGCTTGCGCAAGGCGTGAACCTGATCGACGCCGCCGAAATGTACCCGGTCCCGCCGCGCCCCGAAACGCAGGGCCGCACCGAGGAATACATCGGCACGTGGCTCGCGAAGAACGCGGGCAAACGCGGCGATATCGTGCTCGCGACCAAGATCGCCGGGCCCGCGCGCCAGCCGCACAACCCGCGTCACATTCGCGGCGCGGGCAACCAGTTCGACCGCAAGAACATCAACGAGGCGATCGACAGCAGCCTCAAGCGCCTGCAGACGGATTACGTCGACCTGTATCAGCTGCACTGGCCGGACCGCAGCACGATGACCTTCGGCCGTTCGGCGTATCCGTACATCGACGACGAATACACGGTGCCGATCGAGGAAACGCTCGCCGCGCTCGGCGATCTCGTCAAGGCAGGAAAGATTCGCTATGTCGGCGTGTCGAACGAAACGCCGTGGGGCGTGTCGCAATTCCTGCGCGCAGCGGAGAAGGCCGGGCTGCCGCGCATCGTCAGCATTCAGAATCCGTACAGCCTCGTGAATCGTACCTACGAACTGGGCTTGTCCGAATTCACGCACAAGGAAGGCATCGGTCTGCTCGCGTACTCGCCGCTCGCGTTCGGCTGGCTCTCGGGCAAGTACGAGGGCGGAGCGCGTCCGGCGGGCGCGCGCATCACGCTCTTTGAGCGCTTCCAGCGTTACAGCAAGCCGCAAGCGGTCGCCGCGACGTCGTCTTACGTCGAACTGGCGAAGCGCCACGGTCTGAGCCCGACGCAGCTCGCGCTCGCGTTCGTCAACACGCGGCCTTTCACGACGAGTACGCTCATCGGCGCGACGTCGATGGCGCAGTTGAAGGAAAATATCGCGAGCGTGGACATTGAACTGTCCGATGACATTCTGGCCGAGATCGAGGCGCTGCACGAGCGCCAGCCGAATCCCGCGCCGTGATTCATGGCCATGAGTCGCGCCATGACTCATAGCCATGATTCGGGCCGCCGCGCCGCGAATGTGTCAGCATTGATGTTCAAGCGCTTTCGCGGCTCAGAAGCCGCATGCACTATCCGGGCGATGCGCCTTCGTTGCATCGCGTCGCCCGGCTGAAACACCGAACGCGCATTCGAACACCGCGCGTTCGCGTCCTGCCGAAAGCCGCCGCGCCAGCATGAAACGGCTGCGCGCGGCCGCTCACACCCGGGCGCGGTGCCTGTAGCAAGGCACTGCGCTTGCTCGATGGTCCTGGTTGCCGCTGAGGCGCCCGTCGTGCCTCAGCGCGCTCTTCGCGAAAGGAGTCGTCGCTCATGTCTCAAGCAACGCCGCAGTCCCAAGATCTGGATCGCCTCACGATCGACACGATCCGCACGCTGTCGATGGACGCCGTGCAAAAGGCCAATTCCGGCCACCCCGGCACGCCGATGGCGCTCGCCCCCGTCGCGTTCCATCTCTGGCAATACCATCTGCGCTACGACCCCGACGCGCCGCTCTGGCCGAACCGCGACCGCTTCGTGCTGTCGGTCGGGCACGCGTCGATGCTGCTGTATTCGCTGCTGCACCTCGCGGGCGTCAAGGAAGTGGACGAAAGCGGCAAGCCGACCGGCAAGCCGGCCGTGTCGCTCGACGATATCAAGCAGTTCCGCCAGCTCGACAGCAAGACGCCCGGCCACCCTGAATTTCGCATGACCACCGGCGTCGAGACCACGACCGGGCCCCTCGGCCAGGGCTTGGGCAACAGCGTCGGCATGGCGATGGCCGCGCGCTGGAAGGAAGCGCACTTCAACAAGTCGGGCGCGCCGCTCTTCGATTACCGCGTCTACGCGCTATGCGGCGACGGCGACATGATGGAAGGCATCTCGCACGAGGCCGCATCGATCGCCGGGCATCTGAAGCTGTCCAACCTCATCTGGATCTACGACAGCAACCGCGTCACGATCGAAGGCCACACCGACCTCGCATACAGCGACGACGTGGAATCGCGCTTTCGCGGCTACAACTGGAACACGCTGCACGTCGACGACGCCAACGACGCCAACGCGCTCGAAGCCGCGCTCAAGGAAGCCAAGGCGTCGACCGACAAGCCGACGCTGATCGTCGTGAAGAGCATCATCGGCTGGGGCGCGCCGAACAAGCAGGACACGGCGGCGGCGCACGGCGAGGCGCTCGGCGACGAGGAAATCAAGCTCGCGAAGAAGTTCTACGGCTGGCCGGAAGACGCGCAGTTCCTCGTGCCCGACGGCGTCATGCAGCACTTCGCCGAAGGCATGGGCGCGCGCGGCAAGGCGGCGCATGCCGAGTGGAAGCAGCGCTTCGACGATTACGAGAAGCAGGACCCGGATCTGGCGAAACAGCTCTGGCAGATGCTCGAATCCAAGCTGCCCGACGACTGGGACGCCGACATCCCCACGTTCGAGGCGGACGCGAAGGGCATGGCGACGCGCGAATCGTCGGGCAAGGTGCTCAACGCCATCGCGAAGCGCATTCCGTGGATGATCGGCGGCGCGGCGGACCTCGCGCCATCGACCAAGACGAATCTCAAGTTCGAAGGCGCAGGCAGTTTCGAGCATGACAACTACGCCGGGCGCAATCTGCACTTCGGCATTCGCGAGCACGGCATGGGCTCGGTCGCCAACGGGCTCGCGCTCTCGAACATGCGGCCGTTCGCGTCCACGTTCCTGATTTTCAGCGACTACATGAAGCCGCCCATCCGCCTCTCCGCGATCATGGAAGTGCCGGTGATCTACGTGTTCACGCACGATTCCATCGGCGTGGGCGAGGACGGTCCGACGCATCAGCCGATCGAGCAGCTGGCTTCGCTGCGCGGCGTGCCGGGACTCTGCACGCTGCGTCCGGCCGATGCAAACGAAGTGAGCGAGGCGTGGCGCGTGGCGCTGTCGTTCTCGAAGGAGCCGTCGTGCATCGTCGTCACGCGCCAGCCGCTGCCGACGTTCGACCGCACCAAGTTCGGATCGGCTGAAGGCGTGCGGCGCGGAGCCTACGTGCTCGCGGATGCCGAAGGCGGCAAGAAGCCGGAAGTGCTGCTGCTCGCGACCGGCAGCGAAGTCTCGCTGTGCGTCGAGGCATGGGAGAAGCTCACGAGCGAGGGAATCGCGGCGCGCGTCGTGTCCATGCCGTCGTGGGACATCTTCGAAAAGCAGGACGACGAATACAAGGACTCGGTGCTGCCGCCCGATGTGCATGCGCGCGTGGCCGTCGAACAGGCCGCGACGCTCGGCTGGGACCGCTACGTGGGGCGCTTCGGCGCGACCATCGTGATGCACACGTTCGGCGCGTCGGCGCCGCTGAAGGCGCTGAAGACGAAGTTCGGCTTCACGCTCGAAGGCGTCTACGAAGCGGCGAAGAAGCAGATCGAGCGCGTCAAATCGGCCGGGGAGTGATCGACATGCAGATCGGCATCGTAGGGCTAGGGCGCATGGGCGGCAACATCGGCCGCCGCCTGATGCGCGACGGACACGAATGCGTCGTGTACGACCACAATCCGCAAGCCACCGACGCGCTCGCGAGCGAAGGCGCGACCGGCGCGAAGGATCTGGGCGAACTCGTGGCGAAGCTCGCCGCGCCGCGCGTCATCTGGCTGATGCTGCCTGCCGGCAAGATCACCGAAGACACGCTTTCGGATCTGCACAAAATCCTGCAAGCGGACGATGTGGTGATCGACGGCGGCAACAGCTTCTACAAGGACGACATTCGCCGCGCCGCGCAGTTCAGGGAGCAGGGCGTGCATTATGTCGATGTCGGCACCTCGGGCGGCATCTGGGGACTGGAGCGCGGCTACTGCATGATGATCGGCGGCGACGAGGCCGTCGTGAGCCGGCTCGATCCGATCTTCGCGACGCTCGCGCCGGGACGCGGCGACATTCCCGCGACGCCGGGCCGCGAAGGACGCGATCCGCGCGTCGAGAACGGCTACATGTATTGCGGGCCGGTCGGGTCGGGGCATTTCGTGAAGATGGTGCACAACGGCATCGAGTACGGGTTGATGCAGGCGTATGCGGAAGGCTTCCACATTCTGAAGCACAAGGAATCGACGGACCTTCCGGAGAACGAGCGCTATTCGCTCGACCTCGCGGATATCGCGGAAGTGTGGCGGCGCGGCAGCGTCGTGTCGTCGTGGCTGCTGGATCTGACGGCGGGCGCGCTCGCGAGCGACGGCGGGCTCGAACACTTCTCGACCATCGTGGCGGACAGCGGCGAAGGGCGCTGGACGATCGAGGCGGCCATCGAGGAAGCCGTGCCCGCGCAAGTGCTCTCGGCGGCGCTGTACACGCGCTTCCGCTCGCGCGACGCCGATCTGTTCCCCGAGCGGATGCTATCCGCAATGCGCTTCGGCTTCGGCGGCCACAAGGAGTTTCCGGCGAAGTGACGCGCTGAGTGTCGGGTTAGACGGCGATGAACCGCGACGGTCCATCGCCGTTTTTCATTTCATCATGCGACGCCGGAACAGCCACGCACAGACGAAGAACGGCAGCACGGCATAAGCGGCCAGCACGCCCGCGTGCAGCGCGAAACCGTCGAGCGGGCGGCCGAGCATCGC
The DNA here is from genome assembly GCF_022879575.1 of Caballeronia sp. SL2Y3. NCBI lineage: Bacteria > Pseudomonadati > Pseudomonadota > Betaproteobacteria > Burkholderiales > Burkholderiaceae > Caballeronia > Caballeronia sp. SL2Y3. The sequence continues at coordinate 1,237,186 of NZ_CP084260.1, forward strand.
GGGCCGAATCAGTTCGACGGCGTGCACGAGCGGCAGCGCCTGCGTCACATGCTGCGCGAGCGCGGGCAGTTGCGCGACCGGAAAGAAGACGCCGGAGAGCAGGAGCATCGGCGTGAGCGCGAGCGTCTGATAGAACATGAAGAAGTCGTAGCTCGGCGCGATGGCGGTGACGATCATCGCGGTGCTCGCGAAGGCCAGCCCGGTCAACACGATGACCGGCAGCGCGAGCAGCATCGACGGAAAACTCGCGTAGCCGAGCGCGCCCGCGACCAGCATGATCGCGACGCCCGAGAGCACCGACTTGCTCGCGGCCCAGACCACTTCGCCGAGCACGATATCGCCGAGCGTGAGCGGCGTGTGCATGATCGCTTCCCACGTGCGCTGCACGTGCATGCGGGAGAAGCCGGAGTACATCGCTTCGAAGCTCGCGGACATCATCACGCTGGAGGCCACCGTGCCCGCGGCGAGAAACGCGATATACGACACGCCCTCGACGTGGCCGACCATCAGCCCGAGACCGAGCCCGAGGCCGAACAGATAGATCATCGGGTCGGCGAGGTTGCCGATCATCGAGGCGACCGCGAGCTTCTTCCAGACGAGATAATTGCGCCGCCAGACCGACATCCAGTGCGTGGCGTTCGCGGGCAGCGCGTTCGTCAACGGCGCGGCGTCGCGCGGGTGCGTCTCGCTGGGCTTTTTGCTTGCGACGCGCGGCTGATCGAAGGTTTCCATCGCGATTAATCCACCATTTCGCGGCCGGTCAGCCGCAAGAAAACGTCTTCCAGATTCGCCGGTCGATGCAGATAACGCACGCCCTCGCGCCCCTTGACGCGCGCATGCACGGCTTGCGGATCGTCGACGTAGCAAAAGAGCGTCTCGCCGCTCACTTCCATGCGCTCGACGAGCGGTTGCAGTTCGGCGGCCAGCGCCTGCGGGTCCGGGCCGTAAATCTCGATCACGTCCGAGCCGATCACCGATGCGATCAGGTCGCGCGGACGGCCTTCGGCAATCTTCCGGCCTTCCTCGATCACGCAGACGCGGTCGCACAGGCGCTCGGCTTCTTCCATGAAATGCGTCGTGAGCAGCATGGTCTTGCCGCGCGCGAGCAGCGAGCGCAGACGCTCCCAGATCAAATGGCGCGCCTGCGGGTCGAGACCGGTCGTCGGTTCGTCCATGATCAGCACGTCGGGATCGTTGACGAGCGCGCGCGCCAGGGTCAGCCGCCGCTTCATGCCGCCGGACAATTCGCCGACGCGCGCATCGGCCTTATTTTCGAGCCGCGCGAATTCGAGCAGCGACGGCACGAGCGCGTCCATGCGCGCGCCCGCGATGCCGTAGTAGCGGCCGAAGACGACGAGGTTCTCGCGTACGCTGAAGTCGGGATCGAGATTGTCGAACTGCGGCACGACGCCGACGCGTTCGCGGGCGAAACGAGCGCGCGACGGCACCGGTTCGCCGACGAGCCGAATGTTTCCGTGATCGGGCGACGTCATGCCGAGCAGCATCCTGAGCGTCGTCGTCTTGCCCGCGCCGTTGGGACCGAGCAAGCCGAAGCATTCGCCGGGGCGCACGTCGAACGACAGGCCGTCGACGACGTTCTTCGCGCCGTAGCTTTTGATGACTTCGCTGAATTCGATGGCGGGCGCGCCGGCCGATTCGGGGGCGTGCTCGCGCGTGGTGCGCTGTGTCATGCGTTTCCTGCCGGGGAAAGTTCAGCGAGCTAGTGTAATCGAACGCACCGGCGCGGCGCTTGCGCGGGCAGAAGCGGTGCGCCGGGCGAATCGTGCGAGCATGCCGGAAGCCGCGGAGCCTTGTGCGACGGGCTTTAACGCAATCTGGCACGCGGCCAGCTAGTCTTCGCTCAACGTGGCGCGTGTTCGGCGCGCTCATGCCTGAAGTTAGCGTTTTCCATCGTTGCCACGTCTGGCGCGGCACAGGATCATGAAGTTACGCCGCAGTCAATCCGCGATGCGGCAGGGAGGCATCATGACAAGCTACAGAAAGATTCTGCTGTGCTACGACGGTTCCAGAGAGGGCCGCAAGGCGCTGCGACAGGGCGCGAATCTCGCGCTCGACCTCAACGCGGAAACGCACGTGCTCGCGGTGGTCGACATGCGGTCGAGCATTGCGCAGAGCGCCGGATTGCTGACCGATATGGCCTGCGGGCGCTTCGAAGAAGCGGCGCGCGATATTCTGCAGGAAGGCGTCGAGTGGCTGCGCGAGCGCGGCTTGTCAGCGCAGGGGCATTTCGCGTTCGGCCATCCGATCGACGAAATCGCCGCGCTGGCCGACAGCCTAAAGGTCGATCTCGTCGTCGTCGGGCACCGCTGCCGGAGCGGGCTGGCACGTTGGTGGATGGGCGCGGGGAACACGCCTTTGCTCGATCGCGTGTCGTGCAGCATTCTGGTTGCCGTCTGTCAGGCAGGCGAATCGGCGGAAGCGGAAGATGCCGCTGCGTATGCCGCGAAGCCGGCGAAGGCCGAAGCGGGCGCGTGAGCGTGGATGGTTGGAGAAGGCGCGTCAGCCGTTGAGGTCGACGGCGACGAGCTTCCAGGACACGAGGCCGCTGCGGTGAAAGATGGCGGAATAACGGGCATCGCCTGCGCCGTGCTGGTACGTCACGACGAACGTGTTGATGCCGCGATAGCCGGCCGTCGTCTGCGGCGGTTGCGGAGCCGGCTCGGACGCACTCACGGAAGCGCTTGCAGGCGCGGACGCATTGGCATCGGCCTGGCCCGCCGCAGGCGGACGTTCGCCGGGATTGCCGCGCGGCGGTATGCCGTTCAGGATGGCGGCGACTCCGTCCGGCGTCGCATACGAATCCACGAGCGGGCCGACCAGCGCCGCGCCGATCATCGCGCCGATGATGGCGAGCGGGTTGCCGCTCTTCTGCACATCGATGCGCCGCGTGAGCAGCGCGGCGATCTGGTCCTTCAAGCTCGCGCGCAACGCCGGGAAATCGACGTATTCGTTGACCGTTTGGGCGTCTCGCGCGTCGGCTGCGCGCTTGACGCGGTCCAGCACGATATACGGCGACGCGTAGACGAAGCCGAGCGCCGCGACGAGCAATACGGCGGCGAGCGTGGCGACAACGAAACGAGCGGCGCGGGACATGCGACGGCGAAGCCTTCAGCAAAGGTCAATGCAGAATGGACCACGCCGACGCACGACAAATTCCCCGACCCGCCGCCAGTTCACGCCACCGTTCCGCCCGTGAGACCGGCGCGCTCCTCGTCGATGCAGCGGTCGATCATGCGCGACACTTCGCTGATCTTGCCGACCAGGATCAGCCGCGACTCGCTTCGATAGACGCGTACGGGAGCACTCCGCGGCGGCTCCGCGTGGACCGTCTGCGTCAGCGACACGCGCGCGAACGCTGGCTGGCGAGACGGCAGCGCGGGCATGGAGTCGAAGAGATCCGGCGCAGCCTTGGCCCGCGAAGGCGCTGCGGCGCCGCAAGGAATCAACGCACGCAGATGACGCAGACGGCCGAACTGGCGAAAGGGCAGCAAACGGGCAAAACGTTCCATCATGACTCTCCAGACGATAGGACGCACCCCGGCGTGCCGCGAGCGGCTGCCGTCCGTGCTTGATGTAATCGAAACGCGCCGCGTCGTGCGTGGCGTGAAAAGGCGCACAGCGACGCTTGAAAGCGCGCTGCCGCCGCTGACTAGAACTCGCCCGAGCGGATCAGGCCCACTGCAATGCCTTCCAGCGCGAAGTCTCCGCTGCCGGACCGCACGAAAATGTTCTCGTAGTCCGGGTTCTCCGCGATGAGCTCGACGCCGTCCGGGCGGCGCTTCCAACGCTTCACCGTGACGTCGTCGCCGAGCCGCGCAACGACGATTTGTCCGTCCTTCGCCTCGGTGCGTTTTTGAACGGCGAGCAGGTCGCCGTCCAGGATGCCGGCGTCGCGCATCGACAAGCCGCGCACTTTCAGCAGGTAGTCGGGCTTGCTCGAGAACAGCGCGGGATCGCACGCGTAATGCTGCGAAATATGCTCCTGCGCGAGGATGGGACTGCCCGCCGCCACGCGGCCCACGAGCGGCAGCGAGAGCTGCATGATGCTCGCGTGCGGCAAGGTGAACTGGTGCGGAACGTCTTCTGAACGGCCTGCGTCGCCAATCAGCCGGATGCCGCGCGACGAACCCGCCGCCAGTTCGATGACGCCCTTGCGCGCCAGTGCCCGCAGATGCTCTTCCGCAGAGTTCGCGGAGCTAAAGCCGAGCTCCGCCGCAATCTCCGCGCGCGTCGGCGGGAAACCTGTGCGCTCGATTGCGCGCTGGAGCAGTTCGAAGACCTGCTGCTGACGCGCGGTAAGTTTTGAGGTTCTGGTCACTGGCTCGGGCCTCTCGTGCACTGTATGGATCAACAGATGACTGTATTTTTATACAGTATTCCGCGCTTTTCAAGCATTACTTTAAGTTCCGCGCGAAACCGCAACACGGGCCGACGTGCGACCCCACACGAGCGCGCTCCTCAGGCTTTAGCAGGTTTGGATATAAAAGACTGAAAAACGATTATTTCTGTTCATATAGGCCCGCCGATAGACTGATTCCGTCAATTGGATAAGACGGAGAACGGGGAATGCAAAGCACGAAAGCGGGATTGGGGACCAAAGCACGCAAAGCGTTGACCGCGCTCGCGCTGACGGCGGCGGGCATCGGCGCGATTGTCGCGACGAGCACGCAAGCACACGCGCAGACGTCGTTTTTGAACGTGTCGTACGACCCGACACGCGAGCTGTATCAGGACTTCAATCAGGCATTCGCCAAGAAGTGGAAGGCCGAAACCGGCGAGACCGTCACGTTCAAGCAGTCGCACGGCGGCTCCGGCGGACAGGCGCGCGCGGTCATCGACGGCCTGCAGGCGGACGTCGTGACGCTCGCGCTCGCCTACGACATCGACGCGCTCGCGGGCAAGGGACTCGTGGCCGCCGACTGGCAGAAGCGGCTGCCGGATAACGCCTCGCCGTACACGTCGACGATCGTATTCCTCGTGCGCAAGGGCAACCCGAAGCACATCAAGGACTGGGACGACCTCACGAAGCCGGGCGTCTCCATCGTCACGCCGAACCCGAAAACATCGGGCGGGGCGCGCTGGAACTATCTCGCCGCGTGGGCCTACGCGCAGCACAAGCCCGGCGGCAACGAACAAACCGCGAAGGACTTCGTCGCGAAGCTGTACAAGAACGCGGGCGTGCTCGACTCCGGCGCGCGCGGCGCCACGACGAGCTTCGTGCAACGCGGTCAGGGCGACGTGCTGATCGCGTGGGAAAACGAGGCGTTTCTGTCGCTGAAGGAGTTCGGTCCGGACAAGTTCGAGATCGTGGTGCCTTCAGTGAGCATTCTGGCCGAGCCGCCGGTCGCGGTGGTCGACAAGGTCGTCGACAAGCACGGCACGCGCAAGCTCGCCGAGGCGTATCTGAAGTATCTGTACAGCGACGAAGGTCAGCAGATCGCCGCGCGCAACTTCTATCGTCCGCGCTCGGACAAGGTGCCGGCCGACCTCACGAAGCAGTTCCCGAAGATCAAGCTCTACACCATCGACGACACGTTCGGCGGCTGGACCAAGGCGCAGAAGACGCATTTCGCCGATGGCGGCGTGTTCGACTCGATCTATCAACCGCAATAAGAGCCGCAGTAAGAGCCGCAATAAGCGCCGCAATAAGCGCAAAACGTAAGCAAACCGAAGCGGCGCGCCATGACGCCGCCGGTCACACAAGCATTCGATGACACGCGCTCCCCGGCGCACTGGAACAGGACCAAAGCAAGGATGACGACTTTCACTTTGCGCAAGCCGAGCGCGCTGCCAGGCTTCGGCCTGACGCTCGGCATCACGCTCGCGTATCTGAGCCTCGTGGTGTTGATACCGCTCGCCGCCACGTTCGCGAAGACGGCGACGCTCGACTGGGCGCAGTTCGTCCGCGCGGTGACATCGCCGCGCGTGCTGGCGTCGTATCGGCTAACTTTCAGCGCGGCGCTCGGCGGCGCGCTCATCAACGCGGTGTTCGGCTTTCTCGTCGCGTGGGTGCTCGTGCGCTATACCTTTCCGATGAAGCGCATCGTGGACGCCATCGTCGATTTGCCGTTCGCGTTGCCGACTTCTGTGGCGGGCATCTCGCTCGCGGCCGTGTATGCGGGCAACGGCTGGATCGGGCAGTATCTCGCGCCGCTCGGTGTGAAGGTCGCGTTCACGCCGCTCGGCGTGCTGGTGGCGCTGACGTTCATCGGCTTGCCGTTCGTCGTGCGCACGGTGCAGCCGGTGCTCGAAGACTTCGAGCGCGAGCAGGAAGAAGCCGCCGCGTGCCTCGGCGCGACGCGCTGGCTGACGTTTCGCCGCGTCGTGCTGCCGTCGCTCTTTCCGGCGCTTCTTACCGGCTTTGCGCTGGCATTCGCGCGCGCGCTCGGCGAATACGGCTCGGTGATTTTCATCGCGGGCAACGTGCCGATGAAGTCGGAAATCACGTCGCTTCTCATCATCACGAAGCTCGAACAGTATGACTATGCGGGCGCCACTGCGCTCGCCGTCGTCATGCTGTGCGTGTCGTTCCTGATGCTGCTCCTCATCAACACGCTGCAATGGTTCCTGCAACGGCGCACGAGCCGCACGGGCGCTGTTCCTGCGCACGCGGTATCGGCGCAAGGGAGCCACGCATGAGCACATCCGACACGAAAGCCATCGCGATGAACACCGCTGCGCCGCGCGATGCGCGCACGCTCGATCCCGTCACCGAACCGCGCGCGGTGCGCTGGCTGCTCACCGGCATCGCGCTCCTGTTCCTCGCGCTCTTTCTCGTGGTGCCGCTCGTCGCGGTGTTCGCGCAAGCGTTCGCGAAGGGCATCGACTATTACTTCGAGTCGCTGAAAGACCCGGACGCGTGGTCCGCCATCAAGCTCACGTTGACGACGGCGGCGATTGCCGTGCCGCTCAACGTCGTGTTCGGACTCGCGGCATCGTGGGCGATCGCGAAGTTCGACTTTCGCGGCAAGGCGCTCTTGACCACGCTCATCGACTTGCCGTTCTCGGTTTCGCCCGTGATTTCCGGCCTCATTTACGTGCTGATGTTCGGCGCGCAAGGCTGGTTTGGTCCGTGGCTCGCGGCGCACGACGTGCAGATCATCTTCGCGGTGCCGGGCATCGTGCTCGCGACGATCTTCGTGACGTTTCCGTTCGTCGCGCGCGAACTGATTCCGCTGATGCAGGCGCAAGGCAACGACGAGGAAGAAGCCGCGCATGTGCTGGGCGCTTCGGGTTGGCAGATTTTTCGCCGCGTCACGCTGCCGAACGTGAAGTGGGGCCTGCTGTATGGCGTGATTCTCTGCAATGCACGCGCAATGGGCGAATTCGGCGCGGTATCGGTGGTATCGGGCCACATTCGCGGACAGACCGACACCATGCCGCTGCACGTCGAGATCCTCTATAACGAATACAACTTCTCGGCCGCGTTCGCCGTCGCCTCGCTGCTCGCGTTGCTCGCGCTCGTGACGCTCGGACTCAAGCTCGTCGCGGAACGCCGCATGTCGCAATCGCTCGCCGATGCAGGCGCCAAGAACTAAGGCAAAGGACACATCATGAGCATCATCGTTCGCAATCTGCAAAAGCGCTTCGGCGATTTCACCGCGCTCGACAACGTCACGCTCGACTTTCCCGCGGGCGAACTCGTCGCGCTGCTCGGACCGTCCGGATGCGGCAAGACCACGCTGCTGCGCGTGATCGCAGGCCTCGAATATGCCGATGCCGGTCAGGTCCTGCTTAATGGCGAAGACGTCGCGCAAGTGGGCGCGCGCGACCGGCAAGTGGGCTTCGTCTTCCAGCATTACGCGCTGTTCCGGCACATGACGGTGTTCGAAAACGTGGCGTTCGGTCTGCGCGTGAAGCCGCGCCGCGAGCGTCCGTCGGAAGCCGTGATCCGCGAGAAAGTGCACGAATTGCTCAAGCTCGTGCAACTGGACTGGCTCGCGCAGCGGTTTCCTTCGGAGCTTTCGGGCGGGCAGCGGCAACGTATCGCGCTTGCACGGGCACTCGCTGTCGAACCGAAAGTGCTGTTGCTCGACGAGCCGTTCGGCGCGCTCGATGCGAAAGTGCGCAAGGAACTGCGAAGCTGGCTGCGCCGCCTGCACGACGATCTGCATATCTCCACGCTCTTCGTCACGCACGATCAGGAAGAGGCCCTCGAAGTGGCGGATCGCATCGTCGTGATGAATCATGGCCGCGTCGAGCAGGTCGGCAGCCCGCAGGATGTGTACGATCATCCGCAAACGTCGTTCGTGTATGAATTCCTCGGCGCGGCGAACCGCCTTCAAGGTCATGTCGATGCGGGCGGCTTCGTCGCGGATGGCGCGGCGCAAGCCATCGCCGCACAGGCGCACTTCAGCGGCCGCGCGCTCGCTTATGTGCGGCCGCACGACCTCGCGCTGTACCGCGCCGACGATGCGGCGGGTCTCGCGCATCGCGACGGTATCGTGGTCGGCGTGCGGCGCGTGGTGACGCTCGGCGGCTCGGTGCGTGTCGAACTCGAAGGCGACGCAGGCGGCGTGCTCGAAGCGGAACTGGATCGGGAAGCATGGCGCGCGCTGAAGCTCGATATCGGCGATGGCGTGCGCGCCGTGCCGCGCGCGCTGCGCGTCTTTCCGGCGCAATGAGACATCCATAAAACGGCAGCAAGACAAGAGAGGCGAACCATGAACTTCCAGCAACTGCGCTTCGTGCGCGAGGCCGTGCGTCAGAACATGAATCTGACGGAAGTAGCGAACGTGCTGTACACGTCGCAGTCGGGCGTGTCCAAGCAGATCAAGGATCTCGAAGACGAACTGGGCGTCGATATCTTCATCCGGCGGGGCAAGCGGCTTACGGGGCTGACCGAACCGGGCAAGCAGGTGCATCAGCTGATCGAGCGCATGTTGCTCGATGCGGAGAACCTGCGGCGCGTGGCGCGCCAGTTCGCAGATCAGGACAACGGGCATCTCGTGGTCGCCACGACGCACACGCAGGCCCGTTACGCGCTGCCGAAAGTGATCCGTCAGTTCACCGAAGTATTTCCCAAGGTGCATCTGGCGCTGCGGCAGGGCAGTCCGCAACAGATCGCGCAGATGATCGTGAACGGCGAGGCGGATATCGGCATTTCGACCGAGGCACTGGACCGCTATCCCGACATCGTCACGTTTCCGTGCTATTCGTGGCATCACACGGTCGTGGTGCCGAAGGATCATCCGCTCGTGGGGCGCAAAGACATTACGCTGGAGCAGATCGCCGAATATCCGATCGTCACCTACGATCAGGATTTCACGGGGCGTTCACACGTGGACCAGGCGTTCGCGAGCGCGGGCGCGATGCCGGACATCGTGCTCACCGCCATCGACGCGGACGTGATCAAGACGTATGTGGAACTGGGCATGGGCATCGGCATCGTCGCGGCGATGGCCTATGACGCCAAGCGCGACACCGAACTCGTCGCGCTCGATACGCAGCACTTGTTCGAGGCGAGCACCACGCGCGTGGGCTTGCGCAAGGGCGCGTTCCTGCGCGCGTATGCGTACCGGCTGATCGAAATGTTCGCGCCGCAACTCGACGAAGCGCAGATCGCCGCACAACTGCGCGAAGCGGCCTGAAACACGCATGCCGGCTGATTTACAATCGCCGGCATGAACACACAGACTCTCCCTCGCATTCCCCCTCGCATCGCCGTCCTTGCAACGGGTGGCACGATCGCCGGACAGGCCGGCAATGCTGCGTCCACGGCCGGTTATAAGGCGGGCGTCGTCGGCGTCGACAAGCTGCTCAATGCGGTGCCTGCGCTCGCGTCCGTCGCGCGAATTCATGCCGAACAGATCGCGAGCATCGACAGCAAGGACATGAGCTTGGCGCTCTGGACGACGCTCGCCGCGCGCATCAACGAACTCGCCGCGCAGGACGACATCGACGGCATCGTCATCACGCATGGCACGGACACGCTCGAAGAAACGGCGTATCTGCTGCACTTGACCGTGAAGACCACGAAGCCTGTCGTGCTGACCGCGGCGATGCGGCCATCGACCGCGCTATCCGCCGATGGCCCGCTCAATTTGCTCAACGCGGTCACGGTCGCGGCTTCGAAGCATGCCGCAGGGCAGGGCGTGCTTGTCGCGTTCAATAACCAGATCCACAGCGCCCGCGACGTGACGAAGACGAGCACCTATGCCGTCGATGCCTTTCGCTCGCCCGAAACCGGCGTGCTCGGTTTTGTGCAGGACGGCCGCGTGGAATTCCAGCGTACGGCGACGAAGCCGCATACGACGGCAAGCGAATTCGCCGTGGCCGAAAACTGGCCGATGGTCGAGATCGTCGCGAGTTATGCGGGCGTTTCGCGCGTCGCGGTCGATGCGCTCGTCGCGGCCGGAGTGAAGGGAATCGTCGTCGGGGGGACGGGCAATGGTTCGATGCACGAGAGCATCACAGAAGCCGTGAGCGATGCGGTGAAGGCGGGCGTCGCGGTCGTGCGGGCATCGCGCGTCGGCTCGGGACACGTGATGCGCAACGGCGCAGCCAGCGACGAGGCGCTCGGCACGGTCAGCGCGGGAACGCTGAATCCATACAAGGCGCGTGTGCTGTTGATGCTGGCGCTATCGGCCGGCGTGAAAGACGCCGCGGCGCTGCAACGCCTCTTCGATACCTACTGAACGCGAATCCGACGCGGACACCCGACGGCAAACCGTCTGACCGACCAAGGCTAACCCGGCGCGCCGCCGAGTGCCGCTCTCGGACCCCACTTGCCGCCCTCAGCCCAGAGCGGCATTTGTCCCGCGTGCCCATACGCGGGACGCCCCACGGTTCAGGCGAGCTTAGGCAGCCGCCTTCGCTTGCTGCGGTTCTTCCGCCACCTGGAAGTTCGACATGATCTCGAGCGCGCGCACGAGCGCCGAGTGATCCCACGCTTTGCCGCCATTGGCTGCGCACACGCTGAACAACTGCTGTGCGCTCGCCGTGTGAGGCAGCGCGAGGCCCATCTTGCGCGCGCCGTCGAGCGCGAGGTTCAGGTCCTTCTGATGCAACTCGATCCTGAAGCCGGGATTGAACGTGCGCTTCGTCATGCGCTCGCCGTGCACTTCGAGAATGCGCGACGACGCGAACCCGCCCATCAGCGCCTTGCGCACGCGTTCCGGATCGGCGCCGGAGCGCGATGCGAAAAGCAATGCCTCCGCGACCGCTTCGATGTTCAGCGCGACGATGATCTGGTTGGCCACCTTGCACGTCTGTCCCGCGCCGTTGTCGCCGATGAGCGAGATGTTCTTGCCCATCAGTTCGAAGAGCGGCTTCGCGACGTTGAACGACTTCTCCGGGCCGCCCACCATGATCGTGAGCGTCGCTTCGCGCGCGCCGACTTCGCCGCCGGACACGGGCGCATCGAGGTAATCGCAGCCGAGCGCGTTGATCTTCCTGGCGAACTCCTGCGTGTCGAGCGGGTTGATCGAGCTCATGTCGATCACGAGCTTGCCGTGGCTCAAGCCCTTGGCCACTCCGTCATCGGCGAACAAGACGTTGGCGACATCGGGCGTGTCGGGCACCATCGTGATGACGATCTCGCTTGCCTGCGCGACGGCCGTCGAGTCCGCGACGACTTTCGTTTGCGCGCGGATATCGTCGGGCACCGGATACTTGCCGTTCACGACGAGCGCGTGACCGCCCTTGATGAGGTTGCGCGCCATATGCGCGCCCATGATGCCGAGGCCGATGAAACCGATCGTTGCCATACTGTGTGCTCCTCCTTTGTGTCGTGGTTCAGGCAGCGGCGCGCGCCTTGTCCGTTGCAATCGAGCGCAGCCAGCCAAGCCCGGCTTCCGTGCCCGCGAGCGGCTTGTACTCGCAGCCGATCCAGCCGTCGTAGCCGATCGAATCGAGCAGATCGAACAGAAACGCGTAGTTGATTTCGCCGGTGCCGGGTTCGTTGCGGCCGGGGTTGTCGGCAAGCTGGATGTGCGCGATCGACGGCAGGTTCTTCCTGATCGTCGCGGCCAGCTCGCCTTCCATGCGCTGCATGTGATAGATGTCGTATTGCAGAAAGAGATTGTCGGAGCCGACCGCGCGAATCACGTCGAGCCCTTCGTGCGAACGGTTCAGCGCGAAGCCCGGAATGTCGTATGAATTGCACGGCTCGACGAGCAGACGGATGCCTTCCTGCTTCAGCGCATCGGCGGCGAAACGAAGGTTCTCGATGATCGTTTCGCGCGCCTGCTGCGCCGAGACGCCCGCTGTCGGAATGCCGACGAGGCAGTTCAGTTGCGGTACGTTGAGCGCACGCGCGTATTCGATTGCGCGCGGCACGCCGTCGCGAAACTCGGCGACGCGATCCGGCAGACACGCGATCCCGCGCTCGCCTGCTTCCCAGTTACCGGCAGGCAGGTTGTGCAGGACGATCTGCAAGCCGCTGTCCTCTACGCGCGCTTTGAGATCGCTGATCGAATACGGATACGGAAACAGGAATTCGACTGCCTCGAAGCCCGCGTTCGCCGCCGCGGCAAAGCGGTCGAGGAACGGGACTTCGTTGAAGAGCATCGTCAGATTCGCGGCGAATTTCGGCATTGTTCTTTTCCTGATGGTCGGTCAGTGGGTCGTCGGTTGATGCTTCAGTCGAGCGGCGTGACGGCGGTCGGCGCGTCGGCGCGGCTCTCGGCGAGTTCTTCGAACTCGTTGATGGCGTCGATCTCGGTGCCCATCGCGATGTTGGTCACGCGTTCGAGAATCATCTCGACGACGACCGGCACCTGATGTTCCGCCGCGAGCGCCTGCGCCTCTTTCAGCGCACCGGCGATGTCCTCGGGCTTGAACACGCGCAGCGCCTTGCAGCCGAGGCCTTCGGCGACCGCGACGTGATCCACGCCGTAGCCTTCCAGTTCGGGCGCGTTGATGTTGTCGAACGCGAGCTGCACGCAGTAGTCCATGTCGAAGCCGCGCTGCGCCTGACGAATGAGACCGAGGTACGAGTTGTTCACGACGACATGCACGTACGGCAGCTTGAACTGCGCGCCCACCGCAAGCTCTTCGATCATGAACTGGAAGTCGTAGTCGCCCGAGAGCGCGACGATCTTGCGCTGCGGGTCCGCCGCGCGCACGCCGAGCGCAGCGGGAATCGTCCAGCCGAGCGGGCCGGCCTGACCGCAGTTGATCCAGTTGCGCGCCTTGAACACATGCAGAAACTGCGCACCGGCGATCTGCGAAAGACCGATCGTCGTCACGAAGCACGTGTCGCGATCGAACGCCAGGTTCATCTCTTCGTAGACGCGCTGGGGTTTCATCGGCACGTTGTCGAAGTGCGTCTTGCGCTGCATCGTGCGCTTGCGCTGCTGGCAGTCCGCGACCCATGCGCTACGGTCCTTCAGCTTGCCTGCGGCCTTCCATTCCTTCGCCACTTCGACGAAGAGTTCGAGCGCCGCCTTCGCATCCGAGACGATGCCGAGGTCCGGTCCGAACACGCGGCCGATTTGCGTCGGCTCGATATCGACGTGAACGAACTTGCGGCCCTTGGTGTAGACCTCGACGCTGCCCGTATGCCGATTCGCCCAGCGATTGCCGATGCCGAGCACGAAGTCCGACGCGAGCATCGTCGCGTTGCCGTAGCGATGCGACGTCTGCAAGCCGACCATGCCGGCCATCAGCGGGTGATCGTCGGCAATCGCGCCCCACGACATCAGCGTCGGGATGACGGGCACGCCCAGCGTTTCGGCGAATTGCACGAGCAGGTCTTCGGCCGCCGCGTTCAGCACGCCGCCGCCGGAGACGATGAGCGGCTTCTCGGCGTCGTTGAGCATCGCGAGCGCCTTTTCGATCTGCGCGCGCGTCGCTTTCGGCTTGTAGACCGGAAGCGGCTCGTAAGTGTCGATGTCGAATTCGATTTCGGCGAGCTGCACGTCGATCGGCAGATCCACCAGCACCGGGCCGGGGCGGCCCGAGCGCATCAGATGAAACGCCTGCTGAAACACGCGCGGCACGAGCGCCGGCTCGCGCACGGTCACGGCCCACTTCGTGACGGGCTTGGCGATCGATTCGATATCGACCGCCTGGAAGTCTTCCTTGTAGAGACGCGCGCGCGGCGCCTGCCCGGTGATCGCGAGAATCGGAATGGAGTCGGCGGAAGCGGAGTAGAGGCCGGTGATCATGTCCGTGCCCGCCGGCCCCGACGTGCCGATGCATACCCCGATGTTGCCGGGCGCGGCGCGCGTATAACCTTCGGCCATGTGCGACGCGCCTTCGACGTGGCGCGCGAGCACGTGGCTCATGCTGCCCGACTTTTTCATCGCCGAGTAGAACGGGTTGATAGCGGCGCCCGGCACGCCGAACGCGGTGTCGATACCTTCCTTTTCCAGCACGAGGACGGCTGCGTCGACGGCTCTCATCTTGGCCATGAATGTCTCCTTCCTTCAGTCTCTTTCCGTTATCGCTGTCTGCATCGAAGCAGGGTTCCGTTGCACTTTAAGATTGTGAAAAAGGTTTGATAAGATCAGTCAGAGTCGCTTTTTCCCAAACAAAAAGTTTCGAATGACGCAGCGGCGCGGCTGGGCACAGGAGACAGGAAAATGGACCGCTTCAAGCAGATCGAGACGTTCGTGCGCGTCGCGGAAGCCGGCAGCCTCGCGGCGGCGGCGCTGGAAGAGGGCGTGTCGCCGGTCATTCTCGGACGGCGCATCGACGCGCTCGAAAAGCGTCTCGGCGTCAAGCTGATGTACCGCTCGACGCGGCGGCTCGTCGTCAGCGAGGAGGGCGCGGCGTTTCTCGACCGCTGCAAGAATCTGCTCGCCGAGTGGGATCAGGCGGAGAACGAACTCGCGGCGGGGCGGCGCGCGGTCGGCGGGCATCTGATCGTGTCGGCCCCGGCGGCGTTCGGGCGCATGCACGTCGCGCCGCACGCGCCGGCGTTCCTTGCCGACAAGCCCGAATTGCAGATGTCGTTCAATCTGACCGACCGCGTCGTGGATCTGGTGCGCGAGGGCTACGATCTGTCGATTCGCATCGGCGGGGCGGTCGATCCGAACTTCGTCGCGGTGAAGCTGGCGAGCAACCGGCGCGTGGTGTGCGGCACGCCCGCGTATTTCCGCAAGCACGGCAAGCCGAAATCGCTCGACGACCTGCCGAATCACAACTGCCTCGCGTTCAACCTGCAAGGCGGGCAGAACCGCGGCTGGTATTTCCGGCGCAATGGCAAGCTGGCGACCGTGCGCGTGAGCGGCAACCTCGACTGCAACGACGGCGAACTGCTGCATCGTTGGGTGTCGGAGGGACTCGGGCTCGGCTGGCGCTCGACGTGGGAAATTCAGCGCCAATTGGCGGCGGGCGAGCTCGAAACCGTGCTGGACGAGTACGAATTGCCCGACTACGACATCCTCGCCGTCTACCCGCAACAACGTTACGTGCCGGCGCGCGTGCGCTACTTCATTGATTATCTCAAGGAAATCTACGCGCAGCCCGGTTATTGGAGCCGCGCGGCCGAGCCGCCTGACGAAGCGCATGGGCAGGCGAGCGCGGGCGCGCTAAATGGTTGAAAAAGCGGCGAAAGTCAGTCGGAAAACTCCGGTTTGGCTTGCCCTCCGGCGGCCAAACGTTATATACTCGCTGGCTTCTCACTTGCCGCACCGGTCCGACGCCCGGGCGGCTTTAATCCACAAGTAGCCAAAAGGAGTGAATATGCGTCATTACGAAATCGTCTTTATCGTGCATCCCGATCAAAGCGAGCAAGTGCCCGCGATGATCGAGCGTTACAAGAGCACGATCACGTCGCACGGTGGCCAGATCCACCGTATCGAGGACTGGGGCCGCCGCCAACTGGCCTACATGATCGAGAAACTCGCGAAGGCTCACTACGTCTGCATGAACATCGAATGCGACCAGGCGACGCTCGAAGAACTCGAACACGCGTTCAAGTTCAACGACGCCGTTCTGCGCCACCTCATCGTCAAGATGAAGAAGGCCGAAACCGGCCCGTCGCCGATGATGAAGGAAGTGCAGCGCGAAGAAGCCAAGAAGGCGGCCAGCCAGCCGTCCGAAGCGCAGGCTTAAGGACAGTTCAACACTGTCAAGCCACCAGGGAACCGAAACTCACTCGTGAACCGGCTGCAACTGACAGCGAGCGTCGTGGAACGCGAACCGGTGCGATACACGCCCGCCGGCATCCCGATCGCAAGCTGCACGTTGCAACACGCGGCGGAAGTCGTCGAAGCGGGCATCGCCCGGAAGATCGAACTGACACTGCCCGCGGTCGCCGCCGGAGAAGCGAGCGGCAGGCTGGAAAGCTGTCCGATGGGCGTCGAAACGCGCTTCACCGGCTTTCTGGCCAAAAAAGGCCGTAACTCCCGAACCCTGGTGTTTCACATCACAGAATTGCAGGACATTGGAAAGGACTGAACATGCCCCGCCCGACTGGTAAGAAATTCGACAAGCGTCGTCAGCAACAAAACCCGCTCTTCAAGCGCAAGAAGTTCTGCCGCTTCACGGCAGCCGGCGTCGAGTACATCGACTACAAGGACACGGAAACGCTGAAGGACTTCATCGGCGAAAACGGCAAGATCACGCCGGCTCGTCTGACTGGCACGAAGGCGCACTATCAGCGCCAGCTCGACACGGCAATCAAGCGCGCGCGTTTCCTCGCGCTCCTGCCGTACACCGACCTGCACAAGGCCTAATCAGACGACGCATAAGGAATAGCCAAAAATGCAAATCATTCTTTTGGAAAAGGTCGTCAACCTGGGCAACCTGGGCGACATCGTCAAGGTTAAGGACGGCTACGCACGTAACTTCCTGATCCCCGGCAAGAAGGCTCGCCGCGCGACCAAGGACGCGATCGCCGAATTCGAAGTTCGCCGCGCCGAACTCGAAAAGAACGCCGCTGAAAAGCTGGCTGCAGCGCAAGCTCAAGGCGACAAGCTGAACGGCTTCACGGTTCAGATCTCGCAGAAGGCGGGCGTCGACGGCCGTCTGTTCGGTTCGGTCACGAACGCGGACATCGCCGAAGCACTGAAGTCGCAAGGCTTCGCGGAAGTGGAAAAGGCGCAAGTGCGTCTGCCCCAAGGCCCGCTGAAGATGGTCGGCGACCATCCGGTTCAAGTGGCGCTGCACACGGACGTCGTGGTCGACGTCACGGTGTCGGTGCTCGGCGAACACGCCTAAGTTTCACGCGAGGCTTCGGCTTCGCGAGCAGTAAGAAAGGGCAGGAACCTTCGCGGGTTCCTGCCTTTTTTGTTTGTCCGATCAATACACCGCATGGCCGATTTCGTCGATAATTCCACCCCATGAACGCACCGTCCAAAGATCCGCAACTCGACGCGCTGAAGGTTCCGCCGCACTCGATCGAAGCCGAGCAATCGGTGATCGGCGGCTTGCTGCTGGATAACGCGGCATGGGACCGCATCGCCGACGTGATGTCGCAGAGCGACTTCTATCGCTACGACCATCGCATCATTTACGAGCATATCGGCAAGCTGATCGCCGCGACCCGGCCGGCCGACGTCATCACCGTCTACGAATCGCTGACGATGGCCGGCAAGGCCGAGGAAGTGGGCGGCCTCGCGTATCTGAACGCGCTCGCGCAGAACACGCCGAGCGCGGCGAATATCCGCCGCTATGCGGAAATCGTGCGCGACCGCGCGGTGCTGCGCCGTCTCGTGTCCGTGGCCGATGAAATCTCCGCCGACGCGTTCAATCCGCAAGGCAAGGAAGTCCGCCAGATTCTGGACGAAGCCGAAGCGCGCGTGTTCTCCATCGCCGAGGACGGCGCGCGCGGCACGCAAGGCTTCCTCGAAATCGGACCGCTGCTGACGCAGGTCGTCGAGCGCATCGACACGCTTTACCACACGGCCAATCCGAGCGATGTCACCGGCACGCCGACCGGCTTTGTCGATCTCGACCGCATGACCTCGGGCATGCACGGCGGCGAACTGATTATCGTGGCGGGGCGCCCGTCGATGGGTAAGACGGCGTTCTCGATGAACATCGGCGAATACGTGGCCGTGGAGTACGGCTTGCCCGTTGCCGTGTTTTCGATGGAAATGCCCGGCACGCAACTGACCATGCGTATGCTCGGTTCGGTCGGCCGGCTCGATCAGCACCGCATGCGCACGGGCCGCCTCACCGACGAAGACTGGCCGAAGCTCACGCATGCCGTGCAGAAAATGAGCGAGGCGCAGCTTTTCATCGACGAAACCGGTGGCCTCAATCCGATGGAACTGCGCTCGCGGGCGCGGCGCCTGTCGCGCCAGTGCGGCAAGCTCGGGCTGATCATCGTCGACTATTTGCAGCTGATGTCCGGCTCCGGCGGCGGCGAGAACCGCGCGACCGAGATCTCCGAAATCTCGCGTTCGCTGAAGGGCCTCGCGAAGGAACTCGACGTTCCGGTGATCGCGCTGTCGCAGCTCAATCGCGGTCTCGAACAGCGTCCGAACAAGCGGCCGATCATGTCGGACCTGCGCGAATCCGGCGCTATCGAGCAGGACGCCGACGTGATCCTCTTCATCTACCGCGACGAGGTGTATAACCCCGACAGTCCGGACAAGGGCACCGCGGAGATCATCATCGGCAAGCAGCGTAATGGTCCCATCGGGCCGGTTCGCCTGACGTTCCACGGCCAGTATACGAAGTTCGACAACTTCGCCGGCGTCCAGAGCTTCTACGGCGGCGAATAGCCCCGTTCCAGCAAGACTGTCAAGCCTTCGATCAAGCCCCATGCACGCGGCGTCCGCGCGCGGTGCGCGGGGTGCTGCGCGCAGGTACAATATGTCGGTTTGATGTCAGCCTCATTGACCCATCTATCGGGACTTTCATGTTCGGTCGTTTCATGCCCACCGAGGGCAAATTCTTCGAGATTTTTAACGCGCACGCGAAATGCATGGTCGATGCAAGCCGCGAGCTCGAACTGCTGATCGACAACCTCGACGAAGCCGAGGTCCACAAGCAGAACGTCCAGACCAACGAAAAGCGTGCCGACAAGCTCACGCACGAAACCATCGATTTGCTGCACAAGACGTTCATCACGCCGCTCGACCGCGACGAGATTCACAAGCTCATCACGACGATGGACGACATCCTCGACCTGATGGAGGACGTCGCCACGGCCATCTCGCTGTACGACGTGCGCGCGGTGACATCGGAAGCGAGCCAGCTCGCGCATATCTGCACGGCCACGTGTCTGCGCGTTCAGCAGGCCGTGAGTCTGCTGGAAGACATGAAACGCGCGAGCGAGATTCTCAAGATCTGCGAAGAAATCGACCGCCTGGAGTCGGACGCGGACCGCGTGCTGCGCTCGGCCATGTCGAAGCTCTTTCGCGAAGAAGACGACGTGAAGACGCTCATCAAGCTGAAGGCGATCTACGAGCTTCTGGAGACGATCACCGACAAGTGCGAGGATGTCGCGAACATCATCGAAGGCATCGTGCTGGAAAACGCCTGATCATGCCGCCCAAGCCCGTTCGCGCAGGCTGATTGGATGCGGCGGGCGATGACGACACAGACCGGCCGTCAGTACAGCGCCGGTCAATACCACACCAACTGATGCATTCGATTCAACTCGCTATCTGGGCAGTCGCTACGCTCGTCATGGTCGCACTCGTGTTCGACTTCATGAACGGCTTCCACGACGCCGCCAACTCCATCGCGACGGTCGTTTCGACCGGCGTGCTGAAGCCGCAGCAAGCCGTCGCGTTCGCGGCGGCGTTCAACGTCATCGCGTATTTCATCTTCCACCTGAAAGTTGCCGCGACGGTCGGCAGGGGAACGATCGACCCGGACATCGTCGATCACTACGTCATCTTCGGCGCGTTGGTGGGGGCGATCGGCTGGAACATCGTCACGTGGGTGTACGGCATTCCGTCGAGCTCGTCGCATGCGCTGATCGGCGGGCTCGTCGGCGCGGCGCTCGCGAAGTCGGGCTGGGGTTCGCTCAACTGGGACGGGCTTCTGAAAACGGTGGCGTTCATCTTCATCTCGCCGCTGCTCGGCTTCGTGCTCGGCTCGTTCTTCATGCTGTTGGTGTCGTGGCTGTATTTCCGCACGCCGCCGTCGAAAGTGGACCGGCGTTTCCGGCGCCTGCAACTGCTCTCGGCTGGACTGTATTCGCTCGGGCACGGCGGCAACGACGCGCAGAAGACCATCGGCATCATCTGGATGCTGCTGATCGCGACCGGTTACGCTTCCGTGGGCTCGGACGCGCCGCCGATCTGGGTCATCGGGCTCTGCTATCTGTCGATGGGGCTCGGCACGCTGTTCGGTGGATGGCGCATCGTGCGCACGATGGGCCAGAAGATCACGAAGCTCAAGCCCGTCGGCGGCTTTTGCGCGGAGACGGGCGGGGCGATCACGCTTTTCGTCGCATCGTTCCTCGGTATTCCCGTTTCCACGACGCACACCATCACCGGCGCGATCGTCGGCGTGGGCGCGACGCAGAAGTTCAGCGCGGTGCGCTGGGGCGTCGCTGGCAACATCGTGTGGGCGTGGATTCTGACGATTCCGGCTTCGTCAGCGCTCGCCGCGGCGGGCTGGTGGATCGGACACCGCTTCCTGTAAGCAGTCAGCTTGGCCCGCGGCCCGCGTGAGAAAGCGGGCCGCGGCGCATCAGATGATCGGCGACGACACTCCGTCCATCGGGATGATCGCGCCCGACACATAACTCGCGCGGCGGCTCGCCAGAAAGAGGGCGACGTCGGCAATCTCCTCCGGTTTTGCGTAACGCCCGAGCGGCACCTTGGCCTGACTTTCGGCGAGCACCTGATCGCGGGTGACGCCTTGTCGTTGCGCTTCCAGTTGCAGCGCTTCCTCGACGCGCTCGGTGAGCGTCGCGCCCGGATTGATCGCGTTGATGCGAATGCCGAGCTTCGCGTAGTGATGCGCGAGGCCGACCGTATTGAGCATGAGCGCCGCGTTGGCCGCGCCGCCCGCGATATGAATGTCCGTCGCGATCTTGCCGCCCATGCCCACGATATTGACGATCGCGCCCGGCTCCGCGCCGGGGTCGTTGCGCAGGCGTTCGGCCATGCGCTTGAGCACGACCTGTTGCGGATAGACGTACGAGAAGTACTTTGCGTCCATCGCGGCCTTGTAGGCGGCGGCGTCGAGCGTATCGGGGTCGTAGCGGCGGGCGGCGCCTGCGCTGTTGACGAGAATATCGATGGGACCGAGCGCCGCGCTTGCTTCTTCGACCACGTCTTCCGCGCTATGCGCCTCGTGCAGATCGGCGCGCGCGAGGTGGACGTGATGACCGTCGGCCGCGAGTTGTTCGCGCGCACGGGCGAGATTCGCGGCATCGCGCGAGACGATTGCGACTTTCGCGCCTTCGCCCGCGAACGCCTTCGCGCACGCAAAGCCGATTCCCTTGCTGCCGCCCGTGATCAACACGACCTTGCCGGCCAGTCCCAGATCCATGATCTTGCGCTCCTATCGGTTCTTTGATGCCGCTGTCGAGGAAGTATCGGACACGATAGCAGAGCAGGGCGCGGGGTGTCGCATTGCGCGGCTTGCGTCGCGTCAGTCGGCGCCTGTTGCGAACCGGGCGATGGGGTCGTCGTTCGATGCGGCGCGCGGCGGAGTAAGCGAGCCCGTCGACGCCCGCATCGCGCGCACGGGCGGTTCGGCGGCCTGCGACGCCATGGCCGCTTGCGCTTGCTGCCGCGCGGCGCGTGAGAGTGGCGGCGGAGGCTCGTAGGCATCGGCGGCGGCCTGAATCGGGTCGGGTGCCTGGCTCGCGGACGCGGTTGTTCTTCTGCTGGCTGTCTGCGACTGACGCTGTGCGGCGGTCAAAGATGCGGGCGGCGGTTCATATGCGTCCGCGCTGGCGGCTGCGGTGGACGTTTTACGCGCGTAAGCCGAAGCCGCTGCTGACGATTGCCGCTGCGCCGCGCTCGACGAAGCGGGCGGCGGCTCGAAGGCGTCCGCGCTGGCGGCTGCGGCAGGCGTTTGACGCGCGTAGGCCGAAGCTGCAGCAGACGATTGCCGCTGCGCGGCGCTCGACGAAGCGGGCGGCGGTTCGAAGGCGTCCGCGCTGGTGGCTGCGGTGGGCGTTTGACGCGCATAAGCCGAAGCCGCAGCCGACGATTGCCGCTGCGCCGCGCCCAACGAAGCGGGCGGCGGTTCGAAGGCGTCCGCGCTGGCGGCTACGGTGGGCGTTTGACGTGCGTAAGCCGAAGCCGCAGTAGACGATTGCCGCTGCGCGGCGTTCAACGATGCGGGCGGTGGTTCGAAGGCATCAGCATTGACGGGTACCCCAGACGTACCGCGCGCATAAGCCGAAGCCGACGATTGCCGCTGCGCCGCGCCCAACGAAGCGGGCGGCGGTTCGAAGGCGTCAGCACTGGCGGCTGCGGTGGGCGTTTGACGCGCGTAAGCCGAAGCCGCAGCAGACGATTGCCTCTGCGCAGCGTTCATCGACGCTGGCGGCGGCTCGAAAGGGTCCGCGCCGGTGGTGGCGGCCGGCTTTTGGCGGGCGTAGACGGAGGCGACGGAAACCCCGGCCGTCGTCGCTGAGACAGGCGCGCGGCCCGCATAAGCCGAAGTCGCTGCGCCGATTGACGTCGACGGTCGCTCGACCGCAATCGCGCTGGCAGTTGCCTCTTCGGACCCCGCCCCACGCCCCGCCACATACGTCGGCGCATCGAACGGCGTCGGCGCCGTCTTCGGCGGCGCGACGCGGCGAATGCCGTCGAACCGCTTCGCCCAGTAAGGATTCGTCAGGTAATCGAGCCGCACCGTGCCGCCCGTCGACGGCGCATTCACGAAACGCAGCTTGCCGACATAAATGCCGACGTGCGAATGCGGTCGCCCGGTCGTGTTGAAGAAGATCAGATCGCCGGGCGCGACTTCGTCCGGCTCGATGGATTCTCCGCGCCCGCTCATTTCGGCGGTCGTGCGCGGCAGATTCACGGATGCGGCGCGATCCACCACATAGCGCACGAGCCCGCTGCAATCGAAACCCGCCTCGGGCGTATTGCCGCCCCAGCGATAGGGCACGCCGACGAGCGACATCGCCTGAATGGAGATCTCCTCGCGCCCGACGCTGTGATCGACGAAGTTCGGGAAGCCCGACGGCGGCTTATACGCGCGCGGCGTCGTGCTGGCCGAGACCGCAGGCTTACGCGCCGCTTGTTGCGGCGCGCTTCCGCACGCAGCAAGCAGGACGGACACGAAAAGCGGTAGCCAGATTCGACGCATTGAAGCCGAGCGAGCGCGCTCGCCGAAGAGAAGACAGTCCGCCGATACTAGCCCGCCGCACGGCCGTGCGGCAAGACATCGTGAGGTTCCACTTTAACTTTGTGCGATAAGTGTTGCGAGAGCGGAACGCGTAAACAAAACAAAAGCCCGGCGGATCGCTCCACCGGGCCGTTTCATCGAACCGCGCGTGGCGTTACAGAATGTCCGAAGCGTAATCCGCGAGCCGCGAACGCTCGCCGCGCGCCAGCGTCACATGGCCGCTGTGCGTCCAGCCCTTGAAGCGGTCGACGACGTAAGTCAGCCCCGAACTCCCCTCGGTCAGATACGGCGTGTCGATCTGCGCGATATTGCCGAGGCACACGATCTTCGTACCCGGACCGGCGCGCGTGACGAGCGTTTTCATCTGCTTGGGCGTCAGGTTCTGCGCTTCGTCGATGATGACGTATTTATCGACGAACGTCCGCCCGCGCATGAAGTTCATGCTCTTCACCTTCAGCCGCGAGCGGATCAATTCCTGCGTGGCTGCGCGGCCCCATTCGCCGGCGGCGTCGTCGGTTTTCTGGAGGACTTCGAGGTTGTCGTCGAAGGCGCCCATCCACGGCTGCATCTTCTCTTCCTCGGTACCCGGCAGAAAGCCGATGTCCTCGCCGACCGGCACCGTCGCGCGCGTCACGATGATCTCGTTGTAGCGCTTGTCGTCGAGCACTTGCGCGAGGCCGGCTGCGAGCGCCATCAGCGTCTTGCCGGTGCCCGCCTGACCGAGCAGCGTGACGAAATCGACTTCCGGATTCATCAATAGATTCAGCGCGAAGTTCTGCTCGCGATTGCGCGCCGTGATGCCCCACACATTGTTCTTGTGATGCCCGTAGTCGCGCAGCGTCTGCAAGAGCGCCGTCTTGCCGTTCAGTTCGCGCACGACCGCGTGGAACGACGGCTCGCCGTTCTGCGGCTCGAGATAGACGAACTCGTTGACGAGCATGGACGGGCAGAGCGGCCCGGTCACGCGGTAATACGTGGTGCCGGTCTTGGTGTCCTGCCAGCTTTCCATGCCCTTCGCGTGCTTCGTCCAGAAATCCTGAGGCAGCGCGCGCACGCCGGAATAGAGCAGGTCCTTGTCTTCCAGCACCTGATCGTTGAAGTAGTCCTCGGCGGGCAGCCCGAGCGCATGCGCCTTGATGCGCATGTTGATGTCTTTCGACACCAGCACGACCTGCCGGTCCGGCCGCTCCTTCTGCAGCGCGCGCACGACGCCGAGAATCTGGTTGTCCGCCTTGCCGACGGGCAAGCCTTCGACCGGCTCGATGTCGGTCAGCGTCGTCTGGAAGTAGAGGCGGCCGAGCGCGTCGCGGTTGCCCTGCGCGGCCAGCGGAATGCCCTCCGACATCTGGCCCGCGTGCGCGACGAGCGCGTCGAGCGTGCGGCTCACCTGACGCGCATTGCGCGCCACTTCCGACATGCCCTTCTTGTGATTGTCGAGCTCTTCCAACGTCATCATCGGCAGATAGACGTCGTGTTCCTCGAAGCGGAAAAGCGAACTCGGGTCGTGCATCAGCACGTTGGTGTCGAGCACGAAGAGCTTGTGCAGTTCCTCCTCGACCGCGCCGCGCTGGCGGCGCTTGTTCTGCGTGCGCGCGTCCTTGACGGGCGCGGCGCTCGGAGCCGGCGTCGCGGCGGGCGCGTCCGCGCGCGCCTCGCGCTTGACGGGACGGGCTTCCTCGCTCGTCTCTTCGTCTTTCTGGCGCGCAGCGGGCACGGGTTGCAACAGCGCGGCAGTCTGCTTCGTGCGACGGCCGCGCGGGGCGGACGCAACGGGCGCAACCGGCGCAGCAGCGGCGGGTGTCTCGGTCGATGCGTCTTGCGGCGCCTGCGCGAGCACGTCACTGGCGATGGAGCGCAGCGTGGTGGCCGCATTCGCAGCGGCGGGACGCTCGGCGGCAACGGTCTCGACCGAGCCGATGGCGTCGTCGTCGCTCGCCGCAGCCGCTTTTTTCGGCTGCTTCGAAGGCCGGGCTTTGGCCTTGTACTCTTCGGCCGGAAGGAGATGGCCGAGCTTGGCCGGGGCGGTAGGCAAAGGCATGGTGTTCCCTCGAAAGGAATCGGGTCGTGTATCGTGCGCCGCCTGTCGCATCCTGCTCGTCCGCCCGTAAGCTACGTGTGCCGCAGTTTGCGCCCGGTGGCGCGCTTCGTTGTCGAAAACGCCGGTTCGCCTAGGTTTCGATCTGCTCCTTGAGGTTGCGTCGCGCCCACGACAAAAGCGAGGAAGCGCGCGACACCAATAAAAAAGCCGCCGTTCCGGCTACCGGAACCAGCGGCTGACTTCTCTTTCAGAGCGCCTGCGCCGTGCCCGTTCCACATAGCCCGGGTCCATGCCGACCGCGCCAGACGGCATACGGCGGCTCGCGCAAAGGCTTGAGGAATGGGGTGGACAGGCGCTCATTGCGAATCAATATAGCGTGCCTCAAATGGCTTGTACAGCCTCGACGATGGCCTCTACGTGCCCTGGCACCTTGATGCCGCGAAACTCGCGCCGCAGCACGCCGTCAGCGTCGAGCAGAAACGTCGAACGCTCGATGCCGCGCACTTCCTTGCCGTACATCTTCTTCATCCTAATGACGTCGAACAGCGAGCAAATGGCTTCATCGGCGTCGGAGACGAGCGTGTAGGGCAGTTCCAGCTTGGCCTTGAAGTTGTCGTGCGACTTCACGCTGTCACGCGAGATGCCGACAATCTCCGCGCCCGCCGCCTTGAACTGGTCGTAGTGGTCGCGAAATTGCAGACTCTCCGTGGTGCAGCCCGGCGTGTTGTCCTTCGGATAAAAGAAGAGCACGACTTTCTGGCCGCGCAGGCTGGAAAGCGTGAACTCGCCGCCCGTGGCGGGCGCGGTGAAGTCGGGAACGGGCTGGTCGACTGCGACTGGCACGAAGGTTTCTCCTGTTGTTGTCTTGTGTTCGCTGTGTATCGCCGATGCAAAACGGCGTCTCAGCCCGGCTGCACGATCAGCTCGCCCGCGCGGCCCGGGATCTCGCCCCACGTCACGGGATAAGACGGCAAGCTCGCGCGGTCGAGCGTCGCATGATAGTCGCCCATCGTGGCGAAGCTGTGTCCCTGCGCGCGCCAGCCCGCGAGCAGCTGCTCGAATACCGGCGCGAGCTTCTGGCCTTCGAGCTCGGCATGCAGCGTGAACACCTGATCGTGCGGGTTATTCGCCGTATGACGCAAGACGTGCGCCGCGACGTTGCTCTCGTCGACGCCGTTCACGCCGAGCACTTCGTCGAGCGTGGGCAGGGTGGTCGGCATCTGAATGTGCGCGAGCGTGCGGCCGTCGAGCACCGGAATGTACGGCGTGTGTCCGCGTCCGTCGGAGGCATAGCGCATGCCCCAGGCGTCGATCTGCTCGAACGCATAGCCGTTCATCTGCCAGCCCGCCGCGCCGTGCGTGACGGGCGGCGCGCCGAAGATCTCGACGAAGCGCGCGTGACTTTGCTGCATCTGCGCGACGGTCCACGCGCGGTCGCGCGAACGCACGTTGTCCTGCCAGTAGACGTGATCCCACGTATGGATGCCGCATTCGAAGCCGGCTTCGTGGATCGCGCGCATCTCCGACACCGCGCGCCGGCCGATATCCGGCCCCGGCAGCAGCACGCCGTACATCAGCGTTTTGATGCCGTAGTGTTCGACCACCGACGTGCGCGACACCTTTTGC
The DNA here is from genome assembly GCF_022879575.1 of Caballeronia sp. SL2Y3. NCBI lineage: Bacteria > Pseudomonadati > Pseudomonadota > Betaproteobacteria > Burkholderiales > Burkholderiaceae > Caballeronia > Caballeronia sp. SL2Y3. Next base: position 1,264,046 of record NZ_CP084260.1, read on the forward strand.
AGAAAGCCGGGCCGGAACACGCGGCGCAGCGCCCAGCCGGTGTGATCCGGGCCGAGGCTGAAAAGGAACGTCGCGCGGGCGTTGTACTTGTCGAGCAGGCGCCCGAGGTTCGGCACGCCTTCACGCGTGCCGCGCAGCGTATCGACGTCGATTTTGAGGACGATGCGGGCCACGCTGCGGTCTTACGCCTGTTCGACGAGCTTGCGGGCTTCGCCCACGTGTCCGCGATACGCCTCGAAGATCTTGCGAAGCGCGTCGTCCATCGTGGCTTGCGGCGCCCAGCCGAGCTCCTGCATCGTGTTGTCGATCTTCGGCACGCGGTTCTGCACGTCCTGATAGCCGGTGCCGTAGTACGCGCCCGACGACGTCTCGACCAGTTGCACGTGCTTGGCCGTATCCGCGTATTCGGCGAACTCGCCCGCGAGCGCGAGCATCTTGTTCGCCAGTTCGCGCACCGAGAAGTTGTTCTTCGGATTGCCGATGTTATAGATCTTGCCCGTTGCCACGCCGTCCTTGTTCTCGATGATCTTCATCAGCGCGCCGATGCCGTCGTCGATATCCGTGAACGCGCGCTTCTGCGCGCCGCCATCCACGAGGCTGATGTTCTCGCCGCGCACGATATGGCCGAGGAACTGCGTCACCACGCGCGACGAACCTTCCTTCGGCGTGTAGATGGAGTCGAGGCCCGGGCCGATCCAGTTGAACGGGCGGAAGAGGGTGAAGTTGAGCCCTTCCATGCCGTAGCCCCAGATCACGCGGTCCATCAGCTGCTTCGAGCACGCGTAGATCCAGCGCGGCTTGTTGATGGGACCGTACGAGAGCACGGAATTTTCCGGGTCGAACTGCTCGTCCGTGCACATGCCGTACACCTCGGACGTCGACGGAAACACGAGATGCTTGCCGTACTTCACGGCCGAACGCACGATCGGCAGATTCGCCTCGAAGTCCAGTTCGAACACCCGCAGCGGCTGCTTCACGTAAGTCGCGGGCGTGGCGATGGCAACCAGCGGCAGGATCACGTCGCACTTCTTCACGTGATACTCGACCCACTCCTTGTTGATGGTGATGTCGCCTTCGAAGAAATGCATCCGCTCGTGATTCGCGAGGTCGCCCAGACGATCGGTTTGCATGTCCATCCCGAAGACTTCCCAGTCGGTGGTTTCGAGGATGCGCTTGGACAGGTGATGGCCGATGAAGCCGTTGACGCCCAGGATGAGAACTTTTTTCATGAATGACGAGAGGATTGAATGAGTCGGCCGAATTCGGCGGAATCGACGGCGCGTTCTTCGCCCAAAGGTTGCGACGCGCTGTCGAGCAGCCGGTGACGCAGCTCGTACACGGCGATCACGCGGCCATCGCCGCAGACGCCAAACAGCGCATTATCCGTCACCGTCAGGCCCGGCGGCAAACTGGCCATTGCCGCGAGCCGCGCGGCCGCTAAGCCGGGCGCGCCGGTCGGGGGCACGAGCCGCGCGCGCGCGACGATGAAGCGATGCTCGCCGATATCGGTGAAGGCGCCAGGATAAGGCGGCGCAACCGCGCGAATCAGGTTGTAGACGCGCTCTCCCGGCTGCGTCCAGTCGATGCGGCCGTCCTCCGGCTTGCGCCCGCCGTAGTAGCTGCCAGACGCCAGATCGTTCGGCAGATGCGGCGCTTCGCCGGCGAGCAGGGCGGGCAGCACGCGCCAGAGCGTCTGCTCGGCGGCGACCACGGTCTTGTCGAAGACCTGCGCGGCGGTGTCGTCCGGCAGGATCGGCACGGGCGTCTGGGCGAGGATCGCGCCGGCGTCGGGCTTTTCGGCCATTTCGTGCAGCGTCGCGCCGGTTTCGGTCTCGCCGTTGAGCACCGCCCAGTTCGTCGGCACGCGGCCGCGATACTTCGGCAAGAGCGAGCCGTGCATGTTGTACGCGCCGCGTTTTGCAAGCGCGAGCAGCGCGACGGGCAGCATGTGCCGGTAATAGAACGAGAAGATGAGATCGGGCGCGGCTTTCGCCACGGCTTCGTGCACGTCGGGCGCTTTGGGATCGGCCGGCGTGATGACTTCGATGCCGCGTGCCGCCGCGACCTGCGCGACGCTGCCGAACCAGATGTTTTCGCTCGCGCTGTCCTCGTGCGTGACGACGAGCGCGACATCCACGCCGCGCGCGAGCAGCACTTGCAGACAACGCACGCCGACGTTGTGATACGCGAAGACGACGGCGCGCGGCTTCATCGGCCCGGTTCCTCGCGGCCGATCACGGCGGCGGCGACCGGCTGCACGGGTTCCTGCATCGGCTTGCTCGCGATGGAAAGCCCGTCGCGTTGTTCAAGAATCGTCTGCACGAGATAACGCGGGCGCGCGCGTACCTGCTGATAGATGCGGCCGATGTATTCGCCGAGCAGCCCGAGCGCGAAGATGATGACGCCGAGCATGAAGAACGTGATGGCGAAGAGCGTGAACACACCCTGAACTTCCGCGCCGAACATGAAGCGGCGAATCAAGAGCAGCACGAAGAGGCCCGCGGAGCCGACCGACAGAATCACGCCGATGAACGACAGCCATTGCAGCGGCACCACCGAAAAGCCGGTGACGAGGTCGAAGTTCAGGCGAATCAGGCTATAGAGCGAGTACTTCGATTCGCCCGCGAAGCGCTCCTCGTGCGCGACGTCCACTTCGATCGGATTCTGCGCGAACGTGTACGCGAGCGCCGGAATGAACGTGTTGATCTCGCCGCAGCGGTTGATCGTGTCGATGATGTGCCGGCTGTACGCGCGCAGCATGCAGCCCTGGTCGGTCATGCGAATCTTCGTGATGCGCTCGCGCAGGCGGTTCATCGCGCGCGACGCCTTCTTGCGCCACAGGCTGTCCTGCCGCTGCTGGCGGATGGTGCCGACGTAGTCGTAGCCCTCGCGCATCTTCGCGACGAGCTTGCCGATTTCTTCCGGCGGATTCTGCAGATCGGCGTCGAGCGTCACGACGATCTCGCCGCGCGACTGCTCGAAGCCCGCGAGAATCGCCATGTGCTGGCCGTAGTTGCCGTTGAGCAGAATGACGCGCGTCGTGTCGGGGCGCGCGTGAAACTGCTGCGCGAGGAGCGCGGCGGATTTGTCGCGGCTGCCGTCGTTGATGAAGATGACTTCATACGACGCGCCGAGCGCATCCAGTGCCGGATACAGACGATCGAACAGGGCGGCGAGGCCGTCCGCCTCGTTGTACACCGGAATGATGACCGAGACCTCGGGCGAACTCGCCGGAAAATCGGTATGACTCATGTGGCTGTGCGTTTCCTTAACGATTGTGTCCATACTGCTCGCAGATTTCGTCGACGGACTTCACGACATGCGCGACATCGTCCGCGCTCATGCCCGGAAAGAGCGGCAAGGTCACGGTGCTCGCGCCGAAGCGCTCCGCATGCGGGAACATGCCTTCCTTGAACCCGCGCTCGCGGTAAAGCGTGAACAGATGCAGCGCCGGATAATGCACGCCGCTGCCGACATTGCGCTCCTTCAGTTGCGACATGAACTCCGCTCGCGTGAGGCGCAGGTTTTCCAGCGGCAGCGCGATCTGAAACATGTGCCAGTTGCTGTCGGCGAAGTTCTTCACCGGCAGGCCGACGCCGAGCCGCGCCGCCGCGCCGCCTTCGAACGCGTCGAAGTAGAGACGCGCCAGTTCGCGGCGGCGTTCCGTGATCGACTCGATCCGGCGCAGCGAGCCCAGACCGACGCGCGCGGCGACATCCGTGAGATTGTATTTGCCGCCCAGCACGTCGCAGTCCATGCCGTCGAAGCCCGTGCGCGTGATGCCTTGCAGCCGGTACTTGCGCGCGAGTTCCGCTTCGTCTTCGTTGTTCATCACGAGCGCGCCGCCTTCGATCGACGTCACGTTCTTGTTCGCGTGAAAGCTGATCGACACCAGATCGCCGAACGAGCCGATGCGCTTGCCGCGCCAGCTGGCGCCGACCGCCTGCGCGGCGTCTTCGATCACGCGCAGCTTGTGGGCGCGCGCGATCTCGTAGAGCCGGTCCATGTCCACCGGCAGGCCCGCGAGATACACCGGCATCAGCGCTTTCGTGCGCGGCGTGATCGCGCGTTCCAGCAAGTTCAGGTCCATGTTGCGCGTGACCGGGTCGATATCGACGAAAACCGGCGTGGCGCCCACTTCCAGAATGACGTTCGCGGTTGAGACCCAGGTCATCGGCGTGGTGATGACTTCGTCGCCCGCGCCGACGCCCGCGATCCGCAGCGCAATTTCCATCGTGCAGGTGCCGGAATTGAACGCGCGCACCGGACGGCCGCCGAAGTACGCGGACAGCTCCGCTTCGAACTGCTGATTCTGCGGGCCGGTGGTGATCCAGCCGGAGCGCAGCACGTCGACGACGCCCTGAATGGTCTCTTCGTCGATCTCGGGCTTGACGAAGGGCAGGAACGGCCGCGAGGTCTGAGTCATGGAGTGTGTGCTTAAAGAGTGGAGAGAATCCGGGGTCAGCCGCGCGCGAGCACGGCCACGCCGACGAGAATGATGCCGATGCCGACGAGCCGCTGCACCGACAGCACTTCGCCGAACAAATACCATGCCGCGAACGCGTTGACGACGTAGCCGAGCGAGAGCATCGGGTAGGCGACCGAAACGTCCACGCGCGACAGCCCGACGATCCACACGACCACGCTCACCACGTAGCACGCGAGGCCGCCGATGATAGGCCACTGCGTCGCGATCTTGAAACCGACCGGCAGAATGTTCGCCGGCGTCATGTCGAAATGGCCGACGGCGTTCACGCCCGCCTTGAGCAGCAACTGGGCGCAAGCATTCAACAATACGCCGATGACGATGCAAGTGAAGGAAATCGGGTTCATCGATGAAGAATAAGGATACTCGGTTCGCCGCCGGATGCCGAACGCTCGTGCGCCGGCGGCACTTTGGCGGGGCGGCGCCGCGCCATCAGGGCTGCGGTTTTTCGACAATCACGCGGCGGGCGTCCCGGGCGATGACCTGCATCGGCACATGGCGCGCGAGCATGTCGTCATAGCGCGACGGCGGCAGCAGCGCAAGCGCGTAGCGGTCGGCGTCCCATTGTTTCACCCAGTCGTCGAGCGTCGGCAGCCACTTCTGCGGCTCCGCATGCACGCCGAAGTTCAGCTCGTCGGCTTCCTGCACCATGATCATCGTATGGCCGAGGTAGAAGGGCATCGTGTGATCGAGCTTCGCCACCGAATAGAACGGCGTGTCGGGCGGCAGCTTCGCCATCGCGGCCTTCACGGCGGGGACGAGCTTCACGCCCGAGCTGTCGGTGCCGAAGACGTCGTGGCCGGTGCCCGCGATGGTCCCGAGCAGCAGCCACGCCGCGCCGAGTCCCGCCGCGCCCGCGAGCACGCTGCGGCGGTTCAGCCACAGCGCGACGATCGTCACGACGAACGCCACCGCGAGTCCCGCATAGACCCACACCTGGAACTCGCGATACAGCGCATTCGGCGTATTCGCGCTGCCGGCCCGGCCGATGAAAATCGCGCCGAACGCCGCGGCGATCAGAAACACCGCATAGCCGATCAGATGCCTGCGGTAGTGCGTGCGCGTGAGCGACGGCAGATACAGCCCCAGCACGAGCGCGATGGCCGGCGCAATGGGCAGCACGTAGGAAATCAGCTTCGAATGCGATGCGCTGAAGAACAGGAAGATGAACGCGGACCAGACGAGCAGCATCGTCACCGGCGCGAAGCCGTTCGGCTGGCGCGGCGTCTTGATGCCGTGTCGCACGCTCTGGAACGCGATGGACAGCCACGGCAGGAAGCCGACGATCAGCACCGGCACGAAGTAATAGAACGCGCCGGGGCGGTTCTGCTCGGGCGTCAGATAGCGCTTGAACTGCTGGACGATGAAGAAGAAATCGAAGAACTCGGGATTCTTCATCTGCACGAGCACGAACCACGGCGCGGCCACGACGAGAAACACGATCAGCCCGCTGCCGATATAAAGCCGCTTCCACAGCGCCCAGTCGCGCGAAACCAGCGAATAGAGCACGAGCACCGCGCCCGGCAGAATCAGCCCGACCAGGCCCTTAGAGAGCACGGCGGCGGCCATCGCGGCCCAGCAGAGCCACATCCACAGGCGCACCTGCCGCGTCGGCAGACCGGGGCGCTGTGCGAGCAGCAACGCGCACAGCGTCACTTCCATCCAGAACGACAGGCCCATGTCCAGCGTGTTGAAGTGGCCCATCAGGTTCCAGTACGGGCACGTCGCGAGGATCACCGCGGCGGCGAAACCGGTCATCGCGTTGAACACGCGCGCGCCGGTGTAGCCGACGAGCAGCACGCCCGCGAAGCCTGTGAGCGCGGTGTAGAGCCGCGCCTGCCATTCGCCGATGCCGAACCACGCGAACGTCAGCGCGTTCGCCCAGGTTTGCAGCGGCGGTTTCTCGAAATACTTGTAGCCGTTGTAGCGCGGCGTGATCCAGTCGCCGGTCACGAACATCTCGCGCGCCATTTCCGCGTAGCGGCCTTCGTCGCTCGGCACCAGATGACGCAGGCCGAGCGGCGCGAACCAGACGATCGCGAGCGCGAGTACGAGAAGAATGAGCGAAAGACGTGTGAGCGGTAGCCGCGAAGGCGTATCGTTCATGAAGTCGACCTGTCCGATGCCGCAATTGCGGCGCTAGTGATTCGAAATGGCTTGGCGAGGCGCGATGCCCGCGCTTTCGTGCTTCCGGCGCTTTCATGCTCCCGGTGCGCGCCGCATCTTGAGGCACGCATGAGCCGCCGAAGTTCATCGGCCAGGGCATGCGGGACGCGGCGGCGTGCGCGCGCCGGGCGGGAGTGTATCGCACGGACGGCCGCGATTCGTCAATTTGGCGCACGCTTACTGGCGCATGCAAACCCCGCGCGGCGGCCGTGGGAGCCGTGAGTGTGCCTGACCCCGGCTTATCGGACGCTTATTGAAGCTCCGGTCGACATCACCCTTCGATCAAAAGCGCCGCGGCGACGCGCCGCCCCTCGGACATCAGAATGTTGTAGGTGCGGCAGGCCGCGCCGAAGTCCATTGTCTCGACGCCGATGCGGTGCTTCGCCAGATTCGCGACGAGGCGCGGATGCGGAAAGCGCAGCTTCGCGCCGCTGCCGAAGATCACCACTTCGGGCGCGGCTTCGATGAGCGCATCGAAGTCGGCGGGGGTGAGGGCGTCGAACGCGGTGACGGGCCAGTCCTGCACGGGCGCGTCCGGCACGATGATGACGCTGCCTTCGTGGCGCTGGAGATTGACGGCCACGAAGCCTTCGCCGTAGCTCGTGATGGTGTTGAGCGCGCCGCTGGATTCCTGATGAAGTTTCAAAACGATGATCCGGCAAGGAAAGAGGGGGCGGGCCTGGTTCCGGCTGACGCGCCGCGACCGATCCGGCGCGGCACTTGAACGGGGCGGAGCGCTCCCGCCGATGGCGCACGATGGTGCATTGCGGAACTGAGCCATAATCAGTAAATTATAACTTTCCGGCCGCCGGGTTCGCTTGCGGCGCCCGTTGCGCTCGCGTGCCGCCACAAGCCGCCATCGACACGCAATCCGGCCGGCAGCGCCCTTGCCCTATCTGGCCCGGCGTCAATCGCGGCGCCGGCCATTGCGCAAAGCCAAACGGCTGGGTCGGCCGCACAACTCCGTAACATCCCGCTTTGCCTGTCCGGCGCTGTTTCGTCGATACTCGTCGACACTTCGGCGATACTTCGAGCGGCGCCGCGCGTCCGAACGGCGCGGCGGCCGCCGAAATCGCCCGCTTCAGCAGCCGCACAACAAGCGAACCCGACAGCCCGTTCAACATAAGAGCCGCTAGCCGTGAAACCGATCCTTAAATCCAACAAGCTGCAAAACGTCTGCTACGACATCCGCGGACCCGTGCTCGAGCACGCGAAGCGCCTCGAAGAGGAAGGGCATCGCATCATCAAGCTGAACATCGGGAATCTGGCGCCGTTCGGCTTCGAGGCGCCGGACGAGATCATTCAGGACATGATCCGCAATCTTCCCGGCTCGTCGGGCTATTCGGATTCCAAGGGCGTGTTCGCGGCGCGCAAGGCGATCATGCACTACACGCAGCAAAAGGGCGTGGCGGGCGTCGAACTGGACGACATTTTCATCGGCAATGGCGCGTCCGAGCTGATCGTGATGGCCATGCAGGCGCTTCTCAACGACGGCGACGAAGTGCTGCTGCCCGCGCCCGACTATCCGCTGTGGACCGCGGCCGTGAGCCTTTCGGCTGGCACGCCGCGCCATTACATGTGCGAGGAAGGCAACGGCTGGATGCCGGATCTCGACGATATCCGCGCGAAGATCACGCCGAACACGAAGGCGCTCGTCGTCATCAATCCGAACAACCCGACGGGCGCGCTGTATTCGGACGAACTGCTGCTGGAACTGATCGGCATTGCGCGCGAACACGGTCTCATCATTTTCGCGGACGAGGTCTACGACAAGATCGTCTACGACGGCAAGACGCATACGTCGATGGCCGCGCTGTCCGAAGACGTCATCACGGTCACGTTCAATAGCCTCTCGAAGAGCTACCGCTCGTGCGGCTACCGCGCGGGCTGGATGGCGATTTCGGGGCTGATCGAAGAGAACCGTCGCCGCGCGAAGGACTATCTGGAAGGGCTCGGCATTCTCGCGTCGATGCGCCTGTGCCCGAACGTTCCCGGCCAGTACGCCATTCAGACGGCGCTCGGCGGCTATCAGAGCATCAACGACCTGATCGTGCCGGGCGGGCGGCTCTTCAAGCAGCGCGATCTCGCCTACGACATGCTCACGGCCATTCCCGGCGTGAGCTGCGTGAAGCCGCAGGCCGCGCTCTACATGTTCCCGAAGCTCGATCCGAAGATGTACCCGATCGCCGACGACCAGCAGTTCATCACGGACCTGCTGCTCGAAGAGCGCGTTCTGCTCGTGCAAGGCACCGGCTTCAACTGGCCGACGCCGGATCACTTCCGCGTGGTCTTCCTGCCGAACATCGACGATCTGGCCGATTCGATCAACCGCATCGCGCGCTTCCTCGACGGCTATCGCAAACGGCACTCCGCTTAAATCTCCCTTTATAAGACTCGCGCAGTATGGAACCGATCAAAGTAGGACTCTTGGGCTTCGGCACGGTGGGCAGCGGCACCTTCACGGTGCTGCGGCGCAATCAGGAAGAAATCAAACGACGCGCGGGCCGCGGCATCGAGATCGCGCGCATCGCGGTGCGCACGCCGGCCAAGGCCAAGGCGGCGGAGGGCGTCGCGGTCACGGACGACTTCCACGCGGTCGTCGACGATCCTGCCATCGATATCGTGTGCGAAATGATCGGCGGAACGGGTTTCGCGCGCGAACTGGTGCTGCGCGCGATCGCCAACGGCAAGCACGTCGTGACCGCGAACAAGGCGCTGCTCGCGGTCCACGGCACGGAGATTTTCGAAGCGGCGCGCGCGAAGGGCGTGATGGTCGCGTTCGAGGCGGCGGTGGCGGGCGGCATTCCGATCATCAAGGCGCTGCGCGAGGGGCTGACCGCGAACCGCATCGAGGCCATCGCGGGCATCATCAACGGCACGACGAACTACATTCTTTCGGAGATGCGCGACCGCGGCATCGACTTCGCGACGGCGCTTTCGGCCGCGCAGGAGCTGGGCTACGCGGAAGCCGATCCGACCTTCGACATCGAAGGCGTGGACGCCGCGCACAAGATCACGATCATGAGCGCAATCGCGTTCGGCGTGCCGGTGCAGTTCGACCGCGCGTACGTGGAAGGCATCAGCAAGCTCGCGGCCATCGACATGCGCTACGCCGAGGATCTCGGCTATCGCATCAAGCTGCTCGGCATCGCGCGGCGCACGGAGAAGGGCATCGAGCTGCGCACGCATCCGACGCTCGTGCCGGAAAAGCGCCTGCTCGCGAACGTCGAAGGCGCGATGAACGCGGTCGTCGTGCATGGCGACGCGGTCGGCATGACGCTCTACTACGGCAAGGGCGCGGGCGCGGAGCCGACAGCTTCGGCCGTGGTCGCCGATCTCGTGGACGTGACGCGGCTGCATACCGCCGATCCGGAGCATCGCGTGCCGCATCTGGCTTTCCAGCCCGATAGTCTTTCGAACACGCCGATCCTGCCGATCGACGAGATCACGAGCGGCTATTACCTGCGGTTGCGCGTGGCGGACGTCACGGGCGTGCTCGCCGACATCACGCGCATTCTGGCGGACAAGGGCATTTCCATCGACGCGCTCTTGCAAAAGGAATCGCAACAGGTCGATGGCGCCCACGAGGGCGAAACGGACATCATCCTCATCACGCACGAGACCGTGGAAAAGAACGCGAACGCGGCGATCGCCGAGATCGAGGCGCTCGCGACGGTGGTCTCGAAGGTGACGAAGCTGCGCATCGCAGCCCTCAATTAAGCGCAGGAAAGCGACATGAACTACATTTCGACGCGCGGCGCCGGCACCGGCGAGCGCCACACGTTTTCCGACATCCTGCTCGGCGGTCTTGCGAAGGACGGCGGCTTGTACTTGCCGGCGGAGTATCCGCGCGTATCGGCCGATGAACTCGCGCGCTGGCGCACGCTGTCGTACGCGGATCTCGCATTCGAAGTGCTCTCGAAATTCAGCGACGACATTCCCGCCGACGATCTGCGCTCGCTCACGCGCAAGACGTACACGGCGCAGGTCTACAGCAATGTGCGCCACGAAGAAAGCGCCTCGCAGATCACGCCGCTCAAAACGCTCGGCGTGGAAAACGGCGCGCCGCTTTCGCTGCTGGAACTCTCGAACGGTCCGACGCTCGCGTTCAAGGACATGGCCATGCAACTGCTCGGCAATCTGTTCGAGTACGCATTGGCCAAGCACGGCGAGCAACTGAACATCCTCGGCGCGACGTCGGGCGACACCGGCAGCGCCGCCGAATACGCGATGCGCGGCAAGACCGGCGTGCGCGTCTTCATGCTGTCGCCGCACAGGAAGATGAGCGCGTTCCAGACCGCGCAGATGTTTTCGCTGCAGGACCCGAACATCTTCAATCTGGCCGTGGAAGGCAACTTCGACCACTGCCAGGACATCGTGAAGGCCGTGTCGAACGATCATGCGTTCAAGGCCAAGCACAAGATCGGCACGGTCAATTCGATCAACTGGGCGCGCGTCGTGGCGCAGGTCGTCTACTACTTCAAGGGCTATTTCGCCGCGACCAAGAGCAACGACGAGCGCGTGTCGTTCACCGTGCCGTCCGGCAACTTCGGCAATGTGTGCGCGGGACATATCGCGCGCATGATGGGCCTGCCGATCGACCAGCTCGTCGTCGCCACGAACGAAAACGACGTGCTCGACGAGTTCTTCAGGACGGGCGTGTATCGCGTGCGCGGCGCGGCGGAGACGTATCACACGACATCGCCGAGCATGGACATTTCGAAGGCGTCGAACTTCGAGCGTTTCGTGTACGACCTGCTTGGCCGCGATCCGGCGCGCGTCGTGCAACTTTTCCGCGATGTCGAGGAGAAGGGCGGGTTCGATCTCGCGGCGAGCGGCGACTTTGCCCGCGTGAAGCAGTTCGGCTTCGTGTCGGGCAAGAGCGGCCACGACGACCGCGTGCAAACCATCCGCGACGTCTTCGAACGCTACGACACGATGATCGACACGCACACCGCGGACGGGGTCAAGGTCGCGCGCGAGAATCTCAAGCCCGGCGTGCCGATGATCGTGCTGGAGACGGCGCAGCCGATCAAATTCGGCGAAACCATCCGCGAGGCGCTCGAACGCGAGCCCGAGCGGCCGGCTGCATTCGTGGGACTTGAAAAACTGCCACAAAGGTTCGATATCGTTCCTGCCGATGCGGCTGTCGTGAAGGCTTATATCGCCGAGCGGACCTGAGGGTTCGGGGGCGAGACGACGCGCGGGGGCGCGGTCCAACGAGGGCCGCGCCCCCGCGGCGCTTTCGGCGCGCGCTTCGCGGCCGGACGGCCGCATCGCGGGCATTTTTGCCGGATGCCGCGCCGGACAACCGCCCGCATAACGGCTTCAGACGGCGAAAAAGCCGTCAAAAGCTGCTAAAATCTCAGGTTTTTCGCCGTACTCCATTCGAAAGGACGCGCCGTGCTGTCTACCGCCAATATCACCATGCAATTCGGGCCCAAGCCCCTCTTCGAGAACATCTCGGTCAAGTTCGGCGAAGGCAATCGCTATGGCCTGATTGGGGCGAACGGCTGCGGCAAGTCGACGTTCATGAAGATTCTGGGCGGCGATCTCGAACCCAGTTCCGGCAACGTCATGCTGGAGCCGAACGTGCGTCTCGGCAAGCTGCGTCAGGACCAGTTCGCGTACGAAGACATGCGCGTGCTCGACGTCGTCATGATGGGCCACACCGAAATGTGGGCCGCGATGACCGAGCGCGACGCGATCTACGCGAACCCCGACGCCACCGACGACGACTACATGCGCGCCGCCGAACTCGAAGCGAAGTTCGCGGAATACGACGGCTACACCGCCGAAGCGCGCGCGGGAGAACTGCTGCTCGGCATCGGCATCAACATTGCCGACCACAACGGCCCGATGAGCAACATCGCGCCGGGCTGGAAGCTGCGCGTGCTGCTCGCGCAGGCGCTGTTCTCGAAGCCCGACGTGCTGCTCCTGGACGAGCCGACCAACAACCTCGACATCAACTCGATCCGTTGGCTGGAAGACGTGCTCAACCAGTACAACTCGACGATGATCATCATCTCGCACGATCGGCACTTCCTGAACCAGGTCTGCACGCACATGGCGGACATGGACTACGGCACGCTGAAAATCTGGCCGGGCAACTACGACGACTACATGCTCGCGAGCACGCAGGCGCGCGAGCGTCAGCAGGCCGCGAACGCCAAGGCGAAGGAACGCGTGGCCGACCTGCAGGACTTCGTGCGCCGCTTCTCGGCCAACAAGTCGAAGGCGCGCCAGGCCACCAGCCGCCTGAAGATGATCGACAAGATCAAGATCGAGGAATTCAAGCCGTCGTCGCGGCAGAACCCGTTTATCCGCTTCGACTTCGAGAAGAAGCTGCATAACATCGCGGTGGTGGCCGACAGCATCACGAAGAAGTACGACCGCACCATCTTCCAGAACTTCAACTTGAGCGTGCAGCCGGGCGAACGAATCGCGATCATCGGCGAGAACGGCGCGGGCAAGACCACGCTGCTCAAGGCGCTGAAGGGCGCGCTGGAACTGGACGGCGGCACGGTCAAGTGGGCGGAAAACGCGAATGTCGGCTACATGCCGCAGGACACGTACGAAGAGTTTCCGAAGGACGAGACGCTGACCGAGTGGGTCGACCAGTACCGTCAGGAAGGCGACGACGACCAGATGGTGCGCGGCACGCTCGGCCGGCTGCTGTTCAACGCGGACGACATCAAGAAGAACGTGAAGGTGCTGTCGGGCGGCGAGAAGGGCCGCATGATCTGGGGCAAGCTGATGCTCGGCCGCCACAACGTGCTGCTGATGGACGAGCCGACGAATCACATGGACATGGAGTCGATCGAGTCGCTGCAGATCGCGCTGGACAAGTTCGAAGGCACGCTCATTTTCGTGTCGCACGACCGCGAGTTCGTGAGCGGGCTGGCGAACCGGATCATCGAAGTGAAGACGGACGGCACGCTGCGGGACTTCGGCGGGAACTACGAGGATTTTCTGGCGAGCCAGGGGATTCAGTAAGTCGGCGAGTTCGGCCGCTGAAGGGAAAAAAGCCGCGTTCGCGGCTTTTTTCGTTTGCAGACGCCCGTTTTGTCGTGTCAGGCAACCGCCAACGCTCACACCTTGTCATTGCGAAACCGCATCGCGGTTGCCTCGCGCGTGATCCGCTCCCAGATCCCGCGCTTCTCCTCGTCGCTCAGAAACACCCAGTTCGAGACCTCGCCCGCCGTGCGGCCGCAGCCTTTGCAGACTTCGTCGAAAAGCGTGGAGCACACGCCGATGCAAGGGCTGTCGGGAAGGTCGTGAAGAATCGAAGACATGAGCGGGATCGTAGGAAAAGAATCAGCGGGCAATACTGTAGCCTATCCGCGCGATCCAGTGATGTCGCTGGTTGTAGTCCAGAATGTCCTCGCCGTAGCCGTTGAAATAGCTCACGAACACATAGCCGCCCCACGCACTGCCGATCAGCTTCGCGAGCGGATAGGTCAGTTGCGAATCCACGCTGCCGTACCAGTGCTTCGTGCCCTTGCGCAGTGTCGTCGCGAGCTGCCAGCCATCCGGGCTGCCGTATTTCACGAGGAAATCGACATAGCCGCGATAATCCGCGATATCTTGGTTGTCGCTCTTCGACAGGTAGTAATAGAACTTCGGTGATAGCGTCAGGTGATTGCTGTTGATGTCGCCGAAATCCCACGTTGGCCGCACGAAGGCGATATTGATTCCACGCGACTCTGCGCCGCTTCGCCCGTTCGACTCATGCCCGATACCCGCCGTCACGCCCATGCGCGTGAAGAGCGGGCTCTTCCAGCCGGTGTCCTGCACGTAGTAGAAAAGCTGCGGCTGATAGCTCGTGTCGCGAAAGGGCGCGGACGGTGCCGACAGATCCCAGATGGACGTCTGCGTGTACGCGAAATACAGGTTGTCCAGAAAGCCGCGCGAGCGCGGATCGTCGGGCAGATGCAGCCGGTATTTGAAGCTGAACTGGAACTTGGCGAGATTGTCGCCGTTGTGGCCGTCGGCGAAGTAGATCGGCTCGAAGGTCGAGAAGCGGCCCGAGAGCATGGTGTCGGTCGTCGTGGTCGGTACGGCGGACGTGTTCGCAACGGCCGCCGCGCTTGCGAGTTGCGTCGGCGTCGCGGCTTGCGTCTCGCGCTTCTCCGCGGCGACCACCTGCATCTGATCCTCGCCGCGGTTCAGCGTGACGAGCATCGGCGAGGCATCGAAGCCCACAGGATCGATCTTGATCGTGCCGCGCGCCGAGTCCGGCCACGGCGCTGAATAGCGCACACGCCGATACTGTCCCGGCGCGAGCCGCAGGCGGTCGGGCGTCTTCGGATCGCGCGCGAGAGCGAGCGGCGCGGGCGGCAAGTCGCCGTTGGTCAGGCGCACGGTGAGTTGCTTCGGCACGTCCACGGTGAGCGGCTTGCTGTCGTCGTCGGTGTAGAGCAGCGTCAGTTCGAGCGGCTGCGTGGCCGCCGCTTCGCGCGCCGGTTGCAGCACGGCGACGGTCGCGTGCGCGGCGGTGCCGGTCGAGAGACCGAACACAAGGAACATGCACCGCAGCGCGCGGCGGGTTGGGAGGTCGATGAACGGAATCGTAAGCAAGCGGGGGCCTGAGGCCATGTAGTCGGCATCCTGTTGGCAAAGGGGGATCGTCGGACTGCGGTCTCGCTGCGTCCGACGAAGCGCGATAACCTTCGATCCTAACCGGATGACGCCGACCTTGCCCGGACGCCGGCTCGCTCTCGTCTGCGATGCGGCACGTTCAATGGCCCGTCGCCGCTTGCCAGAGCATCGCGGCATTGAGCGCGACGATCACGCCCGCGCAACCCCACGACAGCACGAGCGGCACCCGCGCGACGCGCCAGCGGCCCATGAGCCCGGCATCCGAAGCGAAACGCACGAGCGGGATCACCGCGAGCGGCAGCTGCACGCTGAGAACGACCTGCGTGGCGACGAGCAGCGAGTTCGAGCCGTGTTGGCCGAAGCTGGCGACCGCCGCGAGGGCGGGGCCGATCGCCAGCCCGCGCGTGAGCAGCGCCCGCGCCCAGCGCGCCACCTTCAGGTTCAGAAAGCCTTCCATCACGGCCTGGCCGGCGAGCGTGCCGGTCACCGTCGCGTTGAGTCCGCACGCGAGGAGCGCCGACGCGAACGCAATGCCCGCCCAGTGACTGCCGACGAGCGGCGCGATGAGCCGATGCGCGTCCGCGAGATCGTCGACTTCGGCGTGGCCGCCCGCGTGGAAGACGGCGGCCGCCACGATCAAGAGCGACGCGTTGACGATGAACGCGATGCCAAGCGACGCGAACGTGTCGATGTTCACGCCCTTCAGCGCGTCGCCGATGGCTTCGTCGTCGCGGTCCGCCGCATGGTCCCGCACGAGCGACGAGTGCAGATAGAGGTTGTGCGGCATGACGGTCGCGCCGAGCACGCCGGCCGCGAGCCACAGCATGCCGGCGTCGCGGATCAGGGCGCGCGGCGGCGCGAAGCCTGCCAGCGCCTCATGCCACGCCGGATGCGCGAGCGCAAGCTGGATCACGAAGCACAAGCTCACGAACAGGATCAGCGCGGTCACGGCGCGCTGCAACGGCCGCTTGCCGCGGCTTTGCAGCGCCAGCATCGCGAACGTGCCGACCGCCGACATCAGCACGCCTACCGTGAGCGAGACGCCGAGCAGCATCTGCAACGCAACCGCGCTGCCGACCACTTCCGCGACATCGCACGCGATGATCGCGACTTCGCACGCGAGCCACAGCAGGATGGTCGTGCGGCGGCTGTAGCGTTCGCGGCAGAGCTGCGCGAGATCGCGCCCCGTGACGACGCCGACGCGCGAGGCGACCCACTGGAGCAGCATGCCCATCAGGCTCGCGAGCAGCACGACGAAGAGCAGCTGATAGCCGTAACGCGCGCCGCTGGAAAGCGCCGTCGCCCAGTTGCCGGGGTCCATGTAGCCGACGGCGACGAGCGCGCCGGCTCCGGCGAACGAATACCAGCGGCCGCGAGGGCGCCGGGGCGGGACATCGCGCGTGCCGGGGCGCGACGGTGCGCCGGACTTCGAGGCGGAGAGTTGAGCAAGCGCGGACGGATTGGTGTTCATGCAGACAGTGGCCTCGAAGTGCGGTGCGACGGCGCGCTCGGGCGGTTCCCGAGGCCGCCGTGGCAGCGTGCGTGACGGATAAGCGTGACGGATGCCACGACGGCGACGCTTTCCCGCGACGCACGCCGGTTGGTTAAGCAACGACTGTTCCGCTGACTGTTTCCGAAGCCCAAAAACGCGACGCGCGCCTTGTCGCGGCGGGATGAAAGCGCCACGCGACCGCCGGACGGGCGAATGTCTCGCGCCATGACGTTCTGCGAACTGAAGCGCGTGGTTTTATCCGGTGTCGCCCGGGGCGAATAGGGGCTAAAATGCGCGCACTTTTGCGGGCGAAGGGCGTCGGCGCCGTCGCCCGTGTGCTTTGCGCGACAAGCGGCGCATTATTTTTTGTCGCACTTCGGTTTAGTGGTAGTTTTCGGGGTTTTACAGGCTGTCGCGGGCTGCTCGACCAGAAGAGGCGGACCGCGTGCGCGATGCCATCGAGAAGTCGGAACAAGGGAGAATCGAGATGAACAACAAACTGGCGAAGCTCGCGGGCGCGCTCGGGTGCGCGGCGATGCTGCTTCCGCTCGGGGCATCGGCGAAAGATACGCAACTCAACGTGTACAACTGGTCGGACTACATCGCCAAGGACACGATCCCGAACTTCACCAAGCAGACGGGCGTCAAGGTGAAGTACGACAACTACGACAGCGACGACACCCTGCAGGCCAAGCTGCTCACGGGTAACTCGGGCTACGACATCGTCGTGCCGACGAGCAATTACGCCGGCAAGCAGATTGCCGCGAACATCTTCGCGCCGCTCGACAAGTCGAAGTTGCCGAACCTGAAGTATCTCGATCCCACGTTGATGCAACTCGTCGCGGGCGCGGACCCCGGCAACAAATACGCGGTGCCTTGGGCGTACGGCACGACCGGCCTCGGCTATAACGTCGACAAGGCGAAGCAGATTCTCGGCGCGAACGCCGAACTGAACAACTGGGACATCCTCTTCAAGCCGGAGAACATCTCGAAGCTGAAGGCATGCGGCGTGTCGGTGCTCGACGCGCCGGACCAGATGTTCGCGGCCGCGCTGCACTACATCGGCAAGGACCCGATGAGCACGAATCCGGCGGACTATCGCGAAGCACTCGCGATGCTGAAGAAGATTCGCCCCTACATCACGCAGTTCAATTCGTCGGGTTATATCAACGACATGGTCGGCGGCGACGTCTGCTTCACGTACGGCTGGTCGGGCGACGTGGTGATCGCCAAGCACCGCGCCGTCGAGGCGAAGAAGCCGTTCAAGATCGATTACTACATTCCGAAGGGCGGCGCGCCGATCTGGTTCGACGTGATGGCCATTCCGAAGGACGCGAAGAACAAGGAAGCCGCGCACGAGTGGATCAACTACATCGAGACGCCGCAGGTCCATGCCGCGATCACCAACGGGGTGTACTACCCGAGCGCGAATCTGGAAGCGCGCAAGTACGTGAGCAAGGACGTGGCGGACGACCCGGCGGTGTATCCGCCGCAGGACGTCCTCAAGACCCTGTTCCTGCTGAAGCCGTTGCCGCCCGAGATCCAGCGTTTGCAGACGCGGCTCTGGACGGAATTCAAGTCCGGCCGCTAAGTCGAGAGAACCGGTTATTCATTGAAATGACGAAGCCCTCGGACCTCCGGGGGCTTTGTTCGTGATTCGTCGGCGCAGGT
Organism: Caballeronia sp. SL2Y3; assembly: GCF_022879575.1. NCBI lineage: Bacteria > Pseudomonadati > Pseudomonadota > Betaproteobacteria > Burkholderiales > Burkholderiaceae > Caballeronia > Caballeronia sp. SL2Y3. The sequence continues at coordinate 1,282,462 of NZ_CP084260.1, forward strand.
GACTAGCGGCGAACCACAGGTGCAGGAGTCGAACAGGCAATCATGAGTGAGCAGTCGAGCGCGTTGAAGGCAGCGCCAAAATCGGGCCGGCCGCAGCCGGGCAGTGCGGTATCTGGTCCGGGCACGGACGACAACTTCGTGCAGGTCGTGAACGTCGTCAAGAAATTCGGCGAGACGGTGGCCGTTCGGGGCGTCGATCTGTCGGTGAAGAAGGGCGAGCTTTTCGCGCTGCTCGGCAGTTCCGGATGCGGAAAGTCGACGCTGCTGCGCATGCTCGCGGGCCTCGAATCCGTGACGGAAGGGCAGATTCTGATCGACGGCGAAGACCTCGCGAAGATGCCGCCTTACCGCCGGCCGGTCAACATGATGTTCCAGTCCTACGCGCTCTTTCCGCACATGAGCGTGGAGTCGAACGTCGCCTTCGGGCTGAAGCAGGAAGGCGTGAAGGGCGGCGAGCTGAAGGACCGCGTGGAGAACGCGCTGCAACTCGTGCAGATGGCGCAGTTCGCGAAGCGCAAGCCGCATCAGCTTTCCGGCGGCCAGCAGCAGCGCGTGGCGCTCGCGCGCAGTCTCGTCAAGCGTCCGAAGCTGCTTCTGCTCGACGAGCCGATGTCCGCGCTCGACAAGCAGATTCGCCAGCGCACGCAGATGGAGCTCGTGAACATTCTCGACAAGGTCGGTGTCACCTGCATCATGGTCACGCACGACCAGGAAGAAGCGATGACCATGGCGAACCGCCTCGCCGTGATGAGCGAAGGCCGCATCGTGCAGCTCGGCACGCCGCATGATGTCTACGAGTATCCGAACACGCGTTTCTCGGCGCAGTTCATCGGCTCGACGAATCTCTTCGACGGCACGGTGGTCGAAGACGAGCCGGACCACATCTTCGTGGAATCGGCGGAACTGCCGGTGCGCCTGTACGTGAGTCACGGCATCACCGGGCCGCTCGGCATGCCCGTGACCATTTCGGTGCGTCCCGAGCGCATCGCGCTTACGCGCAAGCCGCCCGAAGGCGCGTTCAACTGGGGGCGCGGCAAGATCAGCAACATCGCGTACATGGGCGGCTACACGCTCTATCACGTGACGCTCGAAAGCGGCAAAACCGTGGTCGCGAATTTGTCCAGCCTCGCGATCGGCGAGATCGAATCGCCGACATTCGACGACGAAGTCTACGTGCGCTGGAGCGCGTCGGCGGGCGTGGTGCTGACGTCATGATGATGAACGTGCTCAAGCGCATCGGCGTGAGCGGGCGCACCGCGGTCATCGCCGGGCCGTATCTGTGGCTGTTGCTGCTGTTCTTCGTGCCGTTCCTGCTGGTCGTGAAGATCAGCTTCGCGGACAGCGAACTCGGCATTCCGCCGTACACGCAACTCGTGGCGATGAAAGACGGCGTGATGAACATCGCGCTCGATTTCTCGCACTACGCGTTCCTGCTGACCGACAGCCTGTACTTCGCGACCTACATGAATTCGCTGCTGGTCGCGGCGGTTTCGACGGTGCTGTGCCTCCTGATCGGCTATCCGATGGCGTATTACATCGCGCGGTCCAATCCGGCCACGCGCAACGTGCTGATGATGGCCGTGATGCTGCCGTTCTGGACCTCGTTCCTGATTCGCGTGTACGCGTGGATCGGCATTCTCAAGAACAACGGACTCCTGAATAGCTTCCTGATGTCCATCGGCCTGATTCATACGCCGATCGAGCTGTATCACACGAATATCGCCGTCTATATCGGCATGGTGTATTCGTATCTGCCGTTTCTCGTGATGCCGCTCTACGCGCATCTCGTGAAGATGGACCTGACCTTGCTCGAAGCCGCCTACGACCTGGGCGCGAAGCCGTGGAAGGCGTTCGTGCAGATCACGCTGCCGCTGTCGAAGAACGGCATCATCGCGGGATGCCTGCTCGTGTTCATTCCGGCGGTGGGCGAGTACGTGATTCCGGAACTGCTCGGCGGCGCGGATACGCTGATGATCGGCCGCGTCATGTGGAACGAGTTCTTCGATAACGCCGACTGGCCGATGGCTTCTGCCGTCACGTGCGCGATGGTCCTGCTGCTGCTCGTGCCGATGGCGCTTTTCCAGCACTTCCAGGCGAAGCAACTGGAGCAAAACCGATGATCAAGCCGAGCCGTTCGCTGCAAATCACGGCGTTGGGAATCGGGTTCGCGTTCTTGTATATCCCGATCATCAGCCTCGTCGTGTACTCGTTCAACGACTCGCCGCTCGTCACCGTGTGGACCGAGTTCTCGCTGAAGTGGTATCGCGCGCTGTGGTCCGACGACGAACTCATCAATGCCGCGTGGCTGTCGCTGCGCATCGCGTTTCTGACGGCGTGCGCGTCGGTCGTCATCGGCACATGGGCGGGCTTCGTGCTGGCTCGCATGGGGCGCTTTCGCGGCTTCACGCTGTACACCGGCATGATCAACGCGCCGCTCGTGATTCCCGAAGTCATTCAGGGCATCTCGCTGCTGCTGCTTTTCGTCGAAATGGCGAAGCTGATCGGCTGGCCGGCAGGGCGCGGGATCTTCACCATCTGGATCGGGCACGTGATGCTGTGCATCTCGTATGTCGCGATCATCGTGGAATCGCGCGTGCGGGAACTGAATCCGTCGCTCGAGGAAGCCGCGCTCGATCTGGGCGCAACCCCGCTGCGCGTGTTCTTCTCGATCACGTTGCCGCTCATCTCGCAAGCGCTCGTCGCGGGCTGGCTGCTGTCGTTCACGCTGTCTATCGACGACCTCGTGCTGTCGGCGTTCCTGTCCGGACCGGGATCGACTACGCTGCCGCTCGTCGTGTTTTCGCGCGTGCGTCTCGGCCTGAATCCGGAGATGAATGCGTTGGCGACGCTCTTTATCGCGCTGGTGACGGTGGGCGTGATCGCGGCGAACGTCTTCATGCAGCGCAGCGAGCGGCGGCGGCTCGCGGCGGTGAGTTGATGCGTTCACGCATGCAAGCGTAAAAAACGGCCCCGGAAGGGGCCGTTTGCACATCAGGGCGTGGCGATATGCTTCGCGAAGGTGTCGGCGTCGGTGTTGGTCCCGCAGAGCAGGAGGCCCACGCGCTTGCCTTGCAAGGTCTCGCGCAGCGGGCCGAGCAGGGCGGCGGTGGACGCCGCGCACGCCGGCTCGACCGCCAGCTTCAGTTCGCTGAACAACTGCCGCATGCCGTTGCGCAACTCGCTGTCGGACACGGTTACGACGGCGTCGATATGACGGCGGCACAGCTCGTAGCTGTACTGCTCGGTATGCGGGGCCATCAGCGAATCGGCGATGCCGTGCATCGCGCCCATCTTCACCGTATGGTTGGCCGCGAAGCTGCGGCTCATCGCATCCGATCCTTCCGGCTCCACGCCGTACACGTGCAGCGCGGGATTCGCGAGGCGCATCGCGGTCGAGACGCCCGCAGCGAGCCCGCCGCCGCCGATCGGCACGATGACCGCATCCAGATCGGGCGCTTGCGATGTCCACTCATAGCCGAGCGTCGCCGTGCCGAGCACCGTGCGATAGCCGTTGAACGGATGGATGAACACGCGTCCTTCTTCTGCTTCGACGCGCCGCACGACATCGAATGCGTCCGCGACGTTCTCCGCGAACACGATGTCCGCGCCGAAGCGCCGGCACAACTCGACGCGCGCCGGGTTCGCCGTCTTGATGATGACGACCTTCGCGCCGACGCCCATGCGCTGCGCCGCGTAAGCGACCGCGACCGCATGATTGCCCGCCGACACGCAGGTGACGCCCGCGGCACGCTCGCTCTCGGTCAGCGCGAGGATGTTCGAGAACGCGCCGCGCGCCTTGAACGTGCCGCTCGCCTGCAACAGTTCGAACTTAAACGTGACGGGCGTGCCTTCCAGCTTCGGAAAGTCGTGCCGCTCGAAAACCGGCGTGCGCGCGACCCACGGCGCGAGCGCCATATGCTGTTCGGCGATCTCGTCGAGCGTCGGGATCGGCGTGCCGTCGATCGTGTTGTCGGTAGGCTGTATCGCGCTGGACATGGCGTGCAATGCGTTTTCCGATGGACCGATCAGCGCGCCTGCGCGTCGACCGACATGCTGTGAATGAATTTGCCGAGGAACGCTTCGCAGGCGGCGAGTTGTTCGAGCGACACGTACTCGTTCGCCTTGTGCGCCTGCTCGATGTTGCCCGGCCCGCACACGATGCTCGGCACGCCTGCGAGCGCGAAGAGTCCCGCCTCGGTGCCGTAGGCGACCTTGCGCTTTTCCTGGTTGCCGGTGAGCGCGCGCACGAGTTGCGTGATGGCGGCCTGCTCGGTGGCATCGAGCCCCGGCGCGGACGCGATCTTCGAGAACTCGATGGCGCCGTTCGCGTGCTCTTTCTGCATCTTCGGCACGAGCGTCTCGCGCGTGTACGACTCGATGCGCGCGAAGATGGCTTCCGGGTCCATCGTCGGGAGATTGCGGAATTCGAAGTCGAACGTGCATTCGGCGGGCACGGTGTTGAGCGCGTTGCCGCCCTTAATGGTGCTCGTCTGCGCGGTGGTGAAGGGCACGTCGTACAGTTCGTCGAACGGGCCTTTCGCGCGGAATTCGTCGGCGACATCGCGGATGAAGCAGATCAGGCGCGCGGCATATTCGATGGCGTTGAGACCCTTCGGCGTCAGCGACGAATGCGCCGCCGCGCCGCGCACGCAGCAGCGAAACGCGTTGATGCCCTTGTGCGCGATGATCGGGCGCATGGACGTCGGTTCGCCGACGATGCAGCCGTCGGGGCGCACGCCGCGCTTCTTGAGGTCCTCGATCATGAGCGGCGCGCCTGCGCAGCCGATTTCTTCGTCATACGAAAGCGCGAAGTGGATGGGCTTCGCGAGCTTGGTCGACTGCATGACGGGCAGCATCGCGAGCGCCGCGCCGATGAAGCCTTTCATGTCGCACGCGCCGCGGCCGTAGAGCAGGCCGTCGCGGACTTCCGGCTTGAACGGATCGCTTGCCCAGTCCTGGCCGTCGACCGGCACGACGTCCGTATGGCCCGACAACACGATGCCGCCGTTGGTCTCGCCGTCGTGCGCGGGCACGGTCGCGAAGAGATTCGCCCACTGGCCGCGCGGATCGGTCGTGATGACGGCTTCGATGCCCGATTTGCGCAAGTCGTCGCGGACGGTTTCGATGAGGCCGAGGTTGGGATTGCGGCTTACCGTATCGAAGGAAATGAGCCGTGAGATCCACGGCAGGGATTTCGGGTTGCTCGAGCTTGTTGCGGCTTCTTGCTGCCGATGCGCCGGGTCAGCGACCTGTGACATTTTTTCTCTCCTGCGGGTAGGGTTCGATCATAGCTGAAAAGAATGGGGCGGGTCGGGCGGGGTTTATCTAACTGCCGGTGCGTTTGTCGGGGCTTCGTTTCGCGGCGGTCTGGTAGTGCCGTTTATCCCGCGGCGGGCATCGGTTGTCTCTCAGCGTTCTCGCCTTCTTCCGACTTACATCGTCGGGGAACTTGTGTCCGTATCGGTCATGGCGTGGCCTTCCCCGAGGCGGGGGCACTCGCGCGAGTCGGCATGGACGCGCGAGGCGTTCGTCTCGGAGTTAGGCCAGCACCTTACCCGCGACGGTCGCATTGCCATTTACGCGCGGATCAAGAACGCTGAGGGCCGCGCGCAGAGGCGCTCCGTGCTGCTCATGCCGGTACGCGGACGTTCGACAATGCCGCGCGCATATTGCTCAACGAAGACCTAACGAGGGTAACGCTTGACACGCTGGGCGCGTGGTCAGGTTCGCTCCCGAGGCAGTCGGAAGCAGGACAAAGCGATTCGAGCGGCGGCTCTCTTGTTGGATTGGAACTGCGTCTGCTTTTGGCCTTGGCTTAAGCCTTTCTTTCGGCGATTCAGTCAAGATTGATAAGCAGTCGCGCAATTCTGGATGGACCGATGCCTCGTCGAGGACCGCCATGCCCGTTTCGTCATTCTGTTATACGAGATTGTCATTCGGTCGGTGGTTGGGGAGTCGTCCACTTAACCGGTTCTGCGGTAGTGATGCGTAGTCGTTTGCGCAATTCCCCATGCACGCCTGCTTGCATGAGAATCGCCATAGCGCCGAGCTTGCGTGCGTCCTCGTCCCCGATCGGCAATGAACTATCCTCTGGGGCGTCTGGAGGAATTGTCATGCCACCGCTCCTCGCCATTTCGCGGTCAATGACAGCCTGTACTTCACGACGAAACACGGTACACAGTTTCAATTGCTGTGTTTCTTCGTCATAGAAAACAATCGTCGCGCGTGGGGGTTTCGACATTCTCAATATCCTCTACAGGTTTGGTAATTCGAAAAAGCGCGCTCTGCGCACAAAGCGTAGGTGCGAGGGTCTTGATAAATCGCGCGCGCAAAGTTGCATTCATCCATGTCTCGGTCATACAGTGCGGCACATTCTGCTTCGTGCTCCTCGCTCACACCACGCGCAGCGAGCGCGGTCACCTCGTCCGTCGGTGAGCTATCGCCATATTCGAACGCTTCCGCATCGCCGAGCGGTGTCGGGACGTCGTCGCTGTCATCGTTCTCTTCGCCATCCAATAATTCCGCTACGTCCGTGTGGTCGTCTAAGTCATCGTCACGGCCGCCAAGGAAGATGCCCGCCGCTGAGTTCACCGCACCGAGCAAGTCGAACCCATTGTCCGCCGAAGCGGGAGCGCCTCGACTGGGTAACGGATCAAGCGTAGCGCCTGCAACGCCGCTAGCGAATGAGTCTAGCGCGGGGAGTTCGCCGTTTGCTCGCTTGAGGGCGAAGAACTTCGCGCTAGTCAAGACGCCAGCCGGGTACGAATAGCCACCGCCGCCTATTGCGGGCCAGTATTGCGGCGCGGGGTCGGGCTGCATGACGCGCGGCGCTGCCCTATAGCGGCGGTTCACTACAGGCACAAGCCGGCCGGATGCCACCGCATCCATCAGCAGGTTCTGCACTCCGATGTTGTCGGTTGGCAGCTTCCAGTGTGCCAACCGCAGCCAGTCGCGGACGAACGCCTGAATGTCGCGTAGCGCTTTCGCGCCGACAATGGAACGCAAATCCCAACCGGAGCGAAAGTGTCGAGCGAAAGCCGCCCGGTCGTCCGCAAGTTGCCTTAAGCGGAATTTCTCCCACAACTCGCCCTTATCGATTTCGCTCGAAGGTCGCGCATTCCACGAACGGGCAAGCGTTTCACGCTCGGCGTCCGGATACAGCGCGCGAGCCGACATATCACTGTATCCGCGCCCCCAACGGGTGAGATCGTAATACTGGAACTCCGGAATGAGCATGCATTGCCATCCAGTTTCGAGTGGCACGTAAAGCGTGTTCCACGGCGTAAGTTAGCCGGTTCTGTTTTCCAGCTTTCAGCGTACTGCGCATTCGAGAACGAAGTTGCAAAACAAGGTCAACCTCTGAGCGCACAAGCGCGCGAACGAGAAGCGAATGTAAGAAACCCCACTCCGGAGAAGCGGGGCGAAAATACAGGAAAAATGATTTGCGGACTGCAGAAGCTGCTACGTGGAGCAGAGAGGTCCGGTCCATTCGTGTGCGTAGTAGACAGCAAAGATCACGCAGCGCCGCGCGTTGACCGCTTGCAAATCGCGAATGAATCGCTGATTGGATTGGCGCACGTCAAAGTAAGACCACGATAGGTTCTGAAGAGACCCGACCCTCGCAACGGCATCGCCCGCTTTGCTAGAGCGCGTTTGTCTCTTGTCGCTAACCCTTCGCGCGCGAGACGCAGCCGTCTTACTCGGCAGACGAACAACTCGGCGCGCCGCTCGACTTCATTGGGATCAAAGCCCGCCGCAACCCACGCGGTTCACAAAACAGAACGCTCACCGAGCCGCAACCGCCTTCCTCACCGGCCCGCCAAGCGCCCGCAACGTCTCCTTCACCGTAGCAATCCGCACAGCCAAATCCGGACTACGCGTCTCGATCCGCAACTTATCCTGCCCCGCGAGCTTGATGTGCTTGTTCTTCTGCACCATCTCGATGATCTTCATCGCATCGACGGGCGGATTCGGCACGAACTGCAACGCGATGGAAAGCTCGGCCGCGTCGATCTTGGAAATGCCGAGTGGCTTCGCGGCCAATCGCAGCCGATGCGTCTCCACAAGCGCATGCGCCTGCGGCGGCAGCTTGCCGAAGCGGTCGACGAGTTCTTCGAGAATGCCGTCGATCGCATCGCTCGATTCGCAGTTCGCAAGCCGCTTGTAGAGCGACAGACGCTCCTGCACGTCGCCGCAGTAATCGGCGGGCAAAATGGCCGGCGCGTGCAGATTGATCTCGGTCGTCGCGGCGAGCGGCGCGTTGAGGTCCGGCTCACGGCCGTCCTTCAGCGCGCGCACCGCGTCGTTGAGCATGTCGGTGTAAAGCTGGAAGCCGATCTCGTGAATCTCGCCAGATTGCTTGTCGCCGAGCACTTCGCCGGTACCGCGAATTTCGAGGTCGTGCATCGCGAGATAGAAGCCGGAGCCGAGTTCCTCCATCTGCTGAATGGCTTCGAGCCGGCGCTGCGCCTGCTTCGTCAGCGACTGCGGATCATGCACGAGCAAATACGCGTACGCCTGATGATGCGAGCGCCCGACGCGCCCGCGCAACTGATGCAACTGCGCAAGCCCGAACTTGTCCGCGCGATGCATGATGATCGTGTTCGCGCTCGGCACGTCGATGCCCGTTTCGATGATCGTCGTACACAGCAGCACGTTTGCACGCTGGCCGACGAAATCGCGCATCACGCGTTCGAGCTCGCGCTCGTGCATCTGCCCGTGCGCAACCGCGATGCGCGCTTCGGGCACGAGCGCCTCCAGCATCGCGCGGCGGTTGTCGATCGTCTCCACTTCGTTGTGCAGGAAGTACACCTGACCGCCGCGCTTGAGTTCGCGCAACATCGCCTCGCGAATCACGCCGTCTTCCTCGCGGCGCACGAAGGTCTTGATCGCGAGACGCTTTTGCGGCGCGGTCGCAATAACCGAGAAATCGCGCAGGCCTTCGAGCGCCATGCCGAGCGTCCGCGGAATCGGCGTCGCCGTCAGCGTGAGCACGTCGACCTCGGCGCGCAGCGCCTTGAGCGCCTCTTTCTGCCGCACGCCGAAGCGGTGTTCCTCGTCGATGATGACGAGCCCGAGCCGCTTGAACTTCACATCGCTCGATAAGAGCTTGTGCGTGCCGATCACGATATCGACCGAGCCTTCGTTGATCTGCTGCACCGACTGCGATACTTCCTTCGTGCTTTTGAAGCGCGACAACTCCGCGATGCGCACCGGCCAGTCCGCGAAGCGGTCCGTGAAGGTCTGCGTGTGCTGTTCGGCGAGCAGCGTCGTCGGGGAAAGAATCGCCACCTGCTTGCCCGCCATCACCGCGATGAACGCGGCGCGCAGCGCGACTTCCGTCTTGCCGAAGCCGACGTCGCCGCACACGAGGCGGTCCATCGGCTTGCCGCTCGTCATGTCCGCGATCACCGATGCTATCGCCGCCGCCTGATCCGGCGTTTCCTCGAAGCCGAAGCTCTCCGCGAACTTGGTGTAGTCGCGCGGATCGAGCTTGAACGCAAAGCCTTCGCGCGCGGCGCGGCGGGCGTACAGGTTCAGCAACTCGGCGGCGGTATCGCGAATCTGCTGCGCGGCCTTGCGCTTCGCTTTCTCCCACTGGCCGGAGCCTAGCGTGTGAAGCGGCGCACTTTCCGGGTCCGCGCCGCTGTAGCGCGAAATCACATGCAACTGCGCGACCGGCACGTACAGCTTCGATTCGTTCTGGTATTCGAGGTGCAGAAACTCGGTCTCGCCTTCGCCGAGGTCCATCGACACGAGGCCCATGTATCGGCCGATGCCATGCTGCGCGTGCACGACCGGGTCGCCGACTTTCAGTTCGGCGAGGTCGCGCACCATCGAATCGACGTTGCTCGCCTGTTCCTGACGCCGCCGCCCGGCGCGGCGCGCAAGCGGCCCGTACAGTTCGGTCTCCGTGATGATCGCGAGTTGCTCGACGGGCAGCGCGAAGCCGTTCGCGAGCGGCGCGATGCCGAGCGTGAACTTCGCGTCGCTCGTGAGCCATTCCTGGAACGCGTCGTGCAACTCGCCGCGCAAGCCGTTGTCCGCGAGCAATTGCTGAATGGTCTCGCGCCGGCCCGCCGATTCCGCGACGAGCATCACGCGGTTCGGCGTCTGCTCCAGATAGTGACGCAGCGCGAGCAGCGGCTCGTCCGCGTGACGGTCGATGGCAAGGCCCGGTAGCGGCACGGCCCAGCCGCCTTCGGGCGTCGGCGGAAACTTCAGTTGGGCGAACGGTTTGGCGAACGTGAAGAAGTCGTCGTCCGTGAGAAAGAGTCGGCGCGGCTCCAGCAGCGGACGCTCGCGGTCATGCGAGAGGAATTCGTAGCGCTGCTTCGTGTCGTGCGTGAAGCGCTTTATCGCGGCGTCGAGATCGCCGATGAACGCGAGCTGCGAGCCTTGCGGCAAGTAGTGAAAGAGCGTCGCGGTTTCATCGAAGAAGAGCGGCAGATAGTATTCGATGCCCGCCGACGGCACGCCGTTGCCGATGTCCTTATAGATCTGCGAGCGGCTCGGATCGCCCTCGAACACTTCGCGCCAGCGGCTGCGAAAGGCGGTGCGCGCGGCTTCGTCGAACGGAAACTCGCGGCCCGGCAAGAGGCGCACGTCGCGCACCGGATAGAGACTGCGCTGCGTGTCGGGATCGAACGCGCGAATCGAATCCACCTGATCGTCGAACAGGTCGATGCGATACGGCAGCGGCGAGCCCATCGGATACAGGTCGATCAGCGAGCCGCGCACGCAGTATTCGCCCGGCCGCACGACCTGGCTCACGTGCTCGTAGCCCGCGAGCGTCAATTGCGCCTTGAGCTTGGCTTCGTCGAGACGCTCGCCTTGCGTGAAGGAGAACGTGTAGGCCGCGAGAAAGGACGCGGGCGGCATGCGATACAGCGCCGTCGTCGCCGGCACGATGAGAATGTCGCAGCGTCCTTCGCCGAGATCGTGCAGCGTCGCGAGCCGCTCGGAGACGAGGTCCTGATGCGGCGAGAACGTGTCGTAGGGCAGCGTTTCCCAGTCGGGCAAGAGGCGCACGCGGGCGTCCGGCGCGAAGTAGGGCAACTCGGCCGCGAGGCGCTGCGCGTCGACGGCGCTCGCGCAAACCACCGTCAGAAGCGGCACCGCCTCGCGATGCGCCGCGAGGTATCGCGCGATGGCGAGCGCATCGGCGGAGCCGGAAGCGCCGTCGAAGACGAAACGCTGACCTGCCTTGACGAGCGCGATGGGGGAAGTGGACTGCGCGTTGACGGCTTTCGAAGACATAAGGTGTGCATTGAACCGCCCGCGCGCTGCCACTGAAAAGCCGCGCGCCGGACGTGGTCGCGAAAGACCTATTATAAAATCCGGGCTTCACTTTGACTCGGCCACATGATTCTCTCGTGACTTCGCCCGCCGCCCCGTCTACCACTGCGCGTCTTTTCGCGCTCATTCCCTGCGCCGGAACCGGCAGCCGCTCCGGCGCGCCGATGCCCAAGCAATACCAGACGGTCGCGGGACGGCCGATGCTCGGCTACACGCTCGCCGCATTCGACGCGTGCCCCGAATTCTCGCAGACACTCGTCGTCCTCGCACCGGACGATCATCACTTCGACGCGCGCCGCTTCGCCGGCCTGCGCTTCGTGGTGCAGCGCCGGGGCGGGGCGTCGCGGCAGGCGTCGGTCTATAACGGCCTCGTCGCGCTGGCGGAATTCGGCGCGCGCGACGACGACTGGGTGCTCGTGCACGACGCCGCGCGTCCCGGCATCACGCCCGAGCTGATTCGCAAGCTCGTCGCCGAATTGCGCGACGATCCCGTCGGCGGCATTCTCGCGCTGCCGGTCGCGGATACGTTAAAGCGCGTCGCACCGACCATGCCCGATGCGCCGGCAGGCGGCGCGCGCATCGCGCGGACCGAATCGCGCGACGGCTTATGGCAGGCGCAGACGCCGCAGATGTTCCGGCTCGGCATGTTGCGCGAAGCGATCGATCGTGCGCGCCGCGACGGCCACGATCTTACGGACGAAGCCAGCGCCATCGAATGGCTCGGCCACTCGCCGAAGCTCGTGCAGGGCAGCCTGCGCAACTTCAAGGTGACTTATCCGGAAGACTTCGGTCTCGCCAGCGCGATTCTTTCGGCGCGCGCCTGACGGACCGCTCACTCTCTACTGCTAGGTGGCATCGATGGATTTCAGAATCGGACAAGGATACGACGTGCATCAGCTCGTCGAAGGGCGCGAGCTCATCATCGGCGGCGTGACGATTCCGTACGAACGCGGGCTGCTCGGCCATTCGGATGCCGACGTGCTGCTGCACGCGATCACCGACGCGCTGTTCGGCGCGGCGGCGCTCGGCGACATTGGCCGGCATTTTCCGGATACGGCCACCGAGTTCGCCGGCGCGAACAGCCGCGTGCTGCTGCGCGAGGCGGCCAAGCGCGTGTCGGAGGCGGGCTTCGCGATTGCGAATGTCGACAGCACCGTGATCGCGCAGGCGCCGAAGCTGAGTCCGCATATCGAGGCGATGCGCGAGAACATCGCCGCCGATCTCGACTTGCCGGTCGATCGCGTCAACGTGAAGGCGAAGACCAACGAGAAGCTCGGCTATCTCGGCCGCAAGGAAGGCATCGAAGCACAGGCGGCCGTGCTGTTGCGGCGCACGTCGATCGACCACTGAACGAGCGACGCCACGTTCGAGCGACGTGGCGTCTGCCTTCGCCGAGGCGCGCGTTACTTCCCTTCGGCTTCGATCGTGAGCGCCACCGCGCCGATCACGGCGGCGATGCGGCCGACATCGCGCAGTTGCGTCGTCGACATGCCTTCGGTCACAAGATTCTCGTAGTGCGACTTCACGCAGAAATGGCACTTGCCGATGATCGACGCCGCAAGCGCATACATCTCGAAGCGCCGCTTGTCCACTCCGCCATGCGAAGCGTAGGCGTTCATGCGTAGTCCGGCGGGCTGCGTCTTCAGGTCGGCGTTGTCGGCCATCTCCAGGTACGGATACCAGACGTTGTTCATGCCCATCAGCGCAGCCGCCGTGAGCGCCGCGTTCGTCTCTTCGGGCGAGAGCACGCCGGCATTGCGAATGATCGACACGAGCTTCGTCGCCTTGGCCGCGTAAGCCGCAGCGAGCGCGACGCCCACCGCGTCATTGCCTTCCAGCGACGAACGGGCGATCGTGCCGTCGACGTTCAGGCGAATGTCTTTCGCGTAATCGGGAACCAGCTCCTTGATCGACGACAGGAATTCCATTGATTTCTCCTATTCGATGGCGTTGAAAAAGCCCGCCGGCTCCCGAGCTTGCACTCGAAAGACGGCGGGCTCACGCATGCGCTCGAGCGCCAATCAGGTTCAGAGCGTCGCGCCGCCGACCGCGCGGTTGCACGGGCACAGCTCGTCGGTTTGCAGGCCGTCCAGAATACGTAGCACTTCTTCCGGATTGCGGCCTACGTTCAGGTTATTGACCGACACGTGCTGAATGACGTTGTCCGGATCGACGATGAACGTGGCGCGCAACGCGACGCCCGCTTCCTTATCGCGCACGCCGAGCTGGTCGATCAGCTCGCCCTTCACGTCGCCGAACGAATAGTGGTTCAGCTTGTTCAGGTCCTTGTGCTCGCGGCGCCACGCGAGCTTGACGAATTCGTTGTCGACGCTGCCGCCCATCAGCACGGCGTCGCGGTCTTCGAAGTCCTTCGCGAGCTTGCCGAACTCGACAATTTCGGTCGGGCACACGAACGTGAAGTCCTTCGGATAGAAGTAGATGATCTTCCACTTGCCCGGAAACGACTGCTCGGTGATTTCCTCGAAGGCGGACTGGCCGTTTTCCTCGTGGTTGTTGAAGCCGGGTTTTGCAGCGGTGACGGTGAATGCTTCGACTTTATCGCCAACGGTCTTCATGCAACGCTCCTGTGTTCGTTGAAAGGACAACTCAAGCCAAACTACCGGAAAGCGGTAACGCGCGCATGACAGCATGGCCGTGGATGCCGCGCGTCGAACCGGATCATCATAACCCCATGGCAGAACCGCTTCAAAAGGTTTGCCCAATGACGCAGATAGCTTTTTTCGAACGTGCGAGCGAGTCGCGGGTTGAACGCGCAGGTCAATACGTGGGCTAGTCGCGCGGGCCGTCGAAGCGCGCGCCCTTCATCTGCGGGAAGTCGATGGTCACTTCGAAGCCGGGCAGCGGCGTGCGATTGCGCAGCCTGAGCGCGCCGCGCTGCCGCGTGACGAGCCGCTGCACGATCGCCATGCCGAGGCCCGTGCAGTTGGCCTGCGTGCGCGCCGCATCCACGCGATAGAAGGGCCGCGTGATGAGCGCCACCTGATCGTCGGGGATGCCGAGGCCTTCGTCCATCACGGACAGCTCGACGCGCCCGTGAGCCACGCGCGTTTGCAGCGTGATGCGGGCGATATCGTCGCGTTCGCTGCGGCCATACTTGCGGGCGTTTTCGAGCAGATTGCCGACGACGCGCCGCGCATCCGTCGGATCGCCTTCGATGACCGCGCCCGGCGCGAGGTCCGTGCGCATCACGACGCCTTCATCCGCCTGGAAGCGCGCGGCGAGTTCGCTGGCGATCATCGAGAGATCGACGGCTTCGGGCATGCGCTGCATCGGCCGCGCGTAGTCCAGAAAGCGGCCGATGATCATGTCCATCTGCTCGATGTCGTCGATCATCGCGAGCTTGGTGGCTTCGTCCGACGGACTCATTTCCGTTTCGAGCCGCAGGCGGGCGAGCGGGGTGCGCAGATCGTGCGAGATGCCGGCGAGCATCAGCGCGCGGTCCGCTTCGAGTTGTTCGAGGTCCTGCACCATCTGGTTGAAGCTGCGGTTAGTTTCGGCGGCGACGCCCATGCCGCGTTCCGGCAACGGTTCCGGCGACTGTCCGGAGCCGACCTTGCGCGCCGCGAGCGCGAGCCGCGCGAACGGCCGGTTCACGAGACTCGTGATGAAGGCCGCGCCGAAGAGCGACAGCGCGAGCGCGAACACGCCCCAGCCGGCCCATTGCAGGCCCGTCACGGTGTCGAGTTGATCGCGGTCGAGCGCCACCCAGTAGTCGTCATCGTCGATCTTGAAGCTGATCCAGACGCCCGGAATGTCGTTGACCGACTGCGCGATGATCGTATCGTTGCCGAGCCGCCCGCGCACGTCGCGCTCGATCAGGCGGTTGAGCGATTCGTCCGGCTGGAGCTTGTATTTGTCCGTGGTCTCGCGCGGATACACGCGCACGCCTTCGTTGCTTTCCAGGTCCTGCAGCAGCGCGCGGCGCAGATCGGGATCGGAATAGAGAAGGGCGGTGCGCGTGAGCTTCACGACGGCGACGAGCTGAAGCGCCACGCGCTGCGCGCGCGGCTCGCGTTCGATCACGCGAAAGCTCTGAAACCAGGCGGTGAGGCTGACCGCGATGAGCAGCGCGATCAGCGCGAAGGTTCGCCAGAACAGGCCGCCGAACGCAAGCGCCAGTAGCCGCCTGTCGATGCGCATGGGTCTATCGGGTTCCGCTCGGTGAAGGGGATAAAGCGTATCGGACTCGCTTGAAGTGCGTGGGACTAGGCGGCGCGACGTGCTTTAAGCTGCGCCGTCGGGAATGAAGACGTAGCCGAGACCCCACACCGTCTGAATGAAGCGCGGGCTGCTCGGATCCGGCTCGATCAGCTTGCGCAGACGCGAAATCTGGACGTCGAGGCTGCGATCGAACACTTCGTATTCACGGCCGCGCGCGAGTTCCATCAGCTTTTCGCGCGACAGCGGCTGGCGCGGATGACGCGCGAACACCTTGAGCACCGAGAATTCGCCGGTGGTCAGCGGAATCTCCTGGCCGTTCTTGGTCAGCGTGCGCGTGGCGAGATTCAGCGCGAATTCGCCGAACTCGAATACTTCCGTGGTCTCGGAGGGCGCGCCGGGCAATTCCGACGGCGTCTGACGCCGCAGCACCGCATGAATGCGCGCGACGAGTTCACGCGGATTGAAGGGCTTCGGCAGATAATCGTCCGCGCCCATTTCCAGGCCAACGATGCGGTCCACGTCTTCGCCCTTTGCCGTGAGCATGATGATGGGCGTGCGGTCGTTGCTGCCGCGCAGACGCCGGCAGATGGAAAGGCCGTCTTCGCCCGGAAGCATGAGATCCAGCACGAGCAGGTCAAAACGCTCGCGCACCCAGAGCTTATTCATCGACGGGGCGTTTTCCGCGACATACACGTTGAAGCCCTGCTCGCCGAGATAACGCCGAAGCAGATCGCGCAGGCGCGGATCGTCATCGACTACCAGAATTTTCGAAGGATTTTTGGTTTCCATGGCGGCATCTTAGCGCGTTTGTTCAAACGCCGAGTTTGTAACAAAAGCGAGTGTAACAGTTAGTTACAAAATTTACGGGGCCTGTGGCACGGGCCCTGACTTCTCTGCGTACACTGCTTTACCTAAGCCCGCCATTCGGTAGATACTCCATTACACCAGCGGCCCCGTGCGGCGCGACCAGGCCGCGTGAGACGCATGAAAAGAATGAGGCTGTCCGGTTGTCGAGCAACGAAGGGAACAACATGAAGGGAGCGCGGCGGCGCGGACCTGTGCGCACCGAGCGCATTTTCAGAAAGACGTTAGTGGCAAGTGCGCTGTACGCTGTACTGAGCGCACAGCATGCCTATGCGCAATCATCCCGCCTCGCTACGTTTCCGTCGTCGTCGGCACCGTCCAACGAGTTCGACCGCTCCGTTCACATGCCCGCCGGTCGCTACGACGGCCGCATGATACGCGCGCAGGATCGCACCGGCAGAGGCTCGAACAAGCGCGAGCGCGACACCAAGCCCGCCGCGCTGCAGCCCGTGCAGCAAGTCGACGACACACCGCCCGCGCGACCGCCGCGCCACACCGTCATGACGGCCGACGAGCGGCGGCTCTTGCGTCAGCACATCGAAGAAGCGGTACGGGATCTTTACAAACGCTGATTCGCACAGGGACGAACGCGATGAACAGACGTGAGTTCCTGTCGATCGCAAGCGTCGTCGCCGTGCAGCCGGTCGCGCTCTGCCGGGCATCCGAAGCGCGCCGCCCGTTGACGCGGGCGCTCGTTCTCGTCGACTTCAACGGCGGCAACGACGGACTCAACACGGTGATTCCTATCGCCGATCCGCGCTACTACGCGCTGCGGCCCACGCTCGCCATTTCGCGGGATCACGCGTTGCGCATCGACGAGCGCACCGGCCTGCATCCGTCGCTGCGTGGTCTGATGTCCGCGTGGCAGGCGGGCGAATGCGCCATCGTGCAGGGCGTCGGCTATGCGCGGCCGAACCGCTCGCACTATCGCGCGCAGCAGATCTGGCACACGGCATCCGAGGCGGACGAATATCGTCGCGACGCGTGGCTCGCGCGCGTGCAGGCGCCGCAAACCGCGATGGTTCATCCGGCAAGCACGCCATTCGATACGCGATCCTTCACCGCATCTTGCGAGGCGGCTGCGCACGTCATCGCGGCGAATCGCGCGCAGGGCGGCGTCGCGCTGATCAGACTCACGCTCGATGGCTTCGACACGCATCAGCATCAGGCGGCGCGACATGCGGCGCTGCTCGCGCAGTTTGCGGACGGGATTGCTTTGCTGCGGGCCGCGTTGCTCGCGACAGACGACTGGCGCAGCACGCTCGTGATGACTCGTTCGGAGTTCGGACGATCGGCGCGCGAGAACGACACACGCGGCACGGATCATGGCGCGGCCGCACCGCAGTTCATGCTGGGCGGCGCGGTGCGCGGCGGTCTCTTCGGCGAAGCGCCGCGACTCGACGCACTGGACGCGGAGGGCGGGCTCACGGCCGCCGTCGACTTCAGGCGGCTTTGCGCCACGGCGCTCGATGCATGCTGGAACGCGAACGCCGCCGATGTTCTTGGGCGGCCGTTCGCGCCGTTGCCGGTCGTGCGCGCGTGAGGTTTTCGGTTAGCGCGTGCGCCGTTTTTGAGCGGCCGTTCGCGCCGCTGCCGTTATCCGCGCGTTCGATTCATGCTCACCAAGTTCGCCGATGTTCGCAAGCGGTGGCCGCGCCGCTGCCGGTCGGGCGCGCATGAGCATCCCACTCAGCGCGTGCGCCACGTGATCCAGAGCTTGCGAATCGGCGTGAGCGTAATGCGCTGGTGCAACACCTTGAAGCCTTCGCGCTCGATTTCATCGAAGCGGGCCAGCGACAGCGCCGCCTGTGCCCGCAACACGCGCTGCGGGGCACGCTCGGCGGGCGGGATGGCGGCAAGCGCCTCATCGAGCGAGCGGCGCGCGCGCTCGGTCTGATAACGCATGAGTTCGGTGAAAGCGTCACTGTACTTGCGGTTGATGATATCCGCCGCCGTGACATTGAACCGCTGCAACTCGTCGATGGGCACGTAGACGCGGCCGTTGCGCGCGTCGTCGCCTATTTCCTGCACGCGTTCAGCGAGCAGCAGCGCC
This sequence comes from Caballeronia sp. SL2Y3, assembly GCF_022879575.1. Lineage (NCBI taxonomy): Bacteria > Pseudomonadati > Pseudomonadota > Betaproteobacteria > Burkholderiales > Burkholderiaceae > Caballeronia > Caballeronia sp. SL2Y3. The sequence continues at coordinate 1,300,859 of NZ_CP084260.1, forward strand.
GAGCCGAGCGGCGCGGCCCACGACGACACGTCGTCACGCGCGGTCGGACGCGCGGTGGCACGCGCGACGGCGGTCGCGAACGCGCCGCCCGTCTGGTCCAGATACCGCCGCAGGCCCGGCCAGTCCAGATAGCGCGCCTGGTCGAGGTCCATCGAGAAACCGTCGACGAGCATCGCCAGCGCCGCGCGGCCTTCTTCGTCGAGCACGCCGCTCCCATCGGCATGAGCCTGCAGCGCCTTCGTCACCGGATGCGTCGGCTCGCCGAGATAGAGCCGCTCGAGTTCGCTCTGCCACCACACATGCTTGGTGCGGCCGATGGTCGGATCGCTCGTCTCCTTCACCGTTTCCTCCAGTTCGCGATAGAGCGCGTAGAGGGCGGTGAGAAGCGGCTGACGCGCGGCCGGGGCCCGGCGCAGCGCGTAGTAGGTGCCTGAGCCTTCGGGAGCGGCCTTTTGCTGGCAATAGTCGTCGAAATTCACGGACGGGAAGCTTCTGGTGGGGAAGGCGGATAGGTTGTTCTGTGCTCGCGGTTTCACAAGGCGTCGAGCGAGGCGGGCGCTCATTTTATCGCGGCGCGCCATTCGCAGCCGCCCGCGCCGCGCGGCCATCGCGTGTGCGCCGACCCACCGACGCGGCGAACGGCCCGCGCAACACTGCGCGAAACACGCACAAGCGCGAGACCAACGGAGATAGCAGCCATGCCACTCAGCAAAACGGAAAACAAACAGTTCGGAGACAAGTGCCTGCCGCTTATCGTCAGGAGCGTGGCAACGGGCCTCGGCTTCGACTTTCGCGTATGCCCGCGTCAGATGAGCGTCTCGCCGACGCCCGGGCTGCACATCACGGCGGCGCGTCGAGCGGACGCGAAAGCGTCGTATCCGCTCAACGTGTTCGTGTACTTGCCGCCGTCGAGCGTGCGCCAGTTTCTATCGAACCTGGACCGGCCGATTGCCGCCGCGCGTGCCAGTGAGCGCGTGCCGGAAGAGATCAGGAAGCTGATGAATCAGACGGGCGTGGACTTCGCGGGACGATCGCAGGAGAAGGGCGAAGTGATGATGGTCGAACTGAGCGACATCGCGCTGTAGGCGCTCTGAACGAGCGGTGGGGGGAGTGGTGCGAGGAGGGGGACTCGAACCCCCACACCCTTGCGGGCGTCAGGACCTAAACCTGGTGCGTCTACCAATTTCGCCATCCTCGCAGCACGGGGGCTTTGCGAGGCAGCGGATTCGATCCTGCCGCACTTGACATCCCCCGTGTCCGGCACTGGTCCACTGTGCCAAGCCGGGCATTCTAACGCATTCGTCAGGCGATGTCTGGGAATTTGCGTGACGATTGCATGGGTCGCTGCGCCATGCGGCGCGCGATGCTGGCGATATGTGCTTCAGCATTGCGGCGAGGCAGACGTCTGCCTAGAATCTCGCTCAAACCTTCCGTTTCGCTTTCCCGCCCCTCAATGACCCGCAACGCGCGCAATCGCTTCGTCGCATGGCTCGGCATCGCCGCCATGTGGCTCGCCATTGTCGCGCCGGTCATCAGCCAGAGCATCGCCGCGCGCAACGCGGCGCTCGATCTCCAAGCCGCGCTCTGTACCGTCGATACGGTCGCCGGACTGCTCGCGCACGGCGGCGAGCACGCTGATCACCATGCCGCGCATGCGGACGCCGACGAGCACGCGGGCCATCACGACGCCGCTGGCCACTTCGACGCCTGCGCGTATTGCGGGCTGCTCGCGCATCATCTGCCGGTCGCGTTGGCGGCGGCGCATGCAGTCACGCCTGTCGAGCGCGTCACGCGCGCGGCGCCCGTCGTCGCGGTCGACGCCGCCCGCTCGAAGTCATTCAACGCCGCGTCTGCGCGCGCGCCGCCCGTCCTTTCCTGAAGCCGTTCTTCGTCCGATCGCAGCGATTCTTGCCCGGCGCCTGAGCGCCCGGCGGCGCGCGCGTTCGCTCGTCAGCTCATTCAGGAACTCACCATGTTCACGCTCCTCACGCGAGCGCGCCGGCATTCGCGCCGGCGCGCCGTCGCGTCGTTGCACGCCGCATTGCCGCTGTCCTTGTTCGCTCATGCCGCATGGCCGGCCACGCCGGCAACCGCAGCCGCTTCCGATACCGACACCACGCTCGCACCCGTGTTGGTGACCGCGCAGTCAGCGCCCGTGAAATCGCCGCTCGATCCGAACCTGCCGGCGAGCGTCGCGACCGTCACGGCGGACGAGTCGCAGTACTGGAACGTCGTCACGCCCGAAGACGTCCTCAAGTACGCGCCGAACATGGCCGTGCGCAAGCGCTTCATCGGCGACGTGAACGCGCCGATTGCCGTGCGCGGCTCGAGCAACGCGCAGACGGCGCGCGGCCTCGTGTATGCCGACGGCCTTCTGCTCAGCAACTTTCTCGGCAGCACGTTCACCTTCGCGCCGCGCTGGTCGATGGTCTTCGCCGACGACATCGCGCGCACGGACGTCATCTATGGTCCTTACTCGGCGCTCTATCCGGGCAACTCGATCGGCGCGACCGTCGCGGTCACGACGCGCATGCCGACGCAGTTCGAAGCCGACGCGAAAGTGCAGGCCTTCACGCAGCACTTCGATCTCTTCGGCATCAACCGCAGCTTCAACGGCACGAACACGACCGCGACCGTCGGCGACCGCATCGGCAAGCTGTCGTTTCTGATCGGCGTCGATCATCTGGAAAACACCGGGCAGCCGCTGCAATTCGCGACGCTCGCGCAATCGAAGACGCCCGCCGCCGCCGCCGACCAGCCCGTGACCGGCGCGACGTTCTACAACGATCAGAACGGCGCGCGCACGGCGGTGCTCGGCACGGCGTCCGAGGGCATCGAGCGCACGTTTCAGGACCAGTTGCGCGTGAAGCTCGCCTACGACATCACGAGCACGCTGCAAGCCGGCTTCACGCTCGGCTACTGGCATCAGAAGTACAACAGCGATACGACGACCTTTCTGCGCGACGCGGCCGGCAACCCGGTGTACAGCGGGCGCGTGAACATCGGCGGCTTCGAATACACGATTCCCGCTGCGACGTTCGCGCCGAGCATGGGATCGAGCGAGAACTTTCTCTACGGCCTCACGCTGCGCACGCACCACGACACCGGCTGGAACGCGGAAGCCGTCGCGTCGTACTTCGACATCACGCAGAGCATCGCGCGCACCGCGAGTTCCGGCGTGCCCGGCGACGGCCCCGGCACGCTCACGGACGGGTCAGGCTCGGGATGGAAGTCGCTCGATTTGCGCACGAGCTGGACGCCGACCGTGCGCTCGGGAGTCGCCGCGCATGCGCTGTCGTTCGGCTATCACTACGACAATTACTTTCTCGACAACGTGAGCTCGAACGCGGCCGCGTGGCGCGATGGCGCGGGCATCTCGTTCGCCAACGCGTTCGGCGGGCGCACGCGCACGCAAGCGGTCTATGCGCAGGACGCCTGGCGCTTCCTGCCGCGCTGGGCGTTCACCTACGGCGTGCGTTATGAGAACTGGAATGCCTATGACGGCACGCGGGCTGTCGGCGCGACATCGCTCAATTACGGCGATGCGAGCCAGAGCCACTGGTCGCCCAAGGCGTCGCTTTCGTTCGACGCCACCAACGACTTGACGTTGCGCGCATCCATCGGGCGGGCGTATCGCTTTCCGACGGTCGGCGAGCTGTTCCAAGGGCAGATCAACGGCGTGTCGATCGTCAACAGCAATCCGAACCTCCAGCCCGAAGACGATCTTTCGAAAGAACTGACCGCGGAATGGACGCACGGCAACGGCTTGTACCGCTTCACGCTCTTTCAGGATGACGTAAAGAACACCATCCTGAGTCAGACGAACACGACCGTCATTCCGAACGTCACCAACTTTCAGAACATCGACAAGGTCCGTTCGCGCGGCGCCGAAGCGAGCTACGAAGGGCAGGACGTGTGGCTGCGCGGACTCGATCTCGCGGCCAACGTCGCGTACACGCAGTCGAAGATTCTCGCCAACAGCGGCAATCCGGCGTCCGTGGGCAAGTACTTCTATCGCATTCCGCTGTGGCGCGCGAACGCGGTGGCGACGTATCGCGCGAACGCGAAAACCGCCGCGACGCTCGCGGTGCGTTATTCGGGACGCCAGTACAACACGCTCACCAACACGGACATCAATCCGGACACGTATGGCGGCACGAGCACCTACGCCGTCGTCGATGCCAAGTTCTCCTACAAGCCGACCAAGCGCACGGAGCTAGGCATCGGCGTCGACAACCTGTTCGATCGCCGCTACTACGTGTTTCATCCGTATGCGGGACGCACGTTCTATGTCGAAGGGCGCATCGGCATCTGATCTCCATTCATTCGCATTCGTTCGATTCCAAAGGACACGTCATGCACGCACATTCCTCCACGCCCGCTTCGACCCAGAGCGACGCCGTCGCCGAGCGCCGCACGCTGTGGCGCTGGCACTTCTACGCCGGCCTTTTCGTGATGCCGCTTCTCATCGTGCTCGCCATCACGGGCACGCTGTACTGCTTTCAGCCGCAGATCGAGCCGATGCTGTACCGCGACCGCATGGTCGTCGCCGATACGCACGGCCCGCGCCTTTCCACCGATGCGCTGCTCGCCAAAGCCGTCGCCCGCGAGCCGCGCGGTGCGGTGCCGACGCTCGCGCAAATCGACACGCGTCGCACGCGCAGCGCCGAATTCGTGTTCCGCCTGCCTTCCGGCGAGAGCGAGAGCGTGTACGTGAATCCGTACGACGGCGCGGTGCTCGGCACGCTCTCCGTCGAGCATCGGCTGATGAAGCAGATCCGCAATCTGCATCGCGGGCTCATGCTTGGCAAGACCGGCGAACTCGCGATGGAACTCGCGGGATGCTGGACGCTCGTGATGATCGGCACGGGCGTCGCGCTGTGGTGGCCGTGGGGCGGCGCGGGCCGTCGCGCGGGCGGCGTGTGGCTGCCGCGTCTGACGCTCGAAGGCCGCGCGTGGTGGCGTGATCTGCACGCGGTGGGCGGCGTGTGGCTCGCCATCGGCGCGCTTTTCTTCGTGCTGAGTGGACTGCCGTGGTCTGGATCGTGGGGCAAGCAGTTCAAGGCGCTCGCGACTTCGGCATCGATCGGCTATCCGAAAGGCGCGTGGGGCGAAGCGCATGTGCATTCGAGCGTGCCGGCCGATCACGCGATGCACGCCATGCCGATGAAAATGGACGATCTCCCGCTGCATCAGACGCCGTGGGCCGTCGGCGCGACGGACGTGCCGCAGACCGCGAAGGCGTCGTCGGCGGCGAGGCTCTCGCTCGACGATGTCATCGCGCTCGCCGGGAAACAGGGCGTGACGAGCGACTACGGCATCGCGCTGCCTACGTCATCGACGGGCGTCTACACGGTGTCGTATTTTCCCGCCGATCCGCGCTCGGAACGCACGCTGCACATCGACCAGTACAGCGGCCGCGTGCTGTCCGACATCTCGTACGGCACCTATGGCACGGTCGCGCGCTTCATCTCGTATGGCACGTCCTTGCACATGGGCCGCTACTTCGGCCTTGCCAATCAGATCGTGTGTTCGGCGATCTCGCTCGGGCTGGCCGCGCTGTCCGTCACCGGCTTCGTGATGTGGATCAAGCGCCGTCCATCGCGCGCGCTCGGTGCGCCGTCGCGGCCCGCGAAACGCCCGCCGATGCGCGCGTGGCGCGCCGGCCTCGCGCTCGTCGGCGCGGTTTTTCCGCTGATGGGGCTGACGATGCTCGCCGTCTGGTCTTTCGACCGCCTCGCGTTCGGCGCGCGGGCACGAGCGCAAAGCTGACGCTCTTACGCGACGCCGAACTTCGAGCGCGTCAGTTGCTCGGCTTCGTTTGGCGTCGCGAATCGCGACATCGAGCGTGATCGGGCCGGGCTTTGGCGAGAATACGAGCGCGGTCGCAGGCGCAAAGCTAGCGCCGCCTCTTTATCATGCGACGCCGAACCTCAAGCGCGTCAGTTGCTCCGCTTCGTTGGCGAGCAGACGCGCGAAGTCGCGGATGGCGAGATCCAGCGTGATCGGACCGGGCGCGGGCGAGAATCGGAGCGCGGTCGCAGGCGCAAAGCTAGCGCCACCTCTTCTCATGCGACGCCGAACCTAAAGCGTGTCAGTTGCTCCGCTTCGTTGGCGAGCAAACGCGCGGCGTCGCGAATGGCGACATCGAGCGTGATCGGACGGGGCGCGGGCGAGAATCGGAGCGCGTCACAGGCGCAAAGCTAGCGCCGCCTCATTCTCATGCGACGCCGAACTTCAAGCGCGTCAGTTGCTCCGCTTCGTTGGCGAGCAGACGCGCGGCGTCGCGAATGGCGACATCGAGCGTGATGGGGCCGGGCGCGGGCGAGAAGCATCCGCTGAAAAACTCCGAGAGGCGCGGCAGCGCGGCCGGATCGACCGCGCCGGAGAGCAGCGACGCCGGCACGCCCGACGCCCGCGCATGCTTGCACGCGATGAAGGGCGCTTTGCCGTGCAGCGTCTGCACGTCGGAGCGGCCTTCGCCCGTGATGAGCCAGTTCGCGCCTTCCAGCGCCGCGTCCAGACCGATCTCGCGCGCGACGACTTCCGCGCCGGTCTCGAAGCGCGCGCCCAGCATGTGCAGCGCGAAGCCGAGACCGCCCGCCGCGCCCGCGCCCGGCTCGTTTCGTTTCACGAGACCCATCGCCGGTTCGAGACGGTCCGCGAAATGGGCGAGGGCGGCGTCGATGGTGGCGATCTGCTCCGGCGTCACGCCTTTCTGCGGCCCGAAGACGGCGGTCGCGCCGTGCTCGCCGGTGAGCGGATTATCGACATCCGACATGCCGACGAACTCCGCTTCCTTGACGCGCGGGTCGAGCCCCGATGCGTCGACCCGCGCGATTCTCCCCAGCGACGACGGCACCGGCGCGAGTTCGTTGCCGTCCGCATCGAAGAGCTTTACGCCGAGGCCGACGAGCAGCCCCGCGCCGCCGTCGTTCGTGCTGCTGCCGCCGAGCGCGACGAAGAACCGGCGCGCGCCGGAGTCGAAGAGCGCGCGGATCGCCTCGCCCATGCCGAGCGTGCTGCGTTCGGTGACGGGGACGGCCATGCCGTCCGGGTCCGTGATGCCGACGACTTCCGCCGTCTCGATCATCGCGCTGCCGTCGGCGAGCAGTCCCGTCGCGGCGTCGCGGCGTGCCGCCGCCGCGCCGCGCACGTTGAGCATGCGGCGCTCGCCGCCGGCCGCGAGCATCGCGTCGAGGGTGCCTTCGCCGCCATCGGCCATCGGGCGAATGCGGATTTCGGCGTCCGGCCGCGCCCGCCTGATGCCTTCCGCGATCGCGTCCGCGACGCCTTGCGCAGAGAGCGATCCCTTGAACGAATCGGGCGCGATGACGACGACGGGAGCGGGCGTGGCAGACGTGGCGGGCGTGGCGGACATAGTGGGCATGGTGTCTCGAATGTTCTGTTTGAGGCGCGGCGTCGGACGACTGCGCGCAGATTCGTCAACGACGCGCGGCAAGCTTAGCAGCGCGCCGTCTCCGGCAAAATAGCGCGGCTGCGATAGCGGGAATTGTGCGTGGCCGCGACCGTCCGGAAAACGGGGATTTACGCCGTATCCGCGTCCTAAATCCGCCAAAACGCCCGAGAAACGCTCCATGCCGGTTCCCGCAAGCAGGCCCGCCTGATTTGTTTGCTAAAATGCTGGGCTCTGTTGGCTGACTCGCTCGGCGACGGTCCGGGCGTCTTCGAAACGCGCATGACATGCGCTTTCGCGAATCGGGCGTCGAAGCGTGGCGAGCGCCGGCAAGCTCACCGGACCCGCGCCTTTAGAACCGCGGAAGAACCGACCACCGAACGAACACCGAATCACTCTAGGACGATTGAAGCCATGGCTAACGTAGTTGAAAACCTCGGCAAGCTCGAACGCCGCCTGACCATTTCCCTGCCGAAAGACTCGGTGCAGAAGGAAGTGGATTCGCGCATCCGTCAGTTGGCCAAGAACGTGCGCATGCCGGGCTTCCGCCCGGGCAAGGTGCCGCTCAAGATGGTGACGCAGCAGTACGGCGGCCAGGTCGAGGCCGAAGTGCTGAGCGACAAGGTCGGCAAGGAGTTCTTCGATGTCACGCGCGCGGAAAACCTGCGCGTCGCGGGCCAGCCGAGCTTCGCGCCGAAGGCCGAGCCGGCCGCCGACGCGTATGCGTTCGACGCGACCTTCGAGGTCTATCCGGAAGTGAAGCTGGGCGATGTCGCCACCGCTGAAATCGAGCGCACCGTCACCACCATTTCGGAAGCCGAAGTCGACCGCACGCTCGAAATCCTGCGCAAGCAGCGCGTGCACTTCCATGCGCGCGGCGAAGGCGGCGAGCACGGCGACGGCGGCGCGGACACGGCGGCGCAAAACGGCGACCGCGTGACGCTCGACTTCGTCGGCAAGCTGGACGGCGTGGAATTCGAAGGCGGCAGCGCGCAGGACTTCGCGTTCGTGCTCGGCGAAGGCCGCATGCTGCCCGAGTTCGAACAGGCGGCGACCGGCCTGAAGGTCGGCGAAACGCGCGAGTTCGACCTGAAGTTCCCCGAGGACTATCACGGCAAGGAAGTGGCGGGCAAGACGGCGCAATTCACGATCACTGTGAAAAAGGTCGAATGGCCCCATATGCCGGCAGTGGACGCGGAATTCGCGAAGTCGCTTGGCATCGAAGACGGTGATCTCACGAAGATGCGCGCCGAGATCAAGGACAACCTGGAACGCGAAGCCAAGCGCCGCACGCAGCAGATCGTGAAGAACCAGGTCATGGACGCGCTTCTGAAGATTTCCGAACTGGACGTGCCGAAGGCGCTGATCGAGCAGGATCAGCAGCGCCTGGTGGAAATGGCCCGTCAGGACCTGCAGCAGCGCGGCGTGCCGAATGCAGCGGACGCGCCGATTCCGGCGGAAATGTTCGCCGAGCAGGCCGAGCGCCGCGTCAAGCTGGGCCTCGTGCTGGCCGAGCTGGTGAAGGCTAACGACCTGCAGGCGAAGCCCGAACAGATCCGCGCTGAAGTGGACGAATTCGCGAAAAGCTACGAAGACCCGAAGGAAGTCGTCCGCTGGTATTATTCGAACCAGCAGCGCCTCGCCGAAATGGAAGCGTACGTCGTGGAAAGCAACGTCGTCGAATTCGTGCTCGGCAAGGCCAAGGTAACCGACAAGGAAGTCAGCTTCGAGGAACTGGCCAGCGCAACGGCGCAAGCCTGACGCGGAATGCCAAGGGGCGTGCGGGGTCGTCGGAGGGCGGCCCGCACGCCTTTTTTGCATTAAAGTTGTGCATGCACGTGCCGTTCTTTTGGATGTTCCTTCGTCGATCAGTATCCCTATTCCGAACAAGGAAATTGCATGACCTTTCGCGCTGAATTGCTCGATACGTTGGCGTCCCACGCTCCGCGGGACTTCGAAGCCCAGGCGCTCGGCCTCGTCCCGATGGTCGTGGAAACGAGCGGCCGTGGCGAACGTGCCTACGACATCTATTCCCGGCTCCTGAAGGAGCGCGTGGTGTTCCTCGTCGGCGAGGTCAACGACCAGTCGGCGAATCTCGTCGTCGCCCAGCTGCTGTTCCTGGAAAGCGAGAATCCCGACAAGGACATCAGCCTGTACATCAACAGCCCGGGCGGTTCGGTTTCGGCCGGCATGGCGATCTACGACACCATGCAGTTCGTGAAGCCGGACGTCTCCACGCTGTGCATGGGGCTTGCTGCCAGCATGGGCGCGTTCCTGCTGGCGTCGGGCGCGAAGGGCAAGCGCGTCGCGCTGCCCAACGCCCGCGTGATGATTCACCAGCCGCTCGGCGGCGCGCGCGGCCAGGCGTCGGACATCGAAATTCAGGCGCGGGAAATTCTGTACCTGAAGGAGCGTCTGAACCAGTTGCTGTCGCATCACACGGGTCAGCCGGTCGAGCGCATCGCGCGCGACACGGATCGCGACAATTTCATGTCGGGCGACGACGCGCAAGCCTACGGCATCGTCGACCAGGTGCTGCACAAGCGTCCCTGAAGGCGTCCGGAGCGGCGCCGCGCCGGCCCCGGAAACAGGGCCGGACAATGCGGATGGCGCATGCGGCGCAACGCCAAAACGCCTTTCGTGGCGGGCGCGCGGAGTCGAATCTGCGTGGCCGGATCGAAGGGCGTATCATGTAACAAGAGTGTCCGGAGGCTTACACATTTATGGCGGACAAAAAAGGTTCCAGCAGCGAAAAGCTGCTGTACTGCTCGTTCTGCGGAAAGAGCCAGCATGAGGTGAAGAAGCTCATTGCCGGCCCGTCGGTGTTCATCTGCGATGAATGTATCGACCTGTGCAACGAGATCATTCGCGATGAAGCGGCCGGCGCGGCGGAAGAGGCCGGGCTGACCAAGTCCGACCTGCCGAGCCCGCAGGAAATCAGCGACATCCTGAATCAGTACGTCATCGGCCAGGAACGCGCGAAGAAAATTCTCGCGGTGGCCGTGTACAACCATTACAAGCGGCTCAAGCACCTCGACAAGAAGGACGACATCGAGCTGTCGAAGAGCAACATCCTGCTGATCGGGCCGACCGGCTCCGGCAAGACGCTGCTCGCGCAGACGCTCGCGCGCATGCTGAACGTGCCGTTCGTGATCGCGGACGCCACCACGCTCACCGAAGCGGGTTACGTCGGCGAAGACGTCGAGAACATCATTCAGAAGCTGCTGCAGAACTGCAACTACGAAGTCGACAAGGCGCAGCGCGGCATCGTCTATATCGATGAAATCGACAAGATCAGCCGCAAGTCGGACAACCCGTCCATCACGCGCGACGTGTCGGGCGAGGGCGTGCAGCAGGCGCTGCTGAAGCTCGTGGAAGGCACCATGGCATCGGTGCCGCCGCAGGGCGGGCGCAAGCATCCGAATCAGGACTTCATTCAGGTCGATACGACGAACATCCTGTTCATCTGCGGCGGCGCGTTCGACGGTCTGGAAAAGGTCATCACGGACCGCACGGAAAAGACCGGCATCGGTTTCGGCGCGAGCGTGAAGAGCAAGCAGGATCGCGACGCTGGCGAAGTGCTGCGCGAAGTCGAGCCGGAAGATCTGATCAAGTTCGGCCTGATTCCGGAGCTGATCGGCCGTCTGCCCGTCGTGGCGACGCTCGGCAAGCTGGACGAAGCCGCGCTCGTGAAGATTCTGATCGAGCCGAAGAACGCGCTGGTGAAGCAGTATCACAAGCTCTTCGCCATGGAACGCGTGGAACTGGAGATTCGTCCGGCCGCGCTGCAGGCCATCGCGCAAAAGGCGATTCGCCGCAAGACCGGCGCGCGCGGGCTGCGTTCCATTCTGGAACAGGCGTTGCTCGACGTGATGTACGAACTGCCGACGATGAAGGGCGTGTCGAAGGTGATCGTCGATGACAACACCATCGACGGCGACGGCAAACCGTTGCTCATCTACGAAGACGCACCGAAAGTAGCAGGGTCGAACTAAATCGGGCTGTGTGTCGGCGAAAGGCCGTTCATGGCGACGTGAACGGCCTTTGTTTTTATTTTTCGGTTTATCTTGTGGACGTTACTGACGAACTTGGACTACCGACTTTTCCCTTCCGATAAAGGCTTGCAATAGCTCTTAACGGCCTTACTTACGAACGAACCGATTCCATTAATGGGGAAATGAAATGTCAGGAACCCAACTCCTCCCGCAGGAACGCATCACGTTGCCGCTGCTCCCGCTGCGCGACGTAGTCGTGTTCCCGCACATGGTGATTCCGCTCTTCGTTGGGCGGCCCAAGTCGATCAAGGCACTCGAAGCCGCGATGGAAGGCGGCAAGCACATCATGCTCGTCGCCCAGAAAACGGCGGCGAAAGATGAGCCGACCGAAAAAGACATGTACGAAGTGGGATGTGTCGCCAACATCCTGCAAATGCTGAAGCTGCCGGACGGCACCGTGAAGGTGCTCGTCGAAGGCTTGCAGCGCGCGAAAACGCTCTCGATCGAAGAGCAGGAAACGCAGTTCTCCTGCGACGTGATGCCGCTCGAACCGGACCACGCCGACAGCGCCGAGACCGAAGCCCTGCGCCGCGCGATCGTCTCGCAGTTCGATCAGTACGTGAAGCTCAACAAGAAGATTCCGCCGGAGATCCTGACCTCGCTGTCGGGTATCGACGAGGCGGGTCGTCTGGCCGACACCATCGCCGCGCATCTGCCGCTCAAGCTCGACCAGAAGCAGCACATCCTCGAGATGTTCCCGGTCATCGAGCGGCTGGAGCACCTGCTCGCGCAACTCGAAGCGGAAATCGACATTCTGCAGGTCGAGAAGCGCATCCGTGGGCGCGTGAAGCGTCAAATGGAAAAGAGCCAGCGCGAGTACTACCTGAACGAACAGGTCAAGGCCATCCAGAAGGAACTGGGCGAAGGCGAAGAAGGCGCGGATCTCGAAGAACTCGAGAAGCGCATCGCCGCCGCGCGCATGCCGAAGGAAGCCAAGAAGAAGGCCGACGCCGAGCTCAAGAAGCTGAAGCTGATGTCGCCGATGTCCGCGGAAGCGACCGTCGTGCGGAATTACATCGACACGCTGATCGGCCTGCCGTGGCGCAAGAAGAGCAAGGTCAACAACGACCTCTCGAACGCCGAACGCGTGCTGGACGAAGATCACTTTGGCCTCGAAAAGGTGAAGGAACGCATTCTCGAATATCTCGCGGTTCAGCAACGCGTCGAGAAAGTCAAAGCGCCGATCCTGTGCCTCGTCGGGCCTCCGGGCGTCGGCAAGACCTCGCTCGGGCAGTCCATCGCCCGCGCGACGAATCGCAAGTTCGTGCGCATGGCGCTCGGCGGCGTGCATGACGAGTCCGAGATTCGCGGCCACCGTCGCACGTATATCGGCTCGATGCCGGGCAAGATTCTGCAAAGCCTGGCGAAGGTCGGCGTGCGCAATCCGCTCTTCCTGCTCGACGAAGTCGACAAGATGGGCATGGATTTCCGCGGCGATCCGGCTTCCGCGCTGCTCGAAGTGCTGGACCCGGAGCAGAACCATACGTTCGCGGACCACTACATCGAAGTGGACTTCGACTTGTCGGACGTGATGTTCGTCGCGACGTCGAACTCGCTGAACATTCCGCCGCCGCTGCTCGACCGGATGGAAGTGATTCGCCTCTCGGGTTACACCGAGGACGAGAAGGTCAGCATCGCGCAGCGTTATCTGCTGCCGAAGCAAAAGCGCAACAACGGCCTGAAGGAAGGCGAGATCGAGGTGGCGGAGCAGGCCATCCGCGACATCATTCGCTACTACACGCGTGAAGCGGGTGTGCGTTCGCTCGAGCGCGAAGTGTCGAAGATCTGCCGCAAGGTCGTGAAGATGCTGCTCTTGAAGAAGGCGGATGGCGCGGTGAAGGTGGACGGTTCGAACCTCGACACGTTCCTCGGCGTGCGCAAGTACGACTTCGGTCTGGCCGCGAAGGAAAACCAGATCGGTCAGGTGACGGGTCTCGCGTGGACGGAAGTGGGCGGCGATCTGCTCACGATCGAAGCGGCGGTCATGCCGGGCAAGGGCGGCGTGATCCGCACGGGTTCGCTCGGCGACGTGATGAAGGAGTCGGTCGAAGCGGCGCGCTCGGTCGTGCGCTCGCGCTCGCGGCGTCTCGGCATCACGGATGAGTCGTTCGAGAAGAAGGACATCCACATCCACGTGCCCGAAGGCGCGACGCCGAAGGACGGTCCGTCCGCCGGTATCGCGATGACGACGGCGCTCGTGTCCGTGCTGACCGGCATTCCGGTGCGCGCGGACGTGGCGATGACCGGCGAAATCACGCTGCGCGGCGAAGTGCTGCCGATCGGCGGGTTGAAGGAGAAGCTGCTGGCGGCGCATCGCGGCGGCATCAAGCTCGTGCTGATCCCGGAAGAGAACACGAAGGACCTGGCCGACATCCCCGACAACGTGAAGAACGCCATCGAGATCGTGCCGGTTCGCTGGATCGACCGCGTGCTTGAACTGGCGCTGGAACGTCTGCCCGAACCGCTGCCGGAAGAGGAAGCGAAAGCAACCCCGGTGGCAGCGGAAGCGCAGAAAGACCAGCCCGCTACGGGCGACGTCGTGAAGCACTGAGCGTCTCAAGGCATCAATCGAAACCCGCGGCTTCGTCCGCGGGTTTTTTTTCGGCTGCCCGCTTCTAGATCACTTAAGCACGGTTCCAATCGGGCGCGACGATCAAAACGGGACTGATCGACCATATCGCGCAGCGGTCATCGACTGCGTGCGCGCGACGCTGGAGAAGGGCGATTCGGTGACGCTGGACGGACTCGGCACCTTGGCGGTAGGGAGCGCGCCGCCCACACGGGCGCGGCGATCACCATCGAAGCGGCAAAAATTCCCAAGTTCCGTGCTGGCAAAGCCCTGAAGGATGCGCTAAACTAGCTGACTCGCTGGGAACGGTGCAAATCACCGGTTCTTCTGTTCCAGCCGAACAGGAATCCGGGTGCTTAGCTCAGTTGGTAGAGCGGCGCCCTTACAAGGCGTAGGTCGGGAGTTCGAGCCTCTCAGCACCCACCACTTCCAGCGGCACGCAGTACATTGATGCAGTAGCAGCACCCAGGAGCGGTAGTTCAGTCGGTTAGAATACCGGCCTGTCACGCCGGGGGTCGCGGGTTCGAGTCCCGTCCGCTCCGCCAAGAACGACTGGAAATCCCGCAAGCTTCACGGCTTGCGGGATTTTTCTTTTCGGCGGCATTCGTTAAGTATCCTAACGATCCTTCAGTTGCAGTTCGCGCAACGATTCCGGCGAGGATGAGACATCGCGCGTCGGATAAACGAAAGATCGCCGCATCAAAAAGCGCAAAACGCCGCCGGCTTTCGCCTTTTCCCCTCCCGCTGTTGTAATATCGAGCGTTTTGTCTAACCTCGCAGCGCAACGCATGCTCGACTTCTTCCGCAACCACCAGCGCCTGATGATGGCCCTGCTGATTCTCATCATCGTGCCCGGACTGGGTATCGTCGGGATTCAGGGCTTCAGCAACTTCTTCGACGAAAGCGCCTACGTCGCCAGCGTGAACGGTCACAAGATCACGCGCGCCGAATATGAAAGCGCCTTCCGGCAGCAAGTCGACCGCGCCCGCGCCATGCTCGGCGCGCAGTTCGACCCCAAGATGTTCGACTCGCCCGAGACGCGCAGCGCGATGGTCAACAGCCTCGTGCAGCAACGCGTCATGGCCGACGAAACGCAGCGCCTGCATCTCACGGCTTCCGACGACGCCGTGCGCCGCGCGCTGCTGTCCGATCCCGGCATTGCGTCGCTGCGCAAGCCGGACGGCACCATCGACCTCGACCGTTACAAGCAGCTTCTCGCGATGCAGGGTATGACGCCCGCGCAGTACGACGAACGCATGCGTTACACGATCGCGAACGACCAGATTCCGTCGAGCATTCAGCAGAGCGCGTTCACCTCGAAGTCGCTCGCGCAGAACCTGACGGAGCTGGCCGAGCAGCGCCGGTCGGTGCAGGGCCTGTCGCTGCGCAGCGCGGACTACACCGCGAAGGTCCAGCCGACCGACGCGCAACTGCACGCCTACTACGACGCGCATCGCAACGCATTCGCGACGCCCGAGACGGCGACGATCCAGTATCTCGTGCTGTCGCCGGCCACGCTCGCGGCGGCATCGAAGCCGAGCGACGCCGACCTCAAGAAGTACTACGACGACAACATCCAGCGTTACCGCACGCAGGGCGAAGTGCGCGCGAGCCACATTCTGATCAACGCGCCGAAGGACGCCAGCGCCGCCGACAAGGCCAAGGCGAAGCAAAAGGCCGAAGGTCTGCTCGCGCAAGTGAAGGCGCACCCGGACCAGTTCGCGGAGATTGCCAAGAAGAATTCGGATGACCAGGGCTCGGCCGACAAGGGCGGCGATCTCGGTTACTTCGCGCCCGGGCAGATCGCGGGCGGCAAGGCATTCGACGACGCCGCGTTCAGCCTGAAAAAGGGCGAGGTCAGCAACATCGTCGAATCGGACTTCGGCTATCACATCATTCAGGCGACGGACGTGAAGCCCGCCGCGACCAAGCCGTTCGACGAGGTGAAGGACGCCGTCGCGAAGGAGTACGCCGCGCAGCAGGGCGGAAAGGGCTTCGCGGACAGCGCGCAGGGCTTCACGGACCTCGTCTATGAGAAAGAGAAGTCGCTGCAGCCCGCCGCCGACAAGTACAAGCTGACGATCCAGACCGCCACGGTCGGGCCGAAGCCGAATACGCAGTTGCCGCCGGACAATCCGCTCAACAACGCCAAGTTCCTCGCGGCCGTCTTCGCGCCGGATTCGGTGAAGCAGCGCTACAACACGCAGGCGATCGATGTGGGCAACAACACGCTGATCGCGGCTCGCGTGACCGACTACAAGGCGCCTACGGTGCCGGCGTTCGACGCCGTCAAGGATGCGGTGCGCACGAAGGTCGTCGCGGAACAGGCTGCGGCGCTCGCGCACAAGGAAGGCGAAGCCAAGCTCGCCGAATTGCAGAAGTCGAAGTCGGCGGACGGTTTCACGTCGGCCGTCACCGTCTCGCGCAACGACGCGCAAGGCTTGCCGCCTGCCGCGCTCGCGGCGATTTTCAAGGCGGACGCATCGAAACTGCCGGCTTATGTGGGCGTCGATCTCGGCGCGGACGGCTACGCCATTTATCGCGTGAACGGCATCGAGAAGGCCGCCCCGGTCGCAGCGGACCGCCTCGCGGGCGCGCAGCAGCAGATTGCGCAGGTCTACGGGCAGGCCGAAATGGAAGCCTATATCGACTCGCTCAAGGCGCGCTCGAAGGTCAAGCTCAGCGCAGCGCCTGTGCCGTCCGCGAACGAGTAAGCATTCTCACGCGTCGATAACGAAAAAGCCCCCGCATCCGGAAGGAGCGGGGGCTTTGTCTTGGCGGGCATCCGCGAGTCAGTTCCCTGCGATGTCTCGGCACATCACAGAGCGAACGCGGACTTACAGGCAGCCTTGAATGTCGCCGGTCGCGTCGCTGCCGGCTGCGCCCGAGGCGCGGAAGCCGACCCACGTACCCGGACCGGACCACGACGGACGCACCACGGCCGCTGCGCCGTTAGGCGGCTGCTGGCCCGGAACGAAGACGTCGACGGCCTGATCGTTCGCGAGCGTGTCTTGCGAAATCACCTGTTGCTGCGACTTCGTCGCCCACTGCTGGGCGATGCATTGCGCGACCACCTTCGGCGCCTTCTGGCTCGTGCCGACTTGTTGCACGCCGGCAGGCGGCTGCGCAGCACAGGCAGAGATCGCAACGGTCAATGCGAGCAAGGGGAAATATTTCACGTGACCTCCTTGTAGAGTCGCCCGATGTCGAGCGGGTTATAAGAGTGACGCGAGAGTCGATGAGTGAATCGTGGCCGCGTTTCGCGTTTTTCCCGGCACTACGGCGCTTGCGTCGCGCTATTGCGACGCGCTTGCGCCGAGCAAGGGTTTCAACGTCGGCCAGACGTTGTTCAATAGCAATGGCTGCGCCTGAGCCGTCGGATGAATCTGGTCGGACTGGAACATCGAGGGCTTGTCTTCGATGCCCGCGAGCAGGAACGGCACGAGCGCGGCGTGCTTGTCCTTCGCGATGCGCTCGTACACCGCGTGGAACTTTTGCGAATAGTCCGGGCCGTAGTTGGGCGGCACATACATGCCGATGAGCAGCACCTTCGCATGCGCCGCCTGGGACGCGTCGACGATGCCGCGAAGGTTCGCCTCCGTGGTCGCGAGCGGCACGCCGCGCAGCGCATCGTTGGCGCCGAGTTCGACGATGACAACCGACGGCTTGATGCGCGCCAGCACGGCGGTGAGCCGGGCGCGTCCGCCGCTCGTCGTGTCGCCGCTGATGCTCGAATTGGCGACGCTATAATCGAGACGCTCTTTGGCCAGCCGCTCGCGCAGCAGCGCGACCCAGCCGGTATCGCGCGGCAGGCCGTATTCCGCGGAAAGACTGTCGCCCAGCACGACGATCGCGGGCTTCGTCTGCGCATCGGCAGCTTGAGCATTCGAGAAAGCGGCCGCCGACAACATCATGCTCGCGATCGCAGCCTTCACGAAGCCGCGCGCGCTCCAGTTCTTATTCAAGGTGTCCATGCAAAACAATACTGAGCCGGTCATCGAAGTTCGGGGATTGAGCAAACGGGTGAAGGACGCCACGGGCGAGCTGACGATTCTGGACAACATCGACTTGTCCATCGCGAACGGTAGCAGCGTGGCGATCGTCGGCGCATCGGGATCGGGCAAGTCGACGTTGCTCGGCTTGCTCGCGGGATTGGACAGCGCGAGCGACGGCTCGGTTCGCCTGCTCGGCAAGGAGCTGTCGGCGCTGAACGAAGATGAGCGCGCCGCGCTCAGAAGCGGCGCGGTCGGCTTCGTGTTCCAGTCGTTCCAGTTGATGCCGCACCTGACCGCGCTCGAAAACGTCATGCTGCCGCTCGAGTTGCGCGCCGAGATGCCGCACGAACAGATCGCGCAGCGCGCGCGCTCGCTGCTCGATCAGGTCGGACTCTCGCAGCGGACCGGGCATTATCCGAAACTGCTCTCGGGCGGCGAACAACAGCGCGTCGCGCTTGCACGCGCCTTCGTCACGCATCCGGCCATTCTTTTCGCCGATGAACCCACGGGCAGCCTCGACGCCGCGACCGGCTACGCGATCATCGACTTGATGTTCAAGATGAACGCGCGCAACGGCGCGACGCTCGTGCTCGTCACCCACGACACCGAACTCGCGAAACGCTGCGACGCGACGGTCACGATCGAAGCGGGGCGTCTCGTCAACGGCCTCGCCGTCTAGACGTGAAAACGCCCGCATCGGCGAGGATGCGGGCGTCAGCACGAACGGCAATTCAACGCCTGAGCGCCTTGCGCGCGCGCTCGATCAACGCGGACGTCGACGAATCGTGCTTGGCCGGGTCCACGCTCGCTGCCGTGATATCCGCCTCGACGACCTTACCGAGAATCTTGCCCAGTTCGACGCCCCACTGGTCGAACGAGTTGATGTCCCACACCGTTCCCTGCACCAGCACCTTGTGCTCGTAAAGCGCGATCAGCGCGCCGAGCGACTGCGGCGTGAGCGCGTCGAGCAGGATGGTCGTCGTCGGCCGGTTGCCGGGGAAGCTCAGGTGCGTCGCGAGTTCTTCCTTGCCCCGACCCGCAACCTTCTTCGCTTCTTCCAGCGTGCGGCCGAGCATCAGCGCCTCGCTTTGCGCGAAGCAGTTCGCGAGCAGCTTCGCGTGATGATCGACGAGCGGATGTTCCGGCGTCAGCAGCGCGATGAAGTCGATCGGAATGATGGTCGGCCCTTGATGCAGCATCTGGAAGAACGCGTGCTGGCCGTTCGTGCCGGGCTCGCCCCAGATCACGGCGGCGGTCGGGTAGTCGACCATGCCGCCGTCGAGCGTCGCGGACTTGCCGTTGCTTTCCATCTCCAGTTGCTGGAGATACGACGGCAGATAGTGCAGCGCCTGTGAATACGGCGCGACGAGATCGCTTTGCGAGCCGAAGAAGTTGCGATACCAGATGCCGATCATGCCCATCAGCACCGGCAGATTCTGCGCGAGCGGCGCGGTGCGGAAATGCTGATCCATCGCGTCGGCGCCTTGCAGCAGCGCCTCGAAGTTCTGCGGCCCGACCGACAGCATGATCGACAGTCCGACCGCCGACCACAGCGAGTAGCGCCCGCCGACCCAGTCCCACATCTCGAAGACGTTCTCCTTCGCGATGCCGAACTTCACGACCTCGGCCGTATTCGCCGACACGCCGACGAAGTGCTTCGACAGCTGGTCTTCCGGACAGCCCTGTTCCAGGAACCAGTCGCGCATGGAGTGCGCGTTGGTCATGGTTTCGAGCGTGGTGAAGGTCTTCGAGACGACGATGGCGAGCGTCTCTTCCGCGTCGATCTGTTGCAGCACGCTGTAGAGATCGGCGCCGTCGACGTTGGAGACGAAGTGCGTGTCCAGTTCCTTCGACGCGAGATGATGCAGCGCGTGCACGACCATCTTCGGCCCGAGATCCGAGCCGCCGATGCCGATGTTCACCACATGGCGAATGCGCTTGCCGGTATAGCCGGTCCACGAACCGTCGCGGACCTTGTCGGCGAACGCGGCCATCTTCGCCTTTTCTTTCTGCACCTGTTCGTGGAACGGCGCATCGGGCGACTGCGCGCGCAGCGCCGTGTGCAGCGCGGCGCGGCCTTCGGTGACGTTCACGGTCTCGCCGGCGAACATCGCGTCGCGGCGCTTCGTGACGCCGGCTTCTTCGGCGAGCTGGACGAGCAGTTCGAGCGTGGCGTCGGTGATGCGGTTCTTCGAGAAGTCGATCGTGAGGCCGCCGCCTTCGAACGTCAGGCGCTCGGCGCGCGTCGGCGCCGTGTCGTTTTGCGGCGCGAACCAGTCGCGCAGGCGCTCGCCGGAGATGGCATCGTAGTGCGATTGGAGCGCCGACCAGGCAGGGTGCGATTTGAGCGTCATAGCGGTCTGATAGTCCAGAGTGACAGTGGGAAACGTCCGTGCGGATGCGGTTTGCCGAGGCTGCGTACTGCGACCATCGAAGGTTCGTGAACGCGGTGCGTGCCGCCGCGGATGCCCGAATCGAAGCAACGAATCAAAGGGAGTATAGCGACGATGCGCGAATGAATGCTTGCAAGCCGTCACAAGCGCGGCGGCGTCAGCCGTTCGGCGGATAAAGCAGGCGGTTGATGAGACCGCGCACCTCGGGCGCGAGTTCGCCCGCCGTGAGCCCCGCCGGTCCGATGCCGCGACCGGTCAGGGTCTGCGCGGCGAGTCCGTGCAGATAGACGCCCGCGAGCGCGGCTTCGTACTGCGGCAGCTTTTGCGCGAGCAATGCGCCGATCAATCCGCCGAGCACGTCGCCGGTGCCGCCGGTGGCGAGTCCGGCGTTGCCGGTCGGATTCACGGCGACGCGGCCATCCGGCGACGCGATCACCGTGCCCGATCCTTTCAGCACGACGACAGCCGCGTAGCGCGCCGAGAGCTGGCGCGCGGCGGCGATGCGGTCCGCCTGCACGGCTTTCGCGTCGGATTGCAGAAGCCGCGCGGCCTCCAGCGGATGAGGCGTCAGCACGCACGGATCGCCCGCGCGGCCGCGCGCCGCGACTTCGCCCGCGAGCGCGTCGTCCGTCGCGACGAGATTGAGCGCGTCGGCATCGAGCAGCTTCGGCATGTCGAGCTTGAGCACATCGGCGAGCACGCGCTTCGCGCGATCCGTCTTCCCCATGCCGCAGCCGATGGACAGCGCATCCGTCTTGTCGAGCGCGAAGCCGTCGACGTGGTGCAGCATCAGCTCGGGATGCGGCGGGTCGTAGGGCGGGCCGCCTTCGCCCAGAAATGCGACGTGGACTTTGCCCGCGCCCGCGTAGAGCGCCATGCGCGCCGCGAGGATCGGCGCGCCGCACATGCCCGTGTCGCCGCCCACGACGGCCAGCGTGCCGAACGTGCCCTTGTTGGTCGCGAAGTCGCGCGGCGGCAGGCTCGCCCGGAAAAGCGCTGTCGCGTTGAGCATGATCGAAGGCGCGGCGGGCGGCTCCACGTCCAGCGTCGCCACGTGCAGCGTGCCGCATAGATCGCGGCCGAGCGCGGTGATGAGTCCCGGCTTCGCGCCGATGAAGGTGATCGTCGTGTTCGCGCAGAGCGCCTCGCCGCCGCCCACGGGCGCGCCGGTATCGCTGTCGAGGCCGCTCGGCACGTCGAGCGCGAGCACCCGGCCGGACTCGCGCGCGCGACGCGACATGCGCGCAGCCAGCGTCGCGAAGACGCCGTCGAGCGGGCGCGTGAGTCCGATGCCGAACATGCCGTCGACGAGCCAGCCGAAACCGTCGAAGGAGGCGGGCGGTTCGCTCTTGATCGGCACGCCGGCCGCCTGCGCGGCATCGAGCGCCCAGCGCGCGTCGTCGGGCTTCACGGCTATCGGCATGCAAACCTCGACGGCCACGCCCGCGCGGTGCAGATGCTCGGCAACCACGAGGGCATCGCCGCCGTTGTTGCCGGGGCCGGCCGCGATCCATACGGGCAGCGCGCGGGCGTCGGGATCGCGGGAGAGGGCATCGAGCAGATACTGCGCGGCGGCCGCGCCGGCGCGGGCCATCAGCGTGTGCGGCGGCAGCGCGGCGGCGGCTCGCGCTTCGAGGCTGCGCAGTTCCGCGAGCGTGAAGAGCGGGAGCGCGTCGTCGTCGGGCGTGAAGTAGGAAGCGGATGCAGTCATGTTCGCGTAGAAAGAATCGGCGATGGTCCGGCCCGCACCCTTCATGCCACGCCACATGCGGCGCTGAGTTCGCGCGTCAAAAGTGAGTCAGAAGCGCTTAGAAGCGTTCCATGCCGATGGCCGCGAGCGTCTCGGCGGGAAGATCGGGCGCGACACCGGAGACGAGATCCGCGACCACTTTGGCAGACCCGCACGCGAGGCCCCAGCCGGCGGGACCGTGCGCCGCGTTGATGAAAAGACGCGGATGCCGCGTCGCGCCGACGACCGGCAGCCCGTCCGCCGAAAGCAGCCGCAAGCCGTCCCACGACCGCGCAGCCGATACGCGCGCGGCACCCGGGATCCAGTCGTGCGTGCCTTGACCGAGCACGTCGAAGGCGCGGCGCGCGAGCCCGGCGTGCGCGGGTTTGTCGGCTTTCGCGAAACTCTGGAAAACGCCCGCGCCGCCGACGCGCAGCCGCTGATGCACCCGCGACATCGTAATGCGCTTCACCGAATCGATCACCGTGATATGCGGCGCGCGTTCCTCGTAGGCGACGGGCGCGGTCAGCGTGTGCAGGCGCAGCGGAAACAGCGAAGGCGTGGAGCGAAAGCCGCCGACGAGCGCGGGCGTATCCGCGCCCGCCGCGACGACGACCGCATCGGCGGATATGACTTCTGCCTCGGCGTGGCGCTTCTTGTCGTCCCTGGAGCGGGCAAGCTCGACCGCGGCGCGCCGGTCTTCGAGCCGCATGGACGCCACTTCGCAATTCATGCGGAACTCGACGCCGGCTTCTTCCAGCAATTGCTTCAGTTGCTTGGTGAAAAGCGGGCAATTGGCGGTGCGTTCTTCGGGGAGCAGAACGCCGCCCGCGAACGCGGGATCGTCCGGCACCGAAGGCTCCGCCCGCACGCATTCGTCCGGCGCAAGCTGCCGGTGCGGCACGCCGAAGCTCTTCAGAAGGTCGATGGCGGCTTGCGCGTCGTCGAGTTCGCGGGCGTGCCGGAAGACGTGCAGCATGCCGACGCGCTGCTCGTAGTCGAGCTCGAAGCGCGCTTCGATATCGGCGAGCGCGCGCCGCGACAGTTCGACAAGCGGCTGCAGGCGCGCGTACTGCGCCGCGAACGCCTGGGGATCGCGCAACTCGCCGAGTCGCTTGAGAAAATCGCGCGCGGCGCCGTCGAAGCCCGTTTTCACGATCATGCCGCTTTGCTTCGCGCGGCTCGACGCCATGAATGTCGGCCCGAACCAGACGTCGAGCGGCGAGGGCAAGAGCGCGCCGCCCTGGCCGTACGTCGCGCCCTGCGCGACGGTCGCGTGGCGCTCGATCACACAGACGCGATGCCCGGCCGCGTGCAACTGATAAGCGGTGGCGATGCCGGCGATTCCTCCGCCGATGACGATGACATCCATGACTTTTTGTGCCCGAGGGCGGGAGAACGCACGCGCGGCGCGGCGCATCGAGCGCCCGGCAAGCCGCGTGTCCTGACGGTAAGACGGCAGGCGCGGCGGCATGCCGCGCCCGAAGAAAGCGCGCCATGATAGCGCCAAATGCGTCGTCCAGGGACGGCCATTCCAGCACCGCTCATGTGTCAAAAAGCATGTCAGCAAGCCGTGCGACCGAGCCGCGAATTTCAGGATGACGGGCGCCACCACGACAGCACTGCCCGGCCGGGCGCAGCCGATTTCGAGACGCATCCGGGTTATAATCGC
This sequence comes from Caballeronia sp. SL2Y3, assembly GCF_022879575.1. Classification (NCBI taxonomy): domain Bacteria; kingdom Pseudomonadati; phylum Pseudomonadota; class Betaproteobacteria; order Burkholderiales; family Burkholderiaceae; genus Caballeronia; species Caballeronia sp. SL2Y3. The sequence goes on from NZ_CP084260.1 coordinate 1,324,689, forward strand.
GGTCTTCACTCCGCCTCACGCCGCTTTCCCGCACTCGGCGCGCCGAGTGCCATCGAGCGGCTCACAGACGTCATCGACGCACCGTCACAATGGCCCATTTCTCGTGTTTCCCCGGCGCTTCGGCCCTCTCCGATTTCCGTCAGACTCGTCTTCTCGAAACGCTTGCCCGCATCGACGCCAACATCGTCGGCGTGCGCGGACAATTCCTGCATTTCGTCAACGCGTCCGAGCCGCTCAGCGACGAGGACACGAACCGCATCCACGCGCTGATGCACTACGGCACGCGGTTCGCGGACCAGAAAGAGCGCGGCCACGTCGAAACGTTCCTCGTCGTGCCGCGCTTCGGCACGGTGTCGCCGTGGGCGAGCAAGGCGACCGACATCGCGCATCACTGCGGTCTGACGCAAGTGCGGCGCATCGAGCGCGGCGTCGAGTATTCGGTCGTCATGAAAAGCGGGCTGCTCGGCGGCAAGAAGGCGCTGTCGGACGAAGCACGCGCGCAGGTCGCGGCCGCGCTGCACGACCGCATGACGGAAAGCGTCGCGGCATCGCGCGATCAGGCGCTGCATCTCTTCGATGAACTGCCCGCGAAGCCGCTGCAAACGGTCGATATCATCGGCACCGGGCGCTCGGCGCTGGAAGCGGCGAACGTCGAACTGGGCCTCGCGCTGGCGGACGACGAGATCGACTATCTGGTAAACGCGTTCCAAGCCCTCGGGCGCAATCCGACCGACGTCGAACTGATGATGTTCGCCCAGGCCAACAGCGAGCACTGCCGCCACAAGATTTTCAACGGCGAGTGGACCATCGACGGCGAGAAGCAGGACATGTCGCTCTTTCAGATGATCCGCAATACGGAGAAGCTGAATCACGAAGGGACGATCGTCGCGTATTCGGACAACTCGGCGATCATGCGAGGCGGCGTGGCGGAACGATGGTTCCCGCGCGGCGAGAGCGAGCACTACGAGCGCCATGTCGAGCTGACGCACACGCTGATGAAGGTCGAGACGCACAATCACCCGACCGCCATCTCGCCGTTCGCGGGCGCGGCGACGGGCTCGGGCGGCGAAATCCGCGACGAGGGCGCGACCGGCCGCGGCGCGCGTCCGAAGGCGGGTCTCGCGGGCTTCACGGTGTCGAATCTGGACCTGCCCGATGCGCGTCAGAAGTGGGAAAACGCCCGCGACAGCGCCACGCCGCCGTCCGCGCGCAATCCCGCCGACTCGCACGAGCCGTATGGCCGCCCGAACCGCATCGCTTCGCCGTTGCAGATCATGATCGACGGCCCGATCGGCGCGGCTGCCTTCAACAACGAATTCGGCCGGCCGAATCTCGGCGGCTATTTCCGCACTTACGAGCAGAACGTGGCCGGCCGCGTGCGCGGCTATCACAAGCCGATCATGATTGCGGGCGGCATCGGCAATATTTCGGACCAGCACACGCACAAGCACGACTTGCCGGCCGGCACGCTCCTGATCCAGATTGGCGGGCCGGGCATGCGCATCGGCATGGGCGGCGGCGCGGCTTCGTCGATGGCGACGGGCGCGAACACCGCCGAGCTCGACTTCGATTCCGTGCAGCGCGGCAATCCCGAAATTCAGCGCCGCGCGCAGGAAGTCATCAACGCGTGCTGGCAGATGGGCGAGCGCAACCCGATTCTGTCGATTCACGACGTCGGCGCGGGCGGCATCTCGAACGCGTTCCCGGAACTGGTCGACGGCGCGGGCAAGGGCGCGCGCTTCGAACTGCGCAAGGTGCAACTGGAAGAAAGCGGGCTGTCGCCGCGCGAAATCTGGTCAAACGAGGCGCAAGAGCGCTACGTGCTGGCGATTGCACCCGCCGATCTGACCGCGTTCGAAGCCATCTGCGCGCGCGAGCGTTGCCCGGTCGCGGTCGTCGGCGTGGCGACGGAAGAGCGTCAACTGAAGCTGATCGACGACGAGAACGAAGGCCAGCAGCCGGTCGACATGCCGATGGACGTGCTGCTCGGCAAGCCGCCGAAGATGCATCGCGACGTGAAGCGCGAGCGCGCGCAGTTCGAGCCGGTCGACGTGACCGGCCTCGCGCTGTCGGAAGTCGCGCTCGACGTGCTGAAGCATCCGACGGTGGCGAGCAAGTCGTTTCTGATCACCATCGGCGACCGCTCGGTGGGCGGCACGACCGCGCGCGACCAGTTCGTGGGTCCGTGGCAAGTGCCCGTCGCCGACTGCGCGATCACGACGATGGACTACGCGGGCTTTCGCGGCGAAGCGATGACGATGGCCGAGCGCACGCCGCTCGCCGTGATCGACGCGCCGGCTTCCGGCCGCATGGCCGTCGGCGAAGCGGTGACGAACATCGCGTCCGCGCCGATCGAATCGCTGAACAAGCTGAAGCTCTCGGCCAACTGGATGGCCGCGTGCGGCAGCCCGGGCGAAGACGCCGCGCTCTATGCAACGGTGAAGGCGATCGGCATGGAACTGTGCCCGGCGCTCGGCATCAGCATCCCGGTCGGCAAGGATTCGCTGTCGATGCGCACCAAATGGCAGGACGCGCGCGGCGCGCAAAAGGAAGTGGTGTCGCCGGTGTCGCTCATCATCTCGGCTTTCGCGCCGGTCGAAGACGTGCGCCGGCATCTGACGCCGCAACTCGTCGCCGATACGAACACCGTGCTGATCGCGATCGATCTCGGGCGCGGGCGCAATCGCCTCGGCGGCAGTATTCTCGCGCAGGTCACGCAGCAGGTCGGCGACGCCGTTCCCGACGTGGACGACGCCGAAGACCTGAAGCGCTTCTTCGCCGCCATCCAGTCGCTCAATGCGGACGGCAAGCTGCTCGCGTACCACGACCGCTCGGACGGCGGTCTGTGGGCGACGGTCTGCGAAATGGCGTTCGCGGGGCACGCGGGCGTGTCGCTGAACGTGGACATGCTGACGCTCGACGCCGAACACGAATCCGATTACGGCGACGCCAAGGACTGGGCGAAGCAGACGAGCGGCCGCCGCGACGACCGCACCGTTCGCGCGCTCTTCGCCGAAGAACTCGGCGCGGTCGTGCAGGTGCGCGCGGCCGACCGCGACGCGGTGCTCGCCGCGCTGCGCGAACACGGTTTGTCGGCGTGCTCGCATGTGATCGGCAAGCCGAACGAGCGCGATGCGGTCGAGATCTATCGCGACGCGAAGAAGATCTTCGATGCGCCGCGCGTCGAACTGCATCGCGCATGGAGCGAGGTGAGCTGGCGCATCGCGCGTCTGCGTGACAACCCGGCCTGCGCGGACGCCGAATACGACGCGCTGCTCGACGCGAGCGACCCGGGCCTTTCGCCCGTGCTTACGTTTGATCCGGCGCAAGACGTAGCCGCGCCTTTCATCGCGACGAACAAGCGCCCGCGCGTGGCGATTCTGCGGGAGCAGGGCGTGAACTCGCATCTGGAGACGGCGTACGCGTTCGACCGCGCCGGTTTCGACGCGCACGACGTGCACATGAGCGACCTGCTGGAAGGCCGCGCGACGCTCGCCGATTTCGCGGGCGCGGTGGCGTGCGGCGGCTTCTCGTACGGCGACGTGCTTGGCGCGGGCGAGGGCTGGGCGAAGACCATCCGCTTCAATCCGCGCCTCGCGGACATGTTCGCGGCGTTCTTCGCGCGCCAGGACACGTTCGCGCTCGGCATCTGCAACGGCTGCCAGATGATGTCGAGCCTCGCGTCGATCATCCCGGGCGCGGAAAGCTGGCCGAAGTTCACGCGCAACAAGTCCGAGCAGTTCGAGGCGCGCTTCTCGCTGGTCGAAGTGCAAAGCTCGCCGTCGATCTTCTTCGCCGGCATGGAAGGCTCGCGCATTCCGGTGGCGGTCGCGCACGGCGAAGGCTTCGCGGACTTCTCGCAACAGGGCGATGCGGCGAGCGCGCTCGTCGCGATGCGTTACGTCGATCATCGCGGCAACGCGACGGAGCAGTATCCGTTCAACCCGAACGGGTCGCCGCAGGGCATCACGTCGGTCACGACGCCCGATGGCCGCTTCACGGTGCTGATGCCGCACATGGAGCGCGTGCATCGCAATGTGCAGATGAGCTGGACGCCCGCCGACTGGACCACCGACGCGAGCCCGTGGCTGCGCGCGTTCCAGAATGCGCGACGCTTCCTCGGCTAATCGCGCGTAAGCGTAGAGTCATGCCCCGGAGCCTCGGCTGCCGGGGCTTTTTTTTGCGCTACGCGGTTCTAGAAGCAACAAAGCCGCCCGAGGGCGGCTTTGTCGTACATGGCGCGAACGCGCGGCAAGGAGGCGATTGATTACTTGATGACCGCTTTCTTGCGCAGATTCTCTTCGAACGCCTGCAGCTTTTCCTGCTGCATTTGCTGCGCGATTTGCGCCTTGACCTGATCGAACGGCGGCGGCGCGACGTCGCGGCTGTCGTCGAGGCGGATGATGTGCCAGCCGAACTGCGTCTTGACCGGCGCGGCCGTGACTTCGCCCTTCTTGAGCTTCTCGGCCGCGGCGCCGAATTCCGGCACGTACGCCGACGGCGACGACCAGTCGAGATCGCCGCCGTTCTTGCCCGATCCCGGGTCCTTCGAGTACTGCTTCGCCAGATCTTCGAAGCTCGCGCCGCCCTTGATCTTCGCGATCAGGTCCTTGGCCTGGTCTTCGTTCTCCACGAGGATGTGATGCAGATGCAGTTCCTTGCCGCCGCCTTGCTGCTTCACGAGCTGGTCGTAGCGCGCCTTGATTTCGGCGTCGGTCGGCTTGTTCTTCGCGAGGTAGTCTTCGATCATCGCGCGCAGCACGACGGTCTGCTGCGCCACGGCCAGTTGCGCCTTCACGTCGGGGCGATTCGCCACGCCTTCGCGGGCGGCTTCCTGCATCAGGATTTCACGGTTGATCAGTTCTTCGCGCACGGCCTGTTGCAGTTGCGGCGAATCCTGCTGACCCTGCTGGACGAGTTGCTTCACGAGCGCATCGGCGCGCGACGTGGGAATCGGCGTGCCGTTCACGACGGCGATGTTCTGCGCAAACGCGGGAGCCGCCGCGAACGCAGCCAGCAACACCCAGACGCGGGTTTTTTTCAAAGTCATCGGAGGTTCCTAACTGAACGAACAGACTGAACAAACAGACGCCTTCAAAGGCGGGTTTAGCGAGATCGGGCCGAACCGCGATTTATTCGAATTGTTCTGCGAACTCTTGCGGCGTATAAGCCCGGATGGCGAGCGCGTGCACGCCGCGCCGCATTTCTTCGGCCAGCGCATCATACACCAGCCGATGCCGCGCCACGCGCGCCTTGCCGGCAAAGCGTTCGGCGACGATCGTCACCGTGTAGTGACTGCCCGACGCGGCGCCTGTGTGGCCCGCGTGCGCGGCGCTGTCGTCCTCGATATGGACGGACTGCGGATCGAGCGCGGCATTCAGCCGCGCTTCGAGATGCGCGATCTTGTCCTGCGCGCTGGCGGCCATGAAATCGAACGGAGCGGTCACTGGTTGTCCTCCTTCATGTACTTCGCGAGCCAGAAACTCTGCGCGACGATGAACAGCACGAGGCAGCCCGTCGCGCCGAAGAGCTTGAAGTTGACCCACTGGTCGGTGGTGAAGTGATAGGCGACGAAGAGATTCACGATGCCGAGCAGCGCGAAGAACACCGCCCACGCGATATTCAGCTGTCCCCATACGCGATGCGGCAGCACGATCTGCTTGCCCATCATCGCTTCGATCAGATTCTTCCTGAAGCCGAGTTGCGCGACGATCAGCGCGAACGCGAAGAGCCAGTAGAGGGCAGTGGGCTTCCACTTGATGAACGTGTCGTTATGCAGCACGAGCGTCGCGCCGCCGAACACGACGACGACGCCGAGGCTTACCCACAACATCGGATCGACCTTGCGGTGCCGGAACGCGACCCACGCGATCTGCACGAGCGTCGCCGCGATCGCCACGGCCGTCGCCGTATAGATGCCCCATATCTTGAAAGCGACGAAAAAGAGGATGATCGGAAACAGATCGAACAGGAATTTCATTGGCGTCCGGAAGATGAGGCGAATGGTGCGATGCGGGGCGCGATGACGCTAAACGAACGCCCGCTCGGGAGAGCGGGCGCGGGTCAGGCGTCGGCCACGAGCGAGTGTGCTGGCCCGTGTCCGTTCAAGGCTGAACCCGGTTACTTGGGTTCGAATTGTAGCGCAGCCGAGTTGATGCAATACCGCAGGCCGGTCGGCGCGGGGCCGTCCTCGAACACATGGCCGAGATGCGCGCCGCAGTTCTTGCACTGCACTTCGATGCGCAGCATGCCGTGCGAGCGGTCGGTCTTTTCCTGGATCACTTCGCCGTTGATCGGCTTGAAGTAGCTCGGCCAGCCGCAGCCGGCGTCGAACTTGGTGTCGGATTCGAAGAGCGGCGTGCCGCAACACACGCAGTCGTACACGCCGCGCTCGAAGTGATCCCAGTACTCGCCGGTGAACGGCCGTTCGGTCGCCGCATGGCGGGTGACCTGATATTGCATTTCGTTGAGTTCGCGGCGGTAAACCGCGTCGTCCTTTTGCAGCGGATGTTCGGTGGCGCCGGGGGTGTCGTCTCGGTTCATGGTCTTCCTTTCGTTGCTCTGGGCTGTGTAGTTGGGGGCGGGCTCAGGAAGAACAACTGACTTCCAGATCGCTCGCCCAGTCCGGCGGCAGGCCAGCGTACGCCTCGTTTTCGGGTTGCTCGTCGAACGGGCGGCGCAGCAGGTCGAGCAGGCGCGCGACTTCCGAGAAATCCTTCTCGTTCGCCTGACGAATGGCCTGCTCGGCCAGATGATTGCGCAGCACGAACTTCGGATTCACGCGATTCATCGCCGCGGCGCGGGCCGCGTCGTCGCGCGGTTCGTGCGCGAGGCGCTCGCGATACTGCACGGCCCAGGCGTCGAACGCCGCGCGATCGAGGAAAAAATCGCGCACGGGCGCATCGCCCGATGCATCCGCTTTCGCGAGCTTCGACAGATTGCGGAACGTCAGCGTGAAGTCCGCGCGATTCGCATGCATGATTTCCAGCAGGCCGTTGGCGAGCTTGTCGTCGCCTTCGCGCGCGGTTTCGAGACCGAGCTTTGCGCGCATCTTGTCTTCCAGCGCGGGCGCGAAATACGTCTTGTAGCGTTCGAGCGCCTTCTGCGCTTCTTCGACCACGCGTTCCGCACGACCTTCTTCCGGCAGCTTGGCGCCGACAAGCGGCACGAGCGCCTGCGCAAGACAGAACAAATTCCAGTAGCCGACCTGCGGCTGCCGGCTATACGAATAGCGGCCTTGCGTGTCCGAGTGATTGCAGATGTGATGCGCGTTGAAGCCGTCCATGAAGCCGAACGGACCGTAGTCGATGGTGAGGCCGAGAATCGACATGTTGTCGGTATTCATCACGCCGTGGCAGAAGCCCACGCCTTGCCATTGCGCCATGAGTTCCGCCGTGCGTCGCACGACTTCATCGAGGAGCGCGAGATACGGATCGTCCGCGTCGCGGCACTGCGGATAGAAACGCTCGATGACGTGGTCGGCCAGCGTCTTCAGATCGTCCACACGCTCGTTCGCATAGAAGTGCTCGAAGTTGCCGAAGCGCACGAAGCTCGGCGCAATGCGCGTGGCGATCGCCGCCGTCTCGATGGTCTCGCGGCGCACCGGCAGGTCGGAACCGATGACGCCGAGGGAGCGCGTCGTCGGAATGCCGAGATGATGCATCGCCTCCGAACACAGGAATTCGCGGATGGACGAGCGCAGCACCGCGCGGCCATCGCCCATGCGCGAATACGGCGTGCGGCCCGCGCCTTTCAGCTGCACTTCGAGGCGCGCGCCCGCGCGATCGACTTCGCCGAGCGTGAGCGCGCGGCCATCGCCCAATTGACCGGCCCACACGCCGAACTGATGCCCCGAATAGACCGCGGCATAGGGCAGCGCCTCGGGCGGCCACTCGCGCGTGGGGTTGCCCGCGAAGTAAGCGGCGAACGCGGTCGGTTCTTCTTCTGCGATGCGCGCGTCGAAGCCAAGCAGTTCGGCCGCCTCGCGCGACACGGCGACGACATACGGATCGGGAACGGGCGTGGCGGGAAGGCGGGTGAGAAACGCGGGACCGAGCGAGGCGAACGAGCCGGGACGGTTGCTTAGGATCGACTCGGCGACTTCTTGCATCGACTGCGGCATCGACTGCGCGCCAGGTTCCGATTCGGCTGCGCCAGTCGTTGCGCGCACGGCATTGCTTGGGGAAAACGACATGTTGAGCGCCTCTGAGTTAAACGATATTGTAATTCCGCGCCCGCGGGCCTGCAGGGCGGCACTCGGGCAGCTGTCACAGCATCCATTCGTCGAGGACTTCACACATGGCGTCGCCGCTTTACGGTCAGATGATGGACATTCCGCTGCTCGCGTCGTCATTGCTCTCGCATGCGGCGCGCCACTTCGGCGATACGGAGATCGTGTCGAAGCGCATCGAGGGCGACATTCATCGCTACACGTATCGCGATTGCGAAAAGCGCGCGAAGCAACTCGCGCAGGCGCTCATCGCGCTCGGCGTCGAACAGGGCGAGCGCATCGGCACGCTCGCGTGGAACGGCTATCGGCATCTGGAGTGCTATTACGGCGTGAGCGGCATGGGCGCCGTGTGCCACACCATCAATCCGCGGCTCTTTCCGGATCAGATCGCCTTCATCATCGACCACGCTGACGATTCGTACGTCTTCTTCGACATGACGTTCTGGCCGCTCGTCGAACGCATTGCGCAGCATTGTCCGAACGTGAAGGGCTGGATCGCACTGGGCGATGCGGCGTGCATCGCCGAACATCTCGGCGACATGAGCGTGCCCGTGATGAGCTACGAAAGCGTCATCGCGCCGCAGGACGGCGTGTTCGAATGGCCGATGCTCGACGAACGGCAAGCCTCGTTTCTCTGCTACACGTCGGGCACGACCGGCAATCCGAAGGGCGCGCTGTATTCGCATCGGTCGACCGTGCTGCATGCGTACGCCGCCGCGCTGCCCGATGCGATGGGCGCTTCGTCGAGCGATGCCATTCTTCCCGTCGTGCCGATGTTCCACGTCAATGCGTGGGGCATTCCGCATGCCGGACCGCTCGTCGGCGCGAAGCTCGTGTTTCCGGGCAAGGACCTCGACGGCAAGTCGCTCCATGAACTGATGGAAGCCGAAGGCGTCACGTTTTCGGCGGGCGTGCCGACGGTTTGGCTCGGACTCCTGAATTATATGAAGCAGGCGGACAAGCGCTTCACGACGCTCAAGTGCACCGTCATAGGCGGCTCCGCGTGTCCGCCCGCGATGCTGCGCACGTTCGAAGAAGAGTACGGCGTCGAAGTGATTCACGCGTGGGGCATGACGGAGATGTCGCCGCTCGGCACGCTCGCGCGGCTGTCGTTCCGCCAGAAGCAGCGCACGCCGGAGGAGCAGCGCGCATCGCGCGAAAAGCAGGGGCATGCGCTATTCGGCGTGGACATGAAAGTGGTCGGCGACGACGGCCGCGAACTGCCGTGGGACGGCCAGTCGTTCGGCGATCTCTACGTGCGCGGGCCGTGGATCATCGACCGCTATTACCGCCGCGACGAATCCCCGCTCGTCGACGGCTGGTTCCCGACCGGCGACGTCGCGACCATCGACGCCGACGGCTTCATGCACATCACCGACCGCAGCAAGGACGTGATCAAGTCGGGCGGCGAATGGATCAGCTCGATCGATCTGGAAAACATCGCGATGTCGCATCCGCAAGTGGCGGAGGCCGCGTGCATCGCGTGTTCGCATCCGAAGTGGACTGAGCGGCCGATGATCGTCGCCGTACTGCGGCCGGGCGCGACGCTCACGCGCGACGAATTGCTCGCGTTCTACGAAGGCAAGGTCGCGAAGTGGTGGATTCCGGATGACGTCGTGTTCGCCGACGAGTTGCCGCATACCGCCACGGGCAAGCTCCAGAAGGTGCGGCTGCGCGAGCAGTACCGCGATCATGTGCTGCCGGTCGCGGAAGAAAAGGCCGTCTGACAAGCCTCGCGCCGCAGGGCGTTCCTGCTCGCAGCGCACGAGGGCACAGCCGAATTGCACGGTCGTTCGTCTTTGTGTATTTTTCCCCGATCGCCCACAATGAGCCATCACGCGAGAGGGAACATCCATGGCAGTCGACTACACGATCCGCGAAGGCGTCGCCGTCATCACGCTCGACAATCCGCCGGTCAACGGGCTCGGACATTCGACGCGGCTTGGCATCGTCGAGGGCATCGAGCGGGCGGGAAGCGATGCGTCGGTGCATGCGATCGTGCTGATCGGCGCGGGCAAGGCGTTCTCGGGCGGCGCGGACATCACCGAATTCAACACGCCGAAAGCAACGCAGGAACCGACGCTCGCCACCGTCATCAAGGCCGTCGAGGGCAGCGAGAAGCCGGTCGTCGCCGCGATCCACGCGGTCGCGATGGGCGGCGGGCTCGAACTCGCGCTCGGGGCGCATTACCGCATCGCGTTGCCGGGCGCGCAGATCGCGCTGCCGGAAGTGAAGCTCGGCCTGCTGCCGGGCGCGGGCGGCACGCAGCGTCTGCCGCGCGTCGTCGGACTAGAACGCGCGCTCGACATGATCGTGTCCGGCACGCCGGTGCGATCCGAAAAGCTCGCCGACACCGCGCTCTTCGACGAAATGGCGCAAGACGATTTGCTGGATGCGGCCATCGGCTTCGCGCGACGCATGGCCGAACGAGGCGGTGCTCATCCGAAAGTGCGCGATCGCCCGATTACGCATCACGATGCCGCGCGTTGCTTCGAGTCCGCACGCCAGGCGATTGCCGAGAAAGCCAGGCACTTCCCCGCGCCGCACAAGTGCATCGATGCCATTGAGATGGGCGCGAAGGAAGGCTTCGATCGCGGGCTCGCCTTCGAGCGCGAGTGCTTTCTCTTTCTCGTGCAGACGCCTGAAAGCCTCGCGCTGCGGCATGCGTTCTTCGCCGAGCGCGCAGCAAGCAAGATCGCCGATGTGCCGTCGTCTACGCCGGTTCGAAAAATCGAACGCATCGGCGTGATCGGCGCAGGAACGATGGGCGGCGGCATCGCGATGAACTTCATCAACGCGGGCTTGCCGGTCGTGCTGCTGGAAACGAAACGGGATGCGCTCGATCGCGGCCTCGCGACCGTGCGGCGCAACTACGAAGCGCAGGTGAAAAAGGGCAAGCTCACGCCGGAACAGGTCGAAGCCCGCATGCAGCTCGTGCATCCGACGCTCGATTACGCCGATCTCGCGCAAGCCGATCTGATCGTCGAAGCCGTGTTCGAAGACCTCGACGTGAAGGCGGAAGTCTTCCGTCAACTTGACGCAATCGCGAAGCCCGGCGCGATCCTCGCGTCGAATACGTCGACACTCGATCTCGACAAGATCGCATCATTCACGCAGCGTCCGGGCGATGTAATCGGCATGCACTTCTTCAGTCCTGCCAACGTCATGAAGTTGCTCGAAGTGGTGCGCGGCCAAAAGACCGAGAAAGACGTGCTCGCGACCGTCATGCAACTCGCCAGAAAGATCGGCAAGACGGCCGTGGTGGCGCGCGTGTGCGACGGCTTTATCGGCAACCGCATGGTCGAGCAATATCTGCGGCAGGCGCTTTTCATGCTCGAAGAAGGCGCGCTGCCGGCGCAGGTCGACCGCGCAATCGAGACGTTCGGCTTCGCGATGGGTCCATTCCGCATGAGCGATCTCGCGGGCAACGACATCGGCTGGGCGATCCGCAAACGGCGCTATCGCGAGCAGCCGGACATGCGCTATTCCGGCGTCGCGGACCGGCTGTGCGAGACCGGCCGCTTCGGGCAAAAGACCGGCGCGGGCTGGTACGACTATGAGGTGGGCTCGCGCGAGGCGAAGCCGTCGCAGGCAGTGATTGAGATGATCGTCGCGTATTCGAAGGAACAGGGCATCGCGCGGCGCGACCTAAGCGACGACGAGATCGTCGAGCGGCTCGTACTGTCGCTCGTCAACGAGGGCGCGAAGATTCTGGAAGAAGGCATCGCGGCGAAGGCATCGGATATCGACATCGTGTATCTGACGGGCTACGGCTTTCCGCTCTGGCGCGGCGGGCCGATGTTTCATGCCGACACGCTCGGCCTGCCGAACGTCGAGCGCGCCATGCGCAAGTACGCCGTGCAACGCAACGGCGAAGCGTGGCAGCCGGCTGCGCGCATCATCGAACTGGCGGCCATCAACGGCCGCTTCAATGCATGAGTGCCGAATGAAATCAGCGGAAGAAGTGCTTCTTGTCGTCGACGTGCAATACGACTTCATGCCCGGCGGCGCGCTTGCAGTCGCGCGGGGCGATGAAGTGGTGCCCGTCATCAACCGGCTGGCAAAGGCGTTCTCGCATGTGGTGCTGACGCAGGACTGGCATCCGGCGTCGCATGTGTCGTTCGCGGCGAATCACGCGGGACGCGCGCCGTTCGAGACCATCGCGATGCCTTATGGCGAACAGGTGCTGTGGCCGCCGCATTGCGTGCAGGGCACGCAGGGCGCGGCGCTGCATCGCGACCTCGATGTGCCTCATGCGCGGCTGATCGTGCGCAAGGGACATCACGAGCGCGTCGACAGCTATTCGGCGTTCGTCGAGGCGGATCGCGCGACGCCGACCGGACTCGCCGGCTATCTGCGCGAAGTGGGCGCGAAGCGCGTATGGCTCGCAGGACTCGCCACCGATTATTGCGTCGCGTGGTCCGCGCTCGATGCGCGCGCCGCGGGCTTCGAGGCGAGCGTGATCGAAGACGCGTGCCGCGCCATCGACCTGAACGGCTCGCTCGACCGCGCGTGGTCCGACATGCGCGCGGCGGGCGTCGCGCGGGTGCGGTCGGACGATGACGCCGGCTAAGGCTGCTCGCGATTTTTGCTACGCTTGGCGCTTCGTTCGTTCATTCGCATTACAGGAGCCGCCGTGCTACGTCACATCGTCATGTGGAAGTTGAAAGAGACCGCCGAGGGCGCCAGTCGCGCGGAGAACGCGCAAAAGCTGAAGACTAAGCTCGAAACCTGCCGCAGCCTCGTGAAAGGGCAGGGACACTTCGAGGTCGGCATCGCGCAGCCGGGCTTCGACTGCACGTATGACGTCGTGCTCGTCTCGGACTTCGACGACACCGCTTCGCTGCAGGCGTATCAAACGCACCCGAAGCATCTCGCGGTGAAGGACTTCGTGACGGCGGTTCACGAAGCGCGTCAATGCCTCGACTACGAAGTGTGATCGCGATGACCGATACGCAGAAACAACCCGCGAACCACGCCATCGCAATCGAAAGCCCGTTCATCGACGCGCTCGGCGTGCAACTCGTGAAAGCCGTCGATGGCGAAGGCGAAGTGCGCCTGCCGCTCAGCGAAGCGCATCTGAACACGTGGGGCATCGCGCATGGCGGCGTCACGATGACCTTGCTCGACGCGGCGCTCGCCATCGCGGCGCGCAGTGTCGCGGGCGACGGCGTCGGCGTCGTCACCGTCGAGATGAAGGTGAACTTCATGCAGCCGGGGCGCGGCGAGTTGCGCGGCTACGGCCGCGTGCTGCATCGGTCCACGACGATGGCCTACTGCGAAGGCGAAATCCGCGACAGCGAAGGGCACTTCGTGGCGAAGGCGCTCGGCACGTTCAAGTACATGAAGCGGCTCGCGGTGGGCCGCGACGTCGTGCGTCAGAAACTGCGCTCCGATCCGGCGGCCACGCCCGGACCGAGCGACGCCTGATCAGGAGACTCCCTATGGCAAACGCCAACATCAATCGTCAGATACTGCTCGTTTCGCGCCCGCAGGGCGAAGCGTCGGCGGACAACTTCAGGCTCGTCGAAACGCCGCTCGCGCCGCTCGGCGAAGGCCAGGTGCGCGTGCGCAATCACTATCTTTCGCTCGATCCGTACATGCGCGGACGGATGAACGACACGAAGTCGTACGCGCCGCCGCAACCGCTCGACGAAGTGATAATCGGCGGAACGGTCGGCGAAGTGATCGAATCGCGCAACCCGGCGTTCGAGCCGGGCGACAAGGTCGTCGGCATGTTCGGCTGGCAGGAATACGGCACGTCCGATGGCAAAGGCCTGCAGATCGTCGATACGACGCATGTGCCGCTTTCGGCCTATCTCGGGCCGGTCGGCATGCCGGGCGTGACGGCGTGGTACGGGCTTAACCGCATCATCGAGCCGAAGGCGGGCGAGACGGTCGTCGTATCGGCGGCGAGCGGGGCGGTCGGCAGCGTCGTCGGGCAACTCGCGAAAGCGGCGGGCTGCACCGCGGTCGGCATCGCGGGCGGCGAGGAGAAGTGCCGCTATGTGGTGGAGACGCTTCGTTTCGATGCGTGCGTCGACTACAAGGCGGGCAATCTGCGCGACGATCTGAAAGCGGCCGCACCGAACGGCGTCGATGGCTACTTCGAGAACGTCGGCGGCGAAGTGCTCGACGCGGTGCTCGCGCGCATGAACGCGTTCGGACGCATCGCGCTGTGCGGCATGATCTCGGGCTATGACGGCAAGCCCTTGCCGATGAAAGCGCCCGCGCTTCTGCTCACGCAGCGGCTCAAGCTGCAAGGGTTCATCGTCAGCGAGCACATGGACGTGTGGCCGCAGGCGTTGAAGGAACTGGGCGCTGCCGTCGCGACCGGAAAGCTCAAGTATCGCGAGACGATTGCAGAAGGCATCGAAAGCGCGCCGGAGGCGTTCCTCGGCCTCTTGCGCGGCAAGAACTTCGGCAAGCAACTCGTCAAGCTGATCTAAGGACAGCAGAGGAATTCGCGTGGATCGTTTCGAAGGCAAGGTCGCGGTCATCACCGGCGCGGGCAGCGGCTTTGGCCGCGAGTTCGCGCACAAGGCCGCGTCGCTCGGCATGAAGCTCGTGCTCGCCGATATCGACGACGCCGCGCTCGCCGCCACCGTCGACGCCGTGCGCGCGCAAGGCAGCGATGCGCTCGGCGTGCGCACGGACGTCTCCGATGCGGCTCAAGTCGATGCGCTCGCCCAGTCCGCGCTCGATGCCTACGGCGGCGTGCATCTGCTCTTCAACAACGCAGGCGTGGGCGCGGGCGGCTTCGTCTGGGAGAACACCGCGAAGGACTGGCAGTGGGTCTTCGGCGTGAACGTCATGGGCGTGGCGAACGGCGTGCGCGCGTTCACGCCGATCATGCTGAAGCACGCGGAACCGGCGCATATCGTGAACACGGCGTCGGTGGCGGGGCTGCTGGCCGCGCCCGCGATGGGCGTCTACAACGCATCGAAGCATGCGGTCGTCGCGCTGACCGAGACGCTGTATCACGATCTGCGGCTCGCGGGCGCGTCCATCGGCGTGTCGCTCCTGTGCCCGGCGTTCGTGCCGACCGGCATTGCAAACGCCGAACGCTCGCGGCCCGACGCGCTGGCCAATGAGGCGCCGCTCACCGCATCGCAGAAAATGGCCGCGCGGCAGTTGACGCGCGCGGTGGAAAGCGGGCGGCTCTCGGCGCGCGACATCGCCGAGATGACGTTCGACGCGGTCCGCGAAGGCCGTTTCTATGTGATCACGCATCCGGGCATCATGGCGTCGATTCGACTGCGGCTCGACGATATCGCGCAACTGCGCAATCCGAGCGATCCGATGTCGGTCAAGGGCGAAACCAAGCGGGACGCGTGACGATGCCGCTCAATCCCAAGATCGCGCAGATCCTCGACATGGTCGCGCGCGCAAACCGTCCGCCGTATCACACGCTCACGCCCGGCAAGGCGCGCGCCGCCTATGCGATGAGCGCGCCCATTCTCGATATCGCGCCGTTGCCGCTCCATAGCGTCGAAGACATGCGTATCCCCACGCGCGATGGCGCCGAGATCGGCGTGCGCGTCTATCATCCCGCCGCGCCGAGTTGGGCTGAGCCCGCGCCCGCGCTGCTGTATCTGCATGGCGGCGGCTTCACGGTGGGCAGCATCGCGACGCACGACGCGCTTTGCCGCAAGTTCGCGCACGACGCGCGCTGCGCGGTGGTATCGGTCGATTACCGGCTCGCGCCGGAGCACAAGTTTCCGGTCGCCGTGAACGACGCGTTCGACGCGCTGCAATGGCTCGCGCGGGAAGCGCCGATGCTCGGCATCGATCCGGCGCGGCTCGCCATCGGCGGCGACAGCGCGGGCGGCACGCTCGCCACGGTCTGCGCGGTGCTCGCGCGCGACGCGGGCATCGCGTTGCGGCTGCAACTGCTGATCTATCCGGGCACGAGCGCGCGGCAGCGAAGCGACTCGCATGCGCGGCTGGCCGAGGGCTATCTGCTTTCGGGCGAGACGATTCAGTGGTTCTTCGCCCAATATCTGCGCGACGACCGCGACCGCGACGACTGGCGCTTCGCCCCGCTCGATGCAGCGGGCGGCCAGCCGGATTTCGCGGGCGTGGCGCCGGCGTGGATCGCGGCAGCGGACCATGATCCGCTCTACGATGAAGATATCGCGTATGCGGCGAAGCTCGCGGCCGCGGGCGTGCCCGTGACGCTCGCGCGCTACGAAGGAATGATCCACGAATTCTTCAAGATGGGCGGCTTCGTGCCGGAAGTGGCGCAGGCGCACGCGGATGCGGTGGCGGCGTTGAAGGGGGCGTTGGAGAGCTGAGGTGCGGCAACCGCGAACGTTTGACAACTCGACGATGCAAGCCGTCCGTTATCGCCGCGCTTGATCCACGCGTTCTTCAGGATGGGCGGCTTCGTGCCGGAAGTGGCGCAGGCGTGCGCGGATGCGGTAGCGGCGCCGAAAGGCGCGTTCGAAACGTGAGGCGCAGGATGGTCGAACGTTCCCAACTCGATGCGAGCCGTCCGTCAGCGCCGCGCGTGATTCGCGTGTTCTTCATGGCGGTTCGTGCCCGAAGTGGCGCAGGCGCATGGGGTTGCGCTAGCGGCGGTGAAGGGCGCGTTTGAGAGCTCAGGCGCGCAATTTCGAGCGTCCCCCAACTCGACGATGCGAGACGTCCGTTATCGCCGTGCTTGATCCACCCGTTCTTCCGGATGTGCGGCTTCGTGCCAGAAGTGCGGAAGGAGCGCGCGGATGCGGTAGCGGCGCTGAGAGGCGTATGCGAAAACACAGGCGCAGCATGGTCGAGCGTCCCCCAACTCGGCGATGCGAGCCGTCCGTTATCGCCGCGATGAGCCGTTTGGTGTCTGATGCGGCGAACGCAGATGCGGCGCGGACGCCAAAAGCCACGCTCACGCAATCTCAAACGAAAACGCCCGCTCAACATTCCCCGGCCTGACGACGCGATGCGAGCCGTCGTCATCGCTGCGCTCCTTGATCGCCAGCGAGAAGCCGCGCGCGGTCGGCAGCACGCGCAGCGCGGTCGTGCTGCGCGTGCCGTATTCGGGCGTCTCGATGAACGCCGCCGACAGCACGCGCTCGCGCTCGATCGATATGCCGGTGGACGGCAGATGTTCGTCATCGGCGATACGCGGATCGCGCAGCGTGTCGATCAGCACGTCGAGCGCCGGATGCTCGCCGGCATGGATCAGATCGGCGAGCGCCTGCCGCTGCGCGACGAGCTTCGGCCACGGCGTGTTCAGCAGGCTGTTCGAGAGACCGTGCACGCCGGCTTCGAGCAGCGCGGGCGGCGCGTCGGCGCGATTGCCGTACCAGCCGAGCTCGCGTCGCGCGAAATCGCCGCACAGCAGATTGAAGCCGTTATAGCGGTGCCCTTGCTCGGCCACGCGCCGCAGATAGTCCAGCGGCGCTTCGCGCTCGCCCGCGAGAAACGCGCTCACGAGCGTGCCGCGCGTGGGCGCGTCGGCGCGCATTTCGCTCGGCGCGCGATAGTTCGTCAGCGCGGCGAAGCGGCCGACGCGGCTCACGCCGAGCCACGTGCCGCCGCCCGTCAGATCGCGGCCGGCCAGGACGCCGGGCGCATCGGCCCACCAGTGCATCGGCTCGGCGTCGCGGCGGAAGAACTCGTCGCGGTTCGCGGCGAGCGTCAGCAGCGCGCGACCGTCGCCGGAACGCGCGTCCGGGCGGGCGTCCGGCTGCCAGTCGAATACGATCAGGCACATGAGCGGTCAGACGTCGGACGGAAACGCATACGGCAGCGGCAGGAAGTCGAGGCGCGGACCGTCGACGGCGCCGACGTGCACCGAGCCGTTATCGAGCGCCGCGAGCTTGATTTCGACGAGACAATCGACGCCGCCGCCTTCGGCCGGCGCCGCATTGACGACCATGCCGCAGGGCTGGCCGGGATCGTCGGAATGAAAGAGCGCCGCGCCGGGCGCGGCCGTTTCGCCATGCGCGAGTGCCGTGCGCCGCTTGATGGTCCCGCGATACTGACTGCGCGCCACCACTTCCTGACCCGGATAGCAGCCTTTCTTGAAGTTGACGCCGCCCAGCACGTCGAAGTTGACCATCTGCGGAACGAACTGCTCGACGGTCGGCTGCGTGATGCGCGGCTCGCCCGCGTGAATGTCGAGCCAGTCCCACAGTTCGGCGGGCCCGCGCCGCAACGTTTCGTCGAGCTTCGGCAACTGCGCCTCGATATCGGCTTTCGGGCCGACCAACAGAAAGCGCGGACGGCCCGCGGCGTCAGGCACGCGGATCAGCGCGCCGTGCGGACCTTCCACCTTGACGTGGATGCCATCGGGCAGCGCGTCGAAGATGCCGGAGAGCGCCGCGCGCACATCGCCCGCGAAACCGACGGCCGCGACTTCGGGCGTCGCGTCGGAGAGTTTGGCTTTCGCGCGCAGCACGAACATGGACAGGCGCTTTTGCACGGGCGCCTGAATGTCCTGCGAGATCAGGAGACGCACGGCGTCCGCTGTGCGCCACATGAGGAACGAGCCGAGCAGGCGGCCCTTGGCCGAGCAATAGCCCGCGAGGCGCGCGGTTGAGGCGTCGAGATGCTGGACGTCGTTGGTCAGCTGGTTATGCAGGAACGCGACGGCGTCATCGCCTTTCACGTCGATCACGCCGAACTGCGTGAGCGGCATGTGGACGCCCGCGGTCCTGACGGCTTCGAAATCGGCGGCGGCGAGGGAACTGGTCTGGGAATTCATAGGGACGATGTGTCGATGCGAAAGGCGCGGCCGGTCGATCCGGCCCCGCGCAGGTGGCAAGTCATTATATGGGGGTTGGGCGGGGCGTGTTTTTAGGGCGCACGCAGGAGGGCTGGGGATCGGCGGGTTACGGCCTGATGGCGACGCATCGCGGCGCATGGCTATCGCGTTGGCGTAGGCAGCATGTCTGCGCAGGGCCACCGCAGTCGCTTCGCATGCGCGGCCAGTCGACGCTTCTCGCCATCGGCCGATGCGTTGCTAGGCTCTGCCGAGACCGTCGCTCTTGCATCGTGTTGTGTGCGCCGCCCGGGGGCTTGGCCAAAGACGTGCCGGAAACTCGCTTTTGCGGTCCGTGCGTTCCGTGGCGATCGACCGCGCGCCCCGTCGCAGAGTGGGGGCGCTAGTCGAAACGGCCGACTACGCCCGTGCCGCGACGGCCGCCTGCCGGTCGGCGTGCGCTTGCTCGCGCTTGTTCGTTATTTTCGGTGGCTGAAATTAGAGGCGGCGGGCGTTCCACCCGCCGTTATCCTCGGAACGCCGCGAAGCGGCAGCAGCGGCTTGTGCGGCCTTCCGTGCTACCGCTTTCATAGAAGTGGCGCGATCACCCGCGCCACACATCCGTCTTCGTCAGCCTTAGTCAGCGCTTACTGCCCCGCCGGCGACCTCACACTCGGCGTCGCGAGCGTGTTATTGCTCGTGGCAGGAGCCGTAGTGGTAGTGCCGTTCGTGCTGCTCGGCAGCCCCGAGTTCGGCGCGCCGCCGGACATGCCGCTGGCGGAGCCGGTCGCGCCCGGTGAGCCGTAGCCGCCCGTCGCTCCGTTGCCCTGGTTGCCCTGATTGACCTGGTTGGCCGGGCTCGCCGTGCTGCCCGTCGAACCGCCGTTGGAACCGCCCGCCGAGCCGCCGCCGCCCGCCTGCGCGAACGCGCCGCCCGACAGAGTCAGCGCGGCAACCGCCGCGATCAATGTGCTCATCGCCTTGCTCATGATCTCTTCCTCCTTGGTCGTTCTCCAAAAATGAGGCAGACGCTCATCGCCTGCTTAATTGAATGAGTCGCAAGTGCCGTGCCGCGTTCGCCCGATCGTTCGCATTCTGCAACCGGTCCGCTCTGACCGAAGCGTGGCCGCATCTATACAATACGGGTCGAAATCGGCCGAAGGGCTGCAAGAGGGAAGTCGCGCGCTGACCTGACCGGCGCGCACCTCTCCGTCATCACTCCATTACTGCCTCTAATCGTCGTGTCTTTCCTGAAGAAATGCGTCGTGGCGGCGCTGCTCGTCGCGATACTCGCAGCGGCCGTCGCGGGCGGCGTCTATTACTGGGCCAATCGGCCGATGACGCTGTCCCCCGCCGAACTCGATGTCACCATCAAGCCGCACAGCAGCCTGCGCAGCGTAAGCGCGCAGCTGAATCGCGGCGGCGTGCCGGTCGAGCCCGAACTGTTCGTGCTGATGACGCGCGTGCTCGGCCTGTCCGCGCAGCTCAAATCCGGCAACTACGCGTTCAAGAGCGGCATCACGCCCTACGAGGTGCTGCAGAAAATCGCGCGCGGCGACGTGAACGAATACGTTGCGACCGTCATCGAAGGATGGACGCTGCAGAAAATGCGCAGCGAACTGGACGGCAATCCCGCGCTCACGCACGACACGGCCGGCATGAGCGACATCGACTTGCTGAAAGCCATCGGCGCGACCGAAGTGGACAAAGCATCCGCCGAGGGCCTGTTCTTCCCGGACACGTATCTCTTCGACAAGGGCACGAGCGATCTCGCCGTCTACAAGCGGGCGTATCGCACGATGCAAAAGCGCCTCGCCGAAGCCTGGGCGACGCGCGCACCCAACCTGCCGTACAAGACGCCGTACGAGGCGCTCATCATGGCGTCGATCGTCGAGAAGGAGACGGGGCGGGCGTCCGACCGGCCGCTCGTGGCGGCGGTGTTCGCGAACCGGCTGCGCATCGGCATGCCGCTTCAGACGGACCCGAGCGTGATCTACGGACTCGGCTCGACCTACGAAGGTCATCTGAAGAAAAAGGACCTGCAGACGGACACTCCGTACAATACCTACACGCGCATGGGCCTGCCGCCGACGCCGATCGCGTTGCCGGGCGTGGCCGCGCTCAGCGCCACGCTGAACCCCGCGCCGAGCAGCGCGCTGTATTTCGTGGCGCGCGGCGACGGCAGCAGCATCTTTTCCGACAATCTGGGCGACCACAACAGGGCCGTCGACAAGTACATCCGGGGTCAATGATGGCGCGCGGCACTTTCATCACGTTCGAAGGCATCGACGGCGCGGGCAAGACCACGCATCTCGACTGGTTCCGGCAGCAGCTCGAAGGGAAAATCGCGCCGAGGGGCCACCATGTCGTCATGACGCGCGAACCCGGCGGCACCGCGCTCGGCGAAACGCTACGCGGCATTCTGCTGAATCAGCCGATGGACCTCGAAACCGAGGCGCTCCTGATGTTTGCCGCGCGCCGCGAGCATTTGGCGCAGGTGATCGAACCGGCGCTCGCGCGTGGCGACTGGGTGCTGTCCGACCGCTTCTCGGATGCGACTTTCGCGTATCAGGGCGGCGGGCGCGGTCTGCCGCGCGACAAGCTGGAAGCGCTGGAGCGATGGGTGCAGGGCGGTTTCCATCCGGATCTGACCGTGCTTTTCGACGTGCCGACCGAGACCGCGAGCGACCGCCGCTCCGCCGCGCGGGCGCCGGACAAGTTCGAGAGCGAGTCGGACGCTTTCTTCGAGCGCACGCGCGCCGAATATTTGCGTCGCGCGGCGGAATCGCCGGAGCGTTTCGTCATCGTCGATTCGACTCAGCCGATCGACGCGATCCGCGAGCGTCTGAAAGACGTGATCGCGGGCCTTTGAGACTACGGCACAGAAGATGATCTACCCCTGGCAAACCGACGACTGGCAACGCCTCCAGCAACTGCGCGCGCACTGGCCGCACGCACTCTTGCTGCACGGAGAGGCGGGCATCGGCAAGCTCGCGTTCGCGCAGCATCTCGCGCAGGGGTTCTTGTGCGAGACGCCCGCCGGCAACGGCGAGCCGTGCGGCACATGCCCCGCGTGCCTGTGGTTCTCGCAAGGCAATCACCCGGATTACCGCGCCGTGCTACCCGAGGCGCTTGCCGCGCTAGCCGGACCGTCGGGCGCGGACGACGCATCCGCCGATAAAGCCGACAAAGCCGATGATGGCGAAGGCAAGAAATCGCGCGCGCCCAGCAAGGAGATCAAGATCGAGCAGGTGCGCGCGCTGCTGGACTTTTGCAGCCTCGGCTCGCATCGCGGAGGCTTGCGCGTGGTGCTGCTGTATCCGGCCGAGGCGCTCAACGTGGCGGCGTCGAATGCGCTTCTGAAAACGCTCGAAGAGCCGCCATCGGGCGTCGTGTTTCTGCTCGTGTCGGCGAGGATCGACCGCTTGCTGCCGACGATCATCAGCCGCTGCCGTCAATGGCCGATGAGCCTGCCCGATGCCGACGCCGCGCGCGCGTGGCTCGCCTCGCAAGGCGTGGACGATGCCGCGAGCCTGCTCGCCGAAGCGGGCGGCGCGCCGCTCGCCGCGCTGGCGCTCGCGCACGACGAAAACCGCGCGTTACGCGATTTCACGCTCGCGCAACTCGCCGCAGGCCCGAACTGCGATGCCTTCGCGTGCGGCGAAAACTTGCAGAAGCTGCCCGTACCGATGGTCCTCGGCTGGCTGCAACGCTGGCTCTACGACGTGCTCGCACAGCGCACCGCCGGCCGGCCGCGCTATTTCCCCGGCGCGGGCAAGGCGCTCGCGCGCTGCGCGCAAGCCGCCGATCCTGCCGCGCTCGCCCGCTGCATCAAGGCCGTCACGCGTCAGCGCGCAGTGGAGAACCATCCGCTGAACGCGCGGCTCGTCTTCGAAGAACTGTTTCTCGCGTATCGCGGGATTTTCACCGCCTGATCCTTCGCTCCGTTCTCAACGCCACCGCCCATGAGTCTCACGTATCGCGACGCCACCCTCGACGACCTGCCCGCCATCGTCGCCATCTACAATTCGACGATCGCCTCGCGGCAGGTGACCGCGGATCTCGATCCCGTCAGCGTCGAAAGCCGTCTCGCGTGGTTCCATTCGCATGGCCCGAACGCGCGGCCGCTGTGGGTGGTCGAAGAGAGCGGCGGCGTGATCGCGTGGCTGAGTTTCTCGGATTTCTACGGCCGGCCGGCGTATGCGCGCACCGTCGAAGTGAGCATTTATCTGGACGAGCGCGCACGCGGCAAAGGGCTCGGCAAGCAACTGCTGCGCGAAGCACTGGACAAGGCGCCGTCGCTGCAAGTCGATACGGTGCTCGGCTTCGTCTTCGGCCATAACGAGCCGAGCATGAGACTTTTCGGGAGCTTCGGCTTCGAAGCGTGGGGCACGCTGCCGCGCGTCGCGGTGCTGGATGGCGTCGAACGCGATCTCGTCATTCTCGGCTTGCGGCTGGAAAGCGCGCCGCAACGAAAAAACGGCCTGAGTCAGAATCAGTAGCAAGGAGCACGGGATGTTCGTCGATTCGCACTGTCACATCAATTTCGAAGGCTTGGCCGACCGGCTGCCGGACGTGCTCGACAAGATGCGCGAGCACGCGGTCACGCATGCGCTGTGCGTGTCGGTGGATCTGGAGACGCTGCCCTCGGTGCTCGATATCGCCGAGCGATGCGAGAACGTCTATGCGTCGGTCGGCGTCCATCCGGACCACGAGGACGCGAAGGAGCCGAGCGTCGCGGAACTGGTCGAGCTGGCCGCGCATCCGAAGGTCTGCGCGATCGGCGAGACGGGACTCGACTACTATCGGCTGGAAGGCCGCAGCATCGCCGACATGGAATGGCAGCGCGAGCGGTTTCGCACGCATATCCGCGCCGCGCACGCGACGGGCAAGCCGCTCATCATCCACACGCGGTCGTCGTCGGAAGACACGCTGCGCATCATGGAGGAGGAGCGCGCGAGCGTACCGGGCGGCGTCATGCACTGCTTCACCGAGCCTTGGCACGTGGCGGAAGCGGCGCTCGCGCAGAACTTCTTCATCTCGCTCTCCGGCATCGTCACGTTCAAGAAAGCGACGGACGTGCAGGACGTCGCGCGGCGCGTGCCGCTCGACCGGCTGCTGATCGAAACCGACTCGCCGTATCTCGCGCCGGTGCCGTATCGCGGCAAGCCGAATGAACCTGCGTACGTGAGTTATGTCGGACGTTTCATCGCGCAGTTGCGCGAGCAGACGGACGAAGCGGTGGCCCAAGCGACCACCGACAACTTCTTCCGGCTTTTCAAGATCGCACGCGCGGCTGCCTGAGCACGGTCAGGCGAGCGTCGCGATTCATCGTTTCATGGCAATTCGAAGGTCCACTATGAACAATTCCTCGATGATTTCCACTCAGTCCGCCACGAACGCACGCACGCAGGCCGGCAGGCGCGCGGCGGTGCGCGGGCTTTTCGCGGGCGCGCTGGTCGCGGCGTGCGCATTCGCGCAGCCGGTCTGGGCCGCTTCCGTGGACTCGCTCATCAAGGCAGTCAAGTTCGACGACGTGTCCGAGGTCAAGAAGCAGCTCGCGCAGGGCGCCGACCCGAATACGGTGGATAACACCGGCGCGCCGCTGCTCGTGATTGCCGCGCGGGAGAAGTCGGACAAGGTCGGCCAGTTGCTCGCCGACAATCCGAACACGGACCTCGAAAAGCTGGATTCCGCCGGCGAGAACGCGATGATGATCGCCGCGCTCAACGGCGACGCCACGTTCGTGAATCTGCTGATCGCGAAGGACGCCGAAGTGAACAAGAAAGGCTGGACGCCGCTTCATTACGCGGCGACCAACGGCCACGACGACATCGTGAAGATCCTGCTCGACCACTCCGCCTACATCGACGCCGGATCGCCGAACGGCACGACGCCGCTCATGATGGCGGCGCGCGGCGGCCATCTGTCGACGTGCAAGCTGCTGCTCGATCAGGGCGCCGATTTGCGCGTGAAGAACCAGATCGGCATGACGGCAGTGGACTTCGCCCGTAAATACAACGAGAAGGACGTCGCGGAAGGTTTGCAGGCGCGCCTCGACGCCATGCAAGGCGGCGCTGCTCAAAGCGGCGCAAATGGGTCAAAATAACACCGCTACGCTCGAAACCGGGCGAGCGCGGTCAGGCGCGGCCGCCTCGCCCCAATACGCCGCCGCTCAACAGACAAGGAAGACCATGCTGCGGGAATTCGCCATCGCCTGTGTTCTTGCGACGCCCGTGTGCGCGTTCGCATTCACCGGCAACGATCTCAACAAGCTCTGCATCAAGACCGACCCGAACTCGCGTACCGCGTGCGCCGCCTATATCGAAGGCGCGGCCGACGGCGTGTACAACACGATCGAAGCCATCGGCGGCACGACGGGGCCGCAAGTCGGCCAGTACTTCTGCCTGCCGGCCGACGTCAAGCCGCAGCAACTGACGGACGCGGTGCGCAAGTACATCGCGGACAACCCCGACAAGGCGAATTTCAACGCCACGACGATGGTTTCGCTCGGTCTCGGCAAGGCGTTTCCCTGCAAGGCGGAACGCTGAACGGACGCCGACGCGCCTCTTGCAGCGGCTCGGGTGATCGGACGCGGCGCGGAAACCCGCACGCCGTTTGCTAGTCGAACGTCGGACAGCGATCCAGCGATCCGCCCACATCACACAAAAAACGCAAGAGGAAAGCATATGAGCCGTCTCGTCGTCGTATCCAACCGGGTCGCCACGCCGACCGAAACCAAGGGCTCGGCCGGCGGGCTCGCCGTCGGCGTGTTCGGCGCGCTGAAGGACAGCGGCGGCGTCTGGTTCGGCTGGAGCGGGGACGTGGTGAGCGAGAGCGTCGCGAATCAGGGGCCCACGCTCGTGCAGGACGGCGCCGTGACGTTCGCCACCGTCGGCCTGCCGAAGAAGGACTACGACCAGTACTACCGCGGCTTCTCGAACGCGATGCTGTGGCCCGTTTTCCACTATCGCAACGATCTGGCCGTCTACGACCGCGACGAATACGCCGGCTATCGCCGCGTGAATTCGTGGCTCGCGCACAAGCTCATCAAGCTGCTGGAGCCGGACGACGTCATCTGGGTCCACGACTATCACCTGATTCCGTTCGCCGAGGCGCTGCGCAGCGCGGGCATCACGAACCGGATCGGCTTCTTTCTGCATATCCCGTTTCCGTCGCCGCAGATTCTGCTCAACATTCCGCCGCATGAGGAACTGGTGCGGTCGTTGTGCTGCTACGACGTCGTCGGCTTCCAGACCGAAGGCGATCAGACCGCATTTCACGACTACATCGTGCGGCACGCGCACGGCACGGCGACCGCGGACGGCCACGTCGATGCGTTCGGGCGCAAGCTGAAGACGGGCGTGTATCGCATCGGCGTATTCCCCGACGAGATCGCGGAACAGGCGCAGCGCGGCGAGGCGCGGCAGGACGTGATGGACCTGAAGCAGAGCCTCGAAGGCCGCAAGCTCATCATGAGCGTGGACCGGCTGGATTATTCGAAAGGGCTCGTCGAACGGTTTCGCGCGTTCGAGCATTTTCTGGAGAAATCGCCCGAATGGCGCGGCAACGTCACGCTCGTGCAGATCGCGCCGCCCACGCGCTCGGACGTCGAAACGTATCAGCAGATCCGCCAGAACCTCGAATACGAAGCAGGGCGCATCAACGGGCGCTATTCCGGCCTCGATTACACGCCGATCCGCTATCTGAACCAGCGCTATGACCGCTGGAAATTGATGTCGCTCTTCCGCGAATCGCAGATCGGGCTCGTGACGCCGCTGCGCGACGGCATGAATCTCGTCGCGAAGGAATATGTCGCCGCGCAGAATCCGGACGATCCCGGCGTGCTCGTGCTCTCGCAGTTCGCGGGCGCGGCGGGCGAAATGACCGGCGCGGTGATGGTGAATCCGCACGATGTCGTCGGCATGAGCGACGCGCTCGCCCGTTCGCTCGCCATGCCGCTCGCCGAGCGCCAGCAGCGTTACCAGACCAACATGGCGGCGCTGCGCAAGCACAATCTCGGCGTATGGCGCGACGATTTCCTCGCCGACCTTCGCGGCGTGCGACGCAAGTAACAGGCGCGCGAAACGGTTTGTTTCCGGTCTGTAACAGAGCGATGAAAGTGCAAGAGAACGCCGGTTCGCGCCGCTTCGCCGTCGATAATGAATCGTCGCGCGGCGGCCGGCTTGCCGCATCCAACGATCGAGGGAAACCCTCGTTAGCCGGCTGACAGTCTGCTGTCATACTCGATCTCGCGCGACGCATTCAGAACACGAGCACACGCTCGCACGTCGAAGTTCGCATGGAGACGAGAACGATGAGAATTGCCCAAATTGCCCCGTTGACCGAGTCGGTCCCGCCCAAGCTCTACGGCGGCACGGAGCGCGTCGTGTCGTATCTCACGGAGGCGCTCGTCGAGCTTGGCCACGATGTGACGCTGTTCGCCACCGGCGACTCGAAAACCACGGCGAAGCTCGAAGCCGTCTGGCCGCGCGCGCTGCGCCTCGACCCGGCAATTCGCGACCGCATTGCGCCGCATATGCTGCTCATGGAACTAGTGCGCCGCCGCGCCGAGGAGTTCGACGTCCTGCATTTCCACATGGACTATTACTCCTTCTCGCTCTTCAACCGGCAGGACACGCCGTTCGTCACGACCTTGCACGGGCGGCTCGACTTGCCGGAGCAGCAGCCGGTGTTCGACACGTTCAACACCGCGCCCGTGATCTCGATCTCGGATTCGCAGCGCCATCCGTTGCCGCAGGCGAAGTGGGTTTCGACGGTCTATCACGGCCTGCCGGAGATGCGTTATGTGCCGCAGCCGGTCGAGCAGAAGTATCTCGCTTTCCTCGGGCGCATCTCGCCGGAAAAGCGCGTCGATACGGCCATACGCATCGCGGGGCGCTGCGGCTTGCCGATCAAGATCGCGGCCAAGGTCGATGCAGCCGACCACGAATATTTCGAGCGCGAGATCGCGCCGCTGCTGGAGTTGCCCTATGTCCAGTTCATCGGCGAGATCAACGACGCGCAGAAGGCGGACTTCTTGTCGGGCGCGCACGCGCTGGTGTTCCCGGTCGACTGGCCCGAGCCGTTCGGACTCGCGATGATCGAGGCGATGGCCTGCGGCACGCCCGTTATCGCGTTCAATCGCGGCGCGGTGCCGGAAGTGGTGGACGAGGGCGTGTCGGGCTTTGTCGTGGAAGACGAGATCGGCGCGGTGGCGGCGGTGAACCGGCTGCATACGCTCTCACGCGCGGGCGTGCGCAGGCGCTTCGAGGAGCGCTTCACGTCGCACCGCATGGCGCGGCAATATCTCGACGCGTATCAGGCCGTGGTGCGCGCGCAAAAGCGCTCGCGCTTCAAGCTGATCGATCGCGCGGCGACCTGAGTTCAAATCCAGGCACCAAAAAAGTAGACCGCCGTGTGACGCGACCGTGAGTCGCGTCACACGGCGGTCATGATTTCCGCCGGGACCGTGAGACGGCGCGCGCCGCCTTACATCTTCAGGCGCGTCACCTTCGTGCCCTGGAGCGACACGTCGGCCATCAGGCCCGCGTTCGTCAGCACGAACGCTTCCACAGGGTTGGTGGCGGTGGTCGTGTCGACCGCGCCGTTCGCACCCATCTTGACGAGCGCCACGGATGCATCGGCGCCTGCCGACCAGCCGTCCGAATTGCGGAATTTGTCGAGCGCGTCCTGCGTCATGAAGAGGAAGATGATCGACTTCGACTGCGCGCCCGCTTGCAGGCCGAACGAGCCGGAGGTCGTGCTGTAGTAGCCGACCGTGCTGCCACCCACGCGCAGCGAGCCCTTGCCGTACTGCGCGCCGACGATGAAGCCTGCCTGAATCACGGACGGGAACACGAGCACGCCGCGCGACTTCGCGACCAGTTCGCGCGAGCCGGGAACCGTCGCATAGAGCCGCTGGATGGTGCTGTCGACGTCCGCGTCGATGCTGCGGCGATCGTCCGCGCTGCCGGCGGCCTTCTCAGCGCCGGTATTCGAATTCGTCGTGCAACCGGCAAGCGCGAGGCCTCCCAGCGCCAACACGGCCGTCGTCTTGAGCATGAAGTTTCGTCTTTGCATCATTGTTCTCCATCGTGGAATTAGGAAACCCCATAGTGCGGGAGGGTGAGGCACGCCAAGTTATAGCACAGCGACGCGACAACGCGACGCTCGCACCGGACACAGATACCGCGTTCCGCGCGTGCCGCGCA
The DNA here is from genome assembly GCF_022879575.1 of Caballeronia sp. SL2Y3. Taxonomy (NCBI): domain Bacteria; kingdom Pseudomonadati; phylum Pseudomonadota; class Betaproteobacteria; order Burkholderiales; family Burkholderiaceae; genus Caballeronia; species Caballeronia sp. SL2Y3. Next base: position 1,353,838 of record NZ_CP084260.1, read on the forward strand.
AGCCCTGCGTCGCATCCGCGCGTCGTCCACTGGACGACGGCGAATGGCCGGCTATTTCGCCCGCCCCGCTGCCTGAAGCCCTGCATTAATTTCACCGCACCGGTCTCGGTGACGGCGGCAACGCCGCGTAGCAAGTAGCAACGACCGTACCCGGAGCGCCGCCGTCACTGGCTCGTCGTTTTTACTTTGGTCGGAGGAACGGGGTCCGGCACGCGCGACGGCCGCCGCAATGCGCGCTTGATGCCGCCGATCACGATGCCAACGGCAAGCAGAAACGCCGCCGGCACGACCCAATAGCCGATGAAGGCGTGCCACAGATAGTCGGCGAGCGTCGCCTTGCGATGCGCGTATTCGTCGAGCGCTTCCTGATGACGGCGGGCGTTGGCCTTTAGAACATCGGCGGGGCAGCCGGCTGCGCGCGCTTCGTCCGGCGCGCCGTGGCAACGGGCGGCGGCGCCCGCGGACCGCTGTGCATCGGTGAGTTCCCAGGTCGAGAGCGCCTTCTGAAGATCGACCGTGTTGTAGGCCATTTCCTCGCGCACCTCGTTGACCGCGACGATCATCACGGGCACGGCCCAGAAGGTGATCGTCACGAGCCACCGGCGGAACCAGCGGTTCTTGTATCTCCATGCCATCCGATGCCTCCATGCGAGGCTTGTCGCCACGCTTGACGAGCGGCGGCCGATGGCGTGTTTCTTGTATTCGTGAAGGGCCGCCTTCGCGCCATCTTATGAGAAAAAGACGGCGGTGCGAAACACTTGCTTGGGTGCAGTGCAATATGTACGGAGAGGAGGGCAGACTGGACGCGCCGCATGCGATCGACGCGGCGCGAATCAGACGATGCGGCCCGCGCCGCGATCAGCCCTTGCTGCTGAGACAACTCTTCATGAACGCCTTGCGGTCGTCGCCCTTCTTGCCGGATGCCTGGCTGTTGCACGCAGTCATGCGCTGCTGCTGGGTCATCGGCGCGGAGGCGGCGGAGGCGGCGGGCGTGGCGGACAGGCAACTCTTCATGAACGCCTTGCGGTCGTCGCCTTTCTTGTCGCTTGCCTGCTTGTTGCAGTCGCTCATCTTCGACTGCTGGCTATTGGCCGCGAAAGCCGTATGCGCGCCCAGCGTAAGACTCAAAACAGCGATAAGGGCAGTGGCTCGGATGGTCATGTGACGCTCCCTGAGTGATTGACGATTCTTCTTGAATGCGCGAGTTTCGACGTCTCGCTCGCGCATTATGGCAAAGCAGGTTTCAACTGAGTGTGCGATAAGGTTAAATCTTCGAGTTGATCCATTGACCGCCGCGCCGCCGCCTTGCAACGCGCTTTCGCCGGCGAGCGGACGCAGTGTTCGTCATCCGGTTGCTTCGATCCTTCATCCCAAGACAGGAGCCGCTTCATGTCCACACCGCTCGCCGATCACTACAAGGGCTTCGCTATCCACGTGCAGGCCATGCGCCGCGCGAAAGAGCGTGACGAGCCGGATGACGGCCCGCGCCACTTCGACATCTTCGTGACCATTTCGCGCGACGCGGCCGGCGAGAGCGGCCGCTCCGCCATGTTCGGCGTGCCGGAGCAGGCGCCGTTCGAAAGCCCGATCGATGCGACGCGCGCCGGCATCGACTATGGCCGCAAGATCATCGACAACGAGATCGAGGGCCAGTCCGTCGCCGATCTCTGAGCGCCTGCGGCTGGCGCCGAACGCGCGCAAGACCACATTGCGCGTGCGTCCGAAGCGCCCAGTGCACGTTAGCCCGATTGACCGCGCGCCTCCCACGAACGAGAATCGACGGCGGCAAACGTTGAACCGCCCACGTTTCGCGTGCGCACAAATCAATCAAAACACTGGAGGAGAACCGCATGAAGTCAGCCATTCGCCGTCGCGTCCTGTCAGCCGCCGTCGCGCTCGTTGCGTGCAGCGCGCTGCCTTTTGCCGCATCGCCCGCGTTCGCGCAGAGCGCCGGCAAGCCCAAGGTCGCGCTCGTGATGAAGTCGCTCGCCAACGAGTTCTTCCTCACGATGGAAAACGGCGCGAAAGACTATCAGCAGCACAACGCCGACAAGTTCGACCTCATCACCAACGGCATCAAGGATGAAACCGATACGGCCGCGCAGATCCGCATCGTCGAGCAGATGATCGTCTCGAAGGTGAATGCGCTCGTCATCGCGCCGGCGGATTCGAAGGCGCTCGTGCCGGTCATCAAGAAGGCGGCGGACGCGGGCATCGTCGTCGTGAATATCGACAATCGGCTCGATCAGGACGTGCTCAAGTCGAAGGATCTGAACGTGCCGTTCGTCGGCCCCGACAACCGCAAGGGCGCGCGCCAGGTCGGCGACTATCTCGCCAAGCGCCTGAAGAAGGGCGACGAAGTCGGCATCATCGAGGGCGTTTCCACGACGACCAACGCGCAGCAGCGCACGGCCGGCTTCAAGGACGCGATGGACGCGGCCGGCATGAAGGTGGTCGCGCTTCAGTCCGGCGACTGGGAAATCGACAAGGGCAACGCCGTCGCGTCGCAGATTCTCAACGCGAACCCGAACGTCAAGGCGCTGCTCTGCGGCAACGACAACATGGCCATCGGCGCGGTGTCGGCGGTGCGCGCGGCGGGCAAGGCCGGCAAGGTGCAGGTGGTCGGCTACGACAACATCAACGCCATCAAGCCGATGCTGAAGGACGGCCGCGTGCTCGCCACCGCGGATCAATACGCGGCGAAGCAGGCGGTGTTCGGCATCGACGTGGCGCTCAAGGCCATTTCCGGGCACAAGAAGCAGTCGGAGCTCTCGACCGTGGTGGAAACGCCCGTCGATCTCGTGACGAAGTAAAGCGCAGCGAGCGTTGCGCCGCGAACCGTTCGTCCTCAAGTTCGCGGCCATCATGCCGTTAAGATGCACGAGCGCGGTTGATGGACGGCGGAGCGCGCCGGCCGCCGTCCCGCCGCAACGCATGCACAACTTTGCCGAGGATGCACCGACCGCCTTGAGCGACCTTACGCCATGATGAAAGACGCGCACGACGCGAGCGTGCTCACCGTCACGGGAATCGGCAAGACCTATGTCGAGCCGGTGCTGGCCGACGTATCGCTCGGACTCTCGCCGGGCGAAGTGCTCGCGTTGACGGGCGAGAACGGCGCGGGCAAGAGCACGCTCTCGAAGATCATCGGCGGTCTCACGAATCCGAGCACGGGCACGATGACGCTCGCGGGCCAGCCGTACGCCCCGCACAGCCGCACCGAAGCGGAAGCGCTCGGCGTGCGCATGGTGATGCAGGAGCTGAACCTGCTGCCGACGCTCTCGGTCGCGGAGAACCTCTTCCTCAACCGCCTGCCGCAGAAAGGGCGCCTGAAAATCGGCTGGATCGACCGCAAGCGGCTCGCCGAGGACGCGCGCCACGCGATGGCGCAAGTCGGGCTCGATGCGATCGACCCGGACACGCTCGTCGGCGATCTCGGCATCGGGCATCAGCAGATGGTCGAAATCGCGCGCAATCTGATCGGCGATTGCCGCGTGCTGATTCTCGACGAACCCACCGCGATGCTCACCGCACGCGAAGTCGATCTCCTCTTCGAGCAGATCGCGCGGCTCAAGGCGCGCGGCGTGGCGCTCGTCTATATCTCGCATCGTCTGGAAGAACTGAGGCGCATCGCGGAGCGCGCGGCGGTGCTGCGCGACGGCCGGCTCGTGCACGTCGGGCCGATGAACGCGCTGACCAGCGACCAGCTCGTCACGCTGATGGTGGGCCGTGAACTGGGCGAACGCATCGACCTCGGCGAGCGCAAGCTCGGCAGCGTCGCGCTGAAAGTGGACGGCATGACGCGCGCCCCGGCCGTGCGCGATGTGTCGTTCGAAGTGCGCGCGGGCGAGATTTTCGGCATCAGCGGGCTGATCGGCGCGGGGCGCACGGAACTCATGCGCCTGATCTACGGCGCGGATCGCGCGGACGGCGGCACGGTGTCCGTTTCGCGCGGCGGCGAGGCACTGCGCCCGGTGAACATCCAGTCGCCGTCGGATGCCGTGAAAAACGGCATCGCGCTCATCACGGAGGACCGCAAGGGCGAGGGCCTGCTGCTCGGCTTGCCCATCGCCGCGAACGTTTCACTCGGCAATGTGGGCGCGGTGGCGCGTCACGGCGTGATCGACACGCGCCGCGAAGCCGCGCTCGCCGCGCGCCAGATCGACGCCATGCGCATCCGCACGTCGGGGCCGGCGCAAGCGGTGTCGGAACTATCGGGCGGCAATCAGCAGAAAGTGGTGATCGGCCGCTGGCTCGCCCGCGACTGCGCCGTGCTGCTTTTCGACGAACCGACGCGCGGCATCGACGTCGGCGCGAAGTTCGATATTTACGGGCTCATGGGCGCGCTCGCCCGCGAAGGCCGCGCGCTCGTGGTGGTGTCGAGCGATCTGCGCGAACTGATGCTGATCTGCGACCGGATCGGCGTGATGTCGGCGGGGCGAATGACCGGCGTGTTCGAGCGCGCGAACTGGACGCAGGATGCGCTGCTCGCGGCGGCGTTCGCCGGCTATGCGAAGCGCGAGGCGATTCTGCACGAGCCGCTCGCGCCCGACGCGAAGCCGCCCGAACAAGACAATTTGCTGGAGCATTGAATGACCGGACAGACCGAAGCGAATCTGCCAGCCGATGCGCCGAAAAGCGGCAAGAACGCGAAAGGCGCGGGCACGCGCCTGGGCTTTTCCAATTATCTGGGACTGGCCGGCGCGCTCGCCGCGATGATCGCGCTTTTCTCCGTGCTGAGTTCCCACTTTCTGACGTACGACACGTTCAGCACGATCGCGAACCAGATACCGGATCTCGTCGTGATGTCGGTCGGCATGACGTTCGTGCTGATCATCGCGGGCATCGACTTGTCGGTGGGCTCGGTCCTTGCGCTCGGCGCCTCGGTGGTGAGCGTGGCCGCGCTGAAGTGGCACTGGCCCGCGCTTCCGGCGGCGCTCATCGGACTAGCCGCCGCCGCGCTGACGGGCACGGTCACGGGACTCGTCACGGTGGCGTGGCGCATTCCGTCGTTCATCGTGTCGCTCGGCGTGCTGGAGGCGGCGCGCGGGCTCGCGTATCAGATGACGAACTCGCGCACCGCGTATATCGGCGATGCGTTCGATTTTCTGTCGAATCCGATCGCCTTCGGCATCTCGCTGGCGTTCCTGATTGCGGTCGCGGTGATGATTCTTGCGCATTGGGTCTTGACCCGGACGATTTTCGGCCGTTATCTGGTAGGCATCGGCACGAACGAGGAAGCGGTGCGGCTCGCGGGTGTCGATCCGCGGCCGTACAAGGTCATCGTTTTCGCGCTGATGGGCGCGCTGTCGGGACTGGCCGCGCTGTTCCAGATTTCCCGTCTCGAAGCCGCGGATCCGAACGCGGGCGCGGGCGTGGAGCTTCAGGTGATCGCGGCGGTGGTGATCGGCGGAACGAGTCTGATGGGCGGGCGCGGCTCGGTCATCAGCACGTTCTTCGGCGTTCTCATCATCTCGGTGCTGGCGGCGGGGCTCGCGCAGATCGGCGCGAACGAGCCGACCAAGCGCATCATCACCGGCGCGGTGATCGTGGTCGCGGTGGTGCTGGATACCTACCGGAGCCGACGCAGGCGCGGTTGACAGAGCAGAGGGCAGAGGGCAGCAGGCAGCACGTCGGTGCCTCGCAACGGGGTGGGCGGCGACGTTAAACATGAGCGCAGTCAAATAGAGATGACCGGGCAGTCGCTTCGCCGTCAAGAGCGGCGAGCGTAAGGAAAGCGGCCGGGCGCGTGAGGGCCGCGCGAGAGGACGTTTCCGGTCAATAAAAGAAGTTGGACCAAAGCAAAGCGAAGGACGATGTATGGCGACGATCAAGGACGTGGCAGCCATTGCTGGGGTGTCGTTTACGACGGTGTCCCACGTAGTGAACAATTCAAGGCCGGTGTCGGCCGACGTGCGGGCGAAGGTCGAGCGCGCGATCCGCGAGCTGGACTACGTGCCGTCGGCAGTGGCGCGCTCGCTCAAGGCGAAGTCCACGGCGACCATCGGGCTGCTCGTGCCGAACGCGACGAATCCGTACTTCGCCGAACTGGCGCGCGGGGTCGAGGACGGCTGCGCGAAAAACGGCTACTGCGTCTTCTTCTGCAACTCGGACGACGATCCGGGCAAGCAGCGCAACTATCTGCGCGTCTTGCAGGAAAAGCGCATCGACGGCCTCGTGATCGCATCGGCGGGCGAGGACGCGGTGCTCGCGCAGTGTCTGGCGGGCGCGCGCGAGCCGCTCGTGATCGTGGACCGCAACATCGAGGGCGTCTCGGCGGACCTCGTGCAGATCGACCACGAGAAAGGCGCGTATATCGCGACGAAGCATCTGCTGGAAACGGGGCATTCGGAGATCGGCTGCATCACCGGGCCGGTGGCGACAGCGGTGAGCGCCATGCGCCTGCACGGCTTTATCCGCGCAATGGCCGAGCGCGGCGTCGAGATCGAGCCGAACGCGATTGTCCAGAGCGACTTTTCCGCGACGGGCGGTTATGCTGCGGCCTCGCAGCTTTTCGACGCGATGAAGCCGACCGCGATCTTCGCGTGCAACGACATGATGGGCATCGGCGCGCTGCGGGCGGCGGCCGAGCGCAAGATTCGCGTGCCGGACGATTGCTCGATCATCGGCTTCGACGATGTCGAATTGTCGCGCTACACGTATCCGGCGCTTTCGACGGTCGGCCAGTCGGTGCGCGCGCTCGGCGAGATGGCGGCGCAGACGCTGATTGAGCGCATCGTCGGCAAGCTCGGCGGCACGACGCGCCGCCGCGTGGTGCCGCCGCGTCTCGTGCTGCGCGAATCCACGGCGGTCGTGCCCGAGTCGCGCTGCGCCGAGAGCGGCGCAGTGGCAGACGCCAGAGCGGAATAACGCGGACTAACAACCACAGCAGGATTTCATCGCGATGAGCGACAACGCAACGAGTGAAGCAGGCACGCGCGGGCGCGTGGTGGTGGTCGGCAGTCTCAACATGGACCTCGTCGCGCGCGCGCCGCGCCTGCCCAAGCCGGGCGAAACTCTCGCCGGCTCCGCTTTCGTGCAGGCGCCGGGCGGCAAGGGCGCGAATCAGGCGGTGGCGGCCGCGCGTCTCGGCGCGCAGGTCGCGATGGTCGGCTGCGTCGGCGGCGACGCGAACGGCGCGACGCTGCGCGCGGGCCTCGAAGCGGAAGGCATCGACTGCGCGGCGCTCGCGACGAGCGCGGATGCGCCGACGGGCGTCGCGCTCATCATCGTGGACGACGCGAGCCAGAATGCGATCGTCATCGTCGCGGGCAGCAACGCGCAGGTCACGCCTGCGGTCATCGACGAACAGGACGCGCTGCTCGCACGCGCCGATGTCATCGTCTGCCAGCTCGAAACGCCGCCGGAAACCGTGCGCGCGGCGCTGGCCGCGGGCCGCCGGCTCGGCCGCACGACGATTCTCAATCCCGCGCCTGCGGCGAGCACGCTGCCCGCCGACTGGTTCGCGCTCATCGACTATCTGATTCCGAACGAACTGGAAGCCGCGACGCTTTCGGGTATCGCCATCGCGACGCCCGACGATGCGCGCCGCGCCGCCCGCGCGCTCAAGGAGAAGGGCGCGCGCAACGTGATCGTCACGCTCGGCGCGCAGGGCGTGTTCGCGCTGCTGGGAGACGACAGCGACGGCCAGCATCTGCCGTCGCCGAAGGTCGAGGCCGTCGACACGACCGCCGCCGGCGATACGTTCATCGGCGGGTTCACGGCGGAACTGGCGCGCGGCAGCGCCGTCGCGGACGCGATCGCCTTCGGTCAACGCGCCGCCGCGCTCGCCGTCACGCGCGAGGGCGCGCAGCCGTCCATTCCGCGACGCGGCGAAATCGCAGCATAAGTTTTCAACATGTGCTGAATAACGGCGCGCGCAACGCGTCGTTTTCCCTATCAGGGAAAGAACCTTCTCAAGTCCCGTAGCTTGCATGCCGTTTACATCCATAGCGGCTGCGCAGGTGCGCGTCCGCCCGATCGCGGTTTAACGCGTCACCACGCCCGCGCACATTCGAATCGGCATCAGGACACATCCATGAAAAAGGCTTTGACGATCAAGGCACGCATCGGCATCTCGATGGCGTTTCTCGGCGCGCTGCTCATCGCTATCGGCGCACTGGGGCTCGCGGGCATGGGCCGCACGAACGAGGCTTTCCTCGACACGTACTCGGTGCAGATGCCGGGCGCCATCGCGGTGGGCAACAGCGAAATGTACGCGGCGCGCGAACGGCTCGTGTTCGACCGCGCGGCGCTGCTTGCCGGCACGGCCGAGGTGGCCGCGACCATCGAGCGTTCGCGCATGATGCGTGAGCGCGCCGACGCCTTCTGGAAGAACTACATGTCGCTGCCGCAGACGCCCGACGAGCGTCGTCTTGCCGACGCGTCGCAGGACAAGCGGCTCGCGCTTCAACGCGCCGTCGACAAGGGACTGGCGGCCGTCACGGCGGACGACCGCACGGGCATGATTGCAGCGGCCAAGGCGATGCAGGCGGCCTACAACGAGCTCGCCAACGCAAACGACGCGCTGCGCTCGTTTCTCACCGAGGCCTCGAAGAAGAGCTACGAAGACGCGCAGAGCCGCTATTCGTGGTTCCGCGCGCTGAGTCTTTCGGCCATTGCGCTCGGCCTCGCGGCGGCGGCGTTCGCGTGGGTCGCGTTGCGGCGCGCCATCGGGCGGCCGCTCGAAGCCGCGCTCGCGCATTTCGAAGCCATCGCCGCCGGCGATCTGCGCCGCGACGTGGTCGTGACCTCGCGCGACGAAATGGGCCTTCTGCTCGAAGGCCTCGCGAAGATGCGCGCGAGTCTGCTGACGACGGTTCGCACGGTGCGCTCGGGCAGCGAATCGATCGCGTCGGCCACGCAGCAGATCGCGGCGGGCAACACCGATCTGTCGTCGCGCACCGAGGAACAGGCGTCCGCGTTGCAGGAAACGGCATCGAGCATGGAGGAACTGACGAGCACGGTGCGCCAGAACGCCGATAACGCGCGTCAGGCCAGCACGCTTGCCGCCAACGCGTCGGAGATTGCGGGCAAGGGCAGCGCCGTCGTCACGCAAGTGGTGGATACGATGGGCGAAATCAGCCGCAGCTCGGCCAAGATCGCGGACATCATCGCGATCATCGAAGGCATCGCTTTCCAGACCAACATTCTCGCGCTCAACGCGGCCGTCGAAGCGGCGCGCGCGGGCGAAGAAGGGCGCGGCTTCGCGGTCGTGGCAGGCGAAGTGCGCAATCTCGCGCAGCGTTCGTCGACGGCGGCGAAGGAAATCAAGGAGTTGATCGACACTTCGGTCGCGCGCGTGCAGTCGGGCACCACGCTCGTTGACGAAGCGGGCCGCACGATGAACGAGATCATCGGCGCGGTGCGACGCGTGACCGACATCATGGGCGAGATCGCGGCGGCGTCGGCGGAGCAGACGACCGGCATCGAGCAGGTCTCGCGCGCCGTCACGCAGATGGACGAAGTCACGCAGCAGAACGCGGCGCTCGTGGAAGAAGCGGCGGCGGCGGCGCAGTCGCTTGAAGATCAGGCCGCGCGCCTGCGTCAGGCGGTCGCAGTGTTTCAAGTGACTGAAGGCGCGGGGCTTGCTGCTTCTTCCGTGCAAGTCCCGGCCACCGTATCCGCGAAGCCGAAGCGCGTCGCGCCGCCTGTGGCAACTACGAAGCCCGTAGCGACCGCGAAGCCCGCCGCATTGTCGACGGCGGGAGGCGACTGGGAGACGTTCTGACGCTTTGATGCCGTTGCCCGCATTGCGCGTATGCAGGACATTGCATCACGCGGGCAACGTGAAGCACCTCCGGTCCGGTAACCCGTACACTGACGACACTGCGCGTCACCATTCACACGAGGGGATCGACATGACCGGATCGACACTTGCCGCCAAGCTCGTCGCGGCCCGGCGTCAGCATCGACTGATCGAAACGCTGGAGCCGCGCGATCTCCCCGCCGACGCACCCACCGCTTACGCCATCCAGCACGAAGTCCTGCGCGACAGCCACGCGCGCATCGGCGCATGGAAGATCGGCGCGCGCGCGCCCGATGCGCTCGCGGCGGGCGCGCCCATCGACGCGGAATGTGTCTATGTTTCGCCCGCGCGCCTTCCTTTCGAAGGCTTCTTTCGCGTGCTAGTGGAACTGGAGATTGCGTTTCGCTTCGCGTATGCGCTGCCCCCGAAGAACGATCCTTACACGCGCGCCGAAGTGCTCGCGGCGATCGGCGGCATTGCAGTCGCGCTCGAAGTGGTCGATAGCCGTTTCGCGCAATGGCCCAATCTCGATCCGCTCGCGCAGCTTGCGGACTCGCAGAACAACGGCGCGCTCATCACGAGCGGCATGGAACCTTACGAGGTCGTCGCGCCGGGCTTCGATTTTCTTGCGCCACGGCTTGAACTCACGCTCGATGGCGTGGGGATTGCTCCGGCTACCCTCGGCAATCCGGCGGGCGATCCTCGCGAACTGCTGCCCTGGCTCGTTAACCATTGTTCGCGCATGGGTTTGACGGTCGAGCCTTTCTGGACCATCACGACGGGCTCTTACACGGGCGCGTATCGCGTGGAAGGACCGGCCATGGTGCACGGCTCCATTGATCGCATCGGAGAACTGGAGCTGGTGCTGACGTGACCACATGCGCTCGCGAACATGCTTTGGCGGAAGGTCGCGGTGTAGCGATGAAGCAAGCGCGGCACAGCGAACATGCCGAAGCACACGCGAAGCGCACGCTGCATGACATGCGCGCGCAGATACGAACGACATCTTGGGACTGAGGATTGTAGGTGAACGAAAATAACCTACCAAGCTAGTGATTGTTCCGAGCAGCTTCTAAGCAAATCAACCAAGCAAGTGCGTGAAAAAAAATTCGAAAGGGTTTAGGATGAATTCAAGCGATGTCGTTTCGATAACGCGCGTTGAGACGACCAAGGCTTTCTGACTTCGGCGAGGAGGTAGCATGGATATCTACAGCAGTTTCGCGACCCGCTTCGAAAAAACGCGCGAGGAGGAATTCTCGCTCGAAGAGTATCTCGCGCTCTGCAAGGAAGATCCTGCCACATATGCAACAGCGGGCGAACGCATGCTGACGGCCATCGGGGAACCGGAAATGGTCGACACTCGCCTCGATCCGCGTTTATCGCGTGTGTTTGCAAACAAGGTCATCAAGGTGTATCCGGCGTTCCGCGAGTTCTACGGAATGGAGGAAGTGATCGAGAACGTCGTGTCGTATTTCAGGCACGCCGCGCAGGGTTTAGAGGAGAAAAAGCAGATCCTGTATCTGCTCGGTCCCGTGGGCGGCGGCAAGTCGTCCATTGCAGAACGGCTCAAGCAACTCATGGAGCGCGTACCGTTCTATTCGCTCAAGGGTTCGCCCGTGAACGAATCGCCGCTCGGTCTTTTCGATTACGACGAAGACGGTCCGGTGCTCGAGGAACAGTACGGCATTCCGCGCCGTTACCTGAAGAGCATTCTTTCGCCGTGGGCCGTCAAGCGCCTGCACGAATACAACGGCGATATCCGCAAGTTCCGCGTGGTGCGCCGCTATCCGTCGATACTTCGGCAAATCGGCATCGCGAAGACGGAACCGGGCGACGAGAACAATCAGGACATCTCCTCGCTCGTCGGCAAGGTGGACATTCGCAAGCTCGAAACCTACTCGCAGGACGACGCCGATGCTTACAGCTATTCCGGCGGCCTGTGCCTCGCGAATCAGGGCTTGCTCGAATTCGTCGAAATGTTCAAGGCGCCGATCAAGGTGCTGCATCCGCTTCTGACCGCCACGCAGGAAGGCAACTTCAAGGGCACGGAAGGCTTCGGCGCCATTCCGTTCGACGGCGTGATTCTCGCGCACTCGAACGAATCGGAATGGAAGGCTTTCCGCAACAACAAGAACAACGAGGCGCTGCTCGATCGAATCTTCGTGGTGAAGGTGCCGTACTGCCTGCGCTATAGCGAAGAGGTGAAGATCTACGAGAAGCTCTTGCGCAACTCTTCGCTCGCGGAAGCGGTGTGCGCGCCGGGCACGCTCAAGATGATGGCGCAGATGGCCGTGCTCACGCGTTTGCACGAGCCGGAGAATTCGAGCCTCTTTTCGAAGATGCAGGTCTATGACGGCGAGAACCTGAAGGACACTGATCCCAAAGCAAAGTCGTATCAGGAGTATCGCGATTTCGCAGGCGTCGACGAAGGCATGACGGGCGTGTCCACGCGTTTCGCGTTCAAGATTCTGTCGCGCGTGTTCAACTTCGATTCCACCGAAGTCGCGGCCAACCCGGTGCATCTCATGTACGTGCTCGAACAGCAAATCGAGCGCGAGCAGTTCCCGCCGGAAACGGAGCAGAAGTACCTGTCGTTCATCAAGGACGTATTGGCTTCGCGCTACGCCGAGTTCATCGGGAAGGAGATTCAGACGGCTTATCTGGAATCGTATTCGGAGTATGGACAAAACATCTTCGATCGCTATGTGACGTATGCGGACTTCTGGATTCAGGATCAGGAGTTCCGCGATCACGACACCGGCGAGAGCTTCGACCGCGCCGCGCTCAACGCGGAGCTGGAGAAGATCGAGAAGCCCGCGGGCATCAGCAACCCGAAGGATTTCCGCAACGAGATCGTGAATTTCGTGCTGCGTGCGCGCGCAAACAACGGCGGCAAGAATCCCGCGTGGATCAGCTACGAGAAGCTGCGCGTCGTGATCGAAAAGAAGATGTTCTCGAACACGGAGGAACTGTTGCCGGTCATCTCCTTCAATGCGAAGGGATCGGCCGAAGAGCAACGCAAGCACGAGGACTTCGTGAATCGCATGGTCGCGAAGGGTTATACGCCGAAGCAGGTGCGTTTGTTGTGCGACTGGTATCTGCGCGTGCGCAAGTCGTCTTAAGCACGCGCCGCAACGTAGTTGCAGCAGCAGTAGAGCAGTGCAGGTCCGCGCCGTCCGGGTTCGATGCTTGCATCCGGATGGCCAAGCGGGCAGATTGCGAGCGAGAGGCGCCCACGCGCGGCGCAAACATGCGGCGCCTCGCACACTCGCCATTTTTGCGGGAGACTGGATGTGCTGCACCAAATCATCGACCGCAGGTTAGCCGGCAAGAACAAGAGCATCGCGAACCGCGAACGCTTCCTGCGACGCGTCAAGAACTACATTCGCCGCGCCGTTTCCGACGCGGTGCGCGATCGCAGCATCAAAGACATTCAAAGCACGCAGAGCATCACGATTCCGAAGAAGGACATCGCGGAGCCGTCGTTCCGGCATGGTCCGGGCGGCAAGCGTGAATACGTGCATCCGGGCAACGCCGACTACGTGCGCGGCGACAAGATCCCGCGTCCGCAAGGCGGCTCGGGCGGCGGCGGCAAGAGCGCGAGCAACGAGGGCGAAGGCCAGGACGATTTCGTCTTCGAGCTGTCGCGCGAAGAATTTATGCAGTACTTTTTCGACGATCTCGAACTGCCGCGCCTCGTCAAGACGCAACTGCTCGCCGTGCCGACGTGGAAGAACGTGCGCGCGGGCTGGGCGGCCGAAGGCACGCCGAACAACATAGACGTGGTGCGCTCGCTGCGCAGCGCGCTCGGGCGGCGCATCGCGCTCGGCTGGCCGCTGTCGGCCCAATTGCGCGAGATGGAACGCCAGCTCGAACAACTGAAGGAAGAAGACGGCAATCCGGACGACATCGCGCGGCTGGAAGCGGATATCGTCATCATGCAGGGGCGGATCACGCGCATTCCGTTTATCGATCCATTCGATCTGCGCTACATCAACCGTGTCAAGCAGCCCACGCCTTCGAGCAAGGCGGTGATGTTCTGCCTGATGGACGTCTCCGGTTCCATGGACGAGCAGCGCAAGGATCTCTCGAAGCGTTTCTTCATCCTGCTCTATCTCTTCCTGCAGCGGAACTACGAGAAGATCGAGGTCGTGTTCATCCGTCACCATACGCGCGCCGAAGAAGTCGATGAAGACACGTTCTTTCATTCGACGGAAAGCGGCGGCACGGTGGTGTCGAGCGCGCTCGAACTCATGAAGAAGATCATGGACGAGCGCTACTCGCCGACTGAATGGAACATTTACGGCGCACAGGCTTCGGACGGCGACAACTGGACCGACGATTCTCCGAAGTGCCGCAAGCTCCTCGCGGAGGACATCCTGCCGAAGGTGCGGTATTTTGCGTATATTCAAGTCGCGCCAGAAGAGCAGAACCTGTGGTTGGAGTATGCTCAACTTGCGGCCGGCGCGCCTGAACTGGCGATGAAGAAGGTCGACTCGGCCTCGGACATTTATCCGGTGTTCCGCGAACTCTTCGAAAAACAACAGGCGGCCGCATGACGACGAGGCACGTGAACAACGAAGCGCGTGGATATCATCTCGACGGCACGGACGATCGTGCGCCGTCGAAACTCGGACCGGAAGCGGGGCAACGCAATGCGTCTGCCACGACGCACGAGGTGAGCATGAACGTTGCAGAAAAACGGCGGCCGCTGCCATGCCCATCGGACTGGAGCGTCGAGCTGATCGAGGAGTACGACGCCGAAATCTCGCGCGTCGCAAATCGCTACGGTCTGGATGTGTATCCGATCCAGCTAGAAATCATCAGCGCCGAGCAGATGATGGACGCGTACGCGTCGGTCGGCATGCCGGTGAACTATCGGCACTGGTCGTTCGGCAAGCACTTTCTCTCGACGGAGAAAAGCTACCGGCGCGGGCAGATGGGCCTCGCGTATGAGATCGTCATCAACTCGAATCCGTGCATCGCGTATCTGATGGAAGAGAACACGATGACGATGCAGGCGCTCGTCATCGCGCATGCCGCTTACGGGCATAACTCGTTCTTCAAGGGCAACTATCTGTTCCGGCTGTGGACGGACGCCCATGCGATCATCGATTACCTCGTGTACGCGAAGAATTACATCGCGGAATGCGAGGAGCGTCACGGGCTGGATCGCGTCGAGGAACTGCTCGACTCGTGCCACGCGCTGATGAACTACGGTGTGGACCGCTACAAGCGCCCACAGAAGCTGTCGCTCGCGAAAGAAGCCGCGATGCGCCGCGAGCGCGAGGCGTATCTGCAATCGCAGGTGAATGAACTGTGGCGCACGCTGCCGAACAAGAAGGCGCCGTCCGCCGAGGAAATCGAAAGCCGCTATCCGCCGGAGCCGCAGGAGAATCTGCTGTACTTCGCGGAGAAGAATGCGCCGCTGCTCGAACCTTGGGAGCGCGAAGTCATTCGCATCGTGCGCAAGGTCGGACAGTATTTCTATCCGCAGCGGCAGACGCAGGTGATGAACGAAGGCTGGGCCACGTTCTGGCACTACACCCTGCTGAATACGCTGTACAACGAAGGCCGGCTAGAAGACGGCTTCATGATGGAGTTCCTGCATTCGCATTCGAATGTGGTCTATCAGCCGCCCGTGACGAAGCCGTATTACAGCGGGATCAACCCGTATGCGCTTGGCTTTTCGATGATGAGCGACATTCGCCGCATCTGCGAGAACCCGACGGACGAGGACCGCGAGTGGTTCCCCGATCTCGCGGGCAGCGACTGGCTGGAATCGCTGCACTACGCGATGCGCAACTTCAAGGACGAGAGCTTCATCGCGCAGTATCTGTCGCCGCATTTGATCCGCGAGATGCGCCTTTTCTCGATTCTCGACGACGACATGCGCGACGCGCTCGAAGTCTCGGCTATTCACGATGAAAGCGGCTATCGCTATGTGCGGCAGGCGCTGTCGCGGCAGTACGACATTCATCACCGCGAGCCGAATATTCAGGTGTATTCGGTGAACACGCGCGGCGACCGCAGTCTCACGCTGCGTCACTTCATGACCGACAATCGCCATCTGTCGAACGACAGCGACGAAGTGCTCAAGCACATGGCGCGCTTGTGGCAGTTCGACGTGTATCTGGAAAGCGTCGATGAGAACGGCACGGTGAGAAAGCGCTTCGATTGCAGATATACCGCGCCGAATTCGCGCTGATCGAAATGCGGGTTCAATGAGAAATGGCTCCTTCGTGGAGCCATTTTTCTTGGCTACTGCGGGTCCTCGTCCTGCGAAAAGATATCCCAGCTCGCCATGAACAGCGCCGCCACGAGCGGCCCGATCACGAAGCCGTTGATGCCGAATAACGCCATGCCGCCGAGCGTCGAGATCAGCACGACCCAGTCCGGCATCTTCGTGTCCTTGCCGACGAGGATCGGACGCAGCACGTTATCCACGAGCCCGATCACGACGACGCAGAACGCCACCAGCACGAGCCCGCGCCATATTTCGCCAGTCATGAAAAAGTACAGCGCGGCCGGTGCCCAGACGAGCGCCGCGCCCACCGCCGGCAACAGCGAGAGAAACGCCATCAGCACGCCCCATAGCAAGGAGCCGTTGATGCCGAGAATCCAGAAGATCAGCCCACCGAGAAAGCCCTGCACGGCGGCCACCGCGATGTTGCCCTTGACCGTCGCGCGCACGACGGTCGTGAACTTCGCGATCAGATGCTGCTTCGGCGCCGGGTCGAGCGGAAGCGCGCGGCGGATGCGTCGCCCGATCTCGACGCCATCGCGCAGCAGGAAAAACACGAGATAGAGCATCACGCCGAAGCTCACGATGAACTGGAACGTGTTCTGACCGATGAGCAGCGCCTGCGCCGCCGCGAACTGGCTGATGCGCGAGGCGCCTTCCATCAGCTTGCTCTGCACGCCGGGAATGTCGTCGAGGCCGTAACGCCCGAGCAGTTGCTGCACCGACGCCGGCAGCGCATGAAGCACATGCTGAAAGTACATGCCGAAGTTCAGATCGCCGCTCTTGATGCGCGTATAGACGAGCGCCACTTCCTGCACGAGCGTCACCGCGACCACCGACACCGGAATGATGACGATCAGAATGGCGGCAGCGAGCGTCGTGAGCGCGGCGAGGTTGCGGCGCTTGCCGAAGCGCACCGTCAGCCAGCGCTGCATCGGCTGAAAAAGCAGCGCGAGAATCGCGCCCCAGAAGATCGCGCCGAAGAAGGGCAAAAGCACCCAGCCGAGCGCGACGGTCACGACGAACAGCAGGATATGGAAGAAGCTCTGGTGAACGGACTGGTGGTTGTTCATTAGCGGCGACGGGAAAAGGCAAAAAGGGGCAGGGCGACGGTTAGCGGGCCATGCTAGCACGCGCTGTCGGCGCGCTTGCACGCACGCCTCGGAGCACGAAGCTCGCCTGACGTTCGCGAGATGCGCGTTTTCGGTCGTCCGCATCGACTAAAATCCGGCTTCCATTCCTTGCAGACGGCTTCCGGCCGCGTCCGGACGGCTTACATCTGCGTCACGCATCGAACCATGAATCCAGGCGTCGTCTACGCATTCGCGGCTTTTGCCATCTGGGGTCTTTTCCCGATCTACTTCAAGGCGCTGCATTCGATCGGCGCGATAGAAATGCTCGCGCACCGCATGGCGTGGTCGATGCTCTTTCTGCTGATCGTGCTGACCGCGCGCCGTCAATGGCAATGGCTCGTGCCCGTGCTGCGCGACAAGCGGCTCCTCGCGCGCTTCGCGGCGAGCGCGGTGCTGCTCTCCGCGAACTGGGGCATCTATATCTGGGCGGTGAACGCGGGGCGCATCGTCGAGGCGAGTCTCGGCTACTTCATCAATCCGCTCGTCAACGTGCTGTTCGGCATGGCGTTCCTGCACGAACGCCTGCGGCCGGTGCAGTGGATGGCCGTGATCGTGGCCGCGCTGGGCGTCGCTTGGCTCACATGGGTGAACGGCGCGCCGCCCTGGATCAGCTTCGCGCTGGCGCTCACGTTCGGCGGCTATGGCCTGCTGCGCAAGACGGCTTCGCTCGGCGCGCTCGAAGGCTTGACGCTCGAAACCATGCTGCTGTGTCCGGTCGCGCTGCTGTATCTGTTCGTGCTCGGCTCGCACGGAGCAAGCGGCTTCGCGCACGCGACCATCGGCGTAAAGCTGCTGCTCGCGGCGGCCGGACCGGTGACGGCCGTGCCGCTACTGCTGTTTGCCGCCGGCGCGCGGCGCATTCCGCTGTCCATGCTCGGGCTCATTCAATACATCACGCCGTCGCTGCAACTGCTGATCGGCGTGGCGATCTATCAGGAGGCGTTCGGGCACGATCAGCTGATCGGCTACGGCGCCATCTGGACCGCGCTCGCGCTGTATTCGCTAGAAGGCGTCTATTCGGCGCGGCGGGCGCGGGCAGCTTGAGCCGAACAGTGCTCTTTACCGCGATGCATCGCCCCAGCGGTATTCGACGGTCGCGTCGTCGAGCTTCGCCTTGATCTCCGGATCGAGCGGCTGATCGACGGCAGCGAGCGTATCGTCGAGTTGCTCAGGGCGGCTCGCGCCGATGATCGCCGATGTCACCGCGGGATTCTCCAGCACCCAAGCGAGCGACGTGTTCGCCATAGACCGCCCCGTCGGCGCGACGATTTCCTTCAGCTTCTCGATGGTCTGGAACTCGCGCTCGTGCCAGTAACGCTCCTGATACATCTCGCCCGCCTTGCCGACGGTCGCGGTGAAGCGTCCCTCGGAAGGCGCCGCGCCGTGCTTGTGCTTGCCGGTCAGCAGGCCGCCTGCGAGCGGGTTGTACGGAATCACGGCGAGCCCTTCTTCTATCGCTAGCGGCAGCAACTCGCGCTCGATCTGCCGGAACAGCAGGTTGTAGCGCGGCTGCACCGAGACGAAGCGCGCGGTACGCAGCACGTCGGCGCGGCCCAGCGTCCGCGCGAGCCGGTACGCCAGAAAATTCGACACGCCGATATAACGCGCCTTGCCGTGCCGCACGATCACGTCGAGCGCTTCCAGCGTTTCGTCGAGCGGCGTGTCGCGGTCGTCCATATGCAGCTGATACAGATCGACGTAATCGGTGTTCAGGCGTCTGAGCGACGCGTCGATGGCGTCGAGCAGGTGCTTGCGCGACGCGCCCTTGTTCCAGTCGAGCGGTCCCATCACGCCGACGGCCTTCGTCGCGAGGATGAACTGATCGCGCTTGCCGGAAAGCCATCGCCCGACGATCTCCTCCGTGCGGCCGACGATATCGTGCGTGCCGCCGAGCGGATAGACATCGGCGGTATCGATGAAATTCACGCCTGCCTCGCTCGCGCGGTCCATGATGCTGCGCGATACGTTCTCGTCGGTCTGCAGACCGAAAGTCATCGTGCCCAGGGTGAGACGCGATACGGTGAGTCCGGTGCTGCCGAATTTGCGGTATTGCACGGTTGCGCTCCAGAAGAAGGGAAGAAGGCGTGCGGCAACGGGCAGGATAGCCCGTACCGTGCGCGCCTGCTTATCGCGCAGCGGGCGTCGGCGCGGACGGTTGCGGCGCGGAATCGAGCCGGCGGAACACCGCGCCCGACAGCAGCGTGACCACGCCCATGCACACGAAGCTCAGTTTGAAGCCGAGCGACGCCGACCCGAAGTGTCCCTCAAAGACCTGCACGAGCGAGCCGCCGATCGACACGCCGAGGCCGATGGCGAGCATCTGCACCATCGAGAACAGGCTGTTGCCGCTGCCGGCGTCCTGCTTTGACAAGCCCTTGAGCGTGACGCTGTTCATCGCGGCGAACTGCATCGAGTTGCACGCGCCGAAGATCGCGAGAATTGTGATTTCGGCGGCGAGCGGCAATGACGGCGAGAAAGCCGCGAACGCGACGATCGACGCGCCGACGAGCGCCGTGTTGACCAACAGGAACGTGTCGTAGCCGTAACGCTTGACGAGCCGCGCGATCCAGCGCTTGGAGACGGTGCCCGCAATCGCGATGGGCAGCATCATGAGCCCGGAATGCAGCGGACTATAGCCGAGGTCCAGTTGCATCATGAGCGGCAGCAGAAACGGCACCGCGCTCGAACCGATGCGGCACAGCAGATTGCCGATCAGGCCGACGCTGAAATTGGGCTCGCGAAAAAGCGCGAGTTTGAAGAGCGGATTGCGCCGGTAACGCGCATACGGAATGTAGGCGAACGCGGACGCCGCCGCGACCGCGAAGAGCGCCGCCGACACCGCGCCGCGATGCGTTTGCACCGGGCTATCGAGCGCGAGCGAAAACGCGACCATGCACAGCGAGAGCAAGCCGCAGCCGATGAAGTCGAAGGGCGGCGCGTCGTGCAGCGTGTCGTGGGGCAGGAAACGCTGCACCGCATAGAGGCCGGCCGCGCCGATCGGGACGTTGATCAGGAAGATCCAGTGCCATGTGAAAGACTGGACGAACCAGCCGCCGAGCGTCGGGCCGAGAATCGGGCCGACTTGTCCGGCGACGGAAATCATCGCGAGCGCGGAGACATAGGCTTCGCCGCTGACGGCGCGCAACACCGCGAGGCGGCCGATCGGCAGCAGCATCGAGCCGCCGATGCCTTGCAGCACGCGCGCAAAGATGAGTTGGTTGAGCGAATGCGCGCCCGCGCAGGCGAGCGATCCGACGACGAACAAGCTGATCGACACGAAGTACACGCGCCGCGTGCCGAAGCGGTCGGCGAGCCAGCCGGAGGCGGGCGTGAGCAGCGCCATCGTGAGCGTGTACGCGACGACGATCGACTGCATCGCGAGCGGCGCGGCGTGCAGGTCCCGCGCGATGGAAGGCAGCGCCGTGTTGACGATCGTCGTATCGAGCGCCTGCATGAAAAAGCCCACGGCGACGATCCACAAAAGCGCCGTGTGCGAAGACTGTCTGGTCATGAGGGAGAGAGCGGGCAGTCGCGCTGGAACCGTTTTCAGCGCATGTGTGAAATCTTAGTGACTGCGGGCGTTATCGGGAACCCCGCTAACCGCATTGACTGTTATCGGCTTTGCCGATCACAATGCGCGGATGCTCAATCCGCTCTGGCTGAACACTTTCGCGACGGTGGCCGCGTCGCACAGTTTCACCGAAGCCGGGCGGCAACTCGGCTTGCGTCAATCCAGCGTGTCGGAGCATATCCGGCGCTTGGAAGAGAGCGTCGGCCGGCGGCTTTTCCTGCGCGACACGCACTCGCTCGCGCTCACCGCCGACGGCGAAGCCATGCTCGTCCACGCCCGCGTGATTCTCGAAGCGATGTCGCACGCCGAATCGCAGTTCCGCTCGCCTCGGCTGCGCGGACGCGTGCGGCTCGGCTCATCCGACGATCTCGCACTCGGACCGTTGCCGAGCGTGCTCGCCGCGTTTCGCGACTCGCATCCGGACGTGGAACTGGAAATCACCATCGGCATGACCGGGCGGCTGTATCAATTGGTCGACGCGGGCGAACTGGATCTCGCCGTCGGCAAGCGGCGTCTCGGCGATGCGCGCGGCACGCGGCTTTTCAGCGGGCGGCTGGAATGGCTCGCGAAGCCGGGAACCGTCGTCGATACAGCGCTGCCGCTGCCGCTCATTCTCGTCGCCGAGCCGAGCGTCACGCGCGCCGTCGTGCTCGATTCGCTCGCGATGACCGGCGCGCGCTGGCAAATGGTCTGCACGAGCAGCAGCCACGCGGGCTGCATCGCGGCGGCGCGCGGCGGGCTCGGGCTCACGGTGCGCTCGCACTTTCTGGCGGGCCGCGGGCTCGCGCCGCCGGTCAATCGCGCGGAGCTGCCGGATTTGCCCGAGGTGGAGTTCATCGCGTTCGGCGCGAAGCATCTGAGCCGGCCGGCGGAGACGCTGCTCCAGCTTCTGGAGACGAGCGATTTGCGCGGGGAGTGGGACGGGGAGTAGGGAATGCGGCGTGCTTTGGGCGGATCAATCACGTCGTGCCGCCGCAACGCCGGGCGGCGGCCCCGAATGGCTAACCCGAAACGCTTCTTATCTATTGAGCGGCCATTGAAGTATCCACTCCAGCCCGTGCTTTCTCTCCGCCGTCTTTTCCTTGCCGATGCCTCGCGCCGCGCGTGCCGGGCATTGCTCGTCGCCGCGCTTGCGTTCCTGCCGCTCTCGCGCGCGCACGCCGCCGCGTACGTGACCCGGCACTGCGATGACCTCGCCGGCAAGACGGTGCCCGCGTCGACCATCGGCCTGCCGACGCGCGGCGCGTTGATCGTCACGGCGTCGGCGGTCAAGGCGGCCGCGCCGGGCAATCGCAACGGCGAGTACTGCCGCGTGACCGGCATCATCCGCGCGATTCAGGAGACGACGCCCGACATCCGCTTCGAAGTGAACTTGCCGAGCCGCTGGAACGGGCGCGCGCTGCAAATGGGCGGCGGCGGCTACAACGGCGTGCTGGTTTCCGGCACCGAGCCGATGCCCTTCGCGCCCGATTCGACGCCGCTCGCGCGCGGCTATGCGACCTTCGGCTCGGACTCGGGGCATGTCGGCAATTCGGGGCGCGCGGATTTCGCGGTCAACGACGAAGCCATCGTCAATTTCGGCTTCGCGCACCTGAAGAAAACGCGCGATGTCGCGCTCGCGCTGATCGAAATGGGCTACGGACGTTTGCCCGACAAGATCTACTTCGCGGGCGGCTCGACGGGCGGACGCGAAGGCTTCACCGTCATCGAACGGTTTCCGAACGACTACGACGGCGTGATCGCCAACGCGCCCGCCATCAACTTTTCGGGCGTGCGGCTGCTCGGCGTGAAAGTAGGGCAGGCGTCCTACGCGAAGCCGGGCGGCTTCGTCGGGCTCGCGCAGCAACGGCGCGTGTACGAGACGGTGGTCCACGAATGCGACCGGCTCGACGGTCTCGCAGACGGCATCGTCGGCAATGTCGAAGCGTGCCGGCAACTGGAACCGCAGATCATCGCGTCGTTGCGCTGCGCGAACGGCCAGCGTCCTTCCCTGCGCGACAGCTGCCTCTCCGATGCGCAGCTCGGCACGCTGGAACTGCTGCGCGACGGTCTTTCGTTGCGTTATCCGCTTGCTTATGGCGTCGCGATGTATCCCGGCTACAACGTGTTCCAGGGCGTGGACTTCTCCGGCATGCTCGGCCTCGGCGATTCGGCCACGCTCCTGAACCCGCCGACGTTCGCCGCGAACGGCTATCTCTTCGCGCAGGGCGACGCGTATGTCCGCCACTTCGTCACGCGCGACGCGGCGGTGAGCGGACTCTCGTTCGATATCGACAATCCCGGCCGCTACCGGCAGCGGCTCGTCACGCTCGCCTACACGGTCGGCGCGATGAACCCGGATTTCTCCGCGTTCATCGCGCACGGCGGCAAGCTCGTCGCCATGCACGGCCTCGCCGACGAAGTCATCAGCCCGAACCAGACGATCGCGTTCTATCGCGGACTCGTCGAGCGATATGGTCAGGAGACCGTCGATTCGTTCATGCGGCTCTACATGGTGCCGGGCTTTCAGCACGGCAACGGCGTGTTCATTCCCGCATGGGACGAACTCGGCGCGCTCGACGAGTGGGTGACGAACGGCGTCGCGCCGGAGACGCTCATCGGCACGGACATCGCGCCGGCCACCAACGGACGCACGCGTCCCATCTGTCGATACCCCGGCTATCCGCGCTATCTCGGCAAGGGACGAGTGAACCTGGCCGCGAGCTTCCGCTGTACCGCGCCGTGACCGTGGCGCACATCAAAGCGCGTTCACCGCACGCGGCACGAACCGAGCGATGAAGCGCGACCACGCGGGCCTGACCTGCTGCGCGCGATACGAAGTCAGCGACACCTCGACCGCGCGCTCCGACTCCGACGACAGCCACACGCGTTCGCCGCGCGCAAGCCGCACGACATCGCCGGGCTTGAGCCAGTAATCGTAGGGGTCCTGATGACGCGTGAGCCATATCGAGGCATCGGCGCGCAAGTCGGCATCCCGCGCGAGCCGCCACGAGACCGTCTGATGCGGCAGCACCTCGACATACACGACCACGCGCGCGCCCGACGCATGCAGCTTGCCCGAGGCGACGCCGTGGCGCGCGCCACGCCCTTCCACCACTTGCGACAGCTCTTCCATCTTGCTCTCCTTGATTAGCCGAAGACGGAAGGCCAGGCACGCATGCAACAAAAAGGCCCCGTCTTGCGGCGGGGCCTTCGGAATCGACTTGCTTGCCTGTCTCGCTAGCGCACGCGTTCTCCCGATGACCCGCCGATGATGGCGTTCACTGGGTTTTTAATCGCGGCGATGGCGAGGGAAAGGATTGCGTGCATGAACGCAGTATCGATGCGAACGCGCGGCGCTGTCAATATCGCGATAGCGGGCGCGTTCGCATTCCTACGGCGCGGAGTTCACATGCCGGTGTAACCCTGAGGCTTCGTTGCGTTCTTCTTCGCGACATCCGCGTTGGTCGAAACGACGTACTGCGGCGACTCGGTGAGCGTGAGCGTCACCACGCCGTTCGTGTACGGCGCGCTCGACACGTTGCCCATCGCGTCGATCAGCTTGACCGTGCCGCTCGTGCCGGCTGCATCGACGTCGAGCTTGTAGGCAGTGCTGTAAGTCGTGCTGAATGCGCCGTTCGAAGCCGGCCACACCGCGTTGTTGTGCGTCCAGAGCGCGGTGATGACCTTGCCGTTGCCGAGCTGCTGGAACGCGTAGGCGTACACGCCGGAGGGCAGGTTGTTCACGGGACCGAGCGTGGTGGTGCCGTCGAGCACGCGGGTCATCGCGGCGACTTCCATCGCGGCCGGCTTCGGGCTGATGTTCGTCGTGCCGAACGCGGCCTGCGGATGATCCAGATCGAAGAACGTGCCGTAGCCCGGCTCGCCGGGGAAGTCCGGCCCGAAGAACACATAGGTCTGATCCGCGCCTTCGCCGAGCAGAATGATATGCGCGCGCGCGACGACCGCACCGTGCGCGAACAGAATGTTCGGCGTCGGATAGTTCGGACCGTAGTTCGCGCCGATGTCATAGCTGATGCCCGTCTCGGTCACGAAGAGCTTCATGTTCGGCTTGTAGTCCTTCGCCATTTCCGCGCGCAGGTTGCGCATCTCGTTGAGCAGCGAGTTCGCGGCATCGGCGGCGTTCGCGTCCGTGTGATGACGCTCCGGCGGATGCGACGGCGACGTGCCCGCATCGTAGTAACCATGCGTCGCGATGCCGTCGATATACTGCGCGAGGCCGAGCGGCGCGAGGCGCTTCAGGCGCTCGGTGGTGAGCGACGGGAACGGCTCGGCCGGACCCATCACGACCGCGTGCGGGTCCTTCGAATGCAGGCCCTGATACGCCGCCTTGTACAGCGCGACGAAGTTCACGTCCGTGTCCTTCCACAGGATGTACGGCTCCCACGTCACCTGATAGTAGTTCGCCGACATGGTCGGGTAGTAACGCGCGCGCATCGCCTCGGTTTCCTGTCCGACGCGGCCCATGTAGTTCGCGTAGTAGTTCAGGTCGTTCGGGATGTAGCTGTAGTCGGGGCTCAGGCCGTGCATGCTCGCGCCGCCCGGAATGCCGTCCAGACGGACGAGGCGCATGATCTTGCCGGACGTATAGAACGGGTCGAGGTTGTTGGCGTTCGGGTTGAAGGCGAAGCGGCCGTTCGGCTCCATCACGGACATCTGGCGGTCGTCGATCGTCGACGAGATGCCGAGCGCGGCGAGCATCGTGCCGTTGCCGTTGAAGCCCTGCATGCCGAAGCGATGCTGTTCCTGCTTCGCGTACGTGACGGCGGGGATCACGCCGCCGAGGTCCGGAATCACGCCGAAGGTGGCGATGCCGTTCGGGCGCGTGCCGGCCGTCTGCACCTGTCCGCCGTGATCGACGAGCGTCGCGGAAACCGCGAAATAACCGGCGAGCGTCGAGGAGCACGTGAGCGTGGTCTTCGTGGCCACTGCGGGCGCGGGGAAGCTGCCGCTCGCGACCGTCTTGCCGAGCGCATCGGCGATGGTCCACTTGAGCGTGTCGGCTGAAGCCGCGCGCGTCGTGATCGCCACCTGGAACTTCGTGCCGGCGGGGAACATGCGCGAGCCGTCGCTGCTCGGCGTGTCCGCCGTGATCTGTCCGCTGCCGCCCGAGGCTGCGGTTGCCGTGGGCGCGCCGCAGGTCATCGACTGCGCGCTCGCCGCCTTGGCGACCGCAGTCGGGTCGGCCGCCGTTGAACCGTCCGCTGCGTTCATGACGGAGGCGGGCGAAGAGGCGTCGTCGTTGCCGCCACAACCGGCGAGAGCGAGAACGAGCGTCGAAAGGAGGAAAGTATTCTTCTTCATGGATTCATATGCATGAACGGACGCGCGCAGGCGACCGGCGACGCCTTCGGCATCGGGTTCGGGACGGGCAGGGAACCGACGTATTCGCCTCTCCCGGCTTCGGGCCGGATCTCGAAGAAGCGAACGAATGCGCCGTCGTGATGGACAAGCGGACGTACAGCGGTGGCCACCGCCGCGCGACGCTCTACTGAGGGCATGCGACATCGGGCGGTACTAATTGCTTCTGCGCAATCGTCTTACCGGCCGACGGAGGCAAATACTACGGGATAATTCAGACAATGGCACGTAACAGCTGGTAACGTCTTGTAACGTAGGACAATTAGCCTTATTCATCATATCAATGAGCTGAACGTTCGAGGTTGCCGTCCGCGCGATGCCGGTTTAACTTTGTCGGCACATAACTTCACGAAAGGAGACCGCCGTGGCTTTTCTGTTGCTCATCGTTGAACCCGTCGATCAGCGCGCGCAGCGCACGGCCGAGGAAGGGCGGGAAGCGTACCGGCAAATGGTCGAGTTCGCCGACACACTGAAGGCACGCGGCGTCTTGCGCGCGTGCGAATCGCTGACGTCGCTCAAGGACGCGTCGCGCGTTTCCACAGTCAGAGGCGACGCGCGCGTCATCGACGGGCCGTTCGCGGAAGCGAAGGAAATGATCGGTGGCTTCTTCCTGCTCGATTGCGAGACGCACGCCGAAGCGGTGGCGATTGCCGCAGAGTGCCCGGCGGCGGCATGGTGCACGGTCGAGGTCCGCAAGCTCGGGCCGTGCTATCTGTGACGCGTGTCGATTTCCGCGTGCTTCGATCGTCGTTCGAACGACATCCCATGAAAACGGAGCTTCACGCCATGCACAAGCAGATCTTCGTGAACCTGGCGGTTCGCGACCTCAAGCAATCAATGACGTTTTTCAAGGCGCTCGGCCTTCACTTCAACCCCGCATTCACGAACGACGCCGCCGCGTGCCTCGTCATCGGCGAGAACATCTACGCGATGCTGCTGACCGAGGCGTTCTTCAAGACGTTCACGGACAAGACGCTCGTCGATGCGCACGAGAGCGTCGAGGCGCTCGTGTGCCTGTCATGCGAGAGCAGGGCGGAAGTGGACGAACTCGTGGCCAAAGCGGTGGCCGCGGGCGGCCGGACGCCGCGCGCCCCGCAGGATCACGGGTCCATGTACGGCCACGCGTTCGAAGACCTCGACGGCCACACCTGGGAACTGGTGCATATGGATCCGGAAGCGGCGTGAGCGCGTCGTCGGACGAACGCGATGCAGCGACGCGGCGGACCATCGAGGCGGTGTGGCGCATCGAATCGGCGAAAGTGATTGCGAGCGTGGCGCGCGTCGTGCATGACGTCGCGCTCGCGGAAGAGCTGGCGCAGGACGCGTTCGTCGCGGCGCTCGAGCACTGGAGCCGCGAAGGCGTGCCGGAGAAACCGGGAGCGTGGCTCATGACGACAGCGAAGAACCGGGCGCTCGACCGTCTGCGTCAGTACGCGCTGCACGCGCGCAAGCACGAGGAACTCGGCCGCGATCTGGACGCGCAGGAGCGGCACATCACGCCCGATTTCGTCGATTTCCTCGACGCCGCCCGCGACGACGACATCGGCGACGATCTGCTGCGGCTCGTGTTCACGGCCTGCCATCCGGTGCTGTCGCTGGATGCGCGCGTCGCGCTGACGCTGCGGCTCTTGGGCGGGCTCACGACGGACGAAATCGCGCGGGCGTTTCTCGCGCCGGAGCCGACGATCGCGCAGCGCATCGTGCGGGCCAAACGCGCGCTGTCGGCGGCGCGCGTGCCGTTCGAGGTGCCGAAGGCCGGCGAGCGCGCGGCGCGGCTGGCATCGGTGCTCGAAGTCATCTATCTCATTTTCAACGAGGGTTACTCGGCCACGGCCGGCGACGACTGGATGCGGCCCGCGCTGTGCGACGACGCGCTGCGGCTCGGCCGCATTCTCGCCGAACTGATGCCGCACGAAAGCGAGGTACACGGCCTCGTCGCGCTGATGGAGATTCAGGCATCGCGGATGAAGGCGCGCGTGGACCGTGAAGGCCGCCCGGTGCTGTTGCCGGATCAGGATCGCAGCCGCTGGGACCCGTTGCTGATTCAGCGCGGCTTCGCGGCGCTGCGGCGCGCGGCGGCGTTGGGCGGCGCGCGCGGCGTGTATGCGTTGCAGGCGGAGCTGGCGGCATGCCATGCGCGCGTGCCGAGCGCCGCCGAGACCGATTGGCCGATGATCGTCGCGCTTTACGATGCGCTGATGGACGTGGCGCCGACGCCGTGGTCGAGCTCAATCGCGCGGTCGCGGTGAGCATGGCGTCGGGGCCGGAGGCGGCGCTCGCGATCGTCGACCGGTTGCGGGAAGGTCCCGCATTGAAGAATTATCACTGGCTGCCCGGCGTGCGCGCGGATTTGCTGGCGCGGCTTGGTCGCATGGATGAAGCGCGGGATGAATTTGCGCGGGCGGCGGGGCTGGCGAGGAATGCGCGGGAGCGGGAGTTCTTGTTGGAGCGCAGTCGGACGCTTCGGTGAGTCGTCGCCGCGCCTATCCAATTTGACATAAGATAAATTAGCGCATTTTTATTTGTAGGTCCCAAGTTCAAATGTCGTGTTTCTGCTAAGTAGAAATGTCGCATTTTGCCGTAGGTTCGTGGCCAGACAAGCGTTTCTGGAGCGCGGACCATGAACTCGACTGGGACGATCACGATGTCGATGCGCGAACTGGACCGACTCAAGGTGATTCAGGCCGTCGCCGAGCAACGGCTCAAGCCAGGGCGTGCCGCCGAGCGCCTGGGCCTGAGTGTGCGGCAGGTCGAGCGGCTGGTGCGGCGGTATGGCGCTGACGGCGCGTGCGGGCTGGTATCGGGCAAGCGCGGACGCGCGAGTAATCATCGGCTGCCAGATGGCGTCGCGCAGCGCGCGATCAGCTTGATCCGCGCGCGCTATACGGACTTCGGCCCGACACTGGCGTGCGAGAAGTTAAGGGAATGCCACGGCATCGAACTGGCCGTCGAGACGGTCCGCTCCCTGATGACGGCGGCGGGCCTTTGGGTGCCTCGCAAACAGCGCCCGCCGCGGATTCACCAGCCGCGCAACCGCCGCGCGTGTCTGGGCGAGTTGATCCAGATTGATGGCAGCGATCGCCGCTGGTTCGAGGATCGTGCGCCGGCGTGCACGCTGCTGGTATTCATCGACGATGCGACGGGCCGGCTGATGACGCTGCACTTTACGGCCACCGAGTCGACCTTCAGCTATTTCGAGGCGCTATCGAAGTACCTGCGCGCACATGGCAAGCCGATCGCGTTCTATAGCGACAAGGCCAGCGTCTTCTACGTCAAGAACCGCTCACAGACCGCTGGCAAGGGCGTGACGCAGTTCGGGCGGGCCTTGTACGAACTGAACATCGACGCGTTCTGCGCGAATACGAGTCAGGCCAAGGGGCGCGTTGAGCGCGCCAATTTGACCTTGCAGGACCGGCTGGTCAAGGAATTGCGCTTGCGCGGGATCAGCACCTGGGAAGCGGCCAACGCTTATGCGCCCTCCTTCATTGCTGATTTCAATCAGCGCTTTGGCAAGCCGCCACGCAGCAACCACGATGCCCATCGGCCCCTGCGCGCCGACGACGATTTGACGCAACTGCTGGCGCATCGCGTCTGGCGCAAGGTCACCCACGCGCTGACGGTGCAATACGACCGCGTGATGTATCTGCTGGAAGACACGCCCGCCAATCGCCTATTGATTCACCAGCAAGTCGAGGTGGTCGAGTATCCGAGTGGCTGCGTCGAGGTTCAGGCTGGCGGCGAGGTGCTTTCCTGCGGCACTTACGACCGTATTGCGAGGATTGATCAGGGTGCGGAAGTCGACAACAAGCGCTTGGCGCACGCACTCGAAGCTGCACGGTTGCTGCAAGCCAAACGAGACGATCGTCGGTCGTGCGATGCACCGTCACGCACGCATCGCGGCGAACAGGTTCGAGCCAAGAAGGCGCTCGAAGGACTGAAGAAGCAACGCGCGTTGAGCATCGCAGACATGAACGAAGCGATTCTCGAAGTCAGCGCAAAAACAATGAGGGAACGGGGGGGCGGCTGCGCCGCCCCAACCCCGAAACCTGAATGCAAGTAAGCCAAACATCCGTGCAAAACGCGACATTTCTATTTAGCGGTAACCCCGACATTTGAACTTAGCGGCAACATTATTAGCCGCTTAAGGAACGGTCGGCGGCTCATCGCCGACCCAAACGCGTGCTTATTCCTGCGCCGGCGCTCCCGGCGTGCGCGTGTTGCCGTCGTCCGCCTCGGTCAGCGGCATATCGGTCGGCGGATCATCTGACTTCGGCGCGGGCTGAGTCGCCTTGTCCGTATCGACGACATCCGTGCCGGGTTCGTTTTGCGGAATGCTCATGGTCGTCTCCTTTGTTGAGATTGCTGCGGACAAACAGCATCGACAATGCCTGATTGCGGAATGCGCGTTGCTCCCGCGTCAATGTATTCGACAACAGGAGCCAACCATGTCCGCATCGACCGACTCAACGAATAAACCACCGGAGAATCCAATCGACTCCGAGGGATTGACCGATCTGGGCCCGGCCCAGCCGGAAGACCCGCCGCATCCGCCGCAAGCGGACGCCGATTTGCGCGATCCGCCGAGTCCGGCAGGCGTTCCGCGTCCGGACGATCGCTGATACCGCTTTGCCCGTGAATGGCGCGCGTCGATAATCGGCGCGCCCAAACTCGTCTCAGCGCTTGCTCAACGTCCTAGAGCATTCCTAAAAGCATCAGAATCTAATCAGAAAATGCTCAGTAAGAGATATTCGCGAAAACACGCATAAAAATCATACGTGGAACCGGACTTCCGCGTTATCCTAGTTTGGCTCGCAAATCTCTCAGCCGATTTGGGGATCAAGGATGAAAAGAGGAAAGGCTTTACATCGAGTGCTTATCGCCGACACGACACCGATGATCTCGGAAGGCTTGAAATTGCTTCTAAGCGAAAGCAACCTTCCGGTACTTGTCGAAATATCGTCATGCAGGGTCGAGTTAATGGACCGGCTACATTGCGGCCATATCGATTATCTCATTCTCGATCCCGCCTTCGTGCAGCACGATCTCGATCTCGGCAATATCGATTCACTTACTGCTTTCATTAATCGGTATCCTCGCGTTTCGGTTCTTCTGCATACCACGGTCACTGATCCGCAGATTCTTGAGAAAATGACGCATCTGAACCGACCGAGCGTCGCCGATAAAGCCGACGAGTTACAGGACGTCGTACAGATCGTGAGCCGCTTGCTGAGAGGAGAATTCAACGTGTTGTCGCCGAAGACGCACCGCATGTTGTATCAAGCACGCAAGCTGAGCGAACGACTGCCGGAGCTTTACGCGTTTTAGCGCGAGGAACAGGCGCTTCACCAATACGCTTTGCGCCCTGCTCGCCCAGACAAAAACAACGACCTATACTGAAAGCACGCGCGCACAATCGTCAAATTTTTTCGACGATTCGTTCACTCAGCGAAACGTTCCCCGGCATCGTGCCATAGTCGCGTAACACGCTTGCGTCCAGGCTCAAGCCCACTTCGCGCACCCTCCACGACACGACAGCATGCTCGAACAATACGACGACCTTTATCCGAAACTCTACGCAGGCGATGTCGAGGCATGTTCGCGCTTTCTCGACGAACGGCGCGCGGCGGATGGCAACACGGCCGAATACTGGCATTGGCGCGCAATCGTGCATCTGCGGGCGGGACAATTTCTTCAGGCGCTCGATATTTGTTTCATGCTCACGCGTCTATCGGATTCTTTCGCTTTTCACGTCCATTGCATGTGCGACGTCGCCGGGCATCTCGGCTTGAAAGAAGTCGCGCTCGCGGGAATCGAATCGTTCGCGCAGAAAGCGTCGACGCCGGAAATCGCCGCTTTTCTGTGGCGCGTGTACGGATGGCATTATCTCGGCGAAGACAACCGCGTACTGGAACTGAGACCGGACGGCATTGACGAGCATTCCGCCTTCGTGCTCGGTCATCACCAGGCGCGCAGCCGCATGCGGCTTCACGGCATCGAGCACGGCGTCGAGGCGATGCATCAGTACTGGTCGTCCGACGACGCGCGGCGCGTGCTTTTCCCGCATGTGAACCGCGAAGGCTACTGGGCCGGTCAACGCGCTCTGCCAGCGCGCATGTCCGTGCAGCTCATCGCATCGGGCTTCGGCGATCTGGTGAACTGGGCGCGCTATATCGGCGCGTTGCAGGCGATGGGCGTCGCCGTGGACTACGACACCGAGCTCTTCCGCGTCGCGACGCCGGAGACCGACCGCGCCGACTACGTCCGGGCGATGCAAGCCGCCGGCTTCACGAGGCCAGCGGGCGACGGGGCGATGTGGACGGACCCGTTCACGCTTTTCACCGCCCTTTTCCCGGTGCTCGGCCACGCGACGTCGCACCGGTACATTGAACCCGCGGACCCGGCGAGCGTCGATGCCGTCATCGACCGAATCTGGCATCGCGCGCGCGGCCGGCGCTGCGTCGGCGTGTTCTGGTCATCGTGCGAATCGGCGAACAACTTCGCGAGCCGCAGCCTCACCCTGCCCGACCTCGACCCGCTGTTCGACACACAGAGCGACGTCTACTGGGTCGTCATGCAGCGCGGCTTCGAACGCCGCCGCTGGCTGAACGACCCGCGCTCGAACGATCTCGACCGCTTCACGACGCTCGATCTCGACATGACGCTCGGTCAGTCGGCGGCGCTCATCGATCGGCTGGATGCGTTCATCGGCAACGACGGCGGGCTCACGCATTTCGCCGGCGCGCTCGGCAAGCGCACCTATCTCTTTCTGAACCACGTGGCCGAATGGCGTTACGAGCGCGAAGGCGCAACGACGGCCTGGTATCCGAACATGCGGCTCGTCCGGGCGCGCGAACTGGGCGCATGGGGCGACGTGGTCGGCACGTTGCAGCGACTGCTCAGTGCCGACGCACGCTAGCCCCTTTCAGCGCGCGACTGCCCTGAAGCCGTACTCCTCGCGCGCGCCGTAGCGGCCCGGCGCGAAGCCGTTGAACACATGGCCGCCCACTTTCGCGCCCACGTTTTCAAGCCGGCGCAAGGTCTCTTCGAGTTGCCGCGCGCCCGTCCGGTCCGCCCGCGACACCAGCAGCACGAGATCGCAATTGTGCATGGCGATGGACAGCGCATCGCTGACCGGAAGCACCGGCGGCGAATCGATGACGACGTAATCGTAGATGTCGCGCAGCATGGACAGCGTCTCCTGGAACGCCGGACGGCCGAGCAGTTCCGCGGGATTCTCGGGATAGAACGCGCCCGCGTCCATCATCGAAAGACCGCCGCCGAGCGAGACGATCGCTTCATCCACGTGAGCGGAGCCTTCCAGTACTTCAGCGAGACCGGGCCCGGTGCGACCATCGACGAGATGACGGAGACGCCCCTGCCGCATGTCCGCGTCGATCAGCAAGACGGACGCACGCGTTTCCGCCAGCAGATAAGCAAAGTTCGACGAAACGAAGCTCTTGCCCACGCCCTGCGTCGGGCCGGTGAAGAGGATGACCTTGCCGTGACGATCGTCGGCGCTTGCGACGTAGCGCGGATTCATCATGGTCGTGGTCGTGCCGAAGGGCATCGCGTTCATCGGGTTCAGCGAGTTGAGTCCGCCGCCGAGTCCCGCATGAACCATCGGCACGGGCGCGCCGCTCAGCATCGCGCGGACGCTGTTGCGCAACGAGCGCAACGCCTCGATGCTCGGGTCGGTCGGACTCGTCATGGCGAGCAGTTTCGCGGGCGCGGCGTTGTGCGTCAGCGCACGCACGTCCTGGCGCAGCTGCGCCGTCGAACGTGCGATGACGGCAAGACGCGGCAACTGCGAGAACTGGTCGATTTCTTCGGGACTTCGAAGTTCCCGCCGATTCAATGCGATGAGATAGATCGAAACAGTGCTGATAAAGAGGCCGCCGAAGACGGAGCCGAGCAGCACGATCCACGCGCGCGGCCACGACTGCTTCTCGGGCGCGACGGCCCAATCCACCACCGCGACGCCGGGCGGCGTGCTGGCGGCCGCCACTTCCAGTTGCTGCGCATTGGTGAGCACGCTCGTGTAAAGCTGCGTCGTGACGGCGACATCGCGCGCAAGCTCAACGTATTGCCGCTGCACGGTCGGCAGATTCGCCGCGATCTTCGACGTATCGGCAATCTCGCGCTTCACCTGATTCAACTGCGTGAGCGCGCTCTGATAGTTCTCGTTGTCGGGCTTATAGCGATGCTGCGCGGCATCGAGCGCGAGTTGCAGCGTCGTCTGCTGTTCTTCCAGCCGGCTCATGCGCGTGATGAGCGCGGTGTTCTGCTGCGCCATGTCGACGGTGCCCGTTTGCGTGCGGAACGCATTGAGGCGCCGCTCGGCCGCTTCGAGATCCTGTTTCAGCGCGGGCAGGCGCTGCTTCAGGAAGTCGAGGCTCGTCTGCGCCTGCGCGGCACGGCGTTCGACGTCGCGCTGCTGATACGTCTTGATGATCGCGTTGACCATGGCCTGTGCGAGCAGCGGCGATTCCGCCTGATAGCTCAGGTGGATCAGCGACGGGTCGCGCAACGACGATTCACGCGGCGGAA
Organism: Caballeronia sp. SL2Y3; assembly: GCF_022879575.1. NCBI lineage: Bacteria > Pseudomonadati > Pseudomonadota > Betaproteobacteria > Burkholderiales > Burkholderiaceae > Caballeronia > Caballeronia sp. SL2Y3. Next base: position 1,388,442 of record NZ_CP084260.1, read on the forward strand.
TCGATGTGCGCAGCCGCGAAATCACGTTGTCGAACGTCATCTGCTGCGAGTACTTGCGCAGTTCGAAGCTGATGCCCGGGCGCGCGCGCAGCGTGTCGATGCGCACTTCGCCGGGCGCCTGCCCTTCCGGCGTGCTCACCTGAAACGGCACCGTCTCGCCGACGCGCCCTTGCGCGAGTTGCCTGTCGTCCTTGTCGTAGAGTGTCCAGCGTCCCGCGGGTCCCGCGACGACGCGGAACTTCGCCTTGTAAGCGGATTCGGGAACCGTGAACACGCCGGGCTTCAGGCGCTCGCCGCCCCAAGCATATTGATCGAGTCCGAAGAACGATGGCGCGAGTTCGTTGTCGCTCGCGTGGCGCGACGCCAGATAGCTGCCGATCAACGGAAAGTGGCTCTTCGTCTCGACGACGGTCTCCGCCCCCGTCTGCGCGATAGCCGCGCTCACGACCGAGCGTGACGTCAGCACGTCGCTTTCGTCGTTCGCGGAGGCGTCGGCGGCCATCGAGCCGGAGACGTCAGATAGCGCGCTGATCGACGTGCCCGCCTTGCTTTGCACGCGCAACAGCGCTTCGGCGCGATATTGCGGCGTGGCGAGCAGCACGTACAGCACACCGGCCGCGCAGCATGTGCCGGTGACTGCGCCCAACAAGGTCTTGTGGCGCACCACGCTGCGCCACAGATCGACGAGACCGTCGCCGCGTTGCGGAACTGGCGTCATGGCCGGGCGCATATTATATGAAAGCATGTTATATCCCTACGAGAAGTAAAAGACCCAGGACGTCAGTGCATTTCGACACAGGCGCATTCCCTCGCATGCGCCTGTGATTCGTACCACGAACCGCTATGAGGACACAGTCACGAAGACCGGTCCTTGTACTTCCGTCACGGCGAGCACCTTCTGCCCGCCTCGCGCGACGCCATACAAATCCGTGATTCGCGCGCCCGCAGGCAGACGCGACACATCCAAGTTCACGACGTTGCCGGCGCCGTAGCACCAGACCACGTATTTCGTTGCCTGCGCATCGTCGAGCTTGAGCACGATGTACTGCGCCTTCTCGTCGATGAAATACCGCGCGTTCTTCGCATCCGCCGTGAAGGCGAACAGATGCTTCACGGCTCGATACGCCGGCAGCTTTCCGTTCTGCGCATCCAGCAGACCGAAGTTATGTTCCATCTCCTTCGGGTCATTGCCGTCGTTGCGCATGTCGTAGTAGGACGTCAGCCCCACTTGCGCGATCCAGTTCATCAACAGCAATCGCACTGCGTAGTTCGCCTGTCTCGCACGCGCTTCGCTGGAATGACCATTGCCGATATCAGCTACATAGTGATAGCCGACGCTCGGGTATGACCATTCGGTGGCCCACACTTGCGGACGCCTTGCATACGTCGACAGGTCCTCGCGCAACGCACGATAGTCGCCGAGCACGGTCTCCGGTTCTTGCTGCCGGTACGGATGGACGCTCACGGCGTCCGGCCCCGTTTGCGTCGCGCTGATATCGCCCACCGCGCGTATGAAGTCGCGATCGACCTGCTGCACGCCACCGGTCGCAATGACGACGCTGGGATTGGCGGCCCGTGCCGCTTTCACCGCCGTCTGAAGCAATGCGCGATAGGCAGTCGCTGACGGCGTAGCTAACCAGTAGTCCTTATGATCTTCCTCATTCCACACTTCGAAGCGTACCGGCGCACTGCGATAACGGTATGCCGCCTGATACGTGTAGGTCTGAAACGCGGCAAGTTGCGGCGCGGACGTCGGCGGCTGGTCCGGGCTATACGCGTAATGCTTGTAGCCGAGAATGAAGAGCGCGCCGAGACCGCGCGCCTTCAGGTTGTTCACGAGACCGTCGAATTCGCCGAAATGCCAGCCGTCCGGCGCCTGCACTGCTTCCCAAAAGAGATCTGTGCGCACGAACGAGAAGCCGACGTCCTTCACGGCGTCGAGGAGTTGCGTATCGCCGATCTGATGGATCGCGACGCCGGTATTCGCCCGTGCCCCGGCGAACGACGGCAACGCGACATAAGCGCGCTCGAGCGACACCGGCGAGCCGTCGAGCGTTACATCGGGCGTGGCGGATGCGGGCAGCATCGTGATGCATGCGGCCACCGCGCCCGCTACCGCGATATGCCGGGCGATGCTTTTCGTGCGGATCATGTCAGAGGCTCCGCAGTCCGTCATGCGCCGATTCGAGCATCGTCTCGCTCTTGACCGACGGCATCGCATGCATCGCCGGCATGCGCGCGCGCCACTGCGTTGCCGTCAACGGCAGCGGCATGCGCCACATGCGCGGCTCCACGGCGAGCCCGTTCTCACGCAGATAAGCGAGCGTGATGCCGAGGAACAGCAGGCAGCCGATCGATTCACAGACATCGGTCGTCGCGCAGGCGAACAGCAGATAAAGCAGCATCGCCCAGGACGGTCTGTCCTCGGCCTGCGCCCTCAGCATTACGCGCACGAATAAGCCGATGAGCGCCACCGCGCCGAACATGCCGAAGCTCGCAAGCGCATACAGCACGGTGTTGTCCGCATAGGCCACATTGAAGCCGAAGGCGTTCTCATAGTAGGTGGATGCCGAGCCGAAGCCTCCCGGTCCGAGCCCGAGCCATATCCGCTTGTTCTTCAGGAGTCCTTCTATCAGAATCGGCCATGTATTGAACATGCGATCCTGGAAGGATGCGAGCGTCATGTAGCCGGTGCCTGAGAGATTGAATGCCGAGGCCGCGATGAACGACGCGAGCGGAAAGCCGATGGCGAAGGCAGTCGCCCACAGGCAGGCGCGCTTCATCGTCATCGTCGAGAAAAGGCAGTGCGCACCGACGACAAGCGCGAGCGCCACGGGCGCCGTCTTGTTGGTGGTGGCGTGAATGGCCGCGCCCGCTGCCGCGAGCAACGCGCACTGCAACCAGCGATTGTCGGTCCGCATGAGAAGCCACGTGGTGAGCAGACCGGCCATGAGTCCCGTCGATGCGCTGTCGCGGCCGAAGCCCGAGAGCCGCGATGCAATCCCGACATATGAGGACACCGCGACGCGCACGTTGTGGCCGCCCACCGATACGCTCGCGCCGACCCACGGCAGCGTCATGAACGTGTTGGCGAGAATGCCGATGCCGCATAGCGCGGCGAGCACGACGAAGCCGGTTGTCGCGGTACGCGCGTTGAGCAGCGCGAGCGCGCTGCGCGGCGCCGTGAGCGCAAAGAGCATCGGCGTCACCGTCCACACCCAGAACGCCACAGCTTGCGGCACGACGCCATGCGAAAGCGATACGCACGACTGCGCGAGCATGTAGAGCGCAATCAGCGCGTGGCTCGCCTTCGGGCGCTTGATGAGCGTGAACAGCACCCACGCGACCATGACCACTTTGGGAAGATACGCGGCCTGCGGCACGCCGGCCATCGACGTGTAGTAGCGCACGACGCCCGAGAGCACGTCGCTTCCCACGGCAGCGAGAAACGTCGCGACCCACAGTTTGTCTTCGAGCGATGCCCTTTCCATTGTTTCACCGTCGCATGTCGCCGGGGATCGCCGGTCGCCCGTGTCGCTCATGTCGCCCACGTCGCCGCCGATCGCCTCTTGTTGTATGCGCTGTGCTTCCAGCGCGACGGACCCGGCCAGGCCCGCCCCCGTTGCCGAAAACTTACCGTCGCGGTCGCCCCCCCTCCGTGCGCCGACGCACGCTCGATGCGGTCGATGGTCCACGCTCACGTTTGCTATGTCCGCTTGCGCTCATAAGCCGCGACATGCAGGCGCCGATGTCGGCACCCGAGCGTTCTTTGCGATGGTTACCGAACATAAGCCGGCTTATTGTGTTACCGCTACGGGTTTGTCCTCGTCGTCGTCATGTGTCGCAAACGCCCGTGACGTCGTACATTAGAGTCATATCGGCATAAATGGCGACGTATAGGATTACGTAGCAAACAAGCCGGAAAGGAATGCGCACCGGAAGGCGGTCGGGGCCGGACGCGCGGGGTCGCGGTATCGAACGAATCGAATAACTCAAAGAGGCTCGCCATGAGTCAGACCAGCACGCACGCCTGCCGTGCCGCATACGTGAACGGCATCGCCATGCTCTCAGCCTCGGGGCCCGTGCCGCCCGGCCCTCGATGAAGTTGCGCCCGCAACGAATCGCCGTCTTTTACACGTCATCTCCGAGAGCGCATATGAACGCACAAGACCGTGCCGCGTTGACGCAGGCATCGAAGGGCAGCATTGCGGTATTCGAATCCGTCGTGCCGCAGGCCACGCTTTCCGCCATCAACTGCATGCTGGACGCGGCCTATGAAGCCACGCAAGACCACGAGCAGTTTTTCGGCAGCGCGAAGAACGTCGTGCTTACCTTGCGCGACATCCCCGCCTTCAGGGCGCTGGAGAACGAGGCCGTGCGCACCGCATCCGACTGGCTCAGGTCGACCATGCAGGTCACCGCGACGGTCGGACCGTGGTTCGGTCTTCGCATCGGAAGCAGCACGACAACCGCGGGCAGTCACTGCCGCCACTTCGACTCGCAGGTGCTCACGCTCGTGATCGTGCTGAAGACAGCCAGCGATCAGGACAAGAGCGGCGATCTCGTCGTCTATCCGAGAACACGCGAGATTCCGCGACGCCGCGACAACCTCTTGCGCAAGAGCATGCAGTGGGGCGAGCGCGGCCTGCCCTTCCCGCTTCGCGCGGCGCGCACCGAGCGGCATCTCGAACGGGGCCTGTGCTCGCGCATTCGGGGCTTCGCGGGCGACGTCTACGTCTTCAACGGATTCCTGATGCAGCACTGCAATCTCGATGTCCTCGCGGGCGAGCGCCGCAGCCTCGTCATTCACTATCTGGACCCGGGCTTGTCGCTGGGACTCTCGGCGATCAACCGCTTGCGCCGGCGTGAGCTAGCCGCGCCCGCGGACGCCGTGCTTCCCGTGGAAACCGTCACGGGCCTCGACGCGTTCTGAGCGGTTCAGTCGGCGCTCGTGGCGCACCACTCGCGCCACATCGCGCGATAGGCGTCTTCCAGATTGCGCGTGAAGCGCGGGGCGTTCATCATCGGCGAATGTTCGAGGCGAGAACGCAGCGATGCGCGCAGTCCGGCAAGACGCGCGATATCGCCGGCAAGGCGCGTGACGATGTCGACGTAAGCCGCGTCGTCATGCGCAACCAGTTCGGACAAGCCGAGGTTCATGAGCAGGCTCAGTCCCGCGCGGCTGCAAGCGGTCTCGCCCGCGCGCGACGGCACCGGCACGCCCATCCACAGCGCGTCGAGGCTCGTCGTGTGACCGTTGTACGGGAAGGTATCCAGGCCGATGTCGATGGCATTGTAGGTGTCGAGGTACGCGCTGCGCTCCTGATAACCGACGTACGCCACGCGCGACATGTCCACGCCCAACGCGCTCAGGCGCGCAGTGAAGCGTTCGCGCGCGCCCCGCTCCGCGAGCAAAACGAAGCGCGCATTAGGCGTCGCGGCCAGCACGGCGGCCCACATGCGAAGCGTGCGCTCCGACGCCTTGCACGGATTATTTAGGCATCCGAATGTTATGAAGCCGTTGCGTTCGGCGGGCAGCGGGCCGACGTCGGGCATATCGAGTGCATCGCCCATCGCGATGCGCGGATCGAAGCACCAGAACGTCTCCGGCAGCCAGAGCGAGCGCTCGCTGTAGCGTTCGGCGACGCCCGGCTGACCGGGCGGATCGATCCACGGATCGGTGAGCCGGTAGCCGATCGCGCGGCTGCCCGTCGTGCCCGGATACGCGAGCCACTGAACCTGCACCGGCGCGGGCCGCCGGGCGAACAAAAGCGGACGCCCGCCCGCCATGTGCATGGTGAGGTCGACGAGCACGTCGATGCGGTCATCGCGGATCAGTTGCGCGAGCGCTTCGTCGTCGAGCGCGTGCACGTCGCGCCAGACATCGGCCATGCCGCGAAGCTGATCGGTCACCGCGTCCGGATGCGCCACGCTCGCGTAGATGAAGATCTCGAACGATGCATGGTCGTGCTGTGCGAAAACGGGCGCCGTGAACATCGACTGGCAATGCATACGGAAGTCCGGCGCGACATAGCCGATTCGGAGCCGCCGCGACGCCGCCCGGTCATTCGCATACATCACGGCGCGTTCAAGCAACGGGGCTTCGTGTCGCGCAGAGAAGCGCAGGCATTCGTCGAGAATGGTCCTCGAGTCTTCGGCGTAATAGGTCAGCGCGTAGTTGAGATTGCGATGCACGCATTCGTTGTCGGGCGCGCAGGCAACGGCGCGGAGAAACGCTTCGATGGCGTCATCCATCCGGCCCATGTCCTTCAGCACGCTCGCGAGGTTGTTATGAGCCTCGGCGGAGTGCGGCGCGATTGCGATCGATTGCCTCAGAATGGCCTCCGCCTCCGGCAGCCGGTTCATGTCCCGCACGACGCGGCCCAGATTCGTGTAGGCATCAGCGCTGTTTGGGCGCAGCGCGATCGCGCGGCGATAGGCGGCCTCCGCCTCAGGCAGGCGATTTTCCCGCGAAAGAAGCACGCCCAGGTTGTAGTGCAGGTCCGGGTTGCGAGGATGCTGCGCGATCAGCGCGCGATACGCCGCTTCCGCTTCTTTCATGCGGCCTGCTTCGTGCAGCATTTGAGCGAGGCCCGCGCGAGCGTCCCCGTGGTCCGGGTGCATCTGGAGCACTTCGCGATAGATGCGCTCCGCTTCCGCGATGCCGCCGGTCTCACGCCGCGCACGCGCGAGGCCCAAGAGCGCCTGCGTGCAGTCCGGGCGAACGGCGAGCGCCGCTTCGAACGCGGCCGTCGCTTCCGCCACGCGCCGGGTCGCGAAAAGCGCATCGCCGAGACTGCAGTGCGCCTCGACATAAGCGGGCGTCAGTTGTGTCGCGCGCCGGTGGAACGCCTGCGCCCGCGCGAACTGGCCCATTTGCTGAAGCACCAGCCCCAGATTCTGATGCGCGATGTCGAAGGTCGGACGCAGCGCCACCGCGCGCCTGAGCGCGGTCCGCGCCTCTTTGAGCCGGCCCTGCTCGCGCAGCAGATTGCCGAGATTGTTAAAGGCTTCGGCGTAGTCGGGACGCACCGTGACGGCGTCGCGGTAGGCGGCTTCGGCTTCCGCCAGTCGTCCACCGTCTTTCAGCAGGCTTGCGAGGTTGTAATGCGCTTCTGCCAGATTCGGGCAGAGGCGCAGCGCCTCGCGAAAACAGGCTTCCGCTTCGTCGGCGCGATGGCACGCGCGCAGCAGATTGCCGAGGTTGTAATGGGCTTGCGCGAACGCCGGGCGAAGGGCGACGGCCTTGCGGTAGACGGACTCGGCATCCGCGAGCCGGCCCTGCGCCATCAACAGATTCGCCAGATTGCCGTAGCTTCCCGCATGCTCCGGATGCGCGTGGATGACGCGGCGCCAGTTCGCTTCCGCATCGTCCGGGCGGTTGAGTCGATAGCAGCAGATGGCCGCCAGATTCAGGACTTCCGCGTCGGCTGGCGCATCTTCGAGCATGGGCTGAAGCACATGCAGCGCCGCCTCATAGTCTCCGCTCGAATAATGAGCCGCTGCGGTGTGATAGAGATTCGGATCGAAGACCATGAGCGAAAACGCGCGGAACCGCTGTTCGGGGAATTTTTGGAGCGTAAAACTAACAGAGGTCCGGCACGAATTCGTCAAGAACTATAAAGCCGCGCAAAAACCGAAACGCGGCGAATGGCGCCGCAGCGCGGCGCGCATGTCGGTGCCGCTCTTGCCGCTCGTGCCGCTTGCAGATCATCTCAAAACCCCGCAAGCTCTCGGTTGCGGCGCGTAATGCGCGCCGGTCTGTAAAACAAAGAGGTCCCATGTCCGACAAATTGACGATGAACGAAGAGCGCAAAGGCGCCGATAACCCCGATCTGCTGTACCTGCTGCAGGGCGCCGAAGACTTCAGCCGCTTCGTCTTTCCCGACCGCGAGGCGCTTTTCAAGAGCCTTGCGCATCAGCAGGCGCCGCACACGCTTTTCATCACCTGCGCCGACTCGCGCGTGTCGCCCGAGATGATTACCCAGACGCACCCGGGCGAACTCTTCGTGTGCCGCAATATCGGCAATATCGTGCCGGCTTATGGGGAAATGCTCGGAGGCGTTTCGGCCGTGGTGGAATTCGCGGTGCTGGCGTTGAACGTGCGCCAGATCGTCATCTGCGGCCACTCGGATTGCGGCGCCATGAAGGGCCTCGCGTCCGGTGCGACCATTGCCGATGAAATGCCGACGGTCCACGCGTGGCTGCGCAACGCGGAAGCTGCGCGCAGTGTCGTGATGACGAGGAAACTGGACGAAAACCGTGTCGTGCAGGCGATGGTCGAAGAAAACATCCGCCTTCAGCTCACGCATCTGCGCACGCACCCGGCGGTGGCCGGACGGCTCGCGCTCGGCAAGCTACAAGTGCAGGGCTGGGTCTACGACATCGGACAGGGCGAGGTGTCCGTATTCGATGAGTACGCCGGCGCGTTCGAGTCGATTCCGCAAGCGCGCGACCGACTCCTGCACAGCGGCTCGCGCTGACAGGAGCAGAGGGACCGCAAGGAAAGGCGGCGCGGCGCTCAACGCCGCGCGGCCGTTTCGATGCTTACGCTTACTGCACGCCCTTCTTCGAGGCGAGGTCCTGCGCCATCTTCAGGTGTTGCTCGATGGTAGGCAATGCCTTCTGCGCGGCCTTCTTCAGGTCCGCGTTCTGGCCGCCTTCGGCTTCCTTCCTGAACGCTTCGACCGCTTCCTGGTGGCCCTGGACGCCGACCTTCTGGATATAGGCGGTATCGAACTCCTTGCCCTTCAGCCCCTTGAGCGAGTCGAGCACGGCCGTGTCCGAATTGTCCTTCGGTACGGCGATGCCGTGCGGCGCGGCCATCTTGAGCTGCATGGTCAGCTTCGTGTGATCGACCATCATGTGATGCGCAAAGTTCTTCACGTCCTTGTCTTGCGATTGCTTGGTCGCGAGCTTGCTGGCGTCGATTTCCGTGGAACTGGACTTCGACGCGGCCTGCACGAATTCCTTGTCAGGCGACGGCAACTCGTTGGCCATCGTGGTGCTGGCCGCCTGCGTCTGCGCGAGCGTGACTGCCGGCGCGGCGGCGAATAGCGCCGATGCCAGCGCGGTGAGCAGAACTGCATTGCGTTTCATTGATGCCTCCTTTGGCGGTGATAGCTCCCCTTTGATAGCAATGGCGATGCCAAGCAGCCGATAAACGCCCGCGCAACCGGAATAGGTATTGCTGCCCGTCTCTCATGCTGGCTTGCTACACTTTCTCTTCCCATTCCTTTACCGAGACGCCATGCCTGTCTACGACTACGCGTGCTCCGAGTGCGGCGCATTCGAAGCAGTCCGCCGCATCTCCGAACGCGACGACCCAGCCGCCTGCCCCACGTGCGGCGCGACGGCCGTCCGCGTGACCGTCGGCGCGCCGTCCGTCGGGAGCAGCGGCGGCAGCTCGCAGCCCCAAAACGACGACGTCGGCAGTTACGGCATGCGGCATCGCGGCGGCTGCCTCTGCTGCTGAAACGGTCGTCGCCGATGCCCGCGCCGGCTTCGACGCGCGGCCAGGCATACGCGTTGCATTTCCCTGCGAACGCGCCGCGCGGCGTATGATGAATGCGGCCCCGGCATCACCCCGGCATCCGTCCACTTTGTCTGAAGCGTGACGGTGAGCGTGTATCAAGCCTTTCCACTTTCCCTTTTTTCCCAACGTGTAACTCAAACGAATAACAGGAGGTGATCAGGATGACGATAGAGTTCAGCGGGCGGCGTCATGTGGTAGCGGCAGCGCGTGTCGCATTCGAAGCGTCGGTGGACGGCCGCGAAGTCTGGTGCAGCGTGTCCCTCGACGCGCTCAACGACCACTTCGGTAACAGCGGAACCTCGTCGCACGCCATCTTGAGCGCGTTCGAAGGCGGACGTCTGCAGATCGAAGAAGCGGCGCGCCGGGCGCTGGAGCGCAATGGCGGCCAGTCGGTGGAACTCGAAACCAACGACTTCAAGAAGACGGCCTGAAGCGTTCATATATCGCCGCCGCCGTCGGATCGATTCAATCGACGGCAGCGTCGACGCTACGGCGCGGCCGTCGCTCGTCGCAACGCATCAGCGCGCGAACGGACGCGATCACGTGTCCCTCAGCCGTCACACCGGCCAGGCTTCCGACTCAACCCGTACGCGTCGCGCGGAACAGCGACTGCGTGCTTGACGAGCGCGATCAGCATCAGTTCATGCCGGCCGGCGCAGGATACGCGCAAGCGCGTGCCGATGCGATCTGTCGACGGACGGCAACCCTTCATTCGCGCCGGTGCGCGTGCCCACGAAAAGCGCCTGCGGCGGCCAGGACGACATGAGCGCGACCGCTGCGGCAGCGTCGCAGGCTTCCAAGCCGCGCACGACAAGCATCAGCACAAGACGACCGCCTGCACTCGATTCTCAATGCGCAATTAATAAGCGGCGTGCTTTGGGTCTGCGATTCGGCAGGACCGCCTTGTCCGATTCGTCGATGCATTCATAGCCCTCCGGCGCGGCAATGAGGCACCGCGCCGTTCATCGCTTCAGCGAGGACGAATCTCCCCGCGTCAGCGCGCGATCAGCAGCCCGACGATCAGCCCGCCTATCGCCGCCATCGCGATGGACTTCCACGGGTTGTCGTGAACGAAGTCGTCGGTGCCTTCCGTGACGAGCCGGTAACGTGCCACGGCGACATCCTGCGCCCCCGAGATGACGCGCTGCGCCCGGCGCCCCGCCGACAGGCGCTCGGGACGCAACGGACTGCCCTGCCCTTGGGCCGAGGCCGACGCAGGCTGACCAAGCACGGCGGGGCTATCCCCGCCTTCCAGCACGCTGCCGTGCGCATGATAGGGCGCGGGATAGGGAGCATTGCGCGCGGGCTGTTGCGCGGCGCCGGGCGCGTGCGCCGCCGTTTTGCTCTCGCCGCTCTGCTCCATGCCCGGCCCGAGTGCGGCGTCCATCGCGCGCTCCACGGCCTTGCGCGACACGGCGGGTTCGCCGGTCGATGACGCAGCGTTCCCTTTAGCGTTGGCATTGGCGTTGACGTTCTCCATGGCGCTCTCCTTTCGCGTGGTTGATGGCACTGCGTGATCCGTCCGTCGTCGTGTCAGCAAGAGTCGCACCGACGGCCGACGCACGCCACTCGTCCGTATGGCATAGGCGAAACGCGCAATGCGCTCATGGCATCGCAATTTCTTTCACATACCGGTGAGAATTGCTCGTTTGCCGACGCCCAGCCGCGCGCCTACGATGCTCCTCCATCGGACGAAGCCGTCGGCTCATGCATCTTTCGGTTGCATCTTTCGTTTCACGCCGCAGCGAAGCATCGCGCGTTTGCGCGCCGCTACGATGGCTTCATCCACTCTTTACGCGAAGCCCGTCATGAATCCCGTCGACCTGGCCCAATTGCTCCTCCTCGCCGCGCTATGGGGCGGCTCCTTCCTTTTCATTCGCGTGGGCGTGACCGATCTCGGCGTCGCGCCGCTGATGGCGCTGCGCGTGGGCATCGGCGCTGCGTTTCTGCTCATCGTGTTGATGCTGCGCGGCTCGCCGCGCGAAGCGTTCGCGACCATACGCGAGCGCGCGTGGCCGCTGCTCGTGGTCGGCGTCTTCAACTCCGCCGCGCCGTTCTGTCTCTTCGCCTATGCGGAATTGACGTTGACCGCCGGCGTCACCTCCGTGATCAATGCGACGACGCCGCTGTGGGGCGCGCTCGTCGCCTACCTGTGGCTCGGCGATCGGTTGAGCCGCCTGCGTGTGGCCGGACTGGCCATCGGTTTCGCGGGCGTGATGGCGCTCGTGTGGGATCAGATGTTCGTCCACGACTCGACGACGCCCCCGGTCGCGCCGATGACCACGGCGCTCGCGGCCCTCGCCGCGCTGGCCGCGACGCTCTGCTATGGCATCGCCGCCAGTTACACGAAGCGGTATCTGACAGGCGTCGATTCGCTGACCGTGGCGGCCGGCACGATGAGCGCAGCGACGCTCGTGCTGCTTCCGTTCGCGCTCGTCGCGTGGCCCGCGGGCACGGTGTCGCCGAGCGCGTGGGGCGCGGTGCTCGGCCTCGGCATCGCGTGCACGGGCGTGGCTTACATGGTCTTCTTCCATCTGATCGCGGTCGCCGGCCCGGCGCGGGCGATCACCGTCACGTTCGTGATTCCGATCTTCGGGATTCTGTGGGGCGCGGTCTTTCTGGCCGAGCGCGTGTCGGCGGGCATGGCCGCGGCTTGCGCCGTCGTGCTGGCGGGCACCGCGCTCGCGACGGGCGTCGTCAAGCGCGTGCCGCTCGTGCGCGAACGCCGCGCCGCATGCGCGAAACAGTGAACGGCGCGCGCCGTGCGCCGCCTATCGCCACAAGCGCGTGAGCGGTCCTTCTTCTCCGCCGACAGGATCGCTCTTCGGAAACGGCAAGGCATCCATCGCGCGCCGCTCGTCGTCGGAAAGCGCCTCGCGGCGAATGTCCCACTGCTGGTCCGGCGGATACGCGCCGATCACCTGAAAGCGGCGTCCGCTCGTCAGCAGACAATGGCCGGTGCCGGCGGGCAGGATCAGGGCATCGCCCGCGCGCAGGGCGATCACGCGCCCTTTCGGTCCGCCGATGATCAGTTCGGCTTCGCCTGAGGCCACGCCCAGCGCCTCGTGCGCCGTCGAATGGAAATGGTGATAGTCGAAAACGCTGTCGCGCCATTGCGGCGGCCAGCCGTTCCGCGCGAAAAGCGCTTCGAAGCGGCTGCCGCAATCGCGGTCCTGAGGATCGATCGCGCCGTGCCAGACGAGTACCGGCAGGCGCGCGTTGTTCGGCACCCAGCCGTTCGCCGCGAGCATGAACGACTCGCAGCGGGCGTCGGCCGCCTGCTCGGTTTCGGTGTGCTCGGCCATATGCGTTTCTCCGTGGAATCGAGAGCAGCGCAGCAACGGGTGTTCCTGTCGTTATGCCCGGTTTCAACGCGTCGCCGGCTCCCGGAGATCAGCGACCGTGCCAGTGTCCATATCCGCCTAAGCCAACGCCGACGAATACTCATCGCGTTTGCACGCGTCGCCGGCTCCCGGAGATCAGCGGCCGTGCCAGTGTCCATATCCGCCGAAGCCAACGCCGACGAATACTCATCGCGTTTGCACGCGTCGCCGGCTCCCGGAGATCAGCGGCCGTGCCAGTGTCCATATCCGCCGAAGCCAACGCCCACCGATACCGATGGCGCGTAATACGCCGGCGCATAACCGTAGCCGTACGCGGGCGCATAGCCATAAGCCGGCGCGGGCGCATAAGCATACGGAGGCGCGTAGACGCAGCCGCTCAACGTCGCCGCGAGCGCGAGCGTCGCGGATACGATCGCCAGACGCGGGATACGCCGAGCCGGCGTGTTGTTAATGTGCTTTTTCATGATGTAGGCTCCCCGACGTCCCGGTCTTACCAATGGCGATGCCCATAGCCGCCGTGATGCGCGTACCAGTCGCGACGGTCCCAATAGCGGGAGCCGTCCCAGTAACGGTCGCCGTGCCAGCCGACGACGATAGCCGGCGCGGGCGCGACCATTACAGGCGCGGGCTGATACACGACGGGCGGGGGCGCGGGCTGCTCGACATACACGGGCGGCGGCGGCGCGTACACGGGTTGCGGCGCGACGTACACCGGCGCGGGCGCACCATAAACCGGCGCGAGCGGCACGCCCAGATTGACCCCGATGCTTACTCCCGCGAATGCCGCGTCGCAAACGAGCGCGGCGCATGCGGCGATTCCCAGTCCGATAGTTGTTTTGACCTTCATGTTGTCCTCTGCCTGACGGCCGCAGCACGGCCATGACCGCATGTTAGGCGGGCGCGTCGGCGCTTGCGTTACAACGCCTGTAACAGATGTGAACGTTGAAACGAACGGTCGGTCTGCGCATCGGTGATGTCGCCGCCAGCGGTTGCGCGCCCGGGCGCCCGGTGGGATAGTGCGGGCTTCGTCAAAAAAGGCTGCGAGCGAATGGACCTGTTGCGGAGCATGCGGATTTTTGCGCGCGTGGCGGAAGCGTCGAGCTTCACGGCGGCGGCGCAACAGTTGGACATTACGACGGCGCAAGCATCGCGGGCCATCACCGATCTGGAGACGCACTTGCGCACGCGGCTATTGAATCGCACGACGCGGCGCGTCGCGCTGACGGATGCCGGCAACCGCTATCTCGCGCGATGCAAGGAAGTAATCGAGCTAGTCGATCTGTCTGAAGCCGAAGCCGGCGACGCCCGCGTGCTGCCGAGCGGCCTGCTGCGCATGCATGCGCCGATCACGTTCGGGCATCACTACGTGGTGCCCGCGCTCACGCGCTATCTCGAAGCGCATCCACAGGTTCGCGTGGAGCTGACGCTGTCGCAGAACGTGCCCGACATGCTCGACGAAGGCTACGACGTCTTCGTGCAGGTGACGACATCGGCGCTGCCGGACTCGGCGCTTGTCTCGACGCGCATCTGCTCGATGCCGAGCGTGCTGTGCGCGTCGCCGCGCTATCTGGAGCGGGCGGGCGTGCCGCGCGATATCGACGATCTGTCGAAGCATGCTTGCCTGCAGCTCGTCACCACGTTTTTTCCGGTCGATCGCTGGGCGTTCGAGGGCCCGCGTGGACGCGCCGAGGTGGATCTACCGCCGGGGCGCCTGCGGGTGAACTCGGCGGATGCGCTCGCCTTCGCGGTCGCGGATGGCTTCGGCATTGCGCCGCTGCCTGCGCTCTCGGCGTTGCCGTCTATCAGAAGCGGCGAACTCGTGCGCGTGCTTCCCGAGTGGGAACTGCAAACCATGACGATCTACGCGATGTATGCGTCGCGGCAATATCTCGATGCGAAGATCAAGACGTGGGTGGCGTTTCTGAAGGAATTCGTCGAGGGGACGCTGGCGGAGCAGATGGGGTGAGGGGGCGGGGAGTTGGGGGTGGTGGGCGGGGCTTGCAGGTCGCGCTGAAATGATCTGTGTTTGGCGTTTGGCATTATGCATTCGGCATTCTGCGTGCCTTTGAGGGTTGGCGTTCGCCGCTCCTCTTCGACGAGTTCAATCTCAAAGGAGACGGCCGGCATTACCCCGCCACCGAGCCGATCGGTTAAGGGTGCGCGAAGCTGGGCGTGTGTGCGGCGTTTGCTGGTTGCCCTGCACGAGTTTGGCTTCTCGCGTTGGCGTTTGGCGTTTGGCGTTTGGCGTTTGGCGTTTGGCGTTTGGCGTTTGGCGTTTGGCGTTATGCAGTCTGCATTCCGCATGCCTTTGACTCTTGGCGTTCGCCGCCGCCTGTTCGATCAGTTCACTCCCAAGGGAGACGGCCGGCATTACCGCGGCACCGAGCCTATCCGTTAAGGTGCGCGAAGCGGGGCGTAGTGGGCGGCGTTTGCCAGTTGCCTAAACGAGTCTTGGCTTCTAACTTTTGGCGTTTTGCATTCGGCATTCGGCATTCGGCATTCGGCATTCGGCACTCAGCATTCGGCGTCCCGCGTCCGGCGTCTGCCTTCGATTTTTTCGTTCGCCGCTACCTGCCGCCACATGCCTCGACCCACAT
Organism: Caballeronia sp. SL2Y3; assembly: GCF_022879575.1. Lineage (NCBI taxonomy): Bacteria > Pseudomonadati > Pseudomonadota > Betaproteobacteria > Burkholderiales > Burkholderiaceae > Caballeronia > Caballeronia sp. SL2Y3. The sequence continues at coordinate 1,403,918 of NZ_CP084260.1, forward strand.
CGTCCACCCTCTCCGATCCGCTCACTCCCAACGAAGACGGCCGCCATCAACCCATCACCGGCGACCGCCTCCCCGCCCACGTCACGCCTGCGTCGCCTGCACCGGCACTACCGGAACCACCGGCACCAGCCGCCCTTGCAAAGCCGCCCGAACCGTTCCAGCAATCAGCCCCGCGATCACCACATTCGCCGCGATGAACGAACCCACCGCGATCCATTCCACCGGACCCTGCGCGCCGCGCTCGAGCATGCGGATCGCCATCGTCGGCAACGCGGCCACGCCGAAACTGAACGCCCAGTACGAAGGCGTGAACGCGCGCTGACGGATCCAAGGCACGAGGCGCGTCAAAATCATCGCCTGATAGAGGCCGTAGCCGAGCAACATGTACGCGAAGACATCCGGCACGCCGTGCGTGATCGCGAGATACGACACGCCTCCGACCACCGGCGGCGCGAGCTGGATGCCGAGCGTCGGGCGCAGCGCATCGGCGAGCGATTCGTGCACGGCGGCGCGATGAAGCAGAATCGATTCGATCGCGAGCCACGAGAACACGCCCGCGCCGAAGAACAACGCGCCGAGTTGCGTCCAGCCGAAGGCGGCGGCCGCCGTGCCCGCGACGAAGCTCGGCGCGACTGACGGCAGATACATCGCCGGAGTCGTCAGTTCGGGCTTGCGGCCGCCTTGCCAGAAGCGCCCGTGCAGGAACGCCCCGAGCGCAAGCTGGCTCACGACGCCCACGACGAAGAGCCCGACCGCGAGTTCGCGCGAAACGGCCTGCACTGCTTGCGCGGCGAGCATCGTCGACACCGGGACCAGCGCCGCAAACGACGACTGCACCGGATGCCGCATCTCCGCGATAGCCTCGTCGCGCTGACTCAGCCACTTGCGGCCATAAGCGACGAGAAGCGCAATCCATACGACGAGCGCGCCCGCCGTAAGCAAATCCGGCACGCCGTGCGGAACATGCCACACGCGAGCAGCGGCGCGCCATGCACCGGCCAGCGCGAGCGCGCCCACTGCGATGCCGAAGAACGCCACCGGCATCGGGCCGGGACGAGTAGCCGGTTGAATTTTGTCCATTGCATTCTCCTTGTCGGATGACGGAAGCGCGCGGTTGCGTGCTTCGTCGTTGGAGAAAGCTTAGTGGCGAGCGCCGGCGGCGCGAATGTCGCAACGTCTCGTTCGGCTGCTCGATCGTCTCAGACTCGCGATGCTCCGCGGTTCCGAACTGCGCGTAACATCCACCGCATCATTCACGGGAGGAAACGACACGATGGCATATTGCATCCCACGCACGCTAGTCACCCTGGTTCCGCTCGCGCTTGCCGCCTGCACCGGCCCGGTCGAATTCTCGGCGAACGCGAATCCGCCGCCTGCCAGCGAATCCGTCAACGCCGACTTCAGCGGCATGGACCGCGCGATGGACACCTGCAAAGCCTCGTCGCGCAAAGCGGGCCCGGGCCGGTGCGCGCAGGTTCGGGCTTATGAGGCGTGCATGAAGACGCAGGGTTACATCACCGTGCTAGGTCCGGAGAATCCGCCGAATTGCGGACAACCCGACTGGGAACAGGATGTCCGCCGCTGGCTAAAGTGAATTTGCGTGAAAGCGACGGCAGCGACGACGGCCATATGCCGATGTCCGCGTGGCGAGCTACACGCCCGCCATGCAAATGCCGGGCGGCTCGATGGGCCGAGGACTCGGGCTCAGCGATGCCCGCCGAGGCGTGCCGCGAGCCTCGCCTTCGGCCGGCGAGCGCGCGAGATGGCCGTGAAAGCGCATCGCGTGCTGGGACGCCGGCAGCAGACCGTGCGCCTGCGCGGATACGGCAATGGCTTCGCGCACATGGAGATGCATCACGCAAGCGCTCAGCGTCTCGGCGTCTCGGCGGCTTGCAGCGCGTTGGCCGTGTCGTCGCGTGAACCCGCCGTTCGCATCAAGTACGCCGAGCAACGCGCATGAACACGATATAAAGCAACGCCCCCGCCACCGCGCCGATCATCCAGCCGAGATTGTTCGGCGGCAGCACCTTGAGCAGTTGCGTCGACAGTTCCCAGCCGACCGAGATCACGCCGGAAACGATCAGCGCCGCGAGCCCGACCTTGTTCCAGCCGCCGTCGTAATAGAAGCGCGAGCCGGGCTGCATCGTGTAAAGCTCGGCGGCGTTCACGTGCTGACGCTTCACGAGGTAATAGTCGGCGATCATCACGCCATAGAGCGGCGCGAGCACCGCGCCGAACACCGACACGAAGATCGTGATCGCCTTCGGGCTATCGACGAAGATCCACGGACACACGAGCACGGCGAGCACCGACGCGATCAGTCCGCCCTTCTTGAAGTCCACGTGCTTCGGGAACAGATTGGCGATGTCGTAGGCCGGCGAGACGAAGTTCGCGACGATATTGATACCCATCGTGGCGATCACGAACGTAATGCTGCCGACCGCCACCGCGAGCTTGTTGTCGATGCGCGAGACGATCTCGACCGGGTCCATGATCATCGCGCCGAATACTTTCTCGCTGCCCGCCGTGACGATCACCGTGATGACGGCGAACGCGATGAAGTTGAACGGCAGGCCGAGAAAATTGCCGATCTTCATCTGCCGCTCGCTCTTCGCAAAGCGCGAGAAGTCGCCGAAATTCAGCAGCAGCGCGGCGAAATAGCTCACGACGAGCAGTATGGCGTTGACCATCGCGTGCAATTGCTCGTCGCCCGGCAGCACCTTTCCCGAGAGCGTGAGATTCAGGCTCCCGAGCCCCGCGCGATACAGAATCCATCCCATCAGAAAGAACATCACGACGTACACCGCCGGCCCGCAAAAGTCGATGAACTTGCGGATGATCTCCATGCCGCGCTGGAAGATCACGAGTTGCAGCAGCCACATGAAGAGAAAGCTGACCGAGCCGAGCATGTCGAGCCGCAGAAAGCTCGAATCGCGCAACGCTACGGCCGACGGCACGAAAAGCAGAAGCAGCGTGGCCACTGCCTTCGACGCGAAATACGTCTGCACGCCATACCAGACAATCCCGACGACGCCGCGAATCAGCGCGGCGAGGTTCGCGCCCATCACGCCCATCGAGACGCGCGCCATCACGGGGAACGGAATGCCGTGCACGAGGCTCGGCTTGCCGACCCAGTTCATCAGCACATAGACCACCAGGATGCCGATGGTCATCGCAAGCAGGACCTGCCAGCCGGAGAGCCCGAGCAGAAAGAGGCTCGCCGCGAACGTGTAGCCGCCGACGCTGTGCACGTCCGACATCCACATCGCGAAGATGCTGTAGCCGGTCCATGTGCGCCGCGCTCGCGGCACGGGCGCGAGGTCGTGGTTGTAGAGGCGCTCGTCGGCATCGACGACGTCCACATCGGCGCCCGGACCGAGAGCGGAGCTATTAGCGACGTGCGAAGCTGGCATGATCGTCCCCTCTGTTCAAAGCGTCGAGCCGCATTGAGCAACGTTGGGTCGCGTTGCCTGCAACGCAAACGGCCGACAAATGAAACCGCGATGGAGATGCGAATCGCCAGATCCGAGGGAAAGCGCGCGGGCCCGGCCGCGACGGGCGCGCGCCCGCCGTTACAGAGAGATTAAAGTAAAACCGCGCGCTTGCCGATATGCGAGGCATGAGAAAAAAACGCCTTCCCGCCCGCGATGTGAATCTCGCCTTCGCCGCTGCCGCCGAAGCCCTCGCGCTCATCTGCCGGTTGCGCCGCATCGACGCGGCCGACTTGCCGGCGCAAGACGTCGATGCGCTGCTCGACATCGCGTTCGAAGAAGCCGCGCAGCAAGCCGCCGCACGCCGCACCAAGGTGCATCGCGCGGGATAGACGCAGCTTCGGGCGTGCAAGTTGCTTCGCGGCTTGTCGTCCCGTCGCCCTGAACATGGGGCTCGCCATCGTGCGAGGGCCGCACACGCGCCGCGGAGGTTCCATGTCGAAGATTCTCGGCCCCGTGCTCGGGCCACAGGTCAAAAGCGTCGCGCGCCATCCGCTCGGCTTTCTCACGCGGACCGTGAAGGCATTCCGCGCCAATCAGGGCATGCTGCTCGCCGGCGCGGTGGCGTATTACGCGCTGCTTTCCATCGTGCCGCTCCTGATTCTCATCGTGATCGTGCTGTCGAAGTTCGTCGGTCAGCAGGAGTTGCTGGACACGCTCGCGCATCTGCTGGAGTGGCTCGTGCCAGGACAGGCGCGCGCCATCGTGCGCGAGCTCGCCAATTTTCTGACGCATCGCGCGGTGATCGGCTGGCTGCTCCTCGTCACGATGGTCTTCTTCAGTTCGCTCGCCTTCACCGTGCTCGAAAACGCGATGTCGGTCATCTTCGTGCACCGCGTCGCCATCCGGCGGCGCCACTTTCTCTGGTCCGCGCTGCTGCCGTACTGCTACATCCTGTTTCTCGGCGTGGGCATGCTGATCGTCACGCTGGTGTCGAACGGCCTTCAGGCGATGGGCGATAACAGCGTCACCCTGCTCGGCTTCGAGGTGTCGCTCAAGGGCGCGTCGCGGCTTCTGCTCTATCTGCTCGGCGTGGCGGGCGAAGTGTTCGTGCTGACGTCGATCTATCTCGTGATGCCGGTGGGGCGGCCGTCGTTCAGGCTTGCGCTGCTCGGCAGCATCACCGCCGCCCTGCTCTGGGAGATCACGCGCCACGTGCTCGTCTGGTACTTCGCGACGCTTTCGCAGGTGAGCGTCGTGTACGGGTCGCTGACGACGTCCATCGTCGTGCTCTTCAGCCTCGAAGCGCTCGCTACGCTGTTGCTCTTCGGCGCGCAGGTGATTTCGGAGTTCGAGCGTTTCGGCTTGCCGCAGCCGGACAAGCCGCCCGCCTTTCGCACCGACTGACACGCCGACTGACACCGCGCGATGCCCGCGCGGCACGGTTGGGATACATTGGGCGCGTTGCCATCGCCGGGACTTTCGATGGACGAGCCCTATCCCGATGCGTCGTCGCCGGCGCGCACCGCCACGCTCGCCGCGCTCGCGATGCTCGCGTTCGCCGGCAATTCGCTGCTGTGCCGCCTGGCGCTGAAGGGCACGCGAATCGATGCCGCGACGTTCACGTTCGTGCGCATCGCGTCGGCGGCGCTCGTGCTGTGGCTGATTCTCGCAGCGCGCGGCGGCGATGCGCGGCGCGCCGGAAGCTGGGCGTCGGCCGCGATGCTCACGCTCTACGCCGTCGCCTTCTCCTATGCCTACGTCGCGCTGCCGGCCGGCGCAGGCGCGCTGCTGCTGTTCGGCGCGGTGCAGGCGACGATGATCGGCTACGGTCTCTTTCGCGGCGAACGGCTCACGGCGCGTCAATGGCTAGGTCTCACGCTCGCGCTCGCCGGCCTTGTGTGGCTCGTGCTGCCGGGGCTGGCCGCGCCGCAGCCGTGGTCATCGGCGCTGATGCTCGTGGCGGGCATCGGCTGGGGCGTGTATTCGTTGAGAGGCCGCGGTCTCGCCGATCCGACCGCCGCGACGGCCGGCAATTTTCTGCGCGCCTTCCCTATCGCGACGGTGGTCTTCGCGCTCGCTTACAGGAACGCGACATTCGACGCAGCTGGCTTCGGCTATGCGCTTGCCTCGGGCGCGCTGACGTCGGGGCTCGGATACCTCGTCTGGTACGCGGCGCTGAAACGGCTCGATCCCGCGACCGCCGCGACGGTGCAGCTGAGCGTGCCGGTGCTCGCGGCGGCGGGCGGCGTCGCGCTGCTCGGCGAAGCGCTCAATGTCCGGCTCGTCGTCAGTTCAGTGGCGATTCTCGGCGGTATCGCGCTCGTCATAGTGAATCGCCGAAAACGCTAGAATGTGCGGCCACGCTTGAACGCACCGCTTCCGTCTGTGCGCGAGACAACGAAACGCGGTGTCGCTGATCTGAGGAATGGCGATTGCGGTCGGCTGGCCTGCACGATGCTACGGTAGTATTCGGTATTCAAAACGGTCACGTGCCGTAGCCTCGCGCCCGGTGCCGCCTGTCGCCGGCAGCGCGCGACGCGCATCACCGTGGCTGCTGGCAGTTGGCAGATTTTGCCGGCCTGCGGCAAGCGTTACATCGTCGCAGGCCGAACGGCCGTTCTGCGCGCCCGGATGAGCCGCGCTCAGGACAACGCCGTCGAGATCGGCCGCACGCTTTTTCAGTTTGACCATTCATTTCGAATGACGCGCGCAGCGCAACGGCTCTCAGCCGCTTCGCTTGCGCGCTTCATCCGGCTTCCTGCGGCGACCCGCGCACGAGCACGCGCGCGACCGGTGTCCGCCGCTGATGTACATGTTCTGGAGAGCGCAGCCATGCCTCACCACGCTGAACTACCTGAAGAGCCGTTCGCTGGCGTCGCGACGCCAGCGAACGATCCTTCCGTACCGCTTGCCGCGTCCGAGACCGCGCTCGACTTCGACGACGATCTCGACGCGCCGCGCGCGCCCCTGCGCTTCGGGCGGCTCGCGCTCTGGATGGCGTCGGCCAGCGCGCTCGGCATCGGCGTGCTCGGCACGGTCGCCTACAGCATGTGGTTCAACCACGACCAGCGCGTCTATACCGAAGCAATGGCGAGCGCGCGCCGCACGCTCGGCATCGACCAGCCGGTGATCGCCGCGGGGCCGCCTGCGCAAACGCTGTCGTCGGGTGTCGTGCAGCCGCCGCCCACCGCGAGCCTCGTCGCGGCGCACGCGGACACCACCGCGCTCGCCGATGACCCGCCCGCCGACACCACGAGCCTCGGGCCGGTCGCGGTGGCGCCGATGGCCACGGCCGCGACCGTCGCTGGTGCGTCGCAGGATGCGGCGTCGCCGTCGCGAACGGCGGCCGGTCCCGCGTCGCAGACCGTCGCGGCGAATCGCCCGAGTCGCGGCGCAAGCGGCCAGCCGGTGCGCACGGCGCAAGCGAAAGAGGCTGCCCGGCATCGGGCGTCGCGTGCCAGGGCCGAGCCCGGACTCTTTGCCCGCGTGGGGGCGTTCTTTCATCGAGTGAGCTATCGACGCAATGCCACATCCGGCCAGCGAGAGGAATATTCCCGTCCGTGAGCACGGCGCGACGCATGCGCTCGCGGCACGCGCCGCACGCGCGCTCGACGAGGCCCGCAAGCAGGCCGGGCGGCTGCGCATGCCCGGCCCCGCGCCGATGGCCGCCGCCGCGTTGCTGTGTCTTCTCGTCGGCCTGCTCTTTCTCGCGTATCAGGTGCGCGGGATTTTTTCCGCGCAGCTTCAGCAGGAATACGTCGGGCTCGTGCTTCAGGCCGTCGACCGCGCGGACGCGGCGCGCGCTTCCGCGATCGCGCTGAAGGACGCATCCGCCACCGACCCGCAACATCGCGCCGCATACCGCGAGGCCCGCATCGAGTGGGCCGCGCGGCTCACGAGCCTGCACGCGCTCATCACGTCGAGTCCGACGCCCGCGCCGGCGTTGCCGCCATCCGCGCTATCGGCGGCAGCGGACTTCAACCGGGCGAGCGCCGCGCTCGATTCCGCCGACGCCTACTGGCGCGATCAACGCGATCGCGCGAGCAGCGACGTGCGGGGGCGCATCGTGAGCGCCTCGCACACGTTGATTGCGTTATCGGCGGTCGTGTTCGGCGTGCTCATCACGGCGCTCGGCATGTATGCAAAACGCAATCGGCAGCTTGTCGGCATCTCCAGCGAATTCGAGCATGCGTCGCTGCACGACGCGATGACCGACCTGCCCAATCGCCGCAAGCTCTTCGCTGCGCTGGAGGAATCGGCGGAGGCGCTCGCCGACGGCTCGCAAGCGAAGCGCATCGCCGTGCTGTACATCGACCTCGACGGCTTCAAGCGCGTCAACGACACGCACGGCCACCGCATCGGCGATGAATTCCTGATCGCGGTGTCGCGGCGCTTTCGGCAGACCGTGCGCAACAGCGATATCGTCGCGCGCATCGGCGGCGACGAATTCGCGGTATTGGTCAGGGAGTTTTCGAGCGATCTGGAACTGGCGGCCATTGCGCAACGCATCATCCATTGCGTCGCGGAAACGGACACGCGCATGGGCTTGTCGCTCGTGCGCGCGAGCATCGGCATAGCGAGCTTTCCGGATCGCGTGACCGATTACTGGCGGCTCGTCGCCGCCGCCGACGAAACCATGTACGCCGTCAAGCGCAACGGCAAGAACGGCTACGCGTTCGCGTCGGCGGCCTCATAACTGCGCTTTGCCGCGCGAGTGGCCGCGTCAGGCCGCCGCGCGCAGGTCTTCTTCGCCGCCGAGCGCTTCGGTCAGCGCCGCAAAAAGGCGCGCGAGTTCGCCCGTCATCAGCAGGAAATCCGATTCGAAGCGTTCGTCGTCGTTCGCGGCGGTGGGATCGGCTGCTTCCTTGATGACGTCGAGCGGGCTCACGCGCTTGAGCGTGAGCGACGGCGTGAGCACGAACGACACGCGGTCGTCCCAGGTCATCGCAAGACGCATACACTGCTTGCCCGCTTCGATATGGCGGCGCATGTCCTCCGCCTCCAGCGCGTGACCGACGTAGCGCACGGTCGCGTTGCCCTCGCCCGCCGAACGCAGTTCCGTATCGCGATCGAGCGTGAAGCCCGCGGGCGCGTCGCCCGTCAGCAGCCATTCGGTCATCGCCGACACGGCCGAGCGCGCGACCCGCACGCTCGCGAGCGGCAAGTCCGTGACCGACTTCACCAGCAAGCCGATGATGTCGTCGGCGAGCGTGGCCGATGCCGCGTCGATGGCGAGCCAGCCGTGCACCGGATCGATCCACACGCGCGTATCGCGGCGAATGCTGAACGCGCGCGGCAGCAGTTCATCGGTCACCTGCTCCTTCAGTTCCCGCATCTGCTTGCGGCCCGGCTTGAAGCCCTGCTGCTCTTCGAGTTCCAGCGCGCGTTCCTTCGTGAACTGCGTGACCACCGACGCGGGCAAGAGCTTTTTCTCGGCGCGGTACGTGAGCAGCATCTGGCGATTCACGGTGTAGACGAGCGCATCGTCGCCGCGCGGCGAGACCCAGCCGCGCCGCTCGTTTTCGATGCTCGATGCATCGCTGAATGCAAGCGGCGCGAGCCACTGCTGCATCTGATCGGGCGTGACGGTCCAGTGAACGGGAAGACGGTGAAGCTGAAGATTCTTGAACCACATGGCGGCGCTTTCGATGTTGTTCGGAAAAGCGGGCCATTCTATACGACGCATGCGGCGTGGCGCGAGCCGCCGGCTTCATGCGATTCGATGCGGCGCATCCATCGGCAGAAACGGGACTACACTGAGGGCGCCCGGTCGCACGCGTGCATCGGGCGAGGAGGCTGGAATGATCGATCTAGACGCGAGCCGCACGTTCCGCGGGCTACCCCTCACGCCCGAGCAGGACGCCGAAGTCAGGCACTACATCAAGAAGAAAAAGCAGCGCGGCGAGCCGTGGAAGACGCCCGAATTGCGCGCGATGCTGCGCGACATGCTGGAGCCGCCCAACGAAGAAAGCGCGATGGATGAAGTCGCGGACGATGACGCGCGCGCGGTGGCCGAACGGGCTTCGGCTTTCATCGACGATGTCATGGACCCGATCGAAAGCAGCGAGGAATGGCACGCGGCAATGGAAGCCGAAGCGATGAAAGGCCCGCGGCGTTGATAGAACCAGCGCCGTTTGCGTCCGCACGCTCGTTCAGTGCCTGCGATGCGTCCAGTCTCGCGGCGGATGCGTGTCCAGCCAGCGCGCTTTTGGCGGATGAATGTTCGGATGCTTGTGATGCATGACGAGAATCACGATGGCGCATAGCACCACGACGACTCCCACCATCAAGCTGATCATCGGCTCGGTCATCGCAACCTCCTTCGGGCTCGAGGGGCAACGCTTTCATTGTAGGTGCTTGCGCCGCCGCGGAACACGCGAATCTCACGCGCCGATGCACACCGCGCCCGCCGCGATCACGCAACACGCCAGCAGGCGCTGCGCCGTCAATTGCTCGCCGAGAAAGATGCGCCCGATCAGCGCCGCGAACACGACGCTCGTCTCGCGCAGAGCGGAGACCGCGCCCATCGCGCCGAACTGCATCGCCCAGATGACGATGCCGTATGCGGCCACCGATACGAGCCCACCCGCCACGTTTTGCGCCACGACGGCGGCGGGCGCGCGCAACGCATGCCGCCCTCGCAGCGCGATGAAAAGCGGCAGCATCAGCAAATAGAACGCGAACATCCACGCCGTGTACGAGAGCGCGTGGCCCGAAGCCCGCACGCCGATGCCGTCGATCACGGTGTACACGGCGATGGTCGCGCCCGTGACGAACGCGGCCAACGCGCCCTTTCCCGACACATTGCCGCGCTGCAACGCCAGCCACACGATGCCCGCCGATACCAGCACGATGCCCGCCACGGGGAGCGCGCCCGGATGCTCGCGCGCGAAGAATGCCGCGCCGAGTGCGACGAGCATCGGCGAGGAGCCGCGCGCGATGGGATACGTCGCGCCGAGGTCCCCACCCTGATAGGCGCGTACGAGCGCCATGTTGTAGCCGATATGCACGAGCCCCGACGCCACGATGCACGGCCACGCGCCGCTCGCGGGCAGCGGCAGAAACGGAATCGCCACGACGGACACGATGCCGATGCAGACGCTCATCCACGTCATGGAGAGGAAGCGGTCCGCGTTGCCGTGCAGCATCGCGTTCCAGGTCGCGTGTAAAAGTGCGGCGAAGAGCACGCAGCCGCCTACGTAGCTGAACATCCGTCGAACCGTCCTCTTTGAGAAGTCCCCAGTCTAAGGCAGACGGGATCGCGGCGCGACAGCTTTGTATTGCGCAATCCCTTATATGCGAGCCGCCGCACGCGCTCAAACCATGTCCTATAGTGCAGATGACCGCATGAGGGAGACACGACATGGCGACATGGAAACCCGACCCGAGCTTCTACCCTTCCCCGCGTCTTGCCGCGAAGGCGCCCCGCGAAACGCTCGCTTACGTCGCGACGTTCGATCCCGAGCGCAAGAGTCCGGACAAGCTCGCCGTCGTCGATGTGGACCCGGACTCATCGAGCTATGCGCAGATCGTCGGCGAACTGGCGATGCCCGACGCGGGCGACGAACTGCATCACTTCGGCTGGAACGCATGCTCTTCGTGTCTGTGCCCGAACGCGCCGCATCCGCATATGGAGCGGCGCTATCTCGTCGTGCCGGGACTGCGTTCGTCGCGGATTCATATCGTCGATACGAAGCCTGACCCGAAGAATCCGGTCATCGTGAAGACCATCGAGCCTGAAGAACTCGCCGAGAAAACGGGCTATACGCGTCCGCACACGGTTCATTGCGGACCGGGCGGCATCTATGTCACCGCGCTCGGCAACGCCGAAGGCAAGGCGCCTGGCGGCGTGCTCATGCTCGATCAACAGAGCTTCGATCCGCTGGGCCGCTGGGAAGTGGATCGCGGACCGCAGCAACTGGCCTACGACGGCTGGTGGCATCTCGGCTACGACACGATGGTCACGAGCGAATGGGGCACGCCGGACACCTTCGAAGAGGGACTCGTGCCCGAACTGCTGCTCGGCGCGAAATACGGGCGCAAGCTGCATTTCTGGGACTTCACGAAGCGAAAGCATGTTCAGGAGATCGACTTCGGCGACGAGTATCAACTCGTCTTCGAACTGCGGCCCGCCCACGATCCGACCAAGGCGTATGGCTTCGTCAATTGCGTCATCAGCCTGAAGGACCTCTCTTCGTCGATCTGGACGTGGTATCGCGACAAGGACACATGGGCCGTGAAGAAAGTGATCGACATTCCGGCCGAGCCCGCCGATGCGTCGGTGCTACCCCCGCTCTTGCAGGGCTTCGGCGCGGTGCCGCCGCTCGTGTCGGACATCGACCTTTCGATGGATGACCGCTTTCTCTACGTGTCATGCTGGGGCACGGGCGACATGCTGCAATACGATGTCTCCGATCCCTTCGCGCCGAGACTCACGGGCAAGGTCCGCATCGGCGGCGTGGTCGCGCGCGCGACGCATGCGGACGCGAAGAACGGTTCGCTCAACGGCGGCCCGCAGATGGTCGAAGTCAGCCGCGACGGACGACGCGTGTACTTCACCAACTCGCTCTACGGCGCGGTCGATGCGCAGTTCTACCCCCAAGGCATCGACGGATGGATGGTCAAGCTCGACGCGGGTCCGGACGGCGGCCTTTCCATCGACGAGAAGTTCTTCATCGACTGGCCCAAGGGACATCGCCCGCATCAGATCCGGCTGCAAGGCGGTGATTGTTCTTCGGACTCCTATTGTTATCCGTGATGCTCACGTCGGACGTCATCGCATGAGTACCGCTCCGCCTTCGCTCTGGCTCACGGCGGCGGGCCTCGGCGCGTTTCATGGCGTCAATCCCGCGATGGGCTGGCTCTTCGCGCTCGCGCTCGGTCTCTATGCGCATAGCAGGCGCGTGGTGCTGGTGTCGCTCGTGCCGATTGCGCTCGGGCATGCGGTATCGGTGGCGCTGGTGCTCGCGGGCGTGCTGACGCTCGGCTCGGTGGTCGGCCATCAGACGCTTGCGCGCGGCTCGGGCGTGTGTCTGATCGGCTGGGGCGTGTGGCGTGCGTGGCGCGGGCATCGCGGACGGCCGACAGTGGGCATGCGGACCGGTCTTGCGGGTCTCGCGCTATGGTCGTTCGTCATGTCCAGCGCGCACGGCGCGGGTCTCATGCTCGTGCCCGCCCTGCTGCCGTTCTGCGGAGGCGCGGGTGCAGCGGGCGCGGTGGGCGCATCGTCGGCGACTGCGTTCGAAGCCGGCGCGCTCGCGCTGTCCGTGCATACCGTGGCGATGCTCGCTGTGATCGCGGTCATCGCGCTGGCCGCCATGTCGCTGCACGAGCGTACCGGCCTCGCGTTTCTGCGCACGGGCTGGGTCAACGTCGACTGGCTCTGGAGTGTGGCGCTGATCGCATGCGGCATCTGGCTCTGGGTGTAGCGTGGATGCCGCTTTTCGTTGCCCGGGGCGATGGCGGGCGGCGGCAGAAGTTCGGCGTCTAACGCCTACCGCCGCCGATTGCACGAGTCCGCGCGTCCCGGCAATATCGCCGAAAACGACGAATAAAAAACGCTGTGCTGCGCCAGGATACGGACCCGGCCGGTCCGATAAGAGTGATAACAACGGGGACTCTGTCATGCGCGAAATCTCGTACGAAGAACAAACCGTCAATTCGATCAATCCGCTCGCGCGCTTCGCGCATCGCACGCGCATGACCATGGCGACCGAGCTCGTCACCGGTCTATGCCCCGCACGCGGAACCGTGCTGGACTTCGGCGCGGGACCGGGCCTTTTTCTGCATACGCTCGGCGAGTCGCGGCGGGACATCACGTTGATCGGCCATGACAAGTTCATGGCGCCCGCCTTCGCCGAAGTGAAGTACGCGGAGTCGCTGGACACGGTTGCATCGCAAAGCGTGGACGTGTTGACGGCATTCGAGGTCTGCGAGCATCTCTATCCGCGCGAAGTGGACGCGCTGCTCGATGACGCCGCGCGCATTCTGAAGACGGACGGCGCGCTCGTCATTTCAGTGCCGATCATGTATGGCCTCGCGATTGCGCCGAAGGTGTCGAACTGGATGATTCGCAGCCGCACACTGAAGTCGGAATACACGCCCGCGGAATTGCTCAAGGCGATGATCGGCATGCGCGTGAGCCGGCCGGCGAACCCGCGCACGACGCACAAGGGCTTCGACTTTCGCGAGCTTCGCGAGCTTGTGAGCGAGCGCTTCGTTGTGGATGCGGTGCATACCAGTCCGGTGCGGCATGCGCCTTGGTGGGTTAGTTCGCAGTACTTTATGGTTTGCAGGGGGCGTGGGCGGGGTTAGGGCTTGTTGATTGCGGGGTGCGTTCGTTCGGCGGCCGACCGGGCTTTCGAAAAGGGTGTGCGCCTGAGGAAGGCAGCCGCGCAGATCGGGCGCAGTAATTCTCTGCGATGTCACGCGTTGCCGCGCGCGTTTCGGAGGTTCAGGTCTGCGAGGAACCGGCACCGACGAGCATTTTTCTGCCCGCGTGCGCGTTGCTGCTGACGGCTCCGTTCAGAAAGCGACGCGTGCAGGCACGGGTCGCCGGTCGGGGAACGGCGGCGTCACACGCGCGAGGACAGGCGGCGGCATTCTGCATACAACACGCCGCATGCGAGATGCGAGGGCGCGGGCGCGGGCGAGGTTAAGGTCAGCGGGCAACGCGCGTCGCGGCACTTTGCGCTCGCGTCCGCTTCCAGAATAGCGGCGCCTTCCGGAAAGCAACGCATCGAGCCGCGCGTCGCTGCGGCTGAACGGGAGCGTATGCGTATGCGGACAGGTTGCGGCGGGCATTGTGCACGCAACACGCCGCATGCAGAATGCAGGGCGCGCGGGCCAGGTCAAGGTACGCAGGCAACACGCATCGCTGCGGCTCAGCGCGAGCGTCAGCGTATGCGAATGCGTATGCATATGCGTATGCGGACAGGCTGCCGCCGGCATTCTGCACGCGAGACGCTGCATGACACATGCCAGGTGCGCAAGGCGAGGTTCAGGTGAGCGGGCAAACCGCGTCGCGGAGTGTTCCCGCCCGCGTCCGCTTCAAGGTTAGCGGCGCCTTTCGGAAAGCAACGCATCGAGCCGCGCGTTGCTGCGGCTGAACGCGGGAGTCAGCCTATGCACATGCGGACAGATTGCGGCTGGCATTCTACATGCATCACGCTGCATGCAAAATGCGCTTCGACAGCGAGTAGTCGGCGCCTAGGCTGACCTGGTGATAGTTAGCCGACGTGTCGGGCTTGCTTGCGTGTACGTGTAGCCGAGGCCCAGCAGCGTGGCCGGCGTCAGCTGGAAGTCCACGTAGCCGTTGCCGACGTTGAACTTCTCTTGCTGCTGGAACAGCGAGCTGGCGTCGTTCTTGTACTGCGCGAAGCTGTACGACGCGCCGACCGTGAACGGACCGAACACGTACTGGCCTGCGCCGCGCGCGATGTCGATTGCAGGAGCCGTCCGCGCGTCAGTTGGCCGGAATCGTGACGACCGGCGCCTTCGCCGTATCCGTCACCTCGCCGAGAGCCATGAGGTTCTGCACCACGGTGAATGCGTACTTCGAGTCGAAGTCGGCGCGGTCGATCCAGTAGTTCGACTTGTCGTAAAGCACGCTCACGTAGGCGTCCGGCGGCGCTTTCTCGCCGACTTTCACGACGATCGTCGGACGCGTTTCGCCGCCGATCAGCCCGATTGTCGGCTTCGTCGCCCCGCTGCCGACCTGCGAATCGGGCACCGGGATTTGCGCGCCGAGATCGGTGAGGATGCCGAGCACCGAGCGCGTGACCATCGGAATGCGATCGCGATCCGCCGACTGTCCGTACACGATCTCGTAGGTCTTCATCTTGGGTGAGAGGTGCAGAAGCCTGCGCACGAGCGCGAGGTCGTCGACGGTCTGCTTGTTCGCGCCGCTGCGCGTCGCGCCTAGCGTCATGAAGATGCGCGGCTGGTGATCCTGATCGCG
This sequence comes from Caballeronia sp. SL2Y3, assembly GCF_022879575.1. Classification (NCBI taxonomy): domain Bacteria; kingdom Pseudomonadati; phylum Pseudomonadota; class Betaproteobacteria; order Burkholderiales; family Burkholderiaceae; genus Caballeronia; species Caballeronia sp. SL2Y3. The sequence goes on from NZ_CP084260.1 coordinate 1,419,311, forward strand.
CGTTTCCACGTTCAGCTCGCCGGCGAGTTGCAGACGGCGCAGCGCCTGAATCAACAGGAAAAACTCCGGCGCGCCCGACGCGTTGGGGCCGCCGAGCGCGTTGCCGTTTTGCAGCCCCGCGACGGATTGGGCGGTGATGCGCAGCAACAAGTCGACCGGAATCCCGCTTTCCGCGAGCGGCAGCACGAGCGTCGGTGACAACGGGCGAATATACGCGCTGGCGTACGCATCGCCGGTAGTCGGAGTGAAGGTGAACGTCGGGTGGTTCGAATACGAGACGCTGCCCGACGCTTGCGCGTAATTCGG